>CAZLEV010000001.1:0-6368 GCA_964558645.1 uncultured archaeon
CACCTCGCCTCTTGCTTCGTGAGCACAGAGTAGAACTCCAGATCCCCTTCCTCCCACCAACTCGAGAGATGATAGATGCGGCCCTCGGTGAACGGCACTACAACAGGAGAGCCGGTGCCGACCGGGGAATCCGTGTACCCATGGTACTTTCGGTGAGAGATGGACATGATGAGTACGTCGATGAGCTCATCTCTCTTGAGGGACTAGTCGAGAAGAGGGACCTTCTCCGACAGCAGACCCGGCATCTCACATCCAGAGTGACCCTGATGCGGAACAACTGGGAGAAGAAGCACGGGGAGGACCGTCCGCGACCCGGGCATCTGATGAAGAAGGAGCGTCGTCTTGCAGCCATCTGGCGGAAGATTCGCAGGCTGGACAGGGAGATAGCCCGACAGATTGCATCAGAGGCCGTCTGGTTCTGTGAGCGCCACGGGGTCAAGACCCTGTATCTTGAGAACCTGAAGAACTACCAGCCGCCCAGAGGCTATGGCACTCATTCATGGAGATTGTCGAGCAATCTCTGGTCCAAGGTGCTTGACACCATACGGTATATGCGACAGACCCTTGGCCACCGCTACGGTGGGGTCTGGACGGTGAGCCCGGCGTGGACCTCCCAGACATGCCACCAGTGTGGAGAACGAGGATTCCGGGTGGAGCATGACAGTTCCACGAGGGAGAGAAGGGGTGGGGAGTACTTCTACTGTGGGAGGTGTGAGGAGCACTTCCATGCCGATGTGAATGCGGCACGAAACATCATTCACGTGCACAATCACCAGTCCAGTGCCGCTCCTGGACGGACTGCTTGATGTCCAAGTTTGTCCAAGTTACAATGAACGGTAATTTCGTCCTCGACCGATGCAGAAACAATCGTAGCCCTCCTGAAAAAGCTGTGGTTCCAAGGCGAAGGGATAGGTTCATAGCAGAGTGTCCGTGGGTGAGGTCTGATAGAGATGCTCAAAGAATCACGGATCATTTCGCTTGCCCAGTCTCTGATTGCGACCAATTCGGAGAGTCCGCCCGGGAGAGAGGCTGAAGTTGCAGCAGTGTTGAGAGAGCACATGGAGTCGCACGGAATTGGATGCAGGTCCGTTGGTGACGCAGAACGTCCAAATCTTATCTTCTACTCCCACGACTATGAGACAGGCGATCTCGTGATTCATGGCCATATGGACACAGTTCCGGTTGGGTCTATCGACTCCTGGAAGCACGACCCGTTTGGTGGAGAGATTGTCAACGGCCGGCTTTATGGGCGTGGCTCCTGCGATATGAAGGGGCCGGTTGCTGCGCTGGCCGAGTCGATGATAGTCTATTCAGAAGAAAGACATGAACGTCCTCTTGTCATGCTTGCTACATCGGATGAGGAGAGCGGCTGTTCAGGAGCCGAGGCTGTTGCAGCGAGTGGTATCCTGAAGGGTATTAGGTACGGAGTATGTGCAGAGCCCACCAGTCTCGATGTGCTGGTGGGTGAAAAGGGGATGCTGTGGACAAAACTCATCGCTCATGGAAAGTCGGCGCACGGGTCTAGGCCTGAAGAGGGGAAAAATGCCATCGACCTCTGTATCAAATCTCTCCAGCTGATCAAGGAGACAGAGTTCCCCTACGAACAGACTGAACTCATGGGCCCGCCCACTCTAAACTTGGGTCTCATCGAGGGCGGAATCAAGATTAACGTTGTCCCCGACAGATGTGAGGCATCTCTCGACATGAGGCTTGTCAAAGGCCAGTCCCTAGATGCTGTCCTAGAGAAGATGCGAAGCATCCTAGATGAGTCGCAACTCGACGGGCAAGTTGAATTGGAATACGTACATGGGAAGGACGCAGTTTTGACACCTTTGGACACTGAGATTGTCCCTGTCGCATTGGATGCTGTTGAATCGAATACAGGTCACAGACCTACTCCCTCATCTGCAACCTATGGTACGGACTGCTCGGTTTTGCAGCCCAAGATCGGGATTCTCAATGTCATCTGTGGTCCGGGATCAATTGAGCAGGCTCACCAGCCGAATGAGTACATCCAGATAGAAGAGATGGTTAACTCGGTCAACATATACTTGGAGATTGCACGGCACTTCGATTCCAGTTGAAGATTCCAGTGACTGCCTGAACGAATCACTGGTTTCCATTTCTACAACGTCTGGCAATCAGTGCGGCCATCGCAGCAGCTCCAACTCCATTGCCAATGTTCACGACCGCTAGGCCCGGGGCACAGGATTGGAGCATTGCAGCCAAGGCCGTTTCGCCTCCGCCGCCGTGACCGTAGCCTGTAGGGATTGGCACTCCAATGACGGGCGCATCTACAAGGGAGGCAATCACTGTTGGCAGTGCCCCTTCCATTCCGGCCATGACCACGATGGCAGACACTCGCTTTTCTACCATCTTGCGGAGTGGCTCCACTAGCCTGTGAATCCCTGCTATACCCACATCATAGAATGAAATGGGGGTTACACCCATTGCTCGTATGACTATCTCCGCTTCTTTTGCATAGGGGATGTCTGAGGTGCCAGCGGTGAGAACTCCCACTTCTCCGTCCCCGTCCGGAAACTTCCAATCCGCAGTGTGTACCAATAGTGTTAGGTGGTCGCCTGCTCCTTCAATCTGAATTCGGAGGTCCGTGAGATTGCTCTTCAGAATATCAGTCTTTGACCTTGTCATCCTTGTGACTATCGCGTAACCTTTTCTCTCCACCATACGTCGAACAATCTTGATTATGTCTTCAACGTCCTTCGACTCGCCTAGCACTACCTCTGGAACGCCACTTCTCTCATCTCGATTCGTATCCAGTGCTGCGACTCCATCGAGATCCGATATGGATGCGGCTTTCAATGCATCTTGTGCTTCCTCTATACTCAGATGTCCTGAAACCAATCTCTCTAGAATCTCTTTTGTTGAAGGCATGAGATGATATCTCCCGTTTCTGTTCCCCTCCCGTCATAAGAAACCTTAAAGTTGCCGTTGTCACCCTTTGAATTGTTTGCCTCCTTTCGCTTGAAACTCGGAGTTAGTTTCTCAGATTGTGGGGCATTCTAAACAGGGACAAGGCGTTACAAATGGGCGGGCTCTTCAGTAGAATATTCGGCGGCGACAAGGGCAGGGGCCCTGTCATGAAGCAGACGAAGAAAATGATTTCTGCTATCGAGAAGGACAAGGACTTCGATGAGATCAGTGTAAAGACAAGACATGAAACCATTACTGAGATATTCGTCAAGAATCTTCAGAAACTCGACCTAACACTGTCGGAGGCATCTGGATACGTTCCCGCTTCATATGTACCCATAGCAATTTTTCTTAGGGAGCTGAATCTCCCAGAGCAAATAACGGATGCGCTGCTTCAAGGTATCGAAGAGGCAGAGAGCGAGGAGTCGGTTTGCGAGATGATCGATGCAGCAGTTGAAGCCGCCGATATAGAGCTTAGCAGAGATGAGCTTATTGAGGCTCAAGAACTAGGCATTGATGAATGGAGGAAAGTTCAGGGCCGAAACGAAGAAGATGACTAGACACAGATCAAGAGAAGAGTAACAGGAGCCTGCCGCATGACTGAACTGCTACACATGAAAGACAACTACATTCGAGAGTTTGATGCAACCGTTACTGAGGTTGGTGAGAACTATGTTGTGCTTGACCGGACTGCCTTCTATCCTGAAGGGGGCGGTCAGAGCGGTGACCGAGGTGTTTTGACATCGGGCGCATGGGAAGCTACAGTAACCCAGACGAAGAAGAGAGGACAAGTACACCACATTCTTTCAGGTCCTCCTCCCTTTGAAACTGGAATGAAGGTTCACGGCAAATTGGATTGGGCATTTCGTCATGAATGCATGCGCTATCATACCGCCCAACATATTCTATCACGCTACCTGCAGTTGAACCAGGGACTAGAGACCAGAGGGAACATGGTGAAACCCCGTGAGAGTCGTGCTGACTACCATCCGATTGATGACTTCTCGGAAGAGCTGGTTGCCGAGACCGAGAAAGGAGTGAATGAGATACTGACGAATAATCTTGATGTTAGGATTGAGTTCATGCCAAGAGAACAGGCAATTGAGTATCTCAAGAAGCGCGGATATCAGACTAGGTATCTGGACATGGTGCCTGAATCTGTCAAAGCATTCAGGGTGGTTCTGATTGGAGACTATGACGCCTCTGCTTGTGCTGGTACACATGTTGCTAACACAGGAGAGATTGGGTTGCTCAAGATAAACAAGACAAAAAATGTTGGCGCAGAGAAGCAGAGACTGTACTTCTCTCTCATCCCTCCCGACGACTTGCCCTTCAGCTAAAGGTTTTATTGCTACCATCACTAGTCTGCCCTAGTGTGAACCCACAATGAAAGCGCTTGTACTCACTGCTGGTAGAGGAAACCGTCTTCGCCCCCTGACATCTCACCGTTCTAAAGCCATGCTCAAGATTGCCGGCAAGCCTGTAATGCAATACATCCTCGAGAGCCTCAGAGAGAATGATATCAATGATCTTGTAGTAGTGGTGGGGCATGGCCGAGAAGAGATCATCGACTATTTCGAGCAGGGTTCAGACTTCGATGTAAGAATACGGTATGTTGTCCAACATGAACAGAAAGGCGTCGAAGATGCCATCCTTGTTGCAAGAGACGAGCTAGAAGATGAAGAAGAGTTTCTGTTGCTGAACGGTGATGTGCTGGTTGACGAAGACATGGTTCAGAGGACTCTCTACAATCATGGCGTAATGGATGCCGATGCCACAATGCTTGTCACACTTGTTTCGAATCCTGAGCAATTCGGAACCGTTAGAATTGGTCGAAACGGTGTCGTTGAGAGGTTGGTGGAGAAGGGTGGCCCGGACCGATATGTAAGCAACTATGCTGTCGCAGGGGTGACGGCTTTCAGCCGAGATATTTTCCCAATGCTTGAGACTCACGAAACGATGGAGAAGGCAGTCGAAGAGATGATTGCTTCTGACAAGAAGATTGTCGCAACCGTCTGGGAGAAAGAATGGGCAGAATTCACGTGGCCATGGGATATATTGAAAGCAAACAGGATTGTCATGGATCGCATGCTTCGGGGGAAAGGTAGTTTCATAGCTGAGTCTGCCGAGCTTCACAAAAACGTGGTTCTAGAGGGTCCCGTGTTCATAAATGAGGGCAGCGTGGTACGGCCTGGAACCACAATCCGTGGCCCTGTCTACATCGGGAAGCAAGTGTATATTGGCAACAATTCTCTCGTCAGAGACTATTCGAGCCTATGCGAGGGCGTCCATATCGGGTATGCAGTTGAGGTCCGAAACAGCATGGTCTTTGATAGAGTGAACGTGGGCAGGATGACGTACTTGGCCGATTCCATTGTCGGTGCTGATACGTGTATAGAGGCCGGAGCGCAGATGTGGAATTGGCGTCCCGGCAATAAACCTCTCTACCTGAAGGTTGACGATTCCGAGGTAGAGGTCCCAATCAGCAAGTTGGGTGCAATCATCGGTGACCATGTAGTCATAGGTGTAAACACTTCTATCTATCCTGCAACCAAGATTGGAGAGTACTCGTTCCTGACACCTGGTTGTGTAGTAGACCAAGATATTCCGCCAAGCAGTGAGGTCTCAGTGGAGCAGAAACTCAATATTCGGCCCATCGAGTAGGTGGAACTTGTATACCGAATGCCCCATACAGGTCAGTTCTTGGCATAATACAAGAGAGCAATGAGCAGCTTTAAAAGTACACCTCAGGTTTTTGGCGCTGACCCCAGCACAACAATCTAGGAGAGTCGCTTCCAAATGAGCAAGAAGAAGTGGGGAAAATCAACAGTCAAGACTGACCGAATCATACGTGATGCAGTGCCGAAGAAAGAAACACTTGAAGAGATAGATGGCTTTCTATCTAATGTCACCTCGGTCACGGCCTTTGACCTCGCAAGGCGTTTCAATATCCGAATGAGTGTTGCCAAGGATATTCTCAGCAAGAAACAAGAGAACGGCGAACTAGTACCCTATTTGCGGGAGGGCGGATTTGCTGTCTATACACGGCCCGCAGAGCTCGAGAAGAGAGAAACAGAACGCCCTATCATGGTTTCTGAGGTTCTTGAAGAAGTCGCCTCTTCTGTCCCTGAGCGACCTGTGATTGATGATGAGATGGATCTTGCTCTTGCTGCAGCTGGGGGCGCTGTGAAACCCTCCAAGATTGCTCGTAAGCGACGAGAAGCTGGCAAGAAGAAAGAGCGTGAGCGAGACCGCAGACCTGAAGTTGTTGTTGAACCTCTAGAGGAAGAACCCGAAGTCGTCCCAGCTGAAGAACCTAAGAAGGAGCCGAAGAAGGAACCTAAGAAGGAACCTAAGAAGGAACCTAAGAAGGAGCCGAAGAAGGAACCTAAGAAGGAACCTAAGAAGGAGCCGAAGAAGGAACCTAAGAAGGA
>CAZLEV010000001.1:6468-29467 GCA_964558645.1 uncultured archaeon
AAGAAGGAACCTAAGAAGGAGCCGAAGAAGGAACCTAAGAAGGAGCCGAAGAAGGAACCTAAGAAGGAGCCGAAGAAGGAGCCGAAGAAGGTTGAACCTGCAAAGCCTGCTAAAGCCCCTGCAACGGACATCCCCCTAGAAGAGCTACCTGGAGTTGGCAGTAAGACGAGAGAGGGCCTAGTAAAGGCAGGCTACAAGTCTGTGATTGCTGTTGCAGATGCAGAGGCGTCAAAGATTGCAGACGACGTTGATGGAGTGGGCGAAGCCACCGCCAAGAAGATGATTGATGCAGCCAAGGATATCATGAGGGACTACAATCTTGAAGAGCTTCCGGGCGTTGGTGAGAAGACCCGCAAGAGCCTTCGTGATGCCGGTTACAAGTCAATAAGCAAAATTGCTAATGCAGACGCCACTGACCTCGCTACTAGTGTCGATGGTGTAGGCGAGGCTACTGCGAAGAAGATCATTGCTGCCGCGAAAAAGATGTCCAAATGAATAGTGAGCGCATGCACTTCTGATGACTTAGGGCCTTATGGTCCAGCCTGCTGCCACCTTGGTTTCATAAAGATAAAACAGTGAGCATAGCATACTACAGCAGAGTAAGCTACTCCGAACTACTATGCCACTGCAATGCATTCTATTCTATGCAATCTCTGCCAGCTGTTTGTCGATGTTCTCCAGCTTGCTATCCAGCTCTGCTTCCTTTGATTTGTACTCATCCTCAGGTATGTACCCTCTCATGTAATCAAAGCGAAGGTCTGTGAGTTCTGCCTTGAGCCTATCCTTCTTCTGCAGAAGGACTTCTCTCTCGTCACTTACTTCTCCTACTGCTGCTTCCGGTTCAGCTGCTGGATGGGTTTCTGGTGCTTCAACCTGAACTGGTTCTTCCTCAGCCTGCGGTGTTGGCTGGACGGGTGCAGGCTCCGGAGTCTTAGTTGTGGGCTCGGGCTGTTCCACCTTGGGGGGTTCAGGTTCTGGTTCTGCTACTACCGGTTCGGGTTCAGCTGGAGGTTTCTCAATCGGCTTGGCTTCTCCACCACTCTTCTCTGGCTTCACGCTCTGCATCGCTTCCATATTCTTGCGGAGCATCTCGATTTGATCGGCAATCTCATTCATCGAGTCATTTATCGTCTTATTCAGCTGTTCTTTCATCTTGGCAAAATTCATGGCCAGATCATCAGCCAGTCTCTTTGTTTCGTCAACTTTACTGGCAAAGCCTTCAATTTCCTTGAGCTTTTCAAGCATAGAACTTATGTCGAGATCCATTTATTGTCACCTAGAGTGTTGGCTCTATCGTTACCCAAACGTTTGCGTTATTCTCTTTAAACTTCTTCCCTGCTGTACTATGGCATTTCAACGGGTTTGCAAGAAGCTCCTATGACGCCTTCGATTCGTCTTTTCCTTCGAGAATGGCCTTGCGGATGATCTGAATGAGTCTATCGCGGTATGAGATATCGATGGCGACCAACTCGAAAGTTGTGACTCCGAGTATCTGTCCGACTCTTTCAGGGGTTAGGGCGGTGGGAAGGTCCTGCTTGTTTGCTATACCTATGACTTTGGCATTGGGCACCTCTTCTTTGACAAGCGAAACGAGCTTCTTGCTTCTCAGGACGTTCTCGAGAGTACTGTCTGTCACAATTATAACAACCTGGGCATTGGCAATCATCTTGGCCCACAATATGCTGAATCTGGACTGTCCTGCCAGATCCCATAGCACAATATTGGCGTTCTGGACTTCTTCGGGTAGTTTCTTGATACTGACACCGATGGTTGGATCGTGAATCAGGGGCAGTGTTTCACCACGGAGCAAATGCAATGTCGTCGTCTTCCCAACACCTGCATATCCTAGTATCGCCACTTTTACCATTGTGACCGCAATCTCGTCCACCTTGGCTTCGAAGCCATCAAGTGGTTGATTCGCCTCGGCCAGTCTGGCGAAGTCTTTCATGAAGATATCAACAACTTGACCCATCCGTTCTTCGATTTGAGCTGGGTCATCCGCTTTATCTGCGATGAATACAAAGGTGAAGGGGTCATGTACTGTGTAGAATATTCTGGCCAATGCCAGACCCATGGACTCGGTCTTCTGTTCTAGATTAACTGAAGAGAGAAACTCGGCAAGACTGACGACAAATTCTATGAGGGCTGATTTTGAGTCACTAGTGGCATACTCTTTGGAGTAGACCATGTTGCTCTCCTGACCAAGTATGTAAATACCTCTAATCATCCTGTTCGCTCCATGTATCAATGAGAAGCTGCAAGTATCTCTTTGCAGCATTTCTGTCCAACTTCTTTTCGGAAACCCGCCTCGCAACGGTTGAGAGTATATACTCCGGCATAAATGTCTTGATTGTCGGGTTTGTAACCAATGCCCACATTTTCTCATCCTCAAAGTGAACGGAGATTCTTTGTGACTCAAGAGTTCCTAATACATCTCTCACGATATTCTTGGGTAGAGCCGTTTCATCCGAAATCATATCAATGCTCTTAGGTCTATCTCTGAGAGACCTGAGCACTATATAGTTAAAACTGTCATATATCACTTCGAAAACGCGTTCTCGATCCTCCATCAGTGGGGAATCTGGTTGGTCCATAGGTATGGTAGGATTGTATCCCTTGGCAGGTGGCTCCGGAGAGAAGAACTCCTTCACATATTCCTCATATCTCTTGGCAATGTGTGGCATGTAGGCCTTTGCATTCAGAAGCGATTCCACAGGGGGCGCTCGATAGCCAAAGACATCTCTAATCAGAAAGACCATCTCCGATTTTGTTTCGATGATTTCAACGCGTGCGACACCCGAGTCTAGCAGAGGTCTGGCCACTTCTTTTATGTTGACATTTTCTGTCTGGACTTGGTTAGACAGCCACAGGTTCAAAGCCCTTGCCGAGTCGACACCCTGCTCCTGCAGCCTTTCCAATAGGAGAGCTGAGGACGGTGTGAAATATATCTTGGCCAGGAGCTGCTCCTTTGTCCTTTCGGGCAAGGTTCTCTCATGCCTGATAATCTCCATCAGGTCGACCTCATTAGAAGAAACTTGCATAAGCGCCAGCATGAGCCTGCTCATCCCCTCGAACAGTTCTTGATTTGGGCCGAAATCGGTTTGCTCGCGTAGAACATAGCCCACGAGCCATCCCGGATACTCGCTGCTCTTGAATGACACGTATCTTCTGTCATCAAGATTATGCAACTTGATCTCCTCGTCGACCTCTTCGTGAGCCACATAGAGGAGATTCAGGGTTTCTTCATTGATTCGAAAGGTAGACGGTTGACTCTTCCTCACCAAGAATCCCTGATAATCGTCGTATTGGACTATGAAGACCGCTTCCGGCATTTTCTGCCCCGAAATGAGAGATGCAGGCATGGCATAAATGTTTGACTCTGATGACTAGTATTGACATTCGGGGCGATAGACGCTATGCACGTGTCATGTATCCCACGTTGTAGCATCTTGGACACCAGGGTGTCTTTGGCCCATGGAGAGGTAATGGAGCGTTTCTCTGATGCTTTCACTCTGTCAGGTTGCTCTCACTCTCGGGTGATTGTACCAAGCCATACACTGTCCTATCCGTTGTTTAAAGTCGCTTTCCGGTTGATTTCCACAGCTGTTCAGAACTCGCGAAGTTGTTCGCAACTCTTGGATTCCGTGAGAGCTTGGGGATGATGCCCTCCCAGAAAGTGTGAAAAGGCAATCTCTATAGACTAGTCTTGAGGGGCAAAATGGAACCGCCAAACAACGAGATCATTGTGCCAGCATCGGTAACCCATCCGATATTGCTAGGGGTTGCGCCAGCTATGTTACAGTCCGTTCCAGAGGATTACGCACTGGCCAGCCTCTTGCTTCGTATTCTCCAAGCTCGTGATGCCGACGAGTTTGAGTTTCTAATGAAAGCGTATCTGCCTATCTCCATAGAGCCTGGCGGGTCTGGTCAACTAGCTCTTGTTGAACGAATTGGTCTCTCTGCTGTTTCATTTGCCCCTGTTTCGAGATTCCCCCTGAAAGACCCTGATTTGTCCAAGGTGACGAGTCCTGATGATCTGCTCACAGTTCTGAACGAGATAGTTGAGGACCTATCTCAAGTTGAACGGAAAGAGGCAGTCACCGTATTAGGTCTACTTCATGGCAGAATGGCTCAAGGTGCAGTGGCAACTCTCAACCTGCCAACAATCGAATCGATTGAACCCTATGCGGTTGAACTCCCGGCCATGTTGGAGAGTGGGAATAATGATCCTCTCTCGCAACTACTGGCCACAGCTTACGAACTGAATCGTTCACGTGAACTAATTGAGTTAGTGAGTTGTTTAGAACATGCAGTCCAATCTGTTCTTGAAGGACAGAACGAGGGACAGATTGCCAAGATTCAGAGACTGACCACCAGAATAGAACATCTGAGCAGAGAGATATCTGCCATCGAGTCCCGCATTCAGGCAATTGACGACGAAGTGGGACCTAGGCAAAAGGAGCTTGGGGAACTCCTGAAGAAAAGACGACAGGCACTGGAACGCGATCAGAAACGCCGAATCGAGCTGACTGAAGGCAACAAGGATGCCACCAAGGCCCTGAACCAAGCCCTTGGGAGACTCAGGAAGTCGGTTGATAGGGTTATGGGCATCTATCGAGATGTTGAGGAACAACTTGATGAGATACTGGTAGATTCAGATGATGTTCCCACAGTTGAGGGTCCTCTATCCCTATTCATTCCTTTGTATCTTTTCGGCTTTTCAAAGAAGGGTGTGCTGCAAGTCAATGTCATACCTCCACTCCATCATCAGGAGACTGGTCAGAAGGTTGGTCTGATGCGCGACTTCGTCGATACGTTGAAACCAATGAACGACGGTCTGGTTGGGATTGCCTCTCGCCTTGAGAATGCGATAGATAGCAATCCCTCCCTGATGCAGCATATCAGGGTCTTATCTCGCACAAAGAACCTCCTTTCACTTGAGATTACACGCGAGCTGATTCGTGAAGGTGGGTCATTGCTTCTTGCCGAGGCTGTGGCCAGAGATTCCGCCATTCAGAAGCTTGATGAACTACTCCGGGGAATACCGTCCAAGAAGATGGATCTCGAGGAGCAGGACATCCTGATTCTACCGGATGACGGTACAGGCACCAAAATCACGTTTCACATTTCTGATCAAACAGGTACGCCTGTAGAGCGTGCTCAGTTGCATATTGCGGGCATGAACATCACTTCTGACAGTATGGGGCGGGCGGTGGTTCGTCTCCCGCAAAACACTTACAGCGTTCGAGTCGTAGCTCGTGGCTTCAAGACAAAGAGTCTTGATTTCTCGATTCACCGAGAAGGATCACTCTCGATACCAGTCAGACTCACAGCCATGACGCGGGAGGAACGATTGCACGAAGCGCTGGGTGAGCTGGAGGCACGAGCGGACGACATTGACCATATCAGAACGCGGCTTCGAGACGTCTTTGATAGACAGGGCGAAACCATCCTGAGGATTCCCACTCACCGGGACGCGTTGGAAGACCTTCTGATTGACCTTGGCTACAATCCTGAGGTTTGGATTACAGAGGCCAAGAAACGTAAAGGAATGGTGAAGCGTCTTCTGGAACGGGATGACCGGCGTGATGCGCTGAGGAGAGACATTCTCAGAATGGCCGAGCAATCTGAAGAAGTGGGTGGTGTGATGCTCCTCTCGCATGTGATGGTGAGAATGGATGATCTCGGATGGGATGCTAATGCCGATGAGATCGAAGACGTCCTCAAGGAACTCGCCGACGACGGGCTGATAGAGGGCATCTCTGTACTAAAGACTGGTGCCAAGATTGTGAACTTCGTTCCTGTAGAACTGACAGATGACCCTCAAGCTGTGATCAGTCTCGCATCTAAGCGCTCCGGAATGCTCACAATAGAAGACATCGTGGCGACTCTTGGTTGGACGGAAGGAAGAGTGATGAACGCTCTTGACCTACTCGTTCAGAATGGCGTTGCAAAGCGGCAAAAGAGCTTCTCCAAGAGCACAAGATACTGGTTCCCAGGTTTCAGGGAGAAGAGATAAGAAATATATCCCTCTGCAGATTACAGACGCCTGTCGGTATTCGCGCTTGAAGAGGTTGCATTATGAACAGGCTCTCCCATCTTTTGTTCGCTTTCTCAATGTTTGTTGGGTTGTATTCACTGCTTTTTGGTTTCAGTGTATGGCAGTCGGACTTGGGTCGGTTGATGGAGATGTTACCATACTACCTACTAGGTGGATTCATACTGACTATGGTTGCAGTTCCGATTCTCTATTGGAAAGCGCCTCATAAGAGCACAACAAGAACAACGAGTAACAGAAGCGCAGTGGGCGCCATGGCGTTTGTGACATTCTCCGTGGGTTCCCTGGTGGGTTCTGGGGTCTATCAATGGATTTCAGGAGTAGCAGTCGTTGGGAGCATCTCTGTCTTCATAGGATCTCTAATCACCATAACAGGTGCGCTAATGCCGGACTGGGACATACCTCTCCTCGGAATATCTCGACATCGGAATATTGTCTTTCATTCTGCCATTCTACCTATTCTGATTACATTAGGAACTCTGTTGAATGTTGCATACAGCGTCCTCATGGCTTCTTCGCTCAGCGTTGGAGCTCATGTTGAGTACTACATCACTGCCCTCTTCCTACTGGGATATGCTAGTCATCTCTATCTCGATATCTTCCCGAGTGACGCAAGCCCACTTGAGGTATTCTGGCGTGCCGCTGATCCGTATAGCAAGGCCCCAACGGGATTGAAACAGCTCGGACCAATCAAAATCTCCCGAAAGAACGCTCGAAACTGGTTAGTTGGAAACGCGACACTACTCGTGATGATTGCTATTGGACTATTCTCCCTGTATTTCTACAATCTGTCTATTCTCGCGCCCTGATCTGAATGAGCCTAGTCCCAGTCATCATCCAAGTCGTCATACTCGTCCTCATCGTCATAGAAATCAGCCTCTTCGAGCTCCTCTTCATCATCTTCAAAGAGGTCGTCGTCGTCTTCGAACAGAAATGTTTGGGGGTCAATCACGTCACTATTGAACGTATCTTCCTCTTTCTCTCGCTCTTCTGCCTGCTTCTTCTTTTTCAAGGGAGCAAGACACATCATGTCTACTGGGTCAAAATACCTACACTCTATGCAGCATTCACCTTTGTGATTGCATGTCTTGAACGCGCCACAAAGCTTACAGCATTTCAGTTCTGACAAGATATCCACCTGAACCTCTTGAGGCACTCGTCTGGTTCCATAGTTGTGCCAAATAAGCGTCTCCAAATGATACCTATGTATTGTGGCGAAGTGGTGACGGTCACAGTTAAATCTGCACTGTATATCCTGAAGTGTTGGAGCTAGTACCGTGAGCAACCTTGAGTACGAGATAAGAATAGTCGTGCTTGACAACGCTGTAAAATACGATGGAGAGCCGAGCGTCAAGTCAGTCATGAGTGCACTTCTGGGCACAAGAGCTGATTTGAGGCCACGAGCTGCAGAGGTCAAACAGATTGTTTCCCGCCTCGTTGCTGAGATCTCTGACATGACATTGGAGGAGCAGATAGCAGAACTGAGGGAGATGGCTCCAGAGCTCTTGGAGAAGCCTGAAGAAGAGCACGAGCCTAAGGAGATGCCCGAGCTACCTAACTTGGACAAATGGGACAAGGTAGTTATGCGGATGGCTCCGTTTCCATCAGGACCCTTGCATGTCGGAAATGCAAGAATGGTAGTTCTCAATGACTACTACGTCAAACGGTACAACGGAGAGCTGATTCTTGTATTCGATGACACAATCGGTTCTGCTGAGAAGCAGGTGGAACCTGAGGCATTTGATCTGATCAGGGAAGGACTAGACTACCTAGGAGTCGTTGTTCATCGTACTGTCTTCAAGTCAGACCGTCTTGAGCTATTCTATAAGTATGCAGTTGACCTGATTAAGCGAGAGGAAGCATACGTGTGTGATTGCGACCCTGCCGTATGGCGTAACGAACACAAAGTGACCGGGAAAGCCTGTCCCTGTCGACGCCTGAGTGTGGAAGAGAATCTTACACGTTGGGAGATGATGCTTGACGGTACTTATCCTGAAAAAGGGGCGGCAGTCCGGTTGAAGACTGGAATGGACGATCCTGACCCCGCGATGCGTGATCATGTCATCCTGCGCATTTCCGAGACGGACCATCCACGTGTCGGTTCGAAGTATCGTGTCTGGCCTCTACTCGAGTACTCTTGGGGAATCGACGACCACGAGCTCGGCGTGACACATATCATCCGGGGGAAGGACTTGGTGAAAGAGGGAAAGATTGAGCAACACATCTGGAATATCTATGGCTGGAAGCACCCCGAACTTCTCTATCACGGACGGCTGAAATTCCAGGATGCCACACTCAGTAAGAGCAAGTCGCGTCAAGAGGTACTGAGTGGTCAATACAGCGGATGGGATGATCCACGAACCTGGAGTTTGCAAAGCCTCGAACGCCGAGGAATACATCCCGATGCTCTTAGGAAAGCAATGCTTGACCTTGGGCTGAGCGTTGTTGATATCTCGATCTCTATGAAGCCTGTCTACTCAGAGAACAGAAGCCTCAGGGATGAGGATGCACCTCGATTCTTCTTTGTCGAAGAACCCGTCTGGTCACGTCTGCTTGATCTGCCCGCCGAGCTTGATTCTGCGCATCCGCCGGTTCATCCAGACTTTCCTGAAAGAGGCGTTCGAAACATCCCCCTCTATCCGAAGACGTTGAACCCAGAAGCTCCTGTAACGGCTGGTCTCCCCGAGCGGGACTACGAGCAATTCAGCAGTGGGGATCTCATCAGGCTTAAGGACCTCGCAAATTTCGTGATTGAGAAGGGCAGTCCGCCGATGCTTCGATATCACAGCAAGCATGTGGATAATGTACGTGAAGTCGATGGTCCAATCATCCACTGGATACCTGAGAACGCGGTACCTACCGAGATTGTACTCATTGACGGCTCTATAGCAAGCGGTCTGGGAGAACCCGGTCTGAGATCGGTTGAAGTAGGCACATTCCTTCAGTTCGAACGATTCGGATTCGGAAGAGTCTATGCCAAGGACGATGTCATACGAGTCGCCTTTGCACACAAATGACAGGTCGAAAGGTTGGTAGAATCTAGCGGCCAAAGAGAACATATAGTGGGGAGCTAACAGTTCTTCAGTGGTTACGATGGCTCGAAAACGCTCTCGAAAAAAGTCGGCAATCAGCCCCTCGAAATTCAAGACGACTGGAAAAGATGTTCGGATGCAGATTGACGACAAGAAGGCGAAAACCTATTACTTCAGAACGAAAGTGGACTCTGACGAGGCTGCGGCTCTTGCTTTGCGGGATGCCCCCGAGATATTCGGTGTTTCTTCTGATTCATTGAAGGCAAGCAAGCCACGTTTGACTTATGATTTCTACTGTATCTATGACGCTGAGATGGACATGACGTTCCTTCGACTGAGGAATCAGGAAATCGGTGTCAATGACGAAGTGAATGCCGTCTTGGTTGGAAAAGAGGTCCTGAAGCCAAAGAAGGGAAAGGACATTCCAGGGAAGGCTATACAGCTTGAGCTCGTCGAGATGTTTGAGATAAAGCGCAGTGACTCTATGGTCTTAGATGGTTCAACAGGTGCACCAGCAAGGTCTCTCGAGCCGCTTCTGACTGGTCCTGGAAAGAAAAGCGCCTCATCGAGTTGGATTTCCAAGGCTAAGGTTTCCTCAGGCAAATTCAACTCCATCCAGAAGGTCGTGAGACAAGTAGCAAAGGCTGCAGCCAAGGCTCCGAAGGATGCAAAGAAGGTCACGGATCATTCTCTCAGTTTCAAGAAGCTTCTGGGTCTCTATGTTCCCACCTACTACGTTCGTATCAAGCACGGTGATGATTCAAAGACGATGCGTGTGAATGCGGTGGATGGAAGCGTTTCGCTCAAAGTATGAGCTCAACTGGTGACAGATGAGAGTGACTCTCTGGATTAGCGTTCTCCCCATCCCCCTCCTCCAGGGGTTTCAATCCGGACAATTGCGCCCAGTGGCGCCATGACGGTTGATTTCGATTCTACAGGGTGTTCTTTCTCGTCATAGACGATCGAATTTTTGCCTGTCTTGGCAGACTCACCACCCTTGAGACCCCATGGTCGCCTCATTCTCCTTTCTGACTGAATCGATATTGTACATCCATTGGCAAGCAGCTCTATCTCTCTGATTACGCCGTTTCCGCCGTCCCACCTCCCTCTGCCTCCACTACCTTCCCGTACTGCATAGGTCAATACTCGCAGTGGATACGACATCTCGAGAGATTCGATAGGGGTGTTGAGAGTATTGGTCATGTGCGAGTGTATGGCACTAGTCCCATGATGTCCCCTTGAGGCTCCCACACCGCCTCCGATAGTTTCGTAGAAGGAGAAACGGGCCTGAGTTCTGTGATCGATTCCGCCTATCGAAAGATTGTTCATGGTGCCTTGACT
This sequence comes from uncultured archaeon, assembly GCA_964558645.1. Classification (GTDB taxonomy): domain Archaea; phylum Asgardarchaeota; class Thorarchaeia; order Thorarchaeales; family Thorarchaeaceae; genus TEKIR-12S. The sequence continues at coordinate 16,900 of CAZLEV010000001.1, forward strand.
TGCTGCGGGGATGATATCGGGGCGGACGCTTCCCAATGCTCCAAGTATGACATCGACGATTCGTTGGGTGGTCTCAACATTGCCGGCCGAAACAGCCGCTGGATAGTTGGGTCTAAGAAGAGAACTCTTCGGGACTTTGACATCGAGAACACTCCAGCATCCCTCATTCGTCGGAACATCTCTTCCAAACAGAGCTATGAAGACATAGTAGACTGCTGACAGAGTGGATGCTAGTGGACAGTTGATGTTTCCGTCAACCTGCTTGGATGTTTCAGAAAAGTCTACGAAACCTTCTCCATCCTTGATTGACACTGTGGCTGATATAGGAACATCCCAGTTGCCTGCCCCATCACTCTCCATGTAGTCGGTGAAGGATGATTCCAAGTCTCCGAGTCTTGAGAGAGCGGTCTTCATCTTCTCCTTGGAGTAGTATCTCAGTTCGTCGAACGTCTGAAGAAGCGTTTCCCACTGATGGGTCTCTGCAACTTCCCTCAGTCTCTTGATACCAACAATATTGGCGGCCATCTGAGCCGACAGGTCACCAAGCCGTTCTCTCGGTGTTCGGGTCTCAGAGAGCAAGTCATCAACCGAGGACCTTCTAATTCGCGATTGTTCGACCACGATTCGTGGAGAGATCAAGACTCCCTCCTCATGGATATTGAGTGATAGCCCGGGCATGGATCCGGGGCTACTCCCGCCAACATCTGCATGATGAGCTCTATTAGCGGCAAATGCTACACGGTCCCCTTCATGAAATACCGGAGCCACGAGGGTGATGTCAGGCAAGTGCGATCCTCCCCGGTAGGGATCATTTACCAGAGCCATGCTCCCTTCGGTCAATGCGTCTCCTAACTCCTCAATGCATGCTCTCACAGACATCGGCATCGCGCCTAGATGCACAGGTATGTCTTTTGACTGAGCAACGAGATTACCTGTCTTATCGAAGATTGCACAACTGCAGTCTCTTCGTTCTTTGATATTGGGACTGAATGCCGCCCTGCGAAGTGAAATCGTCATCTCTCGGGCACAGGATATGAGAGAACCACTGATTACCTCGAAGAGGACCGGGTCTTCAATCACTGCTTCTCCCTCCTCAATGTCAAGTTCCCGTTCTTCCTCTGTATGCCGTTCCAGCCGGGTCCTACGTAGATGGTGGTGTCTATCTGTTCAATCACTGATGGTCCTCTGACTCCCTGATTTGGAGAGAGCTCCTCCCGCCTGAAGACTTCCACAGACACACACTCTCCGTCGCCGAGTATCACTTCTCTCTTCATTGTTGGAATGCCTGTGGACTGCCGCTCATGTCTGTGTGCAATTGATTCTATACTCGGCACCCTCCCTACCACCCTTGTTGTTGCCCATTCGATAGGGGTATCTGGAAGGATATAGCCAAAGACATCCTGGTGCCGATCACGAAAAATGCGAGCCGACTTCTGAATGATTGCTTCGGTGTCGTAAGGAATCTGTATTTTCAGTTCGTGGCTTTGCCCCTGATAGCGCATATCGAGCTCCCAGTCGTAATTTATTTCGTCGGGCTCCGCACCCTGTTCAACAAGTTGCAGTTTAGCATCCGCTGTTAGCCCCTTCAGTGTCCGTGAAACAAGGTCAAGATCTCCTCCCTCTTCGGACACGAGCACGCTTCTCATAACATCCACCCTCAGGTCTGCACAGATCAGACCATAAGCCGAAGTGATGCCCGGATTTGGGGGAATGAGTATTCTGTCAATTCCCATGTTCTCAGCAATATCCACAGCCTGAGTGGGTCCAGCCCCGCCGAATGGAACTAAGATAAACCGCCTGGGGTCGTGCCCTCTCTCCACCGTGACCTCTCGAATTGCCTGCACCATGTTGGCTGTGGAGACCCGAATGATGCCTCGAGCCACACTCTCAACGGACATGTCAAGACGCTTGGCCAGCCGTGAAGTAGCAGCTTCAGCCAAGTCGTAATCCAGAGATAGGCTGCCTCCAAGGAAGTAATAGGGGTTGAGACGACCAAGAATAAGATTTGCATCCGTCACTGTCGCGTCGACCCCTCCATTGCCGTAGGAAGCAGGACCTGGGTAGGCCCCAGCACTCTGGGGACCAACATGGAGTATTCCCACCTCATCGACCCACGCTATGCTTCCGCCACCGGCTCCGATGGTCTTGACATCTACTGAGGGTGTCCTCAGAGGCAGACCTCCCACCTCATTGTCTGCTCTGACGGCTATTGACCCATCGACGGCACTGATATCGCAACTGGTTCCTCCCATATCCAATGTCAAGACTCTGTCCAGTGCTGCCGACTTGCCGATATCCCATCCGCCAATCACACCGCCGGCTAGACCTGATATCGCCAGCCCGACCGCTCTTCCGTCGGCCTCAGATGAGAGCAGTGTCCCTCCATTCGATTGCATGATTGTGAAACGTGCTTGAGGACAAATCTTGCTGATTGCATCCTCAAGCCTGTTCAGATAGCCCAATACAAGGGGGCCAAGATACGCCTCTAAGACAGTGGTGGATGTTCTCTCAAACTCCCTGAATTCTGGCAGTACCTGACACGAAGCGACTGTGTAAGATTCGTATGTTTCTCGGAGAGTGTTCAGGATTCTGATTTCATGCTCAGGATACTTGAAGGAGTACAGTAGGCTGATTGCTATGGCTTGCGGATGCTTGCCTTGGAACGAGTTCACAAGAGTTTCAACATCCACGTCGTCCAGTGGAGTTACTATTTCTCCTTCAGAGCTTATACGTTCATGAACGCCTATTCGCCTGTTTCTTGGCACAAGAGGATCCGTCCTCTGAGCGCTCATGTCATAGATGTCCTGACGATTCTGGCGACCGATTTCGATAACGTCTTCGAGGCCATGAGTGGTGACGAGCCAGACTTCTGCTCCTTTCCGCTCCAGCATAGCATTTGTGGCCACTGTAGTTCCATGGACGATTAGATCAATACCTTGCCCCTCTAAGTTACCCTTCTCAAGAACCTCCTTTATGCCCCTGATCACGGCCTTCTCTTGCGCCTCGGGTGTTGAGGGAACTTTGTGCACTTGAGTTTCATAGGTTTCAGAAAGATATAGAATCACATCTGTGAAGGTGCCGCCCACATCGACCCCAATGACATTCATCTCTGTGCTCAGGGATTCCTAAACCATGATATGAAGGCTTGGTATCGTCGAGGAGTTATTCAGCACGATACCTGCCATTCCGGATATGAACAGAACCACACCATCCGATTCAGGTCATTTGGAGCTTCTTTTATTGGTTCGATGGTCTCTGACGGGATGTGAGGTCCAAGGATGAATACTCAATACTCTACTGTGATCGTACGTTTTGGAGAGATAGGCATCAAGTCTCACCAGACAAGGAAGAGGATGGTGGGTCTTCTCATGAAGCATATTCGAACTTCACTCAAAGAGCATGAGGTGCCATTCCATGAAGTGCGTCGAGAATTTGGAAGAGTGTTCGTGGAAACCTCTCATGCTGATGACGCAGCTGCAGTTGCCTCTCAGATATTCGGTGTTGTTTCCACCTCTCCCGCCTTCAAAGTATCTTCTTCACTGAACGAAATAACCGCTGTAGGAGTTGAGTTGGCCCGAGAGCACTTCAGACCGAGGAAGACCTTCGCTATCCGCGCTAGGCGATTTGGCGATCAGGGCTACTCCAGCCAAGATATTAAGGAACGGCTGGGGTCCGATGTGATAACATCCTTATCAGACTTTGAACTGACTGTTGATCTTGATACGCCAGAACAGATTCTGTCGGTTGAGGTACGCAAAGAAAACGCCTACCTATTTGTCGACACGGTGGAGGGAGTGGGTGGAATGCCGACGGGCTCTCAGGGGAAGGTTGTCTGCACCATCTCAAGTGGTCTCGACTCGCCTGTTGCTGCGTACAAAATCATGAAACGCGGCTGCATCCCTATCTTCGTCAACTTCGACAACTCACCACACATGGAGGGTGAATGTAACGATATTGCCGTCAGGCAGGCCGAGGTTCTCGCGCAATACATCTACAACTACGACGTGAAGATGTACGTGATTCCTCACGGGCGTGATCTGACCGATATCCTTGAGAACACTCCTGAAAAGATGACCTGCCTGTTCTGTAAACGGAATATGCTGCGTCTCGCACGAGAGATCGCTATAGCTGAGAATGCTGATGCCATCGTGACTGGGGAGATTATCGGAGAACAAGCATCACAGACAAGCCGTAATCTACGAGTGATCTCTGATGCTGTCTGTGATTATCCCGTTTTGCGCCCACTTGTCGGTGATGACAAAGTGGATGTGGAGCACCTTGCAAGGAAGATCGGTACCTACCGTTTTGCCAGAGAGGCCACCTCCTGCTGTAGTCTTCCCCCACGCTATCCATCTGTCGAGGCGGACCCCATACGGGTCAAAGAGGCAGAGGAGAACATCGACCTCTCCCTGCTTGAAGATGAAGTGGCACAGGCACATATCATTATCCTGCGAGAGAGAATCTAGGATTTACCGTGTCGTCAAATGGCGCGTTCTGGATACATCAATTCTGAGCGATATATGGCCTCAAATCGCCTTCTAGTGACGGTACTAAGCGTTTAAATACCACATAGAGCCTATCACGACTGTTTATAGCCGATTACGGCTATTATATTCCAATAAGGAGTCTGAGAACAGTTGCCAAGATCACGGAAAGACCGAATCCTTCCTGTTGCCCCCGTTGACAGGCTAATTCGAAAGGCTGGCGGGGAACGAGTCAGTGACAAGGGTGCAGAACAACTAGCACAGATCTTAGAAGAGATAGGAGAGCTTCTTGCCAAGAGTGCCACCGAACTGACCGAGAATGCAGGTAGAAAGACAATCACAGACAGAGACATTGAACTGGCTTACAAGCAGTGGAAGCGGGCGATGTATAGTTCATAGGCAACAGATAATACTGATGTGTTGCTCTCATTGATGCGGCGACACCTGCCTAGAGGGCACAGACATGAGTAAGACCATTCACCCAGTTGATGATGGAATTGCACTACTCTCTGTACATGATGTCTGTCTGGCCTATGAGGACGATTTCATAGCCCTCTATGACAGAATTCGGGAACTCGGGATTGACAGCTTTTCCCTCCTTGTAACCCCCTTTCATGGGATGAAGCTTGCAAAGCGGATTGACAGAGGGAAGATGTTCGTTGAGTTCTTGAAATCCTTGGGTCTTGAGGTGTCCCTTCACGGATACTATCACCAGTCCAAGTCAGGAGATGCAGATGAGTTCCGAGGGCTTGCGACGGAAAGGGTTCGATCTCGAATCCTCTCGGGGGTTTCGCTTGTACATCGTACGTTCGGTAAGAGACCCGCAGGATTCATCCCGCCGTCGTGGTCTGGCCCCAAGAAGATTGCGGACATCTGCTCTGAACTGGGTCTGAGTTACTGCGTGCTCGGTGACCATCTCTACAATCTACAGACCTCAGCGGTCTTTGGCCCAACGACATCACTCATCAGTGAAGGCAAGGGTGATCTCCAAGTCGCCGATGCAATGGTTGAGATGGAGATAAGCGGACCTCTTCAGGTGGCGCTGCATCCACATGATCAGCATCGTAGACAGCCCCTTGAGATTCTTGCAGACTTGAAGGATCGCCTTGGATATCGCTTCATGAGCTACGGGGACTTCATCAAGTCAAAGGCGTAAGAACTGCGGGAACTAATACGCACCACACTCTCTAGACGTTCGTTTCATACCCATCCGCACAGATTAGTTATATGAGCAAATGCTGCAATGGCAGCTTGGTTCGCTCAAGGTGAGAAACGAGTCGTACGTGGAGCTCTTCCGATTATCGAGTCGGATCGCAGCACCATCTGACACAGGTGCAGCAAGCACTATAAGTCGAAAAATCGAAGTAAACCCACATATATCGAATGGGGTTCACTCGAATCATATTCTTATGTGTGCGACAGGCAAGTCGGACTCTGACCATAGACCTGAGTCTATTCGGAGAGATGGCTCACCAGACTCACTCGACAATGGTTGCGACGTCACATGGAGGTCAAAAGAATGAGGCGTTCACTGCTAGCAGTTACTCTAGTCATCATGATATTTGTCATACCCGCGCTGAATACTGGACAAATTGGTCCCGGTGCTTTCCATTCCCAAAATGACAACAGCAAAGATGGAACCAACAACGGTTTCGTCACCGCCGACGATTCCAGCTCTGGGACTGGCTCTGCACTTCCCGTGAGCATGACAGGCACGGCGACAAACAAGTATGATAACACCATGCAGATCGATTCCACGACTTCTGGTGAAACAAGCATCCAGATATCTGAAGGATGGACTGGCTCCGACCTCCAGGCCAGTGTTGACACCATGACGGTGACCATGAATGACCTTGTCCGAAACGGCAATCTGGATGAATATCACAACGAGAAGTTTCTCACCGGAACTTCCGCAGCTAGCGGCGATGTAGCAGTACCAGACCAATGGCAGCTGACCAAAGTGGGTGATTCTGTTTCTACCCATCCAAATCAGGGCATATTCAAGTTCTCCGATGTATCTGGAGCAGGACTTTCCGGCACAATGGGTTGGCAGTTTGAGGCCTTTTGGGCAGGTGGGCAATCGCTTTCTTCAACAGATGAGATTTATATTTCTCAGAAGGTCCACTTTCCATATCGAGATTTGTCGTCGGCTGAGGTCAGTTTTTACTACAACGTATTGTCCAGTTCAGATTTGTATGATCAAGTGTTCCTCTTCGTCAGATTTGCAGGCTATTCACAAGAATTCCATGTCTTTGAGAGTGGAGATACCGTCGGGTCTTGGCTTCAAGCATCGGTGACTGTTCCTACCGATACGATAAACGGGATTAGTCTTCCGGATTCGCTCTTGCTGGAGATAGGATTGGCAACCGCCCTGAGTGGAACACAGAGCAATGCCCGGGAAGCATACGTTTACATCGACGATATTGTGGTGACTGCTGGTGTGAGGCCGTTCCCTGAGCAGATAGGTCTGAAGGCAAACGGTACTCAGGTCGTAGGGTGGAGCCCAAGCTCAGTCTATCCGTATGAACCTGACGCGAACGACCGTGACTGTTGGAGTTCATCCTCAGGACTAGACTTGAGTGGTAATCCTTACGTTTCTGGTGAAGCCGATCCTACAGTGGGGGTATACGGATCTGGATGGAGCAGTGCCGCATCATCTCAGACAGGAATCCAATTCTTGCTAGACATACCCCAAGGGGCGGTCATCACCCACGCATATCTAGAAGTCGAACCGTTGTCAGGAGCCACGAATGCTGATGTTGACATGCGGGTATATGTGTCTGGATTTGACAGTGGTGGGGGTGCTGTATCGGCTTTCACTTCAGGCGGATTCCCTCTGCAAGACCGGTACGAGTGGATTGACACGAGCATCGACTGGAATATTGGAGCTGGCTGGTTATCGCCCGTCAGGATTCGCCATAGATCGCCTGATATAGCTCCGTTGTTGCAGGGAGTGATCTCAGACGCGAATTGGGCTCAGGCGAGTCATATCGTTGTGATGTTGGATCACATGCATTCTGCTAGCTATACTGACAGAGTGGGCATAAAGGGTGCTTACGGCACACGTTTCAGTGCTGACGAGTTGCCGCGGCTGTTTGTAGAATATAAGATACCTCTTGCTGAAGACACCGTCTACATGTTCGCCAATGAGAAGGACATCGTAATCAACCACACAAAGGTTGAAGGAGACCTCAACGATTTTCCAGTTCTGATAGAGTTGTACGACACAGATCTTCGCACTGATGTTCAGGCTGACGGAGACGATATAGCCTTCAAGATAGGTGATACTGGTGTAGACTTCGAGATAGAGTTCTTCAATCAGACCCATAACTCCACCCACGCTCATCTAGTGGCTTGGGTCAAGGTGCCGTTTCTGTCTAGCACTACGAACACAACAATAACGATGATGTACGGAAATCCTGATGCGCCGTCGACTAGTTCCAGTCATGTATGGGATTACTATGCAACAGTTCATCATATGAACGAAGACCCGAGTTACACGCTTTACGACAGCACCTCTAACAATTATCTGGGAACATCTTATGGTATTCAGGGGTCGGAAGACGCTGTGACCGGCCAGATTGATGGAGCTATCAATTTTGATGATGAAGATCTGGATGTAATCAGCATAGGCCAGATATACACCGATGTTTGGACCGGGTTTACCATGAGTGCCTGGGTAAAACAAGACGAGAGCAAGGACTGTCGGATCTTTTCAAAGTCAAGCACTACAACGCCAGCTGAGCACATCATGACTATGAGAATCAGTAACACAAATCCCACATTCAGACTCAGAACAGATGGTGCAACTGGTTCTGGTGCCGATTATGCCTCCAATGGCAGTTTGACACTTGGTCAGTGGCACTATATCGTCTGGAGCTGGAGTGCTGCAGATGGTAGGATGTTGGCCTACCTGGATGGTAATCCAATCCTCGATGCGAGTCATGGCGGAGACACAATATATGATTCGGTTGAGATATTCGCGATCGGGAACAACGATCTCACGAACTCCAGGTACTTTGACGGAGTGATAGATGAAATACGCCTCACAACTTCCGTGCGTTCAGAGAACTGGATCCTTACCGAGTACAACAACCAGTTGGACCCATCAAGTTTCTATAGCCTGGGAACAGAGGAAGTGCAGAGTGACACCTACTCAGAGGAGACTTCGCCCTCGCTTACCTTCACGACGACCTCTGACGAGCCTGTTGACATGGTTGTCGGAGCGGATATGCAGATTGAAGGGAGTGGTGAAACCCTTGATGAGAACCTAGCGGAGGGCACAAGCTACTTCGTGGCGAACGGCAGCGATTTTGTCAATTGGACGGCAAAAGTCTTGGTGTCGCCTCCGAACACGACGGCTGAGATCAATGTCTATGTAGATTATCCCATGACGGAGTGGCGGCCAACTACGATTCTGGACCCGTTGAATCAGCTGAAGACCTATGGGACAGACTGGGCCTATGATGGAGGGACAATCATCATCTACAACTCTGCTGTTGACATATTCGGTGTGTGGACTCTCAAGTTCATTAGCGCAAACTATCTGGAGGACCTCCAGCTGGGAATAAGCGGCGAACCGTTGTCGGACGCTGCGATTTTCAACGTTGATGATGTCATGAAGCTCAGAGCGACAACACCTTGGATAGAGGGCGCGAGAGTTGGTCTTGCCCTCACAGATCCGAGCGGAACAGTCTGGCACACTGACTATAACACTACAGGCGCTCCTAGTACGCCATGGCATATACCTTCTTTCCAATACAGGAAAACGGTAACCGTTTCTGCTTCAAATGTTGACTCGGATGTCACAGATTTCCCCTTTGCAGTTGACTTTACTGATACAGACCTCAAGAAGGTCCAGGAAGACGGGTCTGATATTGTGTTTGTTCAGAATGGAAAAGTGCTTGCGCATGAGATAGTCAGATTCACATGGTCTTCGGGAAGATTCATCGCATGGATTAAGGCAGACCTCTCAAGCAGTGTTGACACTACGCTCTACATGTACTATGGAAACCCGTATGTAGGGTCTTGTGAGAACAGGACTGGTGTATGGTCCAATGGCTATGAGGCCGTGTGGCACCTGGATGAAGCAACGGAAACAACAACCCACCGAGATTCAACATCCGGTGGCTACGATGGGCTACGAAATGGCAACACTCAAACATTTCCGAAGGTGAACGCCGCTCAGGAGTTTAACGGAACTGGGGCTTACATCTCGATACCTGCCAGCAGAGAACTAGACCCCGAAGGTGACGTCACAATATCTGGATGGTTCTATCTTGACTCTGCATTTGGCAATTCTTCATCAACTCAAGTCTTGATATCGAAGTACCTAGATGAGGACCGTGACATGGTGATTCTTCTGGCTGGTAGCGACTACGGTGGTGGAGGCGCTCCGGCAGGGAGTCTTGTGTGGAAAGTTGAGAGTCAGGCGAACTCCCCACGCTACAAGTGGACTACTGACACCTCATGGGCAATTGGATGGTATCATTTCTCTGTCTATCTCGACAGCGACAATATGGCAAACAACAAGATATTCATCAATGGTGTTGACAAGACCAATGCTTCGGACTCGGGTTCGGCTACTTCTGGAAATATCGCCTGGAATGCAGAATGGCGCATGGGCGGAGGGTACTATGAACCACCAGCCGACTCGCTTGCATATCTAGATGGACGGCTTGACGAAGTCACGGTTTCGACTGCTTCTCGAACAACAGGCTGGATTTCGACGCAATACAAGAACCAGGACTCCGTCAATGGGTACGTATCGCGAGGCTCCGAAACTACAAGGGTTTCTCCTGAACACACATTCACGAAGACCATCGATGCAACAGCCGCAGCCGGGATATGGACCGCAAGCGCCTACTATAACGACACAGGAACGGCAGTCAGCAACGCAACCGGCATTATGGAACGCAATTTCACTGTGAAACATAACACAACGCTGACTTTGATTGCACCCGGTGACGCAACAGGTGATGCCCTCTCTGTGCGGACCGTCGGTGACCTTCTGTACGTTGAAGTTGTACTCACTGATGATGCTAATTCGGACAATGTTTCAGGTGCCACAGTGACCATGAATTGGACCGTTTCGGGCTCACCTACTGAAGTGAATCTCGAGGACTACGGGGACGGGCGGTACGGGAAGGCACTCAATACCACAGATCTGGGTGACATGGGCCGTTGGCGTATCAACATCGACTCCTACCATCCATTCTACAACAACGATACCATCTACTTCGACCTAGACCTATCCCACGATACAGATGTGACCTATCAGACTCCTCCCTCAACGCCCTATGGAGATGATTTCACGGTGATGATCTATGTCTATGACACATTCACTGCTAGTCCGGTCACTGGGGCCGCAATCACCTCGAACGGCACGATAGTGGGGAGCCCAACAGACCACAATAACGGGTCGTACTCTGTTACACTTGAGTCAGAGGGGCTGAACGTCGGCGAGTATCTTCACCAGATTATTGCTACACCGTCGGAGACCTACCTGCTTGCGAGCAATGCGAATATCACTTTCACGCTGAGGAACATCTACACTGCAACGTATGCCATCGGCGGCAATTCAGTATCCACCCCCTACAATGTCGACACGTCAGTAACAATCACGTACAATGATGTTGACCACTCTCTGGTCGGAATAGCGGGTGCCTCATGGGATATAACAAAACCTGCAGGCATTACGGTAATCCTGACGGATCTGTCGGGTGGCGATTATGGAGTTGACATCACTGTCGGAACAACGGCGGTTGGCGAGTATAGCATTGATATCACCATGTCGAAGGCAAACTACGAAGACAGTACCCTTCGACTGAAGCTCGCCATCACTCCACGCGAAACCTACATTGTTGTCAACATTGACAACCCGGTTGCGTGGGGTCACGATTCTGCCTTTGACGTTTCATGGTATGACGCAACAGATGGAAGTACTGACATAGGCGGAACTATCACCATTACCGATATCTCTGTAAATGGAACATCATATGGCTCCTCTCTCACATTCACGTACGACTCCAGTCCTCTGACAGTCGGTTTCTATGAGCTAAACGTATCCCTTGCATCAGGCAATGCCAGCTATCGGAGTTCGTGGACTTCCGTGACTCTCGAAGTACGTGCTCACCATACTACAGTTTCTGTTGAGTCTGGTCCCGTGACTCCCTGGGGATTCAATAGTCCGGTGGAGGTAGTATTCTGGGATTCTGACGACAATGTTCAGGTACCAATCACGAATGTAACCACAAATGGTATCTCGTTCGATCCCGTTACGTATGCTATCCAGCAGTTCACCACTTACTCAGTAACCCTGAACACGGCCGAATGGGACGTCAACACCTATACGGTGTCACTCACAGTGAGTTGCGTGGAAACAAACAGGTACTATGACTCTGCCTCTTCTTCGTTTACTCTCATCATCAGAGCTCACCAAACCAGTGTATCGGTCGAATCGGGTCCTGTGACTCCGTGGGGGCATGATTCTCCAATAACTGTGGTTTTCTGGGATATCGATTCAGATGCTCCGGTTCCAATAGTCAATGTGACCAGTATCACTTTCAACCCCTCCGGTTACGGTTCGCAGAGCTACGGCTCCTACTCACCTACCCTATTGACTTCGGATTGGGATGTCGGGACAGTGCCAACTTCAATCTCTGTGAGCTGTGCCGGCAGCAACAAATACTACGATGCTGCATCCTCCAGCTTCGATATCACAATCCGTGCGCATCATACTACTGTACGAGTTGAGGAATCGTCGGTCACACCTTGGGGTTTCAACAGTCCTGTTGAGGTCGTCTTCTGGGATGTCGATGACAATGTGGCTGTTCCGATAGCAAATGTATCACAGATCGAGTTTGCGCCGACTGGTCATGGTACACAGACCTTCGGCACGTATACTCCCACTATCGTGACTGACACTTGGGATGTTTCTATCGTTACCACAACTCTCACGGTGACTGCGGTCGAGACCAACAAGTTCTACGATGCTGCATCTAGCGCGTTTGATATCACCATTCGAGCACACTACACCTTCATCGAGGTGAACTACGACGAAACAGTACCGTGGGGTGAGACCT
>CAZLEV010000001.1:29567-511578 GCA_964558645.1 uncultured archaeon
TACACCTTCAGTTTCGAGTATGACACCAGTGCTCTGGCCGTTGGCACTTATCAGCACGATGTCGACCTGACCCCGTCAAGTGCAGACTACGAAGCTGCACACACCCTGGTGAACATCACCGTCCGAGCGCACTACACCTTCATCGAGGTGAACTACGACGAAACAGTACCGTGGGGTGAGACCTCCAGTTTCGTGGTGAGATGGTTTGATGCAGACACAGGTGGTTCCCAGATCACAACCGACCTTGGCAGTATCGTGGTGGGTTCAGACACGTTCTACACCTTCAGTTTCGAGTATGACACCAGTGCTCTGGCCGTTGGCACTTATCAGCGCGATGTCAACCTGACCCCCTCAAGTGTAGACTATGAATCTGCACACACCCTGGTGAACATCACAGTCCGGGCTCATTTCACCTATGTTGTTGTGAACTATGATTCACGATTGCCGTGGGGGTATCAGTCCTCTTTCGTTGTTTCTTGGCATGATCGAGATGTGGGGGATGCGCAGATCACAGACTCACTCGATAATGTGACTGTGGGTTCTCAGAGTTTCTACCAGCTGCAGTTTGAGTACGATACAAGTGCATGGGCTGTTGGAGAATACCAACGCAGTCTAGCAGTCTATCCCAACAATGACAAGTACTACACTACGAGCATGCTTGTCAATTTCACAATCCTAGCACATGAAACGTCCGTCGTTGTAAATGCAGAAACAAACATTCCTTGGGGCGAGAACTCCTCCTTCTCAGTTAGTTGGTACGACCGTGACGATGGCAATTCATTGATTTCAGGAAGTCTGGAGAATATCACCGTTGACACACAGGCCTTCTATGCTCGTACTTTCGATTTGGTGACAGACGACTGGAGCATTGGCACCTACAGGTTGGACCTCATTCTCTACTCCTCCAGTGTGAACTACATGCATGCAACGACACAGGTCAACATCACAGTAAGATCTCATCATACTGCAGTGTCCGTTAAAGGCAGTCTCACCGTTCCTTATGGTAATAGCACCCCGATCACTGTTGTGTTCTGGGATACGGATTGGAACGTAGAGGTACCAATATACAACGTGTCAGCAGATGGAATCTCCTTTGACGCGGGTACATATGGAACTGAAGCCTTCAACGATTATACACCAACCCTCTCAACCGGCACATGGAGTGTAGGTGAGCACTCGGTCACCCTGACAGTGACAACTCTGGGAGATGGCCTCTACTACGATAATGCAATACATGATTTCAGCGTCACAATACGGAGACTTGGAATCCGTGTCGTCCACGAACCTACTGACATGATTATCCCCTTCGGCGATGACTTCAACATTATCCTGAGGGTGAACGTTTCAGAGATTGGCAATCAATATGATGGAGATCCCGTGCCGGGACTCGGCCTTTCCGACCTGCTAGTACAAAACTCCACCTACACCTTCTCCTTCACTCTCTCAGATCTCGGAAACGGACGATATAATCTAACTATAAGCAACTCCGAACTCACAGACGAGTCGTACCGAATCACTATCACAATCCGACGTTCTGGTCTTATCTACGGGAGCGACTACATAACAATCGAGTTCAGCTACAGGGATGCTAGAAGTTATCTATCATCTCCGAACTACCCGAGGGTGATTACGCCATATGCGACTGACATCACGATTAGTCTGAATTACACTGATGTTGACCGCGACCTTGGCATAACTACTGGGACGCTTACTGCTGAGGGTATTGCCATCTACGATGAGGGGCATATCGGCAACGGCGTTTATGAAGTAACGCTAGATGTGACAGGGCTTGATCGTGGTGACCATCAGTTCAACATAACAATCAGTGCACAACAGTATGAGGACAAGACACTATCATTCATCCTGACAATCCGGATTGTTTACACGTATGCAATTCCCTCCGTGGGGGCACTGGATATTCCTGTCGGTAACGACCCAGTGTTCTACGTGGACTACTGGGACACCGACCACGATGTACCCGTGGTAGATGCAATCCTGAATCACAACTGGAGTGGCACAGTCGATGTGGTCTACCTGCCAGCCGAAGAGCGATATCAGCTAACCTTCAGGACTGAGGACACTGACCCTCTGGAGCAGAACAGGATAGTTGAGTTCAATTTCTCAAAGGGTACGAACTATCAATTTGGTATTTTCACGATAACGGTGACAATCCGTACCCACCGAACGGACTTTCGACTTGTCAGTGCGGTGGAACCGACAAGCTATAATGGAATCATCAACATCTCCTTGTTCTACGGTGATATAGACAACAATATCGGAATCGACTCTTCGTTCGTGGCTCATCGAGCAGTCAACGGAAGCGGTTCCGGAGTCGAGGTATCCTCCACTCTCGTAAACGAGGGCTTCGGGTACTACACCGTGCAGATACCAGCTACTCAATTTGGGGATCTTAGCACCCAGAACTTCTTGATATACTTCAACTGGACTGGAGATGTCTACAAGTACGAGAACAAGACAATCACAGTGGGGGCAAAGATCATTGGTGAGGACTCGCAGTACACTCTACTGTTCTCATCTGAACCCACTCCCTACTTGAACAACATGAGTTACACGTTCCTCTACTCTGAGCTCTATAGCGGACAGGGAATCAGCAACGCATCTGGAAATGTGTACATCTACGTTTCCTTCGATGATGAATCAATTGACTTGAACAAGATTGACATCTGGGAGGTCACTGATGCAAACAAGACACCTGGTGAATATGCCATCCAGTTCAGCACGACGACTTTTGGTCGTACAGGACGCTTCTATATGACTGTCTACATCAACTGGTCCAAAGGAGCAGAGCCATTCTACACCAACAGGACCGATACTATCTCAGTCAGAATCCTCCCACGGGACACCCTGGTATCCGTAGTTCCGCCGACCCCGACAGCTCATGGTGAGAACGCGACCTTCTCATTCACATTTGACGATGTGACTGGTGGGGAATCCGTACCGATTTCTGATAATCTCAGTCTCTCGATATCCCTGAGTCTCGCGGATTATTCTATCACGTATGACTCAGAAACCAAGGAGTTCACGGTATCATTCGACACCAGCCAGTCACCCGTTGGCGATGAACCACTGGGCCAGAAGTCGTTCATCTTGAATGTTACTTGGACCGGTGAACCCTTCTATGCAAATCGGACTGGACGAACAATCCTTGTCAGTGTCACGGCTCGCCAGACCGTGGTAGATTACCAATCCCCTGCACCAACGCCCTATCTCGACAATGTCACCTTCTCAGTTGACTGGACGGACGTGACTGGTATGTCGGCGTTTGGCATTGCAACAGGGATCATTACACTATATGATGGTCTGACCGAGATTCCAGCCACCTTCTACCATGTGGACAATCTAGGGGAGGGCGCTTACAGCGTGGAATTCACCACAACATACTACGCCGAACCGGGAGCATATGATGTCACTGTAGGGCTCCACACTGATGAGTTCTACATCCTTGATGTGAACACCACGCGGCAATTCTCTGTTAGATATCGGGTAACACTATTATCAGCTGAACCTGTTGGCAAGAGTCCGTACAACTCATCAATTGAAGTCATTCTCAACTTCCAAGACCTTCTTACTCTGGACAACATAGCCAACAATTCGGACGTTACTTTCATAATAATGAATGGTTCAAGCTGGACCTATACAATAGATTGGAAACCTGCCTTTGGCTACTACCTTCTTGTGCTTGATACCTACAATCATCCTGACCTTGAAGTAGGTGTGCCTTTTGTCCTCCGATTCAATATGAGCTATGACTATCAGTCTCCTTACTACCGCTGGGATGACACATACGTTTCGTTTGAGATGAGAACCAGGAAATCGTCACTTGAGCTGGACGATGCACCCCTGCCAACTGCTTATCTGGACTATGTCGACTTCGCAGTCTTCTATAGGGACGTTGATGGTACAGGAGGAATATCGGGTGCCACACTGTCAATCTACAGGGGCGTGACTGAGCTTCAGGCAGGTATCGACTACTCAGCTGTCGAAGTATCAGCTGGCCTTTGGAGTGTTTCTGTTAACACCACCGCATTGGATGGGCTCGGGATAACTGAAGTACAGGTAAGAGCAAACTGGTCGAACACATCGCCTCATCATGACAACGCAACGCTCAATGTGAGCCTTCGTACGATTAGACGTCAGACCAATGTAGAAGTAATCAGTCCGCCCGGACAGACGCCATATCTGGAGAACGTCACCTTCACGTTCAGCTTCACTGATATCGGTACTGGGAACCCAATCACCGGGATCACCATTGACCAAATAATCGTGTACAACGATTTGACCGCTCTGGTACCAGGTGAATACGTGTTCAGCATCGTGGGGAGTTTCTATGAGATTCAGGTGAGCTCCACAGTAATTGACCCAGCACTTGTAACAAACAGAAACCTGACGGTAGTTGTTGACTGGGACGATGGAGTGGTACCATACTACGAGGATGATCAGACATCAATCAAAGTCACAACCGTAAAACGGACGGTCTTGGTGTCGGTTGGTCAAGTATTGGATACGCCGCTGGGTGACTTGATGAACATCTCATTCACTTACAGCGACCAAGACACTGGCAATGGAATCGAGGGTGCGATAGTACTCTTCAGTTGTGTGGAGGTGCCGGGGTTGGAAGAAAACACCGACTACTGGGTCACCGCGGGCACTGGAGCGGAAGCAGGTCAATACCTCATCTCGCTAGATACAGATGCTCTGGGTGGTATCAGTGCCTTCACCTTCTACTTGGACATTCACTGGGATCCGGCACAACAGCCCTACTACCGAAATGCGACGACATTTGAGGTTCGTGGTTCCACACGACTCATACAGACGTCGCTGAGTAATGATGCACCCTCACCCGGAACAGTCCCTCTCAATGATGAGGTGTCAGTCATTGTCACTCTCAACGATGTTGACCATGGCTTGCCTGTAGACAGTGCAGGAGCAGCCATTTCAGTAAGGTACAAGGGCAGCGGCTTGGAGCCAGCTGACTGGAGCTACGCTCCCTTGGGGAGTGGCCAGTATAACGTAACTGTTGATACTGATGATGCAGGAGGTGCGGGAACGAAGGCACTCGTGATACGGATAGATTACTACCCATATTTGCCTCTGGAGGTGCAGGTGACCTTCCAGATACGCTTGCGAGTTGGCGTTGTATCCATCGAGCACTTGCCAGATGCAATCTACGCCGGAGATCCAACCTACGTCATTCTGAACCTCACTGATGCTGATGCCAATGGCGCCCTCCTATCAGATGCTGTCCTTAGCCTTACATGGCCAGACTCAACAAGGAGCTGGGATGACCTCGGTGATGGGCGCTACAACATCTCGCTGGGCACATCAGAACTCAACTATGGCCTCAGGCGTCTGACTGTGGAAACATCGCTGCAGAACTACACAATCCAGACAGTTTCATTCGATCTGGACCTGCTTGCTGTTACGACCGATCTGCTATCGTCTTCCGATTTCTACGAGTTATACTTCATGGACTCGCAGACCTTCTCAGTGTACCTGAACGATACGGTTCATGACACTCCAATATCAGACGCTGATGTGGACTGGAGAGCGACCTCTTCGGTCCTTGGTTCCATGACCGAGATTTCACCGGGTAACTACTCCTACACGCTTGATACGTCATTGCTCAGCGCGACGACAGTAGTGGTTAGAGTCACGGCACAAAAACCAAACTACGTGACGGTATCTGTGCAGATCACTTTGAGCATCTTGCCACTTCCTGTGGAGATTGTCCCTGTAGATGGCCAGTTCGTCTTCTCTTTGACCAGGGGTGAAAGCGTACACGTCGATGTCTGGCTCAATGAGACCGTAAATGGTGCTTTTGTCGATGGCGCTGAAGTGACTGTTTCTTGGGACTTCAACACAACTCAGCTGCTTTCTGCGGGCCCCGGTAGATACGAAACATACTTGAACACTGACGCCACCGAGGTGAAGTCATACACGATTTCAATCACTGGGCTGAAGCAGAATTATCTGGTGGCTCCCACCACACTCACAGTGTCCGTCAGACAGACGATGACGGTTGTGCAGTTCTCACCAAACAGTCAGGCAAACTACAGCGCTACTATCGCTTCTTTCTTCTGGAGCGAGATACCCTATATCGAGGTCTATGTGTTTGCTCCCTATCTCACAGGAGCAGATGCAAACAGATCTGATGCCATTGTGTCATGGAGCCTCATAGCGGAAGGAGCATCGAAAGGTGGCTTCATGCAGAACGGCAGTGCCACTGTAGAAGGAATGTACTATCTCTACCTCAATACATCAGACTTCGATGCAAACACATACACACTAAGGGTATCTGCTGACGTGCTGAGTCCCGCTTACACCGACAATAGCACGGCCACTACCATAACGATTCGGAACATACGCACAGCAATCGAAGTGCCCGATATTGAGCCGGTCTATTGGGGGAACAGCTCATGGTACTACTTCAGCTATCTCGATACAGATCGGAATCTCCCTGTTGAGGGCGGCTCTGTCACGTATACTTGGGCAGATATTCAGTATGATGCCGTCTATGTGGGAGAGGGTGTATATGGAGTCTTTATCGATACTCACGAAGTGCTTCCCAGTCCCACTAGATACCCAATAGTAGTCGCCTTCGGGAAACAGAACTTCGACAGTCAGCAGAGGACAACATATCTCCGCGTGAATGAGATCCCGACCGAGCTCGTTCCCTATGCATCTGATGTGAATAGAGTGGATGATAGTTCCTCCCGCCTCCAAGTTCCCTATGGTGATGAACTCACTGTATACATCTACTACAACGTAACAGCTTATCCGTATGAGACGCCATACATAGGTGGAATTGCTGATGCGACGAGATGGGCTCAATTCACTGAACCTTTTGACGACCTGAATCTAACAGATCTGGGCGGGGGGAACTACAGCTTCACCTTCACCACAACTGACTATGAGATTCGCGATGACGCCTACAGGATCATCGTTGATATGCGTCAGGATAACCGGACCAAAGCGAGCATCTCTATCTCGATCTTTGTCATAAGCGTTCCAACCACCGCACAGGCCTCCCTCCCGACCACGACCATTCAGATGTACTATGGAGACACAATGGAATTCACAGTGACTTATTCTGACACATGGCCAGGGCACAACCTTGAGAGCATCGATGAAGCAATCATCTCCCTTGGCTCTGATAATCCGGACCTTGTGAATATCACCTACTTGGGTCCTGTCACAGGTCAGCCCGGAACCTACAGATTCAGGATGGCGATAAGCCGAGGTATTCTCCCCAATGTCAACCAGCAAGTAGCCAATGTCAACGTTACTCTCAGCAAAGAAAACTACGATTCTTACTCCGTATCGTTGATTGTCAGAATGGGACCGAGTCCTGAGGACCAGACTCTGTCAAGCGCCATCAACCTGGGCATGCCATTGGCCATTCTTGTTCTCCTCATTGGAGTTCTATGGGTCCGAGTATTCAGCGTGCCCAAGAAGCTCCGCAAGCTAAACGGTCAGATCAAGATGTTGCGTAAGGGAAACATCCCTAAACCGTTGGATGACGCGAAGGACCGGAAGGAGATTGTTGCACAGCTCTTCAATGACACATATGCCCAGTACAACGAAAAGCTCGAGGAGTCCCGTCGTATCACCCGCAAACCCGATGAGATGCCTCCCGAGGCCGTTGAGGTTGACATACCTGAGATGGGTGAGCTTTTAGTGCAGCTATCGATTCTGACCCGATTGAGTCCCGAAGAGCTGGACGAATTCAAGGCAGACATTGCAAAGATGCGTCTGAGTGAACAGGCCAACTTCGTGAAAGAGGTCATCCACCAGGAGGCCATCAGGGCAGCCCGACGCGAGAACAAGACTGTTGAGGAGGTCATTGAAGAAGTGCAGCAGCAGGCGAAGCGGAGGCTGGGCGAGTTTGAGGGCGAGGTTCCTGAGGCCGTGACTCGCCGCACACCTGACGAAGACCTCGTCATTCTTGAGGAGACTCCAGAGCGCCTCAGGCGTGAAACGGAGGAACTACTTCGGAAGGAAAGACTCGAAGAGGTAGAAGACTCTGAACTACCAGCCGACAGACTCAGTCCCTTTGAGATCGAGGATCTCAAGAAGAAACTCGAATCACTCGGTGTGCCCCCGCATGAGATTGACACAATCCTGGAGCAGGCAAAGCATCTATCACGAGAAGATGTTGATGAGCTGGTTCGTAGTCTTGGTGGAGAGTAGCCGGAGCGCCATCTGCTCGGCTACTACTCCTCATGTCTGATGAAATGAGAGAGCGGCAGCGTTGTACCGAAATCTCGCCGCTTTGCTCGGGAGGTTCGCCTGACCGGATATTGGGGGTGCTTGGTGAGTGTGTACTTGAAGTAGGACTTGCTCTCTGTCACATTGACATGAATCTGTGCACAGCTGGAGAGGGTCTTACCTCCTGCTGGAAACTTGGGGTTTCTCGATGAGGCTGGGGTCGTCACTATGGTGAATAGATTGTGACCCAGGGTGAAGGTCATCAGCTTGCTTGCCATGTGAGAGATCTGTTGCATTGCATCTCCTGATAGTCCCTCAGAGATGTAGAGATCTGGAAGGCCGGAAACAATGAGTAATCTGGCTGGAATGCGGTCTAAGAAATTCTCTAGTTGGTTCATTACGAGGTCATAAGTCTGTGACGAGTTGAAGGCTCTAGAGATATAGATATGATCCATTACCTCTTCGGGTTCTAGCTCAACATCGAATGCAAAGTCTGCGATTTTCTCCATCTTTATTATGTTTGCACTGTCAATTATGACCGTTGGACTGTCCAACCCTCCTGACTCCTTAGATAGTTGTATGTTAACCGCAGCGCGGATAATATCACTATGAAGCGAACTGTCGCCATAGAAGAGGTGCATCAATCCCTTCTCCAATCCGCCGCCTAGTAAGGTGTCTATCGCTTTTGTACCCGTGCTGACCTGTTCTCTCTTCATCTGGTCGGCTGTGGTGAACCCCGGTCTTAGATTTGATCCCAAATTCTTCATTCCAAAATGATGTTGGCGTTATGAAGTAATAATCCCCACCGAAAAGTGTGCACCCGGCACTTAGTTTAATAGTCCCCCTTTCATACCTTTATTGGCCGGGAGGAATTCAAGTGACACAGAAAATCCGCGTCTGTCCTCGTTGTGGAAGCGCCAAGATATCCGAAGCCAAGAGTTCTGTTGGTGGATGGCTGGTGCCTTCCTCATATTGTTGTCAGGAATGCGACTATGTAGGTCAGGTGTTCGTCGAGATTGAGATTTCAGATCTGAAAAAGCTTCAACAAGCCATCAAGGGCGAGGCATAGCTCGTTTTCGTTTCATATGCCCTGAAGAGTAAATCACTTAAGTACTTTCTAATCAACAACCAGTTTAGGTGTCGCAATCATGGTATCATACGAAGGGTTCGAATTTCCTGAGGACTTATACTATACTACTGACCAAGAATGGGTCAAGAAAGAAGACGGCAAGGTCCGGGTTGGCTTTACGACTTTCGGCATGGATCTCGCTGGAAAGATCAAGTTCGTTCGACTCAGACCGGCTGGCCGCGAAATCAAGGCGGGTAAGAGCATTGGCACACTCGAGTCCGGAAAATGGACCGGTCCAGTGAAAGCACCAGTCAGCGGTACACTGGCCGAGGTCAATGAGGAACTCAAGACCAATCCTGGTCTGTTGAATGAGGACCCGTACGGCAAGGGCTGGATTGCAGTCATCGAGGCAACCAATCTTGAGGAAGACCTTAAGGAGTTGCAGGGTGCAGACGGACTTGATGAGTGGGTCAAGAAGGAATACGCTGAGAAGACGGCCGAATAGTTCCATGGGCGAGTGCGGTGCCGGAGTGATCCGGCGCCACCCACGTCATTTTCTCATTTTCTACGCGACAACTCTCGACGCATAGAGAGGGCTGCATCATAGAGAACTTCCGGTGGCGTGAGTACGTAGAGAAGGTTACGAGAATAGCCAGACTCGAATACGATACTCTGAAAGATGAGCGTCTGCAGACTCTTCTCGATGTCATCACGCGCATGCTTGATTCCCAGCTCTTCACACTTGATGAGTGCCAGCTCGTTCAATGTCTTTCTGTCGATATAGGTTTCAGTCTTATATCTCATCAGATGCTCAGTCATTGCCTCCAGGACGAGTAGTGTCATGAAGTCGTTCATCGCTACGGTCTCAACAATCTCCATGTAGTCTTGGTCAAGGCCAAATGTAGTTATGTTAGAAGTTGCTGACCTTACCATATCGGAATCAATCTCCTGGCCTCGCGAGGCAAGCGGCCAGAGGGCTTTCAGTGCCTCAATCGAAGTCTTGGGTTTCGAGGCATCGAACTCACAGACCAGATCAGTGATGTAGCGAATCACCTCATCTGTCAGGCCGAGCGGAAATGTGTCTTCTACCCTCATCCGAACAATCTCGTAGAGCTGACTCTGAGTGTACGTGTCTAGAGGAACCTCAAAGTCATATGCCATGTCTGTGGCCGGTTTCTTTGTCAAGAGCCGATAGTCATGACTGTTGAGCACGCCAATGGTAGACGCGCGAATCTCCTTAGATAACCTGGCGAGTCTGAGATAGACATCTTCGTTTGTTTCGTCGATGTTATCAAGCACAAAGACTGTCTTCTTGGTATCTGCAGCAGTGCGCTTGAATTGCATCCACAACACATCAAGGTCAAAAGCCACAGTGATTGGCCTGTTGGTTTCTCTGTGTATTTTGTCATTGAGCTCTGCAACTATCTCCAGGAGGTCCTTCCGCTTTGCGTCCACGTATACAGTATGCGCATCGAATCTATCTGGAATGAGTCTTGTGAGGAAGTAGCGGGAGAACACGGTCATACCAACACCAGTTATCCCGTGTACGAGGCAGTTGACTCCGTAGTCTTCTTCGTAGGAGTCTGAGTATACTCCTACAATGTTGTCCAGCTCCCTGTGTCTATGGAGAAGCTTCTCGGGCACGTAATATGGATCAAAGAGCCCCTTTGGACTACGATGAGGTCTTACCATAGCTATCGGACATCTGTTCCTTCCAACCTATATAAGCACCACAGAGGGTTGACCGAAAGTATTCACCTGTTTCTAAGCCATCGACTCGAGTATATCATCACAGTCTGGGTCGAAGATAAAGGGGTTGAACCTTGTTCCGACAATCTCTCTGAGTTCTCGTAGCCTGTTGAGTTTCGCATCGTTGCTGAAGATCCACTTATGCTCTGGTTTTGGAGTTATACCCATTTCTTCGCAGAGGGTGACCATTTGCTTTACAACCTTGAATTTCTCAGCACCTGTCTTACCATCTGGCAGTATCTCGCGTGAGTGCATTATCATCCCATAGGCGGGTGTATTGTCTCCGAGGTACCACTTGCTGGGGGCATGCCCATACTTCGCAAGAGGGACAAATCCGTTTTCGAGCAATAGCTCATCGATGCGATCGATGCACTTCTGCATATTAGTGAGGCTATGGTCATAGAAACCGTACCCCTCGAAGAGCGCCATCTGAACGCCTTCCCTGGGATTCTGCTTCGGCAGTTTCAAGCGGATGTCTTTCATCGATTGCGTCTCCCGTCTGGTGAGTGATTTCACCTCTGTGATATCGGATAAGACGTCATGAGACGCCTCTGGGTATTCAAGAATGAGCAATGGGGGATTCAGCTTTGACTTGACATCTGGGTGAGTGAATAGGATCGATTCTCCATAAGTAATCGGGACCTGAAGATCAACCATCCTTTCCAGTGCCTTCCCAAACTCATCCGCATCATCGAACTGCATCAATCCACCAGCCAAGTTCTGCTCCTCAATGGGTCGGATCTTCAGCCGCATCCCCGTTATGGCTCCCAGCGTTCCGTGCGATGCAGCTATGTCATCCAGGTTCATTTCCTTTCGATTCAATCTTTCCTCAATGTCAGTATTGGTGGAACTCACACCCTGATGTGAAACCGTAATCTCGTCCCCCGTTGAGAGCAGCATCTTCACCCATACCGTGTTGTCGCGCATCGTTCCATTGATCCATGCATCATTACCTCCACCGTCTGTGCTCAAGAGACCTCCCACGGTGGCGATATCTCGGCTGCTTGGCGCAACCCAGAACTTGTAAGCATCCTTCTCTATTATACCATTCAAGTCATCAGGAGTGACTCCCGGTTCTACATCCACATAGCCCTCTTCTAGATTGAGAGTGTGCATTTTCTTCATCTGCAGGGTGCTGACCATGATACGTTCGGTGTTTCCGCCCGTACAGGCGCCACTGAGGCCCGAACCACCACCCTTCATGGTGATATTCAAGTTTCTGTGGCTCGCCTCCTCGATTATTTGGCGCAGTTCATCAGTGCTTCTTGGATAGAATACTCCCTTGATTCTGTTGAACCTCAGCTTATAGTATATCGAGGCGTTTGCCCCGATTGCGATATCTCGCAGCTTCACGTTATCGCCCTCCCGTAAGTGCTTCAAGAAGCAGTTCAACGATATCGCGGGTCTTGACGCCTGCCGAGAGAAGCTGTTCTCTACAGGAAGGGCAGCATGTGAGAACGACTTCGTCTTCAAGGTCTTCGCTCTCTTTCCTGAACTCGATTATCTTGGTGCTCAGCTCAGTGTCAGTCATCCGGAGTAGTCCCCCGCCACCACAACAGGCCGACTCCAAGTCACGGTACTCAATTCCTATCCTCTCCATGAGTTCGCGTGGCTCTCTCTCTACGCCCATGATTCTGTGAAGCTCGCAGGGATCGTGGTACGCATATTCTACTCTTGTTTCGATACGGGGTATGTCCTCCAGTTCTCTCTCGAAGAACTGCGTGTGATGAAGGACGTCAATGCCATCCAACCCGTGGTGTTCAGCCAACTCGATCAGGCATCCGGGACAGCAAGTGATGAGTGTTGTCGCTCCAGTGGACTCTATGACATTCTTGTTGTGGCGCCGGAGATCAACGGCTGCATCGTCCTTTCCCATGAGATGCAAGGGATGAGAGCAGCAGAACTCCTCCGCGCCCATCACAAGGTAGTCTGCATCAATGATCTCGAGTGTCTTGAAGAGCGCCTTCACAACATCAATCTGTGTGGCTCGGAACGACATAAGACAGCCCAGAAAGACGACTGTTTCAGCTGTCTTGCCGGGCTGGTAGATTCTGTCTTCGATATTGGGCAGCTCGTCAATCAGTTCATCGATCCAGAAGACCGCTCGGTCCTCGGGAGAGAACCCATAGATATTCTTCACATCTGCTAGTGACTCTTTGAGTGACTCCAAATGGTCAAATTGCTCTGGAGCAGTGTCAAACGCCCGTGCACGTTGGTTGTGCCATATCTTAAGAAGGTCAACATCTGAAGAACACATTTCGGCACATCGTCCGCACATCGTACATTGGAAGAGGAGACGTCTGAACTCTCTTCCAAGCTCTTCATCCTCCTCAATCTGCTCCATGACTTGCAGCAGATACGCCTTACCTCTTGGTGAATACTGCTCCTCGCCGGTGACTTGGAACAACGGGCAGAAGCTGAGGCACGACCCACAGCGCACGCAACGTTCGTATTCTTCCATTTCATGAGACCTCTCTTGTGGATAAGGTGTGCCATCCCGTATTCCAAATGAGCATGACGGTAGAGGATATTCCAAAGGATGCGCTTTACGGTCTGTTCTGTCGGTATTCCGTGGGGTGATGAATGCTCTTTTCGGCGCATATTTATGCAGTCAAGCATGGACACAAAGACGACGCATTCAGGAATCGATGAGACATGGAGCGAAAGAGACCCATCGCAATCGTTTTGGTTCTTCTTATCGCAGGTAGTGTCGCCGTTGGCGCGCTGTTTTTCCTGCCCAGTGGTGATGAGATACTCGACGACGATGAAGACGACGGAATTGAGCCAACAGAAATCATCCCTCATCCCTATAATGCATTGAACTGGTGGGATTTGCCCGGCAGTTTCAGCTCCATGTCAAACTATCTCGATGTGCTGAACCATTTTGCCTCAATAGGCATACGTTATGACTACACTGATGGATACTACGATGCGGCAGAATATGTGATGGGATACCTTGAGGCCCGAAATATCGAAGCTGAGTTCTGGGGTCCCCATGACTCTGTGGTTGGAGTTCAGAGAGGCTATGGTTCTGACAACCGAGCCATCGTCTTCGGAGCACATCTAGATGGACCGCCTTCTACAACTGGCATCGACCAGAATGCAGGTGGCTGTGCCACCGTCATGATTGCTGCGAGAATCTTATCGCAGTTCAGACTGCCGATAGATATCTACTACTGCTTCTTCCAAGGAAATATGGAGTTCTTGGACGAGCAGCAGAAGAACCGTGCCATGTGGGGCTCCCAAGAAGTCAGCCAGATTCTGCTCAGTCAGGGCGTAGATGTCTTGGCCATGTACAACTTCGATGAGATTCTCTATCACATACCGGGTGTAGAAGGTCCCAAGCTTGACTTTGAGTACAAGTATCCGGGAACTACTGGCTATCACTCAACGAAGTACCTTGCTGATTTGCTCTATGCTTTCATGAATGGATACGACCACGGAACTACTCTGCGAATCAGACAATACGACCAGACCCAAACGGACCACTGGGCCTTCTGGGACCGAGGTTTTCCTGCGGTGAACGTGAGGAGTCCAGTCGGGGTCGATGAGATGCTTCCTTACTCTGATTCTGTCTTCTGGGACTTCTTCTATAAGGAGCAAGGATTCTACCTCGCACGAGCGGCCGCATCGGTTGCAGTGTATTTGGGTATGAAGGGAAATGGTGAGCACACAATTCAGAAGATCCAGACATCTCTGGTGACCGGAGAATCTGCCAGTCTTACCACAGTGTGCACAGTTGAACAGGAGTTCCTCATCCGCGGAGCAGTCCCTGAGAACAGCACACTGACACTCACAGTGAAAAGCGGAGGCACGCTGTATCTTCCCACAGTAGAGATTGAGACCGGGAATTTCTCCATGAATACCACCACCTCTGTCAGCATCGGCCTTGTTACGCTTGAAGTCACGAATACTGGAAACACCAACGAGACCTTCACTGTGTTCATGGAGTACTCCTCTGACACTAACGGAGATGGAATCCTAGACTCAGTCGAATATGAATGGCCTGAGCCTGATCCCCCGCTGGACTGGGATGGTGACGGTCTTCCGGATGCCAATGAAACCAGAATTGGTACAGACATTTTCAAGGTCGACACGGATGGTGACGGAATAAGTGACTATGTGGAGGTCCAGAACGGACTCAACCCTCTGCTTCATGACGCTAATGCTGACTATGATGACGATGGCTTGCCGAATCATCTGGAGATCTCTCTGGGTTTGGATCCTCTTTCCAATGATACAGACGTTGACGGCATGCCGGACGGCTGGGAGAGGGAGAACGGACTGGACCCTCTTGTATATGATAGCGGAGAAGATCCAGATAACGACGGGCTCACCAATCTTGAGGAATTCATTCATGGAACGGATCCTCATTCGCCTGATACTGACAATGACGGCATTGACGATGCTGAAGAGGTCCTGAGGGGAATGGATCCCACTTCACCGGATTCAGACGGTGACGGGCTGCCAGACTTGCTAGAGTTACTAGAAGGTCTTAACCCACTCAATCCGGACTGCGACTGGGACTTCGCTCCTGACGGCTTTGATCCCAACCCTGTCGTCAATAAGTGGTTAGTGATCGGGTTCATTGCTCTCGTCCCGGTCCTGATAGGCTCAATCATCCTCAGAAGGCGAATAGAATAGGCTTGCTTGTCCGCTCATGATGTTTCTCTGAGCATGGTGAATCTAGGGGTGCTGGACTATGTGACCCGGCATTCGCCAAGAGGACAATAGATGAAGGACATCTGTCCCTAGAGCGTGGAGCGTCTTCTTCGTGGGGTTCCTTGACTCTGTGTAGGTTCACATGTTGGACTATGTCCACCCATATTGCAGACAAAAAAGAGTGATGAGGATGGAGAATAGTGCTCCATCCTTTTGCTCTCCCTAGATGAACGGCTTAGAGAGGTGCCTTAGGAATGAAACCCTTTTCGTACAGGACTTCTGAGGATCCGCGTGCTGTCCGGATGACATGCTCTGCATGCTCGTAGAGGTCCTTTTCTTCCCACTCCTTGCGGGCAATGCCTTGTTCGATGGCCTTCATTCCCACTGCGGTCGCCTCAAGAGGATAGAGCTCCCATTGGTCCATAGTTGGAATCACTTTCTTCTCGCTTGCCTCTTTGGCACCAAGATCTGCCAGTGCTCTTGCTGCCGCAACGCACATCTCATCTGTAATCGTTGTAGCCTGCACATCGAGTGTACCACGGAAGATTCCTGGGAAGCCGAGTGAGTTGTTGATCTGGTTGTCGAAGTCACTCCTACCAGTGCCAACAATCCTTGCGCCTGCGGCCTTTGCATCCCACGGCCAGATTTCGGGCATCGGGTTAGCACAGGCAAAGACGATTGCATCATCAGCCATTTTTTCGATCCATTCTTTCTTTATGGTTCCTGGTACTGGGCGAGATGCTGCAATAAGTACGTCTGTCCCATCGATTACCTCCCCCAAGTCACCGGTCATGCGGTCGGGATTTGTCTTCTGAGCCAAGTCATACTTGAAAGTGTCGTAGTCCTTTTCTTCGACGATATCTTCGCGATCTGAATAAATCGCACCTGTGCTATCTACCATCACGACGTTCTTGGGGTCTACACCTGCTGCGAAAAGTAGGTAGGCTGTGCGTGTGTTGGCCGACCCGACCCCAAGCAAAGCGACTTTCACGTTTTCGATGTCTTTCTTCACAACATCCAGTGCGCCTATCACACCTGCAAGAACAACAGTCCCTGTGCCTTGTGCGTCATCATGCCAGACCGGTATTTTGATTTCAGGGTCATTTCTCAACTCTTCGAGAACCCTGTAGCATTTTGGCTTGGAGATATCTTCCAGATTGATTCCACCAAAGGTTGGCTGGATCAGTTTGACAGTCTTGATTATCTCGTCTGGGTCCTTGGTGTCAAGGCATATGGGCCAAGCATCAACTCCGCCAAGGTACTTGAAGAGGATTGACTTGCCCTCCATCACGGGTCCTGCACCGTAGGGGCCTATGTCGCCAAGTCCAAGCACTCTCGTTCCGTCACTTACAACTGCAACCATGTTGCCTTTGTTTGTGTGTTCGTATGCGAGTTCTTCATTCTCTGCAATGGCACGGCATGGCGCTGCAACACCTGGCGTGTACCATATAGCGAAATCCGAGAAATCCCGAACGGGTGCCTTCCCGATGGATTGGATTTTGCCCCGGTAGAACGGGTGCAACTCCATCGCATCCTTGGAGGGTTTCTCGGCCTTCTTCAATTCCTCAATGTTTACTTTTTCATCAGGCATTCTAATCAGGCCTCACAATCATACGAGACAGATTCTGGTCTGTCATTCAGGCCAGAGTGACAATCGGCACGATTAAAATCTATGTGTCCAACTATATCAACAGAGAGCCTTATTGACGAAGGTTCCTGTTGGCAACCTATACGAAGGAGAAGATTATTGTGGCCGATAGAGTGGGTGACGAGTTCTTTGAGAAGACGAAATATCAGCGCGGACGGCTACCCGGACACACGTTAGACTGGAATAGCAAGCCACCTGTGCATAAGGAGTACTCGTCTGCCCCCAAGGTATCCCTTCCGCCTCCGCAGACATCGAACGGGCCTGACCTATGGCAGACCTTGGAGAGCCGCCGCAGCGTGAGAGCCTATACTGATGAACCATTGACGCGGCAGCAGCTCTCTCAGCTGCTCTGGGCAACACAGGGAATCACCGCAGAGGTGAGTGGAACGGATCTTCGTACTGCCCCATCGGCCGGCGCACTATATCCCATCGAAACTTATCTCTGCATCAATAACGTGAAAGGTCTGGGCTCGGGACTATATCACTATGACATCAAGAACCATCGGCTCGACGTCCTGAAGGAAGGCGACTTTTCTCAGGATATCAAGCGTGGGGCTCTGGATCAGCAGATGGCTCAGAAGGCGGCGGTCGTGTTCATCTGGAGCGCAGTGATGCAACGATCAAAATGGAAATACCTCCAGAGGGCCTATCGCTACATCTTGCTGGATGCTGGTCACATCGCACAGAATCTTGCACTTGCAGCAGAGGGTATGGGTCTTGGGAGCTGTCAGATAGGAGCACTCTACGATGATGAGTTGAATCGGCTGTTAGAACTGGACGGCAAATCCGAGAGCGTTATCTATCTCAGCTCGGTAAGCTATCCCGCGAGAAAGCGCGATAGGCCCTGATTTCTCAATCAAGGACTAGTCTTCTTTCTCTGCCTTTTCGATGATTGGAATGAGCCCCTTCCTCTTTAGGGGCGCCGAGATTCTATTCCTCGCCTTTTCATTCTCTTCTTTGATTCTGTCGATACCGATGTCTTCAAGCCTCTGATTGAGTTCTTTCATTGTTCTTGCAAAGATAAGTCCCTCAGCTGCGGAGATCTCCTTCCATAGGAATCTCTCGGAGCTGATACCCGCTCCCTCAAGCACCTTATGATAACGCTGGAACCTCTCATACGCAATAATATTCCCGCTGATATAGTGACAGTCTGTGGGCCTATGGCATGCACCCACCATGACTGCGCCAGCCCCCAGTCTGAAGGCCTCAGCGACAAAGTCAGTGTCCACTCGGCCTGAGCACATGACCCTGATGATGCGTGAATTGGGAGGATAGGTGAACCGACTTGTTCCTGCGAGATCGGACCCTCCATAACAGCACCAATTGCAGGCAAAGACTAGGATCTTCTCCTCGGGCTTGTCCTCTAGTGCTGCCCTGATCTGCGAAAAAATCATGGGGTCAGTGAAGTGCATCTGCTCGATAGCATCGTGGGGACAAGACGCAACACACGTACCGCAGCCATGACAATTGGCTACGTTGATAACGGCCGCCTTACCGTCGACTGCCGTAATGGCCACGTAGGGGCATTTGTCGACACAGATGCCACAGTCCCGCTCAAGATTCTTGCATTTCTCAGGATCTACAACGGCGACGATGGGTTCAATCTCTACAGTGTCTTTCGACAGAATAGTGGCAGCGCGAGAAGCTGCACCGCTGCCAGCTGATACTGAGTATGGTATGTCCTTGAGACCCTGACAGGCCCCAGACAGGGTGATCCCATCAACAGGTGTATCGAGGGGCTTGAGCTTGGGGTGTGCCTCCATGAAGAATCCGTCGGCGCTTCTGGTGATGTGGAGCTTCCCGCCGAGGTCTCCAGTCCCAAAGCTTGGTTCGCCAGCAGTAGCTAGGATTAGCAGGTCAACCTCAACCTCAACCTCCCTTCCCAGGAGTACGTCTTCAGAACGTACAATGAGGTTCTTGGTCTCCGGATCTTCGATGACCTCATATGGTCTGCCCTTTATGAAAGTGAAGCCCGCCTCTCTTCCTCTTGTGTAGAAGTCCTCGTATCCCTTCCCAGGAGTCCTGATGTCGATGTACCATATGAATATCTCAGTGTCTGGCTCGTGCTCCTTTATCAAGATTGAATTCTTCAAGGTGTACATGCAGCAGAAATTGGAGCAGTACTCGTATTTGTTGACATCACGAGACCCCACGCATTGGATGAAGCCCACACGATGGGGGTGTTTTCCGTCAGACCTGCGAATGACTTCACCTCCCGTGGGCCCACCCGCACAGACGAGTCGCTCTACCTCAAGAGCGGTGACGACATTTTCAAATCTTCCATAACCATAGTACCCCTCTTGTGCCGCCTCAGACTCTCCTCCTCTGACAGGCTCGTACATCGAGTGATAGCCTGTAGCCACAGTGATAGTCCCCACCTCAACCTCGATCTCTTCGGGTTCCTGTTCGAAGTCGATGGCCTGGCGTTCGCCGCAGACATCAACACATTTGTAACATTCGATGCAGTGATCGCGGTTTATCGTATACACGAGGGGGACTGCCTGCGGGAAGGGTACAGAGATGGCCTTTCTTGTTCCGAGATTCTGTTCCCACGCATTGGGATACTCGACTGGGCAGACCGCAGAGCACTCGCCACAGCCGGTGCAGTTGTCTTGGATGACGTAACGGGGATTCTTTCGAATTCTGACCTTGAAATTTCCAACGTATCCATCTACATGTACGATATCCGCAAAGGAGATGATTTCGATGTTGGGGTGTCGGCCCACCTCGACCATCTTCGGCCCCTCTATACAGATTGAACAGTCTAGTGTGGGGAAGGTCTTGTCGAGCTGAGCCATGTGGCCGCCAATGCTCTCGTCACGTTCGACAAGATATGTCTTGTATCCCATATTGGCAAGGTCAAGGGCAGCATGAATTCCGGAGACTCCTCCTCCGATTACCATGGCCTTGTCCGTCACAGGCACTTCGAATTTCTGCAGAGGCACGGTGAGCACTGCCTTGACAACTGCCATCTTGATGATTTCTTTCGCCTTCTGCAGAGAGTCCGCGGTCTCCTCATGACACCATGAGCAGTGCTCTCTGATATTGGCCATGATGAAGTTGAACGGGTTCATCCCTGCCTCGGAGACCGTGACCCTAAAGGTAGGTTCGTGCATCCGGGGTGAACATGCGGCGACCACGACCTTGTCGAGCCTGTGGTCCTTTATCCCCTCACGAATCTCCTCTTGACCGGGATCAGCACATGTGTATCGGTTCTGTTTGACATAGACAACCGAGTCAAGCGCTTTGGCATATTCTTCCAACGCGTCGATGTCGAGAGTGCCGGCTATGTTGGAACCGCAGTGACAGATAAAGACACCAATTCGGGGTTTTTCTGCTACGAGTGTCACGTTATTCTGATCGGTCTTTGTGTCAGTCAATGTTGATCACTTTCCTCCACCCATGTTTCGTCGTTTCATGGCCTCGGCAACCTTACTTGTTCTTTTTGTCCGAAGTTCACGGTCGAAGGCATCAGAGGTTGCCAGTTTCTCTAAAGCTTTGTTCCACGCTCCAGACTTGACAGGAGTATGTCGAACTGATGTCCGTGTAACAATCAGCGCCTCCTCCGGCTTTGGACAGACTTGGACGCATGCCTCGCAGTAGACGCAGTACCTTCCTAGGGGGTACACCTTCCCGTCCTCACTTAGTTCGAGCGCCTCTACGGGACACACATCTAGGCAGCTCTTACAGCCTTCAGGACACTCTTCCTGATTGATGGTGATGGAGCCAAAGAAGATCGGACGAACTAGAATCGCACCTTCTGTCCTGTCTTCACAGTGTCTGCAACAGGGACATGATCTCTCATCGATGACTAGTTTTCCGTCTTCTGCTGAGATGAGATTCAACGGGCATAACTCGTCTGCCCTTTCCAGATAGGGAGCTATCTTCTCTTCATTGACTCTGATGTCGCGAACGTACTGAGGGAAACTCTCGGTTTCGTGGACACACACGACTGGCTCACCATTGACAGTATGTTGGATTGCCCAGAATGGACACATGGCCTCGCACATACCGCAGTGATCGCAGAGATGCTCGTCAATATCAAGAATCGATCTCTGCGCAACCTCTTCCCCGTCTACTATTGTCTTCTCTCGGTCAACGAGAGAAATCGCGCCTGTATGACACACCGTTTCACAAACGCCACATCCTCTACACTTCTCTCTGTCCACGATGAGCAGGAAGCGTTTTGTGTAGAGGCCCCGTTCGATGACCAATGCGTTGTCGGTTTCTGTCTTTTTCAGTCGTAGTGGCAAATGTCTATCCTTCCTCTATCGGCTTGCTGTATTGTGACCGAGATGCGTTTCGCAATATTGTACATATTAAATCTGTTTTGCAATGAGACAAAAAAGTGGTGGGAATCTCATGCTTGGATACACCACCGCTATGTTCCTAGATTCAGGGTAAGCCCTGTTAGTTTCGCGCATCTGTGTCTTCTCCTTGGATGTCATCATATGGGCCGTCTTGAGTTACACAACCCGGTCCTGAGTGGGCAAGCTTCGATACTTTTATCACCGGTTCGTTCTTGCCTGACACGAATATATGCATCTCGAACTGGCTGAGAGTGGATAACGTGAAAGGATACGCGAACAATATCTTATACATCAACCTGAGCACTGGAAAAACAAAGACCGAACCGCTCGGGGAGGAGATGGCCAGAGACTTCCTTGGTGGTGCCGGATTCGGTATCAAGATGATTACTGATCATCAGCGGCCCGGCACAGATGCCTTTGACCCTGAGAATCCGATAGTGTACTCCTGTGGTACTTTCTGTGGAATGATGGTGCCCGGGAGCGCCAGCAAGTGGGGTGTCGCGGCAAAATCGCCCCAATCACAGGGACTTGGAGAGGCTTATTCAACTGGATTCTTTGGCTCAGAACTGCGGAGAGCTGGATATGATATCGTCATGGTGACTGGAAAGGCCGAGCGGCCGTCATATCTCTACTTGGAAGATGACAGTGTCCAGATCCTAGACGCCGGCCATCTGTGGGGTAAGAGCAACTGGGACACGGAGGACATAATCAAGTCAGACTTGGGAGATCCTGGGGTGAGAGTAGCCTCGATCGGTCCGGCAGGAGAGAACCTTGTCCGCTTTTCAGCCATCATTAATGATCGACTCAGGGCAGCCGGGCGTACCGGAATGGGTGCGGTCATGGGATCCAAGAACCTCAAGGCTGTCGCAGTGAGAGGCTTCAATGATGTTGAAGTCGCCGATGTTGACGGCTTCAAAGAGATGGCATTTGAGATCTATGAGAAGGCAAAGGGACCCGCCACAGAGAAGTACCGGATTCTTGGTACTGCAGCTAACGTTCTCACACTGAATAAACAGGCTGCAATGCCCACGAGAAACTGGCAAGATGCAGTATTCGAGAAAGCCGATAAGATAAGTGGAGAGGCTCTGAATGAAATGCATGTTGAGAAGATACAGGGCTGCGATAGCTGTGGAATGCGTTGCGAGCATGTTGCTATGGTAAGAGAGGGCCCATTCAAAGGGGCAATCGGTCGCATAGAGTATGAGCCGACCTATGCATTTGGTTCGTGTACAGGTGTTGACAGACCAGACGCCATCGTTCGGGCTGTACAGCTCTCCGACCTCTATGGCACAGATGCTCTATCAACAGGTGTTGTTATTGCATTTGCTATGGAGGCCTACGAGAAGGGAATCATCACCAAGAAGGACACAGGTGGTATAGAGCTCGAGTTCGGCAACGCCGAGGGTATGTGTGACATGATAGAGAAGATTGCCCTCAGAGAAGACATAGGGGATCTCTTGGCTGAAGGTGTGGAACGCGCAGCAGCGAAGCTGGGGAAGGGGTCAGAGAAGTTCGCCATGCACATCAAGGGTGTGGAGATGACAGGTTATGATGTGCGGGGCCTCAAGACCTGCGCTCTAGGTTATGCTGTGTCCCGCAGAGGGGCCGACCATCAACGACATGGTGCCTACGGGCCCGATCTGAAGGGTCAGGTTGACCGTTTCAAGGCTGAGAAAGGAAGGGGTCAGCTTGTCATAGATGGAGAGGACCTCTATAGCGTCATGGACTCCCTCATCATTTGCAAGTTCTCCAGAGGAATATGGGACTACGAGAGTTATGCCAAGATGTACAGTCTGGCCACCGGGATTCCAATGACTGCAGAGGAGATGCGTCGCTGTGGCGAGAGAATCAGCAACTTGGGCAAGATCTACAACCTCCGGGAGGGCATTGGTCGCGAGAGGGACACACTGCCTATCCGATGCATGACTGATCCAATCAAGTCGGGCGTTGCAAAGGGTTCACTCGTTACTCAGGAGGAACTAGACCTTCTTCTTGACGACTATTATGAAACACGAGGTTGGTCAAGAGAGGGCATTCCATCTGGCGCCAAGCTCAAGGAGTTAGGGCTTGAGAGTTATGCCGGGTACCTTAAAGACCTGAAGAAGACTGAACCTAAGAAGAAGAGTGGGAAGAAGAAGACCACGAAGAAGAAGACGAAGAAGGATTGAAGGAGGTAACAGAATGGCGAAAGTACACAAGTTTGTGAGTTGTGATCCAGATCTCTGCACTGGTTGTACTGTCTGTGAGTACGCGTGCTCGCTTGAGAAAGATGGGGTCTTCAATCCCATCAGGTCTCGGATTAGGGCGGTTCGTGTCTATCCGAGCGGTAATCTCGCGATAGCTTGCATAATGTGCGAAGATGCCCCGTGTGTCATCGCTTGCCCGAGAGATGCTCTGCAACAGAGCGAGAAAGACGGTCATATTATCGTCGACGAAGACAAGTGCAATGGATGTGGTTGGTGCGTTGAAGCTTGTGATTTTGGTGCAATCACAGTGGGTCCTGACAGAAACGCTATCGTCTGTGACCTTTGTGACGGCGAGCCAAAATGCATAGAAGTCTGTCCAGTAGAGGCTCTCTCGTTGCAGAGCCGCGAAACCACGGCACGGAAGTCTCGAATATCTGCAACGACTGCACGAATTTTGGCAGCTGAAGCCTCAGAGGCCGAGAAATAGAACAAGTATGACAGAGCCTAGGCTCTGTCTCTCTCTTCTCTCATTTTCGCGGTCATGTTCTTGACCAAGCTCTTTACCTTCGCCTCTTCACCATGAACTATGACTGTATCAGGGTCTTCCTCTTTGATTGAGAGGCCCAAGTTTGAGGCCATTTCCTTTATCTCCTCCCCTCTGATTACCTCTCCTAATGTAAGGCGGATCCAGTAGTCTGCTCGCGGAACCCCCGGAGAGAACGGTTTGGCCCGCGATACTTCAGGCTCGGACTCTCTGGCCTTCTTGATTCTGGCTATCCAGTTGTCCGCATAGTCTGGACCCACTCTGTTCTCAGCAAGATAGACTAGTTGTCCCTCTAGGTTGTTCAGCTGCTCTTCTACCATCTTCATGGTGTCTTCATAGGTAGGATCTGCCTTCAGGATGTTGATATTCCCATGGACGGCCTTCAGTTTCGTCAAGAAGTCTGCAGGTATCTCGACATCTCTTTCCTTGAGATTGCCAAGCAATTCCTCCAGGACTCTCCAGATTGCGTAGTAGTTCCACATAGTCTGAGCCCCCTAGATGCCCTCTTCTCCGCCTTCCTGCAGTTTCTTCAAGAGAGCTTCGGGTTTGACTTTCAGGCTGTCCAGTCCGAGCTCCTCTGGCGGGATGCCTAGGGCAAGCCCGAGTAATTGTGGATAGTGCAAGACTGGAATGCCGAATTCTTCACCGTACTTCTTCTCAGCCATTGCCTGATTTCCGTCGTACTGCAGATGGCATGATGGACAGACTGTTACAAGTGCGTCCGCTCCTGCATTTTTCACATTGTGTAGTTTCCTTCCAACGAGTTCACTGGGAATGTCCGTATTGACTGTGATTATCATAGCTCCGCAGCAGTCTCGCTCGCCTTCGTATCTGACCAGCTTGGCCCCGGTGAGTTCAATCAGTTCATTCAGAAAACGGGGATTGCCTGGATCATCGAATTCGAGATACTTGCCGGGCATGAGCACGTGGCAGCCGTAGTGTCCTGCAATCTTGAGGTTCTTCAGAGGGCGCTTGATTCGTTTCCTGATATTATTCAGGCCAAAATCCTCGACGAGAGCGCGAACAAGATGTTTGACCTCGATGTTGCCCTCGAACTTCCGTCCAATTTCGGCAAGCTCGGTGTTAACGTGCTCCCGGGTTCCTCTGTTTTCCTTCAGGCTGATGTTTGCTTTTGCGAGCGCTCCTGTGCAACCAGTGCAGATTGCAAGAACATCATGCCCCATCTCTTCAGCAATCGTCAAGTTCCTGGCGGCAAGTGCCAATGAAGACTCATGACTCACCATATCCACAGGGAGGCCACAGCAACTAGCCCCTTTCATCTCAAGAAGCTCAATCCCGAGTTCTTTGCAAACTCGTCTCGTGGCGAGCTCATAATCTGCTTCTCTATTGGGTATGACACATCCAAGGAAAAAGCTGTATCTGACAGGCTCGGTATGCTCCTCTACTTCTGGAATCGAGATGTCTTTTGGTTCTGTACTGCTCATTCTTCTTCCTCCACTTCCTCAGCTTCAGCAATTATATCAAGCCCTGTGACCTTCATGAGTTTTTCAATCTCGTCCTGATCCGTGTCTTGAATCGGTGGGAGGCCCTGTTTCTCTCTCTTCTTCAGCTTGAAGCTACTGACCTTTTGAGCCCATCCCGTTTTCACGATATTCTCAGCAATCTTCTGGTAGCCCTTTGGCACGTAGCCTTTCTTCACAGCCAGATTTTGAAGCACTCTGATGATGTCTTTTGGGGTGACCCCTTGTGGGCACACCTCCGTACAGGAATAACACGTACTACAGAACCATAGCTCGGGACTGGAGAGAAGGTCTTCAACTAAGCCGAGCTGAGCCATCCGAATGATCTTTCGAGGGCCCTGGTATTCATCACTGTGTTCTGCGATGATGCATCCTGCAGTACATGTACCACACTGGAAACACAGCTTCAGGCTTTCGCCACCCGGTTCTCTCAACACCTCATGCTTGAACTCAGGATCTACAATAGCCGGCCTTCGACGCGATGCAGGTTCTTTCCTTTCTGTTGCTTCTTCTGTCATGTATTTCACTCACGGCTGTTTCTGCAAGATGACTTCTGTTTTCGAACTAGCAATCTGTATTAATATTTCCCAATGACGAATTCGAGCACATGGATAGACTACAGTAATCTGATATGTTCATGTCTGAACATCTTTATCATCAAGCCAGGTCACGAGCTTTCCTGGTAAGTCTCGAAGTCCTTGATACTCAGCGGCAGGGTTGCTAGAGCTTGAGTCCCCAAAAGCCTGCTATTTGCTCTGCGTGTTGGCTTGATATGACGTCTTCTTCGCCTGCCTGCCCACCGAAAATCCCCTCGATCTTGCCCTTCTCATCGATGAGATACGTTATGCGTTTCACACCAAAACCGATGACGCTCAGTCTACTGTAAGCGTCATACATCTTAGCGATTTCAAGATTCTCATCCACGAGTAGAGAAAACGGAAGGTTGTGTTTCTCTTTGAACTTCTGATGTGCGTTTGCATCTCCACCAGATATCCCAAACACAGGTATCCCGGCTTCCTGGAATGTTCGGTAGTTGTCTCGGATAGAACAGGCTTCTGCAGTGCATCCGGGTGTTTCGTCCTTTGGGTAGAAATAGAGCACGAACTTGCTCCCTTTATGGTCTCTCAGTCTGAACGTATTGCCTGATTCGTCCACTGTCTCGAAGTCAGGCGCCCTATCTCCTATTTGAAGCATCTCTCACTTTCTCCTCTTGATAATAGATCTTCGGTGTTGTTCTTCCTATAGTTTGAGTTCCCAGAAGCCTATCACTTGATCTGCGTGCTCCTTGGTCTTGACCTTTTCGATACCGTCGGGCCCGCCAAATATGCCTTCAATCTTCCCATTTTCATCGATGAGGAACGTTGTGCGAATGATGCCCATGTACTCCTTGCCATACATCTTCTTCTTTCCCCACACGTCATAGAGCTCTGCAATCGCATTATTCTCATCCATCAGAAGCGGAAACGGGAGTTTGTTCTTGGACTTGAAACTCTGGTGTGTCTTCTCTGAACCAGGGCCGATTCCAAAGACTTGAATCTCATTTGATCGAAAGACATCATAGCTATCTCTCAGGGAACAGGACTCTGCCTGACATCCGGTTGTGTTATCTTTCACATACCAATACAGGACCACCTTCTCCCCTCTGTAGTCGCTTAGTCTGAATTCCTCACCAGACTCGGTTGTGGTTTCGAAGTCCGGTGCTTTGTCGCCAACTTTCAACATAGTTATCAAAGGTGTGTATTAACAATGGTTAATAAACATTGTGTCATTCTAGCAATGCTTAAAGGAGTGGGCGAGCGGAACAGCAGGAAGGATGGGTCACGATGAATGAAGGGATAGTGCAATACAAGTCACTGAGACGTCACTTGGGCTTTGAGATATTTTGCCTCCTTCTAGCTGCTGCGGGAGGGTATTTCTTGACACCCTTTTTCACGCCACAATCTGATCTAGACCTTCTCGCAGTAATATCGTGGTTCTTCTTAATGCCGCTTGCAATCAGCTCTATTGGCTTTGTGATTGGCTGGAAGGCAAAGAAGGATGCCGTTGATTATACAGGTTATCGATGGGAGTTCGATGCTAAGCAGTACCGCATTGAGGAAGTGATAGGGCTCTTCAGGGATTACAAGAGGCGTTACTCACGACTCATACCCGAATCGCAATTCTGGTATTTCTTTGTACCAGTGCTCCTCATATTAGCAACCCTTTCTGTACCACTCTACTCGTTCTTCTACATGACATGGCTTACCGCCTATGTGGATGAGGTGACTGCCCTGCTCTTGGTGGCGATATTTGCTTTCTCATCTTATGGCGGGTTTCGAGCAACATCCAACGACGCGTCGGAAGACTTCAAGATTCCCCTAATACGGGAGAGCCTCGATCTGGCGAGAACTCAAGAGGATACTCCTGGCGTTTCTCAAGTGCGAATCGTGCTCGATGCTGCACAACACAACGACTTGGCAGTTTACAGGGTTCCCCGCGTATTGGTTCGAATCAGCGGCATTGAGGAGCAAGCCTACATCGAGTCTCTGACTGAGGAATTGGGTGCGGTGTCCAGCATCTTCTGTCGTCTGTTGAGGACTGATGACACTCCGGCAGTTGATTGGTGGTGGACAAGCAGGGATCGGCTTTTCCGAAAACATATTGGAGGAGAGGAAGAAGGATACTACGTCAAGCTACCCGTTCCTACGAAGAAGGAAAAGCTAGGAGTCAAGGACGTATCTGAGTTGACTGCTAATGCCGTCGCGCTTGTCTCTATAGAGGCGATTAAACGTGAGATCGCATCAAACCAATGTCGGGACATTCTGAGACAGCTCGATGTGCCCGAGGGCTACCCCTCTATCTAATCTCCGAGGTTGGTGGTGATTGTTGACCGATGAACCTCTGGACCTTGGACGGCCCCTCATCTATCAGGCTCTGGTTCTCGTAGTCGTGTTGATCTGGGGATTTCATGCTGGTGATCGTGCGCAGTACCTCCTCCTCGTGTATGAGCAGAATCCTCTTGACTGGTATGGCTTCTCTCTGGTTCTACTTGTCAGCTTGGCCTCATCTACTGCATTTTTGTCTTGGTTCTTCAGGAGCAGAATAACTATCGGCAGTACTGATTGGGAATTCCACGAGCGGGAACTGTCCTTTTCCGATTTTAGCGAGCTAATAGGGCAGTACCGTCGCGCCTATTCGTTAGTGCTGGTCGATCTTGACATGAACCTCTTGTTCACGTTCACGCTCTTCGGCTCAGCTGCGGTGCTAGCACCTCCTGCTATGGCGAGAGTTTCAGTTCTAGGACTTATCTACTCGCCCTATGTATACGGGGCGCTTCTGATAGGTTTTGGTGTTTCATTTGCGCTGTTTGTTTTTCGTGTTTCTCCTTCACCCGCAAGCAGCGAATTTCAGACTACTTCTACAAAGGAGATAGAACGATATGTGAAGACTCTCGGCAATGCTTGTGGAATATCATGGGTAGGCGTAAGGCTAAGGATAGGGGAGTGGCAGGGTCTTTATACGATTAGAGACGTCGGTGCTATCGGACGCATCGAGTCTATCGAGTCCGCAGGAAGAATCATAATCGAGCCGGAGGCAGGATCCCCAAGAATAGCTCTGACACGTGAAGTAGAGCTGGGTTTGGACTTGCACTCAAAAGTTCTCCACCATAACGCCAGAATCTCTGAGCTGAAGCAGCATGTTGAACTGTTCGTATTGGATGCACTGGAGTTCTATACGGCGACCCGTGAGGTTGATTCAATGATCTATGAAGTGATGCAGGACGTTAAGCGATGCCTTGCTAGGTCAGGCCCATCACATCCAAACGATGCTCTTATTTCAGAAGAAAATGATAGAACAAGACAGACGCGTGGGAAAGACAATGAGTGAGTCGGAGATTATTGACTATGGCCGGCAGAAGCTGGTGAACAGACTCTTTGCCTTCTTTGTGGTTGCTGTTATCGCAGTGGCCGTATTCTCTTTCATAGAGAACATGACCTTTGACAATTTCATCATCTTGTTTGCTCTCGTTCCCTTTGCCCTTGGTCTCGCTTCTCTTGGCTTTGGTGCTGCCTCCAAGAGAGCAATCGACTATGTACCTGGGAAGTGGAAAAGGGAGAAGACTTGGGTTGATCTGGCACAATATCAGACGATGAAAGAGAAGTACGATGAGGCATATGGGCATCTGACAAAGAAAGACAATGCCTGCTGCAGCTGTGTCTGCGGAATATTCCTGATTCCTGCACTCATCATTACGTTTCTAATACCTTTTGATTTCTCTGTTCCTCCGTTGATATACTCCGTCATATTCATCGCGATTCTCTACACGATTCCATCCGCTCTAGGTTTCTGGGCAGGCTACGGCAGCGTGGGTATAGATCCTCACCAGTTTTTCGAAGAGCCTGACACAGGAACTCCCCACAAATACTTGGCAGAACTCTCGACTGTTCCTGGGGTCAGAGCTGGGTATAGTGTAACTATGGGATCGAGAGCTGGCATTCGCACGATTATTGAGGCTGAACCGAAGATACACCTCGAAGGCCTGCCGGAAACGGTTGCGCTTCAGGTACAGGTATCAGAATCCGGATTTGTCTATCCGTATATTGTTGGAACCGTGTATAAAGGCGGTACGGTGAGTGAGAGTGAAGAAATCTATCGCATAGGAACAAAATACCCTGCACTGATTGAGTACAGCATGGATGGTGATGTGGCAGTCATTGTTGGTAGATTTGATATTCCTGAGCGAACTAGCAGTATACCAAGAATTTCACAACGTGATTTCCGAAGACTGGCTGAGCTTGTCATTAAAAAGGT
The DNA here is from genome assembly GCA_964558645.1 of uncultured archaeon. GTDB lineage: Archaea > Asgardarchaeota > Thorarchaeia > Thorarchaeales > Thorarchaeaceae > TEKIR-12S. The sequence continues at coordinate 60,237 of CAZLEV010000001.1, forward strand.
GAAGGACATTCATGACTCAGGTCAGTAAATCACAGTCAGCTTTAATTGGTGGTCCTGCCGGGAAGGCACACAGTACCTAGACACATGAGTTGAGCAATAATGGCATCTTCGAACTGGACAAACAAATGGATAATCCTACTTCTCAGCGGAATCATCATTCAGGCCATCGCCTACCCCTTCATTTGGGTCTTCCAGCTTTTCAGTCATGAGTACCTTCTTGATGTCTTCATAGTCAGCATTGCATCTGTTCTAATCCAGTTCGCTGGCTTTCTCGTCATCATATCCAAGACCAAGGATGAAGACCCAAACATCTACGGTCAGGGACGTCCCTTCCAGCACAAGCTTCGTGAAGAGGATGAGGATGTGGCCGATAGAAAGCCCACCTATGCTGAAGATTCAGTTGAATAGCCTGCTAGTGACAGGCCCTTGGTATGACACTCAGCAACGGCTGAGCTTTAGTGCTGGCCAGAAGGCTATGCTTAGCTGGAACCAGCTCAGATTGCCGGGAGGTTGCTAGATTGCTGTTCTATTTAAGCATCCTATGAAGACCGACTTCGTGGTATGATACAGTGCACACTGTCAGTCGTTTACTCCTTGCAATTGCCATCATTCACCTCTATCTCGAAGGCCCTGTTGCTAACGGGCTCACACCCATGTATTTTCCAATTGATGCCGCCTGTCTTTCATCTCCACCAATACAGATTGTTAGTGACGAGGATTTTGGGGAGCTAGGTTTTCCGGGAACTGGGACTCGTGATGATCCCTACCGAATCGAGAATCTGCTTATACTGAGCAATCAAACATGTATCGATATTCGCGATACTCGATCGTGGTTAGAAATAGTCAACTGTACCCTGACAAGCAGTACCCAAGGCATGTCAGGAGTCTATCTCACCAATGTAAGCCATGTAACGATCACAGAATGTCATGTGACAAACATGCGAGAAGGTGTCTATCTGCTCCATAGCTCCAACTGCACAGTTTCGGACTGTCGCCTACTCGGCAACGCAAGGCGCGGAATAGTAATGGCAATGAACACAAACATCACTGTATCAGGAAATCAGATACACGACGGTGATGGTGATGGCATATTCATTTCGGGTCGAAACAGAGGAAGCAATGTTTCATGCAATACCTTGTATCGCAACAATTGGCATGGAATGTACTTGGAAGCCGCTCGCGACGTCGAGGTGTCCTCAAATGTGGTGACGGACAGCATGTTTGGGATTCTCCTTGAACGCTCTCAGAACATAACCTTCTGTGATAATGAACTACGAAGGCACTCCTTGGGCGGCCTTCTATTCGAGTCCTCTGGTTATAATGCTGTATCAGGTAATCGCTTCTATGGCTGCGGTCTACAGGTCCAGGGCCATCCTGTTCACAACTGGGCTCTGGAGGTCACCAACAACACGGTAGAAGGACGCCCTCTCGGATTTTTCCACAATGTAACAGATACTATCCTTGACCTTTCAGAATACGGTCAGATTATCGTTGTTGAGTCTCGTGACTTAGTCCTGCGGAACGCACTGATTCACTGTACAGACCATGGTATTCGTCTCGGGTATTGTGACAACGTCACCGTGACTGATTGTGAGGTATTCGACTGTTCGCGGGATGGCATAATCTCACAATATTCGTCAAACTGCACTTTCTTCAACAACCTAGTCCACAGAACACTGCGAGTTGCTATCTATCTCTTCCAATGCTCGAGATGCTCAGTCCACGAAAACATAATTCGTAGGAATCTGGATGGAGTGTACCTATCGGCCACAAACAACAGCACACTATCAGGGAACGAGATTGTCCTCAATGAGCGTTATGGCATCTGTCTTGGTTTTGGGAGTGATTCCAATCTTATATTCAACAACAGGCTTGGATGGAACAATCACTCAAACGGATACGACGACTCTGAGAACAACGCTTGGGACAACGGTATAGTAGGCAATGCTTGGAGTGACTATGCCGGGGAAGAAGTATATCACATTGCTGGCCCCTCGAACAGCATTGACAGATTTCCACGTCGCTATGTCACAAGCACTACTGAAACAACCAACGGTGAAGAGTTCGATGGCTTGATACTCTTCTCTTTCAGTGCTCTGCTCGTTTCTCTCATTGGTGTGGTTGTGCTCTTCGCCTTCAAGAAACGATATACCTAGAGCTCTTGGAGTCTATGGCTTTCATGGCCATATTCGTGGCGGTACATGTGGCGGAATAGAGCCGGGGAGCCACAGGTTAAGGAGGGGAAGGTATGGCGCTAGAGCAATCGTGACTACTACTAGGACGGCAAATGTGAAGGTATGCACTGCTGTCACATATGTGTAGTATGGTCTGATGTAGGAGTAGAACGCAAACGCCGGGATGGATATTGCCGCCATTGCCATTATCTCTACGGGATCAAAGAAGAAAGGCATAGAAACTGGCCATAGGAAGTAGAATACTCCCGTTATCTTCTCGCTGGAAGTTTCATGATGTGCAATTTTGTGGATTCCGTCGACTCCCTGTGAGAGGAAGAAGACAGGTATCAAGAGCCACCACTGGAGGCCTACGAAGAACATGGGTCCTGCGTAGAAGAGAAGGTCTCCAAGGCTCTCCACTCTCTCCCAGAGGGGATTTCTTGCTATGTATTCGGTCGCCTCGGTCATATAATAGCCAATCATCTGCATCAGAACTAGAATGGGAAGGAATACGAAGGATATGACAATCATTACTACCGCCGCTCTTGGCAGTTCCGAAATCTTGCCCTCGTGGTAATTGTCCAGCGGGTAGATACCGTGTAATGTAATTGCTGTAATCAGAACAAGAATCCCACTCGGAACGAAGAATAAAGGTTGAGCGAGGTAGCTGAAGACTCCAAGGAATGAATACATGTTGCCAGTCAAGGACTCGGGAGCGAGATACCAAACGCCGAAGACTACAAGCAGTTCGGGTATCAGCATCTTCATGCGGTAGTCTTGAATGAATCTCATGATGGGCCCATGTTCGTTTTCCGTTGACGTCATTGAATGCCACCTGTACATCTGAGAGCCTGTCCAAGAATGGCGCCACTTAAGATTATCTGGTCAAGAAGCTATCTTTCACTTCTTTGAAGACGCCATCAAATTTTCTACTCTCAGCATGTATTCTCTCGGTCAATGCATCTGAAAGACCAGAGAGACCACACTGGGTCGAGACCATCGAGTTTTCTGTAATCAACTCAATGCTGACTCCGCTATCTGTGAATCCTTGGAAAGTGCTTTGGAGGCCTCTGCGCAGGAGTTCTATCACTGAATCAAAGAAGGCCTCCTCATTGTTCGGGATGACCCCGAGAGCGAATCCGCCGCCTCTTTCAATGAAATGATTGATTGCCTCGGATTGCTCAGATTCAAGATGCGGTGGATAATGGAGCACATCAATGTGAATTAGCCTGGCCTTCGAATCCCAGAGGAAGTAATTGTCCCCAAATCGAAGCCGCCTCCAATCATCACAGTAGTGGTACGCTGGAATAGCCCCCTTGGGATAGACACTCTCTGTAGCTCTTGCAAGTTCCCCGACTTCCAGACCTCCTATCCTGTTGCTCTGAATCATATTGATTGTGTGTCCAAGTGCTGGGTCGTCTTGACAGAGTATTATATTGTCGCAGAAACTTTCCAGAAACTCAACTTGCCCTGCCGCAACTCTGGCCATCAGAGATGCGAAGAAGCTGATCATGCTCTTGGAGAGTAACTGGCCACCATCGGGCCCTCTTATGGTGAAAGCCATTGTGGCGGGGGCTGTCTGTTGCGTCTTAAAATCTACGAAAGGTCCTCTTGATCGAAGCAGGTGGAGTCCATGAGCATGCTTGTTATCTGGTATCAACGGGCTGTCGTCTTGCATGATCTCACTGTACGTATACATATCCACATCCAGAGTGAAGTCTTCCTCTTCCTCGAATCCATCAATAAGATATGCGAATTGCCGGACCATGTCTTCCTCCTTGAACCTGGGAAGCTGGTACCAGTAAGGAACCGCCAAATCTGTGATATAGTCAAGCGGTGCAGTGTAGTCTCTTGCTCCCACGCTGCCCACCCCGAAGAACTCACCTACGAGTCTTTGCGGAACTACTTGCATCGTCGTGACAACCTATTTCTTTCGGCCTTCTGCCTTTCGTCTTACAACCCTGTTACAGGAGTTCAATGCCGGACATCCTTCGCACTCTCTTGGAACATCCTCAATCTCTTCTCCATAGAGTAGAATCTGCTCTCCCACCCCTGTGTCTGCAATTTCGGATTCGCTGGCAACATCCTTTGTTTCAGCGCGTCTTACGTGACACTTGTGTTCTTTGAGTTCTTCTGTGAACTCATCGATGTCCCCTCTGATGGCCGCAGCCATCGGTCCCACACGCCTGACTACATACTTATTGAATTCTTCAAGTAGGAGTAGATGGTCTAATTCAGCCTCAGTCTCTGTTTCAAAGAGCGTTACGTCGTCGACAGTGGCGAACATGCTTTGAGATGTCCAGTCCTGAATGGATCGGATGACGTTGTTTGGAATCGGTTTTGTGCTCTCTGCTTCAAGAAAACCGACTATCTCCTTCTCACGCATGCCCAGCTCTATCGAGTGGAAGATTGACCTCTCTGTGATTCTGAATGTGCTCACCACGTCCGTCTTTACTTGCTCAGTGAACAGCATGAGTTTGTAGAGCTTGGCGTAGTCCATCTCTGAGGTGAACACTGTGAGTTCGAAGTTCGGCTGAACGATGAATGTTTCATGTCCCTCCGTTAGCTCAAGGGTGTGCCCTCTGAGAACACTACTTCCAACCTTTGTGAGTCGAATTGCGGTAAGGTTTCCTCCACGGTAAGCCGCCTCGACTAGCCCAAGGAGAACTGGTGTTTCCAATGCAAGAGTGACTCTTTCTTCATCTACCTGTATCCATTTGAGCGGCTGCTTCTCAATAAAGAGCTCACTTCTTATCCATTGACGCAGTTCACTTATGGAAATCCACTCTTCTGTAGAGCTATCTCTGAGCCTGCAGATGATCAGATTCAGAGTATACTCCGTCGGTTGATCCGGTGTTGCCCAAATCGCTCTTGTGCGTCCGAGCGAGGCTAAGAGAATCCGTCTTGAGGCATTGTCTTGCTTGCCAGAGAACAGGGCCTCCACTTTGGCAGGTACAACTCTGTCTTCTTCGATAATGGCGTATGCTCCAGCTTTTCGGGCAATCTTCTGGACCAAATCAAATCTCTCTTCAGTGGACTCGGACATGGGTTTGATTATGTCCTCCATGTCTCGCTTGGGAAACTCCCAGGAGCTGGTCATTGTAACTTCATTCTTGGCAAGATACGATACCAAGAGCAGGATGTCCACCAGAAGACTGTCGCGTTCGTCGATAATCGTATCGGCCTTTTCTGGATTATATCTGCCAGTGTCAGGCTTCTTCGAGAAATGTTCCTCTAGATATGGCAAAAAATGGTCAATTATCTTGAACTCCGCTACTTCACGGCCATATTCGGTGAGTCTGGACATGACTCTCCTGATTATGATGCCTTTCTTTCTCAGATCACGTTCAGTTTGGTTAAGCTGGCCGTAGCTGTAGATCTTCCTATAGGGCTTGAGTCGATCATAGCTCATGGCACCGCCATTGAGACTGAGCATTCCGAGCAGGTCTAGTTCGCTGGGAGTGAATGTGGCAAAGACTCTCTCTCTAGTTTCCTCGTCGCTCATCTTCTTGGCAAGAAGCTCCGTCAACTGAGTACCTGACCGGGTGCCGCTCAGCTCGATGCCCCAATATTGGCAGGCGACCATCAGGTCTTCACGAAACATGTGTTCAAGTTCATTCTTCAGGCTTTCCTTTGCCATCTATCTGCATATCTCCTAAGAGCGAGTCGTGTAAACAAGGAGCCTCTGTTTTCTGGCTTTTGACAGTTGCGGTTTAGGGTGTTCGTTTCTTGACTATTCTCCTCAAAGACAGTTGTACGAGAGTCAACCTTATCTTGACGGGACATCTTGAGGGCTCGGGTGGAAATTCTGAAGCCGCCATTATGGTGCGTGAAGTATCGTCCGGAGAAATGGATCGATTTCATAGGCCAAGACAAAGCAATCAACAGACTGCGGGAGTTCGCTGAGAATCAGGTGTGCCCTCATATGATCTTCATGGGCCCTTACGGAACTGGTAAGACAAGCGCTGCAGAGCTCTTTGCACGCTCCTACCTGAAAGATGATTATGCGTCCAACTACATGTTCCTGAACGTTAGAGATCTGATTAACTATCCAGTGTCCAAAGCAAAGAGGAGCATCCAAAAGCTTGCCAAACTGGATCGTGGTCAGCGGACGGATTTCGATGAGTATATGTCGTTTGTCTACAGGGAGGCCAAAGACACACTCAAGAGAAGAGGCACAAGCAGAAACCCAAACCGAAGACAGATGCTTCAGGAGGCAATCCATATCTTCGCCTCTACCATGACTGTTGTGGACGAGAGAGTCAAGCTTCTCGTACTGGATGAGGCAGATGCACTGAGCTACAGCATGCAACAAGCATTGCGCCGGACAATGGAGGTCTACAGCGATGCATGTCGGTTCATTCTCATAACTCCGAGTCTTGCAGGTTGGAGTCCTGCCATTCTGTCAAGAACCGTTATCATTCGTTTTCCTGCGGTTTCAGAGAGTGCAGCAGGAGAGCTTGTAACCAGGATAGCACAACAAGAAGATGTGAAAATTGACGATAAAGGACTCGCTGCAATATCTCGAGAATCCAAGGGCAATTTGAGAAGAGCAACGAATCTTCTTCAGATGGCTCAGGCTGGTTCGGGTGTGGTCTCGGAAGATAGTGTCTACGAGGTCTATGAGACTGCACTAGATCGAGGAGTTCGTGAGATGGTCTCGACTTCAATCAACGGTGATTTTCTCAAGGCTCGTAAGAAACTGAGATACATGCTGACATTTGACGGGTTCTCCCCTGATGAGATAATCTTGGGAATAAACCGGGACATCATTGCTCGCCCCTTCTCCAAAAAACTGGCATCCACACTCGTAGATCGGATTGCAGAGATAGACCATCGAATGGTACTAGCAAGAAATCCATTCATCCAACTGGAGGCATTGCTTGCTTCGATAGCCGCCATCACCGAAGAATCCGCCTAGAACATCGGTTCATAATCTCCGGTAAGACGAACAGAATTCTCCATGGCAATGGCTTGATTTGGTGACAGCTCTTGACTATCGAAAAGGAATTGCGCTTCAATCATGTCACCCTTCCTATCCAGTATGCCCTTCATCTTTGCCGCCGTTAGCATCCGTCTGATATCGCTGGGATAACCATACCGCCACCTGAATGAGAGGTACTCAACAGCCTCTTCCAATTCAACCGATGAACCAATGGTCCTGAAGAGGTGCGCCAGTATGAGGATTATCTCACGTCCCATCATACGCCTAGCTCATTTACACAGTTTAATTAGCTTAATGAAGCCGGATGCACATGACACGAATATGAGCAAGGAACTCCTCTCTGTTCATGGTCTATCTCTTGATGAGATCGGGAACCAAATCACGTCGGCGGTTGGTTGCTCTAATGACATTCATTTCAACAGACGTCCCATTGGGGGCTGGACAAATATCAACCTTCTTGCAGAGTCCGACTCGAAGAGATATGTTGTGAAACTACCTGGGTTACGAGAGCCCAATGATCACAACCCCTATGAGTCTCAGTTCAAGGTATATGACCACTTCTCCAGACTTGGATTAAGCCCGGAACCAATCGCCTTCGGAAGACTTGACTCCAAATTGAGGACGCCGTTCTTGGTGCTCAGGTTTGTGGAGGGCGAAATAGTGCCACATTTCGCGAGGATGACATCGAAGCAGCTCTCTATGATGAAGGCTGCCATGATGACCTTCTCTCAGAATCCGATAGATGGCCTCCATGAATTCGAATCATCCGAGGCCTACGCCAAGTACCTTCTCAACAGGCTCACTGATGCCTTAAACCGTTATCCGATTTCTTCAACTTCTATGGTCGATGAGGGCAGAAGACTTCAAAGAATGACGGATTGTCTGGATGCGGAGGGGCTCTTGCAAGATGATTGGCCTTGTGATATCATGCACGGCGACTTTCAAGAAGCGAATGTAGTCTTCACTGAGTCCAAAGCAGTCTTGCTTGACTTCGAAGAAACCTGCATAGGCAACTCTCTGTTTGACATCGCATATCTTCTGGTGCAAAACCCTCTACACAATCTGACGGACAAAATCCCTTCAATACTGTCTGAAGGCAAAGAGAGAAGGATTCGAGGGCTCTTCCCACTTGCTCTTCTCTCCGTGATATCATGGACCATTAGACGAATTGTGCAAACCAAATCTAGAGCAATTGAGGAGAGTCTGGCTGATTCCCATACTGTGAAAGACTTGGAGGTCTACCTGCACTCAAAGATGCGGGCCTTTGAGATTCTTGTACCGTGAGGAAGAAACTGATGTGATTCGTTGGAGCAATCTGTAAATATGCCCGTTGACCAAGTATGTCCTGTCCAAGGTGGATGCCATGAGTTTCAGAGAACTACTCGAAGAAGGGACTGGGTCGTATTTCACGGGCATAAAGACTCTGGATGATGAGATTCCTGATGGATTCCCGCGGAATAACTTCGGAGTTATTCGTGGACCTGGGGGTGGCGGCAAGTCAGTCTTCCTGAACGAGATGGCAAAGTCTATGATGCACTCAGGGCGACCAGTGATCTACGTCTGTTTCGAGGACACCCCGCTTTCCGTTCTCCAAAGCCTCTGTTCTCGAGGTTGGGACTACAGCACTATGCTTGACAAAGGCATGATTGAATTGGTCGATTGTTTCTCCTCCCAGATTCTGGGAAAGACCACCAGGTATGAGCATACCCTTACAGTAAGAAATCCCAATGACTCCGACCAGATAACTGATGCAATACGCACGCTAATCGATAAGCTTGACCCCGCACGTCTCGGTGGCATCTTTGTTGACTCAATCACGGAATTCTTCATCCAGTCGCACCCATTCAAGGCTATCAATACGATGAAGGCATGGCGTGCAACCTTCTGCAAGGAGCAACGAATTCCGCTTTGGGCCATCTATCACATGGGCCTGCAGCAGTTCTCCGCCTACGATGACACAATCACGTATTCTAGTGATGCCATATTAGACACAAGACATGAACCTGCCTTTCAGAAAGCAGGGATACTCATCAAGCAGTTCAGAGTCACCAAGGTGCGAGGAGCCCCTCATAATACTGCATGGGTCACCTTCGGAGTTGGCCCTCAGGGAATACGGCGAATGACTCTTGATGATATGAAAGAAATAGCACGGTCGATCACCAAATACGAGTCCCCCTCGCCTGATTAGTGTCTGAAGAAGGTGTTGGGGTCCCTTTCCCAGATTCTCTCATCTCCAGAGGCTATGACGTACTGATAGCCCTGTTCTGTAAGGAAGAGTTGTCTCTTCGCAGCAAAGTCCATGTCTCTTGTGTCTTTGGTTATTACCGAGTAGAATCGGGCAAAGCTGCCATCCGTCTTTGGGCGAAGAATCCGTCCGAGTCGCTGAGCCTCTTCTTGTCTTGAGCCAAAAGTTCCTGAGACCTGTATAGCAACGTTGGCATCAGGGAGATCTAGAGCGAAGTTCGCGACTTTCGAAACGACCAAGACTTTGACTTTTCCCTCGCGGAAGGCATTGTAGAGAGTCTGACGAGCATCATTACTTGTCTTCCCTGTTATCAGAGGGGCCTCAAGCGCCTCAGAAATGAGTTTGAGCTGCCTGAGATACATTCCGATGACAAGTATGTTGTCGCCAGTGTGGTACTCCACAATCTCCTTGATCATGGCAATCTTGTCTGGATTCTCGGCTGCGATTCTGTACTTATGCCGGTCCTCGGCAAGAGCATACTTTCGTCGGAGCGATTCTGGTAGCTCGATACGCACCTCGTAGCAAACCGCGGTTGCAATCCATCCTTTATCCTCGAGGAGTTTCCATGGCATATCGAATCTCTTCGGACCGATGAGACTGAACACTTCTTCTTCCCGTTCATCTTCTCTGACAAGGGTTGCAGTGAGCCCCAATCTTCTTGTTGCCTGAATTGTGGCTGTGACTCGAAAGACTGGTGCGGGCAGAAGATGGACCTCATCATATATGATTAGCCCCCAATTCTTGGCCTCGAAGACCTCGAAGTGCTCGAATTCGGATTCTCTTGATTTTCGATAGGTCATGATTTGGTAAGTTGCCACTGTCACAGGTCTAATCTCTTTGACATCTCCAGTGTACTCTCCTATCTGATCTTCTGTCAGGGTGGTCTTGTCGAGGAGTTCTTCTATCCATTGACGAACGGCAACTGTGTTGGGACAGAGAATCACTGTTGAGGTCTGAAGTTCATACATTGCTCCGATGCCTACCATGGTCTTACCGGCGCCACATGGCAGAACCACGACGCCAGAACCTCCTATGGTCGTTCCCCCTGCGTGAAACGATGCAACCGCGTCTTCTTGATAGTCTCTCAAGTTGAAGTCGTTTCCACTCAGTGTCTTCTCCCTGAGTTCAAAATGTAGTGGGTCTCCTTCCACGTACCCTGCAACATCCTCAACAGGATGACCTATCTCGATCAGTGCCTGTTTGACGAACCCTCGCTTCGTTGGGTCGACCAATATCGTAGTAGAATCAACTCTCTCAATCAGGTATTCCCGTACGTTCTTGCTCTGCCAGATTTGCTCTGCCAAATCCTCGTTGTCGCATAGTAGTAGCAGATCCTCATCCTCTTTGTACAGGCTCAACTGACCATATCTGCTCATGTAGTCCAGAATTTCACGACTGATGTTGCCTGGGATTGGATACTTGGCATACTCTTCGAGAGACGCAATGACCTCACTCGGAGTCATACCCACTGCAGCGGCATTCCAGAGACTGAGGGGAGTTATGCGATAGGTATGGACATACTCCGGACTCTTGACCAGTTCTGCAAATCGTGCCAGCGAGTCTCTGGCATCTTCGTATCGTTCATTGTCTACTTCAAGCAGTACTGACTTATCCGATTGAACTATGAGGGGATTCCTGGGGTCTGGCATCTACGTTCCTCGATGGGGTTATGCTGCCACATGGATGGGTCAGACAGAAACCGTGGAGGAAACCTTTACTTCAGGTATAAACCCTTCCGTGTAGACACCAATCCATTTGGTCATCTATATTAGATGGATGAGATTTCTCAGCGCATATCGGGGAATTCTGGATGGATGCTGAACCGAAGAGCGGCGAAGTGAAGAGTCTTTATACAAATCCCCGTGTGATGGTCATTGCTCTTGACGCGATGCTAATCATGCTGGGCTTCGGCATCGTGAGCCCTTCGATGTCCTTCTATTTGATTGCTCTCGAGGGCGGACTCGATCAACCTCCAGGCCCTGATTATATCGTGCCTGCTGAAGTTGTAGCTCAGTTTTCTCTCATTCTGGGAATGATGACAGCCGCATTCATGGCCACGAGAACATTACTGTCACGCTACTGGGGAAATGCGTCCGACGTTCATGGTCGTAAGCCCTTAATGATGCTCGGACTCGGTGGGTATGTCCTGCTGCTGATTCTGTTTGGGCTAGCTCAAGACTGGATTCAGTTGCTGCTCATTCGAGCATTCCAAGGTGTGATATCTGCGATGGTCTGGCCCGTTGCCCAGGCAGCATTAATGGACATTGTGGGGCAAGACCGCAGAGGTGAGGGTCTTGGGCTCTACATGGTAGTTTCAAATATTGGGTTCATAGTTGGCCCCGGTGTTGGTGGCCTACTCTACAACTTCTGCAGAGATTTTCTCGTGCTACCAGTCCCAGCAGTGTTCAGAGTCCCATATTTCATCGGGGCGCTCATCGCCCTTCCCGCCGTCATTATGACCGCTGTGCTCTTGAGGGAAACTGCCCCAGGGAAAACACATGAACCTCAAAACAGTGGGCTTCCTGCTACTGTAGAAGGCAAGGGGGGCGATATTCTCGATGTGGAGCTCGAGCAGATCAGCGTCAAGCGCCGTCGTATGATTCAGGCAATCTATCTGATGGCTCTGATGAATGGATTTGCTATGGGTCTGGGACAGCCAATTTTCCAGCTCTTCCTCATGAGCAAAATCACATCTGATATTGGTCTGATTGGTCTTATAATCTCTGGTGCCGGGGCTCTTGGCATGATATTCTCATTGCCCGCCGGCAGGTATGCTGACCGCCATGGACGAAGATCCATTGCAGTTGGTGGAACATTGGCATCTAGAGGCAGCTTCTTCCTTCTGCCGCTCACTACCACAATTCCAGAAACAAGTGTCATATGGATTACACAGGGGGCAACCCTTTCTGCATCTCAACCTGCCTTACGGGCCCTGCAGGCGGATCTGGTCCCCTGGAACTTGCGCGGCAAGCTGTTCGGTACCATTCAGGCCTTCTTCAATGCAGGCGCCACCCTGGGTCCGCTGCTTGGAGGAATCCTCTATGGGTTCTTCTCTCTCATGATCTTTGCAGTCGGACCCATCATCATCGAGGGCTTTGTCATTCCCTTCTGGCTCGCTGGTGCCTCTGGAGTATTCGGGGCCGCAATCCTATGGCGATATGTTGAGGAAACTCAGCCGATTAAAGTAGTTCGAGTTGATGATGCGGAAGAGGTTGCTTCCGACCTGACATGATAGCTTCTCGCGGTCAACGTAAGAGATATATGCTTTCTGAATTGAAGCTGGGTAATCGCTTAGATACGGAGGTGCAAGCAGTCTATGAATCAAGGAATTAAATCTGAGGTATCAGCGGCCGTCTGCACCAGTAGTGTAAGTGTCTAATGATGTGATTCTTTCTCTGGGTCTTCTGATTGTTGCACGTGTCTGATCATTGATTTCCAGACGTGCTGGTGCCGAGGTGTCTGCTCCTTCTCACTCTGCTATTGTGACGATTGAACGATTGACGCGTGCGATCTATACTAAAGGTGTAACAAGAAATTGCATACGCAACTTACAATTAGTACGAGCTTGCTTGCCGGAGGCCATCGCAAGTGAGCCGTATCGAGAAGTACAATCCCCTGAAACATTCTAGCGCTTCTAGACAGATTCAGGCTGCAAAAGACAACTACTCAGGACGAGGCTCTTTGATCAAGGAGCCGACATTCGATGATATCAAGAGAGATGCGGTTGGCTTCGACCTTGCGACTGATGTGCTTCATCAAATCAACGCTGGCAAGGAGGCTTCCATCTATCTCGCCACATGGAGGGAGCATGCTATCATCCTCAAGGTATTTCGGATACATCAATCATGCCACAAGATATCCAAGAAACATGGCTATAGCTCTGCTGCGAGTGCTAAGCGAACCCATCATGTTCTGGCTATGATGGAGGACCTGGCCGTCAAGGAGTTCGACCTGCTCATGAAATGCTTCAGAGCTGGAGTGCATGTCCCTACGCCGATTGGACGTGTTGGTCAATATCTGACCATGCGGTTCATTGGCGATGGGGATATACCAGCACCCCAGCTTCGGAACGTCGAATTGCAGAAACCCGGTCGGGTACTGGATCAGATTCTGGACGACTATCTGATTATGTATCGGGATGTGAATGTGGTTCATGGTGATCTGAGTGAGTACAACATACTCTGGTGGGACGATAGACCTTGGCTTATTGATGTGCCGCAAGCCGAGGCTGTCGATAAGCATTGTGACATGATGCGCATTGAGGGGCTCCTGCGACGTGACTTGCGAAATCTACTCGCATACTTCGAGGGCTATGGTATCTACAGTGATCCTGAGCAGATTCTGGATGTGTTCCTGTCGGCTTACGTTCCAGATAATCAGAAGCACTATCGAGAGCTTAGAATTAGAGGTGAGTTAGCATAGCTTCGCCTAGAATCATGGCAGACCAACTGAAGAAAGAATCAGGTGATCAGTGTTTCTGTCTGAAATCCTACAGGTCATGTGTTGATGCAAGGAATTCGAGAGAGATCTACTTCAAACTCTACACTCAGAAGACCGGTACTGCACTGTACTGATGACCTGAATAATCCTAGGCTAGCCTATCTCCTGCGACACCCTATCCACAATCGGACGCTTTGACCCCAGTCACGAGATAAGCCAACTGGTTAAGGGAACGGTCTACTCGACTTTCCGCAATACAACTCGAGACACGCCGTCAATCATTTTGAGCGAGTCTTCAAGTTCGTTCAGAGAAACAACCAGCTGATCCGGAACGAAGTAGCACTCGTAGTAACATTTCTCGCCCCTGAGGCAAACGCCGGTCGTGAAGATAATGTCGCTAAGTTTTGCGTCATTGAACGCATAGTTGAGCTGTTTCAAGAAATTCCTGGAGAGGTCGCTAATCTCGATTCGTAACAGGTAGATATTGTCTGAAGCAACAGGAAAGAGCTTCATCACCCGATCCTTGTGGTGTAGTATGGTCAATCCTGCCTTTTCTCCAATCTCCTTCACAAACTCCGCAGGAAACTCAACGGGTTTACCCGCTGTGAATCTCAGAATAACGGCCGAAGTGGCTCCCTCGCGATCTATTACCATTAGTTCAACGTCCTTCAGGGTGTATGTCGGTGATTGTGATTATCTCTCTAAATAAGTCATTCTGTTATCTCCACCGGGGCACTCTCAGATGCAAGGGGAGCAATATCTGGGTATTACATCTGCTATGTGATAATCATGTTGCCCTCTTGAGAAAAGCTATATCAGGGAAGAGCATAACATTTGAGCCGGAGATTGACCTTCATTGAACCCACGTCTGTCACAGCTTATTGGTTTGGTCTTACTGGTCGTATGTGCGGCCATGACGTTAGTAGTATATCAGAGTACACTCATGGTCACCGGTGAGCCAATGGTTGTTCTTGCATCTGGTATCATTGCTTGGGCCATTCTAGGTCTCCCCGAGCTGGTGATAGGACTCTACTTGATTAATAGAGGGTCACGGGAGGCGCGCGTCAAAGATATTTCGGGCAGCTTGGTCCCCCTTGTCCAGAGAGAGGGACGAATTGGGGTTGACGCCGCGGCAAGAGAACTTGGAGTCTCAACTGAGGACGTGGTTGATGCCGCAGACCGCCTGGCTCATCGCAGGCTTCCTCTGGTCTACCTTGACCGTGCGAAGAGTGAGATTGTAAGTCCCAGTGCCGTGAGTCTGGAAGAGAGCCTGCTCCATCTTCTTCATGCCCAGAGAAGGATGTCTTTTGAACAGATTACGAGAGTGACGAACTCAACAGACGAGCAGATAATAGAGGCAATGAGCGTTTTGTCGAAAATGGGACGATTTCGTGGCACCGTAGACAAGAACTCCCGTGTTGTCTATACTGCTGAGGCCGTGGAACAACTACCCAAAGCAGTCACAAAGTGTCCTAACTGCGGTGGAAAACTCAAGAATCCGATACTACCAGGCGAAGAAGAGAATTGTCCCTACTGTGGTCACTTCATTGTGAATCGCGTTAACTAGTCGGTTCTAGTGACCATCGCTCTGTCACGTTCGCGCAATATCTTCCACTCACAACAGACGTTCTCTGTTCCGTCGTGAACAGCGTACCAATCGAAGAGATTCGCAGTCAGACATGAATGATTAGGCAGGATGTGTATCTTCTCTCCCGGTTTTACGTTTCTCAGAGGCGAACCGTCTACCAGTCGTATCTTTGCATGCTCCTGAGAGAGTGATACGATGCGGTCTCCCGTTGGTTCTCGGATATCTCCACTGGGAAATACTCGTCCGTAGCCACTCACAGGATCAATGTGTACGGGCCCCAAATCCTTGGAAAGTGCTGTTGCGCCTGAATCAACCACAATCCGATTCCCGTAGTTGCCAATCACACTTGCAAGCACAGTCAGAGCACAATCACTGAACGTGCAAGAACCAAGAGCTACCTGATCGTAATCATGGAATACGTAGTTGCCCGGCCGTATCTCGGTAATGCAGTCCTCTATGTCGTCCGTGAGCGACATTGTAGGGGTGGACCCGATGCTGACAACATCCGGTTCAAGATCGACGTTGCTTAGCTTCTCCGTAACCTTACACATAACAAGCTGTTCCTGCATTGCGACTGCTCTGACTTCTTCGACACTGGACGCCTCGTAAGCATGACCTGCGTGTGTCAGGATTCCTCTGAAGTCCAGCCATCTTGCGTCCTCTATTCCTCGAGCCAATTCAACTGGCTCCTTGCTGTCGGGGTCGACTCCACAACGGTGATAACCACAGTCTATTTTGATGAGAACTCCAATCTGGACTTCTTGCTCTGCGGATTCCTTTGTGAGCCATTGGACTGGGTTGCTACTATCGACCAGTACAGTCATGTTGACATCTCTGGCAAGGTTCACAACACTTTCCACTTTGTCCTTGACAATTGGTACGGCAAGCGTGATGTTTTCGAAGCCAGAATCAGCAAAAGCCTTGGCCTCCCAGACTGTTGACACAGTGATACCACGGGCGCCTGCTGAACGCTGGAGACCTGCAATCTCCAAGCACTTGTGGGTCTTGATGTGGGGTCGAAGGTGAACACCATTAGCCTCTGCTTTCTTGGCCATTCGATCAATATTTTTTCCAAGTCGAGTTCTATCAAGAAGAAGAGCGGGAGTCTTTAGTTCATCGATGAGCATGGCTTTGACCTAGCCACTCGGACTATAGAGGCTGTCGGTCAGAGGCACTAGGTGATTCCATGCTGATCGCCTCTTATTCGTCTTCTGAGATTGAGTCTGATCTCATCCATCTTGGATGCCACCCTGCTTTTCTCCGTCCAGAAGCCCTCTATCTCCTCGAAACCGTGCACGTCCCAGTAGAGTGGGCATCCTCCGAAGCAATAGCTGAAGTATTCACAAGCCTTGCAACCCTCAGGAGCATAGTCCTTTGCTCTCCAGAATCTGGAAGCCCGATTATACCATACCTTCTCGAACCCGTCGTGAAGAAGGTCTCCGACCGGTTCGCTGAAGCTGGAGCATGGGAGGAGTCTTCCCTCTGCATCGACTGAGAGAAGACCATCACAACACGCGCAACTCTTTGCTCCCAATCCGTGAGCAATGGGGTTGAAGACGCAAACAGGTGTGGGAGCATACCAGACGAACTGAACTCCTTTCTTGCTGGCCCTCTTCTTCACTTTTCGCACAATGTCTCCAATCTCCGTGTACTTGATTTGGAGTTCATCTCTCAGCTTCGCCGCTGTCCCAGTATAGATTACCATATTCATGCTGAAATAGGTCAGGCCCAGCTCATCAGCGTGGAAGTCTACTAGCTTTTCAAGATTGTCTACATTAGGTCTGCAGATTGTTGTGTTGCAGTGAGTGTAGATGTCGGTTTTCCGAAGGTTCTTGATACCCTCTACCGTCTGTTCAAAGGCGCCCGGGATTCCAACGATGTAGTCGTGAGTCTCTGCGTCAGCGCCTTCTATGGATACTTGTGAGCTGTTCAGCCCTGCCTCAACGAGTCCTGCAACGAACGATTTGTCAGCACAGCGCCGGCCATTCGTTATCAGATTGACACGGAGCCCCTTTCCTCTTCCGTGCTTGATCAGCTCGAACAGGTCGTTTCTGAGTGTGGGCTCTCCGCCTGTGAAAGAGAGCGATGGAACATGAGCATCATCAGCTATGATGTCTATGACACGTTTGACATCCTCGGTTGTCATCTCGCCCGATTCTCGGAATGGGGAATATGCATAACAGAACCTGCACTTGTTATTGCAGCGGTAAGTCACGGCTATCTCGCTGAGTACCGGATACTTGATTTCGCCAGTTCCGAACGGAACAATCTTTGCTGTACGATAAGTGTAGACATTTTGGTTTCCGCTTACCATATTCTGTAAATCGTCCACAAATGCTGCCAGGTCATTGAGAACCTGCTGTTTGTCAGCGCCATGATTCTCTGTAAAATAGTTCACAACGCTCTCCGGACCCTCTCCTTCAAGGAGCATCTTGAGCATGAGCATCCCTGTCCTGTTCAGATGCATGACCTTGTTGGGCCTCAAGATTAGGAGATTGTCTTCGGGGCGAGAGAAGAAGTAGTCTCTCACCTCTTCCATGAATCTTGGTATCCATTTCAGGTCCTCAAGTGTGTACTGGTACTCTGAAACAGGCATCTTGAGCCAGTGATTGATTATGGTGACTTAAGCCTTGGTATCGTGACTACGGATAGCAAGGACCTGAAACGCTTATCTTTGCTTACGTCAGTTAGAAGACAACGCTTAGGAGAGAGTCAACAATGACCACCGGTGAAATTAAACTCCCATATGGTACGATAACTGACAAGAAACTCGAGATGCACTTCAATGCATATGATATCGATTTGCCCGTGATAGCCTCCGGAATTCGTGAGAGGATGGATGTTCTCCGAGAACTCGATGTGGCATTTGCAGGATTTGGGACCGAGGTTCCTCAGAACGTTACTCAGCAGAATCCTGCAATCATCAAGGCCTTCTTTGAATTCACAGGCACCGCGGGTGATGCGCAAGTCATAATGAAGCGAGTCTATCACATTGTCTGGTGTGGCATGATACAGGAGTTCCCAGATTTGATTGATTGGGCTCAGGCCAAAGCAGACTTGTCGAATCTGACCTACGCTCAGGCAGAGATCATGAGGGCAAGAAGGAGCGAGTAGTGGGGCCGAGACTTCCGATGCCTGAAATAGAGGTTTCCGGTCTTCTACTCGGACTGCTTCATTGTCACTCAGCACAGGATGAAGGAATTCTTCGGAAGATAGCACAAGAGGTCAATTAGAGCAGAGAGTACATGGGAGAGAAACGAATGAAGAGAAGATACGTCGCAGGTCTACTCAGTCTGTTCATAGTCGGGATGATTGCATCCTCCAATACGGCTAGTGGTTCAGCAGAACTTGCAGCAGATCCGACAATCAACAGCGTCTATGTTGATGTTGTCGTCCTACAGAACGGCAGAATCAATGTGACTTATTTCATCACTTTTACCGCAGCGAGTGGTGGGCTTGGTGGATTCGACCTATTCGGGATCCAAGAGAGCAGTGTATATGACTCAAACCGTGCCTATGTAGAATGGGGTGGCTCAAGATACTCCCTTATCGTGGATAAGGTTTCTCAAGGCTACAAACTGGATTGGGTGCCCCGTACTCCTGAAGGTGAACAGGTCCTGGTAGTCTTTGGATACTTCAGCACGAACAGGATAATCGAACAGACCACAGGAGAGTACACTGTTGAAGGGTCCTCGGAACCCGTCACGGGTGACTTCGGTGTTCTCAACTGGGCGCCTGTGCAGTGGAGTATCGATGTGCTGTATGAGAATGTACGTCTGGTTTATCCGATTGAGATGGATGAGGCGTGGATAGAGTCTGGGGGTGGGATTACTTCCGAAGGTGCACTATATGCCGGATACGTGGAGGACTACCGACAGGGCATCCTCTCCTCGGGTGAGACCCTTCGGGATTACGATGAGAACAACCTTCTCGCATATCCTTCAGCCCCAGATACAACTCCCCGCAACTTCAGTGTTAGTCTGGCAGCTGACCCCGCATACGCATATGACAAGTTGCAGGTATTTCAGTACACGAACTGGTCGTTCTATGCCGACCATGTAGAACCAGGGGCTCTTGGTGTTGTAGGTGATACCTACGTTAACGTGGATGCTGATACCAATTTCGAGTATGAGTTAGTTGTTTTCAATTTCGGTGATAGCACATTGTCCAATGTAGAAGTCACTCTAGGACTACCTGACAATTTGACTCTGATCTATGGAGCGCTCGAAACATACATTGGGAATCTTGCGGGTGGCCAGAGCGAATACCTAACCTATACGTTTAGGGCTGATAACATTCCTGACGTACTAACAGTCATCTTTCTTGTGACAGGAGAGAACAGTGAGGGTTCTGTGGATGGGACCTTTACAGTCGACGTTTACGTAAGGGAGTACATCCCGCCCCTGATACCACCGGATCTCCTCATAATTGGTATATCAGGGATTATGGCGCTCGGCATCCTCTATTACGTCTATAAGAAAGTCACATATTCGTACGGGGCCAAGTGGACTGCAGATGAGACCACTTATAGCTATGAGAGCCCTGAGATTGCAGTTGAGACCTATGGAACCCCTGGGACGGTTGCAGAGCTAGACCCCGTCGAGTCCGCTTTCTTTGTCAACACGAGCAGACAGAAACTTGTCACGATGATACTCATGTCCTGCGTCAAGAAGGGGGCCGTCCGGGTGATTTCTTCTGAGCCATTGAAGCTCTCGGTGACCGGCGTCAAGTTCGAGGAATTGACCTACTACGAGGAGCTATTCCTCAAGGCTATCAAGGACAATGAGTTAGATCCAGAGCTGGTCGATGAGATGATTGATCAACTTGGAGAACGCGTCCAGAAGAAGTCTTGGGATGCGGATTTCGAGGCAACCAAAAACCGTCATGAAGAGATGGTCGAAGGGGCCTGGGAAGAGCTCGAGGCCAGTCCCACAATCGATGGCAGAACTGACTACTACTTCGATAGAAGGTATCATGATTCTTGGGCCTGGTACTGGTTGTATATGCATCCGCGGCATGACACAAGAATCGGTGGTGTCTTCAGGGATACTGGTGGCTCAATCTCTCCCCCTGATATTCCAGAGTGGTTCAGAGGCGTTGCTGATGCCACCGGGCATGCGATCAGTGGCGCGGGACGAGTAGTAGGTGATATAGCAACTACGACTGGCCAGATTATGTCAAATGTCACAAGCACTATCGGTGAGGTCATGAATGGCGTTGCTAGCATCATCAGCGAGCCGCTGAAACCAATCGTTGAGGGTACTAGTCGCTGCGTATCACATGACGCATGCCACTCGGCATGTGTGACTCATGATGCATGCCACTCGGCTTGTCACTCGGCATGCCACAGTGCTTGCGTGTGTCATAGTGCATGCCATTCTGCCTGCCATTCAGCGTGTGTCAGCGGAGGATTTCGCTAGATGCCCCAGTCAATCATGACAATCTTCCATATGAGTGATGTGCACATTGGCGAACAGGGGGTCAAGATTGATGACTTTCTGAGAATCTTGGATGGTGTGGAGAAGAAGTCGAAGGCCAGGACCGAGCCCCTTCTACTGATCACTGGCGACCTGACCTCTGAGGGTCTCAGGGAGGAGTATGAAGCATTCCATGAGGCTGTTGATGGTGTCGACGTTCCCATGATCATTGTGCCGGGGAACCACGACGAGCGGAACTACGGGACAGCTCACTTCGAGGAGCTCTTTGGCGAGCGGTTCACTCGCCATGAAACAGAAGATGTTGCATTGTTCGCCATTGATAGCTCCGAACCTGATAACGATGCAGGTCACGTTGGCAGGGCGTACTATATGCAGATACGCGACTTCTTCGGTCTAGCGAAGGGGAAGATCAAGATTCTTGCTCTGCACCATCATCTTCTGCCTGTTCCGCACACCGGTCGAGAACACAACGTGGTGGAGGACGCAGGCGATGTGCTTGGGACTCTTCAGGTATCAAAGTGCTCTCTGGTCCTCAACGGTCATCGACATGTGCCGTGGATGTGGCGTCTCAATGAGATGGTTCATTACACTACTGGAACTCTTCTCTCTCGGAGAATCCGAGGTGCAACCACTCAAGTCTACACACGGATAGACCTAACGAGAAACGATGCCACGTTCAATCTGGTTCAAATAGATGGAGCTGAGCGTGTTCTGGGGCGAAGCGAGCTCGTTGTCTAGCCAAGCGAGATTGAATTATATTGTCGCCTGACCTAGATGAAATCTAATATATCTGGAGAACGACGCCTCATGATTGTCGAAGTCCTCATCATGTCAACCTACTACGGCATCAAACTCAGACTTGAGTACTTGCCACAGGTTGTGGATTGGGACACCATTCGGCAGGTTGGAAAGAGAACGCACACAATGGACCCGGTCATGGAACATGGCCCGAGTGAGATTCGGGTATACTATGCCAAGCAGATGGGTTCTGACGGATTATGGAGGCACTTCGGCATAGCACGGAGAAGGCCCTTTGTTGTAATGGTAGTTGGTGATGAATCGGAAGGCCGAAGCTCCGTCACAGACAAAGCACTATCCGTGTGTAGCGAAGTGGTCAGTGCTACCGATGGCAAGGCACTCAAATCCATTTCCTCAAGTCGACGGAAGCTACTTGCCCGCAGGATAAACGACCAAACCATCGACTATGTGAGGCTTGTCATGTTTGGGGAGGCCGGGTCCGGCAAGAGCTCGCTGTTCTCTATGCTCACCTCGGGAGATATCACTGTTGAATATCGCCCATCAGTGAGGGCAGTTGCTGCCCCCAATGCAGGCCAGCTTCAAGCGATTCTCGAGAAAAACAAGCCCTATGAGTTGGATGAGTGGTACATGGTTGCGAACAAGTTGCTGACTCTCTATGACCTTCCAGGATCCACTCACTACAGGAAGCTGTGGACTTCTTATCTTAAGAGAGCCGATGTGGGAATCATTGTCCTGAAGAGCGATAAGACTGGAGTGGCCCGTGCAAAAGGGGTCCTTGAATCACAATCTGGAAGCCTTCCAAAGCATGTCATTGCAGTTGCGAACTACCAGGATTTGGAGGATGCTGTGCCGCCACTGACAATAGAACGATTCTTGGGCGTTACTACCTACGGCATGGTGGGTACCGATCTAGACCGCATCGAGCAGTTCCGTGACATTGTGAAGACGGCGTCAGTCTATCAAGTCGACTCTTCTTCTTCAGTGCTTCGCTCTTATTGAAAGACCCACACAACTTCAACTGAACTGACATCCGACAGGGTTCCTATCGAACTGACAACACCTCTGACAACAACAATCGAATCAAGCGGTGGAGAGCTTCCAGCCCACTCGAAGATGATGAAGTTGTCTCCACTGATAGATCTGACCGTATGGAGATTCCCGGCTCTGAAGACCAGTCGCCCCTTGATTGTCACAGATGTTCCGTTGTCTACGTTGCCTGCATTGATCTCGGCGATACTGGTGACACCGATCAATCCATCGTGCCAAGCGACAACACCTACTGCTACGATGATGATGAGGAACACCATTCCAATGGCTTTCTTATTCGATTTCTTCTTCCTTGGCATGCGAAATCACTCTTGTCTTCGAGGTACGGCCCGTTATCTTTCTTTCTGGGCATCGGGTGTTTTGCCAAGAGCCTTCCTTCACACCAGCAGACTCTAAACATCTTGACATGCTATCATATCGGTGGCTATGAACGAGGCTGAAGAGTTTGTCAGGGTCTGTGGGAAAGTGGGGAACTACTCAAAGCGAATCACCGGTAATAGCATTGTCGACGCATATTTCGGCCCCCAAGAACTGGCACCTGCCTTACAAGATGAGCGTCAGTCCCCTGATGAATTGCTACATGAACTGGGTATTCTCTTGGATGAATGCAGAAATCGGCTGGCTCCCGAGCTGCGTCGTGAGTACATGCTAGGCGAGATACAATCTATGCAGGTGTTGGTCAGCTGGCTTGCAGGTAAGAAGATGTCTTACGCGGCCTTGGTGAAAGGACTCTTTGGCATTCAAATGACAGGCTTCTCGGATTCGGATCTCGTTGATGCTACTGGCGTACTACAGGACCATCTTGCAAAATACCCGGGAAACGACCTCAAGGAGAAGGTGCGACAGTTCACAGAGAAGAGTCAGGTCAGAGGAGAAGAACTCAGGAGTCTTATCATGGGCGAGCTACAAGAGAAGACTCGGGAAGTGGGGGAGATGTTCAAGACTCAAGTATTCTCGCAGATTGGAGAAATGGTTTCTGATAATGGAGTCAAATACGAAACAACTCAGAATGAGCCTTGGACTGGATACAATTATTATCAGGGCGACTATCGCTCTATCAATTGCTTCAACGTTGATCGTGCATTCATTAGAGATAGATTGCTCGGTGTTGTTTACCATGAGTATGAGCACCACGTATCCAATCTCTGGCGCGAGAAGGCATACAAGGAAAGAAATTGGACCGAGTTGAGTATTGTTCCACTTCACACTGGAAGGTGTGTCATCTCCGAGGGCACAGCTGATACTGCCAGAGATTTCCTAGGGATCAGAGTAGACAGTCCTGGTAAGAAGGCTGTCGATGTTTTATATGCGCTCAGACGGATGGTCAATATCAATGCAGCAATAATGCTCAATCAAGAACAGCGGTCATTCGATGAAGTGATTGAGTTCGTTCAAGAAAGAGGACTTTTCTCTCGGGAGACTGCAGAGAAATCACTAAGATTTGTCAAGCGCAAGAGAAACGATGGTCGACCAAACCTGTGGGCGCCGTACGTATTCAACTACTCCATAGGCCGAACTCGGTTTGTTTTGCCAGCATTTGAGAGGGCAAGAGCAGAAGGGGAGCTTACAAGATTTTTCCAGACAGTATACCTGAATCCTTTCGCGCTGTCAAGCAGAACCTGGCCTGGGGCGTTTGACTGGCTCTGACAGATGCACCCCTCATCTCTACTGGATTGCCCCTACTTCATTGATAAGAGAAGTGGTTCTTTGTTCATTCGTCGAGGTCGCCACAGATCACCTTCTCTATATCAGGTGCAAAGACTGAAATCCTTAACAAGGAGCATCTCTCTGTCTTCACAAGACTTTCATTAGAGATGAATCTCTCCATCTTTCATTATTGTCCTAGAGCGGCCGTCTGCGTAGCCTATCGTCACAGTTGGCTTGTCAACTAGAAAGTCCTGATGGGTTGCTGAATTATTGCTAACCGTCCCCGGATAATCCATGTTGTTACCGAACGCCACATGGATAGTTTTCCCCACTTTCTCCGATTCTAGGAATTCCTCAACGATTCTGGCCTTGGGATTAAGCCCGATTGCGAACTCGCCGACATGTTTTGCCATCTTGTCTGTGGCTTGTGTTTCTTCGACAGCTCCTAGTGCCTTCTTGTCGTCAGATTCCAATTCCTGAACACACCCCTTCTCTACTTCAACACGTATCGGGCTTGTCAGGGGTCCGACTCCACCCACTGCAAGGTCGCAGACCAGCACGCCATCCATAGAGGTCTCAACCGGGCCAACCAGTACCTCGCCTGTAGGCAGATTCATCCATTTCATCGTTTTCCAGTTGATTGCGGTATCGGTGAACCATGTTCTTCCTTTCACACTGAGTGTGAAGTCTGTGCCAGCTGGTGCTGCGACATGGACTGATTCAACATCTTGAAGCAGCGTCAGGAGGTTTCTTGCCTTCTCCTGCATCTCCGCGTTCTCTTCTCTTGTCAAGGCAAGGGCTCCTTGGGTGAGCATGTCCATTGTGATACCCGGACAGTGCCCTACTCGCGAATTGCCCTTTCTGGTCTCCAGTTTGATGATCTTGATTCTGAAGGGAGTTTCTTCGGCTGGTCCTCGTAGCAGATTAACGAAGATGTCTGGCTGCGGCTGGACATTGATCATCTCCATCAAGTGCAGGGGAACATCTCTCCTGACTCCCTCGTCTGTCTCAAGAACAAGTAACCTTGTCCAGAGGTTCAAGTCTAAGGCTCCGTTGGCAAACGCATCTCCAATCTCTCTTCTGACGTCATCGCATACAATCAGAATCGATTCTCCCCGTCTTGCTTCCAAAACAGACTCTAGCGCATTGGCTGCAGCTCTTGTTGCATCCATCAGGTACACCGCGGAATGCAGCTGCAGACTTCCTTTAGGCTGTTATGGCTGGAAATAATGCTTCCATCTAAGGACCACCAAGAAGCAGACTGCTCCAGCGCATCTCATTTCCTCATCCATCCAGCAGCACATTCCACTATCTCAGGCTGAAGAAAAGGATACGGGATGGCTGGAGGCCACCCCCTGAATGTCTACTAGCCACCTTTTCTCTGAGCCGTGTTGTAGGCTGACTTGAGCTCTCTCTCCATCGAGCTCGGAATAGCACTCTTCCCTTTGATCTCGCCCTCTTGTCTTCGTATAAAGACATAGAGCAATGTGATGTATACGATGTCAAAGGTACGCAGGACCAGAGTACTGGGTATCGCTGCGAATACTACGAATATGATGGCAAAGAGTAGAGTCATCAACAGGTCACCTGAATACAGCCAACCTATAGCTGCTCCTCCGGCAGCGAATGCGATGAAGAAGATTGCTGCAAGAACGCCGAAGCCCCAGCGTACGGCCGTTTCCTTGATGATGACGTCAACGAAGTTACGTCGCACGAGGCTGGCACTCCGCTTGATTCCATCCTTCGCTCCAGTCTGTTCGGCCACCATAGCTGGAATCGTGAAGAAGTTGATGAGGGCCCATATCCAACCTATCACTCCGCCTGCAGCCCTTCCAACGGCAGCACCGCCTGCTCCGCCAAGCTCTCTACCGAGCCGCTGAAGTATGAATCTCACTATCACGACTATGACGCTCGCGACGCTAAGGGCTGCGATACCGCCGATAACTCCAAGTGTGCTCTTCACACCGTCACCTATGGTCGGGTCTCTTCCTCTCATGTAGATATAGACCATAGCCGACGACGTCCCATAAGCGAAGTTGTAGAAGAATATAGTCGTGAACAGATAGAGCACAACACCTACACCCACCGGCGTTGCCGTTTCAAGAGTCCACTCCGAAGTACCCATGAGAACATCCATTGGTGTGAACTGGAAGATGATTGCGCCGAACATCAGGGCCGAGATGAAGGTGAAGAACATTGTTACAAGCGGTGGTACAAACACACCCTTCTCATCGAGACAGACTCGTCCCGTCAGTTTGATGATCTCGCCAGCTCGCCTCACGCGGTCCTTGTAGACTGTGAACAGAAGGATGGTTATGAACAACGTGAACAGTCCCGGTATCATCACTGGCCATGCCGCGGTGAGCGCTGCGAAGTTGAAGCCCGATGCCACGAACAGGGCAATCGGGGCAAGCCAGGTGATCACGTTCATGAACACGGCTCCCAGATAGATTAGAGTTCCCCCAAGCCGGTTTGCCAATGCCGACGCTCCCACTGCCAATAAGAGACTCAGGATTATGAGGGCCGCGAAGACGCCGCCAATAGTGTATACATTTGCGGTCAGGAAATCCGGTAGTCCAGATGTCTGTATTGCATCGAGAATATCCTGACCGTACTGATTCCACAGCTGTAGCAGCGAATAGGTGCCGTAGGCGATGAAACCGCCGATGACTACAATGATTGCTACAATCGCACCTGTGTGGCTAGGATACTTCTCTTTGTCGTGATAAGATACAATGTCTGCTTTAGCCAACTCTCTCTCCTCTTTTGGGTTGAAGACTAAGCTTCACTGAAGAAGAAAGAAGTTAAACTTTCGCACAGACGTTGAATGGAGGATAGAGGAGCTTTCGGCATTCCTCTATCCAGCTCGCAGTCAGTCGAACTCGCGTGCTAGTTCCATCATCTTTCTGACGGATAACACCTCGAGGGCAGGTGAGGCATAGGTGTCTGCTAGCCTTTCAGCTGCATCTTCAGGGACTCCTGATTGAGTCAGCAGTTTCTCGAAGGCCTTTCTGCTCTTCTTGACTTGACCCCTGGCGCGCCTGATGGCCCAGTATGACCTGACAAATAGTTTTGTCCCACCGGATACTGCGTCCCAGATCAAACGTGCCACCATGTCTAGTCCTCTTCATCATCGTCTATTTCGATGTGGATGTTGCGGCCACCTTTGGCTTCATCCGAGGCAATACTCATGATCTTCTTGAAATCCAGTGCACTGACGTAGTTCTCCGTCATCTTCAAAGCTACTTCTTTCGGTATGCCCTCCTCTATGAGCTTGGAGTAGAACCGCCCGATTGCAGTTGCTACGTTGCCAGCGGACTCTGGGCTGTATAGGCTGCCGATCAGTCCAGAAATAAGCTTTGGAATTTCTTCGCTCAGCGCGCCGAATATCTCGCGAATCTCTTCTGCGTCTTCGACATGTGAGCTACGTTTCTTGGGTGTTTCTTCATTACTCAAATCATTCACCACGGAGAAGTATGCATGGTCACTGAATATAGAGATGGTGGGCAGAAGTGACCAAAACTCCGATGTTTGTGTGTCCACTCTACTTCGGAGTCAGCAGTATACTCGATTGGCGTTGTCTGTCTATCAGCTCTTCGATAGGCTGAAGTATCGAGCTCGGTCGTCTTCATCATCGACCACGACGAGTATCCCCCGTTCTACTAGCTCATTCACACGTTCCCTGACAATCCTTCTTGAGGCCGTGCCTCTTTCGCTTCGAACAGCTGAAGTCAGTTGACTGATGTTCAGAGGACGACTTGTGTCTAGGGTCTTGATTATCGCCCAGCTGATATCGTCCTTCTTCAGATTGCCAAATCGCGACTCGAGTCTCTCCGCCTTTGTGAATTTGGACATGAGTTTGACCATTCCATCGTAGAACTCGAATCCTTCCCGGATTACCTTGGCTGATTCGCTGACCTCTTCGATGCCAGGTCCGATTCGCTCAATCAGCCTCTCGACTCGAGCAAGTCGTGAGGAGATCTCATCTAGGCGATCCTGTACCTCCTCAAGAGACATCTCCGGATTCTCATCTGTTTTCCGCCCTGATGCATCTTCGGGAGCATTGTTGTTCAATTCTGTGACCTCTTGAGGGAAGTCAGATTTACATCAGGGTTTAGTCGAGAATATGCTAAAAGAGATTCCGTATTGAGTAGGCATAGTGTGAAAGCAAGAACGAAGGACCTGAATGTCCTCTTTGAGATTGTTCAATAGACTAATGAGCAATCGGAGTATATTATAGGTCCAGCTGGTGACCGCGCCGTCACAATAAAGAGTTGTTACGAAGGAGACACTTCGATTGAAGAGAGCCATGCCTTTCATATTATTCTTGATTCTGCTGGGATCATTTCCGATGCTATTTGATGTGAGTAGTACCGCCCCCCCTGACCAAACCAATTCATCTCTCAGAGAGAGTATGTTGGATTTCCATCGCATTGCAGATGAGTTCGGCGGAGTCCTTCGCGTCATCGCACAGTTCACAACTCCGCTGACCCCGACAATACGCTATGAGCTCGAAATGGCTGGAGTGACTTTCGGTTTAGGGGGTCCTGAATCTAGCCGTGTCCGGGATTACTATCTGCTAGAGGGACCTGTGGAGAGTTTCGAGAGCATAATGAATCTCGGAGTGATAACGGCTGTCAAGCCCCAGACTCCGAGTAGATACCTTCATCCAACTCGTGACCTTTCTATCCCGGAGATCAATGCTGATGAGGCATGGAACATCATCGATAAGCTCGGTAGGAATGCTACTGGCGAAGGCATTTTGGTGGCTGATTTGGACTCCGGAGTTGACTGGACTCATCCAGACCTCTGGTTCCCCGGAGAGGTCGAATATGACTGGATTGATGACAACTCCAATAATGAGCCAACCAACGGGACTGACTACATAGACCTCAACCACAATGGAATTCCTGATGCTGATGAGGTTCTCTACTATCTGGATCTGGATGGTGACGGCACCTTCAATGCCACAACAGATTGGATATGGGTTGACAATGTGACAGCTGATGGAGTCCCCCAGATTGGAGAACCGTTCTTCGTGGTCAGTGACACCAACAACAATGATCAGCTTGAGGTGGGTGAAAAACTGCTGATGCTTACAACTCCCAAGACAAAGCACATCGTGGAACAGGATGGTTCTCATAATACTCAGGTCTGGGAGAGGGGAGTGAATCTTACCCAGAGCACTCATGAGGATGCAGATGGCCATGGCACTGCTGTTGCAGGCATTCTTCTGGGCGGACAGCTGGGTTTCAGAAAATATGTAGGTGTAGCACCCGGAGCTGAATTGATGATGATCAAAGTCCTAGGCTCTCAGGCCACATCACTGACAGTCGAAGAGGGACTGACGTATGCCTATAATCACGGTGCTGATCTCATCCTCACCGAGATTGGTTCTTGGACCTATGAGTACCTGGATGGGAGTTCGGCCTCTGAGACTCTCATTGACACGATCGTTGCTGCCGGAATCCCGGTCATCTCTCCCAGTGGGAATCTGGGCGGAAAGGAAAAGCACAGTCTGTTCAACACATCTGCCAATGTTGCTAGGCAAGTGGATTTCTCAATCCCTTCGCCAAGCGATGATCCGTATCTGAATCAGGAGATCGAGAATGTCTACATGACCGTACTCTCAGTGAACTCTACTGACTTTCAGAATTGCAACTTCAGCTTGATCTTCAATCTACAGTCCATGGGCGGTCCTCTCCAGTTCACCGTCTACCTCCACCCGGGTGTTGGTTATTGGAGCTGGAACACAGACAATGTTGCAGGATATTCTTTCTATGTGGATTCTTTTGTATCGGTTTCAAATAGATCCACCCCGATGCTTGCGATATGGATAAAGGGGGGACAATTGCCGACAACAGGACCGGGCAATGCGCCTCCTTGGCATCAGCTCAATGTGACGACTCCCAGTGATACCACCTTTCATGGCTTCGTATCTGATGACAAGACATCTTGGACAGGCGGGGCCGTCTGGAAGAGCGACATTTCCGACGATTATCACATCACGTGGCCTTCTACGGCGGACTCGGCGCTCAGTGTGGCAAGCTACAGGACGAGAAACCTCGTAGGCGGCGGCGTTGTTGGCGATATTGCTAGTTTCTCATCGAGAGGACCAAGAATCGACGAGATCTCGAAACAGGGTATTGCTGCTCCTGGAGGATACGATATCATCTCGGACTACACCAATGCTTCCAGCTGGGCCACGTGGTACAACGCATATGGGCAACTACCTTTCGATCGCCAGTTTGGCAGCTACAGGCTATTCAGTGGCACCTCGGCATCTGGGCCTCATGTAGCTGGGTGTGCGGCATTAATACTCCAGCTGGCCCCTTCACTTGGGACAGAGGTCAGTAGCATTATCAAGTCAACAGGTCGGAACGATAGCTACACCGGGGACATTCCAAACAATATCTGGGGCCACGGCAAGCTTGACGTCTTTGCCGCTGTGGCATCCATTGACACCACATCTCCGACAGTGTTGTCTGTGGGCCGTTCACCCACTGATGTTGACTATGGAGAGACGGTGCAGATCGAAGCGAATGTGACTGACAATGCTGCTGTCGCCTCAGTGTACTGCAAGTATGAAGTAGGTGGATGGTCTGACCCGACATTTGTTCTGATGGAACAGCAACTGAGCGGCAATTACACCACTCTCATCGGTCCCTTTGATTACGGTGATAGTGTTAGTTTCTCAGTGTATGCCAATGACACTGCTGGCAATGATGTTGAGACCGCGGTTGACACTTTCAATGTGGGGGACTCCATTCCTCCCCAACTCGAGGACCACTGGAGAAACGCCACAACCCCTGCAGAAGACCATGATGTTCTCATCACTATTGATGTGATTGAACCCACAGGCTCATCAGGTGTAGACACAGTCATTCTGAACTGGACATCGGATGGTTGGGCGTCGTTCACGGAGACTCTAATGGCACTAGATGGCAGTGTATATTCAGGTTTAGTACCAGGCCAGCCACTCGGCACAACTGTCGAGTATCGCATCTTCGCCAATGACACCGCAGGAAACACGAATACCTCCCATAGTTTTGAATACACAACAGTTGAGGCTGAACAGAATCCGCCGATTATCGGTACACCTTCGATCGATCCCAACAATCCCTTTGCTTATCAGCAGGTCAACATGACTGTGACGGTTACTGATGATACAGCTGTGAATATGGTCGTCCTCTCTTATTACAATGGAACAGCTTGGATCAACCTTACTATGAGCGGATCGAATAATGACTACTCTGCTACCATACCGGGCCTTCCCGGAGGTACTGAGGTCACATACCGTATCTACGCTCAGGACACAATCGGCAACTGGGCGGTCTCTCCCGATTATTCCTATACTGTGCAGTCAGAAACCACAACTACGACCACAACTACGACTACAACCACAACCACTTCAACAACGACCAGCACAACGACGACAACCCCTGAGGAACCTGAGTACCTCATCTTGGCGCTGATGCTGGCATCAATATTGGGACTCATAATACTGGCAGCTCTCTACAATAGAAGACAGAACTAGGTTGCATCAAATGACCTGATTGCCCTCTTACGCAGATACTGCTTAGATGCTCTTATATGAGCAAGACTTATTCCCATCATGAACTGGATAGAAACGTGAGTGTCCTAGAAAATGAAGCAACTCGGCACATTCGACCTTAAACTGGAAGGAGGAACCCTCAGTAGAGTCCTTGGTTCTGGCAAGAAGATTCCTGTTGAGGTTTACGTGGATGGTGAGAATACCATCCTCTTCCTAGATTGTTCCTGCTGTGAGGAGTTGCTCGCAAGCAAGCTGCCTGGCGGAGTCTTGATCCCAATTGCATCCACACTCAAGGCTTTCTTCGAGGACAGAGGTATGCGGAATCTTGACGTAACCGTTGATGGGTCCATGATGCAGCGGACCTACCGTGGAGTCATCGCCAAAGAACTCATGGATGACATGCAGGATCTGCTTGAGGATGCCGTTGCAGAGTTCTTAAGAAAGCGAAGAGCAACATAGACGATGGTTTCGATGCGTCTTACGACATGAAGAAAAGAAGAAGGGGCCGAAGCCCCTCAGTGTCTATCACTGATTCTTGTCTTGGAACTCCTTCATGAACTCGGTGAGCTCCTTAGTTCCCTCCACGTCCGCAGCATTGTAGATTGAGATCCTCATTCCCCCGACCGAACGATGTCCCTTGAGCCCAATGAAGCCCCTCAGTGTGGCTTCTTCTACACATTTCTTCTCCAGTTCCTCTGTCGGAAGGTTGAACGTGACATTCATCAAAGAGCGCGAGTCTTTCCGCGCATGACCCGTGTAGAATCCGTCCGAGCCATCTATTACGTCATAGATGTACTTCGCTCTCTCTTCGGCTCTTCTCTCTAGTTCTGGAACTCCACCCAGCTCCTTGTAGTGATCCATGACCAGCTTGGCTATGTAGATCGCGAAAACTGGGGGCGTGTGGTAGAGCGAATTCTTGGCTGCCTCTGTTTTCCATTTGAGAAGAGTCGGAACGTTCTCTGGCACACGATCCAAAAGGTCCTCTCGAATGATGATCAGTGTGGCACCGGCGGGTCCGATGTTCTTCTGGATACCCGCATAGATGACCCCAAAATCCTTCACGTCAATCTCTCGAGACAGAATGTCCGAAGACATATCACAGGTCAGGGGAACATCTTTCGGAACCTCGGGCCAATAGTGCCACTGAGTTCCATTCACTGTGTTGTTGCTAGTGATATGTGCAAACGCAGCTTCTGAGCTGAACTTGACGTCTCGCGGGACATATTTGTAATCGTCCTGAGCAGATGAGGCAACAACCTTGACATCTCCGTAAAGCTCTGCCTCCTCTATTGCCTTCTCAGACCATCGACCTGTGTCTGCATACTCCATCGGTCTGCCTGGCAAATGAAGATTCTGAGGTATCATGAAGAACTGGGTTGAAGCTCCTCCCTGTAGCCATAGAATCTCATAATCATCGGGGACTCCCATCAGATCTCGGACAAGCGCTATGGCCTCATTGTGGAGTTTATCGTATTCTTTGGACCTGTGAGAAATCTCCAGTATTGACATTCCAGTTTCTTCCCAGTTCAAAAGCTCTTCCTTGGCTCTCTTCAATGCAGGGAGTGGAAGAGTAGCTGGGCCCGGATAGAAATTATACACTCGATCTACCATGAGTAACACCAAATTCTTTTTCTAAACACTGTGCAGTCCCACGGTGAAGACTATATGTGCCTTCAAGACTACGTGTCCGCGACTGTTTCACCTTCATAATAAGGACATCGATGAGTGAACGCACAGACGACTCTGTTTCAGTGAAGGAGTTGGGACAGACTCTTGATGGCCTGTCCCCCCTCTTCGATGAATGCGTGGATATCAGCTCATCTGAGCTTGTTGATTGTGAAACCAGTGTGGACCTTCGGATAGAAGAAAGTGCTCTTCTGCGGCATGCACTCAAAGCCGTTTGCCACAGCTTCAACCTCTTCTACACGCGTCGGGTTCATGAAGAGAACAGCTTGTGCTTCATTCTTGACCGAGCGAATTGAGTCTTTGACTGCATCGCCGATGCCCTTGACATAGACTACATAACCTCCTCCACTCACGGTGCCTTCGAGAAGCTTCTGTTTGTCAATGCCGAAGACTCTGTCAAGAATTAATGAATGCAGGATGGACACGTCCAACCTCCTTAGCTCCTCTGATTTGTCAGGAAGCATTTTGTCCATAATGCTGGGGTTCTTGAGAGTTAGAGCGTAGTATTTGCCATCGTCCATGAAGAGCCCGAAAGCATGCTGTCCCTCTTCAAAGCGTTCATCCATCAACTGGAACATGGGTTCTTTCTCGGTGAATTCGTCGACTTCGAAATGCTCTCTTATGCCCTCAAGAATTTTCGTCTTGTCGAAGTTCTCAAGATTCTGAACTAGTCTGTGAGTTGGCAGGACAACAAGTCCCGGATTCTGAATATTGACAAAGGTCAACATACGGTACTTGGCACTCTCAAGTTCTGGGTTTTCCTTTGAAAGGGCAAGTGCAGTCTTGTATCGATGATGGCCGTCTGCGATGATGACATACTTGTCAGACATATGGTCTGTAATATGCTGCTTGTCTTCGTCATCCGTTATCCTCCAGATTCGATGGCGAACTCCCTCTCTGTCTTTGACATCAGCAATTGGCTGTTCTTTCATGTGCTTCTCAAGTATTTTGTCTACGGCTCGTTCATGATCCGGATATATCACAAAAATCTGACCGAACTGGGCCATTGTCGCTCGAGAGAGGTTCAGCCGGTCTTGGATATCTTTCGGAAGCGTTTCTTCATGCTGAAGGACGCCAGCGAAATCCCCATCTTCAGGAGCTTCTGTTGCGAACTCCTCGAGCTCGATCAGCCCAATGAATCCAAAACGGAACATCATCTCTCCATGTACTTCGAAGTTCTGTCCATAGATGTAAAATGCGTCTTGGTCATCTTGAACTAATACATCGTTTTCGATCCATTTCTCAAGAAGTCTTCCCGCTCTGGTATATTGGTTCTCCTCATCAGAATCCTCTTTGCGGGGTTTGTTCTTTATTATCCATGAGATGTTGTATTCTGAGAGTCCTTGAAGTTCGTCCACAAGCTTTCCCTTGATTATGTCATAGGGTGGTGAGAAAAGCTTCGCGAGGTCTCCGGCTTTCTTCTCATTGTATCGATAGGCCTTGAAAGGAACGACATTTACCATTATATTTCCTCCACTGAGTAGTGCAGTCCATTCTTAGACAATGGCAGCATGGCGGCGCAGAAATACGGCAATGTCATAAGTCTTTCTTTGGAAACAAACACGAGATTGTCAATTCCAAGAACAACGAACGTCAGACTTAAATTGAGATGTGGCGCGAACACGGAGGCTGTAAAATTCAGGGGTGATAAAGAATGGAGTTCTGCGATAAGTGTGGTACTTTGATGATTCCGGAGAAGAAGGATGGGAAACCCATCTTGAAATGTAGAGAGTGTGGGCATGAGAAGAAGATTGGCAAGTCGCCCAAGTATACTGTGGAGTACAGGATCAAACACTCACCGAAGGAGAAGATTGTGGTCGTAGAGGGGGACTCACAGAGGAATGAAGATATCTCTGAAGACGAACGCAGAGAGCGTCGGAAGGCCATTCTTGAGTTCTTTGATGCTGACGAATCAGAATAACTCTAAGGAACCTTTAAGTTCGTGTTTAGACGAATATATCATGTCGATGCGAATGATGACTGTTCCATTGCCCTAGTTCTAAACGGCTTCCTTGCAGTACTGAGCTACGGGGAGGTCATGGAGGTATACCCTTGAAAAAGAGAGAAGTTGACTTTCATTACGATGTAGTTCCCTTCATTCTGAAGGAGGGCGACGTTCTGGATATTCTGAGAGTGGCCAACGCGGGTCTTGACATCCCCGAGAATCACCTCTCGGAAGCATTGGACGATCTGAAAGACTTGATGAACCCGGACGGAGGGGTGCCCTTTGCTTTGCAGAAGGGAAATCCCAGTTCGGTCAAGAAGACCGCAGAAGTTCTTTCACTCATTGTGAACTATGATGAATGCTCGAAGATCATCGAACCAATGACAGAATTCCTGATTTCCAGACAGAAGAAAGATGGAGGCTTTGCCGAGACTCTCAACTTGGAACCCCTCATTCAGGACCGATATGCCTCTGCTGGAGGAGTCGAATGGTATCCTGTGGGTAAGAGCATCACGTGGCTGACTGGAAAGGCTTTAGAGGCCTTGTGCCGTGTGGGCTATGAAGAGGAGCATCGTCTGCGAAAAGCGCGCGATTTCCTCATGTACTCCCAGAACGAAGATGGCCACTGGCCCGATTACCTGGGCCAGAACGAGTCTGACCCGCTCGCGACAGGGAATATCTTTGCAGGGCTGACCGAGATGGGTGTCAGCAAGGACCACAAAGTCTACCAGAATGCTCGGGCCGCGCTATTCCATCACCTCAAGACTTCTGCAGATAGCGGATCCACTTATGATATGGTTGATCTCTCTGCGGTTGATGCAGTCGAGACGGAGATGGAGCGGAAAGTGGTTGAAAAGGGCTTTGAGCTCGTCATAGAGAGCCAGAACAAAGACGGCGGTTGGGTCGATCTGGGGATGAAGAAGAGCAATCCCGAACTAACCTCCCTTTTGGTCTTTGCTCTGAATACCTGTTGCAAAGGCAAGTGATTTCAGAGTGGCCCTCGTGGAAGAGATAGGTCTGTAATTCGAATGGATTTCTCAGAACCTTTTATTGTGCTGATGCACTTGTGACGGCTTGGGACCCCTTGAACAAGAGAGTGTAGAACCGTGAATCTTAAAGTACAACGTAATGACGAAATCGTCGAATTGCGAAAAGTAGATCTTGAAGCACTGAGTCCGCCTCTCTATAGAACAATGATTGGCTACAATTCTCTTAAAAGACTCGGATATTCCATATCCTTCATCAGGCCGAAGAAGAACTCCTCAGGGGATTTCGAGCGTATCAGGTATAGCTTCATTGAGCGAGGAATCATGACTCGCCAGCTTGAGGAGGAGCTAGAACCTGATATGAAACGGGGGATACTCAACCAGCTTCCTCGTGGCGATTTTGCGATAGTTCTCTTACTTACACAGGTTCCCAGACGGGGTGTCAACATACGATTGGATAAGTTCACCTACGAGTTTCTAGGATGCATTCTCATGAGAGACGATGAAATTCTAGATGTTGTAATGAACACGGCACCAACGCGTGAGATTCTGATGCCAACATACGAAGAAGCAACAACTGCCACTGTGAGTTAGCTATATGCTCCGTGTCAGAGGCGTAGATTCCTCCTCAAGCTGACGAATCTTCTCTCTCTTCTTCCTCGTACGATAGGCTTGTAGCCCAGCTCTTCCGAGGAGAATCATGAATGGAATGATCCACCAGATGATGTAGAGCCCCATGTCAAACTGCATTATCTGCACTCAGATGGACGTTCTTCGTGATACAATTAAGCTTGTTGGCTTACGCACCAAATCGTCTTCTCAGGCAGGCTTATGTTGAACCACTCGGGAGACCTACAATGTGGAGCTGTGATCATGCCGCGAAGTCTGAGAGGTGTTCCGAAGGAGATAGCTGCGTTCGGTGAACGCCAGTTCCGAGAAACCGGTGCTGTTGCGGTTGAGGTCTTGCGGGTGAAAGCCTCGACCGTGCGTAAGCATTTCAGACGCCTCCAGGGCATAACGTATCTTGTTGCTGTCGTCAATCTTGATAGAATCCGTGTATACTTCTTCAACAGGGAAGGCGTCATGCTGGTGGGGGAGAATGTCGAAACTTCGAAATACAAGAAGATTCGCGAGAAATCTCGCCTTCTGGCAAAATTCGAGAAACCACAAGAACCCACCAAAGAAGAGCTGAGGATGGAGGCAACTGAGGAACTCAGGAACTCTCTCTCAAGAGCTATCAAGAGGGTATGCAGGTTCCTCGCATTGACTGAGCCACCATTCCCAGAGACCTATGTGAGCAAGCAGTCCCTTGCTGAACACACACAGTCCTTTGGTCTCAAGATTGAGGATGATGCGCTGGTCTTCCAAGAGTCTCTGTTGCATGGTGCACCCCTTGAAGGTCTGTCAAATCGCGCGGCATTTCTATTGCTATTGGACGCACAGAGGGCCAGAGTTGAATACCTGAATTGTCTGGGAAATGCCGTGGCTGCTGCTGTCTTGAAGAGCCCCTTGTGTGAAGAATGGCAAGATGTCTGGCTCAAGAACTCCAAAGAAACGGATTATCATGTTTTGATGCGCCATTTCATTCGGCACCTTGAAACATACCAGGAACAAGGTTTCTTGCGTCTGTTGGAGGTGGCAAAATCCAGTCCACCCATTGAAGATACTTCCAGATGGACCAAGAGCCTGAAGATGATCCATGACACGCTCGAGCTCAGTGCAGGTACCGAGGAGTTTCCAGTCCTCAAGAGATTCTTGGGCGACCTGACAGATCTCAATGCATTGAATCAGAAGCGTAACACACTCGAACGTTTTCATCTCGCACCCAGAGTTTGGTGTAACCCACAGTCTCTGGAGCGCCAGATGCATGTTAATCTTGACACTGGTGACCTGCAAAGCGATGCACTCTGTGAGATTGTCTATGTCGATGCTCATTCTCCAAAGACCATGCGGATTCTGGAAGAAGGTGAACTCCAAGTAAATGCCATGGAGTACATGCTGAATCTTGAAGATGTCTTTCCCAAGCCGGGCGGCTTAGCGTCGCGTGGAAGGTATCTGGTTGAACGTGCTCTGGCTGCTATGGGGGTACAGTCCTCGTCAGAACTGACCTTTTCAAGAAGGCTTGAGTTCAATGGTGGAACGATAAGCAACGCGGAGAAGGCAGTACTTGAGAGACTGTGGACTGGACGCCTGCAGATTCTGTCAGACTCATTGATCGGCTCACCGAAGCGAATGCAGTCGTTGATTGATAGTGGGCATTTGGTTCTGATTCCTGATTTCAATCACTTGGGTGTTTCACCGACGCATCTCCTTGTAGGCGAGCTAGAATCTGTAGTCGGCATCTGCAGAGAACACGCACTGGAGGCAACCCTATTTCACTCGTCATCTGACTCGTTCGCCATCGCATGTTCAGTTTCGCACTGGAAACAACAATTGCTGGATGAGTGCACAAGATTGCACGTTCGGTTGTATCCTATCATGGGGGTCAGCTCAGTCAACAAGCTGGTGCGAGATGAGCCGGTGCTTTTTGACCTGTCCGAGTCTGTGACATGGAGCAGCTCCTCTAGTCCCTGATCTCGACGATTGTTCCTATGGCTCTGGTGTTTGCTTCACGAAGCACGATTCTATCTCCTGCCTGTACTGCTTCGGGAACCATTAGAAACTGAAGACGGACTCTTGCGAAATCTCCCACACACAGGTATTCCTTATCATAAATGTGCTGGAGCACGACAGTCTGTTGGATTGTATGACATTGCATGACCGGGCAGTAACCCTTAGATATTCTTGTCGGGTGGCGCGTGACCACTATATTTGCTTCGAAGACTCTGGCACTCTGTACTGGTTCCTCAGTGTCTGCAATCAGCTGTCCTCTTCTGATCTTGTGCTTGTCCACATCTTTGACGTCGAATCCAAAGAGGTCGCCTGCACGTACGCGTCCAACCCTCTTCTTGAACATCTCTATGCTGAACAGGCGTCCCTCCATGAACTCTCCATTCGGATCAGGTCCAATCAGTAGGTTTTGCCCTGTCTTGAAGACACCCTGATTTACGGTCCCTGTAATCACCACACTCGTTCCCTTGATGCCTCTATACACCTTGTCGACGAACCCTCTTGCGGGTTCTGAGAGATCCCTCTCACCTGAGAACGATGGGAGTCTTGAGAGCAGACTGGTGAGCAGTGACAGAGATTCCCAATCCGTCGCCGCGACTTGGAGAATCGGTACAACGACTTGGTTGCCAATCTCCTTGATGACTGCTGGGATGTCTTCCTCTCCTTTGACATTGACCGGTATCTTTCCGATCTCCTTCAGAGTCTTTCTGACGAGACTCTGTACCAGTTCCATCTCATCGTCCGCTGTCTTGTCACCTTTAGATATCACCACGATGAATGGGGCCTCTTGATTCGCCATGAGTATCATGTGTTCACGTGTGATATCATCCAGTCTCTTGGAGCCTGTCCTTTCTTCTTCGCTTCGGATTAGATTCGCCTCTTCAGGGCCAGGAACTAGAATCATCCCGTACTGAGCATCCGCGCCAAGGATACTCCGAATCATGGTCTTACTGTATTCCTTGTGCCCTGGGGCATCGAAGAATGTGAGGATCTTCTTGGAACGATCAAGAACCCTTGCAGCCTCCTCCTTGTTGAGCGGATTCTCAAGATGGATTGGAACACCCGTTTCATCATACCCTAGAAATGCAAGATGGATATCTGCAGTCTGTCCTCGGGTGATCTCTTGAGGGTGTTTCAGCAGAAAGGACCTTGCACTT
This sequence comes from uncultured archaeon, assembly GCA_964558645.1. Classification (GTDB taxonomy): domain Archaea; phylum Asgardarchaeota; class Thorarchaeia; order Thorarchaeales; family Thorarchaeaceae; genus TEKIR-12S. The sequence goes on from CAZLEV010000001.1 coordinate 100,459, forward strand.
CCGCTTCCGTTGTCTGGCTTCCCGGTGACGAGAGCTCCAATCAGTGTTGACTTTCCTGAATTGACTCTGCCTGCAACGTTTACAGAGCAGGTCTCTTTGATTTCCAGTGCTTCTGTTCTCTTGAGAAGGTAGACCCCGACCAGACCTCTTGGAGTCTCCACCCATTCTTCTTCGACTATGTCCACTTCTGCTTCTTGACATATGCGATTGAGTATCTTCTCGGCGTTCTTCAGCCCTGACTCCGTGAGACCGTAAAGTCGCCACTGATCACCATTGATATCTTCTATGCCGATGAGAAATCTCCCTTCAAACGGGCTTTCACATGTCATGTACCTTATTCGTGTGACTAGCTTTTGTTTCCTCACAGGTCTGAGATCAGTCTTTGTCAGGTTTCTTTTGAACTCGGTGTTTCTTGTCTCTCCCACCCTGAGGATTCTCTGAACTTCCTCGACTGTGGTCATCTGGGGCAACCCTGTTGTCATCATTCACATGATCTCTCGTTATAACAATATCTGACTCACAAGATCTCTTTGTGACCATGAATCCTTGAGAGGCGTGTAGGAGATGCCTGGACAACGACGATGGTTATGTGGTTCTTCCTAATTCAATGTCCTGGCCAATACGGCAAATCAACAAGTCTATCCTTGTGACTATGCTTGGTCGCCCGAATCAACAGGTTAATAGTGTGAGATTGGCAAACACGACTCCGAACGCACAGATGCTCGGAGATGAGACCTGATCTTGTTTGATTTACTGGAACGAGCGATGGAGACGGCCCGTGGCTTGGAGGCAGCATATGTTGAGCTCCGTGGTGAGGATATCTTTATCGAATACATTCAGATGGACGACGGACGAATAAATGCCCTGACTCAGAGAATCGAGAGAGGCGTTGCAGTACGAGTCTTGGCTGATGGCGCATGGGGCTTTGTCACCACTGGCGACTTGGAGCGCCTAGATTCAGCGATAAAGGATGCATACTCGATTGCTAGGGCTGCAGCCCCGACCCGAAAGGAACCTATCGAACTCGCTGAGACAAAGTCTGTTCACGATACGGTGAGGAGTTCAGTGAAGGAAGATCCTCGTCATATCCCTGTTGAAGAGAAAGTGACATACTTGCGAGATACGACGCGGGTGATTCGCGACTATGATGAACGGATCACTGCCGTGACACTGAAGATGCAAAACGCCTCGGGAGAGAGATTTCTTCTGACCTCCGATGGTACGCGGATAGAATCGCCAGTGAACCTTGTCTGGATCTACCCGTGGGTGACTGGCAAAGAAGGTACTCGGCTGAGCGCAGCTCGTTACGAGGAGGCCTCTACTCATCAGGGCTGGGAGTTCATGAGAGCAACCGCAAGTCCCGAATTCATAGGTGAAGAGGTGGCTAACCGTGTGAAGCTGCAACTTGATGGGGTTCCAGCAAAGGGCGGAAGCTTCCCTTGTGTTATGGGGCCAAGAGTGATCGGTGTCTTGGCACATGAAGCTCTTGGTCACCTTGCCGAGGCAGACTTGACAGTGCACACCCCTTTCAATGACAGACTTGGCGAAGTTGTGGCGGCTCCCGGTGTCAATATGGTTGATGACGGAACTGACCCGGGCAATCTCGGAACTGCGAAGTACGATGATGAGGGAACTCCAACAACCCGTGTTGACATCATAAGAGACTCGGTGCTCACTGAACTGATGACCAATCGGGAGTATGCAGCCAAGATCGATCAACGCCCCACTGGTAACGCTCGCGCAGAGAGCTATCTATATCCACCTATCATTCGTATGCGGAATACTATGTTTGAGAGAGGTGATCACTCCCGTGAGGAGATCTTTGAGGGTATTGGATTCGGGTACTATTGTGCCGATTTCAGGGGTGGACAGGCACAGATGAATGCAAGCTTTCAAGTCGGTGTTCAAGAGGCCTATGAAATAGTCAACGGTGAAATCGGTCGACCGGTCACAGACCTTTCGATATCTGGTATCGCGACTGATGCGTTATTCAAGATTGAGGCTGTTGCCGATGAGGGTTTTCCGTTCGAAGTTGGGCGGTGCGGCAAGGGCCAGACTGCGTACATCTCTGCAGGAGGCCCCCATATTCGGTTTTCGAAAGGTGGTATTACCTTCGGAGGAAAGGACTAGGAGGCGCCAATGATGATTGATGAGAATGAACTACTCGCCCTTTGTGATCATGCAGTTGCCTTTGGAATGGCGAAAGGCGTTGATCAAATAGAAGTTCAGGCGCAGTTCAAGTCAGAACTGGAGACCGAGGTAGAGCAGGGCGAGGTCAGCAGTGTGAATCGAATCATGGGTAGTGAGATTGCAGTCCGTGTGTTTCTCGATAAACGGATGGGTTCTGCATTCACAAACATTGCGACAAAGGGATCAGTGGCCGAAACAGTATCGCTGGCCATTAAGGCCTCCCAGTCTCTAAGCCCTGACGAAGATTTCGTTTCGCTTTCGAAGCCCTCCAGCTATCGAAAAGTCGAGGGATTGTGGGACGGGTCGGTTCTGAAGGCTGACCCGGGCAGCGTGGTAAAGGACGTTGTCGAGATTGTTAGAATGGGGGCATCTCACGAGGGGCTCGTTCCTGCTATGGCGAGCTCAGGAGCCAATGCATACCTTATTGCATATGCCAATAGCAACGGAGTACGCCATGCGGAGAAGACGAGCATAGGTTATGGGTTCCTGGCCGCTATTGCCAAGACCGAGAGTGGAGTTACACCCATGGTCTTTGCAGTAGATATCGGTCGTGACCTCGCCATAGACAAGGAGAAGATTGTCAATGAGGTGGCCGACACACTATCCATTTGCAGGAACGAAGTAACCGGAAGGTCAGGCCGTCACGTGACAATCTTCCACCCTCGAGCTCTACTACAGCTTCTCCAAAATACTCTGGTCCCTTCTATCAAAGGCGAGAATGTTGCAAGAGGCAAATCAAGGATTGCTGATAAGATTGGAGAGCAGATTGCATCGGAGAACATCACACTCCATGATGATGGAATCCATCCTGAGGGGGTTGGTTCTTCAGTTGCGGATGCCGAGGGTGTGGCCCGACAGAAGACAACAGTCATCGACAATGGAGTTTTGAAATCCTTCCTATGGGACACCTACTGGGCCCATAAGATGGGCGTTCAGACCACAGGAAATGCCTCAAGAAACATGCGTCAGGGTCTCGTAGAGATTGAACCGACAAACATTGTCATTGAACCTGGAACCAGAGAGATTGATGAGATAATCTCTGGGATTGAGTACGGTTTCTATGTTCAGAATGTGCAAGGAGCGCACAGTGCCAATCCTGAGTCAGGGGATTTCAGCGTCGTTGGGAATCCAGCTATTCTTATCGAAAACGGCAAGAGAGTGGGGCAGGTTCACGGCCTGATGGTATCTGGCAATATGTTCGATATGTTGAAACAAACAAAGGAAGTCGCCAAGACCCCTCACTACTTGCAGGGTATCATCGCACCAGAGATTGTCTTCGCTGATATTTCGATTGTTACGAAGGAGTAGAAAGGTGCGGGAGGTCGTGACAAAGGACCAGTATCTCCATCCTTTGGCTTTTCTGCACACAAAGCATATCAATTATAGACATACCACGTTAGAGTTGCCAAGAAAGACCTGAGGTTCTCGTACCTTGAAGCGTACATTGATGATCATCATTCTTCTTACTGCGATGGCGTTCCCTGCTGCTTTCAGCACTGCAGAACGATGGCAAAACCCACTTTCCTATGACTACGTGGCGGCTTCGCTCCGGATGGAGTTGGGTGTCGTGCAGGAAACCAGATCCTCTACGACGTACGAGTACAGGGATGTACTTCTTCACTTCGCGGATGAGTTAAGCCCTCACGAGCTTTCATCAATACAAGATAGCGGAGTAGATTTCCTCCATCGTGGAGGTGAGCCTATTCACGTGGGTGGCTTTTATCGTGCGAGGATTGACCGCTTAGAATCACTGAGAGCGGCTCGTGATTTTGGGCTCCTGAGGGTCTCTTCTGGCTCCAAGCAGTTCTATCCCTCCCTGGCTTCATCTGTTCCGGCAACCAGAGCTCCTGATGTCTGGAACAATCTCAACACGGATGGGGTGGCAATTGATGGGAATGGAACTCTTGTGGCTGTTATCGATACTGGTGCCTCATGGTTACATCCCTCATTCTGGCGTGTAACAGGAGGACCGTATGAAGTGATTCAAGATGGTTCTCACTTCTATGTGGACCTCAACGGGGATGGGGAGCCGGGAGTCGGTGAGGGGCCGATAAGAGTCGTTCACGCTCAGAACCCCTCAACCATAGAGGCCTCAAATGAATACCTCTACATCGATGTCAACAACAACGGGGTGTTCGATTATGGAGATGGTGACCGATGGCTCTGCGGTGTAGACTCGAATCAAGATGGCATCATCGATCTGCCGTCTGAGGATGTAGTACTCCTGAATGAGAGTAAGGTCTCTCTGTTCTACGACCAGTATTCCGGTGACGTCTATCAGCGAGGAGTGAACTTGACCTCTGGTGCGCTTAGCGTAGGCGACACGCACGGCCACGGCACTCACGTTGCTTCCACCATTGCAGGTGGTCAACCTGGGTACAGCCAGATGTTGGGGGCAGCCCCGGGTGCCGACCTGATAATCGTAAGAAGTCCACTGCAGTCCAGCGACATCATCGACGGTATCCACTTTGCCCTCGCGAATGATGCTGATGTCATCAACATGTCGTTTTCCAGCTTTCTCGGTTTCATGGACGGGACCGATGTGGAAGACCTAGCCGTCAACGAGGCCTTGCGAAGATACGGTACTATATCGACATTAGCGGCTGGGAATCTTGCTGGAAGGTCCAAGCATGCCAGCTTTACCGTGACAGGTGGAGGGAATGGTTCTGCGATGTTCTCCGTACAGAATCCGCCGGATTACTCGTTTCTCAACATACTCTGGCACAGCGCTGATCGAGATGAAGAGATAGTCCTCACGACTCCCGGTGATGAAGAGATAAACCTGGGACGCTTCTCGGACATAGATGGAATGAGTTACGAGCTTGTAGAGTCAGAGATTCGAGCATACATCTTTCCAGATACGAGTATTCGGGGGACAAACCAGATAATCATCCAGGTTTCAGACGAAGAACATCGGTGGGATAGCGGTATCTGGCAACTGACCGTCATCAATAGCGCGGGGGAGCCAGTTCGAGTCGACGCTTATGCTTGGGATAACAGCTGGGATGGCTCAAATCTCAGATTCACTTCCCAGATAGATAACAGCCGCACGGTGAGCTCGCCCGGAACCGCCGATTTGGGAATCACTGTGGCTGCATATGATGAATCAACGGAACAGATCTCATCAAGCTCGGGCCGGGGTCCCAGAATAGATGGCGTTCCAAAACCGGACGTTGCGGCGCCAGGAGCATCCATCCTGGCTGCAAGAAACAGCATCTCAAGCCTCTGGTTCTCGAGAAGTGGTACAAGCATGGCGGCACCCCATGTTGCAGGTCTTGTGGCTCTGCTTCAACAGACCTCATCGGATGAGTCTGGCTGGGAGGCCCTGAGTTCACTACTTCAAGGTGCAGGCGACACCAAGACTCACCATAGCCCACCTGATGACCGCTGGGGATACGGCCTCAGTGACGCCCTATCAGCTGTCCGCCATCTTCTTCCGCTATCGGCCAATCCAAGTCTTCCGAGTCAGGGATGGGTTGGAATCGAAGAGATATACTCGGGCAATCCAGAAGACGGGATTGACGGAGAGCTTGACATTGTTTCTGTACTCGGATATCTGAACACAACTGCCCTTTCACTTGCCGTAGAGACTGCTCAGCCTCCTGATTTTTCCGGCACCAATACCCTACTTCTCGGGTGGGATTCAGATGGCAATCCCGCTACCGGAGATAATGGAGTGGATTATCGTGTTGAAGTGACTGGTGGTACTAGTCAGGTGTATGAGTGGACGGGGTCGGCATTTGAAGAGTCAAGCATCCCGACTCTTGCTTGGAGTATCGGGAACACTCAGTATATCTCTCTGGAGAATCCATCGGCAACCCCGGCACGTAACCTCTCAGTTTCAACCCTCAACACATCGGGACTGCAGGACTGGACGGGCTGGCTATCCTTGCAGTATAGATGGCGCCCGGTCGTTAGTGATTTCTCTCTTGCAGTTTCAGGTTCTGGATACTTGGCTAGCTTCAGTCTTCAGGACTGGGACAGCGATGCCTCTGTTCTTAGCGTTGGTTGGGCCTTGAGCGATGGTTCCTTCAATGCACTACGCTCCAACACTGTTATGGGAACCAACTCTATCAGCTTGGAAGGTGATTACTCCGAAGAGGACACCTCTGAGGCATTCAGTTTCATGCTTAATGTGAGCGATTCGGACTCTGTGCTCTACTTGCCACCTGTGATGCTCGTATCCGCTGGAGCTACAAGCATCCAGTTCTCCAATACGAGTCTGTTGACCAATGAGATTCGGGTGGGTCCGTTTTTCTCCGGGGTAATAAGAGGGAGCTTCAGCTTGGATGGCTATCAACTAGTTGAAGAGATCGAGGTTTCTTTTGTCAACGAGTTCGGTTTTGCACTGAATTTCTCAGTGCAGGGTTCGAACGGTGACTATTGGTTTGAGATATCTGCTTCGGGTTTCACTGCGGGGGTCTACGATGTATACGCAGTTGCGCGGATTGGAACCGGGCAGCGTTACGAGCACAAGTTCGGCACTCTTGCAGTCATTCAGGATTACTCCGCGCTTACGAGTCTGCTGCTAGTGGTTGGAGCAGGCATAGTTATAATCGTCGTTATCAGAAGAGTCATCTCACCCTCTCATAAGGAGTTATCATCATGAGAATTGTCGTTGTTGGTTATGGTCCCGGAGGGGTTTCCGCGGCCAATGCAGCACATATGTTCGCTCAGGATGCTGAGGTTGTTATCATAACCGAGGAAACATCTCCCGCACACAGAAAACCGGGGTCCTCACTAGCATTGGAGTATCCTGAAACTGACAGACTCAACATCCCCGACTGGACACCCGAGTCGCTTGAGAAGAAGGGTATTGAGGTTGTGACCGGCCATCGTGTAGTGTCAGGCGACCTGAAGGACAAGAATATTGTCGTCATTGGTCCAGAGGGTGAAGAGAAGACAATGGGCTATGACAAACTGATACTTGCAACGGGCGGGAAGCCCTATGTTCCTGATATTCCAGGCACCGACCTGGAAGGCGTTTACACAATCCAGGATGTTTCAGATGCGTCAAGAGTGGGTCAGCGTCTGTCTAACATTGAAACCGTGGTTGTAGTGGGCGCGGGATTCAGCGGCCTGGAGGTTGCAGAGCGATTCTTCGAGTTAGGGAAGAGAGTGCACATCATTGTGCGGTCCCGGCTTCTTCGACGCCTCTTGGAGCCTGAGCTTAGCGAAGAGCTTCAATCTAGAATTCCCTCAGCTATTCGTGTACATCAGGGCAATACGCCACAGCGGGTTCTCGGCGATACACAGGTTGAGGGACTTGTTGTTGGCGAGAAGACCATCGAGACCCAAGCAGTTCTGTTCATGACGGGTGTCACTCCAAACACGGAACTCGCACGAGAACTCGGTCTCGATATCGGTGAGCTTGATGGAGTGGTGGTGGATGAAAGGATGCAAACATCGGATGGGGATGTCTATGCTGTAGGCGACTGTGTTCAGATGCATGATTTCTTGACAGGCGAACCTGTGCTGATGCCCATCGGCAGTGTGGCTGCTCGAGCAGGTCGTCAAGCTGGTGTTGCTGCCGTTGGAAACAATCGCCTCTACCCGGAAACCAAGCTCAGATTTCAGTACGACCGAATATTCGACACGGACATCGTATGCATGGGCCATTCTTCGGAGATAGCAGGCAGGGTTGGCAATGAGGTACGGGTCACTCTTCTTCAGGATGATAGCGAGGCTGCAAAGATTGCGTTGGTTACTGATATGAACGACCGCATTGTTGGTGGACAGGTTCTTGCATCAAGGATGGGTCCGAGAATTGGATATCAGATCCTTGCGAGGATGGACGAGGGACTGAAGTTAAGTGAGGCCCCTCTGCTTGATCCTCGCCATGACCAAATCAAGAGCCTTCTGGAGGAAACACTTGGCCCAATAGACTAGGTCGCTATTCAATCTCTGGCGGCCTTCCTCTATCCTCCACCTCAATTTCCCATTCACCATCATCATATCTTCTAGGCCGTTTCTTGCGGCCATATTTGAGATAGGCCACATAGACGATTCCAACTGCAACTGTCGCCAAGAAACCTCCTATGACCAGGGTTGAAAACTCCGGGTCAACCGTTTCGGCGGCTACAAGAAAGGTCTTCTTGAACAACTTCACGTTCCCTTCCGAATCCACGGCTCTGATTGCTATGTCGTAAAAACCCCCTGTTTCAATCACGAAGCTCGATGTGAACTTGTACCCCAGAGACTCAACCATACTGTCGGTGACATTCTCGCCACTTGGGCTGGTGATTGTTATTGAGACAGTTTCAAGGTCTTCGTCAAAAATGTACGTTGTGACATTGGCCTCTTCTCCAATCTCTCCTCTGTTCAGTACTACATCGAATATCCTTGGTCTGGCCGGGATTACGTTTTCAGCGATGTTTCTGAGAAGATTAAGATTGTCTGCTCCTCCTCTGACGGCATCATATACCGTGCTATCATAGAGAATGGATCCGTCTGAGACCGCAATCACTTTTCCATTTCCATAGTCAGCCTTAGCGAGCACCGCGTGATTCTTCTCAGAATCAATCCAGAATAGTCCTTGTGCACCTGCAACAGAGGGGTCTACACTGAAAGTGCTGCCCATCAGAATATACAAATCCGAAACGCCTACAGTAAGTGGGTCATCTTCAACAACTCCGCCGTATGACTCGCCGTAGAACCTGCCCGTGAACTGTGTCATTCCAACACCTATCCCCTTCTCTTCGCACTGAATGCCAACAGGGGCAAGAATCCTGTTATACGATTCAATGGCAAAACTGGCACTCTGGGTGGTGCTGTCATAGAACTCTGAGAGAATCAGCAGAGTGCCTCCATCCTGGATGAACTGGTGGATAGCCTCAACCTCGGCGTCTGTGTAGTATGTTTCGGTGTCCATTATCATGAAGACATCGGACTGTGAGAGGTCTCCATATCGAATTGGAGCCGCCTCCATTGGATCGGAAAACAGGTCCATGATCACCCCCTTGCCACGCAGGTAGTCTTCAAAGTAGCGATAGTAGGTCGGATCATCTGGATCATCAAGGGAGTGATGGGACATGTCAACTAACAACCTACCGCCATACGTGGATATAGTGAAATCAATCTCAATGCTACAGGCGGTCACATTGGCTGCAATGAGTTGCAGACACGCTTGATAGTGGCCCGTCGAACTCAACGGGAGGTCTTGAGGGATCTCAAGGTTGATGCTGAAGTAAGAATAGCCCGCCCGGATGTCAACAGCGTCTTCTGTCACTATGAAATCGCTTGCATTTCCGTTGATTTGGATTGCTGCCGGTCCAAGATTCACAGTTGAGATGACTGTGACATTCTGTGCCTCACGTTCGTCTCCAACAATGAGGACTCCGCTGCCCCCAGGCAAGGTCGGATACCTTAGAGGGGCTGCTACAGTGATCATTCGCGACGTATTACTGATAAGCTCAGAGGACTTCGAGGCGTTGACAATTCCGTGGCCCTGCGCCATGGCATCTTGTTTCAGGTCTGTGGCTCCCTTCATCAAGTAGCTCTTGATTTCAAGGGGCGTAAGCCCGGTGTACTGATTCATGAGGAGTGCTGACACTCCTGCCGCCAGTGGTGCAGACACGGAGGTTCCTGACCATTGCGTGTAGAGATCTCCGAACTGGCTGAAGTTGTAGAGGGGGTATTCGAAAGAGTCTGCGCCATCCCATCGGCCTGACACTACATTGGAGCCGGGCGCCAGGATATCGGGCCTCGTGAATACTCCGGGCGGATTGGTTATCGTCCTGATGACAGGACCTCTACTGCTAAATGATACGACTCCACTTCCCCCTGAGGATGCTCCAACAGCCACGACTTCCTCTACTATTGCAGGAGAGTTGATTGTTTCCGTCGCTGGGCCATCATTTCCTGCAGCAACAAACACCGGCGTGTGTCCCTCTCGTACGGCGGCTCGGGCCGCAAGTGCCGAAGGATCCACGTAATTCGAGTCACTCCAACTGCCTCCAAGACTCAGACTGATTGCGTCCACACCTTGTTCCACAGCAAACTCTATTCCTTCTGCTATTACGGAGTCCTGACCGGAACCAGTCTCATCAAGGACCTTGATAATCAGAAGTTCAGCGCCCGGAGCCATCCCTGTAAATGCCCCATCCATTCCCTCTCCTGATCCTGCAATGAGCCATGCACATGCAGTCCCGTGGCCGTTGTCATCATAAGCATCGACGCCGTCAGAAGGATCCATATCATGCTCCTCGTTCACCAAATCCTGGAAACCTGCAAGTCTGTCAGCCAAGTCGAGATGGTCTCCTTGTACACCACTGTCTAGCACAGCGACTGTAATGCCGGTCCCGTTATACCCTTCATTCCAGAGCCTTCCAACGTCCATTATCTCATCCGGATGGACATAGCTGACGCCGTTACTCATGCTCAATTCATGAGAATCTGGTCGGGACTCGAAATCGAATGTTCTGTCAATGTCAACAGCTTCAACTTGAGCAACATCAGCCAACCGATGGATAGCATCTAAATTAGCATATGCAGAAACAACAGGGATGAGACTGAACACATGTCGTAAAGTGATGGCGTTCCCAACGTACCCCATCACTAAGTTGGTCATCTCGAGCGAGGTGGTGCCATGTGGGAATCTGGCAACAATCGGAATCAGACCGTCCGATGCGGTGGCACTCATCTCTTTCACGAGCATCGGTCCAATCTTCGTACTTATGTTTGCGTTTGTCTTGCCATCAGCTGGTATCACAATCCCCCAGAGAGGGCCCAAGAATAGCACGACAAGCGTCATGGCAATGATCTGCTTTCGGTTCAAGTTCATCATCCTGCGTTTTGTAGGTGCTCTTGCTCGATTCTGTGATTCTTCAATTAAGCCTTATCTTGAGGGCGGAATCTCTTCGGAGTCAGCTCGGTGTGGCCGAGAAATAGACCCAATACACTTTTCGACCAGTAGTACTTGGGTTAGACCACCTAACAAGAAGGAGATGGAATAAATGGGAAGTAAACCACCGCTATACGAAAGAAGACTCCAGCTGAAGCACTTTTTTGATGATCGAACCACCGGGCAGACCCGAAGAACGTGGCTCGAGCTTCAGCTTCAGCCGCCAGAGAAGAGCTCTGAGGGCTGGGTTAATGACGGCAGGATTCGCCTGAGTCTCGGAGAAGACCGCGATGTAAAGGGATCCTTCCTGCTATCAATAGAGGAGGCGTCTCGGATGTTCAAAGTACTTGAGATGATGTTTGAGGATCATGAGCACCAGAAGGCTGAACTCTGGAGAGAGTAGATCTTCGCTGAAAAGAGCCCTAAACAACTGGTCACCAGCATCTTCTCGTCAAGACCGTTAATCAGGAATAGATTTATTCAATGATCTCAACTACTACTCCGAGGAGGAAACACCTTGGTAGGTATACATCCTGTTCCTAGTCTCGGAGTAAGCGTAGATTCTCAGTTTCCAATGAGTGATATTCTGGCCGTTATCCCCTATGTGTTGCCGCTTGTCTTTCTCGGAATGATATTTCTTTTCTATCAGCGATATCTACCAAGGGATGAGTTACGACGGAATATCCTCGTCTTCGTCGGCATCGTGTTTCAAATCACGGCGTTCCTCATGGTGCTTTACACAGGATTTGGGGCCGTCTGGTGGGGGCCAGATGAATTGACCTTTGGTTCGTGGTGGTTTCTCATAGGTCTTCTTCAATTTGCCACTGATGTTGTGTTCGGGTCCGTCCTGGCCAGCATGATCTACCTCATCCTGGTAGTTGTTGCGCTGGGTATTGCCACACATTATGTGATAGCTCCTCCCGATCCTGACTTTGTGGCCCTTCGCGAGGAATTGCGGAATACCCAAGAGGCACTGAAAAAGGCGGAGGAGGCAGTTAGACAACTCGAAGCTGAAAAGAAACAGCTCACGGAGCAGTTCGCGGAGCGGGAAGACAGCTTCTCAGAGCTCCAGTCTGAACTCGAGTCCTTGAAGGCACGAGTTGAGGATGCAGAGGCGGAGAAAGTGAGTCTGGCAAAGCAGCTCGAGGAAGCACCGGGGGTCGGCGTCGAGCGTGAACAGCAGCTTGTTGCTGAGATAGCCAAGAAGGATGAGACCATCCAATCCCTTCAGTCTGAGATAGACGATCTTCGCCTTGTTGTTGAATCCCGGCCAACTGCCGTGGTTGATTCTGAACAGATCTCTAGTTTGGAGTCAGAGCTGAAGACAGCAAAGGCAACATTGGTAGACGTCGCTCGACGCGCAGAGACTGCATCTGAGGTGTCTGATAGCGTCATATCTGACTTGGCTGAATTAATCTCTACAATCGAGGGAAGCGGCCTGGATCCGTCTGCAAAGATCGCTTTGACAAGTCTGGTCAAAGGACTTGGTAGGGCAATGGGGCGTGTCTCGCGACCAGATGATGGTAAAGCACCAGATACCCGTGTTGAGATGATCGGGGCCGTCATGATGGTGCACGAGATTGTGGATGGAATCAAGAAGCTGGTCCGCTCAACCAAATGATTGTCGGGCCTTTACTTCAGATTTATGCGTTCACTCGGAAGATGGAAGGTTTGGATTGACAAACGCTTTCAGTCGTAATGCTTAATAGACCCATGCCAAGTTGTTTGGTTAATCACACACGATCTTAGAGAACGCGATTTGAGGAGATATTCCTGTTGCGCTGGAGGAGAGTTGCAGCAGGCTTCGGAGGTTTGTTAGCAGTCGCAAGTAGAGTGTCCATATGACACCTTCTCTGCGTTGCTTGCCTCGTTCTCTATGTCAACTTGTGAGGAGAAAGAGTAAAAATGAGTAAAAAGCGAACTGTAGCAGTTCTGTTATTTCTGGCTGCCCTGAGCATGTCTATGCTTATGGCACCAGTAGGCCCGATGGCCAGCACAGAATCTGCCAGCCCGCCAGCGCTCACTCCAGATGTCCAGGATCAGGTGGACGAGTGGTATAAGACCCTCGAACAGCCTGGCTACCAGGCCACAGTCGACTCTGTGTTGGCTGAATGGAGTAGGAGCGGCGTGCTGAGCGACAGGGTCGTGACCAGACCTGACGGCGCCGTGAGTGCGCTTGTCTTTATGGCCCCATGGGTCGATATGACAGCCGTACGCGACGTTGTTGAGGTAAAATGGTCAGTAGACCTGAAGGCAATGAGGACCGCTCTGGTCAACGTGCCTGGTGTCGATGCTCTCGAGGCACTGAGAGCAATCGATGGTGTTGGTGGAATCGAGGCCGATCAGTATAGGTTTGAGCGACCAGATGAACTGGTCAAGAACTTGGACAAGCTTGAGAACCCAGGTATCGGGGTTGATATGTACAAGATCAAGGAAGTTGTGAAGGCTGATGACAGCACACTCTACGCCGGCCAATACAACGGTAGCGGAGTAGTTGTCGGTCATCTTGACACAGGAATGGACTATGGCAATCCTGAGCTGGAGCACACCCTTGATGCAATCAATCACGGTGCTTACGACCCAAGTGGTGATGGGCTGGTTCCAACGTTCTATCACGCAAACTCCACTCCAGTCAACGTGACCGAGTGGACAGCAGACCCCTATAACCTTCTGACCTACGTGGATGACGACGGCTTCGTCTACCTCGATGTCGAGGGTTGGGATCCCATGGTCAACTCGTACTACTATCCAGGATATCTGATTGGCAATGATGATCATGCTGGCTGGTTGTACTACTATTCCAATGCATGGGGTGTCGAGGGAGTCCAAGATGTCTTCGAGAACTATGTCTGGAAGGACATCAAACTACCCAATGCATCGGCACTTGCCACTGGTACCAACTACTCAGTTGGTTTCATCATGCAGCAGCGATGGTCTCCGATGAGCATGATATTCGGTCCTGCTCTTGTCTACGAAGACACTGGCAACGAGAAGAACGTCATTGTTGGCTGGGAGGACACTCTCGGCTGGAACAAGCTCTGGTCTGGTGCCATCTGGTACGAGGCTATCGATCTCACGGACATCTACGACGCATATGATGTTGTCACCACATTCGACAACAGCTTCTATGATGAGTGGGACGAAGGAGAGATCTACAACCTTGATAACCCGATTGTGAACAAGGACTTCAGCGGCGACGGTATTGCCGACTTCAGCCTTGGTGCACTTGGCTGGTGTTACGACGACCATGGTTGGTTTGACAATGAGATCCTCTTCAACGGTATCAGGAGCGATGGTGACGCCTTCGCACTGTACTTTGACGATGGCACTCACGGTACTGCAACCGCTTCACATGTTGCAGGTGCAGGCAAGCTGACCTATGAACATGCAGAGGAAGGCTTCGGCACAACTGAGTTCACCATGGAAGGTATCGCACCTGGTGCAAAGATCCAGTCAGTCAGACTGATCACTCATGGTGGATCCTACGGCTCGTATCTATGGGTCTGTGGTTTCCATTGGAATGAGACCAGTGGTGAGTGGTACTACCTAGGTGAGCATGAAACTGACCTCGTGACCAACTCTTGGGGTTGGATAACCGAACCAGCAAGTGAGATGAACTATCTCGCGCTGACCTGGAACATCCTGTCAAGTCCTGGCTTCCTCGATGCGACCTATAACGGCGTCCTGCACGTATTCTCAGCAGGCAACGAGGGTTCAGGATTCATGACGATTGGTCCGCCCGGCGCAGCACACGGTGTCCTTACTGTTGGTGCCTCTACTAGCAGTCACTGGCTTGAGTACCTCTATGGCCCGACACAGCCCTACGAGGGTCTGGCATCCTTCACAAGCAAGGGACCGGCCTATTCTGGCTATGTCAAGCCCGATGTACTCGCACCTGGTCTTGCAGGCTACGCAGCCGTGCCCTGGTTTGCACAGTACATGGCTGCAGATGGTTACTGGCTCGCTAGCGAAGCAGAATACACGCTGTTCTCTGGTACTAGTCAGGCAGCCCCCGTTGTAGCGGGTGTTGCAGCACTCGTCTACGAGGCGATGGGCGGAGCTCATGCGACCCCGTTCGAGGCAAAGATGATTCTCCAGTCAACCGCTGACGACTTGGGTTATGACCCGGCGAGTCAGGGCTTTGGGAGAGTCAATGCAGATGCAGCTTGTGCATTCGCAGAAGGAACTGCTGGTGCAGTATCATACAACATCGACTCGTGGAACAACATTGCAGCAATCCTAGCTAACCCATGGAAGAAATGGGGTACAACCGGAACTCCGGCCAACAAGAGCCTGGACTACCCAACAGACTTCTGGGATGGTTCGCTCTTCTTCGGTCATTTGTATCCGGGTGAGAGTGCCACAATCCATCAGAACGTCCACACTGACTTCTTTGGAACCCGTGTTGCATTCGGCGCCATGAGCTCGTTCGATGCATAC
The DNA here is from genome assembly GCA_964558645.1 of uncultured archaeon. Lineage (GTDB taxonomy): Archaea > Asgardarchaeota > Thorarchaeia > Thorarchaeales > Thorarchaeaceae > TEKIR-12S. The sequence continues at coordinate 115,931 of CAZLEV010000001.1, forward strand.
ACGATGGTCGAGGCCGAAACATTCACGTTCACCGACACGACGTTTGTATATTCAGACGACAACGTGACGGGAGATCTAGCATACGGTTACCACATGCTGAGTGACCTTATTGGTGTTGACTACGACACGGCCGCTTCGACCTACAAGTACATCACCATCGGCGTATCATTCGATGCTGCTGATGTTGCTGGTGCAGAGCCATGGATGTTCCTCTATGACTGGGAAGACAACAATGTCACTGATGGCTATCCGAACCTCTGGAACGGAACCCACGGTGATGAACTGCATCGTCTGACCAGCGCGAGCGACCCGAGTAACACCAACATGATGTCTTGGGCCACCACAGATGCGAACATCAATGCCGCACTCCTAGGTGACCTGACGTTGGTCATCCATGATCCTGTGTTCGATGCCAATGAGACAGCTAGCCTACTTGGCCTAGTTGACGGCAACGAGTTCACAGCCACTGTGATCTTCTGGCAAGAGGTCGACGCATCTGCTTCGATCACCTTCGCGGATGGTGGAGCGGAGCACACTGTGAACATCACAATGGATGTTCCCGCTGGTACCGATGCTGGTATCCATCAGGGATTCGTTGTGTTGACCTACGGAACTGACGTCCTGAGGATTCCTTGGAGCGTCATGGTCAAGGCACAGATTGCAGTTGGAAAGGACACCGCACAGACCATCGTTGATGGCTTTGGTGATGCCCTATCACCCTACGACATGCCGATGTACGGCTGCATGGATTCTGACCCAGACGACTGGGACTTCAGAACCATCGTTCTGAACATCCCCGAGGCTGGAGAGAACGCTACCTACCTCGGTGTACGTGTTATCTGGCCTGAAGGCGGAAACAACATGTACGTCGATGTACGCGATGAGAACGCAACATCTCTTGCTGCTGGTGCCGACGGCACTGCAACAACTACTGCGATTCTTGCTGCTTTGCCAGCCGACCCAGTTGGTGACTACTACCTCTTCATGCATGCGCTCGCTGTGAACGGTACAACGTTCCTACCTGCGAACTACAGCGTCGAAGTGATGTGGTACGAAGAGCTAACCACTCAGGATCTCCAGTTCACCTGGACATCCAACGATAAGCCCAGTCCGTCAACTATCACGGACGGCGACACCCTTGTGGGCGATCACGTAGTGGTCAATGCTTCCTACCCAGAGTTCAACCTGCCGGCAATGCCCGAGTACGAGGTTGACTCAGTCGGGATCTCGTTCCTGTCTGGTCTCTACCATGTGGGCACAGGACCCCTTGTCATTCCGGACGCCAACTACGATCCATTCTCAGGTGTGATTGATCTTGATCAGTTTGCTTGGGAGTACGTGGAAGGTATCAACGCGGGCGACACAGTCAAGGTGACTGCTGACTTCACGAACGGCGACTGTGACATCATGGCATGGTGGGCTGACACCGACAACAGCACATGGACCTACGCGAACAACATTCTGGGCTCTCAGATGGCCACTGGTGCCAAACCTGAGAAGGGCTCGTTTGTTGCAACTAGGTCGGGTGCGGTCATGTTCGGTATCTTCGACTACGATCTGCAAGAGGGTACATACACACTGACAGTAGACACTCGAGTTGGTGTATCAGCAACTGGTACTCCCGATGAGGTAACCTACGACACGTATACGTTCCTGAAGAACGGTAGCTTCTCAGTGCAGGTTGAGGCGACGACCAAGACCAACATTGGATTCGAGGTCAACTACTTAGAGCTGAGATTCGAGAACTTCTTCTCGCCAGTAGTCTCTGACGTAGAAGTCACTGGTACTGGCACGACGAAGAACATCACGTGGACAGCCTCCGACCTGAACGCAGGTGACGATCTCTACTTCGAGCTCTATCTGTCTCAGGACTCGGGAACGACCTATCAGCTCGTAGCTGTGAACCTCACTGAGACCTTCTACCTCTGGGATTCATCCGAGTTCATCGAACGGGACACCTACAGGATTCGGGTCATTGTCTTTGACAACGATCCTAATGAGAATCCAACTGTAGGTCCCAATGACTACTGGATGGGTCTGACTGACTCTGCGGAGTCTGAGGTGTTCAGTGCAGGCGGAGTCGAGCCAACAACCACTACGACTACCACAACTACGACCACCACAACCACTACAACCACAACCACAACCACGGAAGAGCCCCCAGTGGGTATCGATCCGTTGTGGATTGGTCTGATTGGCGGTATTGGTGTCGGTGTTGTTGTCGTGTTGATACTCTTCCTTGTGAAGAAGAAGTAGCTCTAGACTTTCAAAGGGGGCACACGCCCCCTACACCCTTTTTTTTTCAGATACTCATCCCAGAATCAGTCCATAAGATTGGTCGTTTCGCTTTCTGACTAGCACTCACTTTGCAGTGATTCGTCCTATTCTCAGACCCTCCGGATTCACCACATTGGGTGGTATTCTGCCTGAGAGAGCCGCTATGATATTCTCCGCGCACATGACTGACATTTTGTTGCGAGTTGCGTAGCTGGCGCTTCCAATGTGGGGCAGAACCACTGTATTGGGCAGTCTTGTGAGTTCATTGTCTGCGTCAAGGGGTTCCTGTGTGAATACATCCAGCCCGGCTGCGTGTAGGTGCCCGCTCTTGAGTGCATCAATAAGTGCTTCTTCGTCAACAACCGGCCCCCTGGATGTGTTGACGAGTATCGAACCTTGCTTCATCATCTGGATCTCTCTTGCACCTATCAATCCCTCTGTGGACTCATCCAACGGAACGTGAAGTGTCACTATGTCTGATTCGGAGAGCAGTTCCTCCAACGATACGCTCTTGGCCCCAACCTCTCTCTCGATTGAAATTGTACCCTCGTTTCTACTACGGGAATGGTACAGCACCTTCATGGCGAATCCCTTGGAGCGTCGAGCAACTGCTGATCCAATTCGCCCCATCCCAACGATTCCCAGTGTGGCACCGAAGACATCTTTTCCAAGCAAGAGCATCGGCCGCCACCCAACCACCCACTCTCCCTGCCGCACATACCTATCTGCCTCTACAACTCTGCGGCATGTCGCCATGATGAGCGCCCATGTTAGGTCTGCAGTTGTTTCAGTGAGAACTCCAGGGGTATTGGTGACAATCACACCTCGTTCTGTGGCAGTTTCAATGTCAATGTTGTCATAGCCCACAGCGTATTGGGATATAACCTCAAGCTTGGGCAGTTGTAAGATCAACTCTCTATCAATGGGGTCCGAGAGGAGCGTGACCAGGCCCTGGCAATCTCTTGCTTGTTCCGCTATTTCTTCTTTGGTGGGTTCCCGATTATGCTCCCAGACTTTGACATCGAATTCTCTTCTCAGTATAGCTAACCCTTTGTCCGGTATCTCACGGGTCACGAAGACCTTCTTCAAATCAATACTCTCCATGTGGATGCTCCATGCTGTACATCGTCTTAACCAACTCTGATTAATCTCACGCCTCAAGGAATCAATCCAGAAAAACACAGTAGACAGGAAGCAGTAACTTTATCAATAATGGGTCGATACGCTCGGCTGCAAAACAATGCGTAAATCCTGCCCCTTATATCTGGAAACGCTAAATATATGCAACGAGCAACAACGCTCTCAGGTCGGGTGTTAAAGATGAACATGTCTCTAGAACTACCTCGCAGTGCGATTATTGTACTTGACAAGCTGCAACATGAGGGACCAATGACACCGAAAGACATCTCTGACAAGGTTGATCTAGCCCCGAGAACTGTATCGTTTGCACTCAGGAAGCTTATGGGTCAGAAGCTCTGTCGCAAGATACCAAACCTGCAAGACATGCGACAGCCCCTCTATCTGGCTGATCTGGAGAGAACTCGAGAACTTCGAATGAAGTACGAGCATGTCTTCCGTCAGGTACTGATCTGATTATCGGCTCATGGAATCCTTGGGTGAACAACGCAGTTCACGGGGATTCTCCCCTCTGTTTCAGCTAGAGTTAATAGTGCTTCTCTTTTGCTTCTGACAGTGGCTGAACATGGCGCATGAAGGTTTGACTGTAGTGCTCGTAGTACTCGGTGTTATGTTACTGCTTGGCTACTATCTAGGACCAAATCGTGAAACACGTGCAGTGAAGAGAATTGAGGGCAAGATTATGCTGGTACCAACTGGTGTTCTTCTCTTCATCCTCGCCGCTGTTATTTTCTCAGGAATACTCGGCTAGTCTTCGGGAAACTCCATAGCCAATAGTCTGCATAGAAGGCCCGCTGACAGGAGATCTGCTGTACTACCCGGATTCAGACGATTATTTTCAACCCCAAAACTCCTCTCAAGCATGGATAGTTTCTCCTCGATACACATTTCGCCGTCGATATACGATATGGCGTCGACAATGCTTTTCTGAACTTGTTGGGCCTTGGCCAGACCTTCTTTCTTTGCTATCAGCTTGTCAGGATGTCGCGATAGAAGCCATAGAAAGGTCTCAACGATGCCCTCCTCAATGTCTTCGAACCCCCTGATTGTCTTTGTAAGATGCGGATAGATTTCTTCGATGACTCTGGAGTATGCTGTTGCATACTCTTCACTGATTGCATCCACATCCCTTGCAAGTTCCGACAGCTTGAGCAGCGTGAGTTCATCATCTGAAACATTCTGGTACACTCTCGGATTCGCGATATCATAGCGGGAATGCATCTCAGTCCAAGACTCCTCTATTCTCGCACTGATGCCGCTAGTGAGGTTATGGCGCAATGCCCGATAGAAATGCAGTGTATCATCAACAGTGGTCAGTTCCAGAATGCGTCTGATCGATGCTCTGAGGGTCTGAGGTTGAAACGCTCCTGCATCTAGGACAGTGTACGTAGAGGCCACCACCAGGGGTATGTGTAAAATGATTGAACCGAGGATTGTGTTGCTCTTGCTGAATCCTGAGAATGCATCATCGACACAGCCTAGAATCAACTCCCCGATGCCAACCTCTGCTGGATCAATCTGCCCGCTGTGGAGAAGAATCCCCTTTTCTGCTGCTTGCTTCATACCTCTGTTTGTCAAAGCGATGGTCGCCAAGAAATGCCGATAGGACATATCAGAGAAGCGCCTCAGTCGATTCACGTTTCCTGGTTTCGGGGCACTGACTTCAAGGAGCATGGCGAGCTGTGCGAGACTTGTGATTCTCCAAGCTAGGTCTTTCACACTTCTTCACCCATCACATCTGATCCGGTACTGATATGACGCAGAAAGCATAATAGGGCTTCTGAATCAACTCTGGGTAGCTGATGTTCATGAGCATATCTGCACGTCTCACCTTTTCGCAAGTAGGCCTTCTGGTTTCAATCATTGTCTACCTCGCCGTGAGAGGATTTTTCGTCATATTGAATCTCGGCCTCTTATGGACGCAAGTGGGGGGTTTCCTCAGTATTGCATTTCCTCTAGGCCCGGTCATTGTTCTAGGATTTACTGCATGTGTGGTTTCGTACGGTTATTCCTATCTTGGCCTCTGGCTGATGGATAACTACCAACACATGGTTGGGCTCCTCACCATATTCTTCGGAGTGATTCTCATCCCGGGGGCACTAGCAGTCTACTCATGGTTCTTCTTCCCCGTGATTGTGTGATCTATCAATCTAGGATTATGGGGAGTATCTCTTCTGCCCGCCCTCTCAGGACCACATCTGCAACGTCATCCCTGTTTGTACCGTGCAGATTAATGAGTACTATCTTTGCTCCCGCATTCTTGGCTAGCTGGGGAAGGAACGCCGCCGGATATATCTCCAGACTAGTACCCGCCACTATCATGAGGTCTGCGTCCTTGGATATTCTAACAGCCTCTTCCATGGCATCCTCAGGTAGTGGTTCTCCAAAGAGTATCGCCTCTGATTTGATTACTCCACCACAGTCGCGGCACATTGGCGGCGTTTCACCTTCAGCAACTCTACGGTGGAGTTCCTCACCCACAAACTCCTTTCCGCACTTCATGCAATATGCCCGAAGGTAGTTGCCATGCAGCTCAATGACCTTGCTGCTACCAGCACGTTGATGCAGGTTGTCTATGTTTTGAGTGATTATTCCGATCATTGTTCCATGCTTTTCGAAGTCGGCAAGGGCTTGGTGTGCTTGGTTCGGTTCAGCATCAAGAAGAACACCGGCAAGATAGTGACCCATCTCCCAGAACTTGGCTGGGTTCTTAAGAAAACTCTCGTAGGTAGCATACTCGAGAGGGTCAAATCTGGTCCAAAGCCCCCCTTCTGATCTAAAATCTGGAATGCCAGAATCCACACTGATTCCTGCGCCAGTGAGAGCACAGACTTTCTTAGCATCAGCAATCAGTTCTCTCGCCCGTAGAATATCCTTATCTGAAAGCATACTGGAATATCAGGAGGCAAGCTAGATTTCGTTTTCGGTATTGAGCTCTCTGAAGAAGATGTAGATGTCGAAAGCTTTTTCTTATGTGGTTTCCGACAAACGCTAGAGTCACCTAAGGGGTACATGTCCTCTGATGAGGTCACCCCGGTCGGTCCAACCCGCCGACCAGTTTCTGTGCTTGTTAGCTAGAGATAATCATCCATAAGTCGTCAGAGTGACCAGAGAGATGAAAGAAAACAACGCATCCCACCGAGAAGAATCCTCAGACGAAGAAGAAGAAGAGCCAGTGGAGATCGATTTAGAGTCCGAGTCTGATGAGCAGGAGACCGACACTGAACTCTCAGAGGCTGAACAGCGTGCTGATGAACTGCTTGAGAAACTCATGCGAGTGCAGGCTGAGTTTGAGAACTATAGAAAACGGATGAATGACAGGTTCAGTGAGGCGACGAAGTACGCTAGCGAGAGTATCCTGTTGAAGGTGCTTGATATCCATGATAATCTTGAGAGGGCTCTACAGGTGAACTTTGAGGAGAATCCAGATGCTGCTAGAAAGGGGATTGAGGCGATTGAGAAGCAGATGCAGAAGTTGTTCGAACAAGAAGGTGTTCGGCCAATAGACGCTTTGAATGAGCCCTTTGACGCCTACTATCAGCACTCAGTGGCGAAAGCATGCGATCCCGAACAGCCTGACGGTGTAGTTGTCGAGGTCTATCAGAAGGGATACATGATACATGACAAGGTCTTACGTCCTGCTCTGGTCTGTGTCAATCGACAAGAAGCCCCTGTCGACAATGGTGACAGTGATAAGGAAGCCTCTGAAGAAGAAGGTGAATAGACAATGACGAAAGTTGTAGGTATCGACTTAGGTACAACCAATAGCGGAATCGCATATATGGAGGGCGGAAAGCCCACGATTATCCCCAACGCAGAGGGAAAACGACTTACACCGTCGGTAGTGGGAATAACCCCCAAGGGAGAGATAGTCGTCGGAGAACTAGCCAAGCGACAGGCTGTTTCCATGCCTGACCGCACAGTCCGCTCGATCAAGCGGAAGATGGGACAGGACTACAAAGTAAAGATTGATGACAAGGAGTACACTCCTCAGGAGATTTCTGCGATGATCCTCCAAAAACTGAAGAAGGATGCCGAGGCATTTCTTGGCGAAGACATAGAGAAGGCAGTCATAACTGTGCCGGCTTATTTCAATGACAGTCAGCGCCAAGCGACCAAGGATGCGGGCAAGATAGCCGGCCTCGAGGTCATGCGAATAGTCAACGAGCCCACCGCATCGACTCTTGCATATGGCCTTGAAGAGGGTGAGGATCTGAAGATTCTCGTTTACGACCTTGGCGGCGGGACTTTCGATGTATCCATCCTGGATATCGGTGAGGACGTCTATCAGGTGCTCTCTACCAGCGGAAACACGCAGCTCGGCGGTGACGACTGGGACAAGCGAATCATTGATTGGGTTGCGGATAACTTCAAGGACGAAACAGGCATCGATCTGAGTGAGGATCTTTCTGCAATGCAGCGCATTCGAGATGCTGCCGAACAGGCCAAGATTGAACTCTCTACGGTGAAGCAGACCACCATCAACCTTCCCTATATCACTGCTGACCAGAGTGGTCCGAAACATATTGACATGGAGATCACACGCGCTAAATTTGAACAGATGACAGATGACCTTGTTCAGGCCACACTGGGTCCAATTCGTCGAGCTCTATCCGATGCGAAGATGGAGGCGGAAGATGTTGATCGGATACTGCTGGTCGGTGGGGCAACACGAATGCCCATGATTCAGGAGGCAGTGCGGGGCATTTTCGGAAAGGAAGGTGACAAGAGTATCAACCCAGATGAATGTGTTGCCCTTGGTGCTGCTGTTCAGGCCGGCATCATCGCCGGTGACACTGACATCCTTTTGCTTGATGTTACGCCGCTAACCCTGAGTGTAGAAACACAGGGCGGGATTGCCACCCCTCTCATTGAGCGCAATACAACCATACCGACAAAGAAGAGCAAGATATTCACGACTGCCGCAGACAACCAGACTGCAGTTGATATCCATGTAGTCCAAGGGGAGCGTAAGCTAGCTAGAGACAACATGAGTCTGGGCAAGTTTCAACTCGTTGGTATTCCTCCTGCACCTCGAGGTGTTCCCCAGATAGAAGTTGAGTTCGACATAGATGCCAACGGCATTGTGAATGTCAAGGCCACTGACAAGGCTACCGGGAATGAGCAATCCATTACCATCACGGCTACTACAAATCTGTCAGACAATGACGTCGAGAGAATGGTGGAAGAAGCCGAGAAGTATGCAGAAGAAGATGCCAAGCGGAAGGCACAGATCGACGCGAAGAACAATGCAGATGCCATGATCTATCAAGGCGAGAAACTCGTGCGGGATATGGGTGACAAAATACCCGACGATCTGAAGAACGAACTCAAAGAGAAATCTGACAAACTAAGAAAGGCAATCGAAGCAGAGGACTTCGATAAAATCGAGTCTGGTACAGAGGAGCTTCAGCAGGTCATCTTCAAGATATCGGAGAAGGTCTACGGAGCTGCCGGTCCTGGTGGAGCAGGACCCGCAGGCGCAGACTTTGACCCAAGTCAGATGGGTGTCGATCCAAGCAAGATGGCCGGCGCTTCATCCTCGTCAGAGGACAAGAGTGAAGACGAGGCTGTTGACGTAGACTTTGAGGATCTGGACTAGATTCAGGTGAAACTCTTTGGCAGAGGACGATTACTATGACATTCTCGGTGTTAGCAGAAATGCCACAGAGGCGGAGATAAAGAAGGCTTATCGACGGCTCGCCAAGGAGCACCATCCTGACAGAAATCCTGGTGACAACTCGGCAGGAGAGAGACTCAAGAAGATCAATGAGGCATATGAGGTACTCAGTGATTCCGAAAAGAGAGCCAACTACGACAGATATGGTACTGCTGACTTCCAAGGCATCAACATGAACGGCTTCAGCGATATCTTCCGTGACTTCTTCAATGGATTTGGTGGATTCGGGATGGGCCGCAGAAGGCGAGCGGGTCCTCCCCCAGGGGACAATCTCCGGATAACAATCCATCTCACCTTCGACGAAGCCTTTTTCGGAACTGAGAAGGAGATTGCATTCAATCGGAAAGTAAAATGTGAAACATGCGGTGGAAGTGGCGCAAAGCCCGGCTCTTCTCCGACAACCTGTCGGACTTGTGGGGGCCGAGGACAGGTAGCACGTTCTATGGGCGGATTCATGACTGTTGCTCAGACCTGCCCAACCTGCGGAGGTCGAGGAGAGACCATAGACAATCCATGCTCCAAGTGCAGAGGTTCTGGTCTAGAGTCTGAGCGCATGGAAGTCAAGATACCTGTCCCACCCGGCGTCGAAGATGGGATGTCCCAGCGCATCAGAGGGGGCGGAAATGCAGGCCCACGAGGTGGCCCCCACGGTGATTTAATAATCGTCTTCACAGTGGAACCCCATGAACGTTTTGTCCGGAGGGGTCTCCATGTATACCTTGAAGAGGAGATCCCCTTTGATGTTGCAGCACTAGGGGGAGAGCAAGAAGTTCCTACTATGTGGGGCACAAGCAAGATCAAAGTGGAACCCGGGACTGAAGGCGGAACCCTATTCCGGATGAGGGGAAAAGGGGTACACGCTGATGATGGGCGGACCGGAGATCAGCTCGTTCGTGTGAAGATAGGAATACCGAAGAAACTCTCCAAGTCCCAGAAGCAGTATCTTCGGGAGTTCAGAGAGCACTTCAGAGAGGACTAGAACTCGAATGGCTTACAAATGCAAGCTTTCATCCTCAGTTCAGGGAAACTGCTGGTATACGCTGGCCTTACAATCCACGCCGTGTCTGCTCCCCGTCCTGTCCCGGCTATACACACAACATCCTTGTCAACTCTGACCAGCCCTGCATCTGCTGCCATCATGGCAATTTCTGCGCAGACTTTCGTTCCCTGAGAGAACGTGCGGAATGCAACGGCCATTAGTTCAGCTGGTGTCCACGTTCCTAGTTTCTTCCTGATACCTCGAGCTAATCCTGCCATGGCATGTGTGGCTGTGAGAACCTTTGCTCCATTTCTCTCTATCTCCTCTCTCTTATCATCATCAAGCTCGTTCTCATTGGCTTCGGCGAAGCCTTCCTGATGGGATACTACAATCAGGTTCCTGTCAGTGAAGACCTTGGAGGCCGCCAATCCGGTGTTACCTCGTGTGGTTGCCACAATCACATCTCGTACGTCAGGGTTGCTGTTGAGATACTCTCTCACAATCTCAAGAGTCTGATCGGTTAGTTCCCATGAGGCTTCATCGAAATAGTGCGTTTTGATATCCATCTTCTTCTCTTCTCCTTTCACATTGATTGAAGTATGAATTGTCCAAGTCATAAAGCATACTAATTTCCTCTCTGGACTTGCCAGCCTCTTATGACCCATTCAAGAACCACAAAGACTAACAAGACCCCAACGGCCAGAAGAAAGTCAACTGCACCACCGGTAATCTGGTTGACAACCCATGCAGCAATCACCACAACAACTATCTTGACGAGAATCTCTGCCAACGCCTTCCAATCCCGATGCTCGTCTTCTGTTTGGCCTTCACCTATCCTCTGCTGTCCGAAGGCTTCAGCTATGTCTTCGGGTTCCCCAATCTCATGGAAGACTTCGTCGAGTAGTATGTCAGTATCTGCTTCTGGTCTCTCTTCCATCTTATGTTGAAGTGACTCGTAGATATGAGCACTAACATCCTCCAGAAGGTCCTCTGTTTCAAAGGTATCCGGGAGAACGGTTCTAGCTCTCCGAATATAATCATTAACACGTTTTCCTATCTTCTCATTCTCCATCAGCTCAATGCCTCCAGTTTCTCAAATACGTCTGTCAGGGTTCGCGAAAGCTCTCTATAGACTCTGTCTCCCTCGCCTGTCAAGACATACATCTTCCGTCGAGGCCCCACATCTGACTCCTCAGTGTAAGAGTTCAAGAGCCTGTCCTTTCGCAACCGGTGTAGAATCGGATACAGAGTGCCCTCTTTCACTTCGAGAAGTCCATCAGTCCGCTCATCGAGTTCGCGGGCAATTCCATAGCCATGAATGCCTTCCTCATGCAGTCTTACTATTGCTAGGACTGCATACTGTAAAAGTCCTCTGCGAAGCTCTACCTTCCAGCTCTGTTCGAAACTAGGGCCTTTCTTCAATGTACAGTCCTCGCGAGGAACGCATGTACAAGTCGTTGTTGAATTCTTAAGTATCTCTCTCTTAAGGGCCTCTGTCGGCATGGCGCCCTGGAAAGAAACCTCTGATCTCGGTCCAGAAGTCTGAGGAGTACTCACGGGGTTCATCTAGGAGAAGGTACAAGAAGGAGCTGATGAATCGGAGTCCACCACTCAGCAACAGCATGGCAAACACCGCCAGATAGCTTCCGAGACCTACGGCCACGAAGTCTCCGAGGATTCCTGCGAGCAGCGAGCCCACCAGCATGACAATGCCCGTAAACGTGTTGTACACGGAGAGATGAGACCCTCGCTCTTCAGATGGTGCAATATCATAGATGTAAGCAGTGTTGGCGTTCGTTGAAGCTGCAACACAGAAACCTGCAATTGCATTAGCAAGATAGATGATAACAGTCGTTGAAGCAAATGCATACATGATCGGTACTATGAAGAGGGTTATGCGCCCCAAGAAAATCAGGGGCTTCCGTCCAACTCGGTCGCTGAGCCGCCCGAAGGGCATTGTGAAGATCACGGTAGTCAACGTCATGATAGCCGACGCAATCGCTATCTCCAACAGTGTGTTGTTCAACCATTGGCGCTGCACAATTATCCAAAATGGCCAGGCCATGGACATTGAGAATGAGAAGAAGACGCTGACAAGACAGAACCTTCTGAAATCGCCCGGTCTTGACAGAAGGCGAAGGATTGGTGGAAACTCTCTAGGGCCTGTGGAAGAGTCGTTTCTGGTCTGAATTCTGATAGATATGATAGATGCCACGATTCCAGTGATTGCAGCCAAGTAGAAGGGCATGTAGTATACCTGCTTCCACGTCTCCACAGACGGGAAGATAATGGGTCCCAGCCCACCGAATTGTGACCTCAGATACGGGCCGAAACCTGGAAAACCTGCTACAAAGCCTGCAAGGAGTGTCGCCAGCAGGGACATGATGTTAGTGGCCACACCGAGTCTACCCAGTTCGTGGCCTCTGTTATCTTCGTCGATGAGGCTACCCACGAGTGAGAGCCAGGTTGGTATCTGGATGCTGAGCAGAATAGACTGGATTCCATAGAGAATGATCATGTCAAGCGGTGATGCCGCAAAGAGGAAGAGAAAGACGGTGAATAGTCCTGACGCCGTTCCAAAGGCGACGAAGGCCTTGGTATGCCCTGTTTTATCCGACACCGATCCCCAAACAGGCTGCATGATTGTCGGCGCTAGGTTGCCAACGCTTCTGAAAGCGCCTATCTCAGAGAGCGTAGCTCCTATATCGACCATGTAGCTGTTCAGAAAGGGGGCGTACAGTCCTTGAGCAAACATCACGAGTGATCCCGCCGCATATGCCTTGGCAGGAAGCTTTCTCGATTCAGTGGTCTCTTGCTCAATCATCTGTCTGTGGCCGTCCCGTTGAAGTGCTGTAGTATTCCTCCATGTTTTAACTCTAGTTCTCGCATCACCGAATGAGTTATCTAGAACACAGAAAAGGGATGAAACATTCAGAGGGAAACTCGCCATGCTCTCAGACAGTGTGTACCAGGAGCGCCTCGAGAGAGTCCGTGACTATCTATTGGAAATCGATGCCGACCATGCCTTTCTCACTCCTTCTGCCAACTTTGAGTACTTGGCAGGTTTCTCGTATGACATGCGGGAGCGATTAGTCGGTCTGGTGGTTCGTAAGGATGAGGAGCCGTTCATCATCGCCCCCTCTTTTGATGTGTCCAACATTGAAGGCCAGACCTGGATCAAGAACATGCTTCCATGGGCCGAAGACGAAGACCCGTACGGCCTACTCCGCCGCGAAATCGGGCAAGCGAATAATACCTTCGCGCTCTTTGACATGTCCACTCCCCTAGGAGTCTTCTGGCTTTTCAGAGAGAAGGTTCAGGACCCAGAACGTACTGACTTGGTCTCCCCTTTCATCGAAGAGATGCGTTTGGTGAAGGATGCTGAGGAGATTGGTCTCATGAAGAAGGCCGGAGGGGTGATTGACTCCGCCATCATGCATGCCTTCGAAAGGGCTGATATCGGCATGACTGAGATCGAAATGCAACAGCTCATCCACAATGAGATAGTCCGGAAGGGTGCAAGACCCACCTTTGCAGCAGTGCAGTTTGGTGAGAACAGCGCAAAACCGCACGCGGAGGCGGGAACCCGAGAGTTGCGAGTAGGGGATATAGTCCTGCTCGACTGTGGGTGTTCCATTTCTGGATATAACACGGACATGACACGCGTGGCTGTGGTTGGTCCTCCCTCATCTCAGCAAGAGAAGGTATACTCTGTTGTGCTTGAAGCACAGAAGACGGCTTTAGATTCTATCCGCGCAGGAATGACATGTAGTGCTGCTGACGGTGTTGCCAGGAGAGTCATAGATGAAGGGGGCTATGGTGAATTCTTCACGCATCGCCTCGGGCATGGCATCGGTCTTCAAGTTCACGAGCCACCATATCTAGTGAATGGCAACTCCAGTGTCCTGCAGCCCGGTATGTGTCATAGTATCGAGCCCGGCATCTACCTGCAGGACAAGTTCGGCATTCGCATCGAGGATTTGGTTGCTGTCACCGAGGATGGAGCAGAGCTACTCACTTACTCGCCAAAGGATCTATTTGAGATTGAGGCCTAGTCGGAATTCTCGCTGTCCGTGGGCTCGTTCTCTTGCTCTCTGCGCTTAGACATGATCTCATCAAGTTTCTTACGATCATCTTCACTCAGGTCTTTCATGGCCTCTGCAGATTGTCTGAGCATCTGACCCATGATTACAGAATAGACTGCCGGAAGCGCGGTAGCCGTTCTGACACGTTCCTCGCATTCTTTCTCTGCCAGTTCCTTCGCCTCTTTCAGGGCCTCTTTTGTTACTTCACCCTTTCCTATGCCGGAGCAATCCTTGTTCGTCACATAGAATTTCTCTCCGTCATGCTCCAAGGGAAATGTGCGGCATGATATGGGTCTTGAGAATCGTATACGGCAGGCATTTGCCTCATCATCGTAGAAGATGCATGCTGTCTGTTCCGAGTTCTCCGAGAGTGGCTTTCGCAGAGTGCCCAAGGTGATGCCCTTTTCCTCGGCTGCTTCAACATTCATGGTTATTCCATGCAGGATATGGTTCAAGTAATTCTGTGTTGTCCATCGGGATAGGTCGTCGAAAGTCACATTCACATGAGGTCGAGTGCAACAGACTCGCTGAGGGCAGTTCTGCTCAAGGCACTTGAAGCTGTATTTCTTCTTGTCTGTCATCTCATGTCACCTGAACGACTGTGTGGACTCCGTTCAATTGAGATTTCTCTTAATCCTTTCGAACTTGTCAATTCCTGCTCGTCTTTCCGACAGGTTTATTTTCGGTGCTTTATCGCGCTCAGTATAATCCTCTCCCAAAGCAGGTTCGAAGAAACGGAGAACTCGCAATGACTACACAAGAATGGTACCGCAATGACGTTGACTTTGTCCTTGACGAACTTGAAACCTCTCCTAAAGGGCTGACAACAACAGAGGCCGACAAGAGGCTCGAGAAGTATGGCTACAATGAGCTCACAGAAGTTGGGAAGATATCTCCTCTTCGGATGTTCTTGGAGCAATTCACTGACCCAATGGTCATCATCCTTCTCATAGCAATTGCCATTTCTCTCGTGGTTGCCTTTGCAGGTGATCATGGAGAGGGCGGAATCATTGATGCGATCATGATTTCAGTGATTGTCGTCTTCAATGCAGTCTTCGGTTTTGCTCAGGAGTACCGGTCCGAAAAGGCCCTCGAAGCTCTCAAGAAGCTGGCGGCACCAAAGGCAAGAGTTCTTCGTAATGACTTGTGGGTGGAAATAGACTCCCGGTACGTGGTTCCAGGAGATATAATCGGCCTGGATCCGGGTGATATTGTTCCAGCCGATGGGCGCATCAATCAGGCTGTTGGCCTATCGGTTGACGAATCCATTCTTACCGGTGAGTCGGTAGCAGTCCGGAAGATATGTGAACCGCTAGATTTGGAGAATCCCACTGTGGGAGATATGAGAAATACGGTCTTTCAAGGTACTACTATCGCTGCAGGCAAAGGTACCGCTGTCGTGACTGAAACCGGAATGAACACACAATTCGGAGAGATAGCTGGGCTCGTTCAAGAGAGTCAGAAGGAAATGACTCCCCTTCAACACGATTTGGCCGACCTTGGTAAGAAACTTGGCCTGCTCATCACTTTCCTCTGTGTCATAATCTTTGCGGCAGAGGTCTACCAGGATATCACTGAGAGTATCATAGAGGCACTCTTTGCAGCCATCGCTTTGGCTGTATCAGCTGTACCAGAAGGACTTCCCGCAGTTGTCACCATCACCCTCGCAATTGGTGTTCAGCGAATGGTTGAGAAGAATGCCATCGTCCGTAGACTCCCTTCAGTTGAAACCCTGGGGTCAACCACAGTGATATGCTCAGACAAGACGGGTACCATTACTCGGAACGAGATGACGGTGCAGGAGTTGTACGTAGACGGTTCCAGGATAAGAGTGACTGGCTCAGGTTATGATGATGAGGGTAGTTTCTTCCGCGACGGCCAAGAGATCGACCCAACCACCGATTCTCATCTTGAGAAGCTGTTGGTTATAGGCCAGTTATGCTCGAATTCTCTTCTCCAGGATGATCCTTCTGGTGCTGCCAAGTGGACTATTGTTGGAGATCCAACTGAGGGCGCACTTCTGGTTGCAGCTGAGAAGGGAGGTTTCAGGTATGAAGAAACCTGGGAGAAATATGAGGAGATAACTGAGATCTCTTTCGATTCTGCTCGAAAGCGTATGACCTCCATATGCAAAGACCAGAATGGCGATCTCGCTGCCTACACGAAAGGGGCACCAGAGATTGTCCTGGCCCTCTGTACCCACCTGCTGGATGATGGTGAAGTACGACCCCTGACGGACTCAAAGCGTGACGAGATTCTCAATGTGAATGCAGAGCTCGCTAGTAACGCTCTTCGCGTTCTGGCTATGGCCTATCGTCCACTGGAATCTGCTCTTCCAGATTGGGATCCAGAGATGGTGGAACAGAACCTCATATTCGTTGGACTGTCAGCAATGATTGATCCTCCTCGCGATGAAGTGTCTGAGGCCATCAAGATATGCGTCAATGCTGGCATTCGTCCCATCATGATAACCGGGGACCATAGGTTGACCGCCCGTGCAATCGCTATCGAGGTCGGCTTGATATCAGGTGAGGGCACTGTCATTACTGGTGCCCAGATTGACGAGATGACAGATGATGAGTTCTTTGATGCAGTCCATGATGTGGATGTTTTCGCCAGAGTCGCTCCAGGGCATAAGCTTCGAATCGTTAATGCACTGAAGGAGCAGAATCAGGTTGTGGCCATGACCGGTGATGGGGTCAATGATGCTCCAGCTGTCAAGAATGCCAACGTGGGAGTATCTATGGGCATCCGAGGGTCCGACGTAACTCGAGAATCCTCCGACATAATACTCACCGATGACAATTTTGCGACAATAGTCACCGCAGTTGAGAAAGGTCGCGAGATCTACGAAAACATCCGGAAGTTCGTGAGATTCTTGTTGGCTGCCAACTTCAGTGAGATCTATCTAATCTTCACCATGATTATGATAGGGCTTCCTCTTCCCATAACGGCAATTCAGATTCTATGGATCAACCTTGCCACTGATGGCTTTCCTGCTCTTGCACTAGGAGTCGATCCCCCGGAGCCAGGCCTGATGGAGCGAGGTCCACGAAAACCCGGTTCAAGGATGATGAACAAGGGACTTGCAGCTTTCATATTGATTGGAGGCTTTGTGCAGTTCATAGCTGGATCTCTCCTATTCCTTGGCTCATTGCTTGAATACGGAGGCTGGATTCCGGGTATCACCGGCCCGATGGTCGATTGGAGTGCCGCTCCTTGGGACTTTGCTCTCACGCACGCTCGGACAGTAGTTTTCGTATCCATCGTCGTATACGAGCTGCTGTTTGTCTGGAACTGCAGAACTGAATACGCCCCAGTGTGGAAAACCAACGTCACTAACTCAAAGGCACTTGCAGGCACTGTATTGCTCTCAGTTGTCTTGACCCTGATAGTACTCTATGTGCCATTCATCGCACCACTCTTCGGTGCGGTGCCGCTTAGTGCGCTGGATTGGCTCATCATCTTTGTGAGCTGTCTGCCAGCATTGTTGATTCCTCCCCACAAGATATTCGGCTACTTCAGGGAACGCGAAGAGAAAGACTAGGTTGGGAGTCTGCCTTCCAACCAAGTCTCCATATCTCCCAGGACTAGTGCCTTCTGAGGTTCACTATGTAGCTCGTGATAGAGTCCCTCATAGAAGAGCCAAGTCTTATCCTCAGAGGCCAAGCTCTCGAAGAACTCCCGAGTCTTGTCAGGGTCGACGAGTCTGTCGTCACCAGCCTGTTGGACGAGGACTGGTAATCGGATAAATGGTGCCAACTGATATGCTTCCTTTGCGGCCTTTAGACCCTCTATTCCGAATCTGGGGGTGACCTTGTCGAATCGCAGAGGATCGTTCTCATGTTCGGCAATGACTTTCGGGTCGTGACATGCCACCTCGAAATCGATTTCGTTCTCGAAGTATCGCTTTATGTTCAGGACAGAGAGTATTGACCCTGCGATTCTCTTACCGGTGCCGATGTCCAGGGTTTCTGATACGGCCGGGCACGACAGCATGATGCCGTCAGTTTCGAGCGGATATTCTGCCACATACCTGATAACATGCTGCCCTCCCAGCGAGTGGCCAAAGAGGAAGGTGAGTTTGTTGATGAATCGATCTTTCACTTGCATTACGATGTTGTGCATGTCTTCGACATATTCATCGAAGTCCATCACGTGTCCCTTGAGGCCGGAGAAGTGTCCAAAGCCTCTCATGTCTGGTGCGAAGACTCCCAGTCCCCTCTCTGCGAAGTACTCGCCAATGTTCTTCAGGGTCGATCCATGACTTCCAAGTCCATGAATGGCAATGAGTAGTGCTCTGACGCGCTCATCATCCGGTAGCCACGTTGCCATGAACATCTTTGTTCCGTCATAGCCGATATACTCGCTTTCGTTAAACTTCATACTACCATCAGGATACCTTACACAAAACGGATATTAATCTCTTCCAGAGAATCACGGCCTCTGGTTTGATCTCAAATAGTGACAAAGAATAGAAGAGAAGGACCACGTCAGTCATGGTCCTCCGATTTATCTAGAACCTCATGGGCTCAGGCTTGTTGCCTGTGTAGTCATAGAAGCCCTTGCCGGCCTTTCTACCAACCCACCCGGCCCTGACCATTTTTCTGAGCAGTGCGGGTGCGCGGTACTTCCCGTCCTTGAACTCCTCGACGAAATAGTCTGAGATATAGAGGAGGGTATCGAGACCAACAAAGTCTGCCAGCGTGAGCGGCCCCATGGGCCAGTTAAGACCTAGTTTGATAGCTAGGTCCATGTCTTCAACAGTAGCTACTCCTTCTTGGATGGCAAATATTGCCTCATTGATTGCGGGAACAAGAAGTCGGTTTACGGCAAACCCGGGTGCCTCGTTAACAAGTACAGTTTCTTTACCGATCTTCTTAGAGATCTCCTCAATCACCTTGACTGTTTCGTTGTCGGTTGCGGCGCCCTTGATAATCTCTACGAGCCCCATGACGGGTACTGGATTGAAGAAGTGCATACCGATGAACTTCTCAGGTCTCTGTGTGACCGCTGCCATTTGTGTGATGCTGATGCTTGACGTGTTCGATGCGAAGATCGCATCCTTCGGAGCTAGTTCCTCCACCTCTCTCCATGTATCGAGTTTGAGCTTCACTATTTCGGGAATGGCCTCAATAACGAGGTCTGCATCTTTGACTGCTTTCTCAAGGTCGAGCACACCCTCAATTCTTCCCAGAGTAGCATCAACCTCCTCCTGAGTTATCCTGTCCTTCTTCAGACCTCTCTCCAAGTTCTTCTTGATGGTTTCGAGGCCTTTATCGATGAATCTCTGCTCAATATCTCTCATCTTAACTTGATAGCCTGCTTGAGCACAGACATGGGCGATTCCATTGCCCATCTGTCCTGCTCCCAGCACTGCGATTCTCTTTACATCCATTGTGTGTTCCTCCAACTCATTGGTTGACTACATGTTGTCCGTTACGAGGGCCATAATATTTCTGTCTGTAGTCATGTTTTCTTTGAAATGGTATACATTTCAGTTTATGCAAGAAAACTTACGCCTACAAACATTTTGTTAAAAGCACTTAAATTAAAAGAACGGTTGGCATGGCAAACCTTTATATGATTTCATTCTGTGGTGTGGGTGGCGCTCAATAGGTCAGGTCAATAGGCTGCGGTCGCAAGACCGTTCCTTCTGGCCGAAAACATAGATCTCTCATCTCCTATAGTGCCAACGGGACCTCGCGTGCCGCTGGCACTCACGCAGGAGCAAATGGTCACATAATGTGACCCTATGATGCGACCCTGAAGTGTGGCTTCGCGTTATATAGTAGAGATGTCACTGAAAAGCCGGAGAAGTTCCAATGAGTCGGCACCAATCCCCGATGCACATAGCGTGTGGTCAGGAAGTGGTCAGGCAGTGTCCATTGAAGTGGTCACTTTCGCCCACCAATAGCATATGGCCTGACCACCTATACGTCAAGATGAGATGAACATCATGAGCAGGATTGTTGAGTTCTTTGGTCTGACTGACGGGAATGAGAAGGTACTGAGTCTAGCAAGGACTCTTGCAGTGTTGTTTCCCGTCGTGGCTCTGACAATCCAGCTGTCAACCACCTTCTTCATGATATTTGTTGCTGAGGCTGTGGGGCACGGTTCGTTCATCGAAGGTATGACGGTAGTAGGAGTTCTTGTAGTGATTCAGATGGCTGTTCAGACCCTCTTGGACTATCCTACTGGAGCCATTGGGGATTGGATTGGTCAACGCTACATCATCACAGCAGCCTTCCTATCATTTTCGGCTGCCTTCCTGACGGTGTCATTTGTGGATTCCACGACCCCGATATACTTGCTGATACTCGTGTACGTACTACTTGGTTTTGCCACCTCACAGCTGAGTGGGGCATTCAATGCCTGGTTTGATAACAACTATCGAGTGGCGATGCCTGGAGACGGAGATCGGAAACAATATGGTGTCTTCATGGGCAAGATTGGCATGCTGTTCAGCCTGATAGGAACGCTGTGCATGATTCCCGGCAGTATTCTAGCAGTCATTTTTGGACGTGCGTGGGTCTTTCAGCTCCAGGCCCTCATGTGTGCGGGCATCGCCCTAATCGTTATGCGGGTAGTCAGAGACTTTCCGGAAGTTGAAGAGGCAAGAGAGGCTCGACCCAGTCTTGGTCAATATACCTCTCTCCTGAAAGAGGGGATTGGTTTTCTCTTTAGTGATAGTTTTGTCACCTACCTCTTGCTAGGAGGATGCATTGTCATGAGCGTGGGTCTTGTCTGGGGTGAACTGCTCCTCTTTCCGATGTATTTCAGCTATCTTGTTGCCGAGGTCGCGGTTTCCAGCTTCAGGACTATCCTGTTCATTCCTGGGATATTCTGGCAAGAGCGTTCTGGTGTCTGGGCCAAGCGATTTGAACCCGAGAAATGGATCCCACGTTTCAGATTGCTCCAGGGCACAGGCTTTGTCTTCTATCTGGCCTTTGCCGCCATCATGTACCTCTTTCCTCCAGCTGCCGGAGGTGCAATGATTGCCCTTTCAGTTCCTCTCACGCAGATTACACTTCTTGAGATTCCTGTCTCATCTATTCTTCCGATAACCCTTATGGCGACGACCTTCACATTGACAGGAGTCTTTGGTGGGCTCTCACAGATTCTCACACAGCGAGTTCTCTTGGATGTGGTGCCGAACCGGATAAGGAATAGCATATACTCTCTCTCTCCGACTATAGCCACAATCATAGCCATCCCTCAGATTGCAGTCTTTGGATGGCTCATTCCTCTTGCCGGATTCCCACTGACAATGGCATCCTGTGGACTGATCTCTCTCTTCGGGGTACTGATGATTCGAAAGGGTCTCAGCTACCCCAAGCCCACCCCCTCAGATGAGAGGGGTGAGGTTGTCACTATCCCTCCAACTGTCCCAGCTGAGTAGCTTTCTAGGCTGTCCTGCTCGAATGGGAGAGTATGTGTGCAACAAGGTTATTACGCAAGTTTTCATGAACCTGCATAGGTGTTACATTTGGCAGATAGACCAGTTTTCCTCACTGTTTCATACGGTGACTCAGGGCTCTCCACTATGAAACATGAGCAGAAGATGATTCGAGAAGATGACGTGAAATTTGATGGTGAAGACGGTATTCTAGAATGCACGGATGTGCGTCTTGTCTGGTACAAGAAACCGAGCCGATGGGGCGGTGTGAAAAAGTTCGGCGGTCTTGCTGGTGCAATAGCTGGGGCGGCCATTCTTGATGGAGTGGGTCGACAGATGGGTGGAATAGGCGGTCGGGCCGTCCGAGGAATAGGTCGCGGTATTGGTTATGCTGCCGTCGGAACGGCAATATCCTCCTGGACTCGCGACAGCTTCTACAATAAGGATAAAGATGGCAATACGGAGTCCATCGCCCTTCCTATGATTGCCATTTCAAACATCGCACAGAGCGGCAAGAACCTAGTTGTCGAACTGAAATCTGGTGGCAACATGATATTCGAGTTCAAGCAGAAGAAAGTGATTCCTAGCGTCCTTGCTAATGTCAAGCAAGCTCAGAACCAAGGCAAGTGCCCATTCTGCGGTGCGAATGCAGGAAACGCGGCAAAGTGCCCCAATTGCGGAGCTCCCATTGAAGGGAGCGGCGGAGGCGGAGCACCATCTGCGGGTGGGAAGTTCTGCACAAACTGCGGACAAGGAGTTCCTGCCGACGCCAAGTTCTGTGGCAAGTGTGGAAGCCCAGTCTAGACCTAGACTTCACTCGAGCTATCTCGCTGTGCATGGTGTATGGCTAGACTGGCCTGTCTGGCTAGCACCTCTCTTATATCCTGCTTGTCTTGTATGCCGTCCTAGATATGCATCATAGTGTCGGATATGATGACAATGATTCATCGGAAGAGATCTTCCTCTGCAGGGCGGGTGATTTCTCTTGCCTTCTCATTTCCTGGGGCGTAGCGATACCCTCTGACGATTGCTGCAGGGATTCCCTCTGCGTCCTGTCCCATGACCGGTTCCGCAGCAGAGGCAACTTCATCTGCTTGGCACACCATGGATCGTTCTAAGACCCGCCCAAATAGGTCCATCTTGCCCCTGTTATGTTTGAATGCGTTCAGCCCATCCGCTCCTATGGCAACGCCCACTGATCCCCTCCTCCAAGGTCTTCCCTGTGAATCCGAAATGACAACAGCTACATCTATCCCAAGAAGACTTCTGATTCTATTCCTTATTGACCGTGCACTTAGGTCTGGGTTCTCTGGGAGCAATACGTACGATTCTTGTTCTGTGTTGGATTTGTCTACTCCACTGAAGTTGCAGACCTGGCCGTTCTTCGTTTCAGTGATCAGAACTCGTTCGGCCCGGATGATGTTTCTGCTCTCTCTCAGAGCCAGCTCGACCTGGACTGGGTCGAAGCTGTTCCTCTGGGCGATTTGTGCGGCTCTATCAGAGACTTCAACATCAGATGACTTGATGATACGGCCTTCTGCCTTGGACACTATCTTCTGGGCTACCACCAGTACATCTCCCTCTTGAATCATCATGCGGCTCTCTCTCATTGCGTTCACAAGCAGTTCTGCGATGTTGTCTCCAGGTTGGATCATGGGTACACCTTGTACCCCAATAACGCGAACTATTCCTGACACAGATAGAACATCCTGGGCGCACGCTAGTATTATCTACAACGAATATCCTCTTATATGCACGCTTAGAACACGTGTACTAAGTCGAAATGAAACCGCAATAGAACGGATATGAGCATGACCCGGAAGGAGGCCGTGGTGCTTCATGGCTTCCACGGGAAAACAATAAATGCAGAGTGCGTGAGCTCAAAGTAGTTGGCTCGTATGCGACCATCTAGATTGTGGTCTGTTGCAGGTAATGAAGGGCGATGAATCCATAGCCTGCAACCAATGCAATAATCGTAAAGATGGAGTGGATCAATTGAGTTCCTCAAAAAGAAGTGAATCAGCTGGCAAGAAGCGGTCCCATGAAACAGGGGACATCAAACAGGGTACAATAGCGAAATTCATGAGAAAGAGGACCCAGTTGGTTGGATTTGAAACAGGCCTGAACAAACATACGCAGTACGCTATCGAGTTCCTGGATAATGCCATTGATGCTCTTGAGAGCTGGTGGTGGAGGAAGAAACGCAAGCCCAAGCTGACTGACCAGCTTGACCCAGATCTTATCAAAGAGATACGCGAGAAGTTTGAAGGAAAGACTATCGATTCTATTGCACGGTCCAAGAAACTGGAGAAAGACACCAAGGCAGGTCGGGAGGTAGATATTCCTCCACGACAGAAGGAGACGTTGGATGAACGTATCAAGAGATTCAGGAAATTCCTCGTACCATTCCGGACGTTGATCAAGAAGAACGAACCCTTTGCAGTGCTGAAGCTTACTGAGGTCCACATGCCAGATCTTGTGGCATTAGATGACGAGGAAGGTTTCAAAGTCTACGAGTTCACCTGCTTCGACAATGGTATTGGAATGGTTCCCCAGGATCTTGAGAAGTTCGGGATCTATCTTGCGTCAAGCAAGTCTGAGAAGCTTCGTCAGACGCGAGGAAGTCAAGGCTTCGGAGCTCCATCAGCATTCAGTGACGCGCAGAATACTACCGGGAAGCCCATCTTCACGGTCTCTAAGCGAATGGGTTCCAAGATGTCCACTGTTGCAGACTTCTACACAACGACCGAAAACACAAAGGACTATGTCGGCGGGCCCAAACAGATGAAACTCCCATTCAAGCATGGGACTTACGTTCGGCTCAACTATCTGAATATCCAATATCGCAGAGGCTATGCAGACATATACGCAGAGATGGCATCGCTTCTGAATTCACATGTTACAATTATCTTCATAGATCCCTATGGTGAGGTCCACATCTATCCGCGAAGAGTCAACAAGTTTCCTGAGGAACCCAAATTTGCCCAACCTCACCCTGCAAGCATCAGAATCGGTGAGTTTCAGGATCTTCTACGAGAAACGAAGGAGAAGACTATCAGGAGCTTTCTGACGAAAGCCTTCACCCGTTTGTCTACAAATAAAGCGAAGGACATCGTCAAGGCGGCGAATGCGGAGCTTGGGAAGAGACATCTTGACAAGATCAAACTCGGCGCTCTTCCAAGGAGCCTGAGTAAGGTTCAGGTAGAGCTGCTTTATCGTGCTTTCTCAAGTGAGGACTACTACTCTCCCCCTACCGACACTGTCGTCCCAGTGGGTGAAGAGGTATTCGAGCAGACAATAAAGATGGCCTACAGGCCCGACTTTGTGACATCGGTTACTAGGAAGCCAACATCCGGCAAAGGTCTCTCTTTTGCTGTTGAGGTGTGTATTGCCTATGGAGGAGAGATTGAGCCCGCAACATCAGCGCCGATGGTCCTATGGAGATTCGTCAACCGTGTACCCAAGTTGCGTGATAACAGCGATTGCGCTACCTGGAAAGCTTGTACTATGGTAAACTGGAAGAACTACAAGCTGAAAACATTTGACAACGGTATACCTCGAGGACCTGTTATGGTCTTCATCCATGTATGTGGTGCCTACGTGCATGTCATGTTCAAAGGACAGAGCAAACAGGCCTTAGCTGAGGATGAGGTCTTACTCAAAGAAATCAAGCTTGCTCTTGAAGAGGCCGGCCGTAAGTTCAGGCGTTATATCACGCGAAGAGAAACTGCAAAGCGCAAGGCCAAACGAGCGGGCATTCTTGCTATGTACGCGGATCAGTTCACACACAGTCTCGTCACAATCGCGAATGGTTATGCGGGAAAGGAGGTATACGATGCGGAAACTCTGGCGAGCAAGATACGCGATTCAATCACCGGCTTTGAAACACGAGAAGACCTAGATGAAACCGAAACGGACTCTGAAGGAAGCGATTTAGTTTCCGACGTGCCGCTTGGTGAGGGTGAGGGATCTGAGGAGGAATAGTTCATGGCCAAGAAACGGAAGAAAGAGGAAACTGTCCAGATGACTCTAGATGCCTCCAATGCGAAGAGTGAGAAGATGCAGAGCAAACTAATGGACTTGCCCGGCGTTGGAGAGAAGACCGTCGAGAGCCTTCTCAATGCGGGATACGACTCTCCAGAAAAGATAGTCGATTCAAGCGTAGGTATTCTGGCCAAGGAAGTAGACGGAGTAGGGAAAGGAACGGCCGGCAGAATCATTGCGGCTGCCAAGAAGATGGTGAAAGCACCGAAGACGAAGGCAAGTCGAAAGAAGACCACCAAAGCGGTGAAGAAGAAGACCCAATCGGCCATCCCGATGACCAAGCTTCCAGGTGTGGGCAGCAAGACGAGAGAGAATCTCATTGCAGTTGGTTATGATTCTGTTGAGAAGATCTCAAGCTCGAAGCCTTCTGAGATCGCAAAGGATGTCGAGGGAGTAGGAAAGATTACCGCCGAGAAGATTGTGAGAGCAGCCAAGAAGATGTCAAAACCTCCGAAGAAGACGCCAACCCCGAAGAAGAAATCCCGTACAGAACCACCAAAGAAAAGCGGTGCTCCTGAAGCATCAATGACATCTCTTCCGGGTGTGGGGGCCAAGACGCGAGAGGGTCTTATTGCAGCTGGCTATGACTCCGTGGAGAAGATTTCACGTTCGAAAGCCAAAGCGATTGCCAAAGATGTTGACGGTGTCGGTAAGAAGACAGCTGAAGCCATTGTAAAGGCGGCAAAAGAGATTCTACCACCGGAAGAGCCGGAGGGCCCTGATATTTCCATGAAGGATCTTCGCGGCGTCGGCCCCAAGACTAGAGACGCTCTAGTTGATGCGGGGTATTCATCAGTAGCGAAGATATCAGAGGCAAAGCCGACTGAGATTGCAAAGGCGGTTGACGGTGTTGGAAAAACCACGGCCGGGAAAATTGTTGAAGCGGCACAGGAGCTGGTGGGGTCAGAACAAGAATCTATGGAAGAGCCCAAGCCCTCTATGAGGCCTGTCAGACCACTCAAGAAGGTTCCCGAACGCGAAAGAGCTAAACCAGTGAAGAAGAAGTCTGGCCTGCCCGTGCCCGAGGAAGTCATACAACTTGAGAAGGAAATGAAGAAGAACTGGGCGGAGGCTCAGAAGAAGATTGACGAGAGAGAAGTCCAGAAGACGATGAAGGTCTCGGCACTCACTGCCGATGAGACCGAGGAACGGTTGGTCAAGGAAGTTGAGATGATTCTTAATGAAATAGTTACCACAGGGCGGCCTGCCTTCGAGATTCCTAGTAGGTCGTCGGATAACATCGTGTGGGACGAGGTGCGCGACCTGCTACTTCTTGGTATGAAGAAGATATCTCGCCCCTATCACTCACTCGGTTCCGTTGTTGATGCAACGCGCACGGCACGTCTGATGGAGATTGTATTTCAACTGCTTCAGTCTAATTTACACGCAACAAAGAGAGAAGTATTCTACAGTGATGTCAATCTATTCCGAGACCAGAAGTACAGTGATAGAATCATGGAAGATGTAGCCTCGATGCTTCAGACAACCCGTGACAGTATCCACATTGTAGCTTCTGCCAGGGGTTCTGCGATGGGTAGGGTCGTAATACGGGATGGGGGCGACCTGATTGACCTGACGAAGATGGGCACTGGTGGATGGGCTATCACCCCGTTTCTTGACCAAGTTGACATCGTCGAGAGCGATGCTGAGTTCATCATCATGTCAGAGAAGGACGCTGCTGTCATGAGGCTGGCCGAGGCAAAATACTGGAACCGACAGCCATGCATTGTACTGACTGGAAAAGGTTCAGGGGACATCGCTACTCGCGCATTCCTGAAGCGCCTTGTTCGAGAACTGGAGATACCTGCCTTTGCTCTGGTGGATTCTGACCCCTACGGACACTACATCTACTCTGTGTTCTTGCGGGGTTCCAAGAGGCTCTCATATGAGTCGCCATTCATCGCCACACCCGAACTGAAGCTTCTGGGTGTTCTGAGCCGCGATCTTGACGCTTACAACATCCCCAAGGCCGTCCGTATCCCAATGGAGCCGACCGACATGAAGCGTGTCAAGGATATGCTGAAAGAGGATTTTGTTCAAAGCAACAAGGAATGGGTTGAGGACCTCCGGCTGATGCTCAAGCTCAAAGAGAAAGCAGAGATTCAGGCGTTTGCGAGTCACAGCTTCGAGTTTCTCACAGACGAATACCTTCCTACCAAGCTGGAAACTGGCGACTGGATCTAGGAACATGCTTGTAATGCTATCAAGGACAACGGATACGGCACTCTTGCGGTTTGAAGAGACTCATAAGCCCCAACACAATTCACTATCGTAGGCTATGTAGCTAGAGTTGACACGAGGATTTACCCATGGTTGTTTCAAAGCTCGGAATACGCGTCGTTGATTCACATGCTCATTTCTTCACTTATGACAATATGAGAGAGTGGCTGGAGGATGAAGAGAATGTGGAGCGAATGCAGCAGAGAGTTAAATACCAAACCGACATGAAAGAGCTCAAGCTTCCTGACGATCCCTGGGATGTTGGGAAGATGTGGATTGACGAGCTTGATAAGTACGGCATCTCTGCAATTGGGATGATGGTATCTCCTGAGGCGTGGGATGAGTTCAATGAGGCACGTCAACGTTTTCCCGGTCGATTCATGGGTTACGCAAACATAGACCCCTCCCGTGATGATGCTGTTGAGCTTGTTGCACGGGCTGGAAGTGACGATTTTCAGGGAATCAAGCTGTACCCGAGCACATGGGACTTCCCTGTATATGACGAAAAAGTCTATCCGATCTACAGAGAGGCGTTGAAGCAGGAACTGCTCGTGATTCTCCACTTCGGCATCACTATTGGTTCCAAAGCCAATCTGCGCTTTGGCAACCCATTGGATATCCAGAGGCCAGCTCAGGACTTTCCTGATCTCAATTTCATGGTTGCTCATTTCGGGGCTGGTTTCTTCCGTGAAGCACTGATGCTCATGTACCAAGTACCAAATGTCGTCATGGACACCAGTGGTAGCAACAGCTGGATGGACTATCAGCCAATTGATCTGACAATCACCAAAGTATTCGAGCGAGCTCTGAAAGCTGGTGCGTCTTGTCGAGTAGTTTTCGGGACAGACTCTTCATTCTTTCCACGTGGCTTCCGTTACAACATCCTAAAGGAGCAGTTCAATGCTGTGAAGGCTATCTGTCCTCAAATGTGCTACTCATCTGATGATGTTGACCTGATTTTCAGCGGGAACATCCTGAGACTGACAGGATTTCGCCCGGCCGATTGGAGTGAATCGGTGCAGGTATAGAACCGGCTATGCTTTTCGTATCTTCTTCTCAAGACCTCTTAGCCTCTTCTGGTCATCGCCCAGTCGGAACTTTTCTGCGGCCTCTTGATATAGCGCAAGAGCATCACGTGTCATTCCCTTCTTAGCCAAGTCGTCTCCCTCTGACTCAATGAGCTTCCCCCAATCCGAATAGCATTCGCGGACCTTTTCAGCGCACTTTCCACGCATCTTGGCATTTGTCGTGAACATGTAAATCTCTCTTGCCTTCTTGTACTGGACAATGGCCCATTCGAACTCGTCTTCCTTCTTGTGCTCCTCCGCCTGGTCATAGTGGAACTCCGCCATGGCCTCATACCCGTCATCTATCTTCTTGCGAGCATCATCAACCGCTTTCTCGTAGTTGGCTCTTTCAAATAGCTTCTTCGCCATCTCAAATGACTCTATAGCTTTCTCATGTTCATTTGCTTCGAGTAGCTCTTCTCCGTGCTCAATTCGCGCCTTTCCCATGGCTTCAAACACGTAGTCTGGATACTCGAATCCGTCTCCGGTGATGGCTGCTCCACAACTCGGACAGCTTGGAGTCTTCAATTCCCTCATCGGTTCTTCGATTCCTATCCTCTCGGGTTTACCGACCACTACATCGATGAACTCCTTGGAAGTTACGCCTCTTCCACTGGGAAACAGATGTGCAACCGTGTCAGTGGGATCCTCGCATTCTCCGTGGGGGAACAGATGGTCGCGTGTTTCGCTCATTAACGATTCTTTGCACGGGCCGTCATCCACTATATCAGGCGGTTCCACCTCGATGAACGGGTTTCCAACCTTCACATCATCTGGTGTTATGACCTTGACCTGTGGAGCCTCCCATGTCAGGCTGTCTTCATCAGTACTCTTGTCCGATTCATCTTCCTCCGAAGGCATGTCCTCTACTTCCCAGCTGAGTGCCATGTCCGTTTCTTCCTGACCGGCTTCTTCGGCATTGAACTCCTCCGGTTCTTGTGGGAGAGGTTCCAAATCAGACTCCTCAAGAGGAGGCAAGACATCTAGTTCATCTTCCTCTTCTCCTGCAACCTCCAGACTGTCGCCATCAGCAAGCATGTTGGTCATCTTTGCCTTGAGCGCCTCCAGCTCCGGATTCAGCTGAGCGATATCCTCTTCTCTTCTGGGTGATTCCTCTTTAGCATCCTCTTGTGGCATGAGTCTCGTCCCACACGTCATGCAATGCGTCGAACCCTTTCCCACGCGAGCTCCACATTCTGGACAGAAGTTGATATTGGCCACCATATGTATCCGCCATAGTGTTCTGGACTGGATTAAATAAGGTAACTTGGTCTTTCCTCACACACTGAAGAAATCCCTATCTCATTTGTGAAAGTATAGATCAGTCCAAGATTATCTCGCTCTAGTCATTTCATAAGAGTTACTCGTATCTCATGCCACGGGGTATAGGCTTGTATACACTACTAGAGTTATAACGATTCCAATGAAGAGCCCGAGAAGTCCCTGTTCTAGGGAGTGTTGTTTCAGAGTCATTCTTGACCAGACCACCAGAAACCAGATGGGAACGACGAGGAGCGCGACGATACCGTACATCCAGATTAGGGCAGTCCCCGGGCCTGAAACCCCTGTTGCATGGACGGAAACCTTCGTGAAATGATTGGCGAGCGTCACGCCGGATGTGACGAAAATATATGCAGCGGCCAGTATCGCCATCACTGTGCATTGTGTCAGAGAGTATACGGTGTAAGCTAACACGTAGCAGGCGATTGAGAACAAGAAATATCGTCCTCTGTGTTCCCGTCGGGATACATCGAGATCTACATGCCCTCTCCAAGCACTGAAGAGAATCGGACTAATAGGCAATATCACCATGGTCAGGACACATATGAACACTATCTCAATAGGCCCGAGGACTGGGCCCGTTCCTATGGGGGAAGTGAATGCAATCAAGAGTGCGACATAGAGGTTGAACACGGGCGCAGCTGTCAAGCGCGAGATCCCTCTTGCTAGATTGACCTTTCGGCCTTCCAGTTTCAAGACTTGATCTCCAAATCGCATAGCCTATTCCTCAGTCACGAAGGGCTTCAATCCTTTCTTTTTGAAGTGTTTGGTATTTGGTTTGCTCAAGCTGCTAGGTTTTTTTCATGTAGAAAGACAGGGAAAACCTTTATTCACTGAAATTACTCCTAGCAGACAACAGTTTTCGTGAACCCTCACGGATGTGCTCCAAAATGCCAGCAATGCCAAAGCGCGAGATGTTCGAACAGATAATACAGAGCATTACGAGTAAGTTTCCTGATGTATACGCTGCCCTCTTCATTAGTCCCGAAGGCTTCCCAATCAACACCTGGGGAGTATCCATGGAGCGCGCTGAAGAGATCTCGGCGCTTCTGAGTTCCCTTATTGGCAAGACAAAGGAGATTATATGCCAGGTAAGTGAAGGTGCTGCAATGCAGTTCATCCAGATTGCAACCAATATCGGGTCTATCAGGATTGCTCCTCAAGAGGAGTATATCCTTGTGACGCTGGCAAAGAACTGATACACTTCTCTGATTCGCTGATGACATGAACGAAACGATGCAGTTCGTGTTAGGTCTGCTATCATATGACCATGACTATCTCTCACTCGGTGAAACCACTAGTGCCATTTTTATAAGATACATAATAACTCAAGACTAATAACGGACTCCATGAGAGATGGACACGTCAACTGAAGACTGAGGGAGGTCTGAAAGATTTCGCCCGACGATAATGAAGATGTAGACTATGAAGAATTCGAGGAAGAGGACTTCGACGAGGATGAAGAGGATATCGAAGTTCAGGATCTGCCCGGAGTAGGTCCGGCAATCAGCAAGCGATTGGCTGAGGCCGGGTACAAGAGCGTCGAGGCTATAGCCGTAGCCTCTCCCAGTGAGTTAGCTGCTGCTGGTTCAATCGGTGAAA
The DNA here is from genome assembly GCA_964558645.1 of uncultured archaeon. GTDB lineage: Archaea > Asgardarchaeota > Thorarchaeia > Thorarchaeales > Thorarchaeaceae > TEKIR-12S. The sequence continues at coordinate 147,702 of CAZLEV010000001.1, forward strand.
CCACCGCAACGAAGATTATCAAGGCTGCTCGGGAGATGCTTGATATTGGCTTTGAAACAGCAGATCTTCTGCTAGAGCGCAGACACAACGCTGGGAGAATCACGACCGGCTCAAAAGCCATCGATGAGCTCTTTGGTGGTGGGGTGGAGACGCAAGGCATTACTGAGATGTATGGTTCGTTTCGTTCGGGTAAGACACAGATTGCCCATCAGCTGGCAATAAACGTACAGTTGCCCCCGGGTGAGGGCGGTTTGGGTGCCACTGCAATCTATGTTGACACAGAGGGCACTTTTCGCCCTGAACGTCTAGTGGATATGGCAGAGCCCCTGGGACTCGATCCGGGGAAGGTCCTGAAGAATGTTGTTTGGGCTAGGGCATACAACTCTGATCATCAGATTCTCCTGTGCGATCAAGCCATGGAAATGGCTCCAGAGAAGAATGCCAAACTCCTAGTTGTCGATTCGGTAACCAGTCACTTCCGTGCTGAATACACTGGTCGAGGAACCCTTGCAGCTCGACAACAGAAACTCAACAAGCACCTGCACCACCTACAACGGGGTGCCGAAGTCAACAATATGGCTGTGTATATCACCAATCAGGTCATGTCGCGACCCGACGCTTTCTTTGGGGATCCGACTGCGCCTGTTGGTGGTCATGTTCTCGCGCATGTACCCCAGACAAGGTGCTATCTCAGGAAATCAAAGGGTGAGAGGCGCATCTGCAGATTAGTAGACTCACCAAACCTTCCCGAAGGAGAAGCAGTCTTTACAATCACTAAGAATGGAATTGGGGATGTGTAAGTGGATTCGCTCCTCAGCTGGAGCGGGTCTTCTCCCTGCTATGAGAAGTCTGCCTGCTCAATCACACCTAGGACTTGCTCATTCCATTTCTCAAGACCGTTTGGCCTTAGGGGATAGTTTTCGTAGAGATTCGCGATTTTCTTCATGAGGCTTGCGGCCTTCTGTATTTTCATGAGAAGTCGGATGTTCTTGATTCCTCTTTGGAACCGTTTGAGTTTCTCCAATGGACCCATTGAGAATCCTTCTCCCCTGTTGGCGTTCATCAAGTCGTCAGCCTCAAGTAAACGCTTCTCAAAACCGAAATCCATCTCTTCATCCGAAACTTGCTGCAAAAGTCTTCTGAATATCTCTAGCGATGCCAACCGACTTCCGAAGTCAGAAAGATATCTCGTATTGTATGTCCATAGTCCTTTTGCAGTTGGGTTTCTTCCTGCAATCGCCTCTTTGGCCACTTCTCCCAGTATGGTTCCGGCTCTCATCCCAGCTCCAATTCCGCCTCCATGAATGGGGTTGGTCTGCAGCGCCGCGTCGCCGACGAATGCTACGCCGTCACCGACAAGACTCATCATCGGTCGTCTCACGGGGACTGCTCCACCGGAACTCTCCAATACTTCACTCCCCTCAAACAACGGATACTCCTTCTTGAATTCCAAGAAATGGGATTTCGGTGAACCCCTCCCCTTGCCTCCACAAACTCCGACACCCACATTAACTTCCTCGACGCCCTTTGGAAACATCCAGGCGTATCCTCCGGGCGCAATGTCCCCCCCAAGGAACACTCGGGCAACTTCTGGCTCTCGAAGAGGCTCACTCAGCTTCAGTATCTCCCTGTAACAGAGGGCAACATCCTCTTTGTCTATTTCTTTCTCTACATATGGATGATCAATCTTATTGCGGAGGACCGCAGCAAAGCCGCTTGCATCAATCACAAGCTTCGAATACACTCTGTGGTCTTCTCTTGTTTTCAAGTCTTGGTATGCAATTCCCACCACTTGCTCAGATCTCAGTATTGGTTCTTTTACATGGCAATCAGGATAGAAGTATACTCCGGCTAGTATCGCTTCTTGAAGCAATCTTTGGCCAAACTTCCATCTGTCAACTGTCCATCCATCGAAGTCCTTCCATCCCCGAACCCGCAGTTCGTTGGACAGACTGGGTGGATATACATCGGCGCCTGCTATGACTGTGGATATCTCCTCTCCGCCTGGATAGTCGATACCTGTGGCCTCAAAATGAGATTTACTTATCTCATCCCCACAGACCTTTGATCCAACTCGCTCTCGTGGCTTTCTGTCAAGCATGAGTGTTCTAAGACCCATTTCGCAACACCTGCGAGCTGTGACACAACCTGCAGAGCCTGCTCCAACAACAACGACATCTGGATGCTTCAATTTTGGTCACGAGTGCAATAGTTGCCGTAGATATAAATCCGACTTCTAAGATGGCCTCCTTGTCTCCTATGTTGGTTCGGTTATGTCCCTGTGGGTAAGCGATAGCTGGGGGTTAACCTGAGTCCTGCACAAGTGTTATCAAGGCTTTTGGGTCCAGGCCGAGTTGGTTGAGTATGCCTAGTCTGGTTATCCTCGGTCTGCAATGGGGCGATGAAGGAAAGGGGAAGATTGTGGATTATTTGTCCGGCGAATTTGACATCATCGTTAGATTCCAAGGGGGGAATAATGCAGGACATACTGTCAAGATTCGGGATAGCACATACCGCCTCAGGTTAATTCCAACCGGTGCTATCCGGGGAAAGAGAGTCGTCATAGGAAATGGGGTGGTCGTGGATCCGCGCACATTGTTAGATGAAATCTCTGATCTCAGGAAAGCAGGTATCACTGTTGATCTCCTATTGAGTAATAGAGCGCACATAACCACTCCTTATCATGTCAAGATTGATGAGCTTCAGGAGCTCGAGAAGGGAGAAACCCAGATTGGTACAACGAAGAGAGGCATCGGTCCAACATATTCGAACAAGATAGACAGAATCGGTCTGAGAGTTGCCGACTTCTTGATAGAGCCATCGGAGTCAGTTGATGGATTTCGAGAATCGATATCTGCGAAAGTCGCTGCTCTATTCGGCATCGAAGTGACAGACGAGCTCAAGAATGAATATGAGCTGTGCTGTACACTTGTGCGATCTCTTGAGCCGCATATTGGCGATACAGGGGAGTATCTGAGAGCGGCGATACAGAGAGGTGAACGCGTGCTTTTCGAAGGCGCTCAGGGAACTATGCTCGACATAGATCACGGAACCTATCCATTTGTGACATCTTCCAACTGCAGTATAGGGGGTGTTCCAACTGGAACTGGCGTTCCCCTATCTCAAGTTGGTTCGGTTCTTGGGGTCGCGAAGGCATATGTTACAAGAGTAGGGACCGGACCGTTTCCCACCGAACTGCACGACAGTGTTGGTAAGGCTATTCAAGCACGAGGGAAGGAATTCGGTACAGTCACAGGCAGACCAAGGCGGTGTGGCTGGCTTGACTTAGTAGCTCTAAGATATGCAGTAGCGCTGAATGATGCACGCCATCTTGCAATCACCAAGATAGACGTGCTTTCTGGCTTATCAAAACTGAAAGTCTGCACAGGCTACGAATTGAGTGGTTCAGAGATTTCGTCCATCCCTGCACATGCAGACCAGTACGAATCAGTAGAACCCATCTATGAAGAAGTGAAGGGGTGGGCTGCTCCTGAGGAGGGGCACTGGACTCGGGTCTTGGAAGGTGGGCCTGATTCTTTGCCGGCCAATCTCCTCGAGTATGTGGAACTGATCGAGAGATTCACCAAGTCAGAAGTGAAACTGCTTTCATTCGGGCCGAAGCGAGAAGAAACCTTGGTCCTAGATGAGAAATGGTTTCAAGACTAGATGTGTTTGAACTCGATTATCACTATTGACAAGATGACCATTAGTACTATCAGAAGCAGGATTGGAGGCGTCCAGTTCAGAAAGAGCTCGAAGTATCCAACGATTGTTGATGGGTCAAGCGCGATAACAACGAGGTGGGCATAGATCAGAAGGAACCCATAGACTGCGAATATGGGATAGAATACTGGTCCGCCACTAATGACTAGAAGCAGAACGAGTAGTGCAAGACGACTTTTGGTTGGATCAAGAAGTGAGACCGGTATTATTTCATCATCATCGAACTGGAAGTAGTAGCTCGGAAGAAACGTTGGTTTCCTAACCCGTAGTAGTTCGAGTATCTGCACTCCCAGTTGCACTGATAGGAGTGCGAAGGTATGCACAAGCATATAGCCCAAGATTAGGGCATTGAGTATCGGCAAGTCCTCTTGAAAGATTTGGAAGCTATCAACAACACCAACAAGAACACAGAAATTGATGACAAAAAGGGCCATATGCCCGAACGCACCTCTTATTATCTGGGCCCTTTCTGGCATTTGAATCAATCCGCTTGTCCTTCGAGCTAGGTCATCTTGGATGGTTTTCCGGGAGTTACTGGTCCGGTTTGCTTCTTCCCGGATTGACGTGCCTGTTTCTGCTTTTCAATTGCCCTTTGCACAAGGTCTGTGAACAAGTCGTTAACATTCTCACCAGTCTTGGCTGATGTTTCATAGTGCATAACATCCAGCCATTTCTTGACCATCTCTCCTGCCTCAGGTGGCACAAGTCTATCCGGACGGTCTATCTTGTTTGCGACAACCGTTACAACGGCATTAGGGCAAACTGCAACAAACTTGGTGAACCACTCACCTATGTCCAAGAAGGTCTGAGGACGCGTCACGTCGTATACGATTATCGCCATCGAGGCGCCAGCCATGTATCGTCTTCTGAGCTCATTGTAGGTGGGCTGGCCAGCGAGGTCCCAGAGTACCACACGAGCTGTGACATCACTACCATCGGGCATTTCCAGACTCACTGTTTTTAGCGCGAAGGTCGTGCCGATGGTCATGATGTAGCGTTCGCTGAAGCTGTCCTCAGTGTATCGCTTGATGCAGCTTGTCTTGCCGACGGCCCCATCTCCCAGGGCAACAAGCTTGAACATGTGCGATATCTCTTTTGTGGACATCTTGATAACGACCTCTGGTACACTGCCTCGAAAGAAACCATATGTCCATTTAATGATTCTGGGAATGTCCTCCCAGCAATATTTCACGGTGAATGTCGCATGTATTCACCAGCACACCTCTCTAGGGAATTCCTCCATAAGGGTTCGGCTCGGGTGTCACCTTCTTCAAACACGCAATAGACACCGTTCATTGTGTGTTGGATAAACTTGAGCACCACAGAATTGCCCCCAGATAACGGCATTGGTGGTTTCTGTCGTGGTCAGCGATACTTTGTGAGCGACCAGCTCTCAGTCATGGGCCGGATGATACAGACTCCTGCGCTGAAATGTCCAACTTTGTCCACGTTTTCCGTAACTGTTGGTATATCCTCAAAGCTTTTTTCTACTAAGTGTGCATGTCTGACATGACGATCATAGCAGGTGAAGTCCTATGGCAGAGCAGTTTCTAAACAAGCTAAATGAGATTGAGAAGAGCATAGATTCTCTTGGTGATACCCTGAAACGCATGATTACGATACTCTCCACACTCAATGAGATCAAGTCGGAGGTGCGGGTTTCGAAGGAGGAAATCATCAATCGGATGCAGCAGATTTCTTCTCAGTCTACGGATACCACCACCGAAGAGGCAACTCAGAAGTTGACTGCTGAAGTTCAGTCTGTGAAAGAGGAGCTGATTTCTGTTGTCTCTGGTATGGGGGCTTCACAGTCGGGCGTATCGCGGGAAGAAGTAAACGAGATAGTCAAGTCAGAGATCGATGAGTTAGGCAAGTTCATCATCGAAGGCATCGAAGACATGAAAGAAGACTTGATTGTGGCACTGAAGTCAGCTCCTGCGGCGGTTGCAGCACCACGCGTAGAATCTCAGGGAGAAACAGCTCCCGTGGCCTCTGACGCGAGTCTTGCTCCTGATCGTGCAATGAAGATTGCTGATCAGCTCCAGGTGATCTTGGATTCACTGAAAATGGGGTGTGTCGCGGGGGACGTTCTGGAAACCATGAATGAGGCCAAGTCCAGCATCATGAATATCGTGCCGAGCGACCCAATCATGGTTAAGATTGACAAGTGGGCCGGCGTCGTAAAAACATATTCAAAGAGACACGAGCTGCAGGCACGTGACATTCTGAAACTGAAAAAGGACCTACGTGAAGAGATCTCGAAGTATAGACCCGCCTAGTCTTCGGAAGCTCCACCCGCAATCATCTTCATAGTTGCAAGTACACGAATCAGGTCTGTTGCAGTGACTATTCCTATCGTCTGATCACCGTCTACAACAGGAAGGTGTTTCTTCCCTGTTCTATCCATCAGGGCGATGGCCTGCCAGAGGTCTGCCTCAGGAGATATGCTGACCACCTGAGTCGTCATGATATCGCCCAGTCTGAGCCCCTTGTAGGCTTCCGGAGATAGTAGCTGTGAAGATATGAGATCTCTTTGAGTCACAATGCCAACCATCGTATCTCCCTTGGTGATAACAAGACTACCGATGTCTTCAGCTGCCAAGAGCTTGGCGGCATCCGAAACTTGCATCGATATATCTGAAGTCACCAGAACAGACGTCATGAATTCTCTCACTTGCATCGTCTATATGCTCCCGTCCGTAAAACTACCGTAACTACATTTCAGTATCACGTTGCTCTTCTAACTTCTTCTCCAGAATCAAAGTCGCTATCTCTCGAAATACATCTGCTACGGCCGTTCCAGTCTTCGCTGAGGTCTCGTAATAGGGTGCTTGGAACCAGTTTCTCAGCATGTGTCCTGGTTCAATTGGAACCATCCTCTCTTCTTCAAGATCTGTCTTATTGGCGGCCAATACCACTTCTGCGTCTGGACAAGTTTCTCTGAATGACTCAAACCAATTGTTCATTGCCATGAATGTTTCGGGCCTGGTAACATCATAGACAACAACCGCGCCTGCAGCTCCCTTCATGAACTGTCTTCGGAGTTCCCTGTATGTTTCCTGCCCTGCCATATCCCAGATTACAAGACGCACATTTCTGGTTTCTTCATCTTCTGATGTAACAGATACATCCTTGCTGGCAAAGGTTGTGCCGATGGTCTGTTTATACTCCTCATCGAAGACATTCTCAGTGAACCGCCTCAAGACCGATGTCTTGCCAACTCTTGCATCACCAAGAAGCACAACCCGGAACTTGAATCCATCAAAACCTCCGTCCTCGGTGGGGCTTTTGCTGGTAGAGCTGGAATTCCCTGATGTCATCCGTTTGCACCTCTGCTGGTTGGCTCGTTATCTCCGCTTACCCATATTCGAAAAGGATGTCTATCTTATATGTTTTCTTCGCAGTTTCTACCGGCACACGTAGGGCTCACCAATCGTGGTTTACCATGCTCCATTCTCAGGTAGATGCATCTCGAAGGCCACCACCGGGTTTCCTATCTCGAAATTCGTTAGAACTGTGGGATCTATTTCTCCCGCAATGCCCACATCTTCTTCGTCTATCAGTATTCTGGCTGAACGTCCTGTGATGAAAGACGAATCTCTACATGGTGTGAACCTGAAGCGTCCTTCAAGTCCCATTCCCCTCAGAACAAATGCCAACTCGCGAAGCAATTCGGTCACGTCAACTCTGTTGTTCGTAGTCATTGCACAGAGCGCAGTGAGTTGGCGTGTTCTAGTCTCTGTGTGTTGGTCGGGCAGGACAATGTCCCCCACCTCAAAAACCTTCTGAGGATAGTCTGCGTGTTGGTTTCTTGCAGCAAAATCAAGAATGACAGGGAGTAGTGAGTTTCTAAGAACCGAGAAGTCTCTACTCTTCGGATTTGCTGTACTTACATACGGTGTATACCTTTCCATCTTCAGATTGAGGACTTCTGGTGATGTCATAACATAGCTCATGACTTCTTGGTAACCCACGCCTACCATTAGATCTCGGCCTTTGTTCTTCAACCGAGTCATCGTACGCAACGCTCCAATGGTCATGGTCTCCGGCAGTGTTGGCCTTATGTTATCAAAGCCGTATCCTATGGCAACATCTTCGATGATGTCAACAGGATGTAGAACGTCTACTCTAAACGCAGGAACCTTGACTTTAGCAGTTCCCTTATTCACCTTTGCACCGTAGCACATCCTTCTCAGACTCTCTCTGATCTCCTTATATGTCAGTTCAAGTCCTAGTAGCTGTCTGATCTGCTCCACATCAACCTCCATGTCCCTCGGGTCGAGGACTGGTGTGTGCGTAGTATTTCCATCAGGATATGCTACCTCGACAGATTCTATCCTCCCCCCACGTTCGGCCAGAGAAGTAGTCATGATATTGAGACACTGCTCTACCGTAGGTAGGTGCGTTCCTGTCACCTCGACAAAGATGTTTTTTGTGTCCTCGGAGATTTTTCCAAGGTCATTGCTGTTGATAATCGGGGGGAGACTCAGAATCTTACCTGCATTATCCGCTAACAGTGGCCACCTATCGAAGTCAGAGATGATATGTCCAAATTCGATTCCCTTCTCATGCTTCTTCAGTATTGTTGGGCCGTCCATCGGTTCGTCGTGACCTAGTGGAATAAACTTGATTTTTTCAGAGTCCTCTGTACCATAATACACAGGGAAGTCAAGCTCGTCGTGTACGTAGAGTCCAATACTGGCCTTGCATCGATTCCGACCATGAGTTGATGTCAGCAGCTCCTGAAGACGCATATACTCTTTGATGAGCTGGTCACTTGTTTCTACATCTTTCACTATGCCACAGGCAATGTACTTCCTGATCTTCTCTAGTCCTCTCTCGACGACTATCTTTTTTCCGGAGCCCTTGACCGGGAACTTGGGTAGACCTGGGCTGATGTCAAGGAATGCCCGCAATGCTCGTGCAATTCCCTCCGTGGAAAGCATGTCCTGTCTATCGGGGTTCACCTCAATGTCTATCGTTCCGTCGCCGAAACCTTCCACTTCGGATTTGAGGAGAAACAGCTTTTCTTCGAGCTGCTCTTCTGTAATCTTTCGGCCGATGAGCTTCAGGAGACTCTCAAGGATACATGTTACAATCATCTAGATTCACCTCGTGAAATACTTCCTTCTTATCCAATTCAGGTCTCGACTGAACACATTCCTAATATCATCGATATCCATGGCCGCCATGTACATTCGGCTTGCTCCTAGCCCCCATGCCAACACTGTTTCTTTGATTCCCAAGGGATGGGTGACCTCTGGCCTGAAGATGCCTCCAGGTGCTACCTCAATCCAACCAAGTTTCTCGTGTTTTGCATACCCTTCGACGCTTGGTTCAGTGAATGGGAACTGTCCAGGTTTGAACCTCAGCTTCTTAATTCCCACGCTCTTGCATATCTCTCGGATATAGCCCATCAGGTCCCTCAACGTGAGCCCCTCGTCCCATATGATGCCTTCGCACTGGTCGAACTCTTGCCCATGGGTTGCACTGAGTGTTTCGGATCTGAAGTTGCGGTCGATGATGAACATCTTATGCGGAGGCTCGGCGTGGGTTGCCAAGTATCTGGCGGACACAGGTGTTGTGTGCGATCTCAAGCAGAGCCTTGTTGCAATCTCTCTGCTGAATGCGGCCTGCCACCCCGTAGAACCCGTGTTTCCTCCATCTTCATGAACTTCCTTGACTTGTTCGAAGTGATGTTCGTCAGGTATATCTCCATGGTCATAGGGTTCGTCTACGCGGAACTGATCCTGTACTTCTCGGGCTACGTGGTCTTGAGGTACGAACAGCACGTCATTGTTCCAGAATTCAGTTTCAACATAAGGTCCCCACCATTCTGTGAATCCAAGACTGATGAGCTCCTCCTTAAGCCAGTCAACGAATTCAGCATATGGATGTTTCCTACCTGCATTGATCGGTGGTGGAATGATCTCCATGTTGTAAGGTTTGAATCTCTTGCCTTGCCACTCTCGTGATGCAAGCATCCTTGGAGTCAGACTGAGTATATCTTCCTCTTCCGAACCAATCAGTGTTTCAGCTTTAGATTTGTCAATCGCCAGAGAAGCAACGAATACCTTCTCTATGCTGGTTTCAACAAGGGTTCTTCCTTGGGCCTGGCGTAGCCCTTTTAGAAGCCCTTTTTCGATCTCAGTTACTCCATCACTGAGCAGGTTGAGCAGCTCCTGAACTGAGGAATCTATGTCCTCCTTCAGCAGTCCAAATACTGACTGCCCATCTCTCTTCGATATGCTCAGCCAACCGTTCTTCCGGCACCAATTGATTGCAATCCCCTTGGTCTTCTCGTTCAGGCCGGCGGCCGAAACAGCTGCATCCATATCCAGTGTTCCTCCAGCATCTTTCACCGCTTCGAAAAGTCGAACCTCCGGTAGCCCATCAGCTGCGTACTCAAGTCCTTCGTCGGTCAGCTCGTAGGATTCGACCTCTTGAATCTCCAAATTGACGAGTGACTTCTCGGCCAAAGAATTCAGGATTGACACGACTCTTTCTTTCCTGTCATTCATGCTCTTCGCCAATGATTCCGCCTGGGCTCTTCCGTCTATCTCCAGAAGCTCTAAGAGAATTCTTCTCTCTCCTTCTGTCAACTGGATGTCGTCAGTCAATATGATTCGAAACCCCTTGATGTGTCGGTTGATCGGGGATATGTACCTGGTGTGAACACAGTCCACGTGAGAAGTAGTCCCTTACCGGGCTGGAAGAAATTGGTAGTACATTCCACCGTTCACCTGTAGACGTTTCAGGACTGGATGTTCCTTTTTAATCTGTCGTATCAAACAGCACCTCGGACATCCTCCCCGTTCTTCGACTGAAGGCATGCCTCCCCTGTTTGAGAAACGATAGCATGATGTACTGCCTTTTTCAACTCCTCGTCAGGCAAGGCACTATATTGGCGGGACGAGAGAGTGGCATGTCGCAATCTTAAAATACTGTGTACAGTTGGTTTGCTTCAGGCAGTTGCCCTCGGCAGACTCGTTCTGATGAAGCTCAACGGTTGACAGCATAGAGGCGAAAAGATTGGACCTGAAGCGACTGAAGCTAAAGCGGAAGATAGCAGAACTAAATGAGCTGAAGGGTCGTCATAGCTCCTTTACCACTCTTTACGTTCCGCCCGATAAGAACTTGGTCGATGTTATCAACTTCGTCAAGGCTGAGCTGGCCGGTGCAGAGAACATCAAGAGCAAGACAAACCGGAAGAATGTTTCTGACAACCTCACTGCGATATTGAGCGAACTCACAAAGATTCCCGAGCTGCCCGAGAACGGAATTGCGTTTTTCTTCGGGATTCAAGAAGAAGGGGGTACTCAAGACGAGATCCGTGACATAGTTGTGCCTCCTGCCCCTATTTCTCAATTTGTGTATATCTGTGGCCGTGAATTCGTGACTGAGGAGCTCGAGAGCATGGTGGAGCCAAAGAGCCTCTCTGTCATCGTCCTTATTGAGGGTGGCAAAGTCACGGTCGGCTATCTCCGCGGTAAACACATAGAACTTGTACGGGACGAGGATTTCTACATCATCGGAAAGACACGCGCGGGAGGGCAGAGTGCTCGTCGATATGATCGTATTCGCGATGAGAAGATGCAGGACTTCTTCAAGTATGTCGCCGAATTGCTTGAGGATCTTCTCCTTGATAAGCTCGACCAAGTCGACGCCATAATACTTGGCGGAAATACGATTCGTGCGCAAGAGTTTCTTGAAAAGAGTGGGCTCGATTATCGCCTCAGAGAGAAGGTAGCAGATGCAATCATCTCCGTCGGAATGATTGATGAAACTGGGCTGTACCAAGCAGTCAAAGAGGCTTCGCGGATAATGCGTGAGACCGAGATATATGCCGAGCGCAAAGAATGGGATTCTTTCATGGAAGACCTGATGAAAGGCATGAATACCGTGACGTATGGGAAGAAGGAAGTAATGGAGGCTCTTGAGCAGGGGAGAATTGACACAATCATGATCTTGGAGGGACACGAGCTGTTAGATGAGCTGGTTCAAGAAGTGGAGAACTACGGCACAGATATCATGGTCTTTTCAAGCCAAACCGAATCAGGTGCCCAGCTCGAGTCGCTCGGCGGCGTTGCTGCTCGCCTGCGATGGTAGTGAACAAGTACTACTCTCTCGGAGGTCTAGGTAGCTCGCTCAAGTTCACAATGTCTTCAATCCATGCAGCAAGATGGTCGGAGATATCCTCCATGTATCTCATCAGAGCTTCTTGGAATCTATGAAGCTTGTCTTGGTCCAGCTTTCCAGTCTTTGACTTGTAGTCATCAACCCGTCTGGGTAAACCCAATGCCCACTTCCTCAGGCTGACCTCGGCTTTTCGATCGGACAGGATTCTTTTTGCAGTTCTATCTTTTCTCCAGGTTTCAATCAAATCCTCAACGAGACGCTGGACACCAATCAGCGCTGCAACAGCCTCTTTTGCATCATCCTTCTTGGCTCGATTACGGGTAGTATAGTATACTTCCTTCAGCTCGCGCTTTGCATTCATGACCTTGCCGAGGAAAGTCCTGAGTTCTCGCATGAGTGTCACATGTGCTTTGACCAAGATTACTCTTTTGCATCTATTTCGGTTCATTCTGTTTTCTACAAGAAGCCCTAGATGGCCGAATATTGGCATCTGCCGTCCCGACTGAAGGGACAGATTATGCAGACGTTCCTATTTGATTTAGGCTCAGGTGTCTTGTTACGAAACCAGTAGTCATCCATCTTCTGCAATTGTGAAATAGTACGTGATGGTCTGAAGCTCTTGACCATAACAGAGGCATTTCTGCATCTAACACAGTTGGCGACATTTTTCTTCTGGCAGTTTTTCGCATGTTCTTGAAGGCAGTAGATCGTGACCAGTTTGGCAGAGCTGCACGAAACACCCGATTCCTGGAGGGCAAGAGCATAGAGACTTGCCTGGAAGAAATCTTCCTTCTGTGGTTCTCGCGGCAGAAATCTAGTTGGGTATTTCCTTTCAATAACCGCCTCGAGAATTCCCACTTGATTGAACCGCAAGACCGCCGCGTCGAATCTCCCTGTGTATCTATGTGTCATTGAAATGACACTCTCTTCTGTGAAGAGACATCTTTTCTGGATTCTTTTAGAATCTTGTTCAAGGAATTCACGCAATGATATAGGCGACCGTGATGCAGTCGCTATCACCCTCCGAATCCTCATAGTCGCACCGCCCGCCCTAATCACAGAGAGCGCGACAATCCCAATTATGAAGAATGCAAGGAGGACTAAGCTTGCTATTTCATTCAAAGTAGTCCCTCCATCACCCAGAGAATGCCAGCTATTATCGTCAAGATGGCAACAACGACAAAGATCTTCTCATATTCGATGAAGTGCTGTTCTGCTGATGCTCTATCCGTCCCGTGGAGATGAGTGCCAACCCTCTGTGCTTGGCTGTTCGGAGCTCCGAACCTCAGTCGAAGATACAGTCGGTACTCGCAGAGATACTGAATTCTCAGCTCAGAGACCTGACGAAACCCTTTCATCTGTGTCCGCTTTGAAGGCATGTCTCTCAAGCATGCTGTTCCTGATATACTCTCATAAGGTCCTATTTCTTCAAGTCTACCTCAAGAAAACAGCCGAAAATATGCGTCGAGTGAGGGGACAAACAAAAGAGCTTTATTTATATGAGTCGCAATAAGAGGACTACAAGTCCAGTCTTGCTGCAGCTGGATATGGGGAAAAACTAAGCAGGTGAATATTCAAGATGTCCGAGTACGAAGGGGCCACAGCCGGTCGAGTCTTAACTTTTGATGAGAGTGAGAGTGTTGCCTTTCCAACTTCATTCAAGGAAGCGCTGGGTACAGACCGCGGGCTTATGGTGCTTGTACACAAAGACCGTTTGATCAAAATCTTCCCGTTGGATGCCTCAGAAGTGAGCTACCTTTCTCTTGAGATTGGAAAACTCACGAATGATTTCCTAACGCGTCTTTCACAGATCTTCAAGAAGTCGGGCCTGATTGACCTGCTATTCTCTACTGGCGTCTGCTTGCGAGGAACTCGTTGTTTCTACGAATGCTATTTCTCACCCGAACAGCTGACTCTTTCACTGGACGAACTGAGAGACTCACTTGGAGAACTAGATGGGGTTAGGCGGGTCATAATCAAAGAAGTAGGGAAGTAGTCCTTTACACACGCCATCCGGACACCATATTCTCATTTGAACGGCCCATTTCGAGTTATGCTGCAGATCACGAGGCCCAGAAGTTTGCGAGCTGATTATCCACTATCCCGAGAAACCTATATGAGGGCTTGATTTGACCACAAATCAAGCTGTGTCGTTGAAAAGAGCTTCATATCGTCCAACAGCCCCGGAGTGTTGCATGTTTGCAGGATGTCATACAGATTGTCACAGATTTGATTCTGGAGGGATATCTCGGCCTCTTCTTGGCTTGTTTCATAATCAATATGGTCCCATTTGTGAGCCCTAGCAATATGGTTCTAGCTGGCCTTGGGTCTCTGCTACTTCCTTGGATGCATTGGGTTTCAGTGGGGCTCATCGTCGCTCTGGCCGCTACACTCTCAAGTTTCACCTACTATCTACTCATTCGGGGCTCGAGGGTTGCTCTCTCCGACAAGCAAATCGAACGACTTGACTCAGAACGAAGACGGATGGAGAAGTGGGGTTCGCTTGCTCTGTTCATTGCTGCAGCATCTCCTGTGCCCGACGATCCCCTGATAATATACGCTGGTTTCATCGAACACCCTATTCCCGCATATCTGATTAGCTTCTTCTCAGGCAAGGTTCTTGTTACACTCGCTGGAGCACTGATTGGGTACACCGTCGGCGGCCTCTTTGCGTCTTTGCCGATTGCCATCGGATCGATTGCGCTTACGGCCCTTCTTACGGGGTATCTCTTCAAGTGGAGGACGAAGAGCGAAGAGCCTGATCAGTTGCACGACATATTGGATGAGGCAATCTAACTCGTATCTGTTCCAAAAATGCAGTCAGACTGGATACTTCGCAACTCTTAAGAGCTCTGACGCGTGGGCTCGTTAAGCACCGGTGAGCAAGATGCCAGGTACAAGCACGGTTGAAGTGAAATGTGTTAAGTGCGGTCATGTATACGAAACCGAGGTTATCGACCACATAGATCTCTCTCAGGACAGAGATCTCTACCGAAAGATTCAACGTGGTAAGATTAATCGTGCACAATGCCCGAAGTGTCGGAAAGTCATGTACATGGATCGCAGTGTTGTTATCAACTTCGAACCATTGGACCTCATTGTTGTGTATGATCCCAATGCCAAAACGGCTGCAGCGAAGAAGGAGATTGAAGGCCAGTTTCGCAATGTCACCTCATTCAATGAAGTGCTTGAAGAGGTTGGCCAAGACGTTGAGTTCGAGGTCATTAGTGATCTCAAGAGCCTCAAGAAGCTCATGAAAGAGTACCTTAAGACCTACGGATAGAGGTTATCTCTTTCGTTTTCCAAGAAGGAACTCTTCAACCCAGCGTTCAGCCTTGTACATCTTGGTTGCTCTAGGAGGTTTCTTGAATCCATAGGCGGAGATTGACTCGAGAGCTCCACCTACACCTCTCTTGAGAGCGAGCTTGGCTGCGCGAATTGCATCAAGGAGAATCGGCCCTGCATTCGGTCCATCAGTGACTTCCATTCTGATATCAATCCTCACTGGAGCCGCTCCAAACTGTCTTCCATTTATGTAGAAGTATGATTCTCTGCTATTATCCATGAATGGCACAAAATCGGACGAACCCGCCACCAATGGTGCTTCATACGGGAGGTCTTGACTTACGGCCTCGCTTTTCACGCGACGCTTTCTCATTCGCCCTCTGTAGTGTGAGTCAAGCGACTCCGCACCGCCACCAACATCAAGCTGATAGCTTTCATCTACCCGTACACCGCGTGCAACGAGAAGTTGTAGTATATTCCTGTGAAGAATAGTTGACCCGAGCTGATCTTGGATATCATCGCCAATCAAAGGTATGCCCCGTTCTTGAAACCGTTTTTCCCATTCAGGATCTGAGGCAATCGGAATAGGGGTCCCGTTGATGAATGCACAGCCTGCCTCAAGACATGCGTTGGCATAGAATGCAGTCGCCTGTACAGATGATCCCGGCAAGAGGTTGACTGCTATTTCTGCTCCCGTGCCATTCAGAACCTTCACAACATCCGCTTCCGGAGTCTCAGCAACCTTGACCAACGCCCTCAGATTGTCGTCGATACCATCGTGGACCGGTCCTCGTAGCACTTTGACGCCTGTATTGGGAACTTTAGCGAATCGCATGACATTATTCGGCTCGGCAAAGATGGCCTCTGAAAGATCAAGTCCGACCTTTGACTCCGTGACGTCAAATGCAGCTACGAACTCGATATCACTAACATGGATTCCTGCAAGGTCTGGATGACTCAGCCCGATGACCTCTTCCTCACTCTTGGCATCCTTGTAGTATTGCAGGCCCTGTACAAGTGCACTTGCACAGTTTCCTATCCCTATTAGCGCTACTCTAACCTTATCCATTGGAGATTCCTCTTGGTCCAGCTCGTTGTTCGGCTTCGAGTGTTCGTCTGGTCTTATAAGTTGTTCTATGGTCATAGAATAGTATGCGGTTGTATGTGACTTTTTTGAGGCCGCGAGACCTTAGGAAATGCTTATGTGGGAAGCTGTGTGTATAATGGGTTGGACGACGAATCGACAGACATGAGCTTCACAATTGGCCCGTCAGGGTGGGTCAACAGAAAGCTTCGTGGCCAGCGGCTGATCTGAATGTCCTTCTACAGGAGGTTCGGCTCTCACCAGATGGTTCAGAGAGAGGCTGTAGTGGCGCGGGATGTGGGGCTGAGATGACGTTTATCCAAAAGAATGGGTGTGTTTCATAGCCCGTAGGGCACAACGCACCAGTCGATTGTCGTCCACCTCATTCTCTGATGACCTCGTCTTGTGGCAAGAAGCGTAAAGCGTTCTCCATCAGATCTCGGACTCTGAATAGCTGACCTATTCCTGGTGGTCAACACTCTGAGCCAGAAGACTAACCACATCGACGATGTCGATATCCGATTCGACGAGCTTGGCCC
Source organism: uncultured archaeon (assembly GCA_964558645.1). Taxonomy (GTDB): domain Archaea; phylum Asgardarchaeota; class Thorarchaeia; order Thorarchaeales; family Thorarchaeaceae; genus TEKIR-12S. The sequence goes on from CAZLEV010000001.1 coordinate 164,472, forward strand.
CCGACTTCAGGTTGTGCTCGCAGAACGGACAGGCCGTTGCCAAGACCTCCGCACCGGATTCTACTGCGTCTCTTACTCTGTATCCCCCAATGCGCTTTGCAAGGTCGGAATCGTAGGACCTGAGACCACCGCCTGCGCCGCAGCACATCGCCTGGTCATGGTGAGTCTCCATCTCAACCAACTCAACCCCCGGAATAGACTTGAGAATGCTACGCGGACTATCATAGATACCAAGCTCGCGACCCATGTGGCAGGGATCGTGGTAAGTGACCGTGAGCTCCTTGTGCAGTGCCTGAGGTTTGAGCTTCCCCTCTTTGTTCAGCCTATCTGCGTATTCCACGATATGCAATACCTCCGGAATCTCAATTCCCATCTGGGGGTAGTCCTTTCGAAGGGTCTTCAAACACCCGGCGCAACTAACGATGATCTGCTTTGCACCAGTGGAACGTAGCATTGCCCCTACCCTCTTGGCGTTGCTCTCAGCCTCCTTTGTTCGTCCAGTCCTGAGCATGACTGAACCACAACAAGGCTCATCCTCCGTCACCGAGAAGTCCACGCCAGCTGCCTTGAGAATCCTTGCCGTATCCTTAGCCACATCTGGTATCCGCATCCCAGCCGTGCACCCAACGAAATAGAGGGTTTCTCCTTTGCTTGGAATATCGAGTCCGAGTTGCTCGATCCACTTTCGTCTGACAGAATTGTCTTCGTCGTAGGGGTTGTCGTGAGAAATGATCTTCTCACTAATAGCATCTCTGACATCGTTTGGAATCTCATTCAAAATGTGTCGTACCTGCTCCAGCGCTTTAGCAGGTTCAAACTCTGATGGACAGATTGCTGTGCAATTGCCACACAGGGTGCATTGATAGAGGGATTCTGCGTTTTCTGGCGTCCTTTCAAGAATACCCTCCAGAAGACCAAGAGCCACCATGATCTTTCCTCGCATGAAGCTGGTTTCAAAGCCGCTCGAGTTCTTCCACACAGGACAGATTCCATCGAATCCTCTACTCTCGTAGACTGCGTTCCTGCACAATCCGCAGCGTCTACACTGTAGGAGTTCCTCTTTCAGATAATCCAGCTCAATTTCCACCATTTTACGTAACTCTCTCTCTTTCGAAGTCACTACCTTCTCGTTCAGTCATGAGAATACTTGGGTTCATGATGTTGTTCGGGTCGAGGAGATTCTTTAGAGCCTTAATGAGTTTGAGATAATCTTTCATCTCCTCTACACCTTCGACCCAATAGGTTGCAAGTTTGAATGGAACTGCTCCTGTCTTGAAGAGCCTTCTTGAGAGGGCAGCATGTGCGTCGCGGACCTTCTGTTCTTCCTCAGCATCTTCGGGGTCGAAATAGAGGTGGGGATAGAAATTGTAGCTGGCGTGACCCGTAAGGAAGCCCGCGGTGTGACCAAGCAGTCCGAACTCATCCATCACTTCCCAGATAGACTCAACAGACCTATGCCAGTTGGTAGGCGTCTGGTGGTGATAGAGAATGCGCCAGTGCCAGCCGTGAGCATAGGATGAACGCGCAAAGGTTCGCATCCGATCATCCCACTCTCCCTGGGGCAACTCGCTGATTCCGATGATATGTCCTCCAAGACTCTCGCAGATCTCAGCCGCCTTCTCCACATCGCTTGCCAGCTGGTCCTCCCTCAGCCGGCCGAGTGTTGCCGAGACCGTGTAGGTCGGCCACTCGTACTTCGGTATTCCATACTCTTCCCCAAGCATATCCATGAAGAACTCAAGAATCCTGCCCTCATAGATTGAGGCGAAGACCGCCTGCACATCGTTCTCCCTCAGCCCCAAGAGAAAGCGCTCCGCCTGTTCAGCGGTTTTGAAGCCGTAGGTTTCATAGTGGAAATTACGAATACGTCTGAATGTCTTCACTGAGACCTTGGTGATGATTCCTAGTGCACCCAGTGAACCTATGAAGAGCCCGGTTATGTCTGGACCAAATGCGTATCGCAGGAAGGGTCCAGGAGCGTTAGGATTTGCCTCTGAGCCCGTCTGGATGATTGTTCCATCGGGAAGAACTACCTCAAGTCCTAGGACCATCTCTGCAATGCACCCATAGGTGCTTGAACCCGGTCCTGCTCCATTGACTGCCACATTTCCTGCAACAGTACATACAAGGGACGATTCCGGGTAGATGGGCACCCAAAGGTCATGCTGGTTCAGGTACTTGTCGAGCATGCCGAATGTGACACCCGCTCCCACCCTGACTGAACGCAGGTCTTTGAACAAGGTTATGTCATCCAGACGCATGAGCTCGACGACCAAGCCTCCTTCTTCTGGAATGACTTCCCCCTGAAGGCTTGAACCCCCGGACCTTGGTGTGACTGGTATCTTGTACTTGTTAGCGACGCGTAGAATTTCTGAAACCTCATCTGTACTCCCCGGTCGGACAACTGCTCCGGGCAAAACTCCATCATAACCTATCGATGCGGAGTGCGAGTAACTGAGAAGCACATCGGCTCTGGTCGAAACATAGGAATCCCCTACTATGCTGGTAAGTTCACTTACCACCCGCTGGTCCAATATATGGCCTCCAAGAGCTGAATCACTGGGGACTAGAATATGTGTCGGATCTTCATGAGGTCAGAAGCTGACCCCTTGACTTTGAGTTTTCTTCTCAATAGTGCCGAAGCGGCACTCATCTCTTCTAGGAAGAGTTTCCTGATTGAGTCTTCGTCGCTCTCAATCTTCATGTCGTACTCCTCGATGTCACCCTCTTCCACCTTGATGTCATTGTCTTTCACAATGAAATGGTATTTGGGTCCTTCCTTTAGTTCGAGCAGAGCTGTTCTCTCCCAGCCGTCGATTGCTTCAATCGTCTTCTCTCTCTCTAGGCCGATGGCGATTCTCTCTCTCATGAGTGATAGCAGGTCTTCTGTCATCTGTCAATTCTCTCCTGTAGATGCAGGGCCGTTCGCACCATGTTTTAGTCTTTTTCATATCAATGCATCGGCAGAAAGCGAAGAATCGGAAGATGATGGTTGTTCATCGAAGTGTGGAGTCAATCTCTCAAGACTCTGTATGACCCAACAGGAACCCAAATAAGAGCTCATGGCTTGCGACCAGATGATTTTCATGGCCAATGGGGAGAGTCCACGACCGGATGAATTGGAAAGCAAACCAATGCTCTGGAGCCGCGGAGACGAGATCAAGGAAAGCATCCACGTTATGCTGTCACACCATCCTCCCTCTCTCTACGGGCACTGCCTTCGGGTTACGTTTCGCGGAAAATCTCTGTATCTGTGCGGAAGATGTACTGGAATATATGGTGGACTCGGATTGGGAATTCTGAGTATAATACTTCTACAGGTTCCCCTTGAGCCTTCATGGGCATGGTTTATTCTAGCAGTGGCGATGGGTCTTGCAACTGTGGTGGATTGGACAAGTCAGCGCCTTACCCCCCGAAAGACAACCGTGCACATCAGATTCTGGACCGGCCTTTTCAGTGGATTCGGATTGGCAATCATATTCATGCTGCGGAATCTGTTCTTTATGCTGATAGCTCTTGTTGGAATGACTGTGTCTGTAGGAGTAGTCAGTCTGGTGGAGAATCGACGAGAGCGGGAGGCAAGAGAGGTTGCGCGGGAGGAATCCAGCAGTGAATAGAACGCGCTTGTTCTTGCAAGGATGAGTGGTACAGATTCCATGGTAGCCAAAATGTTTTATCTGCGTTGGAGTGCTCCGAAGACCAGTGAATAGGATGATTCCCATTGCTCAACCCATCATCGGCCAACCAGAGATTGATGCTGTCCTTGAGGTTCTCAAGTCCGGCTTTCTTGCTGAAGGTAAAGTGTCAAGAGAGTTCGAGAAGGAGTTTTCTCACTACATTGGAACAGAATATGCAACAGTTGCTACAAATGGCACAGTTGCGTTGAGTACTGCTCTCGATGCTTTGGGCATTGAGCCGGGTGACGAGGTCATCACATCCCCATTCACTTTCATTGCATCAGCCAACACCATTGCCATGGTGGGCGCGGTTCCTGTATTTGTAGACATAGATCCAAACACATACAACATATCTCCCGATGCAATAGAGGCTGCCATTACTGAGAAGACCCGTGCAATCATGCCCGTTCATATTTTTGGTATGCCTGCTGATATGAAACGGATAATAGAGATTGCAACAGACCATGACTTGTTAGTTATCGAGGATGCTTGTCAGGCACACGGCGCAGAGATTGATGGCAAAAAGGTTGGTTCATTTGGCCACGTTTCGGCCTTCTCGTTTTATGCCACGAAGAACATGATGACCGGTGAAGGAGGCATGATCACTACTGATGATGAACAGATCTATGATCGTTGCTTGATGATAAAGAATCATGGTCGGGGGAAGAAGGGTGGCTATAGCCATTATCGGATTGGTTTCAACAATCGAATGATGGATCTTGTATCGGGGATTGGAAGAGAGCAGTTGAAGCGTCTGCCAGAAGTTGTGAGAGTCCGCAGAGAGAACGCTGCTTTTTATGACAAGCTCTTCGGTGAATTCGAATCTGTGACTCCTCAAGAGGAGCTTGAGGGATTCATGTCTTCTTTCCATGTATATGCTCCTCGCCTTCATCACGTCGATATCAACCGTGATGAGATGGTGGAGCTTCTGAAGAAACACGAGATTGGTTCGCGTTCGGTATATGCCTTGCCCTGTCACAAGCAAGGTACTTATCTCAACATCAACGATTGGCGCTGGGCTGAGTTTGTGGAATACCCCGACTACTCCAAAGTGAGTCTTCCAGCCTCAGAAGAGATAGGAGACACGCACTTTGAAGTGCCTGTACATCCTGGGCTAACACGTTCTGACCGAGAGCACATCGCCCATGCGGTCAGTGAGATATTGGGCTAGCTTCGTTCAAAGTGCTGAAGAATCGAGCGAAGGTCTTTCGACCGGATTGTGATATTAGCCGCTTCCTCGACTCTCTTTGATTTGGGACTGAATGCGATGCTGAAGGCCGAAACGCCGAACATATCAATATCATTCTCGCCATCACCGACACTCGCGAGATTAGCTGGAGAAAGATTCTCTTCTTCTAGGTATCTGAGTACTGATTCTGCTTTCTGTTTACCTGACATGACATATTCGACGTTTCCATCGTGCTTGCCGTTTTCTTGTCCTAAGATGTTGGAGTAAGCGAAATCTAGGTCCAGTCGTCTTTTGAAGGGCTCCATGAAAAACTGACTGACACCACTTGAGATGCACCCAACTCTGTATCCTCTATCTTTAAGCGTAGACACGGTTTCCTCTGCCCCTTTCATCAAGGGAAGATTGTTGACTAGCGGATCCAACGTGCCATCAACAGGAACGCCTATCCAGATTTCGGCTCCCTTTATTATGGTCTGCTCCAGCCCGTACTGCTTCTCAGCTGACTCCTTGAAGATTTTGAAGAATCTCTCTGCGAGACCGAGCTGAGTTGCGAGCGGTTGCACTGCACTTGGGCCATCGAATAACACGCCGTCCAAATCCAGTGCTATTACTTCGATGTTTTTTGTTGCCATCTCTATCAACCGACCACTCTGTCTGATGGATGTGCCTGTAAGGCACGTCTCTGAATGGTGTTGCCAAATAATCCACCGAGTATTGCGATTGCAGCCATCAGCAAGGCTGCAACGCTAATAGCCAAGAGATCCACTTGCTGTCCGTCTAGACTTGATGTTAGCATGAACAGAGGGATGTATGCAAGGACAGCCCCGAGTGACGATCCTGCTATCGCATCCTCTATCTTTACCAAGAGATAACCAATAGCTGCACCTGCCACAAAAGGTGTCAAGAACCAGAGGATGGAGTAGAGCCCTACATTGAGGAGAGCACAAGCCACAATCAGTGCAAGAAGCCTGACGACTCGCACACTCTTGTTTCTCTCTTCTGCCACCATGTCTTATCACGCCTATCTGTCGCATACACGTACTGGTTATAATAATGCCGGACTCTGAACGGCTTGCCCTTCTAATGGTATGCATTAATATGCAAAGTCTGGTCCACAGTAAGCCGAATACTCTGTGTATGTGGAGTGGCATGAACAATGAGCAAAGAAGAAGAATCAACAGGTGAGAAGCTGAAGCGCAATCTATCTTTCAAAATCGGGAAACCGAAGAACCCATTCAAGAGAAACCCATTCAAAAGAAAAGACGATTCCGGCGAATAGGCGAAATCTGGTGCGGCTGATCTTGGGTAGTAGGTTTCGAAAGGATGCGATTTGTCATTAGATAGTTCTGTTAACGAGATACATCTAGATGATGCAGATATGATGAACGGCTCCAGCCAACGAACAACACGAATCTCCACTGAGGATTACAGCCTGCTGAAATCGGTACATGCTTGGGTCTTTCCTGACATTCAGCCTGTCCCCGAACTCACTGGTCCCAATTCTCTCTGGCGTACCTTCACATTTGATACTATCAGCCTACCTGTTCACATTCAACAGAATTGTGAGGACGAAGGATTAGTGATCACTCATCCCGGAGAGTCTTCTGTCGCATCGACAGAGCAGAAGATCCGGACCGTCTTAGGTCTCGACGTAGAAACTCAGGGTGCAATTGATGAGATTCGTCAAGATGAAGACCTCATGAAGTATGCTGATGACCTACAATCCCTTCGCCCATATCAAACCGACACAGTCTTTGAATCAATCATCAAGTCAATCATCCAACAACAGATATCATTCAGAGGCGCGAATTCCATCACAAAGCGGTTGATTCTCGCCACTCAGAAGACCCTTGTATGGAATGGAAATAGATTCTTTGGATTTCCTAGTTTTGACTCGATTCTGAATCTGGGTCTAAGAGGATTAAGAGGACTGGGGCTTGGCCACAAGGCCGAGTATATCTTTGACATCTGCAAGCTCATCGATAAGGGTGCCTTTCTTCCTGAGAGCCTTCGGCAGGAGCCATATTCTTCTGTAGCTTCTATTCTGGGCGAAATACGTGGAATCGGACCATGGACAATAAACGCCGTTGCCATTTCAGGATTAGGTCTCTTTGAGATCTTCCCCTATTCGGACTTGGGTATCAGGAATATAGTCGGCAGGTTTACTCGTGGGTGTCAGCGAGCATCTATCAAGCAGGTCATCAGGTTCAAGAACCGATTCGGTGACCATGGTGACCTTGTTCTGTACCTGCTGATGTGTGCGGAAGTTCTCGGCATACTAGACAAGGAATCGTGAAACCTCTCGAAAACGCATAAAAGCAGTGACAAGGATGCAGAAGCAAAGCATGGTGAACCCCTTTGTCAACCGAAGAACGGAAGAATAGCAAGATCTGGCGTATTCGATCCATGCTGCTGAAGGAGCTTAGACTCATTCAGAACGACCGTTTCGCTCTGCTTCTTGTCTTTGTCCTTCCGACCATGATTATGGGGACCATGTGGGTGGCGACTTCTCAAGGGAGTGCAGGTATTGGAGATAGTGGCGGAGATAGTGATGGTGTCATCCTGCTCGGTGTCGTCGATATGGACCCAACAGACACATTTCCGGATGAGGACTTGTCCGAGAATTTCACTTACTATCTCTCTAAGAGCAATTCTTTCTCTGTCATAGTATATGAGACTGAAGAAGAGGCTCTCGACGCACTCTATAGAGATGCAATAAACGCCTATGCTGTAATCCCTTACGGATTCGAGGGAAACATCACCAATGACATACCTGCGTTTGTTACCATTCACATCAGCAGCACAGACTTTCAGAGCCAGTCGGCAGTCTTCTCTGCTTTCACCGATGTTGTTGCAGAATTCCGGTATGATCATGGTTGGATTAAGGGAGAGGTTGAGATGGTTCGGGTCCGGGAGTTCCAACCGACAGGTAATTACACAGCTGCCACGTTCGGTGTCTTCCTCCTAGTTTTCTCTGTCTTCATTGCAGTATCCGCTACTGCTGCTCAGGCGATTGTTGGTGATGTTCCTCTTAATCGAATGCTTCTGACTCCGGCGACTAAAATGGAGGCCATCCTGGCGAAGACACTGGCGTATTTCGCTGTGGGTGTCCTCCAGGCTCAATTCCTGCTGTTACTCTGGATGGGAATCTTTGGTATTCGTCCCAACACCGACTATCTCACATTGAATGTCATTCTTGGCCTGATGTCTCTCTCTGGTTCAGCTCTGGGAGTCCTGATTTCAACACTAGTAAGCACACGCCTACAGGCAAATCAATCATTCTTGTTCCTGCTATTTGCATCTCTCATTGTGGGGACGGGCTTCATGGATGTAGGCGTAATAGATGAATACTACCCCCTGAATCTGGGTCGAGTGATGATTGTTGATACTGCATTCAAGGGTGTTTCACTACTGGACTTCTTGCCAGAGATTCTGTTGATCTTAGAAGTTTCACTGGCGTTCATTCTCATGGCATGGCTCGTCTTCATGAAGCGACAGACCTTGGCATGACAGTTCTCAAATTAGCAAGTGTCATAAGGAACGCCTGCCCCCTTCAGTATAAAGGTACGGAGCCATCAATATGACTGTTATCAAGGTAATCGAACTGATAGGCGAATCACCCAAGAGCTGGGAAGATGCTGTGAAAGAGGCTTTGAAGGTTGCATCAGAGTCTGTTCGCAATATAGTGGGAATAGATGTGGATCACTTCACCTGCAAAGTTGAAGGTGATAAGGTCATCCAATTCAGGGCTGACCTCAAAGTTGCTTTCAAGTACGAGGAATAACGAGGCAAGTGAAGAGGCACAGACCGTATCTCTTCACATCCGTTTGCTTTAGAAACCAAGAAAGATGAGGAGTACCGCTATTGAGTTGTTCAGTCCATGAGCAACCGCCGGCGCCACAAGCGAGTAGTTCCTTTTTTGTGCTAGATACCCCAAGAAGAGTCCTAGTACGAACCTGGTTGGAATCCCCAGTAACTCGAGGTGTATTGCAGCGAATATCAGTGAGCTGATAACTAGTGATAGTATTCGGTATCTTCCTCTTCCTGCTTGTTTGAAGTACATCTCCATTCTCCGCTGAAGAAATCCCCTGAAGAGTAGCTCCTCACTTGTTCCAACTATGAGGAACATGACTATGAACCAGCCTATCAGTTCCTGGATACTGCTTGCAAATGTTAACTCAAGCTGCGATTGATCAGGAACAGGGAAGACCTCGAAAGTCAGCCAAGTAATCAAAAGATTTGAAAGAAGCATGATTGCCCCGACGCCCAGTCCTATCAGGATATCTCCACCCAGATTGCTGGTCTTGATGCCCAGAGAGCGAAAACTCACCCCCTTCTTCTTGATGTAATAGATAGGCGGCAAGAAGAATGCAATCTCGGCGAATGAAGCAATGAGAAATGCCCAAGGTTCGAAGGTCACCTCAAACGTAATAGGATTGATTTGGATGAATCCAAGAAGAATCAGTGGAAGAATAATTACTCCTGTCAATAACAGGAAGAGAGCTATTGCCGCTCCTGTATAGACGAGTACTCTGAAGAAATTATCCCAGTCCATTTCACGTTCAATGTATGAACCTGGTACGAATATACCAATTCCTTCTGACTGCTCCATCTCGTACTCATCAGGATCTTCCATGACCATTTCCTTAATCCTCTCCTGCTAGTTCCTGGTTCGTTTCATAAGCATTTGGTTAAGAATCTGCATGATTGCATTGTCCGAATATGCTATATCAGCTCTCTCCAACATCTATAAGTCGTTCCACCAAAACGAATTCACCTTGAGGTGCCTTCAGTTTGGACGAAAGTGATCGGGTGCCAAAACGCACTAGGGGTACTGCTATCCTAGTCATGACCCTGATACTTGTCAGCGTCACTGTAGGCGTCTATTTCGTGGGTCCAAGAAATGGCCTTGAAACGAAACTTCCGGTTCGAGTTGCTGTTATTGATTCTGGAATAAGTCCTGACTCCGAGCTAGAACAGCGTATCGTCGCTGAGAGGAGTTTCATCCAAGAGGGGTATGGCTATGACGTAACGGATAACACCACCGCCGATAGTACTCCCTCTGGGATCCAGCATGGGACCATTGTGTCTCGGATAATCATAGAGAATAGCGAGAATGCTATGATAGTCAACGCGAAAGTGGTGACTGGTGAGAATCAGGCCACGGTTACTGCAATTGTCGATGCGATTCGTTGGGCCGTTGAAGAGAACTGCTCCGTGATCAATCTCAGTCTTGGCGGGACACCAACAAGCCATGATCTTGTCGGAGAGGCAGCAGTATGGGCTTTCAATCAGGGTGTAGTGGTTGTGGCTGCCGCAGGTAACAACGGTCAAGGAGGGGTGGCTGGCAGCTCAATCGAAACTCCAGCGGTGCGTTCTGAAGTTATAGCTGTGGGTGCTGTTGATGAGAATCTGCAACCATTCGCCTTCTCCGGAAGAGGCCCCTTGAGGAATGGTCTCGTCAAACCTGACATAGTAGCTCCTGGGTATTACAACGATGCAGGAGGAACCGTGTTTGGGACGAGTTTCGCGGCACCCAGAGTTGCAGCCGCTGCCGCAACAATAGTCGCACTCTGTCAGGAAAACGGCTGGAGATGGACACCAGGAATGTTGAAGGCTCTTCTTCTGGCTAGCAGCAAGAATCTCTCATCTCAGGTATATGAAGTTGGGTCTGGGCTGGTTGATGCTGAAGCTGCCGAGATGTATCTCCAGAATGTTCCGAAAAGGGAAGGACTCCCACTGGTCGCTTGGATGATGCCAACATCAGCACCTTACGATTTTGAACGCTGGTTTGTTAATTCAACGAATAGAGTAGCATTGTCCGTATATACAAGCAGTAATGATACTTGGTTCATTACCTATTCTGGAAGTGGTTCTCACCATGTCCGCGGGCCGGGTATAATAGAGGTCAATCAGACCAGTTCTCTTGATGTCAAGGTTCATGTCATATCCGAGCGCCGGGTTGAGGATGTCCGAATTCAGATCACCCTAAGTTCGCCTGACTATCGACACATGCGTTGTAGTCTTCAGTTTCAAGCAGAGGTGTCGATCGCGAAGATTGCATTTGATGTGAGTCACACTCCTTGGTCTATCGACTCCGTATACGGTCAGTTCAGAGAGTTCTATGAGATTGCCACGGATGTCGGGATTGCTGTAGAAGAGATTGTTTGGCCATCCAATATCACGTTACCGCTTCTCTTGGAGTATGATGCGGTAGTAATCCTCGATCCTTGTGCGTATGACGCACATTATCTGAATGACACGCTGGTTCGAGATTTTCGAAGATACACGTCGACGGAGATAATTGCATATAGAGAATACTGGGAATCGGGCAGAGGGCTTTTCATTGTGGGAATGGCAAATGACAGCATACATCTCTCAGCCGCAAATGCTCTACTCTCGCAATTTGGAATGGTTTTCAACTATGATAGACTCCCACAGATTCGAATGGCCATTAGCAATGTGGAATCGACACTTTCCATAGACAAGTTCATGGAGCACCCCGTGACCCAAGGCATTGATTCAATTGACTATTCCGGGTGTTCAATCAATGTCATAGGTGATGCATTCCCCTTGGCATGGACAACGGTGCGTGTCGAGAATGGGCCATTAGGTCAACACGAGAATCGTACTGTAATTGCAGGACTCTCAGGTGAAGATGGTGCACGCCTGATATGCAGCGGCAGCAACTACTTCGTAGATAACTGGGCCCTCTTGGGGAGATACTCATCCGACAAGAATTCCAAGTTTGTGAGACAGATACTCTTTTGGCTTATCGGCTTAATCTAGAGCTACAACATGGGTCCGATCTTCTCGCATGCCGTCTTCGCAGCATACACAAGCAATCCCGTCTTCATGTCCTTGCGGGCAGCGAGAACCAGGATTGCCTTCTCTCCCGCACTCTTTAGTATCATCAGACCATGTTCGTTGGTCAGAAGGATCTCTTCGAGTAACCCTTGATCCATTCTCTCCGCGGCGAGGTCTGCTACTCCAAGTATTGATGCCGCCATGGCCGCTATCTCTGCCTCCTCTAGTCCTTGAGGAACAGCTGATGCGATAGGAAGTCCTTCTTTGGAGAGAAGCATCCATGCCCGAACCCCGGTAGCCAGTGCTGTCGCCTCTTCCATAATCTCTCTGAGATTGACCTGAAGCTGCTCAAAATTGGCGTCGAACATAGCGGCCACTCCCTATGGTGTCTTAGGTTGTGTTTCCTGTTTGGAAGATGCGCATTAATAAAGTTATACTGGTCATGATTGATATGTGCTGTTTCAAGTAACACTAACGTGTTACTGACTTGAATCAAATCGGGTTAAGACTATGAAAAGGCAGGTTGATCTCACCTTCGAATCCTCCAATCGAAAAGGTATCGATTGGAAACCTGGCGCCAGAGCTTTAGGGATAGCTGAGAGTTTTCACAAGAGCGACGAAAGGAGTGTAGTGGCTGGCGTTGTGATGAGGGGGGATTTGAAGATTGATGGCGCCGGTTTCTGTTGGCCTAAGATTGGTGGCACGGATGCAACAGCCGAAATCCTCTCTATGTACTGTCGTCTGTCTAGGAGTGACGTCAGGGCTATTATTATCGGTGGAACAGTGATTTCGTGGTTCAATATCGTGGACTTACAACAGCTTCACGATGAAACTGGAGTGCCGGTTGTCAGTGTATCTTATGAGGAGTCCAAAGGAATCAAGCAGTATCTTGAGGAGTATTTCCCCTCTGATTGGATGAGAAGGCACGAAATACTCTTACGAAATGGCAAGCGCTCTGAAATCGTCTTGGACAACGGTCTTCGGGTGTTTGTCAACACCAGTGGAATCAGGATTCAGGACGCAAAAGCTCTCCTGAACCTCTTCAGTCATCAAGGGAAGGCGCCCGAGCCCGTTCGTGTGGCCGGAGTGGTTGCCGCCTCATTGCGACGCGATTCTTCAGAAAAATCGAAGGGATTGGACTAGTCTAATCAGGACTGCTTGCTATTCTTTGTGCTAGACGAGTGGCGCTGGGGATGTTGACTTCTCTGATTCTTGCGAGAGCGGAAGAGATGAAGGGTTGAACAATCCCAAGCTCAATTCCAATCCTATTGAGCCACATTGCATGATTCATCATGTCCAAAAGATCTGCGGCGTGAACAATTCTTGCCTCAAGAGTTTCTATCTGCTGCATCTCGAGATGTAGCTCGAGCATGTCATCTCCCAAGTGCTCTTGTCTAGTGAAGATGTGCTTCATTGCCTCTCGTTCAGCCTCTTTCTTGATATCACCTGTAAGGACCTTGGAATCCTGTACAGCACTTCGAGGAATATCTGACGTCAGACTCTCCCCCAAGTCATGGATTATCGCCATTGCAAGAGCCTTCTCAACATCCACGTCCTGACCTTTCTCTCTCAACTCAAGTGAGAGCAAGAGGGCAAAGACACTCGTCCCCCAAGAATGCTCTGCAATCGACTCTCCTAGGGTCTTGGGTACTCCCGAGAGTTGCCATCCTGTTCTACTCAGCTGCTTAAGTCTTTCAATGTACGATGGAACCATTATGCCGTTCTTGTCGTTCATCGAGAACACCACTCAGAAAGAAATAGGAAGAGTGGGGCCTAAAGGCCCCTCTTAACTCCGGAGTTCTACACTTCCACTGTGATTTCGCCTGTAGCTATATCAATTCTGTAATCCTTGACAACCTGGATTATGCTGGCTGGGACATAGGTCGCATATACAAAATCTGTGAGATTCACTCCACCATTAGCCACATTGTATTCCAGCACTTCTCCACCCTGGAAATCATTCCAGAGTGTCGCATTCAGAATCTGGTAGACTGCGAGATCGGTACGTGGAACCACGCTTGTTGGGATCATGCTTCCCCATTCTCCAGAGGAGAGGACTTCGGGGTCCGGATTGCCATAGTAGTCTTGGTTTCCTTCAGCTGCTATGACCATCGGTCTACGTTCTCCTGCGAATGTGGCATTCGCAGTCAGTAAGCCCTGCCTCACTCCCACGATGGCTGCTCTGACCGGTGCAAAGATCAGCGACACACCCTCCGAACCAAGGAACAGTGTTTCAGTATACTGCTTTGCAAGCTCAGTTCTGTTGTATCCTCCAAGGAAGATAGGGTCTCTTATCGTCACCTCTAGGCCGAAGGTTTGATTTGCTTCTTGGACACCCATTATGAAGCCACTAATCATGTCCTGTACGGAGTTATCTGACTCTAGTGAAGCCAAGATGCCAATTCTACCATTATACAAGGGCTCGGACACTTGCAGAGCGGCAAAGATGCCTGCTAGGTATGCACCCTCTTCTACGGCGAACGTAGCCGACGCAACATTGTCCAAATCAACCTGTCCACCTATAATAGCGAATTGCTGTTGGGTGTATTGCTGAGCCGCAGCAGCAAGCTCTTCCACCATTCGTTGTCCAAGGACGACTATCAGTTCATAGATTCCTGTTGCAGCCAGGCTCTTCAGCGTCTGCTCGGCTTCGGCCTCTGTTGTGACAATCTCGTCGTACGCGACATTGATGTCACCTGCAAGAAGTCCCAGACCTTCCTCAAGCTGGTCTGCATAGCTCCTGTCACCGAATCCGGGTTCAAGGACTACCACCGCCACTTGTGATGGCTCATACTGGTTGGTTCCGTAGAGAACCACAGCGACTGAGCCAAAGATGATTATTGTTATTATCAATGACGTGATTATGCTCGATCGAGAGCTCACCATAATTCCTCCAGAGTCAATATTGGGATTTCGCTCGGTGGCTGATTTAAATATGTCGTTCTCAGCTTGAATGTAGAGCAACTCTGTGGAATATCTTTGAGCAGTTGAACCTTTCTGACGACTTTGAGCTTCTAACCAGAGTTATAAATATGTGAATATGTTCTTGATGTACATTGGAAACGGAAGTGTTTGAGTATGGCGGGAGACATGCTTGCCAAGGTCGCGGATTTGCTGGAGGAGACTCTGCAAGTGCACAAAGCAGTGAAGAATGCTGTGCTATGCACCCGCGAAGGGGTTGTTGTTGCTGCCGTTTCGAAACATGAAGACATAGACCCGCGTCTCCTCGCCACGGTGTCCGCAGCTCTTGCCTGGGCTGGGAACAGTGCTCTTGGGCATATTGACCAGTCAACTCCAAGTCATCTCATTCACTCGACGAGAATTGAGAATATACTAACCATTCTTCAACCACACTATCAGTTGGTTGTGGTCGTAACGAAAGGCAACGACCTCAGTTTTGATATCAGTAAGCACCTTCCAGAGCTTCAGTCGCTTGCCACACGGATAGAGCTGCTGATGAGTTCACATAGCGAGTTCAGCAGAGAAACGCTTCTTGGCAATATTGTGGAGGCCATCCCCGAAATCACTCAGGTTATGCTACTAACACTCGATGGCTTACCTCTCGGGTCGGTGGGCTTTGATGATGAAGTTGAGATTGCCGGGCTGATTGGCTCAATCTTTGCCAACGGTCTGACCTTCTCAGACAGCACTGAATACATCTTTGTGAACTCCGAGAAGACAGACTTCCTAGTGTATCAAGTTGACGAGAAGCGACTGCTGGCTGTGGTCTGCCATGGCCCCCATCCTGATAATCTGGCACGGAAAGTCCTCGACTTGGTCGAACAGATTGTCTAGGCGCCCTCTGCCTTGATTTCCTCGGTCGCTCTGCTCGTGATGGTTTCGTCGTCCAGGAACTCAAATTCCCATTCTGTCAGGTTGATCGTGATAAAACAGTCCTTCCCCCTCTCAGGGCAATCGATACGGATGGTAACACGTTCTGATGTCTTCTCCTTGATCTCAGGATTCAGACATCCCTCCTCAAGCTTATCCATGAGAAAGATGACGAATGCCTCTGTTATCGTGTTGAGACTTCCAGCAAGAAGGGCCTCTCCGAGTCCAGCAAGATAGTGCCTCTTCTTCCTTCCCTGTCGCTCAACTCTTACAAGTCCCACCTCTATCATTTTGTCAACATGCCATCTGATTGTATCGTGGTGCACGCCCAGTCCCTCTGCAAGCTGCTCCTGATAACAGCCTGGATTGTTAACAATGTGGGTGAATATTTGCTGAGCTGTTTCACTACGCATGGTCAGATATGCCATTTCCGCCTCTTGAGAGCGAAGCATCTTCGGGTAATAGAGACGCTTTCCGGCGAATTTAGTGGATTTGATGAGTCCTTCTCTTTGCAGCATCCTCAAATGCCACGTCAATGTGCCCAGAGGAGACTCAAGAAGGTTCACGAGTTCAAGAAGATAGGTCCCAGGGTTTTCACAAAGCACCTGATACAGATCCTTCCTGAACGGATGCAGAAGCAATGATAATCTTTTTCCTCTTCCCATCGCTTGCTCCTATTGTGATGTCTCGAAAGAGCGATAAAAGGGCTTCGCCAAGCAGTGAAGACAATACTTTGTACATAGAACACTTTATTATCGGAAGTTCACGGGTTCATCTGCTCATCGAACACATATCAGAGGGACCGATTTGTGCGGGATTACCGGTATCGTTAGTAAGAATCGAGAAAACATAGGCGAACTACTCGTGAAGTGTAGCCGAAAACTCACTTACCGCGGTTATGACTCTGTTGGTGTTGCAGCTGTCAAAGATGGAAAAGTCGATCTTCGTAAGGATGTTGGAACGATTGATGTGGTTGACAGACAGTTGAACCTGTCAGCGATGCGGGGGGACAGGGGGATTGCTCAACTAAGATGGGCCACGTATGGTGCTCCCACCAAGGTAAATGCCCAACCACATTATGGTTGCACAGAGGTCTTCTATGGGGCTCATAACGGCAATCTTCACAACTACGCAGAATACAGGGCTCAGCTCGTTGAAGCAGGACACATCGTAAGATCGGAGAATGATGGTGAGCTCTGTGTGCATGCTGTAGACAAGTATTATGAACAGACCGGTGACATGTTCGAGGCAGTAAGGCTTTCAACTCGTGATTTGAAGGGTGCTTTCGCTTACGCTGTAGGCAGGGCTGATGAACCCGAAATCTATGCGGTCAAGATGGGGTCTTCTCTCGTTGCTGGAGTTGCTGGAAGTGACACGATAGTTTCTAGTGACCTCCCCTCAATACTTCCTCTGACGAACCGTGTTGTCTACCTTCAAGATGGCGAAATGGTCGTCTTGACCCCTGATGACGTAAGAGTCTATCGAGTTGAAGACGGGAAGCATCTGGATCGTGTACCACAAATCAGCAATGTTGATGCCCATGCAGCTGAGAAGGGCGGATACCCTCATTTCATGCTCAAGGAGATTAATGAGCAGCCTACAGTCGCTCAGGATGTGGTAGGAGTACTGTGTGGCAAAGAGTGCGATAACTGGCTTAAGATGATAGGGGATTCCTCGAAAAAATACCTCGTTGCCTGTGGTTCTTCCTATAATGCGGGCGTAGTTGGCACCTACTACTTCAACCGCCTTGCGGGTGTTTCTGTGACTCCCGTTATTGGCGGCCAGTTTGAGCCAATGTACGGAGAAACTCTCGATGAGGACACTCTCTGCATGCTCGTATCTCAGAGTGGAGAAACCAAAGATATCATGAATATCTTGAACCTTGTGAAAGACAGCAAAAAGGGCAATACACTGGGAGTTGTAAATGTAATTGGTAGCACGCTGATGTTTCAGGCTGATGACTATGTTCCAATGGCATGTGGATATGAAGTATCGGTTCCTGCCACGAAGACATACTTCTCGCAGACGGTCATCTTTGCCTACCTTGCTGCGAAACTGGGGGAGAGGAATGGATTCCTTGATCCGTCCGAGTCGAAGAGATTCATTACTCTTCTTGAGAACGAACTTCCCACATTGACTCAGAAGACGATTGACAAGACCGGAATACTCACAAAGAATCTAGCCCGCACCCTGCTTGATGTAAAGGATCTGTATTGCCTAGGCTACGGTTTCACTGACGGTGTTGCACGTGAAGGAGCTTTGAAGATTAAGGAAATCTGTTACAATCACTGTGAAGGCATGTACTCATCAGAGTTCAAGCATGGTCCCCTTAGCATAGTCACAGAGGGATATCCCGTCATCTTTGTCACCACACCCCAGGACAGTTGGATGGTCATCAACCATATCAACGAAGTCAAAGCAAGACACGGTCGAACGATTGTCGTGGGGGAGTTTGAGGATTCTCTGAATCATTACGTGGATGACATCACCGACTACCTTGTTGTTCCCAAATCGGATGTCCTTTTGAATCCCCTGCTCGATGTGATTCCACTTCAGATGCTAAGCTATTATCTCTCCGTTGACTTGGGCATCAATCCCGACTTGCCAAGGAATCTGTCAAAAACCCTAACTGTCGATTAGTCCTTGTCGCCGGTTTCTCCGATTCGTATTGCTCGCATAGCGTACGACGTGACATTCCCAGCATCGAAGCCTTCTCTGATGTTGCCGAGATCCTCGTCTTCCACCTCGAGCACCGCTATCAGTTCATTCTCATCAGCCAGAACCCATTGACCGTAGAGACTCACTCCCTCTTTCGTTTCACACTCAAGCAAACCCACGGTGCCTGAGCTGGACCACCAACTCAGACAATTCGTCTGGAGTCCAATGTCCTCAAGAAAGCCAAGCCAAAGTTCTTTCAACCGTGTGGGGCCGTGTTTGTTTCGAAAGCTGATTACATAGTTACCTGGCTTCTTGTTAATCGAGTGTGATATTCTGTGAACTTCTGAGCTTGAGAAGAGCTTCATCTTAAACCACGTAGAGGTTGACCCAACCTGTTAAAAGCGGCACGCTATGGTTGTAGCACACATACACTCATGAAAACCAGAAAGTGAGCTTCAGATGCTTTCAGAATCAAGCTCAGAGATTGGCCTATTCTCGTCAGACCCCACGTCCCGAAGGGTCGCCTCACTTGAGGCATCCTTTGCTGAACTGGGAATACAGACCATGCGAGTCCTTCCCTGGAAAGTGATGCGACGGCTGTCTTCTGACTCTCATAGGCTGATATCTGAAGGAGAAGACTTGGGCAATCTAAGAAGAGTGCTTGTCTTAGATCTTGGTGGAATGGATATTGGAACATTCTTTCATCGTGTTGGAATCTTGTCAGCTATGCAGGATCTGGATATCGAAATCATCAATTCTGTCTGGTCCATACTACAGATGAGAAACAAAGCTGAGTGCATGAGGCGTCTGGTTTCAGCGGGACTACCTGTTCCCGATACTCTGATAACAGAGTCCATTGAGGAGGCGGCCAGATTCGTGCTTGAGAGGAACCCCTGTGTACTGAAACCTCTGGTTGGATTTGGTGGGGTCGGTGTTCAATTGATAAGTGATCCCTTCGACCTCGAGAACATTTACGATTACTTGAAGTTTCACAGTCAGCTCTTCGGACGGGGTGCTTTTCTACTACAAGAATTAGTTTCCAGTCCGGGCTTTGATATTAGGGCATTGGTCCTCGAGGGCGAAGTGATAGCAACGATGCAGAGGCATTCTCAGGACGGGATAATCACCAATATTCATGCGGGCGGAGTGGCGAGACCAAATGACATCGATGTTGAAGACTTAGCTCTACAAGCTTCTCGTTGTGTGAGGGGGCGTTTTGTTGGTGTGGACATCATCCCTAGCAGTGATGGGGATCTCTACGTCCTTGAAGTCAACGCAACTCCTGGCTGGGCTGGTATCCAGAGTGTTACTGATCTTGACATATCTGCACGAATAGCCCAGACATTCGCCCTTCCCTGATTCGTGATCCAATGCTCTCCGTTTTTCTTTCTAGAACACACGGGACCAATCGGGCTCAAATCTGGCTCCCTAGGGCCTCAGCTGCCTCCTCTGATGTGTTCTCATGGATACACTTTTAAGACGACAATTCGGGCGATGCATTACAGAACGACCCTTCTTAACGAGGGGAAGAGAAATCCGTCTTGCGAAAGCAAGGCCTGTAAAACGAAGTTCTGAGGTATAGTAGTCTTGACAGAAGCAGCTGATACAACTGACTCAGTGGAAGATGTTGAGGGTCTAAGGGCAAACATGCGGGAACTCAAGTCAAAGGCGAGAGATGAGCTTGAGGAGCTCCGCAGAGATCGCGATAAGATGCGGGAGTACAAAGCCATTCGTGACGAGCATAATAAAGAGGTTCGCGCTCTGATTGAATCGGTAAAGGCTGAACGTGAAGAGCGCGATCGGATAAACGACAAGATTCAGGATGCTAAGAATAGACGGACAGCAATCCACCAGCAGTTAAAGGGTATCTACGACGAAATTCGAGAGCTGAGGAGTAACCTTGTTGGGAGTCCATCTACGGATCAACGAAAGATGATGCGTAGGGTTGAAGAACTCGAATGGAAACAACAGACTGAACAGCTCACAATCGATGAGGAGCGTTCTATTGTTGAAGAGATTGCTGAAATAGAGAAGCAGCTGATTCGTATTGGTCAGGAGAAAGAGAAACAAGATCGCATTAATGAACTGCGGCGGCTGGCCCGAAGGCTGAAAGAAGAGGCCTCAGAGGCCCATCAGGCAGTTCTAGATCTGTCAGAGAAGTCCCAAGTTCACCATCAGGAAGTTGTCAGGATTCGCCCGCAGTTAGAGCAAGAGAAGAGGGCTGCTGATACCGCTCATCACAAATTCGTTGAATGGCTTAAGAAGGTAAAGTCTGGGGAAGAGCGTCTTAAGGAGATTCGCTCCGAGATTGACAAAATCAACGGAAAGATTCGGAAACAAGTGACTGACAAGCATGAAGCCACCCGAACCGAACGAAAAGCGAGGCAGAAGGCGCAACAGAAGGAACGCGTGGAGGAAGCCGTCGAGAAGCTCCAGGCCGGGAAGAGAATGACATTCGACGAATTCATTCTTGCTCAGAAGCATCAAGACGACCAAGATTCCGATTAGTAGTTGTGGTATGTCAGGTTGGGAGAGGTCGAATGCATCTCCTAACAAAGTCATCTTAGGGTGGAGCAGTTGAGTAGCCGTAGTCAGAGGCCCGTGGGGAGATTCTCAAGTATCCAGACTCTCTATCTTCTGGCATTGGGGTCGGGAGTAATGCGCACTGTTTCTGTCGGTTTTGATATTATTGCTGTTAACACAGCAATAGACGACCCGCTGGTCTTCGGTTTCATGTCTCAATGGGTTTCGTTCCTTGTGACCGTATCTGTCGTGGGGTTGTTGAGTCTGAACCGTCAACGTGATGGTAAACGACGCCCTCTGGGCTATGACCTAGATCCTGACTTCGGACGTCTCTCGATTCTTCCTAGGAAGCCATTGATGTACGTTTTGTTTGCCGGCATATTTGCTGGGATCTCCACGTATTCCTATTATGTTCTGGTGGGAATGTCTGATGCCTCTTCAGTCCTGCCATACGGACAGCTTGTCATAATCTATCTCTTGGTGGGAGACCTGTTTGCTGAAAAGGATACTCCAACCATCGTCGAAGTTCACTGTATACTATCGATATTGCTCGGCGTTCTGCTTATTGGTGCATCACCTAGCGGCTTTGACATGGCTACACTCGTGATAGTTCTCATTCCAATGAATATCTCATCTGCTTTGACTACATACTACCAGCGTCGTGCAAAACGGTATGAAGTGCGTCCCGGACTCCGAGTTGACTCCCTGAACATGCGTGTTTGGTCCTTGCTCGTTCTTGACTTGGTGTTCACACTACTCTCGTTACCAATCATGAACGAATCGAACTGGAATACAATGACGGTGAAGTTCATTCCTCTCCTGGGTTTCATGGTTGGTTCTTCGATTACGACGTTCCTCTCTGTTGTCCTGTATGTTCGGGCGTTGGGCCGCGGATCAATGGCCGTAGTTAACTCTCTGTCCGCAATATCGGTAGTGCTCGGCATACCAATGACCCTAGTTGGAGATCTTTTGATGCCCGGAGCTTTTGGGTTCTTATCTTCTGATGCCTTTCTATGGACGCTGAAAGTGTCCGGTATCACGCTGGTAATGATTGGTGTGATTGCCCTCGAGGCATCTGATGTCAGGTCCATCATTCTTGTGAAAGTCCAGCCTAGGACTCCTGACTTGTTGTCTGAACTCTATGCGATTCGCGGTGTTGAGACCGCATCTGCTCTTGCAGGGAAACACGACTATCTGCTGAGCGTTAGGAGCAGGAGTCTGCCGAAGACAAGAAAGATGATTCTGAGAAAGATTCAAGATATCGCAGGAGTCAAGACCGTACAGACCCTGGTTGTTCTAAAGGATTACAGATAGATTGAGACACAAACGTGGAGAAGAGAAAGAGATGACCGAAACTGTACTGGCGTATCTACTGATGGAGATCGAGCTTGGAAAAACGGACGAAGTACTACAGCAGCTACGCTTGATAGATGAGGCGACGAAGATTGCTGTGACAACAGGGGTCTATGATATAATCATACGGCTTGAGGTTGCGAGCCTTGAGGACCTGTATGATATTACCGTACACAGAATCCATTCCATACCAGGCATCAAGGACACAACCACGGCCGTCGTTGAGAAGATGCTGTCTTCCTGATGAATCCAAGCTGCTACTCATCAGAATGACGAGATTACGCGCCACACTTTTATCTGGAAATGCTCTATAGAACGACCTAGCCCTGGCCCTTCACTCTTTGGGCAACACTAATGGTGATTCTTGTGAGCGATGTAGTGATATCTGAACTCACCAAGCGATTTGGTGATCTAGTTGCAGTGGACAATCTCAGCCTCGAAGTCCCAGAGGGAACGATATTCGGTCTCCTCGGTCCAAATGGCGCAGGAAAGACAACGACAATTCGCATGCTCTGTACGCTACTGAGACCAACATCAGGAACAGCTCAAGTCGCTGGGCATGACATATTGGGACAACCTGTTGCCGTTCGACAGAGCACGGGCGTCCTGCCCGAAGAGGGAAATCATACTCTCTACCCTACCATGTCGGCAATGGAGAATCTACAGTATTTCGCGAAGCTCTACGGCGTAGAAGAGTCAGAAATTCACGAGCGCACCGAAGAGCTGTTGCGATTCATGGAGCTCTGGGAACGGAGAAACGACCCTGCAGGGGAGCTGAGCAGTGGGAACAGGCAGCGGCTTGCACTCTGTCGAGCTCTGTTGCACAGACCCACCGTTCTGTTGCTGGATGAACCAACATCGGCACTTGACCCCATTGCCTCGAAGAGAGTTCGGGAACTCATCCTGACTCTTTCCAAGAAATATGGCCAGACGTTCTTTATCAATAGCCACAACCTCGCAGAGGTGCAACGAATCTGTGATAAGATAGCTATCATTGACGAGGGAAGAGTGCTGCTCTCAGGTGAGACTCGGGAACTAAGAAACAGGCTCTCTGCACAGCAGAAGTATAGAATCAGAGTCGTTGAGAAAATAGAGGAAGCAGAGAGAATCATCAAGCAAGCTGACTACGTTGATGAGGTGACCATCGAGGCTGATACATTGGTGGCAAGAATCTGCTCACCCTATGAGAATAACACACTACTGATGAGGATCCTTCTTGACGCTGGTCTCAGGCTCATCGAATTTGCAGAAGAAGAAACCACACTAGAGGATGTCTATCTTCAGGCAGTTAAGGGAGGTGACCGCTGATGCGTCGTAGTAAGTCCATCACTGTTGCTGTGACTGACCTGCGAAATGCACTCAAGGTCAGCTGGATGAAATACTTCATCTTGGCTGCAGTGTTTCTGGGCCCTGTCTTTGTTATTGCATTGTTGGGTTCGATGATTGTGCTGATACCTCCCGACGATCCCGGCTACGTAGTTACACTCGACCTCTTGATACCCATGGCATCCAGTATGATTGCTCTTATGGCTGCAATCCCTGCAACCCTCATCGCGGCAAACGCACTGGTGGGTGAGCGCGAGCAGAACACATTGGAACCCCTTCTCTGCACACCTCTGACAGATAGGGAACTCATTTGGGGGAAGACCCTTAGCTCCTTAGTGCCCTCTCTGGCAATCCTCTGGGGTGGAACGGCCCTATCCTCAGTCGGTCTGATTCTACTATCCCTCGTGTTTCAAGCTCCGATAGTCATGTTTCCTGACCTTCCAGGATTGTTTCTCATCGCCGTAGGAGGGCCTATTATTCTCTTGGCGGTGGTCTCAGTCATGATTCTGATAAGTGGCCGAGTGAAGAGGGTCTACGAGGCATATCAAACAGGTGGGCTTGCTACGCTCGTTCTCATGATTCCAATGTTTCTGCCTCTCATGTTCCTATCAGGCGAAGCCATCGACCCGGGAGTGATCTGGTTTTCGAACATTGTGACGGTGCTAATTGCTATAGTCCTAGCTGTAGTTACTTGGTTCTTGGCCTTGAAGCGCTTCAACCGCGACACCATGATATCTTTGGTGTGATCTGTAAATAGGAAGCCATTACAGAGGCTTCTGTCTTACAGCTTCTTCAGCGCGCTAGGATATCTTCTCGCTAGGTCTTGATAGATTTTCTTGAATCTAGTGAGCTCTTCCCTCTGACTCTCCTTGACAGGGCCAATGACCTTGGCAGGGACACCAACAACAACCATCCCCGCGGGGACTTCGAATCGGGCCTTCACAACTGCACCCTCTCCTACTACGGCATTCTCTCTCACCGTTGCATAATCGGAGACAATTGCCCCCATTCCGATGACTGCATGCTTCTCTACAGTTGCATTGTGTATGATGCAACCATGACCTAGTGTGACCTCATCACCTATCTTGGTTTCTTCGTCCGGCCTTGCGTGGATGACCACGTTGTCCTGTACACTTGTGCCATCACCGATGACTATTCTTCCGTAATCGCCTTTCACAACAGCGCCTGGTGCGACATAACATCTGTCACCTATCAACACGTCACCCACTACAGAAGCAGAGGGGCTGACATACGTCTCTCTCCCCAGCACAGGTGTTCTGCCTTCGAACTCATAGATTGTCATAAATCGAACCACTCCTTTTATGCGCCAAGACACCATGAGCTTGATATTTTGGTTTAAGGATGATGTCACCCAAGACCCCCCGAAGTGTTAAAAGTTGTGAGGTGATACAGTGAGCCTTAGAAACTCAAGGGGCAGATGGTCAATTGCCAGACAGTCATGATACAGAGAACGAGGAGCTCCTCTTTCCAATCCTCAGAGGTGAGTCAGTGGCCGAGAGTGGTTCTGTCGATGGCGAGGTGGTGATCATCTGTACCCCCGACGAACTGAACCGAGAATGGAACTCACGAGAGATTGCGGTTCTTGCCTCAGCCTTGCAAGAACACTTGGAGTCAGACCCGGGAATCATCGATGCTCTCTTCAGCGAAGTTTCTGCGGCTGTATGTGAATTCGGGGCGATGATGGGTGAGCTGGCATCTGTTGCATTTGTCCGAGAGGCAATATGCGTGGTCAAGGTCGATGACGCAACAGATGTCTTGGAGGATGGGATGCACATTCGGGTTGTGGCCTATGAGAGCCGCGGTGACATCTACTTCATAGACTAGGTTGGAGAGTCAAGGAGCCTCTGGTTCTTCATAGCGAGTGGGAGATACACTATGAAGCGCGGTCCCTGGGTATAGTCTCCCTCTATTCGGTCTTTGATTTCAAGACTGCCATAGTATCTTTCTGCCAATGCCTTTGCGAGAGGCAATCCGACTCCCGCACTGGGTAGATTCGAGCGGACTCTCCAATCGAACAACTTCGGCTTAATAGCATCGGGAATCCCTTGTCCATTGGAGTCGATGACAACTTGAAGTTGATCTCCCATAATACTCGTCTTGACTGATATCACTGGTTTCGAATCCTCTCGAGTCCAAATGCAATGTCTCAATATGCTGGAGAAGCAATGAAACACCATTCTCTCTGCAAATACTGAATCGGTGCCCTCATGGAAGCTCAGTTCTACTGAGACCTGTTTCTCCGGAAATTTGGTCTGTACTTCTGCAACAGCCTGTTTCAATATGGTAGTCACCGAAACGGGTCTTGCATCCGGAGGCGTCTTTCTGGCCTCGGCCATAAGTTTCACATCTCTGACCAACTCAACAGCACGGTCAATCTGCGCCTTTGTCATCTCCATCGAATCGAATAGCATTCCCTTGTCATCAGGATTCTCTAGAGTAAGCTCCACACCAAGCAGTATGCTCTGTAAGAGATTGGAGATGTCATGTCCAAGGAGATCGAGGTACAGCTCGGCTCGATCTCGCTCCTCAAGCACGTCGTCTAGGAGTGAAGCCAGTTGTTCCGCCTCTTTGTTTCTGACTGTCGGTGTGACATCATTCAGGAGGATTAGAACAGAGAAGGGGATCCCCTTGCTACTGGTCTGATGAGGGACAATCTCAATTTGATAGAGCTTGGTTGGATCCAATAAAGGCAGGTTGGTATACGGGAGGGTTATCTCCATGCCTGAACTGAAGACTCTGTCAACCGCATCTCCCACATGAGCCAGAACAACCTCTGCAAGCCTCATGCCCTTCCCTCCTTCATGCCTTTCTTCTATCTCGCCACAGAGATTTGTCATCTCTATCTCGGCACGTCCATAGACCAAGATGAAGCCAACTCCAAATCGGGTATATAGACTTGCAAATGTAGGAGTCCTCAGAATCACAACACCAGCTGCAATCAGCAGAACAGCAAGAGCCATATTGACCAGCCCAATCTCGACAAGCCTAAACAAACCTGCTCCAATTGCTTCTCCCAGATACATGGCAAGGAATCCTGCGAAGACAAGACGTGCACCTCGGCTGTATTCCGGCTTCTCTATGCGAAACGGATTCGTGATTATAAGCGTGATATACGCGGCGAAAAGAACCGTTATGATACTGACTCCGAAAACAACAACCAATTGCCTGACTGCTTCCACACTTAGAAGGAACACCGCTGCTGCTGCCCCAGGCAAAAGGATCATTGGAACAAAGTGAGCAGCTCTCTGGACTATTTGATTCATCTTACCTACTCTTGCAGCAAGATTAGACTGGACCATTTGGAGTCCTAGTGGAATAAGGGGCGCAGAAACCAGATAGTCCGTGGACCTTGCTATCCTATTGATATACGAGGTATCGGGCGTATTGAAAAAGAAATAGAGTGCAAGAAGTCTTATCGAAACGCAAAGGCAGAACAGCAATGCACTGATTTCGACACGGTCTCTATACAAGTATGTCTGGTACGCGAAATAGACTGCAACCAGCATAGTGACTAATGAGGCATAGAGCGCAGTCTCATACATTGGTCCACGGTCCCGTTGCCGAATCAACAGATTGTTCATTCAAATCGCCGTTTGAAGGCTGTTCCCAAGGGAACTCTCTGTTGTGAATTAGGTCCCAATCGGCATTACGTCCGCAGTTGGCATCATACCTTTATAGAAGAATCTTGTTTGCATTTCGGTTGTGAATCCTCTGATTGAGTTAGATACCCTCATAAGTCGGACCCGAATAGTGGACCGACGGAATACCCTTTATGAACTGGTTCTATATCTCGTACTGATCTCCATTGGCTCAATCATTTATGTCATTCTTCTCACGTTATTGTCTGTTCATGTCGCCGTGCCACACCTTGCCGTGCTTGTAGTGGGAGTCCATGTATCCTTAGGTTTCTGTGTGATTATTCAGGGAGTTAAGACAGGCCGTCGTCTGAAGAGCAGGACTACGTTTCTCGATTCAAAAACTAGTCCTGAAGAAACATTGTTTCACCAAGGCTCAAGAGATGACATCCGTCGTGTCTTTGAACGATGGGAGCTGGATGCACAGAGAGGGAGGCAAGAACACCAAGATGAGATTTCTGATATCCTGCTATTTCTGTTGCTCTTCCAAACGATTCTCGTGACTGCCTTTGTGCTCGTGTCTGACGAATACCTGTATCTTCTGATGACGCTTCCTTTCACTCTGGCATTGCTTGTAGCAGCAGGTCTGATCCATTCACACATTATGTCACCCGGCCCTCATTTCTCTGATCTTCTCAATCATTTTGAGTTCTATGTCATGAATCGGCTGAATGCACTTGAATCCGCATTTCGCAAGTCCTCGATCTCGCTCGAATGGGGTCAGTGTGGGTCGGTGCCAGTTCTTCATGATATCGGGTTCCGTTTGAAACACAACGACAACTCGCACCCTATTCTCGAATATCGGATTGGTATAGCATCCACTGCAGCCGAGCGCTTCTTGGTATTCGCAGGTATTCCAGATGCAGACGCGAAACAAATCATGGATCTGCTTCCAAAAGAATGGCGTCTAATTCAAGACTATGATGAGACCGTGTCCCTTGCTATAGTACATCGATACAGAAACTTGGATGCATCTAATGACATCACGTACCTTCTCACTCCTTCACAGATTCAGAGAGATACAGAGGAGGTTGTTCAGATTGCAGAATTACTCCGGGATGCTCTCTTGGATAAGAACTAGTGTTTCTTCAAAATCACGCAGGATTAACTTAAAATTCGATGACGTGCCTCTTATCGCTAAGGAACCATGATGAAAGTCCGAATGAAGGTTGATTCTCAATGGCTTGGAAAAGAACGCCGTAGTATGGAGAAGATGAAACAGGACTATAAGTCGTGGGAGGCTGAAACACTACAGAAGGCCAGAGAAGCGGACGACCTCCGTTCCTTGCGAGATGTATTCTATCAGCTGGGAGATCGGTGGGAATGGGATCAGGCAACGGGGTCTTGGCTCTCTAGCGGACAGCCGCTCGATACAATTGGGCTTGTCCTTAGGTTGCCGGGACTAGAGCCGCAAAAGCAACGATACATTCTCTACGCGGTCATGGCTTACAGCAAGGGGTTCACCAACCAGTTCGATCATCTTGGGGACAAGGAACGGATTATCATCGAGCTCGATAAGGAATCCGGCACCATTCAGGCATGGTCGACGACGGGCCACGGAGCGATGGATATCATACCCTTAGATTTGACCAGATTCGGGGATGTGGAAACTGCCCTTCAGAGATGCTATATCGTTGCTCAACCTGGCGACCACGCCTTACGCTTGGAGCTTCCCGAATCAGATGTGTCTTTCTATTCGCTGAAACACTGGCTCTGGAAGATAGCAAGCGGTTGTCGGTCCTTTACGCTAAGAGAGGTTGTGGTGCTTGACAGTGAGGATATTGAACAGCAACTCGACTTTGTCTTCTACAATTACGCAAAATCAGTGATAGACTTGGAAAGAGAATGGAAGCGACAGCACAGAAGCCTCTTTGGAAAGGCTCGTGAGGCGCTGCTAGATGAGATACCCGACGATGTGGAGAGGCGGGACAAGCAGCTGCTACGACGAGTTGAGGGACTCATTCATGTTCTCTGGTTCACTCCCTGTGCGAGGCAGATCAGACTGATAACCAGGTTCTTCGAAGACCTCCGCTCTGAAACATCACCTTCGCAGTTGTTGTTGCATCTACTTCCCCTCATTGGTGAGGTTCAGCATACTCTGAATGATATCATAGAGAAGTCGAAGTATCTCAAATGGAAGAGTGTGATGGACAAACAGAGCTACAAGACTAGCAAACTGTTTGAGGGACTCGATCTATCAGATCTTGCGAAGGAAGCTTTTGCTGTTGCCCTCGAAGATATACTGAAGGAACACACGTTAGCCTATATCGGATACCCTGAGAGAGCTACACCGAAGAGCAAAGTCGTGAGGCTACTCTTTGGGACACTCGTCCTGCCAGTGCGGCTGCTGACATCCTTTGCTCTGTATATCCGGCGGAAGGCCAGATCACTGAAGAACTCTCTTGCTAGGAAACCTAGTGGTTCAAAGGAACATGATGACCGCTGCGGAGCTTGACTGCTGATGTGCCTTTGTAGAATCTCTATCCGAAGAGGTCAAGGAGCAGAGGGAGTGATTCGACCACTTCTATGCCTTCAGGAGCCTTCTCCGCCTCCTCAGCGTCTGACCAAGTAGTTAGAATCGGAATCATCTCTGCTCTGATTGCCGCTTCGATATCAGCTTCAACGAGATTCCCAACATAGGCGCAGCACCTGGGATTCATGTCAATCTTCTCTGCGGCATCGAGGAGAGTATATGGATTTGGCTTGGCGTAGCCGGGTACTCCACTCCAAGTTACCACGGATATGATGTCGCCAATTCCCGAAGATACGATAAGGTGCGATGGGTCGTGGAACCGTCTGGTGCAGATGCCCAAGGTATACTCTCGGTCATGAAGACCCACAAGAGTTTCGAATGCCTCTTCTGTTAAGTACTCATACTCGGGGCTTCGAATCGCCTCTGTCCAACGTTTCTCGAATTTCAGGATCGTTTCATCTGAGAGGTTGGTAACACCCAGAGCTTCGAACATTATTCGGTCTGCCTGAAGCCATTCTGTTGGGTCATTCCCCCAATGGACATCAGCATTGCTACGAACGAGCTCTGCATTGAGCCAGCTATCCGACTTCTGAAATGCCTCATCAAGCTGTTCATCACTGAATCTCTGAAGATTGATTTCGAAATCGCGACCAATCTCTCTGAGCAGCTCAAGAGGCGATGATTTGGTTCCCGTAAGAGTGTGATGCAGGTCGAAGAGAAATGCTCTGGGTTTCATTCTCGGGAGCCTCTGTTCACGAGCGGATTGCAGGCTGTGATAGAAATCTTTTGGTCTGAAATTCAGGGGCCACCATCTTATTGGTGGTGTAATCTCTAGCTAATCTCCACGACGGGTTGTCTGCTCTTTCCCTGGGGAATCAGCGAGAAGACTCTGTCAGCCCCCTCCTTCAGCTCTTCCATATGCGTGACAACCAAGACCTGTTCAACGGTCTTCAGGCCAGCAATCGCCTCAGGCATCCATCTTCTTCTCTGTGAATCCAGTCCGGCCCCTGGCTCATCAAGGATGATTAGTGCAGGTGCCCTCTCTCTGAACGACTGTTTCTGGAGCGCAGTGTTGACAGCAACTCTGAGTGCAAAATTCACACACACATCCTCTCCACCCGAGGCAGCCATCAAGGAAACATGGTTACCCGTCAGGTTGTATAATTGGATGTCATAATCATCGGTTATCGTGATGTCACTATATCTGTCTCCAAAAATGCTCAGGAAGATTGCTCGGGCCTCGGCTCTGATAGCGGGTCGAAGCTGCTCCTCTGCAATCTGAGGAATCGTACTGATGATCCGTTCCAGATTTCTAGCCAACACCTTCTGCTGTTTCAACTCTGCAGGGACCTCAGTGAACTCTTCAGACTCTATTTGTCGGTCTATTTCATCAATCGAGCCTTGAACTTTGGCCAGCAGTTCCTGAACAATCTCTAATTCAGCCCCGTCTTTCAGAGAGGCTCTGATTGATTCCAGCGAGTCGATTGCTTTCTTGAGTTCTTGTTCAGCTGGCAAGTGTTTGCGGATCTCTAGGAGCCGTTCTTTCTGCGTTTCGAGCATTTTCAGCTGTTTTCTAAGACTACTCATCTTGCTCTTTATTCTTGATTGGGCGTCTGAATACAACCCCAACCCCATCATATCATAAAGGCTATTCCTTCTTTTCTTGGGCTGAAGCCGTGAGAGTCGGTCAATCTCTCCTTGACGCACATATGTCAGGGCAGCGAATGCGTGTCTGTTCAAACCCAGAAGCTTTTCGATCTCGTCGTCGACCCTGGTGGCACCTGACTCGAGCGGGTCGCTATTCCCTTTGACAAAGAGGTCAGCGTTTGTCTTTCCGGGATGGATGCTTCTAACCACACGATACGTTCGTCCATTGACCGGGGCAATGAATTCAAGCTCCACGACTGCCTTGTTGCGTCCATGTCGGATGAGTTCCTCAACTTTGGAGATGCTCTTCTCCTTTCGAGTGACCCGTCGAAAGAGCGCGAATTCGATGGCCTCGAGAATCGTTGTCTTTCCCGAGCCGTTAGGCCCCACGACCGCGGTGGTCCCTGACTCGAATGAAAATGTCTGGTCCCGAAAGAGCTTGAAATTGCGCAGTGAGATTTCCTTGATCACGATTATCGCCCCATGATGTGATGGTACAAACTCACCATTTCTTCTGGGTCATACTCTCTGGTCTGTTCCAGATACTGGACAATGGATTTCTCCGCATTGAGCGGTTCTGACAATTCGACAGCACGAGGTCCATATACCCGCCATCTCGGTTCTATGTGGAAGAATAGAGGGTCGCATCTCTTCTCACCATATTGAAGTATCTCCGTCCTGTTTATAGCTTGTTCAGTTTCGCTATCGATTGTTCCCCCTACCTCAACAATTATGACAGGCTTGTCCTGCTTCTTGATGGATAGCTCATCTATACGTTTCTTCATGTATGCACTGATCTCTTCTGGGCCCATACCTGTCACACTTAGGCCGGTGATGAACTTGAATTCGCGCACATCGTTGAGTATTTCGGTGGAATACTCATTTCCCTCCCTTGTTACATCTGCTACAATGAGCTTCTTTCTCGAGCCTTGTTCCTTCTTCCAGTCCACGATACCGGTTGAACCGGGTCGGCCGATTCCATATTCCTCATCCAACCAGAAACTGTGGGAATGGCCTATGCCAATGTAATCAAAAGAGATGGGCAACTCGTGTTTCTCAACAGGAAGATCATGAGCGAAGAGGAGATTGACATTATCAGATGGATGAGTGTGTTGACCGAGAAGATGCCGAATCCGCCTCTCTCTGGTCCATGAGATAAGATGGATATCGACGGCTTTTCCATCACAGTCGATACTGAACGAGTCATGGTCTTCTGTTCCCGTGGAGCGGATTAGTCCCGCATTCTCAATGCTGAGTATGGGACTAAACTGCCTGCGGTAACCATATGGTAGGTCATGATTTCCATGGACAACAATCTTACAGATCTCGTCCCCTATGTTCTTGAAGAGATCCATCACAAAGCTGAGGTCCTCGTTTGAAGGAAACGGGCTGTCGAACAGGTCTCCCGTGTGAACAAGAATGTCAGGAGAGTGTCGTAGTGCCATATCGACTGCTTTCTTCAAGCACCTTCTCGCATCTTCTCTACGTTCTGATAGCTGGAATATCGCGCTGCCGAGATGCGAGTCCGAGATGTGAGCAACCCGTACCATCCGCCCTCACCTGTACAGGCTCTTGATACTGGGTCGCCGATATTTTAATGAATCTGAATCAGACTCTTTGTAGAGCAATCAGTGAATCAGGTTCTGAGTAAGACGTTACGATGGTTCGTGCTGGTCTCATCATTATCTTCTCGAGCGGCAAAATGGTGAGAACTCGTCAGCGCATGATTGAACACCAAGAGGCATCCTGCTGTCCTAGCGTGTATTACAAGCTTTGAAATCGCAGTAGTCTTTGTCTTTCGTACGGAGGCCGAATGTAGATTTCTACAACACCCCCAGATTTCTCAACATCCCTTCCCAGGCGGCCTCCGACTCTCTTTCTCTTCTAAACCTCCATTTTCTGACTGGTTCCTTAGTCCGGAATGAAGACTTCCGTGAAAATGTAGAATAGGATGGACTCAGGCGAAGGCATGACTTGGAATTGGAAGCAAATGATGTCTGTCATAGCCTCATAGTATACTGCGAAGAGGTTATCGCCTTCTATTGCACTGAACTCAAGCCACTCTTCACCGTTCCAGACTAAGCCTGTTATTGGCTCTGAGCAGTTGAAATAGGTCCAGTAAGCGGTCCCCTCTTCTAGCGTTGCGTTGAGGTACAGTGAGCCATCATCGTGTATCGAGTATGGCAGTGGGACTCCGAAGTACTCGGTCTCTCCATTATACCAAAGGGGATTGTCAATGCTTGAGCCAGCAATTGGCTGTGTGAACGCAATGATGTGTCCGATGGCGCCCGGTGCCGAAGTGGAAAACACAACCCGGATGAGCGCGATGCCACTGGATGGGTAGTTTTCTTCGAAGTAGCGGGGCAGCAGAAGCTCTCGCGGCCACTCACCATCAGCATATACACCTTCGTTTGATGCCAGTAGGTTCACCGCGTCCTCCCGATCATAGACTTCGACATGCCAATCACACTCTATCTCGAATCCTGCGTCGACTTGGAGAAAGAGTGTGTAGTCGAAGTTTGGATCAAGAGGTAGTTCATACCAGGTGCAGCTGTCAGTTCGCCACCTGTCTGACTCGAGCAGGATTTCTTCATCGGGAACCATGCTTAGGGGGCTCTCGAATACTGCACCCTCTCTTGTCTCCTCCAGAAGCTCTAGCGTTCCACAAAGCATTGATGTCCAGTTGTACTGGGATATGGTGATTCGATAATCGCCAAATTCCCAGAAATACTCGGGATCAAAATTGACTAGAATCTGTTCACCACCTCCAATTCCTGGTTCTTCAAAAACCAGTCCCGAAGGCGACTCGATAGTGATGTTGAAGGCGCTTCCACCTGTTATGCTCGTGTAGTTGACTATGAGAGTGTAGTTATTGAGGTCGAGAAGGTATGTGAAATTCCAAGAGACCAACCAAGGGTAGTCCCATATACTAGTGTTACCGAGGCCCCATGGCAGTTCGAAATCATATGGGCCTCCGTTTGGCGTAATTTGGGCCGGACCAGGACGCGGTATGGGCGAGACTGTCATGTTGATTTTGGCTGTCGAGTCCCCGACATGGCTCTTGATAACGATGACCTCTTTGAGCTCCTTGTCGTGCCCCTCTGGGTTCACTGCTATATGCGGATAACTGGGTCCGTGATCGAAGGGCGAATTGACCATTTTCTTTCGGCTTCCATCCCCATATACGTAGATTATGGTGATTTTCCACTTACTGTTTGAAGGATTCACATTGAACTTGATTTTGAACGGCTGCGTGCTGTTCACTTTGATTCGTTGTACAGCTGCCGAGTACGCATTCACGCTAACAGCATCGCTCACCGTGTCGTTGTTGTAGGTAACGTTCACGTGGGTCTTTCGTTCAGGAACGCCATTGTCCGTGATTGCATCTGTCATTAGCCACGCATGAAACTCCGCGACAATCTGTTCCCACGACTTCCCCAGCACTTGTGCGATGGCTTCCTTGGGGCTCACATCTTTAGAGTCGTTCTTGAAGTTGTCCACCGCAGTATCGAATATCTGCTTGAGCTTGTCTTCACCGAATGCTTCTGCAATGAACTTGTTGAACAAGTAGGAACCCATATAGTCTGAATATGACCCGCCCCACCCCTTGAAGATAGACCTGTTGAGATCAGTAAAGTGCGTGTACCAGTTGTGATCCTTGACTCGCTTGAACTCATCCTGGATTTCTTTGTGAGTGAGATTGTAGTTGGCACGTGTTGACTCGATTCCCCAGTAGGTCGCCTGCCCCTCAATCCAGAACTTGTTCGCGTATGGAGCATGGTCCACTGTATCATTACCTATCTTCTCAGTCTTGAATTGGAAGAGATGCATCAGCTCGTGTTCGCATACGTACTTCAGGTCGGCATCGCTCTTGATGGTGCCGACCCTGATTACGATGTTCCCTTTTGTTGACGCTGCCCCAACTGTCTCTGTTCTTGTTCCTTGAATGACTGTTACGTTAATCTTGCCGGGTTTGTACGTGGCTGGTCCTCGTGTGAATCCCTTCTTGTGGTAGAAATCAAGGCTGTATGCGATGTGCTTCGCTATATCTTTGAGGCAATTGCTATCGACTCCACTTTTCGGATAAAAGTCAATCTTCTCGCCTTTTCCAGGAAGCATGGTGTCATCAATACCATCGAAAGAGAACTCCTGATTGATTCCATTTGTGATTGTGAGGGTATACCCTGTCTCAACAGCGAGAAAGCTGAATACATTAGGTCTCGCTGGTGTAAGAAGACTCGCCATCCAGTCACTGGTGTTCGCTGAGTCGAAGCCGAACAGAGATATGGAACCTGTGTGATTCGATGGGATTGATGGGCCATCCTCTGATTCTGGCCATCCGTCGAAGTTCTGGTCTCCATTTCCTCCACCGTAGCGAACATAGTCCAGCACGTGGCCGTTGCTGTCGAAGATGCCTATCTCATCACCAGAGGGATCAAGAATTCTTTCTGTCAGTCCTAGATGGATGGTGGCTGATCCATCACTGGCATCTAGGTCGTCTTCTCCTGCACCGCTGAAGATTGCGATGTAGTTCTCACCTTCAACATTGGAGACAGTGGGTAGCGCAAGCATACCTTCAGCACCGAAGGTTGTGACATACCATCCCTCAATCCTCTGCCCCACATAACCCCCCGGCAAATAGATCTCAAAGTATTCTTCATCCACAGATAGTGTCTGGTTGCAATGGATTTCACTGATCAGGACATCATCGGCGTAAGCTGATTGAATGTCCAAGGGGCTAGGGGCACCGGGCTGTTGCAGTAATAGCAAGACTGCGATACCGGAGGCCGCAAGAATCATCACGATAAGCACAGCAGCAGTTCCTTTCTGATTCAAAGTAGGCTTCCTGAAACCGGTAGTGGCTCGGACAGGAATTCAGAAGACCAGTATTTGTTTGTTTTGTGTTCCTTCTCCGATTTGAACTGCACCTTGACAGAGGGAAGAGCTGCAGGCTAATGGCATTCTTCTCCAGCATCTCTCGAGTGAGGGGCGTCTTGCTGTTTGTCTAGAGCTACTATATTTGCAGCATTGGTCCAGAAAAAGAATAGCCCTCGGGATGCAGCCCTGAGGGCTTCTTGATTGCTGAGCTAGAACTCGGCGGTATGAATCATGAAGTGCCCCTTGGGATGATCACATGCGGGACATTTCTCAGGGGGTGTTTCGCCCTCGTGGATGTAACCGCAATTCTGACATCTCCATCGGACCTTTCTGTCCCTGTGGAAGACACTGCCATCATCAATCTTATCAGCAAGTATCTTGAAACGGTCGTGGTGCCACTTCTCTGCGTCTGCAATTCTTCGCCATGTTACGGCGATTTTATTCAACCCTTCCTTCTCAGCTATATCGGCGAAACCAGGATACATGTTGGTGAACTCATGGTGTTCCCCTTCAGCGGCTGCTCGAAGGTTTTCGACTGTGGTGCCCATGGGCCCAGTGGGAAACTCATACTCTATCTCTAGTGCTGGATTGGCATTCCCCTCTTTGAGGAATTTGAAGAATCGTTTTGCGTGTTCCTTCTCTTGGTCTGCAGTCTCTAGGAATACGTTCATGGCCAGAACGTACCCTTCCTTCTTGGCAATCTTGGCCCAGTACGTGTAACGATTGCGGGCCTGTGACTCGCCCGCAAACGAGATCAGCAGGTTCTTCTCTGTCTGCGTTCCCTTAAGTTCCATCTGTGTCGTTTCTCCTCTCTATAGTGCGTCACTGTTGCAACGCAGGTATGGAGTATTTTACGTGGCTGGCCAAACTGATGTTTATAAGAATACCCTTAGGCCTATCTAAAAAAATGAAGGGGCGCCTTCTTCTGATCCGTGTCTGTACGGTATTCATCTGAGTCTGGTCGCGATTGCCTTGGCAAGTTCCTTGATCTTGGCTTCTTCCTCTGGATTCGGTCTGGCTTTCACTCGGATTACAGGGTCCATAATCTCAAAATTCTGCTCCCGGAGCCACTTGTTCAGCCGTCTGACTCCACCGCCTCCCCATCCGAAGGTACCGAATAGACCGACAGGTCTCTCTGCAAATCGCTTCCCCTCCATCTCACTCACAAAACTCCAGACTTTCGGGAACGGGTATGCATCGTATGTTGGGCTGCCAATCACCAAGATACCAGCTCGCATGGAGTCGACAAGAATGTCCCCTGTCCTTGCATAGGACACATTGTGGACCTTCACATCAACTCCTAGTTCAATGAGTTCTTTTTTCAGTTTGATAGCCAGCCTATGTGTATACCCGTACATCGAACCATAAAGAATGCAGCATGTTCTCTCAAGATCGGGACTGCTCCATTCCGCATACT
Source organism: uncultured archaeon (assembly GCA_964558645.1). Lineage (GTDB taxonomy): Archaea > Asgardarchaeota > Thorarchaeia > Thorarchaeales > Thorarchaeaceae > TEKIR-12S. The sequence continues at coordinate 201,907 of CAZLEV010000001.1, forward strand.
TCTCGACAATCCACATCGGATTCTCACGATAGACTGGACCATGACTAGGTGCAATCACGTCGATCTCAATACCCAGATCTTTAACCTTGGCTATGCCCCTCTGAACAAACTTGAGATAGCTCGTGATGATTGTGGACAGGTAGCGTCTGCTCTCTTGCTCCACCATGCGTAGATCAATCTCATCGTCGAAGATGTTGCCATTGAGTGCTCCATAGGCACCGAACGCGTCACACGAGAAGAGAATCCTATCCTCAATCAGGTATGTCAGCATGGTCTCGGGCCAGTGCAAGAACATCGCGTGCACAAACTTCAGCGTCTTTGAACCAAGAGATATCTCTTCAAGGTCTTCAACAGTCTTCTCCTTGAGTCCAACATCGTAGAATGACTTCTGCATGGGAGCGGCTTTGGGAGTGTAGACCATGATGGCATTCTTGGCAATCTCTGCAATATGTGGTAGGGCACCTGTGTGATCTGGTTCCATATGATTGAGGATGATATAGTCTATCTTGGACGGGTCGACAATCTCCCTGATGTTGTCGAGCCACTCCTCCGTCCAAGGCTCTTTCACGGTCTCAATCAAAGCTATCTTTTCGTCGACAACCAAGTAGCTATTGTACGATACGCCCAGCGGAATCTCCCAGAGGTTCTCAAATAGCTCTGTGTGGTGATCGTCCACACCAACGTAATAGACATCTTTCGCAATCTCTCTATGCATAGTTCTCTGCTCCGCAATCGTTCTTGTTCATCCTCAGTCAGTGTTTGATATAAGAACTGCCATATGGTTACTCGATGCTCAATGGGTTTTGACCGGTAGGGAACATTTTTCTTATGATTCGATTCTTCTCTTTCTTTGTGAGTACAATGGTAAAGACAGAGAGCTTCAGAGGCAGAGACTACATCACTCTGCTTGATTACAGTAAGGAAGAGATTGAGACTCTCATCGATGTTGCACTAGATCTGAAGAAGAAATATGCGCTGTGGGAGCCACACAAGCTTCTTGACGCCAAGACTTTGTTCATGATCTTCTATAACCAATCACTTCGTACGCGGAATTCGTTTGAGGCAGGCATGACCCAACTGGGTGGTCACGCTCACTTCTTGGATCCAAGCAAGATTTATGCCCCTGCACTTGAAGGTGATGAGAAAGCATACTCTACTGAACGCGTGTCAGATGTAGCACGGGTTCTGGCAAGAATGGGACAAGGAATCGCAATCCGTTGCTATGGGGATCCTGTCGGTTGGCAATATGGCCGAGCAAATGAGATCATCAACAACTTTGCTCACTGGGCAGACATTCCCGTCATCAACATGGAGGATGATAAGTATCACCCCTGTCAGGCACTGGCCGACGTGATGACAGTGAAGGAGAAATTCGGGACTTTCAAAGACGTTAAGTTCGTGATGAGTTGGGCCTATTCTCCGTCGGTCCATAAGCCACTCGCCGTTCCACAGAGTGCAATCATCGGTGCCACCAAGATGGGCATGGAGACCGTCCTCGCCCATCCCAAGGGTATGGAACTGGATGACGAGATTCTGGACAAATGTAGAGTCTATGCTGAGGAGAACAACTCAAGCTTTGAGATAGTAAACGACATGGAGGAAGCCTTTGAAGGTGCTCATGTTGTGTATCCAAAGGCCTGGACTTGCAAAGAGTTCATTCCGCCCTTCAATGACAAGCCCGAACTCGAGAGGTCGCAAGAGGTCTTCGACAAGAACAAACACTGGATCTGCGATGACGACATGCTGAGGAATGCTCGTTCAGACGCTTATTACATGCATTGCCTACCTGCAGACCGAGGGTTTGAAGTGTCGAATTCAGTCATTGATGGCCCGCAGTCGATTGTCTTTGACCAGGCAGAGAATCGGATGCATGGTCAGAAAGCGGTCCTTGCCCTCACCATGAGATGATTCTGGACCTGCTTCAGAGGCCAATTTTCTCTTGAGAGTGCCGATCTGGCACTCGTCCCCTTTCTTTCTTTACGATTCCCAAGCAATTAAGTACACACTCTGGAAATCAGGTTTTTAGGAAGCCACTAGTGCAGAAACCCACATGTTGGTGTCAATGAAGTGAAGGCGAGAATGCTTATCAAAGGCCGAGTCCAAGGTGTCGGTTTTCGGGCAACTACGAGAAAGATAGCCCGCGAGATTGGGCTAGAAGGTCTCGTAAGAAATCTTCGTGATGGAAGAGTAGAGGTGTTCTGTGAAGGCACTCGGGACGAGATTTATGAACTCGCAGAGAGATTGAAAAGCTTGGAGCGGACAGTTCTTGACGTCCGTCCTCGTGTGGAGGAGCTTTCAATCCACTATGAGGGTGAAACTGGCTTCTCTCCAGCTTGGAGTGACTATTCTGGATTTGAGGTTGATCACAGTCTGGGTTGATCAGGCCTACTGCCCGTGTCTTCTGTTGGTCATTGTCAGGCTACCGCGATCTTGAGATAGAGTTATAGATGTGCGTCATGGATGTGGACGGTGATCGAGTATGACTATTTACGGACGAGACCTTATTACAACCCAAGATTGGCCTGTTGAGTACATCGAGCGGGCATTGGAGCTCGCCGTCGAGTTCAAAGATGACCGTTATAATCATCCTTTGAGAAACTGCCTCGATAGACGAACTTTCGCGATGTTCTTTTACAATCCAAGTGTGCGTACCCGGCAGTCCTTTGAGGCTGCAGCAACAGAGCTTGGCGGTCACGCACAATTCCTCGAACCGAAGAGCATGCGTCTGAAATCTGCGAAGAGCGCAGGCGAAACGATTGAAGATGCGGCCAACGTGATGAGCAGGTATTTTGTCGGGATAGGAATCCGGATACTGGAAACAGCCATAGAGGAGTACGGACAGGGCGACGAACTGCTTCGAGAATATGCACAGCATGCTAGCATACCTATTGTTTCGATGGCTCACGACAAGTTCCATCCCTGCCAGGGACTTGCTGATGTAATGGGCATGAGGCAGCACGCTGGAGACCTCAAGGGCAAGAAGCTTCTCCAAGTCTGGGGCAAGGGCGCACTGGTTCGTTCTTGGTCATCGGTACAGGAGAGTGTTCTCATCAATTCGCGTCTTGGCATGGATGTGACTCTTTGTCATCCCGAGGGCTATGATCTTGATCCTGAAGTGATCAAAACGTGCGAACAGAATGCCGAGTCCTCGGACAGCACCTTTGAGATTGTGCACGATCTGGAGGAGGGCTACGACGGAGCCAGTTTCGTCTACTCAAGAAATTGGATGACTTCTAACTACTATGACCTGGCAAAGAAACACGGTGCTGAGGAAGCGAAGAAGCGAGAGATTGAGAGGGCTCTGGAGTACGATGACTGGATAACAACCAAGAAGTGGATGGATAAGACCGACGACGCTTTCTTCATTCATTGCGGTCCTGTTGACCGAAACTCTGAAGTCACTGACGAGGTTGTGGATGGACCGCGGTCGATCGTCTACGACATTGCAGAGAACAGGCTCCATGTCCAGAAGGCTGTGATGGCCCTCACTATGGCTCGAACTGAGGCTGAAGATTACCCACCAGAAGATTTCGGAATCTAATGGAGTTTCTGTCGTGTTAGCATCCAATCTTTGTAGTGTCAAAGGCAATCGGCGCCACCGGCATCTTGACCCTGTGATTACGGCAGTACGGTGAGTGGAACCCCTTCTGCTTCACAGTCCGAGGAATAAAGAATTGTCTATCGTCTGTGTACTCCTCTATGATATGCAGAAGGAGGCTGAGTGCGCCTTCGTCTTTATTTGAACCCTGGCTACGAAGGTATTTCTGCGACGCTACAGCAAGTCAAGAAAAAGTTGAGGTTGCGCATAGGTTAGAGCTATGCTCACACCTTGCTGCCAGAGTACTGGACTACGGTTGACCAACAGTGAAAGTCCTGTTGACCGGAGTCAGAGTCTTGTCGATAACAGGCGAAGAGAAACCTGGTGGCGTTACCACAATGCTGATTGTTATAACCAACGTGAAGATGCCTTCTCCAACGATACCCTCTTCGGGACCTAGAAGGACTTCAACATTCTTCGTTCCTGTTCCGCCCTGAACACCTGGTTCAATCCTGATCTCTACCGTATTATTGCTGGGTGTCCTTAGCGACAGCGTGATTGCTATGTCTACTAATGCTCCATCGCTATCTCCCTCTCCCGATGAAGAGGTTATTCCTGTCACACGTGTCATTGCGTATTCGTATCCGCTGATGTTGCGGAGTGAAACAGCTGCTCGCTCGATGCCTACGATGAACGATGGAATCTGCAGCACTTGATGCCCGACTGTAACAGAGGCAGTGCCTCCGGAGCCGACGGATATTCCCATGTCCAGATTTGCTACTTGTACTTGTGTGCCATAGAGTAGGATTGGTGAGGCTGCTGCAACAACCACGATAATCACAACTACGGCGGCAATCTTACCTCTCATCTCGTAATTCACTATAGTAAATTCATCAATATGCCTTATAGGTGTTATCAAATGAGATTCTCATGACAGGTTCTGGGTGCGGTGGCATTTTCCTCTGCCGTCAGACCTAAAAGTATGGTTCATCATTGTTAATTAGATGTTGAATATGAAGAGCGATGAAACACCATTTGGCTTTGGAAACTTGAAATGGGTTTCCACAAACTGGCTGGAAACGCATCTTGATGAAATCAAGATCATAGATGTTCAGCCTGATATCCACGATTATATCAAGGCTCACATTCCAGGAGCCGTTTACTTCGCACAGAAACTTCTGAGAGTTCCGGAGCACGGACGTCCGGGGGTGTACATCGAGCCGAAGCAATTCGAGGCTCTTATGAGCCGTATCGGTGTGAGCAATGACACACCTGTCGTAATCTACACTGGAAAGGGACTGCATCAGGGGTGGGGCGACGGGCTCGACCAGCCCATGCTTGGATATACTCTGTTGCGATTCGGCCACAGGGAGGTCTACCTGCTAGACGGGGGCTTCGACAAATGGACCAAAGAGGGCAAACTGATCACCCAGGAGTTCCCAGCTGTCAAGCCCGCTGAATTCAAGGCAAAGGTCAACAAAGATATGTTTGCTGACCTGAAGGAGGTTGAGAAGCTTAAGGACAAGGATGATGCCATCTTGCTTGACGCAAGACCGGCAAACTGGTACAAGGGAGAAGACAGCCCTTGGATTCGCGATGGGCACATACCTGGAGCCGTAAACCTTCCGTGGAAGAGCCTAATGCATCCAGAGAACGCGACTGAGCTCAAGCCAGTGGAAGAGATTAGGGCGTTGGTGGAAGAGGTTGGTGCAACGAAGGACAAGACGATTATCTGCTCTTGCGGAACAGGTCGCGAGGCCACAAACGAATACACGATCTTCAAGCACCTCCTCGACTATCCCAACGTCAAGTTGTATGAAGGTAGCTTCACCGAGTGGACTGAAGACCCCGACCGACCAGTTGCTACCGGTATGGAGCCATAGAAGTTAGAGAACGAGACTTGGTGTTGGGAGTGTGGAATCTCCCACGCCTTGCTCGTTATACCGATTTTTCTTTCTTTCAGCTCCGGCTTCAGAAGCTGATGTGCTGATGGTCCATGGCAGTTGCCTCGATGAGAGAAACAATCCTCTCCGTTTCATCCGATTGTAGTACGGGGAGATTGATCCGTTCCTCCAAGTCAGTCTTTTTCCATATGATGATGGCATATGTTCCCTCAGGGATTCTGCTCTTGTTCAGTTCTTTGTCACCAATGCAAAGTACTCGCGGGAGTGCAACTGACTTGAATCCCTCCAATAGAATGAAGTCCACTTCAATTCCATTGAACAGCTCAGTAGAATCAAGCCTTCTATGATATCTAACAGTTGTAGTGGTAGGCCCCAGAAGCACAACTGGGCTTGCAGACGCTCTGAGGTGCCTAAAGGTATCGGTGCCCTTGGGAGGTCTGACATCCTCCTTCGAGCTCTTGACCACTGCCACAGAGTATCCTCTCTGTTTCAAGGCAGGCACAAGTTGTTCGATGAGCTCTGTCTTTCCCGTACCCGAGTAACCTGTCACTGCAAACACACGCAAGAAGATACCGTCCTTATCTAAGAAACTTCAGGGGATTCGATGAACTTGTGATGGTTCTGCCTTTTGACTTCTTCTGAGGTGTGATTCCGAAAGGTTCCAAAAGGTTCTCTCCAAACTAGTATCTCATGAAATCTAGTGTTGAGCGAATGTTGTTGTCAATCGAAGGTCTCTCCGTGGGTGACGCTTTCGGGGAGCAGTTCTTCTATCATCGTGGGTTGGCAGACGCAAAGTCCCTCCCTCCAGGTCCTTGGCCCTACACTGACGATACAACAATGGCACTGTCCATAGTGTCTGTCCTGATGAAAGAGGAGCAGATCGATCAAGACTCTCTTGCAGCGAGCTTTGCGAATCATTACAATCCCGTACGGGGATATGGTCTCGGGATGCGTAAATGTATTCCCCGAGTCAGAAATGGCGCGCCTTGGAGACCCATCTTCGCCTCACTCTTCGATAACGAGGGTTGCTAACAGTTGCATAGAAGTGGGACAAAGTGGGACACTTCATAGATGAGCGTCTGAATAAATATGTAGGTCTTTATATACTCCCGGAGTGAGATGAGAGTATGAGGTTGACTGACACGCCCTATGGCCTCACAGAGTCTCCCCAGTGCCGTTCTTGCGAGCACATGACTCTGGTGTCTAAGATTGTACAATTTACTATGAACGGTTCTTTCGGGAATGGGGCCTCAATGAGAGTTGCTCCCTTGGGCGCGTTTTTTGCTGACATGCCAGATGATCTGGTCGAGAACGCAGCTCTCTCAGCTCAGGTCACCCACCATCATCCTGAAGCAACGGCAGGTGCAATTGCCGTAGCTATGGGGACAGCGCTGGCGAGCGAGTATTCCTCCTCGCAGGCACATGATTTCCACAGTTTCATCGAAAACATACTCGAATATGTGCCAGATAGCATGACTAAGGAGGGAATAACCATTGCCTTTGCCTTGGGCCCAGATGTGCCAGTAGAAGAAGCAGCGCGGAAACTCGGGTCCGGTTACGAAGTCACCACGCAGGATACTGTTCCTTTTGTGATCTGGTGTGCTTCGGCCTTCATGGGCGATTATGAAGAGGCTCTGTGGCACACCGTTCGAGGGGGCGGCGACATGGATACAACCTGCGCAATGGTGGGTGGAATCGTGGTGATGTCAACAGGCATAGGTGGGATTCCTGAGGAATGGCACAGGAGAAGAGAGCCACTACCTGATCTTCCATTCGAGGAGTGACTCTTCCAGTTGCGTGTCTATTCGTCAGTCCTCAAGTCTTGCGGTACCTGAAAACCACAGCTATGACCACTACAACACCTGCTAGTCCAACAATACCCGCAATCAGGAGTGGATCTATTAGAGGTGCAGTCGTTGTGGTCGTGGTCGAGGGCCGTGGCCACAGGGTTGCAATGAATGTATATTGCTCATGGCTCCAAAGGCCGTTCTTGCCAACTGCGTACACATCAAGCGTATGCTCTCCCGCGACTGACGGAACTCCTGTGAGCGTACTTGAGTTAGTTCCACCATCCCATGAGTAGTAGACCTGCTCTGGTACTTCGCTGAAGAGGATGAGTGGGACTGTTCCGTTTCTCTCATAGCCCCCATCGGGAGTTTCTCTGAGGAAAATCTCGATTGGGCCATCATAGGGATAGACGTAGTTCTCCACCAACTCGCCGTCAAGGCCTATGCTCGAAATATTGAGATGATGATGGGTCACATCTACCATTGCATAGTGGTTATACGCTCCACCCCATTGTGTGGAGTATAGTGGAGCGCCCGCACCTCCAGAAATAACATGGATGAGGTTATTGACGGTCATTCTGTTGTAGAGATGGTCGTGTCCGCAAGCATAGAAGGTGACATTATGTGTTTCGAACAACTGCTGAAGCTCGTCACGATGAGTCTTGTTGATATCCAACGAGTTACCTACATGATTCAATGGATAAAGGGGCCGGTGGCCAAAGACAAACTTCATGGGTTGTTTGGTGTTTGAAAGGTCATTGACCAGCCACTCATATTGGTCTCCCAAGATCCTACCTTCTTCGCCTTCCATCTCTGTGTCGATCATGGTGAAATGGACCCCAGCGTAATCAAATGAGAAGTATGTTGAGCCATTGTCATATTGCTCGAAGGCTCTGAGGAAGTACCAGTCGCGCATCCACCCCTTGCCTGTGTCGTGATTACCTATGGTTGCATAGACAGGAGCATAATGACCAATCGTATCTGTCACCTGACTGAATCTCTGCCAGACATTCAGATTTGTTTCATGGGTCTCATATACATGATACACGAAGTCGCCAGTCATGATGACAATGTGCGGCTCCTCTTCCACTAAGAGCTCTAGAATCTGCTTGTAGTTCTCTGGCTGCTCTGGGGCGGTTTCTTGACTTGGTCGATTGTCACCAAGCACGATCATCTTGAAGTAGGCACCGGCAGACGGTTCAGTCCGGAAGTGATATACTTCGCTCTCAGTATTGTTTATCACGACCTGATAGTAATATTTCGAATCGATATCAAGTCCTGTCAACTCTATTCTGTGGACAGTATCAAGCGTAGTGTTATGAATTTCACTCGAAACGCCTGAGTCAAGACCATATCTCACCGTGACGTTAGTGGGTCCGTCAGTCCTGCAGAATATCATCGCTGAGTGGTTAGTCACCATATTCACAGTTGGCCCACGTATGAACTCTGCGTCTTCTGCTATGACATACTCCATTGATCCGTCCACACCATAAGCCGGTACAGAAGCAAGCATAAACGAGAAGAACGGAGAACATAGCAGCAGAAGCATAGCAAATTGACCGAATCGTCGACGCACCTTGCTTCACCACCACATATTGTGTAACTGGATTACTTAAGATATACTATACTTCGTTTTTTACCAAGTGCATCGAGTGCTTGCGCGTTCCTAAGCTGTTGGGCATTAGAGGTTTCATGAATTCATGTTGTGGTGATGTTCCGCCATGCTCACTCGTTAGGACAGACCGACGAAATGGAATTTTGCGCCAGTGAGGGCGGAAACGAAGTGGATGCAGGTGACAGCCTTGGGACCGACTGCTCTTCGTTTGCTAGACTCTAAGTGGTTATAAGCAATCTTGACTTTGCCACTTTGAGAAATCTCGTGAGTGTGTGACAAATGAGAAATAGTCCATGGGAACGTCTTGCTGCTGTTCTTGACAGGATTCCCAACTCGTTTTCAAGTGTAGACGACGGGAGCCATCTGGATGTCCTAAAGTGGATATTTTCTGAAGAGGAGGCGGATTTGGCTAGTAGAATGAAGCTCATGGGAGAAACCGTCAGCGAGATGGCTGACCGGCTTAAAGAGGACCCCTCGCGCCTGGTGGAGCTACTCGAAAATATGGGCCAGAAGGGACAGATTAGGGTCTGGAACTCAAGCACTGGTCGTCGCTATGCTCTAATGCCTTTTGCAGTGGGCATCTATGAAGAGCAGTTGGAACGAATGGACGAACGATTTGCAGAGCTCGCTGAAGACTATTTTGTGAAGGGCCGGGGAATGGGACTATTCGATACAGAGCCTGCCATCTTCAGGGTCGTTCCGGTAAACCAAGCGATTCGGAGTGAGCTTGAGATTAAGCCATATCAGGTGGCAGAGAACCTGATCCAAACAGCGGAATCTTGGGGGATACGAGAGTGCATATGCAAGAAACAACAGGAGCTACTTGGTAACAAATGCAGTTATCCCACTTCGGTCTGTATCATATTCGCTAAGACGAAGCATGCTTTTGAGGATTCGGGCCTGACGAGACCAATAACGAAGCAAGCAGCTCTCGAGAAGTTGAGAGAGGCTGAAGAGGCCGGACTTGTCCATTGCACCATGAACATCCGTGAAGGCCAGAACTACATCTGTAATTGCTGTACGTGCTGCTGCAATGTGCTAAGAGGTGTATCAGTTTCCGGTCAACCTCATGCATTTGTCAACTCTAACTACATCATTTCAGTCGACTCTGACTCATGTATCGGATGTGCGACCTGTGTTGGTCGCTGCCAGTTTCACGCACTCTCAGTGCCTGATGATACCGTTCTGTTGCAGCCAGACTTATGCGTTGGTTGTGGAGTATGTGCGATTACATGCCCTGAACAGGCTCTCGCACTTGTGGACAGAGAAGGGCACGTAGTGGAACCTCCAAGGGATCTTATCGAATGGATGACTGAAAAGGCCCTCTCCCGCGGCGTTGATCCTTCAGACCTTCTCTAGCGTTACCACAGCTCTGCTAACTCCTCGGGTTCTGGGCACAGTCAGCTATTCATTGCACATCGTACTAACCCCGACTCTGATTCCACAGCCGCCACACGTGAGTCAAGGGATCAGCAAAGCAGATCTCAGAACGAAACATGAACAGTGATCCCATTTCTCCTCATTTAGGCAGAGCATTGATTCGCCGAGCACATTCCACTTGTCAACTACTTGACGGCGCTATCCTTGCGGTAGCGCACTGGGTCGATGTGTTTCCAGGCCCGCTGAGAGCAATAGACCGACTAACTGTGGGCCAACTTGGGCATGATAGAACTGAGTATCCGATGAAAAAGTCAGGAATTTCCAAGGTGCGATGTGTGCGAAACCACGCTTCCAGCATAGGACTCACTGTTGGATGAAATTACCATGCGCCTTCAGTCGTGTCAAAAGCCCTGAGCAACAGATAGAGCACCACACCAACAACGACAATGACCAATACAAACCCCATCATGAATGTCGGTGCCGAAAGGTAGTTCCAGTAGAATAGATCCCCATACATCTCTGTCCAAGCCGCTGCTCCGGTAAACTCTGCAATGCACGTCAAGACGAATGGGAAACTGACGAACAGGCCGATTGCAATCAGTATATACGCAATGCGTCTTGTCAAGGATCTAGAGGATTTCGGTTCTTCATGGCTCTTCAAGGGCTTCAAATCCTTTGCAGCAGTGTCTTCTAATCCCAATGTGAGTATCTTATCGTGGAATCTGTCATATTTCGCTCTGAAGTACCTCTTGAACCCTTTGATTGATACATCGTTGTCCCTGCTCATTAGACCACTAATCACGACATAGGATAGAGCACCTCCTATGGCTGCGAAGAATGGGGCCTCGTAGACCCAGTAGAATACAAAGACATTGTATATGGCGATGCCAATCCTCATACAGAGCAATAGTGAAAGGTACGGCGTCTTATTCCCTGAGATGTTTCCCCGTGTATACAGATAATAAGATCCAATGAGCATCGTGAACAGGGCAAATGATACAATGTTAACAATACCCCAGACGATGCCCAAATTGTGTATGAATGCCAAACGCACAAATGGATTATACTCATATTCTGGTCCGTATGTGGCCAAGAGGAGATGGGTGTAGTAAGCATCGATGACTCCGATGGGTAGCAATAATAGGACTAGATAACGTACCCATGGTACATCCCACCACAGGCCAAACATGTCCTGTATGTTCATGGATGTCATTTGAGGCCTGTTTCTGCCATGCATCAGAAGACTACCGAGCAATTCATTGTGGTATTCTGGTATTAAACCATGTTACCTGCGCAAGGCAGCACCTTGGTATACGTCGCGCGATGCAAGGCTGTGCCAGAAGAATCGAAAAAAATAGAACAGGGCAGAGGGTCGCGCCCTCTGCAGTATTGAACTAATCTACATCACGAATGACTACGCCGACTTCCAGTAATGATAGAAGTAGACGTCATGCATCGGATTGAACTGGTAGCCGTTCATCTCGACCCGTTCGACATGGAACACCGTTGGCTGATAGACCCAGATATACGCTGCGTGTTCAATGATATCCGCCTGGATTTCCTCATAGAGAGTTATCCGTTCAGACTCATCTGTGGACCTCGCCGCGTCCTTGATCTTCAGATCCATTGCTGCTGCATCCCAGCCCGGTGACTCCGAGATGTGCTGGAACCCTGCAAAGGTGCCAGTACTGTGGACATAGGGTGAGATGAAGTTCGATGGATCTGCATAGTCCGGAGCCCAGCCGATCATGAATGACTGCATGTTGCCAGCAACCAGACGGCCGATGTAGCTTGACCACTCCACTCCCTGAGCATTGATTGTCAGGGGTTCAGTAGGCTGTGTGGCCTCTGTTGAGTTGAGAATGGCGTGTATGCCATCCTTCAGGAGCAGCATGCCCTTGCGTCGCACCTCGTTTCCTTCGTTGAAGAAGAGATCGATGGTGTATGAGCAATTCTCCAAGATATCATCCAGACCCGCAGTCATGGCGTCGTTCCACTTCTCTACGGCTGTGTCGATGTCGTAGGGATATTGGAACGCGTCATCATCATGGCCGAACATGCCGATTGGAATGGGTCCTTGACCCTTCACTCCGTGTCCGTTCACGACATTATCGATGAAGGTATCATAATCAAAGGCATAGCTTGCTGCCTGCCTCAGATCCTTCAGATAGAACGGATTCTTCAAGACATTGCCTCCCACCTCATAGGTTTCGGACAGGAGGAAGTGAATCGAAGCTAGAGTGTATGTCGGGTATTTGGCCCAGACCTTCAGGATGTTAGGCTTGAGACTCTGGACGGTACCATCGTTGTTCTCGAATGCAGGTGTTGTTGATGTGTTGTCGTAGACTTGGTCTGCGTGGCTCGTAGGCCAGTAACAACCATCAGAAACTCCTGTCTCGATGTTCAGGATTCTGCTGGTGACGTCGTCAACTGTGTTGATGATTATCGTCTCAGCTGCCCCTGCAAAGGGGAACTGTGCTCTTGCGTCAGCTTCTCTCCAGTAGTTGTCGTACAGCTCAAGAGTGATGTGATCATCGATCTCCCACTCAGTGACCATGTACGGCCCTGTGCCGCAGGTCTCCTCGTCAAGAACCTCGTTGTGAGATCCAATCTCGACCCCGCCATTCTCCTCGATGAAAGTCGGGCTTATGATGGCACCGACTGCATAGGTGAGGATTGGCAAGAATGGAGCGTATGGATACTCGAGTACGATTTCTATTGTGTAGTCATCAACAACATTGATGGCACCTGTACCTGCATCGTTAGCATCTTTCCATGCTGTGTAGTTACCCACATGCTGGGCACTGCCAGCTCCGTAACCATACACTGCATCTTCGATGGCTGAACCACCCTTGATGGGTCCAGATATCATGTATGCAGGACCACCAGGGTCAAAGACGGCTAGCACTCTTTCGAAGTTGTACTTCACACACGAGGCATTGAATGGGGTGCCATCGTGAAAAGTCACACCTTCTCTGAGTTCGAACGTGTAGGTCTTACCATCTCCTGAAATCGTCAGGTCTGTAGCCAGCAACGGTTGAGTAGGTTCCGTTGCCATGCTATCCCATTCGTATGTATACAGCGTTTCGTAGACGTTGTAGTGGATCCACGAACCGAAAGACTCGTAGTTAACGTGCGGGTCCATATAATTGGGGTTACCAATCGTTTCCCACACTATAGTCTGTTCGGTCGGGGGAGTAGGCTGCAACAAGATATATGCACCTGCTGCGCCAACGATAACCACAACGACGACAATCGCCAGTAGTTGGTTTCTCTCCATTGTTGACCTCCTTCTTTCGCGTCTTGGATACGCCTCGGAGAGAGGCCTAACCAATTGAAGCCGCGATACAATGATAGAATTGATTGGTTCTTTTATAGCTTGTGCATTCCATGCATTTGAGGCCCTTAGGTCACGTTTGCAGATTGCTCTTGTAGATAGAACACACCTATTCGCCAGCTCTGAACCAAATGTTTAAGTAGAGTTTGAAGTCGCCTACCATTTACCGGTACTTTACGAATCTGCTCTAGCGAGATGTACTACCCCATCTGCTTGGAGAGGCTAAGCAATGAAATTAAGAGATTTCATTATCAGAAGGTTGATTCTTGCTGTCCCAGTTATCTTTGGCGTGATTACCATTGTATGGTTTCTTTCATATGTGATAGGTAATCCGGTGGCGATGTATATCAACGAGAACACGCCAAAAGACGCATATGATTCGATTATAGCAACACACGGGTTCGATCAACCTTTATACGTCCAGTATTTTCTTTATATGTCCGCGCTCTTTCGTGGTGACTGGGGTATCAGTACTTCTGCGAGCTTCAGGCCTGTGCTTGAAGTGATTTCCAAGAAGTTCCCTGCTACAATAGAGCTCGCAATATACGCAATGGTCATAGCTATTATTCTAGGCATACCCTTGGGAATCATCTCTGCGACGCGGAAGGATGAAGCGGTTGATCATGCCACAAGAGTCTTTTCCTTGACGGGTGTGTCAATGCCCATCTTCTGGTTCGCTCTGATGCTCAAGTACGTACTTTTCTATCAGTTGGCAATGAATGGCCTTCCACACCTTCCCGGGGACAAGAGATACGACAATGTTACCTTTAGGAATTTCAACTATGTCACAGGCTTCTTGCTCTTGGACGCCCTAATCTTCCATGGAGATTTCAGATTGTTCATCAATGGTTTGCTTCACTTGGTTATGCCTGCCTTCTGTCTTGCTTATCTCACCTTGGCGATCATAACGCGAATGATGCGGTCGAGTATGCTGGAGATAATGAGGGAGGATTATATCACCCTGGCTAAATCCAAGGGTCTGTCAGAAAGAGTTGTGATATACAAGCATGCCCTCAGGAATGCACTGATACCAACAGTCACTGTGATTGGTCTTGCCTTCGGAAGCCTGATTTCAGGTGCGGTGTTGACAGAAACCATATTCAGCTGGCCGGGTCTTGGGAAATGGGCTGTTGGGGCAATTCTCACTTCTGATATGGCTGCTATTACAGGCTTCACACTGCTGGTTGCTCTCATCTTTGTTTCGGCTAATCTCCTTGTTGACCTTGTCTATGGTGCTCTGGATCCACGTATTAGATATGGATAGGCGATCAGAAATGACTTTAGGGACTTCAACAACAAACCAGACAACAAGTAATACGCGGACTGAATCAACTCGATGGGTCCAGTTATTGAGTCTATTTGAGTTGGTCTTTGCTGGAGCAGCCATCATCTTTGGCGGAATCGTGATTATATCTCAGATTGTGGCTTTCGTTCAAGGACTGCTCGGTATACCAATCAGTGCCGCATACTCTTCATGGTTCACCCAGGGGCTCATTTCTCTCGTTCTCGGGTTGATTGGGGTAAGCATTGGAACTAACATCCTTGAGAGGGAACTCTGGCCCTTCTCTACATGCCTATATGTCAACAGCATCCTGACAGTTGTTTATCTGACTCTGCCCTACCCGCTGTCAGTCGCGTTTCTCATCTTTGCCCTTATTCCGATTGTATTATTGTTTCATCCTGAGATAAGGGCATTCTGGTTTCCCAGCTTCCGAGAAGACATGACCCCTAGAATCAAAGAGCTTCGTCATGGCTTGTATCTCGTCAAGAAGAGCCCACTGGTAGTTGTCGGTCTGATTATCATTGCCGCATTCGTCTTCTTAGCATTTGCTGCTCCTTGGCTTGCACCATATGGCCCTGAGGAGAGAATCTGGGCTGACTCGAATCTCCCTCCTATGTCACCCAGCACACGACCAAATGCCCCTATGCACTACTGGGGCACAGATGATAGCGGTGGGGATATATTTAGCCGGATACTCTGGGCGGCTCAGGTAGACCTCAGGATTTCGATTACTGTCGTGGCCGTTGCTGTGATTGTGGGTGTTCTCATCGGGTCTATTGCAGGGTATTTTGGTGGAATCGTCGATGAGCTGGTCATGCGAGTGACTGACATATTCTTTGCATTCCCTGGGCTGGTTCTTGCAATGGCAATTGTCATGGCCGTCGGCCAGAGAAACATGGATAGCATCGCCATAGCTCTTATTGTCACATGGTGGCCCGTATACGCCCGCCTTGTTCGGGGGCAGGTCTTATCCGAACGAGAGAAGCTCTATGTCGAGGCTGCCCGATCAGTTGGGGCCCGGGACAGCAGAATAATACTATTCCACATCATTCCTAACACCATTCAACCTCTGATTGTCCAAGCCACGATGGATACGGGTGCAGTTCTACTTACAGCTGCGGGTCTGGCATTCATCGGGTTCGGCCCTCCTGCTGGAGTTGCTGAGTGGGGATACATGATATCAATTGGACAGTACTACTTCACGTCCAATGTTTGGCCTGTCTTCTTCCCAGGCATGGCTATCCTGCTTGTTTCATTGGCTTTCAATCTGGCGGGAGATGGCATACGCGACATACTTGACCCGAAGCTACGGAGGCGATAGCAAGGTGACATTACCTAAAGACTTGGTTCTGAACGTGCAGGGTCTGAAGACCAACTTCTATACCTATGAGGGCACCGTGCTTGCACTTGACGGTGTTGACCTGTTCCTAAGACGTGGAGACACTATGGGGCTTGTCGGGGAAACAGGGTGCGGAAAATCTGTCACTGCCCGTTCTATACTAAGAATCGTAGAACCTCCCGGTGTGATTGAAGAAGGTTCAATAGTACTCTATGACCGCGACGAAGAAACCGAAGAGGTCAACGAGATATCAATTCTCGACTTAGACCCTGAAGAGATGTTGAGGGTACGCGGCAGAAAGATTGCCATAGTCTTTCAAGATCCTGCTACCTTTCCAAATCCTGTCTTCCGCATAGGAGAACAGATTGCAGAAGTCATCAAGATACATCAGGACCTCTCTCGTGAAGTGCTTGAGATGAAAATCGGGGACTTGGAGAAGTCTCTTGATAGTGTTGAATCTGAGGAACGGCGCAGCAAGATTGAGCAGAAGATCCTACATTATGAATCACAGCTGGATGAGCCTCCCAAGCCAGACAAGAAAGACCTCGAGAAGGCTGCAAAACGTGAGGCCATAGAAGTGCTGAAATTGGTAAGAATGCCGAGTCCCGAACGTGTGGCTGAACAGTATCCTCACGAGCTCTCTGGTGGAATGAGACAGAGAGCACTCATTGCCATGGCTCTGTCGTGTAATCCAAGTGTCCTGATCTGCGATGAGGCCACTACAGCCCTTGATGTGACAGTCCAGGCTCAGGTTCTCAAACTCCTCAACGATCTCAAGAAGGACGTGGGTTCGTCAATCATAATCATCACCCACGATCTTGGTGTTGTTGCAGAAACATGCACGTGGGTGAACGTCATGTACGCAGGCAGCACTGTAGAGTCTGCTGCAACCGATGAGCTTTTTGAGAATCCATATCACCCTTATACCAAGGGCCTGCTGAAAGCTGTTCCAAAGTTGCATGAAGTGCGAGAACGCTTCCCTCAGATTCCAGGAAGTGTTCCAAACCTGATTGAACCCCCGACTGGCTGTCGTTTTCATCCACGATGCGATTACGCCACCGATATCTGCAAAGAGGAAAAGCCGGTTCTTGAAGAGCTATCACCTCAGCATTGGGTTGCCTGTCATCATCCCTTGAAGGAGTAGGAGAGGAACAGATGTGTCTGAAAAATTGATTGAAATAGAGAACCTTCAGAAGTACTTCCCCCTAACTGGCGGTGTGTTTCGTTCCGTTGTGGGATATGTACATGCGGTTGACGGTGTGACTTTCGATATCAAGAAGGGAGAAACATTGGGTCTTGTCGGCGAGTCGGGGTGTGGCAAGACGACGCTCGGACGAACCATGCTTCGGCTCATTGAACCGACTGATGGAAGAATCATCTTTGACGGTGAAGATATCACCCATATAACTGGGGGCGACCTGCGGAGAACTCGCCATCGGATGCAGATAGTCTTTCAGGACCCTATGGCTTCTCTTGACCCTCGAGTCACAATAAAGAACTCTGTTGGCGAGCCATTGGTGGTCAACGGCATTGCGAAAGGCCCTAGGATGCGCAAAATGGTGCTAGATCTACTCCAGAAGGTCGGTTTGACCGAGGATCATCTGAATCGCTTTCCACACGAGTTCAGTGGTGGCCAACGACAGAGAATATGCATTGCCCGGGCGCTCGCTCTGAATCCTGATTTTGTGGTGATGGACGAACCCACATCCAGCACTGACGTGTCTGTTCAAGCCCAATCGTTGAACCTGATGAAGGACTTACAGGATGAGTTCGATCTCACATACATGTTCATCTCTCATGACCTATCCGTGGTCAAGCACATGAGTGACAGAATTGCAGTCATGTACTTGGGCCAGATAGTAGAACTAACTCCTGGTGATATCTTTAGGGAGCCACTGCATCCCTACTCCTTTGCTTTGGTGTCAGCAGTACCAATACCTGACCCGCGATTTGCCGGAAGAGCCACTATCCTTAAGGGTGAGGTTCCCAGTCCCATCAGTCCTCCACCAGGGTGTAGGTTCCATCCCCGGTGCATCTTTGCCGAGGAGATATGTAAGAAGGAGGAACCCGAACTGAGGGATGTAGGCAACGGGCATCTCGTTAAATGTCACTTCGCTCCGGACCTTGATTTCGGAACTAGTGCTCAACAGGAGTTCGCTGATGCAAAGGAAACAGCATGACCCAATGGAATGACTCTTCAGTGAGTATGCCATGGAGAAAGACAAGAAGGTTGAAACATCTTGAGTTCGGACGACGAGGGGTATACTTACAACGAAGAGATTGATCAGCAAGAACCTGATTGGAGTCAGTACGCTCGCCGAGAGGACTACCGCAAGAACAGGGTTCATCTCGACAAGACCGACTACTTGGCCCTCTTCTTGGCTGCTGTTCAGACCATATTTCTCCCGTTGGTCATAATTGCTTTGGCCCTCGTTGCATCTTCTCTAATACTCACATTCTTACTATCTTGATATTGCTGGTGAAACCGAATATGACGGGGTTCAAGGATGAGGTCTGGGAAGCTGCCAGCTGGGCGAGTATCGTTTCTGTTGCAACAATGGCTATTGCGTTCATTCCGTTTCTAATGTTTGGATTTCAAGGTTACTTCTATATGGTCTCGAATCTCACGTTACTAGAATTCGGCTTGTTCTTGGTTCTGGGCGGTTGTCTGATGGCACGTCAGCCACTTCGTGATGAAGACCGATATGATGCTGATGGCCAACCAGTACTCTCATGGAGATGGGCTATCATCGGCAAGAAGCTACTTATCGCATCAGTGTTCTTGCTCGGCTTGACGGGTGCATTCTTTCTTCTCGGAGCCCTTCTCTGATGCTTTGAGCCCTTTTTGCGTTCGGAGTGTCATGCAGCGTCTATTCCACAGTGTTACGAGAAACCGAGAAAGTCTAGTGACTGATAGCGTAATGAAGGCTACCGCACCAACTAGATAGAGAACTGAAAAGACCGCCCAGTATTCCAAGAGATATAGAGCAGGATTCCAGAGAGCAAAGAGCGTAACTTGGGCGACCAGATACGCTACTACTATGCCAATACTCTCTCCAAAGGGAGCAAGCAACAAGAACGCACCCCCAATAGAGTATGATATAATCTGCCAGTTCCGCATCGTTTCATGGGCGATCTTGGCATAGACGTAATCCTCCTCGACAAGGGTTGTCGGCCATTGTGCATAAATTGCTTGTAGAAGCGACTTAGACGTGTTCAAAGTGCCGGGGCCTAAGGAAACAATCACGCCCGCTGTCAAGATTGGTAGTGAGATTCCCAATACACTAACAGCTCCAAGTGATATCAGTATGAGTATGAGCGATGAAGAAAAGAGAAAGATAGCGACCAAGAGAAATCCAAGCAGGGGGCTTTCATTTACTTTGTCTCTGATTAGCTCGACAAGTCTATGCGAGTCTTTCATTGGGATCTTATCAAACAGCCATCTGTGCGAGAAGCATCGAGTATACTCAGTTCTTCCTGAGGTGTCAATTTGACTCAAATCAAACGATTCTTCGAAACGTGACAGCAATGCCGAAAAATAGGCAAGCTTCCGTGCCCTTAGTAGACTAACAGCGATTACCATACTTCCTGCCGCAAGCAGGGCAAAGGTAGCTATCATAACCTCTTCGCCAACTCGGAATTCATCCCTCAGGATTAAACCGTGTCTTTTAGAGATGTGGAAGTGTGCATGGCCTACCGATTTGAGAAAAGATGGCATCTTCCATTGAATGTGATGGATCCGAGCTGGCGAGCTCTTAGACACAGCTCTTCGCTTCGATTAGATCCCGGAGTGCCATCATCCAGAGATGGTACCTCAGAGGAATCGATGTATCGTGAAGTCCATCCATCGGTTTGCAGATCATGATCATGACAGAGCCGCACAGTTTGCATGGTGGTTTTCCACCGACACCAAGAGTCACAGCTTCACCTGTGGTGGAGATACCAATTCCATGGGTGTGGAAATCCTCGGGGTCCTCTGAAAAACGATAGTCGAAGCTCACATCAGGCAACGGATAGATGCTCGCCTGACAAAGCTTCATGTCTACATCTACTCTGATATTCTCCAGATTGTATTTGGATATGAGATCACGAGAGCCAAATCCGCGAGGAATGAAGATTGGCCGTGAGCTGTATGTTTCTAAGACCACCCGCTCCTCTAGAACCCCTGCGAAGTCGCCTCCATGGCCAGCCAGAGTCATCATGTCATCCTTGACCGAGAAAGACTCTAGACCACTTCCTGTAGCGTGCCTCACAATAGACCTGCTGTCATTTGTCCCATCGGACGTAGAATCATGGTAAAACCAAGGGAAGGTGATCATCGGATTTAGTCTGTCACGGTATTCCTTCTTTCTTGCCATTATTTTCCAGATGTTCTTATTGATAACGAAGACTGCCAATGATATAGGCTGAAGTACCTTGCTTTCACGCATGATGTAGTCGGAAATTGGCTCCTTTCTTGTTTGGCGCAGGATTCGCCGAAGCTGCTCGTATGACAGCTTCGTGTCCCCCGTTGTCTGAAGACTAAGCTCTTGCTGTTGTTCAAGAGGAATCTGATGGCCCCTCTCTGCTTCGAATTGCCGTAGAGCTTCTAGTCCAAATCTGTATCTGGTTAGCAACGCACCACTCTCAGACGACTGGTTGTTCGGTTCAGGTATGCCCATTGAGATGGCTTGGCCTTTGACCTTTGTGTTCAATGCGGATTGTGCGAACCAGTATCCTGCTTCCTTTCCTCTCAATCAACACTTAATCTGCATATTGCTCTCGAGAGCTCGACGCTGTTATGCGTCAATCGGATGAACAAATGAGCGAGATGACAAGACTTCAAACAGCACACCGGTATTGTCCATCCTGAGCTTGGGGTACCTATGCGGCTATTACAGCAAAGACGTATATAGCACCTCACCATATCTCAGAGGTGTTCAAGCCGGGAGACTTGTTCAGCAAGTACATGAAAAGCCCATTGGGTTGTGGATGGTAGTAAAGAGTATCTGGAAAGTCACAGGTTGATCCAGTTCCCGTTGAATGGGATCAATGGGCGTATCTGTTTGACGCGGCAGACAGGAAAAACCCCTTCGTGGGCGCCCTAAGGGCGCTCACCCCCTATTTCTAAATCTCGCCCCATCGGTGACAGTATATGAAATGCCCCGGTTCGACTTTGCGATACTCGGGTATCTCTTCCCTGCAAATATCAATACAATACTCACATCTGGGATGGAACGGGCATCCACTGGGAAGGCTTGACAGATCTGGTGGGGAACCCGGTATACCTCTGAGCCGAGGCCTCTCCTTGCCTGCCTTCATCCGCATCATCGCTATCTTGGGATATGAACCCATCAGTCCTCGAGTATAGGGGTGGTCTGGGTCAAGGAATATTTTTTCTGCAGGGCCCACTTCCATGAATTTCCCTGCATACATGACGGCTACACGGTCTGCCAGCTCAGCGATGACGCCAGCGTTGTGGCTGATTGCCATGAGTGATACACCAAATTCATCTCTTACCATTTGAAGCACATTGAGAATCTGGCTCTGTATCGTGACATCTAAGGCAGATGTGGGCTCGTCAGCAATTACAAGATAAGGACCTGAGATTAGCGACATAGCGATGAGGATACGCTGAGCCTCTCCTCCACTGAAGGTGCCAGGATCCATGACAAAACGTATACCTGCATCTGCCAGACTGACCAAGCCCAGATATTCCAACACCTTGCGTTTGAGTTCGATGAGACGAATATTCTCCTCATGAATCTCCATCGGCTCGCCGGTCTGATAGCCAACGCTATACTGAGGATTCAGTGCGCGGGTCAGTCCCTGCGGAATCATGGAGATCTGCTTCCCTCTCATCTTGACCAGTTCTTCTTCTTCCATTTGTGTCAGGTCTTGCCCACGGAAGTAGACACGACCTTGGACTCCGGGGCGGTCTTGAGAGTCCGACTGAGATGATTCGTCGAACTCCTGTCTGAGACCTGGCACATTAGATGTTCCTGCTGCGTATCTGGCAACTCGTTCAAAGAGTCCGATGACTGCAAGGGCAAGTGAGCTCTTGCCGCAACCTGACTCGCCGAGAATCCCAAGACACTCCCCGGTGTCAATGTGGAATGAAACCCCATCGACTGCTTTGATGACACCCTTCTTACTCGCATAGTATGCCTTGAGATTCTCGACTGTGAGTAGTCTGTCACCGTTCATCTTATTCAGGTTCTCAGGCCGAAACGATACGTTAAAAGACTATCAATCGGGCAAGCACAAGCTGCTATAGCACAATCTGTCAAGAACCGGTGTTGAAAGATGTATGAGGTAAGTGAAGGAAGGCCTGAGTTCAAAGATGACGTGATTCGTATCTTCTGGAAAGCCTTCGAGCCAACTCGTAACCTTGACGAGATGCGACAGGAAGATTGGACAGACTACTGGAACAACCAAGACAATGACGACTTCGCCTATGTTGCATTACACAATGGTAGACCGGTGGCCAATGTTTCATTCTTTGGCAGTATGCAGAACAAGATTCGGGGAATGCCTGTCAGGTTCGCAGGTGTCTGGGGTGTCGCAACAGAGCCGAATCACCGTCGGTATGGTCTTGTGCGTAGGCTCCTAGAGCCTGCCTTCACACGGATGAAGAAGGAAGGCATGGTCCTCTCCATTCTTGATCCCTTCTATGTTCCCTTCTATGAGAAGTTTGGATACGCCGTGGCGGAGAGCCGTACGCGGCATCAGTTCTCTCCCCGCGAGTTTCGGAAGGTCGAGATGGACGATGAGTTAGAGGCACGAGAGCTTTCGGACCCCGAGGAGTCAGAGATGGTTCTCGAGGTTGAGAGGACGATGTCGAGATTTGGTTCGCGAGCATTTCATTTCGGGAGGAGTATTGAGCGGGCAATCAAAAAGGGGCACTTCTATGTAATCGAGAAGGGCTCTCAACCCGTCGCAACCACGAAGTTCACTTTCGATCGCAAGAACGGTGATTTATCTCTAAATGCGGGTCTTTCATACTACAAGGCCTCGGAGTATTTCTCCTCCATCGTGAGACTGGTTTCTCAATATGCCGTGAACTCGAAGCAACTCACTTGGTACTGCGATAATCAGGCTCCTGTCAGATTGTTCACGAAGCATCATGATTCGGTTGTGACCCAAGAGGCCGGCGGAATGATGATGCGTGTTGTGGATATACAGGGATACTGTCGTTCAATTGCTGTTCCAGAAGAGGCTGACCAACGAGTTACTCTCTCTCTGAAGGATGAGCAGTGTAGCTGGAACTCGGGAGAGTATGAGCTGCAACCCGATGGTGGGAAGCTTGAATGCAATCTAATAGAGTGCGATTCTACAGACATCAAACTGGATGCACTTGGGCTGTCAAGGGTCGTTTCAGGACTCGTCGTGGCGAGTACACTCAGGGGCCTGGGAATCATTGACTGTTCGAAAGAAACTGCAGCTAAACTCGATGCTCTGTTCCCTCCAGACAACTTCGTATCTTATGAGAGATTCTGAGTGTGACACCACTGCTACTTCAGACGTAACTCTTTATACGCGCACCAGTAACTTGGCGAGTAGGTGCAGACTATGAACGAATCCGTGGTCTACTTCACAGACAGAGCTGCAGAGTCAGGATACAACATGCTGGACAAACTGGAACAAATATTCACCAGGCTGGGACTTGCGGACGACATCGAGCCCGGTGAGAAGGTCATGATAAAGACTCACTTTGGTCAGTACGGCAATACAAACTACATTCGTCCCGCATACGTGAGAAAGATTGCTGACTTGGTTAAGAAGGCTGGTGGAATCCCATTTGCTGCTGAAACTTGTGGACTGGGATATGGAACGACCGGTGTATTCTCAGGTAGGACGACGGCCCCTGATTACTTGGGGATGGCATCTCAAAACGGCTTCTCTGAGGCCACAATCGGCTGCCCCATCATCATGGCTGATGGTTACTGGGGCGTTGACACCTTTGATGTTGAAATCGACGGCGAGTTCATGGACAGAGTGGATGTTGCTGCTGCAGTACTCGATTGCGATAGAGTGATCATGCTCACCCATGCGAAAGGTCACGGTCTCAGTGGCCTCGGAGGTACGTTGAAGAATCTGGGCATTGGTCTAGTCGGTAAGCGGGGAAAGGCAGCTATGCACAATCTCGGCGACTTTGAGATTGACCCTGAGAAATGCCTTGGACCTGAGTGTTCCAAATGCCTTAAGGTCTGTCCCACACGGTGCATCACGATGCAGGATGCAGCGCAGATAGATAATGACCATTGCGTCAATTGTGGGCATTGCCGTTCAGTGTGCAATAATGTAGATGCAAAGGCTATCTCTGTGACGTGGAGGAATGCCGATGATCAGCCTCTCCGATTTGTGGAGAATGCCTTGGGTGTGCTAGACTCCATCGGTCGCGATCGTTTCTATCACATCAATCTGGCTATTGATATCAGTGACCTGTGTGATTGTTGGGGGGTTGGGGCTCCCTTGCTGGTTCACGATATCGGTATTCTCGGTTCGCGCGACCCCCTCGCAGTCGATCAGGCAACTCAGGACAAGATTAACGAGGCTCCCGCAAACCCCGATTCCCTTGTTGGTGACCTTGAATGTGGCGAGTGCAAGTTTGCCCACGCGCTCAGTGCAAGGAGCACGAATGTCGACGAGCCCGTAGACCGTGCCGAGATCCAGTTTGCCCACGCCGAGAAGATGGGGCTTGGAAGCAGGAAATACAACCTGGTTCAGCTGACTAAGGATGATTTCAGCAAGGACTAGAGGAGAAGAATCAGATATGGAGACACAGAATTGGTTTCGTAAGAGACTCATTGACGCACACGAGAGGCAACGTACCCATCTGTACCGTATCATCGGAGACCTGTCTCCAGATCTGGTCGAGGAGAAGGTTTCTGATGAGCAACGATTTCCTGACATACTCTCTGTCTTGCGACACATTGGCAACTCGGAGACCTACTGGTTCCACAAGAATGGCAATGACCTCCTTCCCCCGCTCAGCACTGGAGGTTTCAATGCGGTGGTAAACCACCTAAAGGAAGTGTCCGAAGCGATGGTCGAAATGATTCGTACCTGCTCTGAAGAGGAGCTTCGAGTTGTGCCCCCCACAGCAGAGCGAGGCCCCTCGATTTCTTGGTGTGTCCTGAGGACTTTCCAGCACGGCATCTATCATGCAGGTCAGATTGCTAAGATGCGGCATATGATGGGCGCACCATCTCTTGAGGTAGATGACGCTTCGTGGAACGCGGCGGTTGACGCCTCGACAGAGATTATTGGGGACTTATTGGACGAGTCCTGGAAGTGATGGTCCGCGTTGCGAGTTCTGTTCGTCTATGAATCAAGGAGAGGTTCTACTGAGACCATTGTGGGTTGGATGATTGAGGCTCTGGTGTCTGCTGGTCACACCGTTGAGGTCTCCAAACCTGATAATGTGGCAAGTCTAGCGGCAGACCTAATCGTCATTGGCAGTCCGATATACTTCGAAGGTCCATTGGATGTGGTTCAAGACTTCGTCAAGGAGCATGCGGCTGAACTCCGAGATAGGACTGTCGCGGTGTTTATTCTTGGATGGGCTAGGAGAGCCTATGGTCGCCTTGAGTCACACATCCGAAGTAACTATCTTGGTCCCCTTGTAGACCCCATTGATGATGGGGTTGTTGACCGCCACATGTTTCGTGGATGGATATGGACGGTTGACTCTGAGCAGAAACAGGAGGCTCAGGAGTGGATTCTCGATTGCGTGCATTTGATGACCGAGAGCCTCGAACAAACTGAAGAATCACCTGCTGATTAGCTAACCAGTTAATCTGCTCCCCTCACTCTACCTCCCGAAGTCGTAGAGCCTCGGGTCGACTTTTCGCCACGAATTGGTCCGCTTCCTGAATGCCTCCCGTTCTTCCTCAGTCGTCGGAACGATATCGAAGGTGCAAGTATCATCGCCCGCCGCCTGACACGTCAGGTGTATCATTTTGGCATCTTCGTCGAATGCCATGAACTTTGCAGCGTCCACGTAGCAGTACATATGGCCAACATCTAGTGCGTTCTCTTCCTCGAAGACCTTAGCGAAAGTACAACCTTTCGAGAAGAGCCTCCCCTGTTCATCTTCTCCATTGGCATCATAGAGCCCCAGCTCGGTAAGATCGGGGTGTCCCTTGTTCACTCTGTCTGCCACTCTGTGACCATATTCAATTATCGCTTTCGCGATCAGGTTCTTTCCCTTCTCTTCTCCGAATTCGTCCACCGAGACTCTTGAGAAGGCTATATGGAGGAGTGCTACTCGTGAGAGAGCGCCTTGTGTTGCTTTGACTGCATCTTGCAGAGGAATCGTTTCGAAGTCTTTTCCCATTTCAAAAACCAGTCTAGACTTGGGTGTATGAGTAATAAGCAATTAGGAAGAAGACGTGTTCTTGCCTCGCCAAGCCTTCGCTCGTAACCTTCTTAGAACTCCGGCAGTTCCTCGTATCGATGACAGAAGATCCAGTAGTCATCATCCACCTCGCGATACTCTGGAACCTTCTTTTTGCAGATATCGATGCAGTACTCGCATCTTGGATGGAAGATGCAGCCTGACGGCGGGTCTGCCATGTCCGGTGGCTCTCCGGGTATTCCGCGCAGTACAAGTCCCTTGTCCCTGATTCGACGCATTATCTCCATAGTCGGATTGCTCATGACGAAGGCGCGAGTGAAGGGATGACCGGGATGCTTTAGCACGCGTTCGGCATCGCCAAACTCTACAATACGCCCACCTGTCATCACTGCAACCCTATCGGACATCTCGGCAATAACTCCCTGATCATTGCTGATGAGCAGGATACCGATGTCGAGGTTCTTCTTCACCAAGTCGATAGCCTCGAGGATACGGCGCTGCACACCTACATCGACCGCTGTAGTTGGCTCATCCATGATAAGGAGATCTGGATTCGTGATGAGTGCCATTGCGATGAGTATGCGCTGATCTTCACCGACACTGAACTCGCTCGGTTTCTGTTTCTTGCGTGTGTCAACCGCGGGGAGCTCCACGAGGTCAAGAACCTCAAGGACACGTCGCAAGATGTACCGCTCCGGGAGCAGATTGTCTTCGTCGTGGACAATCAGGCTCTCGGCGGTCTGGATATCGATTGGCGTGTATGGGTTCATCGCCTGTCTGGTGCCCTGGGGAATGTAGGTGATGTCGTATCCCCTGATTTTCCTGTATTCCTTTTCATCCATTCCAACGAGATTCTCCCCCTTGAACCAGATACGCCCCTCAACACCAGGGAGCGTCTCGCCCATGTCTTTGGACGTCAGACCTTTCTTTCTGGCCTCATCTCTTATCTCCCAGAGCTCTTTGTGCCTCTTGTCAGAGGCAAGCGAGGCATAGTATCGGGAGACCTGGTCGAATATTCCGAGAATCGAGAGGGCCACTGAGGTCTTGCCTGCCCCAGATTCGCCGAAGAGCCCTATGGTTTCTCCCTTTCGAATGTAGAATGACACATCCTCTACAGCTCTCACAATGCCCCTCTTGGATGTGTAATATGCACGAAGGTTCTCGACCTTGAGAATGATGTTCTCTTGCTCTGACATAGCTTACTCGTTGCCGTATAGCCAATTATATCCTGTGACGAACGCATTACAGCAGCCACAGGGATTGCGGTTCTGGGATGAAGTGGCCCGAACCTACTGGTCCATCTCATATACTCGAACCGTCTTACGCTTGTTATGATGTCTTCCAAGCGCCCTACTTCTATTCGAGGTCTGGAGTGCTTTGGCGAAACAGCCTGTATGACCAATAGGATTAAAATCTACTCGAGTGTGCCCGTGCTAGAGAGCTAACGATGTCAGCCGGACAGCGTTCTGTGTATGCAGTCTATCTCACCTATGCGCTGCAATCCATGGGACAAGCAATATCGTGGCAGTTCGTGACATTCTTTGTGAAGCACGAACTGGGGGTATCATCCTTTCTCCTGCTTACGCTGGTCTGGGCTGCTCCTGCCTTGGTTACCATGGCTGCCGTCAACGTCTGGGGCTCTCTGTCCGACAACATGGGCCGTCGAAAGCCATTCATGATCCTGGGTTTCGTGGGCTATGCGGCGACCTTCGCCTTGTACTCCTTTGTCACAAATGTGGTCCAATACTTCATCATTGCCCTTGTCGGTGCTGCATTCTCCGCCGCGGCACTTCCTGTGGGACAAGCGTATCTGACAATAGGCATCAAAAACAAAGGCGAGCGTCTTGGATTCTTCCTGGTTGCCCAATCGGCCGGCTGGTTCTTTGGTGCAATCCTGAGTGGTCTGCTGTACGACGTTATTGGCATGTTTGTTCTTTACAGATTCTCAGCGACTCTGTGCATTGTTGCGACGATTGGTTGTGTACTGTACGTCAAAGACTTGGAGGTCGTGCCCCAATACAAAGAGGACCGCATAGGCATGAAGCAACTCCTTTCGACACCCGGGATGGTGCGGTTGGTTCTGGCCGCTGCCTTCAGCGCAATCGGAATCAACTCTATATCGTATGTGATGGCGATAATGATAGTCGACGAACTCGGTGGTATGACAGCATACGTTGGACTTGCAAACTCAACAGCGACTGCCCTTGCTGTCATTGTTACTGGGTATATTGGAAAGTTGGTTGACAGGAAAGGGCCAGTTAGAGTCATGGTCATTGCATATCTATCTTACTCGCTATTCGCTGTGGGGTTCGCATTGGCTCAAGATCCACTTGTGGCCACTATCCTATACGCGCTTCCCATCTATCCGTTGGCCAGCACGGCCGCATATGGCCTTGCCGCCCTGCTGTCAAGTGACAGACAACGTGGTCGTGCAATGGGGTTGGTCAATGGCGCTCAGAATGCAGGTGCCGCTCTTGGACCAGTTATCGGTGGGTTGTCCGCCGAGTTCGTCTTTGGGCGAGCTCAGCCAATCTCATGGATTAACATGGTCTTCAATATGCTCGCTCTCATTCTAGCGTTTAGCCTTCTTCGATTGGGTGCAGAGCTGCACGCCCGTAAGGATGAAGACCTCTCCAGTGTCACAGAGATGCTTCGGTGACTTCTATTCCTCTTCTATCGGTATCTCTTCTCCGTTGATGAAGACCTTCTCAGGTTTGCTGTAGAAGGTGAAGGGATCCCCTGACCAGATGACAACATCAGCGTCCTTGCCTGGCTCTAACGATCCAACTCTATCCTCGAGACCCAACATCTCAGCTGGATTCACGGTTACAGCCTTGAAGGCCTCCTCTTTTGGCATTCCAAACTTGATTGCGTACATGGGAAGCAACTGGAAATGGATCATGGGGGTCAGCGAGTCGGTCTGAAGTGCTACTTTCACACCGGCCTCATGCAATACAACCGCAGTCTTGAACGACCTCTCTCTGGTCTCCGGCTTCGAGACCCAATACATCGTGGGTCCGACCACTGCTGGTACTCCTGCCTCTGCGATGAAGTCTGCAATCTTGTGGCCCTCAGTGCAGTGTATGATCACCACTCTGAGATTGAACTCCTTCGCAATGCGAATCACGGTAGCTATGTCATCGGCCCTGTGGGCATGAGCATGTATTGGTATCTCTCGCTTCAGGACCTTCGCAATGGTCTCAAGCCCGAGATCTTTCTCTGGCGGCTTCGGAGGGACCTCGCCCTTCTCTTTGGCCTCTTTGACCTTCTTTCCAAATGTGGTCCATTCATTCAAATAGTTCTGAGCTTTTGTGAGGGTCTTCCTGAGTGTTGCAGCTACCCCCATCCTTGTCGATGGTGTCTTCTTCTGCTCACCGTAGACCCGTTTTGGATTCTCGCCGAAGGCAACCTTCAGGCCCGAGGGTGAGAGGACCACCATCTCGTCTACAACTGATGCTCCAGTTGGCTTGATCACAAAGGCCTCCCCCGAGATCACATTTGCGGAACCAGGCCCCGTGTTGATGCAGGTCACGCCTCCCCTGACGGCTTCCTTAAGAGACGGTTCAAAGGGATAGAAACTGTCTATGCCTCTCATCTCTGGTGTGACAGGCTCTGTGGCCTCATTGCCATCCATTCCAGCCCAACCAATTGAGCCATCGAAGAGCCCTTGGTGAGTATGGGCATCAACAAATCCGGGCACAACATACTTGTCAGATGCATCAATGACCTCTGCACCTTCAGGGATCTCTAGATCTTTTCCTATGGCAGTGATCTTCCCTTTGTCGATAATGACTATTCCGTCTTGTATCTCTCCGTTCACTGGACAGAGAATTGTGCCACCCTTGATTGCTATCATTTGTGATTCTCCGCTTCAGAGTCAATACTCTCTCTGTCAAAAGTGTTAGTGTTTGTGTGAAGAGCCATCCCTCACCTAGTGCATACTTGGTTGATTGCTTGAAATACCGATATACTCGGGCGACTACGAGCGATCTCCATTCCTATACTGCATCACACTCTCTATGAACTCCGTGGTTTCTATACTCTTGTGCAATCCAAAGTCTGGGAGGTGGAACGAGAGTGTTGACTCTTGCGTTCTTAAGATGAGCATATCGTTGTAATCGCCCGTAAAGGCTGGGTGTTTGGCCGCCTCCAGCTCGACGATCTCATCCCATCCAAAGAATCGCTTCCACCCGAATATGTTGTAGAGGACACCATCATCATCGATCTGCAAATACCACCGATGAAGCACCCTTGACGGTATCCACATGTCAATGAGTCCAAACATGATGATGAGTGGGAGTATCACGATAGCAAACGGTTCAAGCCACGGGTCGGAACTAAACCAGAATGAAACAAGCAAAATGATGACTAGGAACGGTGCACAGGTGAGTCCGTTGAACCACGCGTTGGTTTCGCTTCTCTGGCGATACGCCATGCATAGATATACTCATTACTCTGAGATAAGTTTATCGAGTGATTTGTTTGAGCAAAAGTCAACCGTTACAAATGGGTTTAGAGCCCTGCGATTTCGCTCTATTCTGGAGATGATAGGCCGTAGGGAGAGAAACAGCGGAGTGTTTCTTCACCCCCGATACGACCTGTGTTCCTTCTTAAGCTAAAGCTTCTTAGCAACAATAGCCGCTAGGTCGGCCAGTCTGTGGGCATATCCTGCCTCGTTGTCGTACCACCCAAGAACCTTTACTAGATTGTCTTTGACATTCGTCGACAGCGCATCAAAGCTGCACGAGTGTGGGTTTCCGATGAAATCGGAGGATACGAGCGGTTCATCCACATAATCGAGATAGGGGGCCAATGAACCCTTTGCTGCTGCATTCTTGAAGGCCTCATTCACTGACTCAACAGTGGCTTCCTTCTTCACGGTGACAGTCAAATCCACAATAGATCCATCCATCACTGGAACTCGCATAGCCATACCATCCAGCTTTCCATCAGCCTTTGGATAGACTAAGCCAATAGCCGCTGCCGCGCCTGTTGTTGTCGGGACGATATTCCAGCATGCCGCCCGTGCTCTCCTGAGATCCTTATGAGGCCCATCAAGCATAACCTGATCATTCGTGACTGCGTGAATTGTTGTCATGAGTCCGCATTCTATCCCAAATGCCTCATCGAGCACTTTTACCAAGGGGGCCAGACAGTTTGTAGTGCAAGATGCGTTTGAGATAAGATGATGCTTCTCGGAGTCATAGTCCTCATCGTTGACACCTAATACTACAGTGAACATCGGCCCTTTGCATGGGGCACTGAGAAGAACCTTCTTTGCTCCTGCATCGAGATGCTTCTTGGCGTCCTCTGGTTTCCTGAAGAATCCAGTTGACTCAATCACAATATCGATGTTCATCTCTTTCCATGGAAGATTTGCCGGATCTCTTTCCGACAGAACCTTGAACTTCTTTCCATTGACGATGATGTTTCCCTTCTCATGAGATACCTCTCCTTCAAAGGGCCCCATGACGGTGTCATACTTGAAAAGATGTGCGAGGGTCTTCTCGTCTGTGAGGTCATTCAAAGCCACAACTTCAAACTCCTTCATATCGAATGCGGCACGGAGAAAGCCCCGACCGATTCGTCCAAATCCGTTGATAGCCACACGTACAGTCATTAATTGTCACACCTGCTTTGGTTGGACTAACCACGTTTTTGCTCTGCTATAATTGTTGCGCAACATCTTGTCTTGCTATATCTCATTCTATCTCGAGCCAATCCGTGCCCGATTTCACAATCGGTGGCTATTTCAGATAGTACGGCAATGTGCTTACGATGAAGAGCCATGACCGAAGACCTTCTTCCGTTCATAGATGATTATCGTGATTCCTCCATGCGGGACCTCAGCCGTTTGATCAAGCTGCCCTCGGTGGCTGCCAAAGGAGAACACATGGATGAAACAGCTCAGGTTGTTGAGGAGATGCTACGCAAGGCGGGTTTCAAGACCGATATACACGAGACCTCAGGCTGTCCCGTTGTGACTGGAGAAATAGATGTGGGGGCGGAGCGGACGCTGCTTTTTTACGACCACTACGACGTCCAGCCGGCTGAGCCCTTCGAGCTGTGGGAATCGCCTCCATTCGAAATGTCCGTTCGGGGCGACCGCATCTACGGTCGAGGTGTGGCTGATAACAAGGGAGACCTAGTGACTCGGATTTGGGCTGTTAAGGCGTTCCAAGAGACTGACACACAGATTCCTGTCAACCTGAAGTTCGTCGTTGAGGGCGAGGAGGAGATCAGCAGCCCTCATCTACACGAGTTCGTGGAGGGTAATCGTGAGTGGCTCAAGGCTGACGGCGGAATCTGGGAGTTCGGTGGGTCGGGCATCGATGGGAAACAGGAGGCATGGTTGGGTCTCAAGGGAATTCTCTATGTTCAGCTTGAGGTTGAGGCACTTTCGCACGATGCACACTCCTCATTGGGATGTGTACTTCCATCAGCCGCGTATCAGCTCGTCTGGGCACTGTGCTCTCTGAAGGGGGTAGATGAACGAATCATGATTGATGGCTTCTATGATGACCTCAAGCCTCTGACTGATGCAGAGCAACAGGCTCTGTCTCTGATTGAGATGCGGGAAGAGGATGTCAAGAAGCACTACGGTATCGACTCCTTCATTCTGGGTCTGGAGGGTGACACCCTCAAGGAGGCATACTACAATGGGCCAACCTGCAACATCTGTGGGATTGACACCGGCTACCAAGGTGAGGGGTCGAAGACTGTACTACCTGCCAAGGCCACCGCCAAGCTCGACTTCAGACTCGTTGAGGGAATGGACCCTGATGTTGTTCTGAAGGGCCTGAGGGCTCATCTCGATAATCATGACTTCAGTGATGTCAAGATAGCATGGCATGATGGCTATCCAGCTGCCAAGACTCCAGTTGATCATCCCTTTGTAGAGATTGTATCTCGGGCGAATGAGGCTGTCTATGGGCACAAGCTGGTAATCCAGCCAACAAGCCCAGGTTCAGGTCCACTCTATCTCTTTGACGGTTTGGCCCCGATGGTATCCATTGGCTGTGGTGATTTCGAATCCAGAGCCCACTCACCCAATGAAACAATCCTCACTGCTAATCTCGTAAACGCAACCAAACGGATGGCTGTACTCATCAGCATGATGGCCGACTACTAGATGATCAGGGGAGAGGTGGTCTGATTTCGATCTCCTTTTCCCACTCAACAGAGTAGGTGTATTCGATTCTGATTTCCTCATCTGGCTTGATATCAAGTTCCCACTCGATGACGCCCAGTTCCATAGTCTTGTACTCGTGAGTGAAATCTTCGAGTTCCACGGATATCTTCTCCGAGTCGCTATGTGGAACCCTGTCAATGACACGCATTGTGACATCTCTTTTGGCGAAACTTTGTATCTCCAAACCATACTTGTACTCACGACGCTTCTTTCCTCTTGTGAGGCCTGCTTTCTCCGTTTCTTTCTTGAGCATCTTCTTCTCAGCTTTCATGTCGTATGCGTTTCTTGCGCCAAGATAGAACTCCTCCCTTGGGGCTATTGTCGTCGTGGCTGTCTCGCTCAGGAAGTTCCCGTTGGAATACACCTTCACTTTTCCTGGAAGAATCAACGAGTCGCCGTTGGTGATCCGATTCTGAACAATGAAAGAGTCCATTGCATATGCATTCCAGTAGTAGACCTCTTGGCTGCTGAATTCCTCTTCAAGTAGTGTTATCGGATGTTGGTCCGTGTCTGCCGGTATTGTCACAGCACCTTGAACATTGAATACCATGCCTCCGCCCGCAGTTTCTGCAGCCCGTGCTGTGGCAGTAGTCATCTCTTCGAGACGACCAATCATCTCGTCGATAGCTGCTCCGTCAGCTAGCCTTCCAGAAGGAAGTTTCAGGTCGCCCAAATCGCGCTCTACCCTTCTTCTCTCTTCATATACCCTCTGTGGATCTGTAGTACTGATGTAATACGGACTCGGTTTCACTCTAGTGACTGGCCTAGCCGAGGCTGTCGAAACCGTGAGTTCTACATCTCTCCAGTCCTCAGAGCTGTAGTTCCAGACTATTGCCAACCTCTTCATTGCGCTCTTATCGCCCATCAGATCGATGTCGTATTGAGGTAGCCATCGAGCCTCTCCTATCTGATAAGTCACCTCTAGAGCAACTTCGCACTCCTCCTTGACATCCAGATCTACAGTAATTTCTTTCTTTGATTCAACTCTTCGCTCCCCCTCGATCTTCGACAGTGCCGCTTTGACCTCTGCAATCTTGGCATCTACCCCCTCGAGCTTCAGTTTTAGTTCGCGTATCTTCGCCTGTGCTTCTATTATCATGCCTGTGCTCTTCTCGTCCAATGTCGATATCGCACCAATCTCACTGTCTCCGAAAGCATAGCGATTCCCAAATTCGGCAGAGAAGCTGTCCACGACCATCCGTAGGCGTTCCACTCTGCGTTCTTGGATGGAGATCTGTTCGCTGATGTCCAGTCTCTCTTCTTCGAGATCCTCAAGCTTCTTCCTCAGCTTCTCCAGATCACCCTCGGGCTCGAAGACTTCCTTCTTCGTCCTGATATCTATCCCCCTGATGCTTGCTTTACCCTTGCCTTTTACACGAAAGCTGTCTTCTTGAGCATGACGTGTGATACCGCCGAGCAGGATGTGTTGCTCTCCAGGCTTCACCTTTGCAGTACCTCTTCTTGTTATTCTCGCCCCATCGACGAAGACGGTCACTTTTTCTATTGGTGCATCAATTTCTGTGCTCATCTCTCTCACATCCTACGGTAGTGGTGGGTAGACCGCTGTGCCTCGTTTCCATTCAACCTCGTACCCGTATTCGATTGTATGCTTGTCCTTAGTTGGGATCTCTAGATTCCATGTGATAACTCCCAACTCCTGCTTGTCTGGTCCGAGCTTCTCTACGTCTGATTTTACCTGAAGTTCTGGCTCGTTGCTATGGGGGATTCTGTCAATGACCTCTATCTCAATAGGAGCCTTTGCCAGATTCTCAATGGTCAATCTATACTTGTATCCTCTCCTCAGCTTTCCCCTCGTTAGACCCGCCTTGTAGATGGTCTTGTCAACCAGTTTCTTATCGGCCTTGACATCATGGGCAATGCGAGTACCAAGGGTCCTCTTCTCCCGTGGAGATGTGAATGGGATCGTTGTTTCACCTACATATTCGCCCTCTGCATAGATCTTCGCTTTGCCAGCCATGAGAACACTGTCACCGTTGGTCACTTCATTCTCGGCTACGACATCAGCCATTCCGTCAGGATACCAGTAATGTAGAGTCTTCGACTCCAGGTCTTCTGAAATAAGGTCTACCGGCCTCATCCGTCCTGACTCAACCGTGACAAGAGATGGAATCTCGTATCTGGCTATACCTCCCTCAACTTCTTCAAACTCCGCCTCATCAATCTCCATTTCGGGGGCGGGTGGAGGAGGCGGTGCAGCTGCAAGCTTCGCGCTTGGAGGGGCCGCCTCTTTGGCCATGAATCTTGCTCCTCCTCCTGTCATGGCCATCGCTGGCCTCGGAACGAACTCTCTGAGAATCAGCGGTCTTCCCTCGATGGCCTCCACAGGCCTAGCCTGTGCGCTTGAAACCACCATCTCTACTTCTTTCCAATCCTCTTGGGTGTGGTTCCTCACAAGGGCAATCCGCCGCATCTTGGCAGACTTCTTATCAAGGTCAATGTCGTACTGCGGTCTCCAAGATGCAGACGAACACTGGTAGTCCACATTGAGCAGGATTTCCGATGTCTTCTCTACCTCAAGACTCACTTGAATGTCGAAGGTTTCCTTTATGAGTCGGGTTCCCGATTTCTCCGCCATTTGGTGTCTTAAGACTTCGATCTGATCGACAATATCCTTTCTCTCCTTGGACAGGGCTGCCAGTCTTTCTTTGATCTGCTTTATCATTGACATTGAGGTGCTGTCCATTTCCGCGAGTCTGTCGACTGCGACTTCTCCACCTGCAAAGGTCCGTCCAAATGTTTCCGAGAAGTCATCCAAGACCCCGTTTACTCCGTTCATGCGACCTTGATTTGTTTCGATGGTATCATCTAGCTCCTGTAGCTTCTTCTCAAGTTCACGCAGACTCTTCCTGTCATCTGATACATCATCCTCAGCCGTGACAAGTCTAGTCTGTTTAACGACATCGTAGTTGGTGATAGTAGCCGGTCCCTTCCCAGTGACCCTGAAGCTCTCGCGACCCGCGTCGATAGTTACACCCCGAATCCAAATCCTGCGCGACCCGGACTCGAGCTGCTTGCTTCCTGTTCTCGTGAGGAGGGCACCATCGAGAAGAACGGTGACCTTACTGATCTTGGTCTTCAAATCGGTCAAGGCAATCTCCTTGCTCTCTGTGTACAGAATCATGCCCATTTATCTCTTGAGTCTGAAAGATTCTCCCCTTATGAGCGAGAGGGTAACTAGGACTCTCTCCGTTTCATCCCATAGACCACTGTCCATATCAGCGCAAGCGCTATGGAGAGAAAGAGAAGAGTCAGCTTGATGGAACTCATGACGGATGCCAGAAGAAGAACCTGTGGCGACGTAGACTGATAGGCATTGAGTTGGGACCAGACGAGGACATTCTCGGTGTAATCGAAGGCCGCTGCAATGAAGGGTAGAACTATTGCCACGCGAAGCCTGTGGTCGGGTGCGAGAACCCGTCTATTGACCAACGCGATGCATGAGGAGAGGGTGATTGCCAGACTGATTGGGAAACCGGTATCGCAGAGCTGGAAAAGTCGATACACAAAAACCCCGTCATCGCCTAGGGCCGCAAAGAGGAGGTTTGCATCCTCCGGGGAGTACGCAAGCCTCATGTCCAAGGGTAGCAGGCCTCCCGAGATTGAGAGGAATTGCGGGAGTAAGAATAGCATCATTATCATCGAGAATATGATTGTTGCCCCTAGAGCGGCCAAGAGGATTCCTCTATTTGCTGTTTCGTGTAGCCAACGAATCATATCCATGCTCTATACTAGATGCTGTCTACCTATAATCTGTTGTCTTTGTTGAGAGATTCTAAGATTTTGCCCTGCAATCATATCAAGAGAAACAATTATTGGCGCTGGTAACCATTACGTAGTGAGGGCATTCCTGTGCAAGAGTCAAGACCAATCAGATCTGCTGTCCTCGTGTTCTTGATGCTATTGGCTTCTATCATGATACAGGGAATTCCCGAGGTTGTAGCACCACCGTTTCCTGTTGATTGTACAAGCGGATTTGTGTCTCCCCTGATGAGTGACATCACTATGGATAAGGCCCGCCTCAACGCTTCAGCTGTCATGACTAACATCTCGAACTCAAACTACAGCTACGCGGTTCACGGCATTTACAGATTCGACCTGCGAAACTCTCGGAATTATAATGCTACTATCATACTCGCCCATGCAATGACGGGATCTATGACTGTCCATTCTTTCTCGTTAGACAATTGGATTGATGGTGAAGAGGAGAACTGCACCGCCATTCTCTATCAGTCAACTGAGCTCCTAGGCCGGTACGACACCTGGGCGCGGTATTCATCAGTCTATCACATTCTCAATGTTACCTTGGTCAACACAACCTCTGTTGCTCTGTTTGTTGCAGTGTCATTTCAAATCTCGGCTACTGGAGATATCCTGAATCTGGGACTCGCTGCAAGCGATTCCCTGCCTTGGAATCACTCGGCATTCCAGACAATAGTTCTCTCGGTATTCAACACAACCGTGTTCAGAAACATCAGTTTTGAGCCCCCTGCTAGCACTAGTACTCTCGATGTACTGGACCTAACTACTGCACGTTGGGAACTGAATATGACGAGTTTCAGTGAGAAGTACGTCCTTACCGAACTTGTGCAGAACATTTACGAGCCGCCAGGATACGACCCGTTTCCAGCAATTGCTCTGGTTGTGTTGATCATCCTAGGGGGCCTAGTCGTCGTGAAGAGATATGCTAGAAGCCAAGACTGAAGTGCCGGAGATAGATTCCAGACTGCACAGCGCTTCAATGAAGTCGCTGACTGCGAGGACGAAGGAGATCGTAGTAGAAGCCGTCCGCTATGCCGGTCCGATTCCTATCTTGGCGTCAGGGAACATCTTCAGGACAGCTTGAGCCATTACATGAGATAGGGCGTGTCTGAGTCTGTGTAGGCCCTCTTCCATTCTGGTTCAGCTCGCTATTCGCTATGCTCTACTCGGTCAAGTCAAGAAAGGTTTGTACCTGAGAGTAACGAAGACCCAATCTATTCGATTTCTGGATAGAGTCTCAACGTGTTCTCACGGATGATCTCTCGCAGTTCTTCTCTACCTCTCTTGAGAATAGAAGCTATCTCGTCTAAGACCAAGGGCACATTGCTTGGTTCATTTCGTTGTCCTTTCTCAGCCCCAAGAACAGGACTGTCCGTTTCGAGCAACAGATGCTCAATTTCGGTAGCCCTTACAAGCTTCTGCTTCTGCCTGGACCTAACAACCGAATTGGGAACTGAGAAGTAGTAGCCGAGCTCGCGTGATGCTTCTCTGGCGTAACCAGCACGTCCGTCAAAGGCATGCATATGCACTCGGGTGGCGTTGGCTTGCTCCAATACTTCGAGCGCTTTTTTCCCGGCTGACCTCGAATGAACCTGAATCGGTTTTTGCAGTTCATCTGCCAAGCTGATGAACTCTTGGAACACGTGTTCTTGTAACCCTCTCTGGACATGGTTGCGTATGATGAAGTGATCCAGTCCCACTTCACCGACTGCAGTAATCTCCTCCGCGTGTTGCCGGATGTACTCCATTGCCGCGTCATAGGGCTCGAACTGTGTGGGGTCTAGGCCGATTGAAGCAAAGACCCCATCATGTGAGTGTGAGAGCCTAAGGGCCGTATCCCAGGTTTTGGGACTTATCGCCGAAGTAATCATAGCAATCCGGAATCCGAGCGCGCGCTTGATGACTTCCTCACGGTCATCAGAGAACTCATCCTGCTCAATGTGGCAGTGAGTGTCGATGAAGTCCCAGTTCATGGCCGATAGCCTCTGGTGAGTCAGCTTCCATTCTACTATATCAAACTGAGGATTCGGACTCCTGCGGTCAAGAACATTTGGCCATAGTATTATGAAGGATGCACGCCATGGATTAGGCTATGAAACCACAAAGCGTTTCTCTGGAGGATGGTCGGACAGTCCTTCTTCGACAGCGAACACGGAAAGACGCGGAGGGCCTCTACAATCTGTTCTCATCACTATCAGAGGATGCAAAACGCTGGACAATGGCACCCATCACTCGACAACGTATTGAGATGTGGCTGTCTCAGGAAGAACAGGTCATTGCGATTGTTGCGGTTTCGGATGAGAAGATCATAGGACAGTCCGTTGTCTTCATGTACGGTCATCACCGATACAAGAACTGTGCAGAGCTTGGAATCCAGGTGCATCAAGACTTCCAAGGTGTTGGGCTGGGAACAGTCATGACAGAGCGATGTATCAGGCTAGCGGAGGAGGCGGGTATTCACCGCCTGTCATTGGAGGTAGTCGCAGAGAACCATGTAGCAATCCACCTCTACCAAAAGCTCGGGTTCCAAGAGGAAGGCCGGAAACGAGAGGCATTCTTTGGAGATGACGGAAACTACCATGACATGGTGATGATGGGGCAGATTCTGGATCGATGAACCACTACCGGCAAGTCTAGGACTGAATCCCATGTGATTTCCAAACGAACGCCAGCTGAGGGAACACTCAAATGGCAAATTGCGTCATGAGCAGGAAGGTTTTGCTATGTCTTCGTACAAATGGCGAGAGTTCGACCCGCCTGAGAAGGGCCTGAATGAGGGTGAAACCGTGGAATGGAGCCAGAAGGCGGGGGTCGAGTTCACCCTCATCTTCTGTAGCGTTTGCCTCCCCTTGGCCTCCGTCTTTTTCGCCTATCCCATTGTTCTATTCTTGGGAGATCAGATTGGGGCGACTGTTCTCATAGGCGTGGGGATCATGATTCTCTACTTCTTCGGTCAGATGATAGGAAGGAAGAGGACGAAGTACTTCCTGACTTCAGAGCGCCTGCTTGAAGTGAGGGGCGGCATAGTCGAATATGAGATTCCGTTGGCGAATCTTCGAGGTTTTGCCCCTGCGGATTTCATGAGTACCAAACTATCCCATGATGATGGGCCCTACAACTACTACAACAT
The DNA here is from genome assembly GCA_964558645.1 of uncultured archaeon. Lineage (GTDB taxonomy): Archaea > Asgardarchaeota > Thorarchaeia > Thorarchaeales > Thorarchaeaceae > TEKIR-12S. Next base: position 242,533 of record CAZLEV010000001.1, read on the forward strand.
AGTCATAGAGGATCCGGTACAGGGCAGTTCTATACGGATGACGGCCATGCGTGAAGATATAGTTGAGATCGTTCGTGGACTCGGAGATTCGGGGTAGGTATCTGCAAATGTTTATCTGACTGAGCACAGAGCGAGGTATCATGCCGACCCCTCCCGCTGCTAAGAAGGAGCCTCATGAAACAGAGATACACAATAGAGTTCTCAAGGACGATTACTTCTGGTTGAGAAACAAGGATTCAGAGGACGTTCTCGAGTATCTCAGTGCAGAGAACGAGTACACCCTGAAGATGATGAGAGGGACAGAAGAGCTTCAACAGGAACTTTTTGAAGAGATGAAGGCACGTATCAGAGAGGACGACCAGAGTGCTCCAATCAGATATGGAGATTACTACTATTACTACAGGCAGATAAGAGGCAAGAACTACAAGGTGCATTGTAGGAAGGAGGGCTCTCTTGAGGCCCCGGAGCAGGTCATCTTAGATGAGAACGCCCTTGCAGAGAGTCAGAAATATCTCAATATCGGATCTTTGAAGATCAGCAATGACCAGACCCTCCTTGCGTATACAGTGGACTTCTCAGGCGATGAGACCTATGAGGCGCATGTCGTTTCTCTACTGACTGGTGAGATTGTTGACCGATTAGATCGCATTGGTGCCCAACTTGAATGGGCTGAGGACGATTCTGCACTATTCTACACCGAGCTTGATGATATCCACAGGGATTACGCAGTTTCACGCCATTTGCTAAGAACTGAACAAGAGCAGGATGGACGAATCTTTGAGGAGGATGACACCCGCTTTAGCGTCCGTCTGAGAAAGGCAGCTGACGAAACATATCTCTTCATCTACTCGGTAAATTTCCCTTCAGAGACCGTGGAAGTAAGATATCTTGATCTGGAGGACGATAAGCAGAAGCTCTTCACTTTGTTCTCAAGAAAGCTAGAGTCAGAGTTTGTTGTGGAGCATCATGAAGGGAGCTTCTATTTTCTTACTGATCATGAAGACGCAATCTCTTTCCGATTGATGAAGACTTCAGTCGAAAGCGTTGGAGAAGACAGCTGGCAATCGGTCAGAGAGAGAATGTTCGTAGCAAGGATGCCCGAGCTTGTTGTTTTTCGTGAGCACCTAGTCATCTTATCGAGAAGTGAGGGATATGCCTCACTCACCGTACACAATCTATCATCCGGAGATGCACATGATATTCAACTCCAAGAGGATATCTACGACATCAGTCTATCTCTTGCACGTTTCTCCCAAGTCTTCTACTTCGGAAATCCTGAATACGACACTGAAACACTGAGGTTCTACTTCAGCTCGCTTGTCACGCCACAGACATCCTATGATTATAACATGGTCACGCGGGAGCTTGAAACGAAAAAAGTACATGAGATTAGGGGCTTCGATCCATCTCAGTATACCGCCGAGAGAAGATATGCTAGCGCTTCTGATGGTTCCAAAATACCAATCTCATTGGCGTATCGCAAGGACACTCCACTGGACGGGAGTTCTGCACTGCTCCTGTATGGCTACGGCTCTTATGGCTATGGCATGGACCCTAGCTTTGATCATAAACGACTGAGCCTCTTGGAGCGGGGGATGATCTTCGCCATTGCGCACATTCGGGGCGGTGGCGAGTTCGGAAAGAGATGGTACCATCAGGGTAAACTACAACACAAGATGAACACTTTCACTGATTTCATCACATGTGCAGAGTACCTTATTTCGGAGGGCTACACAAGAAGCGATAGGCTCTGTGTCTGGGGTGGTAGTGCAGGGGGCTTACTGATGGGCGCTATCACAAATATCCGTCCCGACCTCTTCGGATGCGTTGTGGCGTCGGTACCCTTCGTTGACGTGATCAACACGATGCTTGACGACACAATTCCCCTTACCACCTTCGAGTATACGGAGTGGGGTGATCCACGCATCGAGGAGCAGTTCGAATGGATGATGTGTTATTCTCCCTACGACAACGTGGAAAGGAAGGACTACCCGCCCATACTGATTACAGCAGGCTACAATGACCCCCGCGTGCAGTACTGGGAGCCCGCGAAATGGACTGCAAGACTTCGTCGCATGAAGACCGACCGGAATAGGCTGTTGCTTAAGACCAAGATGGAAATAGGGCACTTCAGCTCAAGTGGCCGGTATGACTACATGAAAGACTACGCATTCAACTACGCATTCATTCTTGATACACTGGGTCTGAACCACTCCTAGCCGGAGCGCGGTCGTCTGCGTTGTTGTGACAATGCTCTGGTTTTTTATGTTAGACTGGGACTGAATGCGTATGCGAGCTGCAATTATCGGCGGGTCCGGATTCTATCGTTTCTTTGAAGGAGAAACAGGGAAGAGAACTACTCCCTATGGAGAGAGCAGCCCTGTCACGGAGTTTCAGGTAAATGATGAAACAGTCTTCTTCTTGCCCCGGCATGGTAGGGAGCACTCAGTACCTCCCCACCTCGTGAACTATCGGGCGAATGTGTACGCTCTTCGTGACCTTGACATCACGCACGTTGTGGCGACCAATGCCGTGGGTAGTTGCCGCACCGAGATGAAACCGGGTGACATTGTTGTGCCCGATCAACTCATAGACTCTACGGTCGGTAGGGTGTCAACCTTCTTCGTTGGAGACTCCGATGAGAAGATACCGGCTGAGTTCAAGACGGTACAGCATACGGATGTGAGTTATCCCTACGAGGGAGAGGTCAGACAGGCACTTCTTGATGCCCTTGCCGAACATGATGACATCATCTACCATTCAGTGGGTACGTACGTCTGCAACAATGGTCCTCGGTTTGAAACCGCCGCAGAAGTGAAGATGGCACGCATACTAGGAGGGCATATTCTGGGAATGACTTCTGCACCTGAGGCGTTTCTGGCACGGGAGTTGGGCATGGACTACGCGACCATCTGCTTGATTACTAACTACGGGGCGGGGATGCAGGATTCGGTGTCCCACGAGGAAGTACTCGAGCTGTTCAACGAGCGCATCGAAGTTGTCAGAGATATCATTCTCGACTGCACGAAATCTCTCCTTATGATGAAGAGGTAGCAGAACCTGAGATATCGTGAGCATCTATGTACTGAGAGACTCGTAGATCATCTTTCTCTTCTGCGAGAGTCGATGCATCGAATCATCATGGCGCGAAACGCCTCTCAGAAGCCTCGAGAAACTCAGGTCTTCTTCTGATTCATCGCATCTTGAGGAAACAACTTGGAGCGAAGAGCGCAGTCTATAAATGATAAATCCTGCTGAGAGAAATCCTCAGGTATTCGGTCTGACGAGGTGTGCTTATTGGATGATTCTGGTATACGGGTTAAAATCTTCGAGAGCCGAGGCGAAACATCAGTCTTCATTGATGCCGAGGTCAATAATCAAGGCGACTTGGTCATGTCCGGTCAGGACATTGGAAAAGCGCCTGAAGAGTACTTCGGAGACTCCGACTATGAGTACTGGGTTGTTGTGAAGGACGAGCATAAGGACCGGGTGCTTCTTTCCCTGATGGAAGAAGTATATGGTGGCAACTCTAAGGCAGTGACAGCTTTCATACAGCTGATGAAATCGAAAGGCATCCCATACGAGTTTAGTACTTGGACGTAACTTGGAGTCGCCTCCTTCACGGAATCACTGTGGGTTGCTAGGTCACTCTTTACAGAAGTAATGACTACTAAGGAGTGGGTTGCTGTCACAACGGGAGGCACCCAACGACCCAGTTGCCCCTGACCAGCAGATTGATTCAACGGGCATCAAAGAGTCAATCCTCCTCGCAGGAGATTGAAACAGTGAATTGCATTTGTCCCGGAGCCATAGACACTCCAATGCTGGAGCGCGTTAAGGGTTGGCAGGGGAGCTCGAAGAGGTCCGTGCCAGAAGGGTCAAGGGCTATCCACTTGGGCGATTTGAAAGACCTGATGAGGTTGCGCAATCTGTTCTCTTCCTCTCGTCTGGTATGTCCTCGTTGATCCGCGAAGTAGTCCTTGTAGTTGATGGTGGTTTCAGTTCGCTTTGGGTCTGGGCAGAACCAAGTACGGTAGCATTCAAGAAGGCAACGCTTGCGATTCCTGTCATCTGGGTCCTACGAATCATAGAGCGGCCAGATTAGAACCCGCGAAGCAGTCATATCATGTGGTGGATTGGCAGAACCTTTCTCTTCGTGGTTTCTGTTCTGTTTCCAGGGGTTCATGGACTGATGAAGGAGCTGTATATCGATGAGATTTGATTAGATCTGAACGCTTCATATGCATTATTCCATTTGAGCGCAGCCTCATGACCTCACCGCAGCAATCGAAGTTCTAGCCAGCTGTCCTCAGCCCGTCTGCAAGTTGTGCTCTAAGATAGTGTTTGGTTACTACATGGGTGAGGACTAGCGGTGCGATGAAGCTCAGAGCTATAATGATGGATAGTGTGAGATGTGGGATGCTAAGAGCCATGGGTAGTCTTTGCCAGTTCACCGATCCGGATACACCAGTATGACTGAGCGGTGTTCCTAGGATTAGAAGGCTCAATAACAAGCCCAATGGAATACCGATGGCTGCGGCAATTGCTATGCTGAGAAAGCTGTCAAGCAGAAGAGCCTGTTGCACAGACTCAGTTTCTGAGCCAAGTGCACGAACCACAGAGAAATGCTTCCTCAGTGATTCATTCTTTTGCACAGCGATGAGTGCCATTCCGATGGAGAGATAGATGATGGTGAAGATGACATTGAGGGAGAAGACCCCGTGTATTGTACAAGCGCTTCTTGAATCAACGATTGCCTGTTGCTGGCTCATGGTAGATTCAATTGTTAGAATATTATGACCCCCTACTTCCCAAAGCTCACTGATGACAGCCGTATGATTTGCATCAGGAGCCAACCGCAAGTAGAATTTATCCACCCGCGAAGTGTTAAGCCTATCATGGAGAAGATTCATGTTGAGCAGTATGAACTCGTCCTCTTCAGGCGCACCTGGCAGATAGGTGGGGCTGTCCTCAGTTGAGTCCTCAGACAGAATATCGATGATTGTTACATTGAACTGCGTTCCTATTCCCTGCTTCAACAACCTCAGGGTTACTTCGTTTCCGTACACAGGGGCATAGCTGACATCCTCTTCTACATCATATCCTATAACCGGGCGGAAGGATGAGAGCACGTGTGTCCAGTTGTCAGCCATCGCGGACACGGCCTCTTCAGGATTCTGCCCTTCAGCAAAACAAGGCAAGAAGAAGGCGGCTGAGGCCCATTCGTCCGGTTGCACCCCGTATACGGAAATCTGACGATCGTGTACCACGGTAGCATAGGGGCCGATTGTGAGATATGACACTCTCGCCTTCTCGATGAGCATTCCGCTCACATGTTCAACACCAGCAATGGCCTGAAGCGCATCTCCTAGGTCCTCAGTGCTGTTCTCCATGGATGGGTTGAGTTCCATCAGAATGTCTGCCCCAACGTCAAAGGCAAGAAGATTCCTCACGTGATTGGAACCAGTATCCGATACAATCGCAGAAAACATCGCAGTCATGAATACGAGGGCGATAAACATCACACCCAAAGCCTCGGTCTTCGGCTTCATTCTTGAATAGCCCCCCATGACACTGGTTCCTCCGACGCGTCTTGGGTCGGCAATCTTTCTCATTAATGAGGACTTGAGATGTGCCGTAGGACGGGCTAGAAACTTCGTCAGGGATATGATGAAAGCTCCGAATGCGACCACTGTCATGAAAGAGGTGAATGGGCTCCGAGAGGAGGCAGCATAAGCACCCATATACGGAAGTAACATCATGACCACTACACTTGATATGCCAGCAATTGCTATTTCGATGATAGGTGCGTAGGTTTCCTCAGTTTCGGTCTTGTCCTCATGTACCTCCCTATGGGTTTCAGATGGAGACAACAGAAGAACCCGGATAATAGATAAGACCGACGCAAAGAGTCCCATGCAGAAGGAGAAGCCGAACACGAACAAGACTGCTTGCGGCTGCAATACCACAGAGAATGCACTTGTACTGAATACCAAGAAACCCCTCATATTGCCGGAGAGAAGGGCCGCCAAGAAACCTATGGCTACTGCCCCCGCTGCTCCCAAGAAACCTGTGAGGAGAGAGATGTCCAGAACCCAAGCGGCTGCGGCCCTGCTGGAGGCACCTCTCATACGTAGCATCCCGACTTCATTGCGGCGTTTGTCAGAAACTAGTTCACTTGTGTAGTTCACTAGAATGATGCCCATAACGAAACTCGGGATCGTAAAGGCAATCGCTATGGCAATCATACTCGAGCGCCATGATGCATAGCCGCGTACAACACTGAGGGCAGCCAGTTCTGTAATGCTCGCATGGGGTGCAATGTTCTGGGCAATGGTCTTTCTGAGAGTGTCGATTTGCTCTTCTGCCTCAGCCGTATCTGAATTTTGAAGAAAGGAGGGTTGCATTTTTACCCAGATTCGGTGACTCAATGCGTTACGAACTCCGTAGCCAATGAGGCCGAATTCCGTTTGAAGAGTACTCTTCGTCATAATTGCCCTCAAGATTGGTATTGAATCTTCACCCTGTTTGTATCTCCCCCATAGGTTGGTTGACTCGAAACTCCCTCGTACTTCTAGCGTCCTTATGATATAATGTGTATCACCCCATTGGCTTCTCGGTTCAACCACTGTGACATTGTATGGATCGCCAATTCTAAGGCCTGCTTCCGTGAATATGCTTTCATCAACATAACAGCCGCCTTCTGTCAGTTCTAGGCTCTCTGGAGAAAGCTGGATACAGTCAGCATACGTTTCAAGAAAACTATCCGCAACTCCGAGATGTACGTATCTTCTGTAGGGAGAAAACCACAGATAGTCGTAGTGGCCATCAATGGTCAGTACATGCTCTGATGCAGCTATCTGATCTTGATTCGCCAAGAAATCCATGATTTCTGTGGTCGAGCCATCTCCTTGAGAATAGAAGGTGTTCGTGAATTGTATCTTCATATGGATGGGGGTACTATTAGCTAGTTCATCCAAAACATACGGGCCGGTGCTGTCTGTATAGAAGAGAATACCGGCCAGAACGCCTGAAGATAGGGAGAATACTAGGAGTGTGACCAATGTCTGGGTAGCGTCAGATTGTAGGCGCTGCACTAAGAATATCTAGAAGAGCCTCCCTTTCTGTTGTGTTTCATCCCAAGCAAGATGTGCAATCGTCGATAGGGGCATATTCATCTCGAAAGCTGAGAGCGCAAGAGCTACGACAGTGGCAGTCATGAACACCGCAAACAACATACCCAGTAGAATTGACCAAGGAATAACGAGAATAATCGGATATGGAAATGAGGTCAATGCAATACCTGAGGACAGAATTAGCAGCTCAATCCCATTACTGATCATGATTGGCGTTGTAATCAACAAGAGCATGCTGGAGTAGAATGAGAGGGTCAGCATCTGAGTCAGATTGTATCCTAGAACCTCTCGTTTCCCTGCTCCCAGCGATTTCAGAAGAGCTGTTTCTCTTATCCTTTGTTGTCGAGTAGATACGGTGTATGTGACCAGTGTAATAGGAATCAGAATGAATGTAAGAACAGAGAGCATTGTATGAACTGAGCGGTCCAACATGTATCTTTCACTCTCAGTATGCTCTTTCACGATCTCAAATGCCGCTGCAGACCCGCTGATCGCATCGGCTGCAGAACCCGTGTTCTCTATTATGTTTCGACGAGCTGCACTTCCGTTGGCAGTATCTTCGGTTCGAGCACATATGTAACCATTGCTGATATCCCCGGATCCGAGCTGACTCTGAGCCAATGCCCGGTTGATCCAAATCCTGCCCCGTCCAATCCTACCCGAGTATTGATTCTTGATTGGAGGGTGGTATCCATGAACCGAGACCATAGAGTCAGGTAGTTCGCTTACTACCCCCAAAATGACAAATGTCAGGGTTTCAATCAAAGACCCGTTCCTTCTAAATGCATTCAGTGTATCTCCTTCATATACGCCGTATGACGCGGCAATGTCCTGAGTTAGCACTGCGCCGTTGAGAATCGTATGAAGCTCCTCGAGGTAGTCCATGAGGTAAGAGGATTCGAGGCCGATTCCCTGAGCGTCATATCCAGTGTATGCATAGTCCAGCGGATCAACAGCGACAAATTCGAGCTTCTCCTGTAGCTCGGTTGACAAGGATAATCCATAGACGCTAATGAGAGAGGCTGACTGAATATCCGGATGATTCTCCGAAACGGCAAGAATATCATCCCATAGGTTCGATTGCGACTTCCTGAGGCTGAATGCAATATCTCCCCCGATTGCAAAACGGGTTTGGTTTAGAATCGTTTGGTCAAGAGTTGTATCAAGAATTGCGTTGTTCCAAATCAGACTCGTTGAAAGCATGAGTATAAGAATTGCAAGTGCAGCCTGTATCTTCTGGGTCTGGACACTTCTGATACCGACAATTCGCTTCGACGCAAGACCTCTACCTCTTAGGAAAGAGGATATCTTGCTCAGAGGCCTTCCCAATTCCTTTGTGACAAGATCCCCGAGCGCTACCACCGCTACATACGGAGCAATACGGATTATCAGTGTAGCTATCAATGATGACTTGATTGCTGTCGGTGCCTGTGATATTCCTACGACAAGCAGAAATGAACAGACAACAAGGGCTACATCCCATTGAACACGCTTTAGGTTCATCGGAATTCTAGAAATCCCTGAATTGGAAGAATCAGATTTACCTGCAAGGAAAGGGGGTATCAAGAAGGCTCCCAAGACTACACAGGGGGCGATCACTCCGTAGAGAATAAGAGCAAAGATTGAATCCAAGGAAACGAGTATGCCGAGCTGAATTTCGAGGGCTCCTCTCTGCGCCAAGCTTCCTATCATCAAACCGATTTCGTCAAACAAGATGCTCAGGCCAATCGAAGGCACAATTGCAATGACTGCAATGGTCAGAACCTCCTTGTAAGCCAGCCCCATGATCTGACGAGAAGAGGCACCTCGTGATTCCAGTGTTTTGATTCTCCTGTTATGGTGCTTCATGAAGATAAGCAGCCCCTGAATCATAACAAGAACTCCCACAAAGAGAAAGCTCTGGATTCGGATGAGCTGTGTTAACCGAGCAGAATTGAGCCAGTTTGAATAGCTTTCGATTCCCTTTAGCAGCAGATTATCCACGAAGAACCCGGTAACATGCCTCTCCGAGTATCTTGGGTCCAGTTGTCGGATGCTCTCATCAATCTCTTGGAGGTAATGTAGGCTTCTGGAGGGCCAAAAGGCACTGATATGCTCCCGTTCTACATCGAGATACACGTAGTCTTCTCTCCCACGATCTCCAATGAGCTCGAAAGGTACGACAGCATAGGCTGAGGTGTAGTAGTATGATACCTGGTTGTCCGTTGCTCCCAGACGGTACACTCCTACTAGCTCAAGAATGCGCTTTGTTGCCTCCTGTTGGAACACGTATTCTACAATGTCTCCGGGGCCCACATGATAGCGGTCTGCAACCCAGTCAACAACTGCTATTTCGCTGGCATTTTCTGGATATCTCCCAGTTGTGAGATTCATGATGCTCCCGAACATTTCGGTAAAATCTGGACCGAGACAGGCAGCCCGAGTCGTAGTATTCAACTCTGGATCCAATGGATCTCCAGATACTAAGAAGCCGCTCGAAGGAGTTCTGTTGTGATGAAGGGGATATGCGTATATCATGGCCCAGGCACTGTGTAGGTATGCAGCCTTCGTAACTCCTGGTATAGCACGGATTTCGTTGATGTGCTTGAGTCCCTCGCTACCAGTTATCACAGCTGAAGCTGGCCCAACATTTGTGCTTGAGTGCCACGTCACCAGAGAGTAGGAATCCAGATAGGCAAGTGTGCTTCCCAAAATGGTGTTTGACATCGTTAAACAGATTATGAGGTACCCTAAGCTTCGACACCTTGAGATGCTCAAACCTATCTGAACTCCATCTCTTAGGTTGTTCATGTGAACGCTCCTTCGTGTGGACGCCCTTGACTGAGGCAGTTTCTCGACGAGTCTGAATGTCCTTATGATTTAATAAACCTCTGTCAACCTCATTGACGGGTAGATTGCAGCTACAAAAAACCTAGACAAAGCTAGACATTTCTTGGGGTGCTTGTGTACCTCGGTACAAGACTAGTTCATAGTTCATCTGGCACCGCTGTGTTGACCTCACGGAGTGAAGTTCCACTGCCGTTTCTGGACGGACAAGACTCCGGTGTCGAGGTTTGTCCAGCTTACAATGAACGGTGAGTCACGTCAGGCATAGGCGTACTGCAAATCATGAACCAGCCTTGCGCAGATGTATATCTATCCTCGTTCCTCCCATCTCTGAGTTTCGAATCTCGATTCTGCCACCATAACTTCTGACGATCTCCTTAACAAGGAAGAGGCCTAACCCGGGCGAACCACGTGTTTCCGGTTCGAAGCCACTGTTGAGGATGTCTTCAATAATGCCCTGAGGAATGCCCTTTCCATCATCCTGTAAGGTGATTATGATGTTACTCTCATGAGTCTGTGCAGTGAGTCTGATTTCGGTGCCGTCAGAATGCTCGAGTGAGTTCTCTATTAGATTACTCAATAGGGGTTTCAGGAGTTTTCCTCCCTGAACCATCAGTTCTTGTTCTGGAAGACTTGTCCTTACACTCATTCCTTCGCCAAACTGTCGTAGGTTGCTCTCCGAAATCACGGATCGAACAACGGGGACAATATCGATGGATTCGAGATCCTTCTCTCGTTCGACATCCCGTAACAGTCTTACTCTTTCGATGATATCTTGCTGGCGTTCGAGTCCAATCAGGGCCTTGTTGAGGATTTCGGATTGTTCTGCTGTCAGGTCTGTGTTCTTGAGGATCTCAAGAGCGGCCTGAACGACCTGAATACTATTACCTACATCATGAGTGAGCAAAGAATGAAGGAACTCCCTGCGCCTCTCCGTCTGTTTCTGTTCGGTTGTGTCAAGAGTGATTTCTACAGCTCCCACAGTAATGCCGTTCTCGTCTTTGACTGGAGCACCGGCGACCAACCACCACCTCCCATCGGGTGTTTCTCTCTCTCCGCTCTCTGGCTTTCCTTCTATCCGCGATTTCCGAACGGGACAGACTTCACACGGTGTTTCACGGTCAGCCCAGATCTCGTAGCACCTTTTACCTTGCAACCGTTCAGCAGTTTCACCAACAGATTCTGCCGCCGACCTATTAGCCCAAATGATTCTGTGATCCAAGTCTTGTAGCAGGATGTGAAACGGGGAACTGTCGAGAATCGCGGCCTTTTCTCTCTCAGATTCGGCAAGCTTGAGTTCGGCTTTTCTCTGCTCTCTTTCTGCTTGGTAACGATTAGCCTCTTGCACTATCACTCTTGCAAGCATCTGATACTGCGTCTGTACATCGTGGCTCTTCTGCATGTATCGGTCAGCTCCCAGATTCAGCGCTCTTATTGCAACTTCCTCTCGCCCCTTCCCAGTTAACAGAATGAATGGGATATCGGTCTCCCTTCGGATTATCTCCAGTAGCTGAAGCCCGTCCATCTCTGGCATGGCGTAGTCAGAGATCACGATATCGTATTCCTCTTCTCTGAGCAGATTAAGTGCATCTCTTGCAGAAGTTGTAGAAGTAACGTTGAATCTTTCATCTTCCTTTGTGAGAAACACCTTTGCTATCTCAAGGAAGTCCTCCTCATCGTCGACATGCAAGATCTTCATTCGATATACCCCTTGAAGTCCCTCTGTTCGGGAGGTTCTCACTCCTAGGTTATCAGGTGGTTACAGATTGGGCTCTATGTCATATAACAGTTTACAGAGCGTATCTTACACGTGTGTTCTAAGTGTTGTGGGTTACTACCTGGATATCGTTGCAGTCCGAGAAGACTGACTGACGTTATCGATGAGGAGTTCACCAAAGTCCAATGAAGAATAGCTGGGAATATGCCTGGGTGACAAAGGGCCAGACTCTCAGCACTCGTCAGAGGCGAGAGAAATCGTCACGCTTGAGGGGGCACGCTTTGCCGAAGTTATCAAGGGATGCGAGATGTCCGATTGAGTAGGGACGGACTGTAGGAATCTGCTATTCTTCCATCTGCCCTCGGGTATCATAGTATGTGGTTGCGGGGCATCCTGGGCAATTGAATTCTGATTTTAGAGAGCACTTGGAGCAGTCAGAGCCGCAGGGAGATATGTCCTCTTCAGAACCCTCCAAGTGGATGGGCATTTGGAACTCCTCAATAGGCTTATCGATGAAAGAGAGCTCTACAGCATCTGCACCCAGAGCAGTCGGATTGTCTTCTAGGTAGGTGAATAACCCCCGCATATCATCTTGCAACGCGAATACACCATAGTAGACATTCTTGGTTGTTCCCGATAGTATGAGTCTTGGGCAGTCCTTCATACTCATTGCATTGTCTTGTGCCTGCCCGGGTGTTGCGAACCTCGCTCGCATAATGCCAAGAATATGATTCGGATTCTCGTTCATAATAGAATTGGCCCCTTTCATGCCTATGATATGATTTTGATGACAGGACTCAGATGTAGTATTGTTCTAGTTTCAGACTATCGCTTACAGCAAATCCCAGAAGTCCCAATGACGGACCATTGCATGCACAGCCCACTAATCAGTTTAAGATGACCAAGAAAAAGCAGAGATGGACTGAGCCCTGTGGTAGAGAGTTCAGTCCAGGTTTGCTCAATCCTCTATCTTTTCAAAATCAGCTTTTCCCGCGCCGCACATAGGGCAGACCCAATCATCAGGAATATCCTCAAATTTCGTTCCCGGCTCGACACCCGAGTCAGGGTCACCTTTTTCCTCGTCGTACACCCAGCCACAAACTAAGCACTCATAACGAGCCAATGTCATATCTCTCCTATTGTTCGTGTCAGCGTTGACTGCTCTGTTGTCTTAAAGAGTTTACTGTCGTCAGTAGGTGGCGACTATCAGTCGCTGTTCCACGCGTTTGTGGTCGGGCGTCCATCTCCATGAGAAGTCCTCAAGCTTATACCCGTATGTCCACGAGCCCGGTGGGCCGGTCTTGGTATGTCGCTAATTGCCGCTCAATCACTGAATCCTGATCCAGACAGGTGGTTTTAAGCTCGTATGAAGGCCGGCCTCATGTAGCATATGGACGATTTTGTATGACTGTATTAGACACTGGATAGACTGAAGGGCATGTTTCTGGGTGCATCAGTAGGGGCACAGGACGTCGCAGTCTCTTCTCCTACTTTCCAAGAGCAACGAAACCGCAGAACGTGGCACACGTACAAGGTCATTCCCATCCGACTCACGGGGACCATCACGACCGAGAAGTCCCCCTACTGGAAGGAGTACGGCCGGTGACACATCACCGCGGGCGGGAACCTGATCGATGTGGTACGTGGGTGTCGTGGTGATGTCCTCCATGACAACCGGGGGTGTTTCGGAGACTGCTATGCAAAGGACGCATCCCGACGGTTCCGCGTCCTCTTCAATAAGCCCCAGCGCATGGAGTTCAGGAAAGACCCCCTCACAAGAGATGTTGACCGGCTTGGAGATGAGTGGGTTCGCAGCGGTGTTGTCGGAGCCCTTGCCTTCGCGTGGAACCTCCCCCGCGATGTCACCCACTTCCTCGACCAGTGGGGCATCACGGTAGTACATCTCACCCGCTTCTGGGAGGAACCTGACGACCTGCTTCTTGCGGAACTTGCCCGATATGAGAGCATCATCTACGGCTCAGTCAGTATCCTCGACCCGCCAGCCATCCGAAACCGTATCCTGCACAACCTCGACAGGTACGAGGAGTTCGGTGGTCGTTCTGTTTGTAGAGTGGTCACAGTGGCCGTCAGAGACGATTCGGAGCTCTGGGACCTGCAGGCTGACCTTATGCACCTAGACTCAGTCCTCGGACAGCCTTTACGATTCCAGGGGTCAAACCCCTTCATCGATGTGTTCAATCTAGACATCTGCGAGCCCATCCCGGCCAACACCGCAGGCAAGCCCTCTCACAAGTGGAAGAGCGCGGGTCAGCTCTATCCGAAGCGTGCCTGTGTCGGTCACTGCTGGTCGTGCTACCATCAGTGTGTCGGTAACGTGAGGTGCTGGTGATGGGGTTGTCTGACTACAGCCCGAGGATGACCTCTCGTTCCTCAGGGCTGTACCTGTCCAGTGCAGCCCGCAGCTCTGGATGTTCTAAGAACATGTCGAGTTCTCTCAGCGTGCGAAGCATCGAGTGTGGGGTGTCCCTGGACTCATCACGAATCCTGTCACAGAGTGCCTCAATCACAGCAGGGTCTTCTCGTATCCATGCGAATCGCTTCACCATGATGGCCGCATCGATGAGGCTCTTGTCCTGTCTGATACTCTCGATGATCCTCGGTTTTGCTCTCACGAAGGCGCGATGGAAGTCCTCATCCTCTGCAAGATACGGGACGTATGCCACCAGGGCTGCGTGATGCCAGTTCCTGCGTATCGATTCGAGGATATCATCTCTCCGTGCAAGGATGGCACGCTTGATCTGTGGATGGTGACACAGCCCCAGCCCAGCACACACGATGTGAACCTGGAACAGGATACTCTCACAGCTGGCGATGTTGTACGCTATGGCCTGTCGGATGATGTCGAGCTCCCGGTACTCACGGACGAAAGAGATAGCGTCGACCAGAAGGGTGTTGCCCCCTCGAAGGCCGTCAGCAAAGGCCAGCTGAACCTCCTCCTCCAGCCAGAGCTCCCTCAGGTCGCGGAGGACAACAACGAAGTAGTGAGCCACCACGCGGTTCATCAGGATGCGGTGGGTCAGGGACGCGATAAGGCCGTTGGTCTTGTACAGCTCGTAGAATCGGTCCTTATGGTGGCGGAGCAGGTGAGCCTCGTCAGGGTATTGATAGTCCTCTCCAGTGGTCGATACCAGCTCGATGAGCGCATCGGCAATCTGTTTGTCGATGGGCAAGTCCATGCTATGTCCCCCCTCTCAGAGTCCCAAACTACCTATATAGACTACGCCATTAGGAGGCGATATCGTTTTTAGTTCTCTTCTTCAATTGATGGGTATCATGACTATTGAACGGGGAGTACTGGAGAGCATCTGCAGACTTGTGATGGAGATGAGCATGAGAAAGCGTCGTGGGCTACACACCATGACACTGAGGAGGATCAAGAGGCTCTTGGAGGGGAAGGGTCTAGTCTAAACCTCGATTGGAGTGAAGACCAATGGATGAGCAACCAAGCGAAGACGGAATCAGGGGAGGCCTTCATGGGGACTCCTCTGTGGAAGAACCAGACGAGAGATACCCCCCATCCAACGAGAAAGTCTTGTTTCTCCTCAACAAGCACACAGGCGTTGCACCGTATTCGCACGAATTCCAACTGGGCGGCTTAGACCCTCAGATGCTCTCGGGGTTCGTAGGTGCCATGGGGAGTTTTCTGGGAGAATTCGCTGGTTCCGAGGAGTCGACGTGGAAGACGGTCTATGGCGCAGATAGCACGTTTGTTGTCGAGACAGGAAAGTGGATTGTGGGTGTCTTGGCCGTATCCAGAGAAACAGGCCGATTGAGAAGCCAATTGCGAAGTATTGTGAGGGAGTTCGAGCAGACGTTCGGCGCTCTCAAGGACGCAGATGGTCTAGAAGGTAGAGTCTTCGAGCAGTTCGACCAGTTCGTGCGCAGAGTCTTCAGTAGAGAGCGGATAGCAGCGCAGTCGGTTCTCTATTGGAGGCGAAAACGCCCTGAGGACCTGTTCGTGTCGTTAGAAAGTCCTTCAGATTCGTACCACCTGAC
The DNA here is from genome assembly GCA_964558645.1 of uncultured archaeon. GTDB lineage: Archaea > Asgardarchaeota > Thorarchaeia > Thorarchaeales > Thorarchaeaceae > TEKIR-12S. The sequence goes on from CAZLEV010000001.1 coordinate 258,229, forward strand.
CAAATCTCTCATGTACCTCAGGAACGGCATGTCTGTGAGCCAGATATCTCAAGAAACAGAAGTCCCTCTGGACAAGGCGAAGGACCTTCTTTCGCACGCGTACTGGCGTGACATGATAGATGTCAAATACGTTCCGTCACCCAATGACATCCTCGAGCTCTCAGAGGGCGCGCTCACCAAGGCACTGAATCCGGAGAATCCTCTTGGGTTGGCCACTGACACACGAAGCCTACTTGGAGCTCTCGATGGTCGGACCAGTCTGGACGTACTGAGTGCCCGAATTCAGCATGGTGAAAGAGATGCTGTTCTTCAGGAAGTTGGCCGCCTTATCTCCATGGGTGTCGTGAGCAGAATCACGATCGAAAAGAAGCTGCTCCTTGTCAATGAATGCGTCCTGACTAGGCTCGCACAGGCATGTTCTGAGTTGCTTCAGAGTGCTGAACTTCGGGGGATACTTGGACAGTTGATTCATGAGGGGGTTCCTCATCATCCTTGGCTCGCCAGAGTTCGAGTGGATGTCGACCTATGTGTGATCTGCAGTGCAGACGGATCTCTGAGTCCGCAGGATCTTGACTGGGCCTCTCAGGCACTCGAATATCTCACTGAACGTTTTGTCGATTCACTCTCTACGAAGCTCAATAAACGCGATGCACAGGACCTGCTGCACTACGCTCGAAGGCACTGTCAGGAAGATTGGGTTTCCGAGTTGAATGAAGGACTCATCTAGAGATGGCGGACTGCCTATCCAAAGAAGACTCACTGGGCGATCATCGAGACCTAGATATGCATATACCATAGTGCACAACTGAGACCGAACGTAATCAAGGGTTGCTGCCGCCGCTCTAAGTATTTGTTTCTCTACAACTACACTTTGACTGGTTCTGCGCGCATCGTAACATGCAATTCAAGAAGTGGAGGCAAGTTGCATATCAAGGACTGTCTGGTGAAAAACGGGTGTCGTCGCACCTGAGTCTCACTATTGGCACCCCCTCCTGCTGTGAGCCAGATGTACTATCTCCGTCTATCTCGCATCCTCCATGAACCCGCCTGCTGTACTCAAGTCGCCGGGAGAGGCGCGACTCTTCTTGAATGACATCCCAGGTCCCTATATACCTGCTTCTCTCCGTCTTCATCGCTTTCGTGGTATTGCGTCATCACCTCGCGATGGCATGAGCGAAACGAGAGGTACACGCCCCGAATTCATGTAGGAACCACTGTTACGTATGAAATATCGTTATAAACTATTGAGGATGTTTTCTTGTATGTGCAGGAGCCCAAAGCCTGTTTGCACTAAACGACAAGGGGAACAACGGCGGAATGGAAGACCTACAACTATTGGTATCCCTAATAGAAGGAACCAATGACCTCATTCACAGCGTGAAACCCAATGGACACTTCGAGTTCGTCAACAGAGCATGGCTTGAGACCATGGGGTATGATGATACGGAAGTTGACCAGCTTGAACTCAAGGAGATTATATTTCCAGGCGAGATGAAGAAGCACCAACAGACTGTTGCAGGGATTCTCAAGGGACAAGCGCGAACGAATGTTCAGACGACTTTCGTCACCAAGCATGGCGATATGGTCCATGTGGAGGGGAATCTCTTTCCTCGAATGGAGGGAAACCAGATTGTGGCAGCCACAGGCTTCTTCCGTGATGTCACAGACAGGAAGAGAACCCGCGAGAAGCTGAGAGAGTCGCGAGCGAGAATCGAGTTTCTTGTTGATCTGATGGTGCATGATCTGACTAACATCAATCAAGAGATACTCTCAACCTTCGAGGTCCTGCTGTACAATCCTTCCATTCCCAAGCGGATGGAGGGCTTTATCCGTGAGGGACTAAGCGAGGTTGACCGAGCTTCGAACCTGATCTCAAACGTACGCAAGCTCACGCGTCTAGATACCCTCACTCCAGTCCAGAAAGAGTGGGAATTCACCAAGATCCTTCGAGAAGCCGCCAGCTCCGTGAAGAGCGACTTCCAGTCAAAAGAGCTGGATCTTGAGATCAATGTGGATGAAGGCGCCTACTACATCGTTGGCGATGAGTATCTCAAGGATGTTTTCTACAGTCTGTTCCATAATTCGATGAGATTCGATGATAGTGAGAGAGTGAGAGTCATCGTGGATACCGAAGAGGTGGAGCACACCCCATTCCTGAGGGTCGAGGTGAAGGACTTCGGACCGGGTATCCCTGACGATGACAAGGAGGCCATATTCCGCAGGTTGTCGCATCGTCGTGAGAGCATCATGGGTCTCGGGTTAGGCCTTTCTCTGGCGAAGAAGATACTCGAGAACAACGGTGGATATATTCGGGTCGAGGACCGGATAGAGAACGATCACACAAAGGGCGCGAACTTTGTATTGCTTCTTAGACACAAACGGGGCACTGAGATACAGGAGGAATGATAATGGCTCGGATAATGATTGTGGACGATGATATATTTCTTCACAAGGTGCTAGAGCGGATTCTATCGATAGGAGGGCATCAAGTTGTTGGCCATGCCAGTGACGGTGCAGAGGCCATCGAGGAGTTCATGAAGATGAACCCTCGACCGGACATCATTCTAATGGACCATCGAATGCCGGTGATGAATGGAATCACGGCAACAAGAGAGATTAAGCATCTGGACCCCCATTCAAGGATTCTCTTCGTCAGCGCAGACGATTCTGTCGTAGATGAGGCAGTAGATGCAGGTGCCGTTGGGTTCCTGACCAAGCCGGTTCGCGCTGCGACTTTGTTGGCCTCTATCGAAGGCCAGGTGGAGCAGAAATCATCATAATAAGTCTTCTCCGCTATCTTCACGCCGCTGGCAGACACGTTGCGGGAGATGTTTGCTTGATAATGTTCTAGGTGTTGCATGCAAGCAGATGAGTCGCGAACGAAGAAACGCCATCCATGCCTTCGTGAGCATCCTGCCCAGAAGAAACATCTTTTTCAGACATATTCTCCATCCTCTCTTGGCAGAAGGTAGATTAGACTATCAAGAAGGTCACCTCGCAGATATGCCATAGAGGATTACTCCTCCAACCGTAATGACAACTTCTTGAGCATTGCATCAAAGACTCACTCGGATATCCGCTTGGCCGGAGAACCTTTTCGGACCAGACATACTCCCCCAAGGACCGATATCTATATCAAACTCATGAGGTATCTAGGTCTAGTCCATCAGTCGCAGGGTTTCGCTCGAATGAGCTGCAGAAGACTGGCTTCCGCATCGCGCGATTCATCTGCAAAGACCATAGTATCTAGATGAAGACCATGAGGCATACGTATGGATATGGTATCCGGGGATCACCAGAGTGGAGTATTTAGGTACCTTGGGCTCCACAGTCTGTGCGGAAAGCGCTGAGCTCACAGGCGATTCGTGTACGTGCAGTGATAGTCATGGCTAGGAAACAGAACTCTGACGAATCCGACACTAGTGAAGAAGAGATCGCCGGCGAATTGGCTCACTTGGAGAGAATCGCCCATCAGATGGTGTGCCTCCGCCACGCTTCAAGGACCCTATCTGATCCAGAGCGGCCGCTCTTGGAGGTTCTCGACACTCTGGTGCACATGCTCCCCGAGGGTTGGCAGGCACCAGATCTTGCGGTGATGAGGGTCATCATCGACGACAAGGAGTCAGCTACGACGGGATTCATGGAAACCGACCTCTGTATCAAGTCCGACGTGATGATACGAGGCAACAAGCGGGGAGTGGTTCAGGTGTGTTATCTCTCAGATGAAACGAGGGTTGTCCCTGACGGCTTCCTTGATGGAGAGATCACGCTCCTGGACACAATCGCGGACGAGATTGCAGCCTTCGTTGACAGAAAGGATATGCTGCGGGCCAAGGAGCAACAGCACCGAGAGCTGGGTATCATCGCCTCGCTCCTCAGGCACGACGTTCGCAACGACTTGGGCGTCATCCTGAGCACTCTGGATCTAGCTCGAATGATAACCGCGGAGGACGACAGCGAACTTCAGGACATTGTGGACACCATCGAGGCCACCTGTGAGAGAATCCTGTCTCTGGTTTCTACACTGGGCGAGTCCGCTCGAGTGGCAGATATGGATGTGTGTACCCTCTTGTCTCTGGTATCCAAAAGGGCGGAGGAAGTCAACAGGAATCTCTCAGTTCGTGTGAAGGTCGCCAAATCCGCTCGCAACATCAAGATTCCGGACAGCAGACTTATCCCTGCCGTCTTTGACAATCTTCTGAGAAACTCAGCTGTATATGGCGGAGCCGACCCACAGGTCATCATTGATGCCTCGATGAAAAATGGGGAGCTTGAGGTCATCGTGTCTGATGATGGACCTGGAATTGCTGATGAGGTGAGGGGTCGGCTCTTCGAGAGAGGCGTGACTACCTCCGGCTCCGGACTCGGGCTGTATCTTTCGAGGCAGATCATCGAGGGAGTTGGGGGGAACATAGAACTAGTCGAGGGACATGCATCATCGGGTGCCACATTCCTCATCACCCTGCCAATCAGAAGATGACAACTTGCCTTACTAGCAGACAATGAGGGGCGATATCTGATCGTTGCAGTAGAGTAACATAGGGATACGGATTGCTTGGTCTTCTTCGACCAATGATTCGATGGCCGCGGTATTCAGTGCTTGTGAAACCGGGCCACATCAAAGACCCGCGTGGTTTGGCGGGATTGATGAGAAATACGCAGCGTCATGTCACGAATTAGTTTATATCGTTAGGTCTGTTAGTAGACAGATTAGGGATTAGAGACCGGGTTAGCGAAATGCTCCATGTATTCTTTAGAGACACATTGTATCATGGTGCACTCGGGTAGGTCATCTTGGGTCCCAAGGGCGTGACTGGATTGAACCCCGAAGAGAAGGCAGATCGGCATTATGATACTAGCCCCCGCTATGCTGCTCTCGTCAAGAACATGGTGAATGCCTTCGCTCGACACAGAATCATCACAGATGATGAGGGACGACCAATTGACTACGAGTTTCTCGAGGTGAATGGTTCCTTCGAGGACATGACCGGACTCAAGAGAAAACAGGTGCTGGGACGACGTGTGAGTGAGTGCATTCCAGGGATCAGGGAGGACGAGTTCGATTGGATCGGGACATACGGAGAGGTGGCTCTGACCGGTAAGAGCATATCCTTTGACCAGTATTCTAAACCGCTTGACCGATGGTATTCAGTCACCGCTTTCAGCCCTCAGAAGGGAGAGTTCGTGACCATCTTCACTGAGATCACCGAACATGTGAAGACCGAGGAACATCTACGAAGGACTCTGGAGGAGCTCGAACGGCTTGACAGGGCCTATCGAGTGCTAAGCCGGGGAAACCAGACCATGCTCAAGGCTCAGGAAGAAGACAGACTCTTGGATGATGTCTGTCGAGTAGTAGTGGAGAATGGAGGATACCCACTGGCCTGGATTGGGTACTTGGGTGACAATCAGGGACAGACCGCAACCCCAATGGGTGTCTACGGTAAGGACTACGGTTTCGTTAAACAGACCATACGCGTCATGGACAGAGACCCTGGCGAAACCCCCTGTGGACTAGCACTGAAGAAAGGAAAACCCTTCGTCCATCGTGAGTCGGACCACCGACCTAGTTATTGGTGGGGGCGAGTGATGAAGCAACACGGTTTCGAGTCGGTCACTATATTCCCATTGAAGGTGGCAGGGAGCATGATAGGATTCCTCAGCATCTACTCACACGAACCGAGTGCATTCGCGATGGAGGAGGTCGCAGTTCTAGAGGAGCTATCGCGTGACCTTTCTTATGGCATAGAAATGGTGAGAACTCGAGAGGAACGCAATGGTCTTCAATGGGAGATAAATAGGAAGTCTGTGTTCCTCGAAGCAATCCTCAACTCTACACGGGATGGACTGCTGGTGGTGAGTAACGATAGGGAGGTGCTCTACACCAATGAGCGCTTTCTTGATCTCTGGAAGATTCCGAGGAGTATCGCGGAGTATGCGAACGACTATGAGCTCATCAGCCATGTGAGAGAGCAGCTGATCGATCCTGATGAGTTTGAGCAAAGGATTGCCGATATGATGAGCTCCACAGATTCCTCCGTCGATGTCCTTCATTTCAAAGACGGTCGCGTGTTCAACCGCGCGTCACAGCCACTGCTCCATGAGGGTAAGATGATAGGACGGGTCTGGAGTTTCACTGATGTCACACCGATTGCCCGTGCCAGGAGTACAGCTGAACTCTATTTGGACCTCCTCACCCATGATATCAGAAACGCCATGCAGGGTATCAGTCTTGGAACAGGTCTCATTGATGCCGCCGAAGATGATCAAGGACTGGTGGACTCTGCTCTTGAGCAGATACAAGAGGCAACGGACAGATGCATTCGACTCATTTCGAAGGCTCAGAGCATAAAAGGGATCGGGGCCGAGCCCCTGCGGAGGGTATCGTTGAGTCAGGCCGTGCGAGAATGCACTGAGGCTCTTCGGGCAGAGTGGCGAGATACTAATGTGAGTGTTGAGATCTCGGATGATTCCGCTACTATTATGGCCGACTCTTATCTCGATAGGCTCATCATGAATCTACTGGAGAATGCAGTCGAACACAACGACAGGGAATCACGAGAAGTGCATGTGCGCCTTGAACAGCTGGGGCCGGGATTCGAGCTCTCCATAGCGGACAACGGGCCGGGAATTCCCCCGCAAAGACGGGAGGAGTTGCTTGACCCAGATAGACGGTATGGTGGGGTCGGACTGCACATCGTATCACAGATAGTGGAGAAGTACGGCGGACAGATGGCGATAGATGCTCGGAAAAAGGATGAACCATCTGCTGGGTCAGTGGTGAGAGTATGGATTCCGTCGGCGATATGATGGAAAGCGGGCTGCCGCCGATCATCCTAGTGCAAGAATGCAGGTTACGACCTTTCTGTTGTAACCGGTTGGATATCCAAGATCCTAGAAACCTTTAGGCCTACTGAGGGAGTAGATGATTAAGCGGACAAACGTAGGGTCAGTGGTGGCGCTGCTCAAGAACTCAGATGTTAGGCGCGCGTGCATGGAGGTAGGGCATGGTTCCACAGCCCGTCATGACTAATATCTCATAATAGGATATAAATGATTCCGTGACGGACGATGCCGCTTGCGGTATGGGTTTTACATATCTGACCGGCTTCCATCGGAGTCCCTCGCCGTTGATGTCATCTCTGAAGGCACAAGCATTCCTGCACATGATAGTTGGCGGCTGACTGGTCAAACTGAGGTGACTGGATTACGTTGGATTATGGTGCCTATGATACTCCTCCGGAAGTACCGTCACATGACGGCTGATGACTTTTATCGGTGTTCTTTCAGTCCAGCATTGTCTGAATCTAGAACAACCTAGGTTCGAGCTGAGGAATTTACAATGAGTGAAAAGCAGCATAGAATTGACATTGCTTGGATCCTGGCAACTCTGGGACTTCTGGGAACTATCATGGTGGCCTTCGTGCATCTACTCACACTTCAAGACCCTGTGAGTTCCATCGTGTACCAACTAGTGTGTGTGAGCTTCATTCTCTGTGGTATCTTCTTGGCTCTATACTCTCCTCCAACTGAGGAAGTGACAGTCTAGCGAGCCCACCAGCCTAGGGCAATCCGCTCACCTGATTGTTTCTGGATAGTGCAGTAGTCCCCTCTAGGCAATACGGTTGGGTTCTGCGTTGTCCTTCACTCAGCTATCTGAAAGATGTCCTGATCCAGATTGCGATGGTGCAATCTCGAGGTGTCTTCGGTCATAGCTAACTAGGTGAAGAACCATCAACTATCATTCTCTCTAAGAGAATCATCATCGAGGAAAAGAGGTACTATCGTTGCGGGGAAGAGTTCTAACATGCACGAGGAGAGAAGCAGTATTTCCAGAGAGGACATCGGCCGCGTAGGGGTCTGCGCAATGACTCCGTTGGCGAGAGGAGGGGCGACCAACAGTCACACGACGGCTGAAAGTAGAATAGTCCCCTTGCACCTAGCATGTACTACTAACAAGGGAGATGGCACAACATGGATGAGAATCTACTTGCTCCGTGTGGACACTACTGTGGTTCCTGCGTAGTGTTCACAAAGGGAAAATGTCTGGGCTGTCGGGAAGAAGGAAAGAAGCGAGCTGCCGAGGGAATCGAGTTTTGTAAGATTCAGGAGTGTGCAACTCAACGGGGCGTTGCGTGTCACGAGTGTCCCGGCATGCCCTGTGACCGATATGGAGATTCGATATATAATAGCGGCTTCATCGATTGGATACGCGAGGAGCTTCAAAAGACCGCCTGACTCAGGCGATCTCATGATTGGGATCTACATAGCATACCTAAGAGTGACCATGGCACATCTTGCCATTGAGGTGGTGCACAAAGTGGTCGCCCCTTCTCTTGAACCCTAGGCGGCGGTATAGAGTAGAAGTCGCATTTGCAGCCAGGAGGAAGACTTTGTCGACACCCATATTGGCGCACTCTTCCAAGACCTGACGAATCATCTCGCTTGCGATCCCCTGTCTTCTCCGGTGGGGCTCTACAAACAGGTTGTGAAGGTATGCATCCACACCATTCGGCCCCTTGGGTCGTTGGTAGCGTACACATCGATGCAAGAGCACAGCCTCCCACCACTTCCTTCTCCTTGTATGCCAGAAAGCAAATGGGTCCATCATCCCAATTCTCTTCTAGGTGCTCCCTAACCGATGCAGCCGTCAGCTCGAGTGAGTTACTATCCCATCCCATGGTTCGGAGCAGCTCGACTCGGTGGCGTACAATGAGTTCAACATGCGTGGGGTTAGCTCGAATCACTTGAATCATGTATCTTCCACTCTCTTGCTATTCCTGCTAGGCTTGTGACAGAATGTACATGCCATGGTAATCATTCCCTCCGGGTGCCTCGATGTTAGGTGCACCGAGGCCGGAAGAGATGTACGGAGTCTCCCTCACGCATCCGTTTGCCCTCGGAGATAGAGAGACCCTTTCAGTGGGTCACGAAATCATGACCAGTGTCACATCCAGGGCGAAGGGTTCTTAGTGTCCTGCCGGCATGTGACTGTATCGGCCGGTCGTCAGATACAATACAGCGATGCCATGAGTTCGCTCAGTTCTGTTTCGAGTATCTCGTCTACTGGGGTGGCGGTTCCAAGCAGAAACAATGTGACCGGGGACAACTGGGTTTCGGTTCTCCGTGAGGGGATCTTGGCGAGCGCGATGCCGCTTCTCTACTTGATAGACCCCCAGGATAGGTGATTCAGCCACACCATCGGCACACATCATCCAACATCATGACCTAGTCTACAGTGTGCGTTCGCTTGAGAGTTCTCCCTCTCATCTCAAGACCCGCTGTATCTGATCACCTCTGTTCTCAGCACAACAGGCCACAGAGTGATACCGAGAGAAACACAAGACCAACCCAGATGGCTGAAAGAGACGTGAGGTGAGCCATCGAGTGTCAAGGGGAAGGGGCTCAACACTCACATCAAAGGGAACATCCTCCCTACGCCTCCAACCCGCCGTTCCCAGTACCGTACCGGCGTCCACGCATCAAATCTCAGCCCCTACTGGGAATTCGCTCTCGCCCCTCATAGGTTCCTCAGAATGAGACCAGGTTCTTCGAGCATCGCCTTTTGGGCAGCCAAGTAACAGATTACGACCATGACGAGAAACTCGATGAACAGGAAGGGAAGAATCGTAGCAAGAGGGAACGCAAGCGTGTATGCACGGAGCAGTTTGAACGGCGCAAGACCAAACGTCAGTACCGTCATGGCATAACCAAAAACGGATCCGATGATGATGCTTGTCGCAGCGGATGACATGATATTTCCTGCGAACTCTCCGAAGACTAGAGCCGTGATGTGTCTTCTTGTTCCTCCAAGTGCTCGAAAGGTAGCATACTCCATCTGTTTCTCATAGATTGCGGATGTCAGAAACAGGAGAATGCAGGCAAAGCTCAACGCCATTGCCATGTATACCATGACTTCACTCAGTCCCTGCAGGCCGGACAGGAAAAGGGCCACCGATGGGGCAAGTTTCTCCCAGTCGAGGGTTTCGATTGAGCAGGCATCAACCCCGGGCAGGTTGTCGAGATAAGAAACAACTCTCGTGTGATTGGCGAAAGGTGCCAGTCTCACAAAGAAAAGATTTATGGACCTCTTGCTCACAATACTGGTAAGAAACTCTTGATTTACTAGCGCAAACCCCCCTCTTCCTACCTGGAACCCCAAGAGCGAAACGAATGCATCTACAGGGAGGTCCGCAGTTGCTGCCATACCTAGTCCTGGTGCACTCCTCATCACACCCACAATTTGGAATTGGTGAGTGATGAGTTGACCCATTACGTCAAGACTGACATCGATATCCTCGCCAACACTCACATTCCAGGTGTCTGCGTAATGAGAGCTGACCACAATTCCGTTGCAAGTGTTAGAGAGCGCCGTAAGGACCTCCTCAGGAGAGGAATCAATGAAGTCGCTCTGTTGCACCTTCGCGATTGTGAGGAACTCGTCTGGTACGATACCTTCGAGGAAGAATGAGTTGGAGCCAGCAGATGCTGCAACCTCAAAAATGGGAGTTGCCTGATAGACACCGGGAACAGCGAGCAGTGTCCTTTCGAACTCGAGTTCTCCCTGTTGAACTTGGACGCGAACATCCGCTCCTATCGCATGCTGCAATTCATATCTGATGTTCTGATCCAAACTTGCACTCTGTACCAACACGATTGTCGCCGCACTGAGTGTTAGGTTTAAGATCGCCAACAGGGGAATGAGATGCCCTTTTCGTCTCCTGAGACTCCGACTCAGATAGAGGCTCTTCTCTCCCAGGAGGAAGCTGATTCGCTCCAAGACGAGTGCAGCTGCGCAACGGATGACTTGAGCCGAATAATAAGCGGTGAGTAGCAGAGCTCCCGAAGTCACTGCCACGCCAGCTACAGCCATGACTCCTGCAGGAAGGAGCGCCGTCGGCAAGACTACTGCGATGGTGAGCAAGGTCACAAGAATCCCCAACTGGAGCTTGATATGGTGCTCTTCGGTCGCTCCGTGTTCGACGATTGTCATAGGTTGACCGATCTCGAAGACTGCCACGTTGCGAGAAACGTGGACAAGATAGGTCGTGGGAAGTACTAGCGATATCCCTCCTGCCAGCGCAAGTGAGAGCCATGGCACTGAGAGGTTGCTCCAGTAGATCAAATACTCGGTCGGATTAAATGTCAAGAGGCCCATCCTGGAGTCGATGAGCGGTGCTAGGATTACGGAGAGCGCGATACCGACAATGAAGGTCAGTACGGATAGTATTGAGGCCTCGCACAGGAATGTGGCCAATATCTGATTATAGGAGGCCCCCTTGGCTCTCAGGGTGCTCACCTCTCTCTTCCGCCTGCGGACTGAGATGTCTGAAGTCAAGACTGATAGCACTAGACTCATGACCAGCAAAGGGACTACCGCAACCGTGAGTATTCTACTCTGGGAGTAGGCTGCGATAATCCTATCGAGAAACATTGTCTCAGCGACTCCGAGAGCGTTAATGGTTGGATATTCTTCCTCAATGTAGGTCATGATGTTTCGGATGTTGGCACCCATACTCTCTACACCCGCCCGAAGAAGACTCTGTTCTGAGGTCCGGATGAAGACTCTGGGCGGAAAGAAGCCTCTATCTCGTATCTCGTTGAGATTAGCCTCCCTCACTTGATCTTGTAGCATTATGACTGCGTCGGTAAGGCCTAAGACTTCCACAGGTTCTTCGAAGGGGTCCCAATTCTTCCGATGGATTGAGGAGAACAGCCCGCTAAGCATGGAGCGTCGTTTTATATCGAAAATGCCCGCAACTCTCAAACCGTCTATGTCAAGCTTGCCGAGTTTCTCAGGAGTTTTTGACACCGCTGGATCTCCTCCAAATCTCAGAAGGTCAAAGCTCATCTCCATGCCTGTGCGGACCGGAATCCCGTACACCTCATTGAAGAAGGATGCGAACCCGTTGGAGACGAGGACCTCTCCCAGACTCAGGGAGAACTCGCCCTCCCAGATGAACTCTCTGGACCAATAGTCGAGAGATTTGCTGTCAACAAAGATGACCCGGGTGTCTTTGAGCCCTTGTGCATAGTTCATGTCCATCACACGATAATGGTGCCAATCGGAATCTTGCGGCATCCTGACTATGCCGATTGTAGTAGGTGAGAGGTCGGTCGATTCCACGAATATGCTCTCTTCCGCAGCCTCCTGAGCCTGGAGAAGATGTTGGATGTTCAGCTCAGAACCTGATTCTCTCAGGGCAATCTGATAGCTGCTGTCCTGAAAATAGTCGTGGGATGCAAGAGTCATCCCTGTCGAAGTCCAGATGAAGACAGTCGTAGGAATGGCAAGGCTCAGGCTCAACACGAAGACTGTGGCAATACTCTGGAGCTTGTGGTCTTTCAGAGAAGACAGCGCGTGACTTGTTGGCCAAATCAGACCGGCAACAATCGTGCTTCTCTGGTCATTTCTCGGAGCCGGCATGACCCATCCCACCCGTGTGTCTCCTCACATCTTCAGACTGAGACCACGGAAGCAGGTAAGAGCCTGTGCCTTCTGCGTCTTGATTTCTTCCGAGCGTTTCTGTATATGTCTGTGAGATTCAGGATAGTCACACGGCCGAGCGGGAAAGCAGTGTTCAACTGGACGTTGCCTGCATCTCTGTTTCACTGCTACTGGCGCCACATTGCAAGAATCCCATCGATTGACTGTCTTCACCATCATCCATCAGCATGGACGAGCTCAGTGGGAATGATAGTAAACTTTGTACCGTCATATGACAGCATCCGGGTAAGCCGCAAACTCAACGCAATGTTTCTCAAGGAACACTTGGTCTCTGATGGCCCCCCTGAGCCAATTTGTATGGCTTGACTCATGTTTCCAGTCGAGGAAAGGACTCGATGATCCGACTGAGATTGATCTCCTCCCGTTTCGATTCGGGAGCCTTCCGGAAGAGCTCGAGATAAGGAACGATTGCAGCGATGAGCTTGTTCTCCGCCTTTCGGAGATGGTCTGAATGTCTGCCCTTCGTGGCATTTGATAGTATCCGTTCGTGTAGGCAGTGAGGAGCGCCTCAATCTGCTTGTCGGTGAGTTCAGAGAACAGAGCATCAGCGGTGAGGGTGAGGGAACTGGCTATGAATCCATCAAAGGGCACCTTCCTGAGGATCTCATACGTGATGTCTCGCTGATCTAGAAGACGCATAACCTCTCTTACGTCCGACTGCTTGAAAGCTATAAGCCGATAGTGTTCCCACCCCTCCATATAGACCACGGGGCTGATCTGAAGCAGATTACAGGCGTCAAACAAGACGGTGACAGAGTTCTCAGCATTGCATTGGCAGTCCTGAATGATCGCGTGGATATTTCCACAATCCGAGAAATGTTCTATCGTTACTCCGATTTCTGTCGCCGCCTTTAGGAGATGCTCGGTGTCCTCATCCTCCTTTGTCACGAACTCCATGATCTCATATTGCCGATTGCACCAGAGGAACATCTTGACGTCGGAGAAGTCCCGTGACAGATTGGCAAAAGGGCAGTCATGAGTCAGACGCAAGAGAATCTCGAACATCGTCATATGACAGAATCTGTACTCAGCGCATATATGTCCTGAGTCGTCATGTGACGGTACCATACTCCGGTGGCCATTTCTTATGATGCCGTCCCAAGACTCGGACAGGTCCTCTGTGAGAGGGGGGACTGATGCTACTGTGCGGAGATGATACCTGCTCTGTGTCGACATTGATGAACACATCAGATCCCCCCTTCAGATGCGCGATACCGATTGGAGAAGAGAGTAGACCGGTAGGACTAGTCAGCATCTCTCATCTCTCTCAGCAACTGAACCGCCTTAGCGTATTTCTCGGATTTTTGCGACCAAGATGTCAGATGGTCGCACACGAAGTCATCGCACTCCGAGCAGTGACGCAGACCATGCTGGTCAACACAGCACTTCAATATGTGGCAGTCTGGGCTCCAGTGAATCTCACGGTCGCCCGGACAACCTCGGCAGTACATCTTCTTCTCCATAGCCTCTTTGACTCCCTCCTCCGGACCGATCCACTCCATACTCCGGTACCACTCAATCACTCTCTTGGCAGCCGATGTATCGGACGGCAAGAGTCGAATGTCACACTTCTCGCAGTCGATGCCGCAGGGCGCAATCATACTATCCATGTCATATCACCTCCCACTCAATCTGAAACTCAGAGCAGGAGAGTCTGCTCCAGTAAGTGGTCAGTTGACAGAGCTGTGCTATGTTCCGGACCTTCATCAGCATCTATCACCACTATTCTCTTTTCTCAAGGTATTTCCCAGAGGTTGCAGAAGCTCCTCAAGAGAACCTAGTTCCAAATCGGGGATAATCACATCCCTGTAAGGTTCGTTTATGCTCCTAGTTGCAGGTCTCTCTATAAGTATCGACATGATTCCCGCGGCGTTTGCCCCAGCGATGTCGGTCTCAAGCAGGTTGCCAACCATCACCGTTTCATCGGGCGAGAACCCTGTCTTCTGGAGCAGTCTGCGGAAGGAGTCAGGAGATGGTTTACAGACCGTTGCAGCTCTGACACCGGCAGAGAACTCGATTGCTGCGACTAGAGCTCTGGGACCGATGGTGATCTCCTCATTTCCGAGGTATCTGGTCTGACAGATGGGTCGCTCATCTATATATAGAAGCCGAGCCCCATCTCTCACAAGTCGCACGGCAAAGGAGACCTCCTGAACCGTGAGCCCTCGATTCAGACCAACGATAACGAAGTCTGCTGGAGGGTTGACCACCACCTCTGCACCCTGAGCCACAAGGTCCTCATGCATTGCACTCTCCCCAATTGCAAAACACCGTGCCCCGTCCTTCTCTGAGCTAATGTACTGCGCAGTCACTGACGAACCAGTGAAGACGAGATCTTGGGTAATCTTGAAGCCGGTCCTGTTCATCGCTTCCGTGATCTCTCGAACCGACATGAAGCATATGTTCGAATAGAGTGCGGTCGTCTTTCCGCATGTCTGGAGAAGCCCATAGAGTGCAAGTGCGTCATCATAGAGCTCAGGACCGGTCAGGGATTTCCAGAGTGTTCCTCCTATGTCAAAGATCCAGAAATCCTTACGAACAGCACCGACCAATTCCCGGCAGATATCCGCCGTCTTCATCTGTTGTCACCTCGAATGAGTCTCCACTCATTCACATCTATCAGTCCATCAGAGCATTCCAGGTGCATGACGGAACGTCATCTCCCTGCCGATGTAAACTTTGTACCGGCAGACGCCGGTAGAAGAGAGAATAACACTATTAGCCATCGTTCTGCTGTTGAACCCTGCAAGACAAGGGGCTCATCCAGAATTCCAAATAGGTGACATCGAAGATGTTGAAGACCGTCCAAGGGCTACTGTGCTGTCCGGCCTGTCATGGGGACTTGGCATGGAGCATTGACGAGGAGATTCAAGAGCGAATGGTTCATACTGAGGTCAGGTGTACCGGGTGTTCACGGGCCTACGCTGTCACAGATGAGGTAGGTGTCTTTCTACTGAATGAGACTTCTGATGACGATCTCTGGAAGGTTGTGGAGAGTGGCCTAGCACGGAGACTGAGGGAGAATCCGCAGTATGAGGAACAACTGATGAACAGTGATTTCTCTTCACTCAATGCAGCGGACAAGCTTTTACATACTACAATCCTCGATGAACGAGGCATGTATGACCTTGCGAGGGCTAGACGGAAGACTGCTGTAGAAGAGTTGTACCCCTCCCCTTACCGTGAGCAATACAAAGCAAAGAAGGGGCAGCTCCTGACGCTTCTGGCTGAAGAGAATGCCGTGATAGTAGATCTTGCCTCGGGCATGGCGGGTCTGGCGGAAGCATTTGCTGGGCTCGAAAGCCCCGTTGTCTTCAGTGATATCAGCCCGAGTGTCCTCTTCAGGAACCAGAAACGACTACGACACTTCGGGCTCTACGACAAGACCAGTCTCTTGGCATTTGATGTCCAAAGGATGCCCTTCCGTGATAGCTCCATACCTGTCTTCACTTCCAATATCGGTCTCACAAACATACGAGACAGCAAGGGCTTTGTTCAGGAACTCTCGCGCTGCCTGAGAGGAAGGGCATACTTCATCACTTTCTTCTTTCCTGACAACGGAGATAGAAACGCTCAGTTGCTGGAGCAGCTAGACATGGAGCTTGCATTTGAAGACAGACTGCAGAAGATTGCAGAGCGCCATCTGGAGGTCGAGATTCTGTATCGAGCCAGCTCAGAAATAAAGCCCACTGTGCAGAGTGAGATATTCGGTGTCGGGATTGACGCCCTCCCCGTGGAGCCAACAACGGTGACATGGGCAATAGTCAAGATGGACCCCTACCAGTAGGCTCTTCTCTTTCTCCGACAGAGTCGTCCGTTCCAGAGGTGCATGCTCCGGAGCGGATTACGGTAAGATATCCCCGCAGCTGATTGGCATATCCGAATATCCCCCTACTGAGCTTGTCGGCAATGCAATCGATGTCTGAATTCCGAACGCGCAGGACAAAGACAGATTCGAAACCGCGAAGAACTCATTGCTTGCTGGCGTGGGAAGGGATTTGGGATTTGAGCCAGAAGCCTGGAACAGAGCGAGCAAGGGGAAAAGCACGGATAGAACTGGTTCTCTTGGACCAATCTCCTCAGGCAATGGCTCAGCTCCGGCGACACGTTCAGAGCCAAGACCTCTCCTAGATGAGGCGGTCAGTACCGTTCGCTCCCTCGCAACCACTACGGTCCAACTCGTGGCAGAGTCTGAAGGCTGTGACAGCGGTCTCTGTAGTCAGCAGGTTGCCCCAAGAATCACGGCAACTGAGGAGTCTGAGCAAGACATCCAGCCCGCGCTGGATAACATCATGACCTCCGGGAAGGCCTGCGGCTAGCATCGAATCCAGCAACCATGTTAGTGGTCGGACGCCAAGGGTGGGTAGCCAGCCAAGGGTCTTTTCCCTGCAGTACTGGATCGTATCCTCATCGATTTCTGCTCGGTCGGGGTACAGAGACAACAGACTCCATGTGTTATACCATGTTGCGCTCACGAGCTCTCGGTCATGCCACCGCTTGCTCAACCAATCTACCGCGGCGTTGATTAGGGGTTGGTCTCCGTGACCCAGGGATACCAGTCTCATGGGCACTGCTGCGGTGAAGTAGAACCTGTCGATTTCACTGTCAGACTGTAGCCATTCCTGCGGTGAGTGTTCCAGTTTCCGGGGAATCTCATAGAATGACCCGTCCGCATCCTGGATAGACCGGAGGAAGGTCACAGTCGTTTCCGTGACCATCGTGTCCTCAAGCCCGAACTCCCTTAACCATCGCATACAGTGGATGGTACCACCCAGCGAGCCCGTACGGGACTCTTCTTCCTCTGCGTTGGAGTAGTCCCAGCTCCCATTATCGAACTGGTATCCCGAGAGAACCTCTGTTGCTCTATTCTTGCTCACCCTGCCCTGTAGGACCCTCTCTAGGCGAATAAGGTCAAGCCGGTTACCACTCTCTCGGATGTAGTCCAGTATCCCTCTCAGTCGCCTCTTCGACATGACCTCCTATCTCCCATCTCGTTTCTCTCTCAGTTCGACGAGCCTCTCTGCCAGAGTGCGGATATCGCCAAGATCATTCGCATCATGAACCAGGCGAACCCACCCATGTGGGAGCGTCGAGGGATTGTAGCATGCGGAGAGGCCAGCAGCCATTGAACCAACACAATCTGCATCACCCCCGAGACCGGCTGCGCAGATTGCGGCCTGCTCGGCGTGACGGTGGCTGATGAATATGGCCATAGCAGCGCTCACCCCCTCCCACGCAGTGAAACCCGGATTGAGTCCGAACTTGCGCAACTCCTCTATGTCTGAGCCTTGGGTCACTGTCTGACGAACCCATTCTAGCCGTCGCGACACACGGGGACAGTAATCCTCCTCACCAATTTTCGAGTACTCAGAGTGCTGTGCTGCCCTGATGGATGCCTGCAGGATATCTTCAGGTTCTAGGTCTTCAAGCGCTGCTGAGAAGGCAGCAGCCATCGCACTGGATGCTGCCACGGCACTGCGAGAGTTGTGACTACATCTCACCAGGAGCTCGGCGTCCTTCACAAGTCTATCGATATGCCGTATGGTGTTGATGATGCCTGCTCCGGCAATCCTGATAGGCGCGCCATTGCCGATACGTGTCATGCGCACTCCCTGCTGAGCGGCTACGACCAGTCTGCTCCAACTTGGCCATCCCTTCACCTCTTCTGAACAGAGGCTGTTGATCAGATGACTCTCGTCCACGCCTTCTCGTTCAACTATGGATCTCGCAACAATGAGTGTCAGCCTTGTGTCATCTGTGACCTCCGCTCTCTTCCAAGAATATCGAGAATTCGGCTGGATCGGCTCTCTGAACTCCTGAATAGGGTCACCATATCGGGTGGTAATCTCCGGTGGCCAGAATCCCTCGGTCATCTTTCCGAAGGCATCACCCACTGCTATCCCATTCAGTAGTGCCTCTGTCTTGTCAATTTGCGCCCTCATGCAGTATCACCTTCGCGTGAGTTCTCTGACCTCTTCCAACATCAATGTTTTGACCCTGAATGGGACTCAGGTACAGTCATACGATGAACCGTCTGCTAGATGGTGGATGTAGTAGTCGGGTCTTCTAAGAAAGCCCTGTCGCTCGTAGAGGGTGGACTCGGGATTTGCAGCGAGGAGGGTCACCTTGTCAATCCCCATGCTGCGAGCTTCTTCCAGTACATGACTGAGCAAGAAGCTCGCAATCCCCCGCCCTCTCCAGTGAGGTTCCACGAACATGTTGTGGAGATACGCATCCAGACCATTGGGATTCCGACTGGTGGGCAGAGTGTGCATCAATCCAAGAGCACATCCTCCGACCACATGTCCGCCGTTGTGCGCGAGATAGCAGATGAGTGCGTTTTCCCAGTTCTTCTTCAGGTAGTCCCTCACAAATCCAGCCGTCAGCTCAAGCGACATATCATCCCATCCCATTGTTCGGAGCATCTCAACCCGATGACGGACAACGAGTTCAGTGTGTTCAGGACCGGATCGAATCACATAGACCATAGTTCACATCTTCCTACAGATTTTGCAGGGGTTTCGTTGTTCGTGCTGAGTGGAAGTCTCCGAGTCCTCGGGGTGCCCCGGCAGCACTTTTGCCGAGGCACAAAGAAGTACTCGCAGTTCTTCCAGAGGGTGACTCTGTCCCAGGAGAGATAGAGAGTGTGCGTCTCATCGGTTCACCATATCGTGACCGGCCTTGCTATGAGGTTTAGGACTTCTTAGTGTAGTGCCGTCACATGACGGCAGAAGCAAGAAACGAGTCTTCGTATATCGAGATCCGAAGACCTGCGAAGTCTTCGTACTGGCATATCGATACTTCGCAAGCAGGAGATGGAGACAAGAAGAATGACACACTGCAAGAGTGACTGTGAAAGAGTGGAAGGGCTTCTAGCTGGCTGGAGTCTGTTGGTAACAGCAGGGCCGACTAGAGGATGGGTAGACAGGATACGTTTCCTCACTACACCGTCTACGGGGAAGATGGGGCTGGCTGTGGCACAGTGCGCCCGTGACCTAGGGGCAGAGGTAGCGTTGGTCATAGGACCCAACAACCTGCCGGCTCCCGAGGGCATTGAGGTGTACGACGTGGAAACACCTGACGAGATGAAAGGGATGGTCATGAGTCTGCTTCGAAAGAAGATGATTCATGGGCTGGTCGCTGCAGCGTCCGTACTTGACTATGTTCCTGAGCATGTGGAGAATCGCAGGATTCCCTCGGGTGCAAGAGAGTTTGCAGTCAGGTTTAGGCCCACTGCAAAGGTCATCAATGAGGCAAGGTTGAGACACAAGGACCTGTACATCGTTGCCTTCAAGACGGAATGGGCCCTAGATGACAGCGAGCTTCACATGTCAGCCAGGGAATTGATGGACTCGGGAGTGGCCAACGTGGTCGTAGCCAATGATGCAGCAAGAAAGGGGGCTGGGTTTGGCTGGGACACTAACCAAGTCTTGATTACGGGACCAGGCGAATCATCTGAGATTCTCCCCCTCATGTCGAAGGAAGACGTATCTTATCATCTGCTCAATCGCATCGCAAGGGACATCAGTGACTGGTGCCAAGAGAGACGCATAGGCGGTCCGCATCGATGAAGACCATGACGGTTGAGAACAAGCGTTTTAGCTGGGGTCGAGTGGAGAGCAAAGAGGAGTTTCAGGACTTCGTTCGCGGGCTGGAGCTGCAACCACCTTTCATTGTCAAACCGAACTGGATATGCGAGGACTATGGGCATTTCACCGACCCGCTGGTACTTGAATGGGTCTTGGAGGCGCTTCATCCCGATGGAGAGCTTGTGGTGACAGAGGCCTATTCAGCCAGAAACATGCTTGTCTGCGGGGCACCCAATACGGTGAGGTTCAATGAGCAACAACTTGAGATGGTCAGGGAGTCTGAACAGGGCTTCATGGATCGAACGGGTATTGGGGACATTCTTCAAAGGCTGGATGTTGAGTATGTGAACGTTGCCGAGGAGATGCTCGCCGGTCGGGCTGTTGAGCCATCGATTGTACGCCAAAGAGTCGTAGACTTCTATGGAGAAGTGGCGAGAGAGGAGTTCTACACCTTCATCCCTACGAAGCTCTATGCTCTGAGAGAGGGAACTTTCATCAATCTGGCCAAGTTCAAGATCTTCTTCAGTATGTGCACAAAGAACGTCTTTGGGATGATTCCCGAGTATGTGGGATATGGCTCCCGTTATGTCTACCATGGGGAGAAGGATATACATCTCTCAGAGAACATTGTAGACATCAACCGGGTCTATCGTGCACTCTTCAACGTTGTAGGAATCGTAGAAGGGGTTAGAACCTTGAGCTGCGAGCCCGGGAAGGGCACTGCCACTCACTCTTCCAAGTTCGGCTACGACTATGATGTCATGGAGGACTGCGAGCTCGTCTACTATGGCGACGATCCTCTATGGCTTGATGCTTTCATCCATCAACAATGTGGAAGAGACCCCGTCAAGACAGACCATCTTGGGCGCGCACTGCATTTCTTCGAACCATGGCCAGAGAGAGTCCTATCAAGAGCGATAGAGGAAGGAAACCCCCTCCTCAGATGCTCGGAAGATGAAGAGACAGGTTCTCGTGAATGGGCACCTCTCTGATCCAGGAGAACTGGGTAGTGGGTGTTGCCTATCCCGTGGTCAGAGGAAATGACACTCATGTTCTGCCGGCCCTCGTAGACATCAGGCATCGCGGGGTACCGGTAGCTCAGTGGTGGGATGGCCGCTCTCTCATCCGAATGGCTTCGGAGGGACAGACCGATGCGCACAGGCCGCATCCATAGCAGAGATCTGCCGGAGCATGGGCAAGTCCGCTCCTGAGTATCATGCACCCGAATGGGCAGGACTCAATACAGACACCGCACCCGATGCACAGATCATGATCAACGGATGCGAGATACCCTGAAGGCTTGATACAACCTCTCATGCCGAATCTTAGGAGGGCCTGGAACTCATGGCAACAACACGCACAGCAGCTGCAGATGGCGTTTGCTTTCTGCTGAGTTGAAAACAGTGTCATGGTGACAAGGCCTTTTCCGTTTCCCATGTTCATCACATCCAACGCGTCGCTGATGGTCAGAGGCCTCGCCTGACCGCGGGACAGATGATACTGCGCAACCTCATCGAGGAGGATGCAGGTATCCAGAGGCCCTTCGCATTGCCCAGACAGCTTCCGGCATGTGCATTCCGTGAGTGCTATCTTCTCCGCCTGTTCCAATACACGTCTCCGCATGTCATGGTCCAAGACCTGTCTCTGAACCGGAAGTGTCTTCTGTACCGGAATCACCTCAGACGAGTGCTCCAGCCTACCTTTCTTCATTCTTGACGCAATTGTCATCACATAATACCTGTTGTAGTACTGCCTCAACTTCTCACGCTGCCCCGCATCTAAGTGATCCAGCCGGCCCTCCTTGAGCTGTGTCTTGACTATCTCAGGGAGAGGCCTCATCATATAGCGTGTCTTCGTGTCTGTTGTGGACCGTGAGATGAAGCCTGTCAGGTACAGTCTACCGACCCGCTCACGGACTCTATCAGGAACATCACCGCCGAGGACGTGATTCATCTCATCTACAGTGCGAGGTGTTCGGGCAATCGAGGCAAGAATTCGTAGCTCGTCCGATGAGAGAAGATGGTTCAGCGTACGCTGTAGTATGACCGATACGGCTGGTGTTCGAAGGGGGAGTTCGGGAGACCGTTCTTCTTTCAGTTCCACCATCACCTGCTGTGACTCTGCAGACGATTCCACTCAGAGGCCTCCTCCGCGCCGGTCCGCGGGTGATTCTTTCCGGAGTCTACGAGCCGTACTTTCCGGTCATGACTGATTCGGATTGGCCTGTGCCAATTCATCGGGTCATTCGTGGGAGGATGCCCCTCATCGTCGTATCTGCATGTCTTGTTGGGTCCGGGAGCAGTCCTGCAAGAGGCCCTACCTATCCTGACTGTTCGGACCGTTCTTGACCTTCATAGAACATGGTTCGATCTCTCTAGTAAACTTTGTACCGACAGGTGACAGCAGCGGGTCAAGAGGAGGAGTAGAAGATGCACTCAGGAGAGCGATGAGAGGTGTGTTCGCACTCATCTGGCCTGGAGTGGAGGAGGGGCACCGTCTAGCGTCGCCACAAGGCAAGGACCCTCGCCTTGTGCTTCTCAAGCTCTTTCAGATGCTCCTCACTTACTCGGTGAAAATCGGGGTAGTCCCGTGAACAATCAGCGGGGACTTGCTTCTCGTTCTCAGGGGTGATTTCCTCCTCATCTGCTTCATTCGCTTCACATGGGCCCCTGCGTTTCTTGACTAGTCGTGTCATGTTGGGTCTTCACGACATCACCCACTGGAAATCGTCGTAAGTCTTGCACCGGCATGTGACAGTACTATCCCGGTTATAGAGGAGAGAACTTGGAGATTGAGGGGTGCTCAAGGTCATGAGGACTGTTGACTCAATCTGGGCCATATGAAACAGATCTGTCAGAGGAAGAGAATCTCACTTCTTTTCAGGCCTCGAGTCGAGGAAAGGACTCGATGACCCGACTGAGATTGATCTCCTCTCGCTTCGATTCGGGGGCCTTTCTGAAGAGTTCTAGATAGGGAACGAGGGCTGCAACGAGCTTGTTCTCAGCCTTTCTGAGATGCTCCTGGAATGTCGTTCGAACTACATCAGCTTTCCTAGATATGGTCCGAACATCTGCCCCGCGCGGTATCTGATAATACCCGTTGGTATAGGCTGTGAGGAGAGCGTCGATCTGCTTGTCTGTAAGATCAGAAAAGAGGGCATCAGCTGTGAGAGTCAGAGAGCTTGCTATGAATCCGTCAAAGGGCACCTTTCGAAGTATCTCTGACTCAATCCCGCGCTTGTCCAACAGCCGCATCATCTCAGAGAAGTGGCTCTGTTTGAATGCCACCAGACGGTAGTGTTCCCATCCCTCCATGTACACAACGGGACTGATCTGAAGGAGGTTGCAGGAGTCAAAGAGGACGCTGACCGAGTTATCTTCAGTGCACTGGCAGTCCTTGGTGACTGCGTGTATGTTTCCACAGTCAGAGAAATGCTCCACAGTTGTGCCAATCGAAGCTGCGGCCTCAAGAAGTCCATCGATGTCCTCATAACCGTGAGTCACGAACTCCATGATCTCATGGTGGCGGTTACACCAGAGAAACATCTTCACGTCGGGAAAGCGCCGCGAGAGATTCGCGAATGGGCAATCGTGTGTGAGCCTCAGCAGAATCTCAAACATCGTCATATGACAATACTAGCGTTCTGTCCATATATGCTCTGAGCCGTCACGTGACAGCACTACGCATAAATGATTCTTGACAGGCAATATCCGCGGGTTGCAGGTTGTCGACTGTGGCTGGTCAAATTGGCTTGGCCAACCACTTATCAGCAGAGTATCAACTCAGTCGGCAGACTTGGAGGCTGGATGAGGTGACCAGAGAGCACAGAATTCGCCCGATGAGGGCCAATGATTGGCATGCATTCAACCGAATCGACAAGGAGCTGTTTCCCGATGATGTGATGAGAGAGCGGTGGTTCTTGTTGACTCTGACTCTAGAGAGGGAGGAGTTTCTCGCCCTTGATGTCGGGGGTAGGCTAGCAGGTATGTTGATCTTGGCTCGGAGTGGTGAACATGTCGGACATCTCAGACGTATCGGAGTGGCAAAAGCTCACCAGAGAATGGGGTATGGTAGATTGCTGATGAGATATGCGATCGACTGGTTTCGAGAAGAGGGTTTCAAGAGGGCATATCTCTACACGCAAGACTTCAATATCCCCGCCCAGAACCTCTACAGGCAGTTCGATTTTCAGGTGAGCGGAACATCGTGGCAATACATTGTTCCGTTTCAGTCAGTGACCCCCTCTGGCGGATTCATCTGTCAGGAGATTGATGAGAGTGAAATCCGTGAGGTAGAGGCAAAGTATCCACGGGAATTCCCTGCGGAACGGATACAGAGGGATCTGTCTTCGGACAGGTTCCGGGTGATGACACTGAGAGATCACTCACGTGAATTGAAAGGTGCCTGTAGGTTCTTCCCCGAACTGCCTGGCTGCACCTTTGCCATTGAGGAAACCGACTGTTTTGATGACTTCATCGCCGGATTACGTCACCTGTGTCCTGACTTCGACTATGTGCGGGTCACCTTCAGCGACTGTCCTCCTCTGGCTTACCTCTGCAGTGAACGAGGCTATGCACTGCACCATCGCCTCCTCAGGATGACTCTCGAACTGACCTGAGACCGCCCTTCCGGTGGAGACGGCAGTAGGGCCAAATGTGCATTGCTTTCGAGTCAATGCCTACACCAAGTGAGAAGTTTATTGCTTCCGGATGCCTGAGACGTGTGGAGTGCTTAGCCGTCGAGCCCCCGAAGGGGGAGGGCTCCTGGATACAGATGCTGGCATCATCAGGATCAACGTGGACGAGCATGACGGTTTCGCGGCCTATGGCACCCTGTCAATCGACGCAATCATCCCTACGGGTATTGCTGGCCCGTTGTTTGTCCTGCTGGACATCGACCTTCCAGAGGGGTACGGCGGCAGGCTCCGCACCAACAAGGCTCCCATCTCCTTCGTGGAGCGGGTGGGCTGGGGTTACTATGGCAACGGGGTGCATGCCACAGCCGAGACAGTCTATGACCCAAGAATCGGGATTGGCTGTGGTTGCACATCCATCGTCGCCCGTCTCATCGACTGACCACCTAAGCGACCCTCATCGATTACATACCGGCTTACATCGTCGACACAACACAAGACAGCATGAGTCATGTATCGTTACTCAGAAGACACGGTCTTAGACAGGCCGATACCGAGTGGGCGGTCTCCTGCATCGCGCACTTGGATGATGTGACAGAGAGGGGCGACTTGCCCGTTTTTCTCTGCCAGGAACACGTTATCGCACAGCACAGGGACAAATGGTCCTCAGTCAGTCCAGACGCCCCCCCGCAGGTTCTTCCTGAACCTCAGCCATGATATGGACCCCAAGAGCAGGGAGAGCCTGGCACCGCCCGTGCAGGTCTTCGACTCCCTCAGACACTGGTGTGACTGGGTCTGCATGAAGTGTAGGAGGCTGTTTCCGCTGGAAGAAGGCAAACTTGTGGTGATGGCAGATGTCAGGAACGTAATCATTCTGCATCTGCTTGGTGATTATGCCAACTTCTTTGCGGTTTGCCCCACGGAAATCTATCTTGCGCTGAGACAGATTGCAGAGCATAGGATACTAAGCTACGAGAGGAGTTCTTCACGACTGCGCTTTCTCAGCGTGCTTCCACACAAGCGAAGACCGGGGAAGCCCTTTCTAATCGGAAGTATGCAATCCTAAGAATAAGAGATCTCTGTGGGCTTGAGCAGGCTAGGCATGACCATGCTCATTTTGCCATTTTGTTGTCACCTTCACAACGACATATAGGCGTCAGTTCGGTTCTCGTTTCTCTGTGAACTGAATAAAGGGATTCGGTTGAGCCCCCCTGAGGGACTCAGACCGTCTGAAGATATCAATACTCCATGTCGGGCTGGTCATCTTCAACCACGTCGTGGTAGGGCTCTTCTTCATCGGGCTCCTCGTCAACGGTCTCTTCGATTGATTCCTCAGGTGTTGACGCTTCGGTTTCAGGTGCCCCTTCAATCTCAGTGCGCGGCTCGACCTCCTCAGGTTCTTCGTGAATAGGCTCCTCGTCCTCAACGGCTGGTTCTGGCTCCATCTCTTCCTCTTCGGGAAGCACCTCCACTGGTTCCTCCTCGACCTCAGCCGGTTTGCTAAGCCTTCTCAAGAAGAGGAACTCCATGACGAGAGCTACGAATGGAAAGATGAAGAGCTTGACTAGGTCTCCTGCTGCAGCACCGAATGATGGGTCCGGGAAGAGAATGGGAAACAACATGTCCGTGAAGTAGTATCCCGATGCAAGGAAGAACGTGATCATGGCAGCCGTCTGGGCAGAGATCTTGAGCCGTGTGTCCATCTCGGCTCTACTAGCTAGCGTCTGGCCCACTGAACTCATGGTGTAGAACACGAAGAAGATTGAGATTATCAGATCCACCGGCTGGAATGCCGCGGCAACAGTCTGTCCGGCATTGTAGATGAAATAGGCGGAGTAGAGAGAGATGAACAGTCCAAGGAGTGCAATATTGAACACGGTTGATGTGTTACGATTGCGCTTGATGATGATTGAGTTGAGGAAGCTGAACAGCAGCGCAAGAGCAGTACCAAGCAACAGAAGCAGGAGTCTGAATGGATTGGCGAGGAGAGTTCCAAGGTTGGTCATAGTGGTGTATAGGAATGAACCGGCAATTGCCAGATAGCAGAATATGTTGCCGGCAAAGACAAGGCCCATTTTTAGATCAGAGATTCCTGTGGCCTGTACCTTCTCTGCATATCGCAGACTGGTTCGGGTCGAAAAATAGGCTTGGAACGAGATCCATCCGACAAAGGCGATTCCAAATATGAGTATCTCCAAGAACGGGAGGAAGAAGAAGAGAAGCATGGCGAAGGTCATACCACTGACGATTAGCCACGGTATGAGCATCACAAATGACCGAGAATACGACTCATCCGACGCCAGAAACCTCTCTTGGCGCAGTCCTGTGACAATCGTTGCGAAAAGGAAGAACATGGGCATGACTCCGCCCGTGGCTGCGAAGATGAAGGCGATGAATCCCCTAAGAACTGGATCTGCAATTCCAGCTGTCAGTGCCAATCCAAGCGTGCCTGTGATGGTCATCCACAGGATTCCGACAAGAAACACTGCCAGTAGCCATCTCAATCTCTTGTTCTGCCAGAACAGTCTGAGCCCTTCAACGAATGATGTGATCATTGGAATCTCCATATCTTTCTCTCCTAACCAATTCATTTAGTGAGTATGTAAACAATCTCTTCTTCAAGCGTTTCTTTCACTTGAGGCTTTTCAACGATGATACCTAACTCTTCTCCATCTTTGGAGAAGAACACAATCCATGGTATATGTGTCACGCCCCACTCCTCCATCTCCGGTGGAGAAGGTGGAATCTTCCATTGGTGCTCTGGGTCCAGCGGCGCTGTCTTGATATCGCCAAAGACTCGCACCTCCATTCCGGTCTTCTCCTCGATGAGCTTGAGAACGGGTATGGCTCGCTTGCAGTCTCCACACCAAGGTGCACTGAAGACAACGCAGACCGTGTGCTGGGCTATCTTCTCAAGATCTCGCAATGCACTCGTGTCCAGTGAGTACTCTTCAAGTTCCTCGAGAAGGATGTCCTTGTCCTTGCCGCGGTGCGCCTCAATGTACTCATCCAGTGTTCTCGAGCGCTTCCGGATATTGTCAAGATTAACCATAGCGATTCATCACCATGCATCAAAGCCATTTTCCACAGTGAGTTGAGTATCCAAATATAGCCTTCGATGGACATTCGCAGATGCACCAATAAGGCTCATTAGTCTTCTAAAGCATCGGATGCACAAGCACTCCAGAGGAGGTAATGTCCATGATTCGTCA
The DNA here is from genome assembly GCA_964558645.1 of uncultured archaeon. Taxonomy (GTDB): domain Archaea; phylum Asgardarchaeota; class Thorarchaeia; order Thorarchaeales; family Thorarchaeaceae; genus TEKIR-12S. The sequence continues at coordinate 286,171 of CAZLEV010000001.1, forward strand.
GATCTTCAAAGTCTTGGTTGTTGGACCTCGGAATGTGGGCAAGTCCTCACTCATTGCTAGACACTTGCACGACAACTTCGAAGAAAGCTACGTGGCAACTGTTGGAGTTGACATGAACGCCACTAGAATCGACCTGCCTGATGGAACCATAATCCTGTCAGTCGTTGACCTGGGCGGACAGCAGAGTTTTGCATCATTGCGGCTCAGTTTCTATCAGGGGGCTCACCACATAATCCTAGTATACGATACAGACGACCGTCAGTCATTCGATGCCATCCCCACATGGTTTGATGGAATCACGAAGGGTTTTTGTTTTTCGGGTGGACGCCAGTTACGGGGGTCTCTGGTCGCTAACAAGATTGACCTCGAAGAGCCTCATGCAGTCACCGCAGAGGAAGGTAAGCTGCTAGCTGATACGATCTCCTTTCGTTTCTTCAGGACCAGTGCGAAGACTGGAGAGGCCGTGAATGAGGTATTTGTTCATGCAGCTTCCGACGCTCGAGAGTCCATGAAGGCCCTTTCCTCAGGACAGTGACTTCGTGCTATTCGGTCGGAGCATACCCTTCCGTTCCGATCAATCGCTTGAATCGCAAGTAGTAATAGAAATCAAGGCCGAATAAGAATACTCCCTGAATGATGACACCTACTCCGTTGCCGACGATATAAGGGTCTTGCCAGACGAGGATGAGGAGTAGCAGTCCCACAAGTTGATAACCAATGTCTAGGATGACATTTACGAGAAGGACCTTTGCTATCTTGTCTATGGGCTGGTCCTGTTTTCTACGAAAGCCCACGAGAGCTATCACTGAGTCGATGATTCCCCAGAGGATGGCTTGTAGGCCAATTCCTTGGACGAAAAGGTCTGGGACAAATGAGAGTATCACTCCAATGGTGATGCTAGCCACACTCCATACCATTAGCGTCCTGACAAGGTTTTGCTTCAGTAGATCCTTGGTATCCATATTGTTGTTCTACCTCCTGCTCTCAATGTAGTCTTTCGCTGTGACTATTCAATCATCCGATTGATTCAATAACCTCTGACATCATTGTGGTCCTGAATATCATGTCGCGCATTCACATCGACAAGATCGAAAGAAAGAAGTGGATATCCCTTGGCATATTCCTACTTGTAGATCTACTCCAAGTTCTATTCGTGACATTGATTGACCTAGACCCGGCTAGGCCGTCTATTGTTGGACTCGACTTCTCTCGTACCAATCCATTGGTTTCAGTTTCTCTCTTTCTAACTATCGCATTCCTCCAAGTCGTCATGATCTACGGAGTTGCCCTCACCATGGTCCGCAGGGATGATATGATTGAGATATATCCTGAGTACCATGGGGCGGATGATTGGGATTCCAATTATAGCCGTGAGCAACTTGTTGAATGGACGCAGTCTGCGGCTGAAGAATGTGAAGTTGGAGTTGACAAGATTTTCTTGATGGAGTCACCCCTTCCAAACGCATTCACCTTTGGTCTCCCGTTCATTGGCACCATTGTTGCACTTCACAGCAACCTGCTTGACCTGCTTGCACCAGATGAGGTTAGAGCCATTATCACACATGAGGTGGCTCACATTCGTCATCGCGATTCAATCGTGCAGATTATTCTTCGCATGCCATCTGTCTTTGTGGATACGATATACCTCTACATCTATCTTCGGCTGATCCTTGGAATCATGGATGCTCTTCTTGTTTCCTTCGACTTCATAGTCGTCAGCATCAGAATAGCTGTTCTATTGGGATTCTTCTTGATGTCTCGAGTAATGATGCTGGTGTCCCGGCTCTTCGTCAAGAAGGCTGCCCGATATGCCGAAATGATGGCAGACCACTACTCGGCTGAAGCCCTAGGAACAGAGTCCACGATCAACGCTCTTCTCCTCCTTGGGCAGCGCATTGAAGCACTGGCGGCCTTTGTGGAGGAGATGAAGTGGCTGCACAGTCTGGAATCAGACAATATCCGCGGAATGAGCGGTGCCGAACTAAAGCGGTTGGTTGATGAGTTCCCTGTGAGTGCCATTGATGAGGGTGAGGCACGACTGTTGGCTCCTGAAATCTACTTGAAACTCAAGCTCGAACGGCTAAGACAGATATATGCTCTGCGGGTTGATGACGAGTCTATTCGTGAGATGGTCAGACCTGCAGCTGAGGACCTGATTGAGAAGAGAAAGAGAGAGCATCCTGAGATAGAAGCACAGGCGGATCAGACAGTTGACTGGAGGGATGCTGATCGGGATGGAGACCTCCGGCTATCATCTCAGGAGATTAGAGTCTTCATAGAAACACTCCGAAAGAATCCTAACAAGTTCCTTTTCGAGAATGAGATCGACGAGAACATCTTGATGTTGGATCATCCCGACTTCAGAAGGCGAGTCCTGTTTCTTGCTGATGCATTCGAGGTCGAGTAGGTATCTTACTGGTGTTGTGATAAGAGTGTCTGAGAATCCTGTAATTACACAACAAAGTCAACTTGACATCGGCACCCTTGTCACCCGGCTCAGAGGTGGGCGCTTTCCGAAGGATGTGCTGCCTTCTTCAGAGCTTGTTCATGAAGGAGCCTCACTCCTCTTGGGCCGTACCCTGCATCGCGTGTGTTCCGCAAGGCGGAAGAAGGCTGATTGCGTCCATGTTTCGAACGTTGAGATTCGAAGCAAGGTTCTCTCACGCCTTCTCTCTGATGGTTCGAAGGTCTTTCCCTATCTCATATCGATTGATCATAGATACGAAGAATGGATTCAACGACTCGATGATACAATTCATCAGTACTTCTTTGAGCGGCTTGGGGATTCGGCCATATTCGAGCTTCGCGATGAGCTAGCCAACTCGATAACTGAGGAGTTTGGCTTTTCCCATGTTTCTGACTTTCGTCCCGGATCCATTGATGACTGGCCCCTTAGCGGACAAAGAGATCTCTTCCGAATCTTGGGGGATACAGAGAGCTTGATTGGAGTGAAACTCTCAGAGAGCTTCCTGATGTATCCAAGAAAGTCACTCTCAGGCATCATGTTCGAAACCGAACAGGCCTTTCATTCATGTTTTCTGTGTAATTCTCGCGTTTGTGAGAGCCGCCTTGGAGACTTCGACCCCTCACTTAGACTTGAATTCGGCTTGGACATTTGAAAGCTAGATTGAAGGCGCGTCATAAGGTCAAGAATCTCTATGCAGCTAGCGGTATCTCAATCTGAAACCTTGCACCCCTGCCCTTCTCTGATTCCAGTAGACTGATTTTCCCGCCGATAGCAGAGACTATCTGCTTTGACAAGTACAGACCTAGCCCACTACCTGTGGTTGAAACCCCCCTCTTGAACAGGTTCTCTCTTATTTCTGAAGAGATTCCCGGTCCGTTGTCGGTGTACTCTATGATTGCGCGATTCTTGTCCTTCTTCGCAGATATCCATACTTCTACTCCCCTCTCTCCAAAGCGAACAGAGTTTCTGAGCAGATTCTCGAACACGATTGGAAGCAGCTTGCTGAGCGGAATCTCGCTTTTCTCAAGGGCATCATCAATGTCGGTATCTACCGTGATGCGACTGCTCTTTTTAGCGCGCTCAACAACACTCTCAATGAGATCTACAAAGCTTCGGGTTGCTTTCTCTGCAGGACTCTGGAATGCATTTAGAAGATCCTTCATTCTCTCTGCTGCAGCAGATGCTGAACGTAGCATCGAATGCGCCTCTCCTCCCTTCCGTTCCATCAGCATCTGCGCGGCTTCGACGTATCCGTGAATGGCTTGTAAATCGTTGCTCAGATCATGCCTTAAGACTGATGTGTACATACTCAGTTCTCTGGCAGCAAGAATCAGATCTGCCTCACTCTGTTCTCTTCTTGATAAGTCTCGAATGATTGACAAGAATATGTCTCTGTCATGGTTTTCTATCCGAGTCACTGCAATCTCAACAGGGACAGTGGTTCCGTCTTTCCTCTGAAGCTTTCTCGGTATAGTTATCTCGTCGGGTGCTTGAGGGTCCGAATAGATCTGGAGGGATTCGTCTGATGTCATCTGCGGAGCGTCCAGCTGTCTGGTGGTCATCTCGAGTAGTTCGTTTCGCGAGTAGCCAAGCAGTGCCTCTGCCGCTCTATTGGCATCGATTATTCTCTCTTGAGAGTCCTCTATAAGGATCGCATCGTGAGCGTTTTCGAAGAGTCCGCGATACATCTCTTCGCTCTTTCTCAACGCTTCGAGTGCTTTTCTCTCTCCCGTGACATCAAAGACAACAGATATGGTTCCGTCTATGTTACCCTGTGAGTTCACTCTTGGAGCTGCCGAGAGTCGGATTGTCCTGATATTCCCTTCGGGGTCAGCTACATGTATCTCGTATGTAGATGATTCTCCCTTCTTTCGCTTCTGGGTCTCACGAAGGACCGTTTCCATGTCGTTTCCCACTACCAAGTCATGGGCTCGAAGCCCGACAAGGTCTTCCGGCTCGACATCAATGATATCCGCAGCTGCTTGATTCACTATCTCAATTCTCTCGGCCATGTCCGTGACGACAACACCAACCGGAAGAGCATCGGCAAACTCCTGAACTGCGCTGTAGGACACGCCCGTAGTATGCATCTGTTGACTACTCCCCGCAGCGTCCCCCGTGCTCTTCTTTGCCTTCTCATTCAACGCCAATCAAGTCCGGGTATATCTATGAATCTTCTTGGACGAGGTTCTGTGGGTATCGATTCCATTGCTTCTAAAGGTTCCTAAAAAGCCCCACAGTGCACAGCGCGCTCCCTCATTGCTGACTTTCTGACTCATTTTGTGGGCATCAGCTCAATTAAGGACTCCTACCATGCTCTCGTTTGGCCAGATGGTCTTTCTCTCAGGGTATGCGACTCATCTATCGGTTTTCGGACAAGACAGTCCCAGTTGACCAATGAATCTGATCCACTGAACTCTCCTCTCATTAGATCTCTTAGTCATCCTCAGGTCTAAGAAGTGCTGAGAGATTCAGCCGTGGATCCTCCTTGATCACTTTTGCGATAACCTGCGTGAAGGTTCTGACCACCCCTTCCACAGCCATGATCTTGTTGAGAATTTTCAAGAACTCCTCTCTGTTCGTCGATCGAGTCAGGACAAAGAAATCCTGCTCGCCCAGAGAGTAGTAGACTGCTCCGACACCCGGGATGTTTGAGAGTTCCTTGCCAATGCTCTCGTCAGAATATTCCTTGCATTTCACGAGAATTCGGATGATGGTGATATAGTCGAGACCTATCAGCTCCGGGTTAATCTTGGCATAGTAGCCGTCAATGATATTCTCTTTCTCAAGTCGTTTGACACGATAGTGTACTGTAGATGTTGGCACTGTGGAACTAGGGTCGTTCGGGTGCCGAATTCTGTCTGCTATATCCTGCAGCGGCATTCTGCAGTCACGCTGCAGCTCTTGAAGGATTTTCACGTCGAGCCTGTCAAGCTTCTTTCTCTTTCCCATCAAAAAGCCCCTTAATCCTTATGTGCATCTCGGGATTTCTTGAAGGCGGGCATATTAAGACATTGTGGTTTTCTTGTACAGGATTCAAAATACTGCAACTTGGTCGCAATCACAGCAAGTGCGTATCGAATTTCTTAAAAGTGACTCAATACATTGCTCGGCCTCCCCCGAAACGAGATGATGTCCATGGCTGAAACCAAGATCGGAGTTGTTGCCATCGGTGGCAACAGTCTAATACGCGACAAGAGTGATATGCGCATTGAGAAGCAATTTGAGGCTGCAGCTGAGACCTGCAAGCACATTGCGGACATGATTCTTCAGGGATGGAACATCGTTATCACATCGGGAAATGGACCACAGGTTGGTTCGATTCTGAGACGATCAGAAATAGCAGCGGATCAGGTTCATGAGATTCCTCTCGACTATTGTGGGGCCATGAGTCAGGGACAGATTGGCTACATGATTGCTCGGGCTCTCAATAACGAGTTCAAGACCCGCGGTATCGAAAAGAGTATCGCCCCCGTTGTCAGCCAAGTTGTTGTTGACCGCGAGGACCCGGCCTTTGATAACCCTACAAAACCCATTGGCTCATTCATGGATAAGGGGACCGCCAAGAAACGTGCTGACGAGCTCGGATGGCAGGTCGTCGAGGACTCAGGTCGAGGATGGCGCAGGGTTGTTCCTTCACCCATTCCTATTGAGATTGCGGAACTTCAAGGTATTGACTGTATGGTGAAAAACGGTGTAATCGTGTACGCTGTTGGCGGCGGTGGGATTCCAGTCGTACGAAAAGAAGATGGTCACCTTGAAGGAGTTGCGGCTGTGATTGACAAGGATTACGCTTCCAGTCTGCTGGCAAACAAGCTGGATGCCGATCTCTTGGTGATTTCTACAGATGTAGAGCAAGTCTATCTCAACTTCGGCGAGCCTGATGAGAAAGCGGTAGAAACCATGACAGTGAGTGAGGCAAAGGAGTATATTGACGATGGCCACTTCGCTCCTGGCAGTATGCTACCGAAGATTAAGGCCTCAATTCAGTTTATTGAGCGAGGTGGGGACATGGCACTCATCACAAATCCCCCCAACATCACACGTGCACTCAAGGGTGAAACTGGCACCCGAATAGTCCCTGATAAGTGACTTCGAAGCCAATCCTGTGGCTCACATTCAAAGGCTCCCTGGATGTCTTCATCAGTTTCAATCCTGGAGCAACCTTCATTGGGGAAGATGTTGGTTAGAGCTCGCCATCTTGCGTTGCTGCTATTTGTGTCCACAGTATTATAGAGACACAGGCTCACCGAAGGTAATATCTCCAGCTCTGTGAACGTCATGCTGCAATGAGAGATTCTATCGATCAACGCGAGATTGTGAAGTACACCGGTAGGACACGGACATCCCAGACTGAACTGCTGGCACGTGAGACCCTTGTGGAGGTTTTCTTGGAGGGACATTCTATTGATCTCTTGCAGTGCAGTCCAGGTCAAGAAGAAGAACTCGCTCGTGGGCATCTCTATGCAAAAGGCTTGCTCAGAAACCCTGTCACTCCTGCAGAGATTCGGATAGCCCCTGATAGAATCACTGTAAGCTTTCTTTCGTCTCTTGCCGGCGCAGAGAACTCTTCCCCCGACGACTCGCACGAATATCATCTGGATACGGACTTGATATATTTGAAGCTGGCCGAACTCGAGGGCTCTCAGTCAACATTCAAGAAGACAGGAGCTACTCATGCCTCGCTGTGCCAATCCATCGATTCCTCCGAGTGCTACTTCGCGGAAGACATCAGTAGACATAACGCCATGAGTAAGGCGATCGGTGCCGCACTGATCGACGGCGTATTCCCAGATGCGTGCCTTCTTTTGACGACAGGCCGGTTAACAGGATCACTTGTTCACAGCTGCTCCTATGCCAATCTCGCTGCTGTGGCTTCAAAAGCAGTCGCCACAACAGAGGGAATATCAAAGGCACGGGATGCGGATCTCACCTTGTTAGGTTCTTTGAGTTCGTCTGGGTTCTGGCTGTATCACGAGGGAACAACCAAGATTGTCTGATGACTAGAACTGCGTAAGAGCTCCTTTTGATCTGACATACTTTTCGGTTCTCTTGAACAAGGCCATTCCTATCAGCAGGTACACCGAGTCGAGAATCAACAGAGCAACCACAGCTTGCCCTACTGCAGGCCCAGCTAGCCCGAATATCAGGAAGTTCCTGAAGGCGTCCACTGACCATGTCAATGGCGAAGCGGCAGAAAGATACTGGATGATGGGTGGAAAGACGGCTAGAGGATATGCCATCGGAGCTAGCAGGGTGAGTCCACCTGCTAGGAACTCTATCACCATCCAGCCCTGTTTGGCTAGGAGCACAACACAGACCAGTGTAAGCACGATTCCCTGCATACCGATGACCATGAGCGAGATGATGGCAAGTGCTGGAAGGATACCCCAGACATTTAGGGATACACCAAAGAGCAGCATTGAGCCTACCAGCTGCAGTATCACTCCAAGACCGCCGTGCTGGATGTTGTGCAGCAAAGCTCCCAATACAAGGGTGTTCTTCTTGATGGGTGTTGTCATGAGGGTTTCAAGGGTGCCCGCATTCTGTTCTCGTCTGAATGAATTGGCGGTGCCCCACATGAGACTCATCGTGAGCCCCAGAACTGCAGTCCCTATGGCTACATAACTCACCCAGTCTGAAGTTCCCACAAGACTCTCAAGGTTCACCGATTCAGGTCCTCCGCTAACCGCATTGCCCGCAAGCAACATGGGAATCAGCCAGATAAAGGGCATGGCGATGAACCAGAGCACACTGAGCGGGTAGCTCAGTTCGACCCTCCAGATTCTCACTGCAATGGCCTGAGCAGCTTGGAGTTCAGACCTGAGCCCTTCCCGCTTCTGCAACTCCTGATTCATGTCACTCTGTGCCATCTAGAAGCCTCCCATGCTCCCGCGTTTCTTTGTCCACCTCTCTGCGTATCTGAAACATAAGAGACCCATGATCCAGAAGGCGAAGATCAGTAATGCCAGTCCACCTAGGGTGTAGAGGAATGAGACAGTTTCGAGGGCTCCACCAATCGCCAGCTCCCGTATTGTCATGATTGCGATTGTTGCTGGCAGGGCATAAGCCACCATCTGAGCAGCACGGGGCAGGACCTGAATCGGATAGCTCACCGGCGAGAGAGCGAATACGACATTGTCAATCAGTTCTGTGAGGACGCTGGGGTCCTTGAAGACAATGATGAGACCTGCAATCATGAATCCGAAACCGAAGAGGGCGACGACCATCATCATGAGAATCAGTATGATGGGGCCAATGGTTGTGAGGGCATAGCCTACTCCAAATACGACACATGATGTTCCCAGCATGATGAGTGCTGACATCGATGTTGAAACAGTATCGCTGATGGCAGCCCCGATGAGTATACTCGTTCTTGGAACGGGGGCGACAAAGAGCGGCTCAAGGGTGCCACTGAACTGCTCCCAGCGGAAGTTCTGGCCTATCGACCAAATCGTTGTATCAACATAGGTGTAGACGAACCAACCGATGACTGCAAAGGCAATGAAATCCTCGAAGCCCGAGATCTCTGTGAAGTGCATACTGGCGGTTCCTCCAATAGCGGTCATCATGAGGAGGTACGGTGCGAACCACATCAAAGGGAGGAAAGCCCATGCGAGTATATTGGCGGGGTATCGCATTGCGATTCGGAGGTTCTTCTCAGCAAAGACCCGTACAGCGTTCCAGTCGATGATGCAGGGTCTGAATTCCATCGCTTCCGACGAAGCACTAGAAAACGATTCTTCCATCAGTCCTCGATCCTCCTTCCGGTAAGCTTCAAGAACACATCGTCTAGGGTCGGTTCTTTCACTTCGAAGTGCTCAACCTTCAGGCTTTGGTCCTCATGAAGCAAGTTCAGTATTCTGTGTGCAAGATCGTAACCATCTTGTGCAGTGACGACGAGTTCTGAGTATCCGTTCCTGGATGTCTTTGAAGCCGACATAACTTCTGACATTGCCCTGATCGGCTCGATGTCGGGCACGCCCACTACTCGAATGTGGAGGCTATCGTAGTTCCTCACATCCTCCTTCAGCTCATGAGGTGTGCCCAGGCTCTTTATTTCTCCCTCGTTAATCAGAGCAATCTTGTCACACAGCATGTCTGCTTCGTGCATATAATGCGTTGTCAGAAGAATCGTCTTATGGCAGAGCTCTCGCTTGATGTGGTTTCTCAAGTCGGTGGCAAAGGTTGGATCAAGACCTTGCGTCGGTTCATCCAAGAGCAGAACTGGAGGGTCATGTAGCAGAGCACGAGCAAAGACGATCTTCATGCGCATACCATGACTGAGTGCTTCCGCTTTCTCGTCTGCCTTCTCTAATAGCCCCATCATTCCCAGTAGTTCGTCTGCCCGTTCCTTTGCCTCGCTCTTTGTCATGCGGTAGAGCTTCCCAAAGAACACTAAGTTCTCTCTGGCCGAAAGCTTCCAGTAGATGCTCCGTTCATTGCCCTGACATACTCCGATGACCGCACGAACGTATTCTGGCTGTTGCAGTATGTCGTAATTCATTATGCGTGCTGTGCCTGAGGTGGGTAGGACGAGCGTCGCCAGTGTCTTCACTAGTGTAGTCTTGCCTGCTCCATTCGGACCTAGGAGACCGTAGACTCTATTACGCGGAATATCCAATGAGACAGACCTGAGCGCATCCACCTCTTTCTTTGAAGTGGGAATTACCACTGCTCTTCTTCTGATTGACACGAATGTCTTCGATAGGTTATCTACTTCTACACTAAGATTATTCAATTCGGCATTCCCTCCATGGTGTAATGGAGTTTGACTTTCAAATAACTCAGAACTAACAGGCCCGATCTCGCCCCAGAATAAGACTATTCCCGGGTATCTCATGCCGGGCCATTTCAGAGAATAATATATTCGTCCGACATGCTGGCCACCATTCTGGTGAGCATTGCAATCTGATATAAGAATTTCCACACACGCGATATATAAGAGATAGTTCATTCTTCATGAGATATGATGTCTCATGGTGAACTACAGACGAGTTGGCATATCGGTTGCGTTTGGTTCGATTCTAGGAGTACTCTGCATAGTCGGAGTAGGCTCGAGGATTCCAGGTGGCTATCTGGGAAACATGATCTATCTCATTGGTATGTGGTATAATCGATTGATAATGGGCATGCTCATTGGGTTTGTTGATGATGTTGTGTTGATTGGCGAAAGGGAAGACCTTGGCAATTCGTTAGTTCGGGGTCTCATATTCGGATTCCTTGTATCAAGTGCCATTTTCCTCTCAACAGAGTTTCGTGATTTGCCAAGTCTCTTTGCTGGATTCGCCTACGGCGTTATTATCGATGCAGTTGCGACCCGGCTGACAGTAACTGCGTAGTAGAATCTTCATCTCGCACACGGTACGTATCGATAATGTATTAGGTGACCAATCACGACGACACCAGTATCATGCAGTTAGTTCCTGAAGTGATCATCGGTGCGCTGGCTGGGCTACTTGGTTCAGCTCTCTATGCCGGCTCTGTAGTCATCTATCGCTCTCAGGCTGAGGAGATACCTGCATTAGTTGTAAGCGCAACAAAGATGTTTGTCGCTCTTCCTTTCATGACTATTCTCATTCTCTTTGGGTTCGGCCCTGCGCTCTTTGCCCTCCCCGCTGAGACTGTGTTCTTCCTTGCTATGTCCATTATCTTAGGTGCAGTCATCGGTGATACCCTCTATCTGATCAGTCAGGAACGGATAGGTGTATCCTACGCCTTCCCCATTGCGATGTCTTTTCCTATCTTGACATACTTCTTCGCAATGATTCTACTGGGCGAGTCATTCCTGTTCTTCAGGCTTATTGGGGTCTTCATCTCTGTCGCTGGTGTGGTCACAATCTCGCGGGAACGTCATACGACTGATGACGATACGATGAAACCATTCGATTTCCTTGGCGTGGGCCTGGCCTTGACTACGGCTGTCCTCTACGCAGCTGGGGCAATCATACTACAAGTCGGTGTAGCCGATGCCGACCCAGTCACCACGAACTTTGTCCGTGTGTTGTTCGGTTCCATAGCTTTTGTTCCGATGCTGGGGGCTGCATTTGGAAAAGGCATGAAACGACCGACAAAAGGTGCGCTGAAGGCGGTCGCAGTGGCCGGTTTCTTTGGCATGGCTATCGGTTCGCTCCTGTATGTGACATCGGTCAAGTTCGCAGGCGCCACGATTACTTCTGTTGTTGCATCAACCGCTCCGCTCTTTGCTGTTCCCATCTCAGTATTCTATCTAAAGGAAGAAGTTACAAAGCGAGCTCTCTGGGGTATTGTGATGACAGTACTGGGGGTTGTTCTCGTAGTAACGGGGATGTAATGTCTGTGATGCCCGAGATGCTCTTCAAAGGATAGTGCCATTCGTTCATCTAGTTAAGAACTGGAATGCGGATGAGGAATCTTGCCCCCTCATCAGGCTTGCCTTCAACCCTGTCCTCGACCTCTATTCGCCCCTCGTACTTTTCAGCAATCTGATTGGCCTGATGTAGGCCTAATCCGCCAAATCTCCTTGCATTGTTCAGTAGGCTTTCTTTTACAGAAGCACTAATACCAGGCCCGTTATCGGCTATGCTAACGACGAACTCCTCGCCTTCTTTCTCTAGGTTGACCCAGACTTTCTTAGAGGGTTTCGGATTATGTTCCACAGCGTTGGTCAGGATGTTAGTGATGAGTAGCTCAAGATACCCGTCCGCTAGAATCGGGGCCTCATCGACACTGTATTCTGTCTTGAATTCTACATCACTGATTCTGCCAGACAGAGCTCTGATACACTCGGAGAGCGAGTCTTTGAGGTCTCTTTGGGTCAAGGGCATACCCATGAGTTGCTCGGTGGCACGAACGTCTTCAATCATCCGAGAGCATCTCTGTACCGACTCGCCAATTACCTCTAGCAGAGAGTCCTTAATCTTGTCATCTGTTGCGGTTCTGAGTAACGCTGCACTACTCATGACTACCTGCATCTGGTTTCGGATGTCGTGGCTCATCAAATCGAGATAGAGATCTGCACGACTCTCAGCTGACCTGATATCTCTCTCAGCGTCTTTCTTTTCTGTCACATCGACAAGCACAGTCTGGATGGCTGGCTTTCCGTCATATTCTATCTGCCCCGCGAAACTCTCAACCCATCTCATGGAGCCATCCTTGTGGATGAGTCGGTATTCGTACCGAGGCACGACCGGTCTTCCCGCTTGTCTGTCTTCGATTCTCTGTTTGAGGACCTCTTGATCATCTGGATGAAACAGATTCCAGACTTCGTCGAGCTTCATTTCGAGAAGATCTTCAACGGGATAGCCTACCATCTCAGCAAATGCACTGTTGACATAGGCAAGTCCATCATCTGTAAGAATTGTCAGTCCCTGCAGGCTATGCTCCGCGAGACTCCTATACTTCTGTTCCGACTTGCGTATGGCTTTATCTTGTTCCCAGCGATCGGTGACATCCTGATATGTACCAAGGATACCAACGACATTGCCCTCATCGTCGTGAAGGGGAACCTTGTTGGTTTCGAGTTTTCTTTCAGAACCGTCTGCAAAATGTGCAGACTCGATAATTCCAATCTCAGGAGAGTCTGTTTCCATCACTCTCTTGTCGACTTCCCGGAAGAACTCGACCTCCTCCCGAGTCCAAGCAAGGTCATGGTCCGTCTTCCCGATAATCTCTTGAGGCGAGGCGACTCCTGCGGCTCTAGCAAAATTCTCGTTGCATCCGAGATATACTCCATTTCGGTCTTTCCAGAATACATTCTGTGGAATATTGTCAAGTATGGTCTTGAGCATTTCTTGAGACTCACGAAGCTGACGCTCGGCCTTCTTCCTCTCGGTGACATCTATGACGAGGATCTGGGTAGCCGTCCTCCCTTCGTAGTTAATTTGACTGGAGAAGGCCTCAACCCACCGGATCTCTCCATTGGGCCTAACAAATCGATACTGATACGGTGAGGGGGTCGGTTCACCCCTTTCGCGTTTTTCTGCAAGTTCAAGGATGTATGCCTTGTCTTCAGAGTGAATCATGTCCCATGCTTCTTCCGTGGCCATATTCATAATGTCTTCTGGAGCCCGTCCTACAATCTCTCCAAAGGCGGGATTCACGTATGCATATCGCTTGTCCTGTATGATTGTGAGACCCTGAAGGCTCTCCTCAGCCAGGGTTCTGTATTTCTTCTCCGTCTTTCTGAGTTCTCTCTCAGTTTCCTTGAGTTCGGTGATGTCCGTTAGAACTCCAAAGGTGCCCACAAACTTGTCTTGCTCATCTCGGAGCTCGCGAGGAGTCACCAACATATGGATTGTATCACCGCTCTTAGAGATCATCTTGACCTCGAAGCGTTCGATCTTGCCGGTTCGGCGGCGGCGAATATACTCTTGAACTTCTTTGTGTTGACTTGGCTCTACGAACTCCAAGATATGATGCCCTATCACTTCCTCCTCTTGATAGCCTAGAATCTCATAGAACCGGTCATTCACATATTCGATAACGTATTCTTCATCACCCTGGATTACAGCCTCATTCATGGTATCTATGAGGTGCTTGTATCTCCTCTCGCTCTCACGTATCATCTTCTGGGCTTTGCGGTATCCTGTGATGTCGGTTATGACTGCGTAGCTGCCATAGTAGTTTCCATCCCAGTCCAAGATTGGAGTTGCAGACACAATTGTAGGCACTCTCTCGCCAGTCCAGTGAAGCCATGCAAGTTCGTATTGTGAAGAAACACCTCGTCGGCGCTTTTCTTCTATCTCCTTGACCTTCTTCCACTCTTCTTCAGGAAGGAATGATTTGAGTGACTTGCCCTTTATATCGCCCGCTGGGTGGCCAATGAGCTCAACAAAGCTCCGGTTGACATATGTGATCTCTTCTTTTTCATCTACCACTACAAAAGCATCGTTCATGAGATCAACAAGATCCTGAAATGGTATTATCCGTCCCCCGACTCTCACTGAGGATCTTCCGCTTTCAGCATCTTCGAATCTCTTCTCCAATTTGCTCTCACCTAGAGGGTCCCGTGATTCCTTCTGGCTCACAGTCTGTATGAGAGATAGGTGGAAGAATGCCTTATTTTCACTTGTGGTTATGTCCCGGTTGGGGCACGTTTCATCGGAGTGACTCTTTGACTCTCAGCCCCGAAGACCCACAATCTTTTCAGTCTCTTTTCCTTCACTCCTTTTCGAGTATTCTGGGAGTCGATGTGATTGGAAGACAAGGACTGGTCATGGGTCGGCAATCTGTGCGGGCGGCGTTCGCAGTTAACTCCCGAGAGAGAAGCAGTTTATGACAATATTACTAAGAAGCGACATACCTTTGCAGAGCTCGACGAGAGGGCTAACCGACTCTCTCATGTGATTCAAGAGCGCGGAGTCTCAAAAGGTGACCGCGTGGCTTTGTATTCGAAGAACCGTCTGGAGATGCTTGACTTCTTCTTTGCCTGCGGGAAGATTGGAGCCATTATGGTCCCATTCAACGTACGCTTGGCAAGACGAGAGGTCGACTATCTGATTGACAAGACTGACCCAACGATGGTAGTTTATGATCCTGATTTGGGGGAGCATTTCAACAAAATACGCCCTGGATTCGGTAAGCGCAATGTGCTGGTGATGGGTGATACCGCCATCGACGATGACTTATCTACAGAGGAGCTTATGATGGAAGCGTCAGCTGATGCTATTGACCGTCCAAAGGTCCTCTTTGAGGATCCTCATCTCATCGTCTTCACTGGGGGCACTACAGGTCTCCCGAAGGGAGCAGTCTTATCTCATAGAGGAATCTTCTGGAACTCGGTCAACACCATAGTCTCTTGGGGGCTGCGGCCCGACGACGTTCAACCACTATTGTTTCCGTTGTTTCATACTGGTGGATGGAATGTGCTGCTCGTACCGTTCTATCATCTGGGAGCGAAGACAGTACTCATGGGGGACTTCGATCCATCTGAGACTCTACAGATAATCGAGCAGGAGAAGTGCACCATCGTTATAGGAGTGCCTACCATGTTTCAGATGATTGCTCAAGACGACATGTTTGAGTCCACAGATTTTGATACTGTAAGGGTCTTTATCAGCGGAGGGGCTCCCTGTCCGATTGCCATCATGGAGAACTACTGGAATCGGGGCAAGCCTTTCAAGATGGGATACGGTCTCACTGAATGTGGTCCGAATAATTTCTATCTGCCAATCCCTGACATCAAACGCAAGCCGAACTCAGTAGGGTATCCAGTCATCCACTGCGACATGAGAATAGTTGATGACAAGGGTAGGGACGTTTCGCAGGGCGATGTTGGAGAGCTGCTTCTCAAAGGTCCCCATGTCTTCAACGGCTATTGGGATGATCCTGAAGAGACTGACGAGGTCTTAGAATCTGACGGATGGCTCCACACGGGTGATCTTGCTCAGATGGATGACGAGGGATTCTACTACATAGTGGGACGCAAGAAAGACATGTTCATATCAGGCGGAGAGAATGTCTTTCCAACTGAGATAGAAGAGCTATTGTACAAGCATCCTGCAATCCTCGAAGCCGCTGTGATTGGAGTACCAGATGACAAATGGGGTGAGGTTGGGAAGGCATTCGTTTCATTGAAGAAGGGCCACGAACTGACTGAAGACGCCATTCATGGATTCTTAGATGGCAAGCTTGCGCGATACAAGATACCCAAGTACTATGAGATTCGAGAGAGTCTACCTAAGAGCGGAGCAGGCAAGATACTGAAGCGCGAACTGAAGGAGGAGCAAAGATGAGAATAGGCATCGAGGCAATAGGGGTCTACATCCCACCTGAGCGTCATACGGCAGAGTATATCTCTGAGCAGTCAGGAACGCCACTGGAGGTCATGAGGACTAAGATTGGCTTGAAGAGCAAGGCCGTTCCGGGACCGGGCGACCACACAGTTGCAATGGGAGTAAAGGCTTCCAAGATTGCAATAGAGCGGGCAGGCATAGACCCGGCCGAAGACATCGATCTTGTGATCTGGGCGGGGGAGGTCTATGCAGAACACCCCATGCAGACTTATGGAATCAAACTTCAAAACGACGTCGGAGCCGCCAGAGCTTGGGCATTCGACATCAACCAGCGCTGCGGAACTGTTGTAGTTGGAATGATTCTGGCGAAGTCGCTGATTGAAACTCAGGGATATGAGCGGGTCCTCATCGCGAGTGGCTACAGAAACTGCGACCTCATAGACTACTCCAACATCCGTACACGCTTCATGCATGATCTTGCTGCGAGTGGTGTTGCGATGATTCTCAAGGCCAACCATTCTAGTAACGTGGTTTTGGAGGGGTCCGTTATCTCTGACGGCCGCTTCTCGGAATACGTCTATGTTCCTGCAGGAGGGACAGTCATGCCGATGACATGTGAAGCGCTCGAGAAGCGGTTGCAGTATTTGGATGTGACAGATCCAGAAGCCCTGAAAGAGGGCCTAGATGCCCTATCCATGGAGAACTTTCTCAAGGTAGTTGACGACTCGCTAGAGAAGAGTGGATACAGACGCGAAGATATAGACTATCTTGGACTCATACGCATGAAGCGCAGCGCTTTCGAGTATGTAGCCAAGGAGCTAGGCGTCGACCCATACAAGCAGAGTTCGTATTTTGACGAGTACGGTCACATGGGACAGAACGACGCGATTGTTTCTATCGAGGATGGGTTACGAGATGGAAAGATCAAAGAGGGCGACCTTGTTGTTCTTACAGCTGCAGGAATCGGCTGGGCTTGGAACGCTATCACTGTGAAATGGGGTCCTTGGGAGGAGTGAAGAAGATGAACGATATTGAGATGACTAAGTATGAAGACTTGAAGATTGGGGATTCAGCCAGCATCACACATACAATCACCGAGGATGATATCGAGACCTTTGGTGATCTGAGCGGCGATTACAATCCGCTGCACTTCAATGAGGAATGGGCCAAGACGACCATGTTCAAGGGACGTATAGCTCATGGTATCCTGACTGCAGCGTATATCAGTGCAGTCATTGGCATGAAGCTCCCTGGTCCTGGCACAATATACCTGTCGCAGTCTATGAGATTTAGACGCCCGGTTCGGATTGGAGATACTATCAAAGCAACCGTTGACGTGAAGGAGAAGGATGACGAGAAGGAACGCATCACTCTGGGAACCATTGTCACGAATCAAGATGGCGAAACTGTGCTTCAGGGCGAAGCACTCATCATGCTGATGAAACACGAGTAGTTCAAACCATTGTCGAGTCCCCCGAACTCTGCGGCTGTCTATAGACGCCATCTATGAAACATCGCGAGTGCCTGAATAGCTTCTGCGATGGCCTTTCCAAAGATTGATAGAGTTTGTTACCTGAATGCACTTAAGCACCAAAGACTATTGGCTGAAGCTGGAGAGAGCGTCTGATGTCTGATACAGCGGAGCTTCCGGTGATACAAATCCGAATACGAATCCAGAAACCTGTTCAAGAGGTATGGGAGCTCTTCATGGACCCCATCATCATGCTTCAGTGGCTGGGGAATGAGATTAGCTCTGATTTCAATGAGGGTGGAGGAATCACCTTTCTGGGGAAGAATGCACCAACCACGCCTGAAATCGGTAATCGCTGGAATATTAAGAGGATACGTGAAGACAAGGTGGTTCTCCTTACATGGGAGATTTTTGGCCAAGAAACATTGTGTGTGATACGATTCCGAGAGATTGGACCGGGAACGGTGATGGAGGTCAAACACGGACCGATGCCAGCCGCAGCAAGGTCCTATCATCTTCCTGAACATTGGACGTTGCTGCTGGCAAATTTCAAGGCTGTGCTAGAACTCGGAGGTCCCGCTCTGAGGTTCGATTACTCCAAGTATCACCCGACGAGAGTTACACACTACGACTTGAAGGATGTTCGACTCAGTGTCCTCATTCGCGCTCCTCCTTCGTTGCCTTTCGATGTCTGGACCAATCCCGAGAAGCTCAAGCACTTCATCCGAGCTGAGAATCCTGTTGTAGATGACCAATATGGTGGTCTCTACACCTGGTGGGCTGAAGGCATGGGGCCAGTGGTTTTTACCAAGATGGAACCCGAGAGCGAGATCGAGTTCTCCTGGGTCTATCAAGATGAGCCTGAAACCCGTGTGAACGTTCGTTTTGAGCCTGTTGATGACGACACGCTCGTTGCCCTGCATCATTACGGATTTCACAGACCAGAAGATGTTGTGGGCTACCGGATCGGCTGGGCCTCGATTCTCGCCGAGCTTAAACTAGTATGCGAACTGGGCGAATCAGGAATCGAGAGGATAAGCGACTGGGAAGTGTGAATCAGCTCAAGGCACTATGGCTGGTCAGGCAAAAACAGGGAACAACCCAACAAGAGGCATGGTTGGGAAGAGGAGTACCCATATCATGAATGAAGTCACGAGTGGGAGAAAGAAGTTGTCCAGCCACCCAGTGGAAAGGAGCTCGGTCAGAGAAATAGCAACAGACACCAAAGCAATCTGAGGAAGAAGGCACGGTATACAGCAGTCTGAGTAGATCAGTAGCGATGTCGAGGTTGATACTATTGCGAACAGGAACACCGCGATTGACCCCTCTACTGACTTGTTTCTGAAGCCGACGCCGACATACTCCCGCCCGATGTTCCGGCCAACCACCTCGCCAGATGCATCAGCCCAAGAAACAGCTAGGATGGCAGCGACGAAGATCTCTGGTCTTGGAAGAAACAGGACAAAAGAAATGGCGAAGGACAAAAGGCCCATGAATCCCGATGCAAAGGTATTCTTGTTCGATTCTCCTGGCCGACTCCCTGCAAGAAGGAGGTCGAAGAGGAGAGAGCTCTTATGGGCCCAGAGGTAGAAGAGCACTGTGAGGAATATGCCAGTTGCCAGTGCGGGGCCGCTCAAGTTGGAGTAGCCTACCACGGTGAGGCCGATGACAGTTCCCATGCTGACATGCACCAGTTTGCGGGGTTTCCATCTCTCAACCCCCTTCTCAGACAATTTGTACGCCACGACCAATACTATGGTCCCTGCTATGCCCGTCAGGATGGCCATTGTAACATCTAGTGTTGTCAGCTCCCCAAAGTACAGGTCAACCATAGCATATCATGCACACTCATGCAGGTCTGCCTTTTGTCTATTGCTGTGCTGAATGACTTGGAGAAAGATATCTTCGATTATTGAGGGATTGCTCAAGCCTCCTCTAGTCCAAGAAGCGCGGCCTGACGTGACAGACCCCAGACCCCCTTAACGAGCCGGGTCATGTTTTCTTCTGTCTGTTTGATGATATGTTCTCTCTCAACACTTCTAACCTGAGATGTGTGATTGATGACCTTCTTAAGAGGCGCGCTTGGAGGAACTTCGGGGGGCATCATAGGTGCAGGAGAAGACATGGCCTCATGAGAACTTCGGTCACGAAAAGTCAAGCGGCGGAAATCTTGTTCATTGGGCGGTTCAAGGTGCGGGGGTTCGCTGGCATCATAACCGGGCTGGAGAATTTGGACCATGAGGGCATCTTCAGGCTGGGAAGAGAGGGAGTACACCTGTCCCAGCTGAATTCCGAGCACACCTGTTACGTCGGTTGAATCATGATGCTGTTTCCCCCAGTACATTTATGAACTCGCCAGATCTCTCCCTTCGCATTAGGAATCGGAGCAGTAACCTGTGATATGGAAAACCAAGATTCGAGTGGTGGGCTGTTGCCTTATCATCGCGATCATCGGATTGGCTATCCTCATCCCATATGTGCTAGATGCACCGAGTATTGAAAAGACAAGGTCCGGCATGGTAACGTTCTCATCTGTGGCTGGCGAGTCTGTCTATGTGGAGGGCAGATTCTCATTCATGACACTGTGGGAGACCAGAGGAAACTATACGGCATCTGGAGGAGTAGAGATTGGTTTCAAGTTTACGTCAACCCTTCCATTTCAGAACCTGTCATTCTCAATGTATCCTCGCTATTCTTCGGGGCATGGAAACCTCTCGGTGAACGAAACAGTGACTCTGAAACTTCAATCACAGACACTCAATGAGTCATGGACATACAGCGATTACCAGGGCTCAGGGTGGTGGGACATCGGCCTTGGAAATCGCAGTTCAAGCCTTCCCATATTCAACCCGGACAGACTGGCGTTCAATGCCACCCTGTGGTGGCGTTGGATCCTTACAGATGTGGAAGCTTCTGGTGATACACATGAATCCAGATTCACTTTTACTATTACGCTAACAGAAAGACTACACCTCCACGATATGGGAGAAGTGAGAACTGCTACCTTTTGGTCTGCTCTACTCGGTATTGCAGTGGTTGTCATAGGCACTTGGAAGTATCAGTCTATCAGAATCACCGAAGATTAGGAGTATCTCTTCAGGAACTTATGATATCACTCCGAAAAAGCGGCTCAATCAAGACGAGGATATTGGCGGTTCCAGCTATGCCTGTGCTCGGTTTCAACCAGAGCAATCGGATATGCTAATGAGAGTGCGATGGCTCCATGAGTATCCATGTGCGGTTTGCCTGTTTTTTTTGGGCTTTCCCAGTTTCTTGCTCGGAAGAAGTCAGACCATAGAAAGCCCATAGAAAGGGCATCGTCATTCACTGAACCATATGTCCGGTCTACCATCAACTATCCCGCTGCTGAATGGCTCGTCTGAGTATATGTAGAAGTCAAAACCCTCTTGGGTACTTCTCCAGTAGAGTAGGCCTCGGTAGAAGTTGCGTTCCCACCTGCAAACCTCATCGTAGCCCGGAAACAGACTCTCTTGAGCCCGATCTCAATTCCGACAGAAGCATATATCTTCTTGGTGGTCTTGAATCCTAGAGTAATCCAGCCTGAGTGATGGAAGCCATGACCGAAAAGATTCCCAACATAAAGATGCATCATGATTTTGCAGTTACCACTCACAACGCGCTATGGTCAATCCTTGACAAGACTGAACCATCTGATGAGGAGCTGGAGGAGGCGATGCATATGGCCCATGCCAGCCGAAATCACTGGAGCAAGGCAGGCTCAATCATCAATATCGCAAGAGCCGAGTATATGATCTCGCGAGTATACTTTTCTATGGATCGTGCTGAACCTACACTCTTTCACGCCGAGCGGTGTCTGGAGCTTACAGAGGAGGCCAAGAAGACTGACGACGCCTTTCAGGACTGGGACCTTCCCTTTGCCTATGAGGTCGTTGCGAGGGCCCACGCGATTGCTGGCAATAAAGATGAGTGCTATACGTATCGAGAACTTGCCCAGAAGGAAATCGATGCCCTTGAGAGCGACGAAGACAAGAAGATTACGCAGGGCGAACTCGATAAGCTCCAGTGTTGATGATGTGGCTGTCATCAGAGTCCCTGAGATGATATACTACTTGCAGATGCAACACAGTCCATAGTCGTCGGCACTACGTGCGTCTTCGCAGTCAACTCCCCTTTTGACATCCGAACCAATCGGCAGTACTTGACTTCCATTTTCAACACGGCGGCATCATCGACCGTCATCTCTGGCAATTGGTGTTTCTTGTAAGAGCACTGACATTCAAGGCCGATCCTCTGTTCTGCACCGAGCTGAGGTATCGCATGAAAAACAAAGCAACTTAAATATTAGTTTGCTACTCGTGCGAGTATTGTTGAGTTCCAGTTGTGAACTCATATGGCGGGAATTCGAGATGAAAAGTAGGAAAACGTTCTTCATTCTTTTTCTAGTAATCCTGTTTTCGGTGACGGTTTCATCCAACTTCGCATATGCCGCGAACACAAACCGTGCACTCGATTACAGTACGGCTCGGAGCGCTTCTCGGACAGTAGAATCGTATGTGCTGGAATCTGACCATCCTTACAGTAACAATTTCGATCATACCTGGAGCATAACCAAGCAGGATGCGACGCAGATACGGGTCCATTTCACATACATAGAGGTGGAAAGCAACTACGACTATCTCTACGTGTACGATTATGCTAACAATCAACTCCACAAACTGACGGGTACGTACTCCTCGGGTGGGTGGTCTGCCTGGAGCTATGGGTCCACAATCAAGGTCAGGCTTGACACAGACTACTCGGTCACAAAGTGGGGATTCAAGATTGACAAGATCGAGTATGAGGGAGGCGGCGGTGGCGGAGGAGACAATGTTCTCCAAAACGGCGTCACAGCCACAAGTTCACTCTCAGGGACGGGTGCCACAGAAATGTGGACGATAGAGGTGGAGTCCAACGCAGTCAATATGCATTCTGTGCTTACCTGTGGATCCGCTGACTTCGACCTCTATGGGCGACGAGGAGCTGAGCCAACAACTTCGACCTATGATTGGCGCGGCTACACAAGCGGTGGAGAGGACGTGAACTTCGCAAACCCGGGCGCCGGTACATGGTACATCATGGTACGCTCGTACAGCGGATCTGGCACATATTACCTCACCGTGACTATTGAGTACGACTCGGGTGGCGGCGGAGATAACACACTCCAAAACGGTGTTGCTGTAACTAGTTCACTCTCTGGAACAGGCGACACAGAAATGTGGACGATAGAAGTGGAGTCTAGTGCTCTCAACATGCATTCTGTTCTCACATGCGGGTCGGCCGACTTCGATCTCTATGGACGAAGAGGAGCCGAACCAACGACTTCGACCTATGATTGGCGCGGCTACACAAGCGGTGGAGAGGACGTGAACTTCGCAAACCCGGGCGCCGGTACATGGTACATCATGGTGCGTTCGTACAGCGGGTCTGGATCGTACCAGTTGACTGTGACCATTGAGTACGATTCGGGTGGCGGTGCAGGTGATGGGGTGGTCAGGAAGTGGGCTGTCATAGTTGGGATCAGTGACTACAAGGCTATCAGCGACCTCTCATATTGTGATGAGGACGCAACAGACTGGTACAACTATCTCACGTATACCATGGACTACGACTACATCAGAGTACTTGGAGACGGTCATACATCCAACTATCCATCGTACTATGCCCTTGCGACAGAGGCCAATGTGAAATCATCTCTTAACTGGCTCATCTCCAATGCAGATGAGGATGACCAAGTGGCTTTCATTACTTCTGGACATGGTAGCGGCAATGGCTATGGCTCGTCCTTCTTGTGCATGTGGGACTGCAATAGTGGGGAAAGCGGTGAAGACGGCAACCTCTACGATACCGAGCTTGCATCTTACATTGGCAACATTGTGGCTGAGAGCATTTTCATCTTCGTGGATCATTGCTACAGCGGAGGTCTCATTCCGGAGATTCAGGCGCTGTCCAATAGTGATTCGGTCTACATGACCACCACATGTACTCAGAACGGCTACGGGTATGATGACCCATCACATCAGAACGGTGCATGGACCTACTACTTCCTTGAGTTCGGTCTCATCAACCATTTCGGTAGTAGTCCGAGTACAACGATGGAATCCTGTTTCTCCTATGCCCTAAACTACTACCCGCACAGTGGTGGGGATACTCCCCAAGAATTCGATGGCAACACTGGTTCATCATTCACACTTTGAGAGGGGCTCTGGCCCCTCCTATCCTTTTTTCTTTCTCCCCATCATTGCTACCTACACAAAGCAGCATGAACACTCAGAGTATGTATGGAAAGATTTGTGGATGTGCTGTATCAAGCTTGCTCCCGTACAGTGGAGTTCTCAGACAAGGAGCAGACACCTCTGCCGAAACAATATCAACTCACTTCCAGCACAGAAGATACAGAGGATGATTACTCTTAGAGGTGTACTCATAGTACAATGGTCACGTCAAGCATTTGAAACCCGGTGAAGGAAAAACGCTTGACTTACCAGGTGTTCTAGATAAGGGATTACGAGGATGGCTTGAGAAGAAAGAAACAAAAGCTAGCCGATGGGTCGATAGGACATGATTGAGGTTGCACCCGACCAGGCACGGAGCTTTGTGTTAGACACGCAGGCTATTCGGTCCAATTCTCCTTGTCAGTCAGTCATGGACGTCGCGCGGAGAATTCATAATATCCAGATTGATACTATCTCTGTGGTGACGCGGAGCCACAATCTCATCTGCTTCAATCGGTTCAGTGACTATTACGAAGGCGATGTGTGGGAAGCTCAGAAGAGCGGTAAACTCTTCGAGTATTCGTCGCATGCTCAGTGTCTGATGCCGATAGAGTCACTTCCATTTTACATGTGGAAGATGCACAAGTTCAGAGAGCAAGAGAAAGGCTACTGGGCCAAATGGGGCAGAGAGAACAGAGATTTGGTCGACGCCGTTTACGATCACGTAAAGAAGAACGGAGTGACCTCCTCAAGCGACTTCAAGGATGACGGAAGAAAGCGCGACGGTTGGTGGGACTGGAAGAAAGAGAAGCGGGCACTAGAGTTTCTCGCTACGGAGGGCAGACTCATGGTTGCTTTTCGAAGCAACTTTCAGAAGCACTTCGATGTGTCTGAGCGCGTCGTTCCTCTCAGTCAGAGTACTGAGCCAATGCCTGAAGATATGATTCCCGAGTACATAGTCTCGGTAGTCTTTGGATCCCTGGGTCTGGCGAGTGCACAAGATTTGAAGACATACGTGGGTAGGAGGCCGGCAAGGGTGTTCTGGTCTGGGCGAACAACAGAGATTGAGAGCTATCTGGAAGGCTGTTGTAAGAGTGGGGTGTTAACCGAGGTAGCGGTTGGGGGAGCCAACGAGAGATACTTTGTACTGTCATCTAGCGCTAAGGTACTGGAGCAGTCTCTGTCACGGTTGAATGTAGGGCCTGTCAGGTTTCTAAGTCCTTTTGATAATATTGTCCGAGACCGCCATTATCCGAAGCATCTGTGGGGTTTTGGATACAGATTGGAGGCCTATACGCCAGCAAAAGACAGAGAATACGGGTACTATGTTCTGCCTATGTTGCACGGTATCAATATCGTTGGGCGTGTCGACATGAAGGTGCATCGCAAGGATTCAACTCTCGAGATCCTGTCTCTATACCTTGAGCACGATGATACAAAATCAGATGATTTTCCTATCCGTTTGTGTGAGGGTTTGCGTGACTTTGGACGATTTCATTCTTGCCGACTATTGAAAATAGGCTCAATCCATCCGCAAGAGCGCAGAACGCAGCTCATAGACAGACTGGAGGACACATTGGACATGGAGTTGGTTCAGGCATAGAACCAATCCTTTTCGTCGTGCTTCTATGGCAGCTATTACGCTAACCTTATCTTTTTGAAGTATTATTCATTAGAAACCATAAGGACATGGTACAGACACCTAGGAGAAGTATTGATGAGAGATCAGGATGACGGAAGCAGGATTCTGAAGGCTGCACTGATAGGCGACGGCGCTGTGGGGAAGACCAGCATTCGGCGTGACTATCTGGGGGAGGATTTCATAGAGGGACACCTCGCTACAATCGGAGTTGACCTCGCAACAAAGAAGGTACTCTTTGAGGATGAAGTTGTGAAGTTCATCATCTGGGATTTGGCAGGCCAGCCGACCTTTGAGAAGGTGCGCGGACACTATTATCATGGATGTAACGGATTGCTGCTGGTATATTCGGTTGTGGACCGTGATTCGTTTGACAATGCAAGCAAGTGGCTCGTGGAAGCCTATCGTAATATGGGCAAGCTGCCGCCGACAATCATCATCGGAAACAAGATTGACATCCGCAACTTGGCACCATATTCTGAAAGGGTTTCAACTGCGGAGGGCAAGCAGTTTGCAGAGTATTTCATGAAAAAACTCGATGTTCCTGCGGTCTTCATTGAAACATCTGCCAAGACAGGTGAGAACATTCAGGAGGCCTTCAACAAGCTTCTGAGAATGATGGCTGAAGCCGAGGACGATAAGAGTCACCACTACGTGGGCGAATGAATCAGTGGTACTCATCGCAACTTTAATAACCCGATGCACTATTGTTAACACAATGATTCGGGCTGATGGGTATGAGTGAGCAAGATAGAAGCAGCAAGTCACGTATTTCCATGAAGATAGAAGGTATGCATTGTGCTTCCTGTGTGGCCACCATCGAGAAATCACTTCTCAATGAAGATGGTGTATTGAAGGCGACCGTCAGTCTTCTTGATGAGAAGGCCGTCATCAATTACGATCCTGAGAAGGTAGACAGGGAAAGACTGGAGCATGCCGTGGAATCTGTCGGATACAGACCAAAGCGTCCCACGATGACACTTACATTGGCTCCCAAGCCGACTCCGAATCAGTGGGATATCCTGATTGAAGGAGTTGAATCGATAGATGGAATCATGTCAACAAAGATCTTTCCTGATTCGGGGAGAATTATTGTAGAATATGATGACGACTTGGTAACCGCAAGAATCGTCAAACGCGTCATAGAAGAAGAAGGATTCGAGGTCGCGAGTAGCACTGAGGCACTCGGCGATAGAGAAACACTGGCTAGAGAAACGGAGATTCGCTATTACGGAGCTCTTCTATTATTCTCATTGGTCTTTACAATTCCTCTTGCGCTTACAGGATTTGGATTACTGACTCCCCTTATTCAGCCCTTTATTGCACCAGACATTTTCATGTTCTTACTAGCAACCCCTGTTCAGTTTGTTGCTGGCTATCCATTCTACAAATCCGGACTTAGAGGTCTAGTCCACGGAAAGACCAATATGGACACACTGATAATGCTCGGAACAAGCGCGGCATACTTCTTCTCTGTTGCTGCCACGTTCATCTTCCCAGATTTCGTGCCTTTCTACAGTACTTCAGCTTGGCTGATTGCGTTCATAATCCTTGGCAGATTCTTGGAAGCCATTGCAAAGGGAAGAACCTCAAAATCCATTAGAAGTCTTATGGACCTGCAGGCGAACATAGCTACAGTTGTAAGAAATGGCGAAGAAATCACATTGCCTGTTGAGGACGTTGAAGTTGGAGATACCATATTGGTCCGTCCGGGAGAGAAGATTCCTGTCGATGGTAGGGTACTCCAAGGCGAATCCAAAGTAGACGAATCGATGATCACTGGTGAGGCCATCCCGGTCGACAAGACCCCTGGTGATCAGGTAGTTGGTGCTACCATCAACAAGAATGGTGTCCTCCGGATTGAAGCCACACAAGTCGGTCAGGATACCATGCTATCTCAGATTGTCAAGCTTGTAGAGGAAGCTCAGAGTGAAAAGCCTCCAATTCAACGAAGGGCTGACGCTATTGCAGAAGTCTTCGTTCCATTCGTTCACGTGATTGGTTTCGCCACATTCCTTGGGTGGTTGTTCATAGGAGCAGCAGAGTGGACTCTGGCTCTGAGTTTCACCATTGCTGTTCTGGTTGCAGCCTGTCCATGTGCACTTGGGCTTGCTACACCCACGGCAATCATGGTGGGATTAGGCAAGGGTGCTCAGTCTGGTATCTTGATCAAGACTGGTGCAGGGCTTGAAACAATACCGAAGATTGACACGATCATATTTGATAAGACAGGAACCCTTACCATTGGAAGACCAACAGTCACAGACTTCATCTTGCTTCCAGGCATTGACAAGGAACTGGCTCTATCCGAGATCGCAGCTGTTGAGAAGAACAGCGAGCACCCGTTGGCTGAAGCAATAGTAAGATATGCTCAGAAAGAGGAGGTCGATATTCCGTCGAGTGAAGACTTCAGCTATGAGCAAGGTAGCGGAGTTCAGGCTATGGTCAATGGGAATGAGATACGCGTTGGCAAGGATGAGTATCTTCGTGCTGGCGGTATTGATATCTCCGAACTAGAACATCACAGCGCAGGACTTCAAGAACAAGGAAAGACAACTGTCTATGCTTCTAGAAACAACAAGCCATTGGCGGTGATCGGCATCGCAGACGCCATCAAACCATCGTCAATGAGCGCAGTGAAATCCCTCAAGAAGATGGGCCTTGATGTGTGGATGATAACCGGCGACAAAGAACGTACTGCAAGAGCTGTTGCAGAGAAGATTGGAATTGAGAATGTCCTATCTGAAGTTCTTCCTGTAGACAAAGCTGACAAAGTCAAAGAACTACAGAACGAAGGAAAGGTTGTTGCCATGACAGGCGACGGAGTTAATGATGCTCCTGCTCTTGCTCAGGCCGATGTAGGGATAGCACTAGGCTCAGGAACGGATGTGAGTGTGGAGACTGGAGAGATTGTGCTTGTCCGCGATGACCTCATGGATGTTGTTGCCGCCATAAAACTCGGTAAGAAGACAATGGTCAAGATAAGACAGGGCTTCTTCTGGGCTTTTGTCTATAACATGGCATTGCTGCCCATCGCAGCTGGTCTATTCTATCCTTTCTTTGGACTGGCACTGCGACCTGAGTTTGCTGGACTCGCCATGGCAATGTCAAGTGTGTCTGTGGTGAGCAATGCACTTCTTCTGAACCGATTCGATCCGACGGAACCTATTGAAGAGGAGGATGTTCCAGAAGAGGAATCCGCAAGCACCATCGCCATCGATCCTATTTGTAAGATGGAAGTAGACACGGCCACTGCAGAACTGTACTCTGACTACGAAGGCGAACGGTATTACTTCTGTGCTCCTTACTGTAAGCAGACATTCGATGAGAATCCGAGTCAGTACATAGAGTAATAGGGATTTGAGGACCACAATCGTCCTCTCAGAGTTCACCCGACAGTGCTTAATAGTAGGATGTATTCTTGCTTCCTGTATGGTTCACAAGGAGTGAGGATATTGCTAACACGACTTCAGAAGATCTACTTCGGGATGGCTCGACTTGGGCCCAGCATCATGCTCGACATGCTCTCGCTTGCAACTACGCTTTTCTACTACTCATTTCAGAATCTTCCAGGCATCTACACAGGAATGTCACTGGCAATAAGCTATCTTGTTATTGCAGCATCTCAATTCGCGTTCGGATATCTTAGTGACAGGACACCTACAAAGAGATGGGGCCGTAGAAAACCCTACGTCATTATCGGTGCGCCACTCATGGCGCTCTCGTTCCTGTTCATCTTCACGCCGCACTGGTTCGTGGCCCAAAGTGACGTGATTGGGCTATTCATCTATGCAACAGCGACTCTTGCGGTGTTCAAGATGCTCTATGGCATGGTTACAACGCCGTTCCAGTCATGGATGCCCGAACTGACGGAGCCAGAGGAGCGCCCCTCGGTTTCTCAATGGCAGAACGTGGCAAACTTCTTGGGATTTGTTGTTGGTGTACTAATGACCTCACTGCTTGCCGGACTCTCTGTAGGATATGGTCTTCCCACCGAGATACTGTTCATGATTATCGCAATCATGGTGATTCAGGTTGTCGGTTTCATCCCATCAGTGGTCAATCTAAAACAGGAGGGCAAATTCATTCCTCAGCCTAATCTGAAGAAGGATTTGGGAATCGTTTTGGAGAACCGCGATTTTCTTGGTTGGTTACTGGCCCAGGGGCTTCTATCTGTCGGCTTTGCAATGGTGACCTCTCTGGCCTTTCCATTTGTGAATGACTACCTAAGCTTTGGAATGCTGGATCTGCTTATCTTCGGAGTCGAGCTCTTGCTTGTCGTCTTCGTGTTCTTCCTAATCTGGCGCTGGGGAATAAGAAACAAGGGTAAGCGCGTGACTTTGCAGGCTGCAATGCTTCTAGGAGGTATTGCGCTTCCGTTCACAGTGGTTGTGGCGAGCAAACTCGTTGGTTTCATTCTCATAGCTCTGGTGGCAGCCTCAGTCGCAGGGTACTACCTCTTCCCTTACATAGTATATGCAGATTTTGCGCATAAGGACGAGATCCTAACAGGTGAGGGTAAGGCTGGCATCTATACTGGCTTTCCGTCTATACCCCTCAACATATCACAGGCCTTCTCTGCGATGCTCATGGGAGTGATTCTGGATCTCCCAAGGAATCTTCCTGTAGTCGGTAGTCCAGAGCAGTTGGTGACTATGGGGTACATAGTATGGGGTCCTGTCGCGGGAGTATTCGTGCTGCTATCAGTCCTGGTGTTGTTCAAGGTCGACTTGGACCCAGACTTCGAAGCAATAGCAGCGAGTCAGACGGTGCTCGCTGTCGACCCAGCTGTGGATGAGGATGTACATGAACCATCTGACGCGGCTCCGATGGAGGAGAATGAAGGTTTCACTGAACAAGGTCTTAGCCGTGACGATTGATAGGAGTTACCGCCAACGGTGGCACGTGACCGGTCAACATGCAGGCCATGCTGTCTGGACCCATGATACCCCCGGAGATGAAATACACGGAACCGTCGTTGGCGTTCATTTCGATTCATGCATCGCGTGTATGAAGTGTAAAGATGTTTGCCCCGTAGATGTATTCATTGAGATTGTCTATAAGGGGGCCACCGTTGTTGACCCCGTGAGTGAAGCTCTCTGCATTTTCTGCCTGGCCTGTGAGGTGGCCTGTCCAACGGAGGCTATATGTGTCCAGAGCGAGGTCGGTTCTGACGACACGCTTGACGCACTTCTTGGCTAGGTCCAGTCCGCAAAAAGATCAACGAGAGGAAACGGTAGAGTCTTTATGCCTCTTTGTCCATCAGGTTCATTGCGAGGTTAGAAACTTGTTTGATGTCCTGTTAACCGATGAAGAGAAGACGCTTCGTGATGAGGTTCGTGCATTCGTTAGAGACGACATTGACGCAGAGCTACTTGTGTTGATGGATGGAAAGGAGAAGGAGTATCCCTACGAGTTCATCAAAGCTGCTGCTGAGAAGAACCTGCTTGGTCTTCGATTTCCGAAGGAATATGGTGGTCGTGGTCTTGGCTGGGTCTCTGAGATGCTTGCTATTGAAGAGATAGGAGTATTGGGAATAGCGCTGGGTTGTGCCTATTCACTACCTAGCATTGTGGGAGAGAGTATCAATAGGTTCGGAACCGAGAAACAGAAGAAGGAATACCTTAAGCCCACTCTCGAGGGCAAGCTGATCTGTGGTGAGGGACTCACTGAACCCCGTGGTGGCAGCGATTTCTTTGGAACTAACACCACCGCCAAGAAGGAAGGTGACGCATTCGTCATCAATGGGCAGAAGAGGTTCGTTGCCGGGGGCGTTGGTGCTGATTATTTCATCATCTACGCCAAGACTGACTTCGATGCGCCTCCACACAAGTCGCTCAGTGCATTTCTTGTAGATCGAGGTATGGGGGTTAAGGTGGAAGAAGAATACGAGCTGATGGGCTGCCGTGGCATGGGCGCTGCTCGAATTATCCTCGAGGAGCTAGAAGTGCCTGCGGAGAATCTCGTCGGCGATTTGCACGGAGGTAATGACCTCTTCAATGCAATGATGGTTCCTGAACGTCTGACGTCGGCTGCAGGTCCTATCGGAATGGGTCGAGCTGCTTTAGAGATTGCAGTCCGCTATGCTGATAAGAGGGAGGCCTTCGGACGGACAATCAGAAAGTTCGAGGGGATCAGTTTCAAGGTGGCTGACTGTGCCACTCTGCTTGATGCCGCACGGGGGCTTGTCTATAGAGCGGCAAAGGTGGCGGACTCTGGTAGATGGTGCCGTAAGGAGGTTTCTCAAGCGAAGGCATTCTGTACAGAGGCGGGTCTTGAGGTTGTCAGTGAAGCAATGCAGATTCTTGGGGGCATTGGATACACCGATGTCTATCCGATTGAACGGCTCTTTCGAGATGCTCGTCTGGCGACTATCTGGACTGGCAGCAACGAAGTCCAGCGTCTGATCATTCAGAATGAGGTATTCAAAGAGATACTCTCAGAGGATAGATCGGCAAAGAGGAACGTTGAGCTTGACACTCCTGGCGCCGGAAAGACGGAGGAGAAAGTCTTCGCTGAAGAACCTGACAAATACAGGTAGCTCGTTTCCTGGTAACAGACGATCCCGTGACTCCATCGAGGCAGATGTCCTGAAGCTGTATCAAACAACTCATATGTCGCCAACCCAGTGAATGCATTTGCCGTAAGAGGTACTCATGATGAACCCCAAGAAGATGGCCATTCTGGTTCTAGTAATCGTGTTGATAGCTACTTCCTCAGTCTTTCTATTCCTTCACTTTGCCTCAACTCCTCCACAGGAAGAGAGCAATAGACCACCGATAATTGAGGTCATAAGTCCCGAGCCTCGGACGACACTCTCTGGAGTAGTTACAATCAACGTTTCTGTCATCGACGAAGAGGACTTGAACACGACAATCTTCATTGATGGGATAAACAAGACCAAGTCGAATCTCTATGCTTGGAACACCACTGAATACCCGGATGGGAAGCATACGCTTCGAATTGAGGCCCACGACAGCTCTGGGTGGTTTGACAGGAAGAGCTTCGAGGTTTCTGTCGACAATGCCCAAGATGTCCTATTTCCCTACAACGGTCTGTTTAAGGTGATGGTCTACAACATCAAAGAATCTGGTCGTAATCCTGATTGGCTAACTGTGGTGAAAAAGGAGAGTCCGGATATCCTAGTCTTAGTGGAGACAGGACTCTGGGATGACTATGCGAATGAAGACTTGAATGCGGCAGTAAGCGAGCTTAACTCGTATTTTGAAGACGACTTTCCCTATGTCGCGTACTGTGCTCAGAACGTGGAATACTCCACGACTGGAGAGGCCATCCTCAGCCGTTTCCCCATCCTGCACTTCAATCAGATTGAGAAGGTCCCAATGGACGACGCGTCCGACTACTACGTTACCCACGACTTCATAGAGGCAGTATTGGACATCAACGGGACAGAGGTGCATGTCTTTGGAGGCCACCTGAAGGCTAGCGACGGTGAGACGAATATCAGGCGCAGGGAGGCAGAGATGGAGGGCATCATCAATTACATGGATGCTTTGGGTGAAGTACCCATTATCTACCTGAGTGATCAGAACTCATTCTCTCCCGCTGATACAGGAGAGTTAGCACCAGAGGGAATGGAACTCGGCTACGGTCCTATGACCATGATGCTCTTTCCCGATGATCCTATCTATGGGAACCGTTCTTCAGAAGTGCACAACTTCACGGACGTTCACAGGATTTTGAATCCGTTGGAACCTGGACATACTTACGGCCACCAAGACTCTTCGGTCTCCTTTAGGATTGACTACATAGTTGTGAACTCCTTCTTCGCGGATGGTCTTGTTAACTCCTCTGTGGTCGATGAGGCCCCAGCTGATACGGCTTCAGATCACTATGCCGTGACTGCATTCGTTCGGTGGAATTCTACAGATGCGCCCACATCTCTCCTCGCCACGACTTCATCGGGGCAAGACACCGATCAGCGAGGTGGACGTCGTAACAACGGGGCCGTTAAGGTGATCATTCCTGTTCTCTCTGTTTCGTCAATTCAGTCCCAGGATGGAGGTACACTTCTATTGAGAAAGCATGATAAACTCCAAATTTAAGGTCAGGATCTGGCTGCCTTTCAATGGGCATTCTGTTCATAGGGACTGAAGCATGTACACGAGCTTGATTACGCGGTTCCTATGATTCATATACAAATGATGCTTGCTAATAGTGGAATGCTTGCAAGCATTCTTACATAGAAATGGCGATAACTACCCGGCCAGAGGAAACATCTGACAGACACCCGACAGCTCCTTCAAGACCGGGGAAAGTGGGGTAGCCCTCTTTCGTTCGTCTCCTCAAATCGCCAGGTAAGCTCCGTGGGCATCATAAAATCCTGCTTCGCAGCATGGTTGTGTTCTCCGGGCTCCTCACAGCGAAGAACGAATCCTTCGGTCCACGGAGCCCCTAGCTGTTAATCATCTCCTGAGCTAGGTCTGCTGAAGAGCCTCAAGAGATTCCGATGTTCCGGTCTCTATTATATCAGCTATCAGTTCGGCGACATCCGGCGGTACATCAAGAAGGGTCCGAATCTCTTCAGGGGATCTGAGCTCGCTAAGATTTCTTCTTTGAGTCATTATCTTTGCTGCTGCTTCCATCAGGGGTCTTACTCTGTACCAAGAATCACCATCTCGAAATCTCCTGTAGAACGATATGTCATGCAGGACCTCCACAATTCGAGTATTGATAGGAGGACACCCTGGCGGGGTCTGTCTTGGCATTCGATCTGGAATGCCAACCTCTTTGCAGATCTTGTTTCCCCGTTTGTAGACGTTGCAGGGCAGAAGCTTGTATGCAGGTTCTCCGTACTTGTCTTCATTTTGGTATAGTCTCTGCATCATGGGGTAGTGGTCGGGGAACCTCTGGTGGATGATTCTCATGAAGTAGTCCTTCTGACGCCCTGGTTTCAGTGTCATTCCTGCCCATTGTATGAAATCTCCCCCTGCTTTCTTGGTGCTTCGAGCCAGTGCCGTCATATTCTCCATTGTGTCACCTATGCTGGGTATGAGGGGCATGGCCATGACGCCGCCCTTCAGGCCTATGTCTTTGACTTGCTTGAGTGCTTCAAAGCGTTCCGCACTAGTCGGTGACTTTGGTTCAAGGACCTTCTTGACATTCTCATCGGATAGCGTTATCGTGAAGGCAACGGTGGCAAACGCTCTGTCATTGATCTCCTGAAGAATATCAAGGTCACGAAGCACGAGAGTTGATTTTGTAAGGATGAACACAGGCATTCCGAAATCAAGCAGAACCTCGAGCACCTTCCGTGTTACCATGTGTTGCTTCTCTGCCTGCTGATAGGCATCTGAGACCCCTCCCGATACACCGATGCAGTACTTGATAGGATGCTTCCTTTTCAGTTTCTGGGCATCATCGTCGTCTAGGAAGGGGATCAGAGTCTCCGTTTCCATCAGGCTCTGAGAGATGAAGCCGTCTTTCTCAAGCTCCTGTCTTACTACCTCATGTGCATTCGCCTTGACTCTGACATGGGTAAGAAAGTCGTCAACATGGTATCCCTCGGACATCCCGTCACAGTAGACACAGCCGAATTCACAACCACGGTATGCGTTCATCGACCTTGTAACATGGAACCAGCTGTCATATGCGCTGGGCTTGGAGAGGATAGATTTGGCTCGGATGCATTCGTATCTCAATTTCCGTCCACTGCCTCAGAATCGGGTCACATCATGTTTTCGTCAGCATCTGATATGGCTTGTGTCGCGTGGGTTCAATCTCTAGGTCGGCCAATCCATGAGCAGTACTACGTGGTAATCGTATCTGTTCTTGCTGTTAGGAAGTATATCGACAACAGGGCGAAGGCCGGAACGAGCAGATAGTAGATAGCTGAAGCCAGTAGCATCGCTCCTGCAGTGGCCAGCGTGAGTATTTCAATTCCGTGGTCGTCCCTCGTGAGTACCATCAATGCACCATCTAGGGCCAGCATGATATAGAGCCCTCCCTCGAACACATAAAGGGAAATACTATAGGCTGCAGGGACTTCCTCGAAGGTTATTGCTAAGCCAAGAGTGACGTAGTTCTGTACAAATGCTAGACCTCCGAGGCATCCTCCTATAGCGAGTGCTGACAAGGCCAATCCCCACTTTCTATCCCAGTTGAAGTAAAGTCCGAGATTGCCAATGGCAATGAAGGCGAGACCTACCGATATGAGACCAAAGCCGCTAAGAATCCACTGAGGTAGGGGGAACAGGCGGGCGAGGATATATCCAAAGCTTCCAATCCCCGCTATCAGTGCGCCTATACCGCCGACAATGAAGAATGCTGGGTTTGCATAACTCTCTTGTTCTGACTTGGCTGCGTCAGCGCATTCACGGCAGGCTATAGCACCACGATATCGGACCATCTCGTCCCTCGTTAGAGGTCTTCCACAGAATATGCATTTCACAGAAGGGCTGTCTTCCTGGTTCATTCTATCACTCACCGAGTGACCTCCAAGGCGTTTCAGTATCCGCACTTGATTTGCCTTAGCTTTCTGAGAAGAAAAGATGTTCGTTCCAAGCCGATAGATGTGTGCGGCAGTGCTCCAAGACAATCGTGGGGATTAGGCCGCCGCCGGCTCGCATTCCTCTGCAATCAGGCCTTTGTGTTCCCGATTCATCAAGACGAATCGTATGATTCCGACAGGTATCACGATGGCGAGCCAGATGATGACGTCACCAATAGTTGCAAGGAGGAAGTTCGTATCAAGAGGATCCAGCCAAATCTGCCCGAGCTTCATCATCTTGACCAGTGGAAACACGAGTACTAGGCCAAAAATGCGTTTCAGTTCGACTGCGTTCACTCTGCATGCCAGACGCGCTCCAATCTGTGCTCCAACAATCATACCAATCCCCAAGGAGATGGCGAGAAACGGGTCGATGTGTCCTCCTACATAGTTTCTAGCTGTGCCTGCAGATGCAGTGAATATCATTGTGAACATTGAGGTTGCTACAGCGGCATGGATTGGCAGTCCCATGAGAATTGTGAGTACGGGTACTACCACTGCACCTCCACCGATGCCTAGAAGACCAGCGGCCGCTCCGCCAACGAAACCGCCTAGGAGCGAAAGCAGGAGTCTATTTCTGCTAACATCGCTGAAATCGAAAAGCGCAACATCATCAGCCTTTCCCCTCTTCCTTGCAAAGAGCATTTTGATAGCCACTGGGAAGAGTGAGATGCCGAAAATCAAACGCAGAATATAGTCCTCAGTAATCAGCTCACGGAGAGCCACGCCAAAGAGCGATCCAGGAATCGTAGTGAGAGCCAAGAAGAGACCTGCTTTCAGAACGATTGGTCTTGGTTTTTGTCTGCTATAGGCTGCTGTACTGGCAATCGCGACGAAGAGTGCCGCTACGAGGGCTGTGGCCGGTGCTTTTTGTCCTGTCAATGCGAAGACGATGATAAGTAGCGGTGTGTTGATGATTCCGCCGCCAATTCCAACCATGGCGCTTATCGTTCCGACAGCCACGGCGAATATCGCTATTGGAATTATTTCTATCAGTATCTCCTGCATCGTTCTTTCGCCTTTGCCTGCTGCCAAGGTTACGATACTTAAGGAATACTGTTAGGTAGTACCTATGGTGTTTTTCTACGACCGAGGTAATAGCATCCACTCAACATGATGGCTGTTCCGAAGAGCATGATGACAGTACCGAGGTTCTCTTGTTCAAGATTGGCACCTGCAGAGAACATGATAGCAGCGCCCGTAGCCAGGATGGCAAAACCTAGTATTGCTACATATTGGCCAGGTCTTGGATTAAACTGCAGAAAATCCGGTGGCTTATCCTCTCTTGGGACGGATGGTGCAGCTGACGGTTTTGCATCAGACTTGAAGAACCGCTGATGGTCAGGGGTAAGGGTGCCCCGTAGTTCATCGCGATCTTGGAGCATTTTGATTAGGGAAACGACCTCATCTTCCTGTAGCCTCAGTCGTTCGCTAAGAACCTGGATAGAGCTCACATCTCTCTCCTGAATCAGGTAGACCAGCTGTTCCTCTTTATCGTTCATCTTTGGTCATTACTCGGTCTGCCGGACCTCGACATAAAGGTAATGCAACCTGCATACTAGATGCTTGTAACAGTCCTTTTGGCCCATTCGACAATTTGAATCATAGTCTTCTCTCATCAAGTTCCGTAGACGACTGTAGCACTTGCCAAGTCTTGCCACCTGCCGGTTGCTTATTGCATAATTGGATGGCATTTCTGGCAGAGGAGAATGCGACTTGACCGATTCCCTTAAACCGTCAATTTGAGCTGCTTGTCTTGTGTATGCCTATGGCAGAGAAGAACTCACCCGCTGTTCCAGCTCCCAGAGAATGGATGGCAGGGTGGAACAAGATCTACAAGCAGCTACTCGAGGCCTCGGATGATGAGCTGCGTGACCTTAACATCTCACATGTCCCAAGAGAACTGGAACGTGCATTCAAGGTGGCAGAGGTCGACGTATCAGACTTGAGTATTCTTGAGTTGGCATCAGGTGACGGTTCTGTCGCCTGCTACCTTGCTAAGCTTGGTGCCACGGTCGAAGCTGTTGATGCTCTTGAGGGGGCAGTCGAGGTGACAAAGCGGCGAGCGAGGGCATTGGGACTGGAAGATCGGGTTTCTGCGCGGGTTGAGAACATTGACGGATGGAGAATACCGAAACTAGAATATGATGTCATCATCGCGCTACAATGTCTGCAATACCTCTTCGATAGGGCGATACCGAGGACAAGAGAGATTCTGGATGCAATCAAACCCGGCGGGTTCTTTGCTTACTCTGGAAACATACCGCCACATTTTGAGACAGAGCCTCCGATCAGATTCATAACCCGCGAAGAGCTAGAGCATCTTCTTCGGGGGTGGACTCTTCATTCATTTGGTGAGGACGAAATCCTTCTCAAGAAGGATGACGTGCGAGGCTTTATCTGGACGGTAGCCAGAAAGCCAGAGTCATGAGTTCGGACCGCTCTTTACTCTTTCACCGCAATAGTGCAGCCCTCGCCGATTGGGAGGATTGTACTCACAACCCCGCGCTCAAGAAGGGCTTCATTGAAACGGTGTATGGCCCTATCGGAATCACTCCAGTCATTCTCTGGAACGATGACAGGGAACAGGGTGTCGTCGACCAAGAAGAGGCCTCCCGGTTTGAGTACTCTCAGGCACTCATCCAGCATTACCGGATACATACGCTTGGACGAGTCTTGAAAAACGATGTCAAAACTCTCGTCCTCAAAATCCCTTATGGTCTCTGTTGCGTCTCCGATTACGATATCAACTGCGTTTTTCACGCCTTCTCTCTTGAAGTTCTTGATGGCATTCTTCGCAACTTCTGCATCGATCTCAAGGGAGATGACACGCCCTCCCCATTTCTTTGCAGCCTTTGCGAGCACAGTAGCTGAGAATCCTATACTGGTCCCAATCTCGAGTATCTTCTTAGGTCTGGTCAAGGTGACGAGCAATCGGAAAAGGCGTGCGATGTCATCTTCAATCAGCGGGTCAAAGTCCTTGTATCCTGACATCCGGATGAAGTCGTCAAGGCTCGGACTGTTCTTCTCTCGGTAGATATCCTCGATGTACTGAACCGCCTTCGTGAGGTCTGGTCTCTTCGTATCCTGGAGTGAGTTTTGGTCGTTCATATCTGCAACTCCCATCACTTACTTAAATGCCGCAACAACTTCTTCTGTAGTAGCAATAGTCGTTCCATGCACTGTCTTCATGTGTTGGATTGCGAACTCGTGATTCTCTCTCTTAGAGCTGTCTGTCGCATCCTCCACAGTCACCACATTGTAATCCTTGGCTGATGCATCGGCGCTCGTGTACATGACACAGATGTCTGTCAGCACTCCTATCAGAACGATGGTCTGAATGTCATCCTCTCGAAGGGTTATGTCAAGATCTGTACCGAAGAACCCCGAGTATCTTCTCTTGGGAATCACCCGGTCGCCATCCTGAGGCTCGAGTTCATCGATGACCTGGGCGCCTTCTGTTCCAACCACTGCATGTGGCGGCCATTTCTCGAACTCGTCATCATCTGGGAGATGATTGTCTGTCAGATAGATGACCTTCACCCCCTTCTTACGGGCTGATTCCAGTATCTCTTGCTGGTTTGGAATGAGATTCGCTGCGCCTGGAACTACCAATGCTCCGTCTTCTCTCACGAAGTCATTGAGCATATCCACAACAATCACTGCCGTCTCATCTGCTTTCAGCTTCATCATCTATCACTTCATTATAGTTATCTGTTGAATAACAAATTCCCTGAGCTCTTTTACAGGCTTCGGCTCCTGCAAAATCCTCCCATGTTTCATGAGGGTCTGGGTTGTCCGCTTCATTCGCTTCCCACATTGCGGGCAGGCGGGTTGATTGGCGTCACGTAGCGTTACCTCGGTTTGCATGCAGTCTGGACATTGCCAGGCAAACTTCCTGCCTGAGAATTTTCCTCTCTTCGCACACGGAACCCATGTGTCCCCATCCCTTATTGAAACGATATCCATAGCGAAGTCTACTGCAGGAGAATTGCTGATAGCTCCTCCGACACCATATCCGTTGACTGGCGAGTCATTCAGCCAATTAATGGCCTCTTCGTCTAATCCGCCGCTCACGAATATCGCGACATCGTTGAAGCCTCTTGCGTCAAGCTCCCATCGAACCTCCTCGATGATTTCCTTGAAGTTTCCTTTTCGACTACTCGGTGTGTCCAGTCTGACACCGTCAATTCCTTCCATCTCAGCTGCTGCAAGAACAGATTCCTTTACTTCATCGAGATAGGTGTCCGTGAGAGCTATTCTGGATACATTCTT
Source organism: uncultured archaeon (assembly GCA_964558645.1). Lineage (GTDB taxonomy): Archaea > Asgardarchaeota > Thorarchaeia > Thorarchaeales > Thorarchaeaceae > TEKIR-12S. The sequence goes on from CAZLEV010000001.1 coordinate 326,481, forward strand.
GGGAACATTTCTGCTAAAGGCGTTCCACGCTCTTATGTGGTCCTGAAAGGCGATGATCAGTGCATGAGGCATTGTACCCTGCGCCTCAATCCCGAGGAGCTCTCCACCCAATACGCATGATACGCCATCACACCCACCGATGTACGCGGCATAGGAGACCTGTGGTGTGATAGCAGGATGTGTCCTTCGAGCTCCGAATGAGAGGAGTGTCTTGTCCTTTGCCGCTCGTCTGAGGTGAGCAGTCTTGGAGACCATTCCTGATGAATGGCAGATGAAGCCTAACATTGGAGTTTCGAGGGCAGCGAACTCCTGGTAGCGACCTTCTATTGCTATGACCGGGGTTCGTACCGAATGACTACCACGTGGATGAAACAGTGTCCCTTCAGGCAGTCCATAGATGTCAACTTCCCTCCCTTCGAATAGCTTGAGAAGATCATCTATGCCGGCTACGATACCCCACTCTAAGTTTCCTGGCATTGCCGAAACGGTGACCTCGGCGTGAACTACCGGGTTGATGTTTTCTGCCTTCAGAATCTCAACTGTACGGTCGAAGTAGATGTCAGTGGTCTTACCCGCAAGTATCTCGTCATCTGTTGCGATTCGCCATCTCCTCTTCATGATGAACCACCTGGGTTAACAAACAGAGACTTCCACAAAAAGGATATGTTTCGGCAGAAACTCGAAGACCTGAGTGCGGTTTGATGCGGAGCGCATTGATGCTTGAGCGGACTGCCTTTCATTTGGCAGGATTATGCTTATACCGCCAAGTCTCTGAGTCATATTACTCTCTGGCCTATGCGTTTATACTTAAGCCCATAGAGTCTTCAGGCGTATCCCTACATTTCCCAGAAGTACTTCCCTCTCGAGTAGATGACCTCGTCGCCGGCGGTGACTTCTCCCTCATCCATCGACTTGATCATATCGACATGGACTGCAGACTCATTTGTTCCATTGCAGTCTTTGTAGGCATTGCCGAGTGCGCAGTGTATGGTATCCCCTATCTTCTCATCGAACAGCATGTTCAGCGTGTATTGCTTGATACCGCGGTTTGTCCCGATTGCCATTTCGCCCAAATACCTGGAACCGTCGTCGGTTTCGATGATCTCTTTGAGTGTCGCTTCTTCCTTCTCTGCTGAGAAGTCAATTACCTCTCCTTTCTCGAATTGTAGACCGACCCCCTCTATCACTTTGCCTCTCTGCATGAATGGAATGTCAAAGTAGATGTGTCCCTCAACTGTGTCTTCAACGGGCGCAGTGAACACCTCGCCGCTGGGCATGTTGTGCTTCCCATCCGATGCAATCCAGATCCGCCCCTCGGTCTTGGCGTAGAGGTTCGTTTCTGGACCTGTGAATCTTACGTCGTCATGATTCTCAAGGCGCTCCTTCATCCTGTACATGTTCTCGCTTGCCTTTTCCCAGTCGATAAGCGTGGCCCCGTAGACGAAGTCTTTGTACTCCTCCATGCTCATACCTGCTTGTTGAGCCAGCGAGGGGCAGGGGTGAACAGTAAGGCTCCATCGCTTGGAGAGTCTTATGTTCGTGATATCTCGCATTGTCTTGGCTGCCACGGTCATCTTCGCCGGCTCGATATTTGCAAGCGCCTTCGTATTCATTGGTGACCTGATTGCTATGTAGACGTCACATTCCTCAATCAGGGCTTTCTGATGCCTTGGTTCGAGCTGTAACGTTTCTTCAGATGCACCATCAAAAAATGCTTTAGTCACCTCTTCGCTGTCCATGATCGAAATAGCCCTCGCGCCCTTCTCAGCTATTTTCTTCGCCAGTGCAACAACGAGGTCGTGTGCGAGGGGGCTTGATCGGATGATGACCATATCGCCCTTTTGGATGTTGGTACTCCACTCAACGAGGATTCTAGCATGTTCAATGATTCGAGAGTCCATTCTATTCGCCTGGGTGTACGAGCATCGTCATCAACTTATAGGTTGCGAACTGAGCTCTTCTGCATCCATGGAATGATTTGGGAGCCTGAAAGCAGCACAGCCATCATTAGAACGGGGTAGTAAGTGGAGATCCTAACATCTGGATTTGGCATCGACTTGATGTTGTTATATCCAAGCCGTTAGATCGGACCTGTGAGTTCGCTACTGCAGCCATTAGTCCAAAAATGGCGACGAGATGCGTTTCTCTGGTACTCTGTCAACAACTGTTTTAAAAGCCGGACAATACTAGACTTGACGCGACCATGGAACCTGCAGCACTAATCATTCTGGCAATATTCATCGGCACCATGCTTGTGGTGTTATCCGAGAAGGTGAATGAGACAGCTACTGCTCTCTTCGCCATGTGCTTGGCAGCTATGGTCCTCTTGATCACTATGGGCATCGAATTCGCAGACTTCGTCTTGCTGATTGAGTGGGATACGATTCTGTTCATTGCGGCGATGATGATTGTTGTATCAGTCGCTGGTTCGTCAGGAATGTTTCAGTATATCTCCCTTCTCTTAGTAAGGAGAACTGGTAACAATCCCAAGAAGGTATTTGTCGTGTTCATGGCCTTTGTGGCTGTTATCTCTCTGTTCTTTGATCCGCTTCCAACCATGCTGATCATGGGTTCATTCACTGTAGAGATATGTAGAGCCTTGGAGATGGATGCCAAGCCCTTCTTGATATCCGAAGTCATAGTAGCAAATGTTGCATCCTTCCCGTCAGTTGTAGGTTCAGTACCCAATCTTGTTATATCTGCTTGGATGAATATTGACGCTGGACAACTACTGATTGTCATTGGGCCTTTGACAGCGATTCTCTTTGCACTGACGATTCCGCTGCTACTCAGGATATTCAAAGCCTCTTTTGAAGATGAGAAGGTACTAGACTCGAATATTCTCTTCATGATTCAGCCTAGCATAATGATTCGTTCAAGAAGAGACTTCTACATTTCAGTGGTCGCCCTAGGCATCCTTGTCGCGGGCTTCGTAGCAGGGCCAGGGATGAGCATCTCCCCCAGCTTTGTAGCCTTGATGGTTGCATCTGGAACCTTAGTGTTGTCGCAGGTCGGCGTCGAAGACTTGTTGAGGAAACTATCGTGGGACACGGTATTCTTCATCATAGGCCTGTTCGGTATTGTTGCATCAATGACCGCGAGTGGCCTTATCGCGGCCATCGTGGATGTGACTCAATCGGTAATCGGAGGGAACGTCTTTGCTGCAATTCTGTTCATGCTCTGGGTTCCCGGACTTGTACTGGCACTCGTAGACAACATACCGGTTGCCGCGCTTCTTACCCCTCTGGCTGAGGGTTTCATGGAAATAAGCGGCGTTGTTTCTCTGTCCCTGATTGTTGGAGCAAACGTTGGCGGCTATATCATTCCTTTTGGAGATGCGCCTAACATGATTGCAATCGGTCTTTCGGCCGAAGCGGGAGATCCCATCTCTATCATCGAGTTCACCAAGGTGTGCCTTATCCTCGGCACTCTACACCTGATTGTTGCATCTCTCTATTGCTTCCTGTGGGTGCCCTTGATTTAGTTCGACTATTATCCAGTGTAGGTTTCGGACATCAAAGGTAGGGACTGTTCTGGAATATCTTGCCTGCAGCTCGGACAGGTGGTCAAGCATGAGGAAGAACAAGTATACGGTCCTCTGTGGCCTGATTCCTCTGCATAGTTCTTAACGCGAGCCCTCTGGAGAAAGTTGCTTCTGAAAAGCTAGATATTTGTGCAAAAGAACACAAAATGTTCGGGGCCATATCCAATGTGTTATATTCTCCTTCCTCTCCTCTCGTGTTGTAGGATACAGTTTCAGAGAGTTGTCTAGATGAAGCAGACTTCCGATTTTCCCGATCAGCTGCTTGACGAGGAGAACCTCGCCAAACTAAATGAGATACAGAGTGATGCCTGCAGAGAGTTCATTTTGGAAGCAATCGAGCTCTGCAGTCCTAATAGAGTCTTCATAGTCAGTGACAGCAAGCAGGACATTGCAATGGTCCGTCACAGGGCGATAGAAGAAGGTGATGAGATTCGCCTACCCATGGAGGGACACACCGTCCATTATGACGGCTATTATGATCAAGCTCGCGATGTCAAGAATACCAAGTATCTCGTGCCAGAGGACAAGCATTTAGATCAGAATCTTAATCAGATTGAGCGAGAGGAGGGTCTTCGAGAGGTTCTTGGGTTCTTGGAAGGCAGCATGAAAGGTAAGGACATGATTGTCCGGTTCTTCTCTCTCGGCCCCAATGAGTCAGAGTTCTCCATCCTTACCATGCAAATAACCGATTCGTATTACGTTGCCCACAGTCTGGATTTGCTCTATCGTCCTGCTTATGCTCAGTTCGCTAAGATGAAGAAGGATAATTCTTTCTTCAGAGTGTTGCATTCCGCAGGTCGACTTGAGAACAACGTGTCTGCAGATGTCGATAAGCGCAGGATATTCATCGACTATACTGACGATACTGTATACAGTGTGAACACTCAGTATGCCGGCAACACAGTAGGACTCAAGAAACTGGCTTTTCGTTTGGCCATAAGGAAGGCTGACAGAGAAGGCTGGCTTGCAGAGCATATGTTCATCATGGCAATTCATGGGCCTGACGGACGGAAGACTTACTTCTCAGGCGCTTTCCCCTCAGGATGTGGGAAGACCAGCACTTCAATGGTTCTTGGCGAGACCATAGTTGGAGACGACCTCGCCTACATCAAGAAGTTCGATGATGGCATAAGAACTGCCAATGTCGAAAGCGGGATATTTGGAATCATTCGCGGCGTCAACGCCGATGATGATCCGGTTATTTTTGATGTACTGATGAGCCCTGGAGAGATCATCTTCTCGAATGTTCTGATACACGACGGGAAACCTTACTGGCTGGGTGATGGAAGCGAGCATCCAGAAGAAGGGGTGAATTTCGTGGGAGAATGGCACAAAGGTATGCAAGGGCCGGATGGCGAAGAGGTGCCGATATCTCATAAGAATGCCCGTTACACTTTGAGACTCTCTTACCTGGAGAATCTTGACCCGAACGCTGAAGCAAAAGAGGGTGTCCCCCTCGACGGCATCATCTATGGAGGACGGGACTCGAACACATGGGTTCCAGTAGCTGAGTCCTTCGATTGGGCACACGGAGTGATCACCATGGGTGCCAGCCTTGAATCGGAATCGACTGCGGCCACTCTTGGCAAGGAAGGTGTTCGGAAATTCCAGCCCTTCTCGAATATCGATTTCATATCGATTCCTCTTGGACGGTACATCCAAAATCATCTCGGATTCATCGATGATGTTACAGAGGTTCCGAAGATCTTCGGAGTCAACTACTTCCTGAAAGATGAGCACGGGAACTACTTGAACGGCAAGCAGGACAAGCGTGTATGGCTGAAATGGATGGAGCTTAGAATTCATGATGAGGTTTCCGCGATTGAGACTCCTATTGGACTAGTGCCTAGGTATCATGATCTAGAGCAGCTGTTTCGTGAGATTCTCGACAACGAATATACTCTGAAGCAATATCAGGAGCAGTTCCAAATCAGAGTCCCAGAACTACTCAAGAAGATTGAACGCGTATGTGCGAAATATCGTGAAGATGTTGAAGAGGTTCCGGAGGAGCTCTTTGTTGTACTCGATGCGCAGAAGAAACGCCTTTTGTCTGCTCAGAAGAAGCATGGTGACACTATTGACCCCAGAATGTTCGATGCGGTCGCGGTCTGTTGCTGATAGCAGAGATTCTGGGTATGAATCCTTGGATCACTCATTAGTGCAATTCCGAGAAGCGGTTCCTTCCCACTCTCACCAAGACCGAGTTGAAACCGGGAGTGTGGCCGAATGCAGTGTGCCGGTCATCCGTCAGTAGATTGATGTTTCCGTCAACATTCCACCAACCGTCGGATGCCCAGACGATTCTCGGGTCTATGTCTTCGTCAATCTCAAGTCTAATACCTTCGACTTTACCGCGTACTGATTCCACAGCAACCCTGTCCCCATCCGCCAGATCAAGCTTGCTAGCAGTGTCTGGATGCATCCTCAGAAAAGCTCGCTTCTCTTCCACATTCCTTCTTGATGTCATGCGAATCGGATCTGTAACCACACTGTAGGGACAGACATCAAGCTGACACTCTCTGCACCCGATGCACTTGCTTGCGTCCCATTCAGGTACTAAGAAACCTGTGATCGATTCTGGAATGAGCAGGGTCCGCGCTTCTGTTCTGGTCGCGAGGCGAGACACAAGGGTGCCTAGTTGAGCTCGTATCCTTGCATTGCTATCGGAATCAACGCCCCTCCGGATCATCTCTGCTGTGGGAGCGACCATTTCGATAGCCTCATCAGGACACTCCTTGACGCACTTCTGACAAGTCGTGCATTCGGAATAGCTTGTGACCGTAGCTCCAACCTCAACCGTTGTGTATTGCGAATGAAGTCGGCACCTGAGTCTTCCCGAGATCATGATGAGCGGGTAATCCTCTGCAAGGTGTGGTGTGGACCGCGGACTCTCTGCAGGTTCTTCATGAAATGGAAGTGGGTCGTGACCCATAGACTCTAGGTCACGAGAATACAACTCCACCTTTCCTGACTTCGTATTGAATTGCCGGTCCGAAAACGGAATCTTTGGGCTTCTTGTTCGGATTCCCTCAGGGTGCTCTTCGAGGTCTTCAAGCGTGATGTCCCGACAGTCGTCCGAATCCAGCGCCAGTCTTATTGCGTCACGCTCTGTCAGTCTGAAGAACTGACCGAAACCAAGCCGCTGCGCAATCCCCCTCCAGATGGCCAGTTCATTTCTGGATTCGCCAACTGGCTCAATGATTTTGGGAGCGTATTGCACGATTCTATGCAGCTCGCTGTGCACAATGTTATCATGCTCGAATATCAAGGTTGCAGGGAGAACAATGTCACAGAGTCTTGCAGTATCTGTCATCTCCAAATCGATGCAGACCTTGAATGGGATCTTGTTGAGCGCACGGATGGTCTTGTTGGTATTGGGCCATTGCGTCACTGGGCTTGCAGCCTGTATCACCAGTACGTCCATAGCAGGCTCTGACCGACTCAGGATGTATTCGGGAAGATACGTTCCGGAAGGTACAATTGGCTGGACCTTCTCATCGGCTAGATGCTCCAGCCGGACAGCGGCACCGTTGAACGGAGAGAAATCGGATGAGAGATACTGGAATCCCCCTCCTGCTACTCCGAGATATCCACAGATTGCCAGTAGGCTGTGTACCGCTCGCGCGGCCCAGCTACCGTTTGTGTAGTGATTCATCCCAGCAGGAGCAGTCATGATGAGCGAAGGGCCATGAGTTGCGAATGTGACGGCAATGCGTTCGATCGTGTTCTCGTCAACCCACGTTAGTCTGCTGACAGTCTTCTTGTCATACTCTGCCACACGCTCACGATATTCATCAAAACCCACAATGTGTTTCTGGGCGAAATCTTTGTCGTAGAGACCTCTCCTAATAATCACGTTTGCGAGGCCTAGAGCCAGGGCGGCATCGGTGCCTGGTCTAATGGTCGTGTATATGTCCGCTTTCTTAGCGTACGGAGTCTTTCTGGGGTCGATGACAATGAGCTTGGCACCGTGCTCTATGGCTTCGTCAATCACTCTCTTGCAGTGAACACCCGATTCGTGCTTGTTCGTTCCCCAGATTATAACACATCTGGAGTTTGCCCAATCCTCGAGCTCGTGGGGTGGAAAGGGTCCTACATTGAATCGGGCCCCCTCATACGCTCCCTCGAAGCAAATCTCAACGATGCCCGGTATCAACCTGGTGCCGATCACGTTGGCGAACCTGGCGGCATATTGTGGAGCCAGGCCGTCATTGCCTGAACCAGAGTAGATACCGATGGACATCGGACCATGAGAAGACATTGCCTGTTTCATTTTCTCTGCAATCTCGTTAAGAGCTTCATCCCATGAGACCTGAACGAAGGTGCTATCAGCTCTCTTTCTCATTGGATACCTCAGTCGGTCTTCGGAATAGGTGCGTAATACGTGGGCGTAACCCTTTGAACAAGCTCGGCCTAGCGTGTAGGGGTGATCTTCGTCTCCGTCTAGCCGCACAATCCTGCCCTCTTCTACTGTGATCTTGAAGGAGCAAATATCTGGACAGTTGAGGGCACATGCTGAGTAGAATGTTTCGCGAATCATCGTATTCTCCGAGGAGTCATCCGATTAGGAATAACTCTTACTGTCTCATTAGAAGGCGAGGTCGGACAGAACGCACACCTGCATCTTCTCATGCCTACTGCTCATTACCTTCCGTTTCGCTTTCTGACCTGGTAGAAACCCAGTCAATATTCTCTCCAATGAGGTAGAAGCCGACGTATCCAATAGAGAATGGAAACCAGAGAAAGATGATGCCGTAACCGGATATGACGAATAGAAATCCGAAGATGACCGAAAAAATGGCGAGCATACACCCAATTGCAAAGGACCTTGTGCTTCTTATGCCCCCTCCGTGATTCTCCAATGCCCAGGGTATCCGTAAAATGCCAACGGTCAGGAGTAGGAACAGTCCGATTGACTGAAGCATGGAGAAAAGGTAGCCGAACTCGATTGACGCGATTGGCCCCAGGCTTCCGAATATGAATAGTAAAACTCCAATTGCTGTTGCTATCATGTAGGGATTGCGAAGCTTGCTTTCGGAGGTTAACTGCATCTTGCGCCCTCAGTCCTGACATACAGGCCGTTCCTTATAAGGAGATATGGCGAACAGGATGAATCAATTACTTCTTGCTGACCCATTCATTCCCATGGATGTAGTATCTCAGTCGCAGGTTCTCGCCTTCAGACACTCCAACACGTGTGGTCTTATGGATTCTCGTAGGCTTCTCTCCAGAGTTAAAAATCTTGATTTCTTCTCCTATCTTCTGGCCATTATGTCGTATATCGATTCCAAAAGCCTGTGTGACCCTGGCCGGACCATTCGTCAGGTTATCAGTGCGTCCTCGGTTCTCCGTCATCTTCTCTCTTCCTTCAATAGGTTCTACTGCCCGGATGAGAACTGCACCGGGTGTTCCCGCCTTTTCACAGACGAAGTTGAGCATGTAGTGCATCCCGTAGGTGAAGTAGACATAGATGTGACCTGGTGGTCCGAACATGACCTCGTTGCGTGGTGTCTTATTCCCCATATGCGCGTGAGATCCGGGTTCGTCCATATACGCCTCCGTCTCGACAATCCTTCCTCTGAGACCGTCCTTGGCCAGAATCTTTCCTAGTAGATCCTGTGCGACGATATCTGTTCTTCTTGTGAAGAACTCGGTTCCCAGTTCTCTCATTGATAAACGTCCGTCTCCAGCGTTGGTTTTCGCACTATGTTGGCTGGCTTTCTTCTTCCCCCTCCTAGCTCTCTTAGATGTTACTTTTTGGGAGGACCTATCCAGTAGGTGTGACAGAACCCCAGGACGTGGCGAAGACCAAGAGAGCCAACATCAGACCGCTTAGGCTGAGAACAGAGGCCAAGACATCATAGGGTCTTTTGGATACGCCCGGAACAAAGAAGCCAGTACTCTCCCTGTAGTCAAGATACTCTTGACCATACTCGTTCAAGAGATATCTCTCCTCTACCGAGGCTAGAACTACATATGTAGCGAGGACTGCGAACCAAAGCGCTGCGGAGGCTTGATAGGGTATCCAGCTGATACCGCGGGTGTGCGTCTGTATCCAGTAGCTCCACGCCGTCAGTCCCGAGGTCAAAAGCAAGAACCCAAGATATTGGGGATGACGAACGTAGCGATATGGTCCAGAGGTCACGAAACCGGTGGTTCGTCTCTGGTAGATTGCCAGATAGACAATTGATGTCAACGAGATCAGGAAGCCAAGGTCGGTTACAAGATTCATCGGATTCAGGGGGTTGGCGGTGAAGAATGCTGCAGTTTCTGCAATCGCAGTGGGTCCGTTCGCAAACATGGCAATCAAGAAGCCGAGCAGAGGAGCTGCCATCAGCCCTACCCAGCCAAAAACTCCTGGCGCTGATGTCACTAAGGGAAGCAGATATCCTACGAAGTGCATAGCTTTTTGTCGAAATCTCTCCTTCCAACTCATGGTTCTCTCACAGCCATATTACTCGATTCGTATTCTCTTTAAGGCAATCTACTGAGCAAGTCTGCGTGCCCAAGTCACTGGTCACAAGTGCTCAGCAAGTTCATTTCCAGTGACCACGCTCCCTATTAGTCGATCTACTCTGGTGATTACCCTTGAGCGAAGAAGCGAATATCGAGATTCGGGAATATGACGAATCGATGGCGGCCAAGCTCGCAGGCATGTACAACTCGTGGGACGACCTGTGGCCGGGCGGGTTTACTTCTGGTGTTCCATACGATGAAGACCGTGTGCGAGAGCAGTATGAGAAGATGAGCGCTATAGCCATTCTCATCGCCTGGGATGTCGATGCTGACACTCCGGCTGGATCCTGCACGCTGCACAAACACTGGCGAGATGAAGATGCGGCCTACATTGGAGTGCTCGGGGCCTCACCTGAGTATCTGGGTAAGAAGGTCGGCAAAAGACTGCTGCTAAGATCTGTGTCTATTGCGACAGAGGAGGGATTCGCCCGGGTGGACCTGAACACATGGCCTGGAAACATGCGAGCAGTGCCACTGTACAAGAAGGTTGGCCTAATGTGGAATCCTGAAGGGGACGGTGTCCACATGGAGGATTATGTACCCTCGATTCTGACCCACCCGCTCTGTCAGCCGTTCTTCAGCGACCTAGCCGATCCAAATGCTTGGTATGAACTACACGTGAGAGAGATAGAGCAGGCACCTGACGATTATGATGTGGCGGGCATGAAGGTCTATCCGTACAGGTTCCAATGCGAAGGCAGCGAGCTCGAAGTCACAGTCGACCGATACGCGAGGGGAATCACAGGAATCAAGCGAGCAATAGATGGCAGTATCTTGAGTGTTGATGCTCGCGTGAGTAGACATCTTACGCTCTGTGGTCTACCTTCTGTCTATTCTCTTGAACTAGCAAATGGGCAGGATGAGACTGTTCGGGTTGAGGTTCACTTGGCGGGGTTCGAGGGTCTTGAATTCCGCGACTCAACGGATATGGAGTGCGAACTGGAGCCCGGTGAGTCTCGGGTATGGACTGTTCCCTTCATTCTAACGGATGAGGCTGAGCTATTCCGACCAGATTTGACCACGCCGTGCATTGAGGCGAAGCTCAAGATTGATGGCGAGGAATCTACTCTCAGGACAGGCCTTGTCATCAAGCCCGCTGCTGAAGTGGTTGAAAGATTCAACGAGCTGCGTATTGGCCCCGGGGGAAGGGATGAACTGGTGCTGACCGCAATCGCTGCAGAAGAGTCGATCAGGAGGGGAACTATGCATGTGAGCTGTGAGAGTGAAGATATCAGCCTCTCAGAAACGGAGTTTGATCTTGATTTTGTGAAAGGGATATCCGGCGCGACGGTCGGAATTGATGTGTCCGATGTGCTGAAAGATCGGGACCATGACCTCTGGGTCTGGTTGAAACTGGACGCAAAGAATGGCGAGAACAATGAGATCTCAGTGACAACTAGGCGTTTCAGAGTTCCCATCTACTGTATAGCACATGGTGACATTGCATTCGGGTTTGATGATAGAGAGCGCAGGATATGTGCGTTAAGTGCTGACTACAGGGCGTACCTATCACGGGAGGGTGCCATTCTCCGCGTGTCACACGGCGATGGAAGTGGAAAGAGAGCCTTCTATCTCCAATCTGAGATCGGGCCACCCTTTGGCATGAGCCCGTTCCGTTTCGCCGTGCGCGAATACATAACGGGTGAGAACGAATGTGAGCGTTGGATCGAGATGTGCGCCAAACATCCGGAGCGGCCTGTTAGAGTCATTGACCGGGTGGTCTTTGAAAGAAACTCGGGGATTATCCGCCGCGAGGTCTGGGCCGAAAACCTCGGAGGGAGTGAACACACTCTGCAGGTTCGCATTGGAGCCGGTGGCGGCATCTCTTTGGATTCTGGCAGGTCATTTGTTCCCTTGAAAGATGGGATACTAGAATCTCCGGTTGGCTCGGGCTATTCGAGCTTCCCTGCTATACCTAGCAGTGTTGATGAATGGGCGGAAGGTTGGGTTGCATATCAGAGCTACGCGGGCACAACAGGGATGTTCTGGGCTTTGGACGAGGTAGAGGAGATTCGACTGGGAATGAAATGTGTTTCTCGCCTTGGATTTCCGATGATGACACTCTCAGAAGGAGAAAAGCGCTGTCTTAGCAGAGTATACTTGGCCATGGGGGCTGGCGGGTGGAATGACATAAGATCGCGGTATCGAGCACGGATCTTGCAATCTTATCCTGCACTCCCCGCAAAGTCAGAAGATGACCAGACGCATTCCCTATTTGAACTCCAAACCTCACCTGTCATAGCTTCAGCTACCGAACCCGTGGAGATGGATATCCTACTGAGAAAAATGGTCAAGCCCCCGATGATGGGTAGTCTAGAGGTTGTACCACCTGAGGGATGGGCCGCTGAGATTCTCGAGCCAGCGTCTGCAGAAGTTGAAGCTCAGGATGGACTTCTCCGTATGCATGGTCTTGAGGTTTCAGAGGACGCCAGAATACGACTCCGTGTTATTCCACACGATAACTTGGACCCTTCATTCGGAATCCACACTGGTCATATCCGATTCAAGACCAACATGATTTTCGAAACAGATTATCATATTGTGGTTCTGGGTGACAAAAAGGGTAAGACTGCGGTGGAGAAAGGTATGGAGCAGGGGAGGGAGATATACTTTGTTGATAACGGACTATGCAGGTTCAAGGTGTCTCCTGATTATGGCGGGTGCATGATCTCTCTTACGACACCAAAGGGCACTGAGCTTCTAGTTTCCTCATTTCCAGATCCTACCCCGAAACCCGGTGGCTTTCTCGAGAACTATCACGGTGGTGTTCAACCGCTGGTCTTTAGTTCAGAACCCGGGGACGACCTCCCGAAGGCACCGACTAACAGAGAGAAGATGAGGGGACGAACTATCCAGCGAGGAATATGGAAGGGTGTTTCCATCGAGTGGCAAGGCTCTCTGCAACGCTCAACTAGGGGTGTTGACTTCGCCATCGAATACCTGACCACAGTCGGAAGCCCTCTGATACTGATTGAATTTGCAGTACAGAATCGGACTTCAGGGGCAGTAGACTTCATGCCCTCTCTCTTCGTAGATGCTGCATTCGACGGTTCTATTGATGATGTCCTTCTGCAGACCGAATGGGAGAGTCAGGTACAGGATGTGCGACCAAGCAATATCATCTCGGCTATCAACCCTACAGCCAACTTCTTCTGGATCCGGAATGGCTCTACCCCAGATGGTGAAGGACTGGGACTGGTAACAGCGGGCATCAAACCGTCGATGCTTGGCCTTATTGCACCTGGACTGTTGATTACTGGAGCTTACGACTCTGATACAGTCCTGCGTCCGGGTGAGAGTCGTACTTTCAGAAGCTGTCTGTTGGTGAATCCGAGCGAAACGAATGAGCTGATGAAACTACAGGACTTGTTGATTGCTATCTCTCAGGACTAGCCATCCCGCTGTATTCCTCTCATGTCAGGTTGTGGTGGAGAATGACGTGGCAGAAAGCGAGTTAAACATTCATAGCGTGATTCGTGAAAGTCATGGTAAAGAGCCTGAGAATGAAATCACACCTGACCCCGTTTGACTGGACCACGAGGTGCCGGATTGGTGGGGCATCTGAAAGGCGGCAAGTGCCATTCATTGCGATCACACAGTCTGGAGGATTTCTCGCTGTTCTTTTGAGTTGTGGAAGAACGAAGATGTTCGTATTGCGAATCAACAATACTCACATGGTTGTTTACAAACCGATGATTCTTTCAGGTTCAAGTGCATTCCATTCAGATAAGAGAGGTTGTAGTTCTGGATTTCCGTTCGAGTGAGATTCTCCCTCTCGTTTTTCTCTTTGATGACCACATCACTTTTTACTGAGTGGATCTATCCTCCACTGGGTAGTTATTGTGCATGAGGAGCAGGCATGGAATCTATCCGTTCTGATAGAAGCCAATTCCATGATGGCAGTGAGAAGACGGGCTGCTATAACATTCAGGGGGATGAGATATGGCTTTTGAGTATCCAAAAACGAAGAGAGAAGATATTGTTGAAGAGATTCACGGAAGAAAGATTGAGGACCCCTACAGGTGGCTTGAGGACGCTGAGTCACCCGATGTGCAGAAATGGGTGGACAAACAGAATGAACTCACGAATGAGGTCCTTAAGAAATACCCTGGAAGCAAGAAGATCGCATCACGCCTTCGAGAGCTGTACTTCTATGATAACATCCTAGATGGTAGCCTCGGGGTCAGAAAGACGGAGCGAGGTGTTCGTTTCTTCTACTTATATCGGAAAGCAGCTCAGCAGCAACCAACATTATGCTACCAAGATGGTGAAACGGGACATCGAGTAGTTCTCTTTGATCCAATCATTGAATCGGAAGAGGGACTATTGTCAATAGACTGGTATTATCCGAGTTTTGATGGCAGTTTCATAGCATTTGGAATCTCTGAAGCTGGAACAGAGATGAGCACACTCCAAGTTATGGATGTAGAGAAGAAAACACTCCTCAAAGACAGGATTCCAAGAACAAAGTGGTGCAGTCTTAGGTGGATAGACAATATTGGATTCTATTACTCCCGGTATCCTTTACCCAACACGGTGTCCGCTGAGGATGAGCATTACTATCATCATGTATACTATCACAGACTGGGGGACGACTATCATCGAGATGTGAAGGTATTCGGAGAGGGGAGACCCAAGACCGAGCATCCATTACTCTACATGAATGATGATTCAACATTGCTGGCAGTCTTGAGTGAGCGTTTTGTCAGTTCAGACATCCATATTGCCAGAGTTGACAACCGCAATCCGGGGTCATTGGATTTCAAGGCACTTATTGAGAGTGACTCATTTTCTAGCTGCCCAGGGTTCCACCAAGACTATGTCTATGTGAATACTCAGATTGATGCTCCGAATGGCCAGATACTACGATACGATCTGTCTGGGTTCAAAGAGGGCGGAACGATTCCCGAGCCGAAACTTGTCGTTGAGGAGGGAGAGGGCGTCATCTTTTCTCAAGCAAATCCCTCTAGGTTCAAAGTGTTTGGGGATAGCATTGCTGTAGTTGAAGACAAGAATGCTTCGAGTTATCTCAAAATTTACGATGTCGGGTCAGGGAATTTAGTTGATGATATTGATTTCGAAACATATGTTACCTTGTTTCAGGTGGAATCAGCCGCTGGATTGGATGGATTGTATTATAGCCTGGCAAGTTTCTTCTCTCCGACAACTTACTATCGCTATAAGGAGGGTGAGTCACATATTGTTCATAGAGCGGACCTCTCTCTGATTCCAGATGACTTCAGATCCGAGTTTATCTGGTTCGATTCTAAAGACGGAACAAAGGTGTCTATGTTTCTTCTTTCAAAGAATGGTGCAGAGATCTCTGAAGAAACACCGATTCTTCTCACTGGATACGGCGGCTTCGGAATCGGAATGTCTCCGTTCTATCAGCCACCTATTGTTATGTGGGTTGAAAATGGTGGTGTCTTGGCGATCCCTCATCTGAGGGGTGGCGGTGAGTACGGTCATCAGTGGCATCGAGCTGGAAACCGAGAGAACAAGCAGAATGTGTTTGATGACTTCATATCAGCTGCAGAGTGGCTTACTGAGAACCGTGTCGGCGGCAGAGACTCTTTAGCTATCTCTGGAGGGAGTAATGGCGGGCTGCTTGTTGGGGCGGCATTGGTTCAACGACCAGACCTCCTCAAGGCAGTAGTATGCGGTGTCCCTCTGCTCGATATGATCAGGTATACCAACTTCCAAGTTGCAAAGACATGGGCTACGGAATACGGGGACCCTGAAGTGCGGGAGGAATTCGAGTGGTTGTACACCTACAGCCCTTATCATCATGTGAAAGAGGGAGAACGATATCCTGCAACACTCCTCCACACGGCCTTGGGTGACACTCGCGTCGATCCCATGCATGCTTTCAAGATGGCAGCAAGACTTCAGGCAAGCTCTAGGGCACCAATAGAAGAGGCCCCCATCATCCTCCATACAGAGAGCAAAGCTGGCCATGGTGCAGGAAGGTCACTTGAGAAGACTGTGGACCTTCAAACCAGACTGATTCTGTTCATGGCGCATCATACCGGACTCGGTTTTGATTAAGAGAATGATACATTACTGGCACTCTTTGTAGCTCAGGCATCATCGCCCTTCAGATTCAAGTCTGACTGCACAATACTGTGGTATGCTGTTGTAGACATGTATTCGCCACACATGCTATCTGAGTCCAAACACAATCATTCGTGCTCTTTCCGTATTTCCAATAGCGCCGCATTCGGTAGGAGTAGCAGAGATGCGGCTGGTGGCTGTGATGAGGCATCTTGGCCAATTTCGACAAGATTCAACACATGCTCTGAAGAGGGCTGCATAGCAGAATGCCCCAATTCCAAGACGAACGAACCCATCCATTCAGCCATCTGGGGTGCTTCATCTGACTCTAGCATGGCCCACCAATCTTCGTCTGTCAGCCGTTCGCTCATGGGTAACGTGAACTCATAGTGCGAATACATTGCACCTCTGGCAAGGAATACCTCCCCCTCCTCAGTAGGTACAGCGACAAAAACCACCATGGGATTGCCGGTAGCCTCATGCAACACAAGCCCGCTTACCGTATCTGTATGAACATCCGCGACCAAGGCGGCTCGCCCACCCTGCCCACTGATGCCCTCTATGTACGCAAGCTCTCTTCCGATACGTTCGAGCAGATACCACTCTGCAGCGTCCAAGGGGATGGCAGAGAGCTGCTTTTCCGAGATGGTCTGAAGCTGTCTGAGCAGGTTGTGTAGTGAAACTAATCTATCTGTTATGTCCTCAACAATGAGGCCTCGAGCAGTCAGTCCGTCAAGCATCATCTTACATAGCGATGCAAGCCGAGCATAGAGTTTGGGGACGGGTTCAACATACCCGGGAGGTGGAACCACCTCGCCAATGTATTGAGTATAGGATTGTTTAGCATAGAGAATGGTATCATGCTTCAATTCGGTCCATGTTCCAAGGCAGGTAGTGAGCTGCTTGTCAAGCCAAGGCTCACTAAGCATGAATGATGGGTTGCCTTCCTCCGGATTCTCCAGTAGTGATTTGAATGAGTAGAGCCATGCCCAGTAGAGGTTCTGCGTCCATTCATCCTGACTTAGATTGCCGTATTGCTCCTTCAGCGTGTCGATGTTTTCTGAATAGTTCTGATACCCCTTTTGGTCATCAAGATGTTCCCACGCTCGGTTCGAGCCAAGGACAGCCATGACGTCAAGCGCCTTCGGCAATAATCTCCAAGGCACTTGCATATGGGTCAGTTCGCTGAACATGTAGGAGTCTGGGATGAACCTCTGGCCCATGAAACGCATTCCCTTGGTGACATTGATGCTCTGATAATCCCACACGAATCCTGAGATGATTCGTGGACTTCTAGCTTCTTTTGCCGTTGCAATAAAAGTCCCAAGGCGCGTGCTATCGCACAATTCAGTCAGATTGCTTGGGTCATCATATACCTCGTCTATGATTGACATGTATTCATCAGGTGTAAGGTCATCACTAGTGCCTACGAAGAAGGAGGTGGTATCGTAGATCTGCTGCCAGAACTGCAGTGGAGAGGTAGAGTCAATGAAGAGCGAGCTCGGCATTTGGAAGGCACGACACATGAGAATGGCCTGAGCGGTTTCGTTCCTTCCCTTCTCCCAATTATCTTGTTCGTTCAACCAATCATCACCTAGCTCCAGTCTAAATGCCACTCTGGCAAGCCACGTGATGATTCTGAAGAACCTGATGGACGAGTTGGACTCAGTGTAGTGCCCTCGTGGAATGAACTGCGTGAAATCCAATCTTTGATTCATGAACCAGTCCTTTCTGAATCCTGCTGCATTATCTATCAAACTGAGGACGGTATGAACCCAATCCTCAACTAGTTCAGGACAGGACCAATTCGGGTCGTGCAGTTTTGCAGCTACTGAGAAGAATGCAGTGTTCTTCTTAGCATAATCCTTCCACCTAGGATCTGACAGACGCATGTATTGACTGAGCGAGGTTTCAACCATGTGTCGTGAGAGGTTTCCTATGCGGTTCATGAAGTGCGTTTCCTCAATTCTTCGGAGAGCCAGATTGTAGAGTACATGGTATGCATGCAAGACAGAGTCTGACGTCACAAAAGATGGCCATTCGTAGTCGTAGTTCTGCCGATAGATGTTCGAGAACAGTGTGTTGTCTGACGGTATGGCTACGAAATAGTGGTCAGCAATGGCATTTCTTGCATCATCCGACAGGAACGAGAAGGACTGAAGATTGATGACATTGGAGAGGTTCTGTTCAAGATAGTATTGTGGTGTATTCAGCGTGTAGTTCACATCATATTCTTGATACTCTGCAAAGGGGCGCCACTGAAACTCAACATCCCTGGGCTCATAGACGGTATCATCTATTGGATCGGCAGGGGTTTCATCGTTACGTCCACTATCTCTGAGCATGTTGCCTATCAGTGCCCCAGAGAGGCCAGAAACTGATATGATTACTATCACAAGTAGGGCGATGAAAGCGTTGGACTTTCCTTGGAACAATCCTCTAGAAGACACAAATTCCACCTATATCCATCAAGCACTCATATATTACAAAGCGAATCTATATCAATTGCATTGTGTGAGTATTTGCACTATAGCTGGAATAGTCCTTGCATATCCTTGATGGCATTATTAGCGCTGTTGATCTCGAGGAGGGAATCCCGCTACCCACAGACCTCATAAGTGAGACGGGTGGGTTATTGCGTCGTGAGAATACTGTGCAGTTGAAAGGCCTCGACAAGATGTATGAGAAGCTTCCGGCTTACCAGGGCAAGAGGATTGTTCTTTTACCGCTCAGAGGAGCAGTGACTGCGCTTCTTAGCTGCCTTTTCGTCATTCTACTAAGCATCACACCCCGTGTGTTTCATGATGTCATCATCCTTGCAATCGTCGAGCCTTTTCTTCCTGTCCTTGGGGGTATTCTCATTGCCATATTGGCGCTGCGACTCATATGGAGTCTCTGGGATAAGAGAGAGCGCATGTGGGCGCATCATGGAGAACTTGCATACCAGAAGATGATTCATAGAGGGGTCACAGGTGTTTTTCAGGTGCTTTCCTTGGTTCTTCTGACTCTCATCTCGATTCCGTCTTTCGCATTCGGTTCTCCAGTCAATGAACTCACCATTCATTGGTCAGAGCCTCTTCTCTTGCTCTTCGGCATAGCTCCAAATCTTCATCTGTGGCTCCGAATCGTTTCAGCGGGAGTCCTGGTTGCGCTCGGGGCACTTACGATTCGAAGTTCCATCATGACATTCGGTCTGGATTACATGACAGTTGTCTATCTCTACTTCCCTGAGGAGTCAGAGATCCAAGAACATGAGATCTACTCGGTCGTACGGCATCCCGCGTACTTGGGTGGCATCTTAGTGACGGCGGCTGGTGTCTTCTTCAGATTCTCGGTCTACTCGATTGTCATGTTCCTACTGGTCTGTCTTGTCTTCAATCTTCAGATTCGTAAGGAAGAGAATGAACTAGTCGAGAGATTTGGTGCTGGTTATCTGGAGTATAGAGAGGAGGTTCCAGCTCTTCTCGTTCGACCCAGTAAGCTTAGGATGTATCTCAGGTTCCTGCGGATGGGCTAAGAGTATGGTATAATGTTTACATAACTGATTCATCCCTATGCTAGCTCGATATTCAGAGGTGGCTTAGAGCCCTTTCATGAATATTCATCAACCCAGCGCTCAGAACTGCACGATTCACATTGAAAGATGAGTAACACAGAAAGCTAGGCCATAGTCGCACAATAAAGGGAATGGCCCTGAATTAGGGACCATCAGTTCTATCAATCCCTCGCTTGGATTTCGCTATCAACTTCGTCCTCAATAGACCGTTCATTGTAAGTCTCTATGAGTGAAGATAAGCATGGATCTCATCGGTTCCAGTCAAGAACATGCAGGTCCTCTTCGCACATGTTTCACTTCTGAATACGAATTCTCTGAGTTCCTCTGGGTTAGCCTGTCCTCTAATAATCTGACCTGTCTGATTGAAGGTGCGATTGGGTCTAGCTCAGAAATGATGCGTAGTAGAGTCGAGATTTGTGGGCTAGAGTCCTGCCAAATCATCGCTGTGACGAAGGTGTTGTTCTCATCTAATCTGAACCCAACCTGAAACTATCTGCAATCGTCTTCAGATCGCCAGTAATGATAGCATGAGGATTATTCGGAACTGCTCTTGAGTTGTTGTAGATTCCAAACAAAAGGAGCAGGCCATACGGTCCGCCGTCGGGAGATGGGACGAGTGATGCTACCCAGTCCCGCTGCTGGATGTTCTTGCCAGTCTTAAGTATCAGTGCGTTTCGGTCAACCCCGTCTATCTCCAGAGTCAGTTTTCTGCCGAACCTCAGCGGCTGGTATTCCGTATCGTCGAACTGTTTCTCCACCGCTTCTCTCAAGACTTTGACATTGTGGTGTTCCGACTTGTACCCGTAGACGGCGAACTCAACGGAGCCTTGCGGGGGTCTCTCTGCTCTAACATAGCAGTCAGAGCTTGGGAAGCGTTCAATGGTCAGTGCTGTCCCTGACCGATCAAATGCGAAAGCGATTGGCGGAAGGTCCTTGTCCCAGCTCTCTGAACCACCGATTCTGATGAGTTGCTCTTTCACACCGTATCTCTCCTTGCAGAGTTGGCAGGGTCTGTCTTTGTGTTATATGGCAAATCGTCTAGTGGTTGTGATTCATGCTTCATCTATTCATGCGCCTCTTTCGGCAGGTGTCGGCTATTCAAATCGCTACAGCTCAAGTTCTGTCTCAGTGGTTTCAGTAGGTCTTCATTCCACAGAGTACGAGTGTTCCTCGTGTACAAAGCCACACTCTTGTTGTGTGCTTATAAAACTGTCCATATTAATAGCGTATGGACCAATTAGGCTTCTCATAATCCTTAGTTCACGGTTTAGAAAGCTATCATCCGAATATGTGCGTATGCCGAAGAAGCCTCACATAGGCGGTCACTCTCATGGCATTTCAGGTGGCTCTTGTTGTGTATCCGTATCTCTAATCCAACAAGCAACTTCAAGAGGGACCATGCCAATACCTGAACAAACTGACGTGAGGAATGGCGAATTGAACCAGATGCCTGGCGACTTCGTTGGGGCGGTATTCTACTTGCTCCTCAAGCGGGCCCTTGAAGACGCAGAACTCGCACAAGAGGTGGAGTCTTGGAGTATGACCGCCGAGATATCCACAGACTATTACCCTATCAGCATCGATTTGAGAAGTGGAGTTGCCGTCACCAGAGGTTCGTCAGAAGCTCCAACTCTGAGAGTCAAGACCTCCTTCAAGACGGTTGCAGACCTTGCGGCTGGCAGAGTCAAACCATTTCGCGCATTGCTCAATAGGCGACTGAAAATCAGAGGGATGTTTCGTCACCCAATCTGTTCCCTACGCTTCTATCGTCTTATGACTGCTGCTTTAGGTGTGTGAGGCTATGGAACTAGTCGATCGATTAACAGCTATAGTCGGTGAAAGATTCGTTTCAGATAGGATTCCCGAGAGATACCTCTATTCATACGACATGACCGAGAATCCGCCACAGAGACCTGCACTCGTCGTGATGCCCGGCGGAGTTGATGAGATCCAACAGATTGTCCAACTTGCCAACAAGACCAAGACACCTCTGGTGCCATTCATCACCGGTCAGAATGTTGGAGGTCTCACGATTCCTCAGGTACCCGGAGCTGTCGTTGTAGATTTGAAGCGGTTGGACAGAATACTCCAGGTCGATGAAGATGCCATGTATGCCTTGGTAGAGCCTGGTGTCACATTCGGTCATTTGAGGAAGTATTTAGACGAACATCATCCGAGTCTGAGGTATACCTATCCTTTGGCCCCACCCTATACGTCAGTCGTGGCAAATGCTCTGCTTCAGGGCCTTTGCGATCTGTCCACTAGGCATGGCGCAATGGCTGATTTCGTGAACGGCGTCGAGGTCGTGCTTCCCACAGGAGAGGCAGTCAGAACAGGGAGTTCAATCCTTGGAGATGATAACTGGTTTGGAAGATACCCTCTTCCGGATCTACTTGGTCTCTTCAGCGGATGGCAAGGAATGACTGGTATCGTGACCAAGATGGCAGTCCAGCTTTGGCCCAAACCCCCATGTGTTGAGCATGCTGCTCTATTCACATTTGATGAAGTTGCTACAACTCGATTGCTCCAAGAGCTGGTTCGAACTCAGGCGCTCGATGATGCAGACTGCATGTCGCTTTCATTGGTTAAAATGCTCCTTGGAGTCTCAGCCCCTGTGAAAGCATTGGAGGGTGAACCTGACTACGCTACACTGCTCTCCGTGTCGGGAGGTACAAGGGTTGAAGTTGAAGAGAAGCTTAACACAGTCCGACGGATAACAGAGTCCTCTAAACATGCTGCCTCAAGACCTCTTCTCATTGACTGGGATGCAGTCATCGCGCTGATGGGAGAGCAGGCCGCCAGCTGGGTGGACTTCCCGTCAGATGCATTCAAGATTCTGACCGAATACGACGGTCTCACCTGGGTTGGCACTTACATCCATCCTCGCAACTGGGGCGAAGCCCTCGCCGGCGGGCGGCGTATCGTGGAGAATCACGGATTCGAACTGATGGCCTTCCTCAAGCCTATGAAGGGTATGCACTTTGGGGAGTTCAAGTTCATCATCCGCTTTCCCAAGGACAATGAGACCCTAGAACGCGTTCGTCGCTGCAACGAGGAGTTGTTGGACCACGCTCTTGACCAGAAGGCCATTCCTTACAAGACACCGGTCTGGGCCGCGGAGAAGCTGATGGCGCGTGCTGATCCTGAGTTCGTAAGACTCGTGAAGAGAATCAGAGAGACTCTGGACCCCAATGGAATAATGAACCCGGGGAGGTGGGGCCTATGACATCAGTTATCCAGAAATGGCTTCATCACTGCATTCGTTGTTCGACCTGCAAGTATGTATTCCGCGATTATTCCCCCTCATGTCCCTCCGGGGAGTACTATCGGTTCGAGAGTTATTGGGCATCAGGTCGCCTGTGGCTGGCCCGCGGTCTCGAAACAGGCGAGCTGGGTTGGAGTGATGAACTTCTAGAACTCCTCTTCACGTGCACTACTTGCGGCAGTTGTGAGGAGCAATGTCAGGCACCGCAGGCGCAGAGCATTGTGAAGATAATTGAGGAACTCCGTGAGAGATATGTGAGCGAGATCGGTCCGCTACCGAAGCACGAAGCATTTGCTGACAACGTGGCTGAACATCACAACCCCTATGGGAACAACCACCACGCTCGAACAATGGTGGCCATGCACGGTCTGCCAGATAAGGCTGACACTGTCTTCTTCATTGGCTGCACCTCTAACTATCGTGAGACCTCTATCCGTGATGCTGCTGTCTCCGTTCTGAAGAAGGCTGATGTTGACTTTACGGTTGTTGACGAGTATTGTTGTGGCTCGCCGCTGGTGCGTACCGGTCAGACACAGTCTGTCTTAGAACTGGCGAAACACAATGCTGCAGAGTTTGAAGCTTGTGGATGCACCAGAATCATCACCGCCTGTGCAGGATGCTATAGGACGCTCTCAACGGAGTATCCTGAGATCCTGGGTTCTTTTGACTTAGAAGTCGTGCATATCTCACAACTCATCAAGGATCTTATTGAAAGTGGTCGTCTCTCCATAGAGCGTGAATTGGGGGGTGTATTCACCTATCACGACCCATGCCATCTCGGTCGACACGGTGCAGTGTATGACGAACCTCGAGTTGTCATGGAGCTTCTCGGGCTTGAACTCTCTGAGATGGACCTGAACCGAGAGAATGCATGGTGTTGTGGAGCGGGTGGAGGAGTTAGAAGTGCTTTTCGCGACATGTCCACGGCGACCGCTGAGAAGCGGATACAACAAGCTCAAGCTACAGGAGCCGACAATCTCGTCACTTGCTGCCCATTCTGCGTCAACAATCTGCAAAGGGTGGCAGGCGAGGATATGCAGGTAGACGATTTGGTAGAACTCGTTGATCGGCTCAGTGACTGAAGACGCTGAGATGGTATCACGCAATCACTGACGGTTCTGTGAATGGAGGGTTTCCTATGTTTTGTGTCTTGATCTTATCCGGATTGACAGCCCTATCTTGGCTTTACGAAGCCGCCCCATTCAACCATATCCTTCACAGTTGACATGACATCCCACTCGGGTTCGTAGTCGAGCTCTTTGCGGATCTTTGAGTCATCGATCACATATTCGGAGCCAAGCATCTTGACCCTGAACGCAGTGATGAGCGGGGCTTTTGAACGATTGAAGGTTCTTGCCAATGCTCCCGAAATCTTCCCAAGCCCAACTGCCAAGCTGTAAGGAATTGACTTGACGGCTTCTTCAGCATCGAGTTCTTCTCTCAGGCTCTCAACTAGTTCTCGGAATTTGACGGTGAATGAAGTTACATTGTATGCCTTTCCATCTGCCTTGTCTATGTTCTCCGCGGCAAGTATCAACGCCCTTGCTACATCTTCTGCATGGACGAAGCTCTGAGTGTTCTTGCCTCCGCTGAACCAGTACATGTTGCCGTTTCGGATCTTCTCAATGAGTATTGGGCCTGTGAACATATCACCGTGTCCGAGAACAAGTGGCGGTCTGACTGCCGCGGCCTTGATGTCATAGTCATCTCTATACTGCCAGACGAGTTTCTCTGATTCCAGCTTGGATCTCTGGTACCAGTTGTCCGGGTTATATTCCTGATTCTCAGTCATTGGGTCTTCAGTATTCGGGAAGCCGTAAACAGCGGTTGATGACGTGAAGAGGACGTTGGGGATTCCTTTCTCGAGGATGACATCTAAGACGTTTCTCGTTCCCTCGACATTCACCGGGAAGAAGTGGGACTTGCCTCCCCAATCAGCCATGACTGCGGCATTGTGAAAGAACCATTTGATGTCCTCAGACATAGATCTCTTGAGGCTTTCAATGTCTGTCACATCCCCGACAGTTGTTTCGATGTGTAATCCTTCCAAGAGGTCTAGCGACGAGTCCTCTCGGATCAGTACCGTGACATCGTGCCCCTTTTGGACGAGCATGCGAACGATATGGCTCCCTATGAAGCCAGTTCCGCCCGTGACAAAGCATTTGACCATTGATTGACCCAGTGTCCACAATGTCCCACGGTACTTCAGTGTTGCGACTCGATTATACGCTTCTTTCGCGAAGATGATTTTGCGGGTCTTCCTCTGTTTTCTCTATCACGGTTGTTTTCCACAATGCAATGACTTAACTAGTAATTAACAATAGTAAAAAGGATGAAGAATATGACTCGTGTGCGGCAAGTTGACTGGAAGCGAGAGAGTCGTGCGATGCGGGAGGGCGCAGGCGTTCTTGTACGTAGAGCTTTTGGTCATCAAGATACAGAGCGACTCGATCCATTCCTCATGCTCGATGACTTTGGGTCAGAGCGGAAGGAAGCCTATCAAGGAGGTTTTCCCTCACACCCGCATCGTGGCTTTGAAACCGTCACCTACATGTTGAAGGGAGAGATGGAACATAGAGACAGTACTGGTCGAAGCGGTGTGATTGGACCTGGCGATGTTCAGTGGATGACAGCCGGGAGTGGCATCATCCATGAAGAGATGCCGAAGACAGATGATGGTGAAATGAGGGGCCTCCAGCTCTGGGCCAACTTACCCTCCGATAAGAAGATGACGGCGCCTACCTATCGTGGTTATGAGAGAGAATCGATTCCCGTAGTCATCACACCCAGTGGTGCTGAAGTGAGGGTGATAGCAGGCAATGTGTCCGGGGAGCGTGGGCCGGTGAGAGACGTCGCTATCGATCCAGAGTATCTTGACATATCGCTGGAACCGCATGCCGAATTTATCCACAGTATCCCCGAAGACCATACCGTTTTCGCATATGTGTTGGAAGGTGAGGCACAATTCGATGAGAACGGAGAAACAGCCTCATCTCGAATGCTGGTGGTGTTTGGAGCTGGCGACGAAGTGGCAATCACGACTGAGGAGAACTCTGTACGTTTCATTCTAGTGTCTGGTAAGCCATTGAACGAGCCTGTGGCTTGGCGAGGTTCAGTCGTGATGAATACTGAAGATGAGGTGCTCAGGGCGTTCCAAGAGTTTCGAAACGGGAACTTCGTGAAAGAACACTAACGCCCTCGATGAATATGTATTACCGAACTCAGGTAAGAGCAGTCAAGATATCCGAGATGCTCAGATTGGGGTTGTTAACAGTTGCATAGAAGTGGGACAAAGTTGGACACTTCATAGATGAGCATCTGAATAAATATGTAGGTCTTTATATACTCCCGGAGAGAGATGAGAGTATGAGGTTGACTGACACGCCCTATGGCCTCACAGAGTCTCCCCAGTGCCGTTCTTGGGAGTACATCACTCTGGCGTCCAAGATTGTACAATCTACAATGAACGATTCAATCGTCAAATGATTGCGATTGCGCCTTTGGGACATGCTTCTACACAGTCCTCACACCTTGTACACAGATCCGTGAAGGCGACGTCAACTCTCCAGTCCTCAGGATCGTTGCTCTCCTTATCTGGTGAATACATCATGAACAGCGCACCAGGGCAGATCCGCAGACATTTCTTGCACTCCCTCGGGTCGCCGCAGGTTTCGTAATCCACCAGTATCTGCGTCTTCATATCACCACACATCCTTGAGCGCTGGGAGTTCGTTCCTATCAATCATCTCGATGGCACCTTCAGGACATGATGTCGCACATAGACCACACCCGAAACATTTCCACTGATCTACGAAGGGTCTGTTCATTGAGTCACTAAAAGTCAGTGCGCCGAACTGACATCTGGAGAGGCATTCTCTGCAGCCTGTACAATCTGCTAAGTTCACCTTTGCTACATATTCCCCTTTCCAGAGCGCCTGCAGGTCGTAGGCTGTTCGGATGCGGGTCGCTGCACACTCTGGAAGTTCGCATGAGCAGAGCGCCGCGATATATGGCGAGGGTCCCATCCAGACAGTGTGTATTCTCCCGCCCTCGTCCATCTCGGTGACGAAATCCTTTGCCTCGTCGATATACATAGGCTTTGCGCCACTATCCGGTATGTACCTTGGCAGCTTTGGAACCATCTCCGCCAATGCTCCAAAAGCCAGACAACACGGATCTTCGATTCCTCGCGTCATGTGCCTGCAAGCGCAGTTAACTCTCAGTATTGGTTCTGCGAGTTCAAGTATCTTCAGGGAATCCTCCAGTGTCACCACTTGCCCAGGGTGCCCTTCTGCCCTCCTCGGGTTCCTGTCCTTCAGGGGTTTCTCTTTGCGGAACCAGCTGTTGATGTACCAATGCATAGCTCGGCCAATGAGAGGGGTGTCGAACTTGTAACCGGGCCCCTTGGTTGAAATGCCGTAAATCTTCTGCAGGTAGACCTTCTCGAAGTGTTTCCAGAGTTCAAAGATGTATTCATGCGCCCCGACCGCTTCCGCGGTTTCTTCAAGGTAGTTCCTCGAATTCAGGTACCAACGTTTTCCTGCCCCGTGTTTATAGCACCACTCACACAACTGACTCAACATCCAAGGATTGCGCTCTTCGTCCTAACTGAAACTCAATGGCAAACGCACTAAATTGGGTTTCGGACGGAGCGTAAGAACTACGTGTGCTCTGTTAGATGGATTCCTTTTTCCACAATCTCACGCGCGACGAAACTACTGGAATCCTGGAGAAGGGATTCGAACTCGTCTTTTGTGTATATGTGGAATTCAAACATCATACCCGTTTTGAGTCGACTGACTTCCTTCATTAAGTCGACTCCTCTCGTTTTGGAATCATTACGGACCACAATGCACAGATCTAGATCGCTCTTGTGCATGAACTCATCTGTGGCATATGATCCAAATAGCCAGACATCCACAACACATCCTAGACTGAGCAAGTGCTCAGCAACACGTCTGGTCTTCTTTATGACTTCACTCTTGGCCTCGGGCCAAAACACTCTCACAGAATTTGATGACTTCTCCTGCAGCGGTAACTGCCTCCTTCGCTTCGTCTTCATCAAAGGCGTCTCTAGGTGTGCCTCCAGGTAGTCCGTTAGGGTACCTTGCTGGGATATAGTGCCTGTCGAGTTCTCGTGCATATGAGAGAATCTTCTCGTTTGGTACATAGTCCTCCGGGAGCGCGTCCAGCAACTGAGCGACAGAATGGCCCCAGGCTTCTGCACCAAGTGATCTGAAGATAGCCTTGACAGCCATCTCGGCGGCTTGTTGAGCCGCAAAGCAGGCCCAATCATAGTGCCTGAGGCCTATACTCCCCTTAGCGTGCTCAAGGTTGAACTTGGCTTGATGCATCCAGTCTTCAGCTCTTCTCAAATCGGCACCCACCTATGGCTTGCAATTGACGCTTATCAACTCTTACACACTACACCATCTCTATGCTGTCAGGCGCCTGATGAATTCTACTAACCTCTCTATGACCACATCAGCGATTGCCTGACCCTTCTCCTTCGTTGCTTGAGTGGAGTATCCGACGTTCCCGGTATCGGTGAGCTGTTTCATCATTGTTGCCATCTGAGCCTTGGGTGATGCAGCTAACATATCCGGTACAACATAATCTGGAACTGGTGATTTTCCCGGCTCATCCACTAGTTCTTCATCCAGCACTCTTTGGTCGAGATACCACGCAA
Organism: uncultured archaeon; assembly: GCA_964558645.1. Classification (GTDB taxonomy): domain Archaea; phylum Asgardarchaeota; class Thorarchaeia; order Thorarchaeales; family Thorarchaeaceae; genus TEKIR-12S. Next base: position 355,105 of record CAZLEV010000001.1, read on the forward strand.
CAGAGCTCTCCATGTCGCATGCATGATATACGGGCGGTGTTGCGACTTCTTTGATCTTGTCCATGGCCAGGTTCCACCAATCCACTGAATAGGCGATGATTCCGTAATCATCTCGAAGGATGCGGAGGGCATTAGTGATAGCGCAGGTATTGCCCCCATGGCCGTTCAGTAGAATGATGGGGTCGAATCCATGAGTGTGCAGAGACCTACAGATGTCTACAAGAAGCATCGAGAGGGTCTGTTCACGGATAGAGACCGTGCCCGGAAACTCCATGTGATGCTGCGAGAATCCATAGACAACTGTCGGCGCCACGGTCACCTTCATTTCGTCCCAGATACGTTCTGCTGTCCTTGTGGCAAACTCGGTGGCGATGTAATGGTCGTTGTCAACTGGCAGGGCGGGTCCGTGTTGTTCTGTCGAACCGACAGGGACGAGTACGACGCCAGACTCTTCTAATCGCTTTTCCACCTCTTCCCATGTCATCTTGGCAAGCGAGTATTCCTTGTTCACTCTGAGTTCCTCCTCTCTAGTCGAAGTCCTACATCACATAAGGACGTATCGAAATCATCTGTGCTCTAACATGCTCACAGCTCAGTGACAGGGATGTTGATTGTCAGAAGCATCATTGGTTCTGCGGAGTCATTCCGATAACCATGAAATGTCCCCGCGGAAATGTGTACCGCTCTCCTAGGTTTGATTTGATATTCCTCGTTCTCTAGCCAGCCAACCCCTCTTCCGCTGATGAAGTAGAGTACATGATGATATTCGTCTTTGTGAAGAGGGAACTCACCTCCAGGTTTCACCCGCGTGAGTGTGACTTTGACACCAGAGTTGAGCATGGGGACAATCGGGAGCCCGTGCACTCCACTCGTAATGTCTTCTCTCACGGTTTGGAGATCTTCATCGACTAAATCTTTGATTCGTATCTGAACCATGGTTGTATGGCCTCTCGTTGATTAGACTGAATCGTTCTGATCGACCTTTCAAAGCCTGTAAGACAGGTCTAAGAGTCCTCCGATTGTAGGCTAGAACTCCCTCGCGCTCCTTCACGAAGGAAGGTTCTGACTGGGAATATCCATGATGAGCGTTTGAGTTACCTGTACCAGAGTTCTATCTCTCTCAAATGAGTATCCCGTTATGCTCCACTCTGTTGTTGCACGGAGTGTGAAGTTCAGACTGGCACCGTGAGTGACAACGATCAAGCTTTGGAAAACGATGTCAAAGGCAAGTATCCCGTGAACGCTGGCGTCAGGGCTTGACAGACCACGGTCCCTAAAGCCGATGTCAAATGACAATTCCGTGCCATAATATGAATCATACCACTCTCGAACGAAGAATAGCCATTCTACGCTTCCATTCCAGTCGTGACTTGATCGTACAGCTATCCGAAGAGGCCCCTCGTCATGGGTTCCAGTATGGTCCTTTATCCGATTGCTATCTGAATGGAGGTCGAGCAGAGTCTGTCCTTTTTCAATCCACCCTGCGGCACCAGTTTCCGCCACGGTTCCTTCGACGCGTTCTACGAGAGAGAAACTGTAGTAGTCGTACTCAGTGCCTCTGATGGAGTTGTTGCCCAGATATGTGAGCTGCCAACGAAGATCGACTGTACCCACAGAGATGGTGTGCCCTTTGATCTCCACTTCGTAGTCATTGCGCTGCTCACCGTGTGTCGCATTGGCCACAAATACCGGGTCATTTATGCTGACAGGTTCAGTTGTGACTACAATACGCTGTCTTAGTAGGTCGGCTGGCAGAGCAGCTAGCACAATCATCATGATACTGAAGACTACGAACACTCTGAGACAAGTCGATGTTCTATCTGAATCAGGACGAGGTTGCTCCATGGGATTCCCTCCTCGTAATTGTATAGAAACTGGCGCATAAAAACGCTTGTCAATCCAAGGAACGAGATCGAATGCTAAGCGGGTTTGTGCCCTGACCTCTGGACGTTCCGACATGAGGTCTTTGTCCAGAAGTGAAGGGCAGGGTATGGCGCTTCTGGGGATAGGTATTGGAAGCTTCTTGGGAGGAGCCGCCTTTGATATCATTTTACTTGTCCTTCGGGACAAATTCGGAAGCCAACTCCGACTGCCATGGATGGGAACTGATTAGAGCCGGATTCTGCAAGCTTTCCTCATCACCTCCCAGATGTCAATGTTGATAAAACATACCTGGGACGAGAGTCAGGGCGAAGGCGAAAGTGATACGAATCGGGTATGCATGCATGAATACCTCTATCGAGTGTACATCGGCAAGCACCTTCAGGCTCGCTTCGTGGTCGGAGACGCGCTTCAAAGAGACCGTCAAGCAGAATCTCGACTGCTTGGAGAAGATCCTTCAGTGGAACATCAAGCATAACATTTACTTCTTTCGAATCACTTCAGACCTGATTCCTTTCGCGAGCCATCCTATCTGCTCTGTGGACTGGCAATCGATCTTTTCTGAGGGGTTTGCTCGAATAGGCGACTTCGTACGGGCAAACGGCATGAGAGTATCTATGCATCCTGGTCAGTACACTGTTCTTAATTCGAACCGGCATGATGTTGTCGAGAGGAGTATTCTCGAACTCGAATACCATACCAATGTTCTGAATCTCATGAATCAAGGCCCTGATGCCAAAATCGTCCTACACGTTGGAGGTGTCTATGGCGACCGGGAGAATGCCATGAGGAGGTTCGTTGAGACCTATCAAGGTCTGCCGGATTCAGTAAAGGATCGGTTGATTATTGAGAACGATGAGCGGAGTTACACCGTCGCAGACTGTATCTCTATCCATGAAGAAACAGGTGTTCCCGTTGTGCTCGACAATCTGCATCACGAGGCAAACAATCATGGTGAGAGCATAGTCACTGCCTTCGAAACGGTAAGGCGTAGTTGGACCTCGTCAGATGACCCTCCAATTGTTCATTACAGCACTCAAGAACCGGGCGGGCGGCCTGGAAAGCATGCTCTATCCATCGATTCTCAACATTTTCAGACATTTCTCGATTCGTTTCGTAGATATGACTTCGATGTGATGCTGGAGGTCAAGGACAAAGAACGCTCTGCCATCGAAGGCATCAGGGTGCGAGAGATGATTGAGTCCTATAATGAAGCCTGAAAAGCGGTCCTTTCACACATTGGTCTACCAGCAACAGAACTATATCTCCTACATTCAGTTCTGTTGTATCATAGGTTGAGTTTCAGATGCGGCCGAAAGTCTACAAGGTGATTCTCGTTGGTGAGGGTGGTGTCGGCAAGACGAGTCTGGCCTTGCGATACACAGACGACAGGTTCGAGCAAGACATGCGTATGACAATTGGGGTGAACTTCGCATCTAAGAAGGTCTGCACTGACATGGGCGACATCACTCTGCTACTCTGGGATCTCGGCGGCCAACCACGGTTCCAAGAAGTAGTGTCTGATTATTTTCGGGGGGCAAGTATGGGTGTGGCCGTCTTCGATGTGACTCGGAAGTTCACTCTGTATAGGCTAGACGATTGGATTGATCGGCTCAGAAAGGCGGCTCCTCAATGCAGACTGGTTCTTGTTGGGAATAAAATCGACGAGCGAGATGAGGGGGAAGGTGTGTCACCTGAAATGGGCCGCAGCCGCGCACAGGAACTGTCTGCGCCGTACTTCGAGGTATCAGCAAAGACCGGCGAACATGTAGATGAGATGTTCAACTATGTTGCTCGACGGCTCTGCCAGACCCAGATGTGATAGGCTTTTCAGTCTTGCTTCTTAGTTAGAAGCCTGTCAAGTCTACCCGTCAAGCCCAACCAGAAGAGAGCAATCGCAGCTGCCTGAATTGCGTAAACCAGATCAGTTCCAAGCATCTCCGGAAAGAGAGAGTAGAGTGATTTCACTGTCAGCATAATGAGAAGCCCGATAGACAGTCCTAAGGCTCGTAGTGCGGCACCGCCCTCTCTTCTTGCTCTGATGTACACCATTCCGAATATTGCGGCCGGAATGAGAAGAAGGAACATGATCCCGGCTCCGAATGATAAGAGGACCAGCGGATTATCAAGAGGATTCAGTGGATACGAGAACAACAGAACCATCATAGCTGGAACTGCTACCAGAACAGGCAAGAGAACTACGTTCTTCCATCCCGCAGCCAAAATCGCTGTTGCCGAGAAGGTAACGCCAAGTATTAACCCCATAACATAGTCAATGTAAAGCGCATTCACGAAGGTGACGTAACCTCGTGGGGCGATCAGGCCAACTAACTGACTTACTGCTGTCGTGCTTGTCCCAATTGTGAGTAGTGCAGTCGGAATTGCCTTCGACTCCTTCCAACGTCCATAGAGAAACGCCGATGTTCCCGCGCCCATAGCTGCACCGGCAGCGCCGGTGGCGATAAGCAGTGCTGAAGATACATCAGTACCTGTCAGTTGCGTTTGAACCATGGCCAGAACCACGGCGGGAGCTGCATACGCAGCACCGTAACCAATGATTTCAAGGGACAAGTTCATCTCCGGGCGGGCAAAGGCAAAGAAGATCATTGCTGGCCCCATAAGGACGAAGAACATCAGGACAATGATAACATCTGACCAGACAATGTGGTAGAGCAGATACACATGGGCAAGCTGGACAATCAGTGCTGCGGCAATCGACAGGCTTGTTGGTCGACGAGTCGCCCGTGCGATGTATCCAAAGAGAAGTGATTCGCCAAGAAGAAGCATCATGAGCATGACCTCCTGAAGCTGGATGATGCCTGGGAGCGTTGGGTATAGTGATGGGATGAAGACCGTGAGAAGGAGAACCAAAACAAACGCGCCAACACCCACGTAGTATGACATACGAGCATTCACAATCTTGAGGGCTGCACCCGCAATCACAATTGCTTCTATTATCATCATCAGTCTTGGGATGATTAGGGGATAGTAGATCCCAATGCTTGTTGCCAGCGAAATCCACATCATGGAGAGCCCATAGACAAAGAAGGCTCCTGCAATGATGTACAATAGCGATAGGGCTGACCTAGTTTCTTCATCAGCTGATACTGATCTTCTGTAGACATAATGCGACATTGATCCTACCGCAAATAGCATCGCGATGCCGACATAGAACAGGTTGGTTTCATATATTGTCAAGACTTGTTCCTCCTAGAATACTCTCTTACCCCACTCTTTTGCCTGACTCTTTAGACTGTCAAGCTCCTTTTCGATATCCGATTTCATCTCTTCCCTACCCTCCTTTGTGAGTGCCTCGGTCTCAATCATCTCTTTCGCAAGCGTGAGCACGCCGTCGTTGAGACCATGTTTCACTCGGTTTCGGATGAGTTCAGTTACTGCTCGGTTTTTTGCTTCTGCATCTGAATCATCTTCGCTGTGCAACGTGACGATGTAGTTATCTCCAGCCGTGGATATGAGCAACCGCGTCTTTCCGAACTTGAGTTCTTTCACCTGGTTTCCCGATATCCTCTGAACGAAGACCTGAATAGCCGATAGGAATCCTCCGAACAGCGCTGTGTCTCCTCTGAGTGAGTCGAATCCCACCGATGCGACCGTTACCCCTGCTTCGTCTACAACGCATATGCCTTCCAACGTGGTGACCTCGATGATGTTTTACACTGAATGATTCATCGCCAGCATGTCAGAGTGTGTCGAGCCAGCTCTTAGTTTTGGCAACCCCATCCACCTTTTCGCTCTTTGCTTCTGCTGCGGCCTCTACATCCCGCACCTGAAAGTTCGCATCCACAAAGGCAACTAGCGCATGGCCCTTCTCGCACCTGCATGTGACCATGACAGGATGTCGTCTTGCGCTGAGAATCGTAGTGTCCTCAACCTCAAGCCGGACAAGAGTTCCATCGGCACATGTTGGGCATGAGAAAGGTTGTAGTATTCTTATGGCCAATTTCTGACCCTCTCACTAGGTGTTGCTGACCCAGATGAAGGATACAGAGCACCGTTTAATCACTTTCTCTTATGTCCTAATGATTGTGATGATGGTGATGCTCCTCACCCAGAGGTTGCATTCGTCCGAACGCACGTTGCACAATCTCCGGCAATGCTGGATGGATGTGCATGGCCCTAAAGACAGGAACATAGGACCTCCTCTCTGTGTACATCAAGTTGATGACCTCTTGGATGAGAATTGGTGCATGGGGTCCTATGATGGTAGCACCGAGGATTTCTTGGGTCTCTGCATCACATATCACTCGAGCAAATCCGGGCGGGTATCCCATGGCGGCACCTTTGGCAACATCTCCGTAGCCTGCCTTTCCTACGAGGAGACTTCGGTCTGTGGTTTTTGCCTCGGCTAGAGTCATCCCTACAGTGGCAATCTGAGGGTTGCTGAACACCGCTCTGGGAACTGCATGATAGCTCATGGAGAGGAGCTCAGGTTCCTCATCCTTTTTCGCATTCATTGTCTGCTGGATATTGTACCACACGACCTGTGACTCATCGTTTGCCACGTGGCGAAACATATGACGACCTATTGCGTCACCAAAAGCCCAGATTCCTGTCTTTGTTGTCCTGAAGTAGTCATCGACTTTGATGAAGCCGTGATCATCTGTGTCAACTCCAGTATTCTTGGGTTTGAAGAGGTCTGCGTTTGACCGCCGTCCTGCTGCTATCAGAATGTGTTCTGCATGGAACTCGGTTTCATTGCCGTCAGAGCGATTCTTGGCAACGATGATCTTCTCTTCGCCCTCTTCTCGTGCCTCAGTGACTTCCCAGTTGGTGAATACCTTCATTCTTTTCGATAACTCATCCTTGAGTAGTTCTGAGACATCTTGGTCCTCATTCTTAACAAGATACGGATTCCTGCCGACTATTGTTACATCGGTTCCCACTGCAGAGAAGAAATGCCCAAGCTCGGCTGCAATGTACCCTCCGCCAACGATGATCATGGAGTCGGGTTTTTCCTTCAGCTCAAGGACGGTCTTATTTGTTAGGTACTCGATATCCTCAATTCCCTTGATTGGCGGAATGAGTGGCCGTGAACCCGCAGCAAGTACGATGATGGGCGCGGTGATCTTCTCATCTCCTACTTTCATCACATGATCCTCCACAAACTCTCCGGTCACCTGATACCAGTCGTAGCCCTCTACGGACCGAATCGATTCGCCCATCTTCTCCGCCTCGCCCAGAGTTTCTTCTCTCATGCGGTTCATGAGTTTCTCAAAATCAACTGAGTTCACTTCTGCGCGAAGATTGATTCTCTCGGCATGCTGTATCTGTGTAATCGTGTCGGCGACATAGGTGAGTATCTTTGTGGGAATACATCCCCGCAACAGGCATGTGCCTCCGAGCGCCCCCCTCTCGACCAGGGCCACTTCCATGCCTTGTTCGAAGGCGGCCGAAGCGATATTCATGCCAGCACCTGCACCGAGAACCATCATGTCGTATTCTTTCATATCTCTCTCAGTTCGTAATGTAGCTGATAAGGCTGGTGATATCTGTCTCAAGGGAAAGGCAATGCTTCATGCCTCATGAGAAACATTCTGTTCTTTGTCGTCGGATTGCCTATATCGGTATACTACAATGGCCAGTATGATGATGGGCGCAGAAATCGCTATTCCAATCAGACGTGAGTCGACGGCGGTCGTCTGAACCTCATCGCACGCCAGCGATAGTTCCCCCGCATACATATCCATCATGACCGGTTCAGGAGCGGAGCCATTGCAGAGTTCCTCGTACTCGGGAAATGCAGGGAAGACAGTTTCTACGATATACTCTTGGGTCTGTGGAAGCGCAAACAGAAAGGCCTCTTCAACGCTCACATCTCCATTCCCATCGGCATCTGCGCTTTCATTCAAGAACGCTGAAGTGAAGAAATGGTTGAAGACCTCTCCAATCACCGGTAGATTCTCCTCTGGAATGCCGGCCCAAGCCAACTCGTCTCTCTTCACCGACCCAACGCGAATCTCGGATCCAGCACCAGGGATTCCGGCTATGAACTCGCCAGCGCTGCACGCCGAGAAGACCATAAGTCTCTTTGCACTCGGAATCTCTTCCCATGCTGCTCCAACAGCAATTCCATCACCTATGACAGTTCTCAACCAGTTTCCGTGAGAGAAGACGAAAAGAACAACAACATCATTGTCGTCAGATTTCTCTACGAGCCACTCAATCCCGTCCACCAACCCGGGACGCGTGATTTCTCCACGGAGGATGTTGATGTGACTGGCAGGCCATCCAAGTGAACGAAGTGTGTCATCCCATTTCTCACTGTCGGCATAGCCGGTTGGAATGTCGCTCCAGCCCTCTGGATAGTAGAGCATCTCCATAATGACTGCCCACCCTTCAACTGGATTTGAATGTGCAGAAACAGACTGTACTAATAGAGGTGATAACCCGTGAGCGAACAAGAGCCCAATCACCATAGTGAGGGCCAATCTTCTCTTGCTATTGGAGGGCACAGGATTCATGGTCTGAGTTTCCGTTTGACTCTAGTAATGGTACCTTCTCTGCGAAAATAAACCTTCCAGCTCTTCTCTTTCCCAGCATACTTCAACAGATTCAGCTACCCCCATTCCCTCTATGGGCAGTCCCGTTCTATATGAAATCAATCCTTCGTTCAGGCGTGCCAGAATTGTGTGGTCTGTGGCACAACAAGCTTTACAATCTCTGGTTACATAGTCAGAACAGTACGCTTGTTGTGTTGAGGTGTGGCGGGACATGCGAAGCAAAAGGCGATTGACCTCTCTGTTCTTATTCACAGTCCTCATCATGTTTCTCGTAGCCACAGGGTTTCCGAGAATAACCAACGCCACAAGACTGAATTCTTCACTTGCTGGACCGTACGTGAACAAGCTCCAGTACAGAGTAATCGGGGGGAATGATAATCTGGTGGAAGCAATTCTGGATGACAGGATAGACTTGATCGACGATACCATTCCAGAAGCTTCTCTTGCCGCGCTTGAACAGTCGGACGACATAGTCGTTTCAAAGAACCTGAAAAACAGCTATGGAATGTTTGTGATCAACTGCGAGAAGTACCCCCTGAATATCACGGCTTTCAGACGAGCAGCCGCATTCGCTCTTGATAAGCGAGCATTGTCAGCTGAAGTGCTTGATGGCCAAAGCGAGCCGCTCGATTCTTGTGTACCAAAGATCAACCCCTTGTCCGTCGAAGGCATGCTTGACTATTCTTACTACGACCAACAGTTGTACAAAGGGAATAGCTTACTTTATCACGCAGGTTTCTACGATGTTGATGGGGATGGGTACCGCGAGGCTCCGGACGGCACTAGTTTCAGCGTAATGATCGAAGTAGATGAAATGTCTGCTGAGGCCATCACTGCTGGCGAATTCTTGGAGGAGGCCCTACAGTCACTTTCTATTGATGCTCGGTTCGTTCTTCGATACTACTACGAATATCTATCAAGGCTGTATTATCACGGTGATTATGATATAGCTTTCAAGTCCATGAGTCGGGGAGAGGAGAATCTCGGCGTTCAGTGGCTTGCATACGAATTTGCATCTCAATATGCTGATGTGGACTACTGGAACTCGCCAAACTTCAGGAATGAAACATACGATTACTGGGCAGACAGACTCCTCTACTCAGTTGACTATGAGGATATCAAACTGGCTGCCGCTGAGATGCAGAAGATCTGGATATATGAGTCACCCGGCATAGTCTGCTATGAGCCTTATTTCTGCAACGCCTATCGGACTGACAGATTCGAGGGATTTGTGTCAACTCCTGTGGAGGGTATGGCCAGTTGGTGGACGAACTACCGAGTTTACTTGAAGCAAGCTAGGGATCATCCTTTCGGTGGAACGCTCCGGATTAGTTCGTCCTATGACCGTGGTTCCACTTTCAATATGTTCACTCTGGCTGATGCAATCGGATATCGTCAACCATTGCCCCTGTATGACACTCTCATCACAGCCGATGTGAATGGCTATGATATCCCGTGGTTGGCTGAGTCAGTGATGGTTCAGACCCACTCTGACAATCCATTGGTACCTGAAGGATACACACGTTTCAGAGTGGATATTGTTCAGAATGCAACCTGGACTGATGGCCGTGCCCTGACTGCTGAAGATGTTGCGTTTTCTTTCAACTACTATCGGGATGCACCGGGGCACCCCTATGGGCCGTCATTGAGCGAGCTCCGTGCCTGTTACTCGATGACAGATACTTCTTTGATCATGGAATTCGAATCCGAGTCGTATTGGCATGTCCACACGATAAGCACCTTACCAATCATCCCGAAACATATCTTCGTAGAGGTTGACCTAGAAGGATGGTCGGACTGGAGTCCTAATCCCCCTGATGAAGAGATGACCACTTCGGGTCCATTCAATGTATCAGCTTACGCTGAATCTGATTATCTTGAGCTGGTAGCAAACCAAGACTACTTCAGAAGACCGGGTAATTGGCCGTCTCCATATCGACCTTTGCCCACTATACAATCTTCACCGCGCGTTATCGTGCCTTCTGATTCAGTCGGCTTTACCCTCAACTGGTCAATCGAGAACGGGACTGGCTCAGAATATACTATCTATGTCAACTCAGCCTCGGAGGACACGGGAACCATCACCTCCAGTCATCAAGTGATTGTCTTGTCACTTGATAGTCTTGATCCGGGTTCTTACAATTGCACAATAGAAGTCATCACATCATACAGGTACACGCTTTCGGATACTGTATGGGTCCCCGTCCAAGGGCCGAAGGACGAAGGGATCGAGGAACTGTCTTGGCTAATCAACCCTGTAAGCTTCGCAGTAACTGTTGCTTCTCTCCTAGTGATCTTTCTGGTAAGCACGAAGGCCTTGTTGGAACATCGAACGTGAGAGCCATGCCATTACCGCCTAACGGAGGACAGGTCTCTGGTGACGAGAGTCTACCGTTTCAATCAATGGCCTCTGAAAATTCGCTCTCGACACTTTCACGATGAACGTTGTTGTAGGTGCAGAATGGAATGACTCGGCCATCCGGCGTTGCGTAGTTGATCGTACAGTGTCTGACCCTTTCAAGGTCAATATTGAAAGGATCTTGGAAGTGCATCATACCAAGCATGATGACACGATGCATGAAGGCTGCTAGGGAGTCGTAGCTACCTTTCTTCAAGAATGAGGTAATGATAGGTCGCATGAAGTTCTTCTTCTTGACATGGCGTAGGAATCCGAGCAGCTTGAGTTTGGCCCTTGCTCCAGAAAGCATGGCTCCATCCGCGTAAAGGTTACATACATCGCTTAAGGTGTCGATCAGCGCCTCAATGTCGATCACATCTGTTATTGGATAGACTGTACCATCGTCTTCAACAAACAGGAAGGTCGCCATTCCGCAGGCAAAATGAGAATGGAGTTCAACAGTGGGCACACCTTTCATGAGCCCGAGAGCACGCCCTACACCCAGCATAGAAGCAACAGGATACCAGTCATCCGTTTTGACCAGCGCGTCGGTCTGTTCCTCAATGTACTTGATGGCGTCGGGCAATGTGATGCGCATCTTTTGTCTTTCTTCATAGTCTATCCTGCCGGTGATGCTCACAGGCTGGAAGTTGATGCAGCGCACTATGTCGCGATTCTTAATCCCATATCTGACGATATCTCCCAATTCCTGGTCATTGAGACCTCTCACCACAGTTGGCACCAAGACAACTCCATCGAGTCCGATGGTCCGGCAATGCTCCAATACCTTGTCTTTGATAGGACGGAGATCTCGATTCCTGGCAGCCAGATATGGCTCCTCCGTGACGCCATCAAACTGGAGGTATATCGTATTGAGACCAGCGTCCTTCAGCTCTTGGAGATAATCAACAGTCTTCGCCATACGGATTCCATTCGTGGCAATCATGATATGATCGAAGCCCAGTTGCTTTGCCCATCCGACGTACTGGATCAGATGGTCGCTCATAGTAGGCTCCCCTCCTGCGAACTGCACGGCAGGACATGACACAGGCAGATTCCTTCGTAGATTCTTCATCATTTCAAGGATTTCTTCGGGTGATGGTTCGTAGACTCGCCCTGATGCCGCGGCGTTTGCGAAGCAGATTGGGCACTTGAGATTGCATCGGTTGGTCACGTCGATCAGCCCGAGTGCAGTATGGGCCAAATGGTTCTCACACAGCCCGCAGTCCAATGGACACCCCTCCTTGCACTCAGTACGAGGATTGTCAATACCGACCGACTTGAACCAGTAGTGCATCGAACGTCTGAACATCTCCGCATCAGACCAATAGAGCTCCTTGAACTCACCATGTTGGGGGCAGGTCTTCCTCATCATGACCTTTCCCTCTTCTTCATATACGGTCGCATCAATCACGTTCACCTCCTTGTCCTGAAGAAGACAATCAGGACACAGCGACTTAGTGTGATAGGGAAGGGTCTTTGGCTCGATGATCTCAATGCGATATCTATTCATCTCCTCGTCAAGATGGCGCAGGGGGCTTTCTGGTACTGCTTCGACCTCAATACGATTCGTGGGCACCTGCAACACTCCTCTCCACCTGATTATCAGGTGTTTTCTTGGTTCGTGTCATTTTCAGCATATTACTCTATCCCAATTCCTGCTGATGCGTGCATATCTCAATGCTTTTAGGATGGCTCGTTGTAAACTATAGTGAAGAATAATGATAGTTTTGTCGAAAAACACAACTCGCAGTGAGAGCGAAGTGCTTGATTTGGCCCGCGACTTCTTTGATGGTCATTTTGGCCTGAAGAAGCGAGATGAGATTGAGGATTGCTGTGTCGTGTTTGTTTCGGAACTCGGCCATGTGACGGTTCAGGCTATTCCGCGTGGGAAGAAGACCGAAGCAATTCTGAGGACTCGTGAGTTTGATCATCAGGTCAAAGAATTCGCGCAGAAACTCTAGTCAACAATGCCACACTACAGACGTAACCCATTTCGCCAAGCTTAAGTGTCCTCCTTGACGGCATGTTATAACTGAGAGGACTAACCAATGAGAATGCTCCAGATACACTCTGACGGATTCTCTTACGAGACCAAGAGAAAAGCGATCAAATCTGCAGAAGAGGTAGAATCTGACAAGTATGAGACTGATGAATCATGCCTTGTCAACTTCATAGCAGCAGAGACCTCAGACCAGAGCGACATCGCGACAGCGTCTCAGATGACTGCCGACATGATTGCGGCCGCAGCAGATGAAGTCAAGGAGAAGAACATCGTTGTCTACCCATGGGTGCATCTGAGTGAATCTCCCTCTCGGCCTGATGTGGCATTGAAGCTTCTTCGGAGTGTTTCTAAGATTCTCTCCGAGAAGGGATATAATGTGGTTAGGGTTCCTTTTGGCTGGTACAAGTCATTTGGGATACACTGCAAGGGCCATCCGCTGGCCGAACGGTCAAAGGTGCTAGACGTTACCACCATGTCTGTAGAGGATGCCGACCAGACCATGGGCGAGGACCTTACAGCCCTCAAAGCCGAAGAGAGTGCCGCCTCGAATTTCTACATCATACAACCGGACGGAGAGCTGACTGAATATGATCGATTCGACTATAGCGGATACGAGGAACTGAGGCTCTATGTCAACTATGAGACCGCAAAGGATCGTACTGCTCACGATCCTCCGCCCCATATTGACTTGATGAAGAGTCTCGAGCTTGTGGACTATGAACCGGGTTCAGATGCAGGGAACTTCAGGTGGCCACCACGCGGCTTCACACTGAAGAAGGCAGTGGAGAAGAGAGTCGTCCAGGAAATGCTAGACTATGGTGCACACATTGTTCAGACCCCCTTGGTTTACGACTACGCACACCCCTCGCTGAAGTCTTATCTGCAGCGATTTCCATCAAGACAGTATGTGGTCAGGTCTGGTACCAGTGACTACTTCATGCGGTTCTCTGCGTGCTTTGGCCAGTTTCTCATGTTATCTCAGGCGCAAGTGTCGTACAGGCAGCTTCCCCTCAAGATGTTTGAGATTGCTCCGTCGTATCGCCGCGAGCAGAGCGGTGAGCTTGCCGGGATGAGACGTCCTCGGGCCTTTACGATGCCGGACATCCATGAATTTGTTGCTGACGAGGAGATGGCGATGGCTTCCGTATTGAATCAGATGGAGTTCGTTGGTAAGCTGATGGATGAGCTTGACGTTGACTATGAGGTCTCTTTCAGAATTTTGAAGTCCTTCTATGATGAGAATGAGGATTTTGTCAAGAAGGTTGTCAAGATGATTGGGAAGCCTGTGATGCTTGAGATATTCGAAGAGCGGTACGCCTACTTCGTATTCAAAGGCGAATGGAATGTGGTTGATGAGCAGGAGAAAGCAGCATGTCTGGCAACCGTACAGATAGATGTTGAGAATGCAGAACGATTTGATATCTCGTATGTTGATGAGAATGGTGAGCAGAGACGGCCTCTCATTCTTCACACATCTCCTTCAGGCTCGATTGAGCGTATTCTCTACGGCGTGTTGGAGCAAGCCCACAAAGACATGAAACGGGGCAAGAAGCCCATGTTGCCTCTTTGGATGTCCCCGGTACAGGTGAGGTTTGTTCCTGTGGATGACAGCAATCTGGAGCACTGTCTTGAACTTGGATCAGAGCTGGACAGCGCGAAGATACGGTACGAAATTGATGACCGGCAGCTCACGGTAGGGAAGAAGATACGCGCATCTGAGAAGCTATGGACCCCATATACAGTTGTCATCGGGGATAAGGAAGAAGAGAGCGGTAAGATTTCAGTACGCAGAAGGGCTGAGGGCGATCAGGTCAAGATGACGCTCGATGAACTCATAGCGGAGATTGATGGGAAGACCCAGTTTGCTCCGAAGCAGCGACTCTTGCTTCCTAGTCTAGTTTCCAAACAGGCCATATTCTCGCGAGAGGTCTGAAAACGGGACATCCCAGCACGCGACGATACTGTTAATAGCTCGCTTGCCATTTGGTATTCTGCTGGGGTGTATCTGGTGAGAGTACTGGTTCTGGGTTCCGGCTTGATGGGCTCGGCAGCTGCTTTTGATCTTGCTCGTAACGATGATGTTGAAGGGGTTATTGTTGCTGATATTGACCTAGGTTCAGCAGAAGCAGTTGCAAAAAAACTCGGCTCAAAGGTTGAGGCTCGAAAGGTTGATGCAACCAAGAAAGCCGATCTGGTGGAGGTCTTCTCCGATGTTGATGCTGTTGTGAGTTGTGTCAGCTACAAAGTCAATCTGCTTCACACAGAAGCAGCAATTGAGACCGCCACTCATCTCTGCGACCTTGGGGGCAATTTCAAGGTTGTCGAGAAACAATTGGAGCTAGACTCTCAAGCCAAAGATGCAGGCATCACAGTTGTTCCCGATTGCGGTCTCGCACCTGGGATGGTGAATGTGCTCGTGGGGGACGGAATAAGTTATCTGGATAAGACGGATTGTGTCCGGATAAGAGTTGGAGGTCTTCCACAGAAACCTAGACCCCCCCTCAATTATGCAATGGTATTCTCAGTAGAGGGGCTCATCAATGAGTATGTCGAACCCTGCATGGTTCTGAGAGATGGCAAAATTACGTATGAAGACCCTCTCGTGGGCTTTGAACAGGTAGAGTTTCCTGACCCATTCGGCAGACTGGAAACCTTCAACACAAGTGGTGGCACCTCAACCCTTCCTCTGACATACGAGGGTGTTGTGGACAATCTTGATTACAAAACGATTCGCTATCCCGGACACGGCCATACAATGTGGGTCCTCATGAAGCTTGGTCTGATGGACAGCAATCAGTATGACTTTGATGGCATCAAAATATCTCCCAGGGCCGTGCTTGAAGGCATCCTCGCCAAGAACCTTCCAAAGGCCGAGAAGGATGTGACTCTTATGCGAATATCTATCGAGGGTTGGAAGGGAACAGAATCACGCAAGCTCGAGTACAACATGGTTGACTACTATGACGATGAAACTGGTCTCACCTCGATGATGCGAACGACAGCCTTCCCTGCGACCACGACTGCTGTCATGCTCGCTGACGGCAGAGTGAAGGAGAGCGGTGTGCTTCCCCCAGAACGCGTGATTCCTCCGGAGCCGTTCATTGATGCTTTGAGAGCGAAGGGCATCGATATAGAGAAGCGTGTTGTCTAACTGGGAGGATTAATCAGAGACCACGCCTCTGCAAAGTCTAGGCAATCACAATGAGTGAATACTCCGACATATATGACAGGATTCGGAATGCTGTTGAAGTGATAGCTGACATCGCGCGAGTTACTCCTCTAGATCGTTCCTACACTTTCAGCAAGATGAGCGGGGGAGAGGTCTACCTGAAGCTTGAGAATCTTCAGAAGACAGGCTCGTTCAAGGTCCGAGGAGCATCTTATGCTATCTCGCAGCTGAGCGATTCGGAAAAGAAGGCAGGGGTTGTCGCTGCATCTGCTGGCAATCACGCCCAAGGTGTTGCCCATGCTGCGACCCGTCTGGGTATCAAATCTAAGATTGTGATGCCGGTGTTCTCTCCCGTGGCCAAGATTCAGGCAACAAAAGGTTACGGTGCCGAAGTTGTCCTTCACGGAACAACCTTTGATGAATCACTTGAACATGTCTATGAGATTGCTGAGACTACGAGCGCTACCTTTCTTCATCCGTTCAACGACAAGAACGTAATTGCTGGTCAGGGAACAATAGGGCTGGAGATAATCCAAGCACTGCCCGAAGTGGATGTGATAGCTGTACCAGTTGGCGGGGGTGGGCTTGTGAGCGGGATTGCGATAGCTGTCAAGACGCAGAAACCCGACGTAGAGATTTATGGAGTTGAAGCGTCTAATGCAGCCGCGATGAGGAGATCAATGCAGATCGGTGAACCTACATCTATTGAAGGATTGGATACCATAGCAGATGGCATTGCAGTTAAGAAACCGGGAAGGCTGACCTACGGCATTGCAAGAGATCTTCTCACCGATGTGGTGACCGTCGAAGAGCTCGAGATTACTCGGACGTTGTTTCATCTACTAGAGCGTGCAAAGCTTGTTGTAGAACCCGCAGGTTGTGTGGGCCTTGCTGCTCTCCAACATCATAAGATAGACATTGAGGGAAAGAACGCCGTTGCAGTCTTGTCTGGAGGAAATGTTGACATGAGCTTTCTCTCCCGTGTTATTGACAAGGAACTCTTCAGATTAGGACGACGAGTCCGTGTGCGAGGCTGCATCTTGGATCGGATTGGAACCTTGAACAAAGTGCTGAGCGTTGTGGCTGAGTCTGGCGTGAGTCTAGTAGAGGTAACACACGACAGGGCGGATCCAGACATTGCACCGAATAAGGCTGAGCTAGAAATCACACTTGAGGTGGCTGACGAAGCCGCGTTGACAGGGATGCTCAAACTCTTGAAGAAACGCGGAATGGACTTTGAGGTCTTCGAGGACTGATGTTGGAGCACTGTGAAAGGGACGGCCTGTCTGCTGTTGTGACCTAGATTAGAGGAATAGCGGAAATCATAACCCAGGCTAGGATGAAGGCACTGGTGAATATGGCTGGCCAAGGATTGTCCATGCATTCTGCAGACCATGCAATCAGGACAGTAGTCAATGAAGACACGATGATGAAGAGCATTACCAGAAGCCCGAGCAATACCATGGGTCCAGCTATGTATCCAAGAGCAGTTGTTGCGGCAACCATGACCGCAGCGGCGAGAGCAGATGCCGCTAGTCTACCTATCAGAGAGAAGACCATCTTCTTTGAGAAACTCTTGCCATTCCAATCTCTGTCCACAAAGAGCAGACCTTTGATCCAGACTGTGTCCGCGACGAAGAATGGAATTGCGATGAGTGACAGGATTACTACGTTAGTGAACCGCATTCCCACAGGATATCGAACCATTGAAAACACGGTCCAAGGTTCCATTTGGTCCGGCAGTCCACCAAGGGCCATCCATCCAATCAACCAGGCAATCGCGATGAGAGCCACTACAGCTCCTTTTCCGACGTCCTGAATCAGGTGTGAGGTCTTGCCGTGCACATTGGCTCTTCTTATCACTAATTCTAGACCATCTCTGCCAAGGCTGAGCCGTATCCCAAGAAATATGCTGATGGTTGCAAAGATGAAGAACAAAGCCATACCTGTGGCAAACATCGAGTTGGGCCAATAAAGTCCGGCACTCTCCAGTATGAAGGTGGCATAGGATGCGACCCCAAAGACAATGATTATTGCGGCTCCTATGATGGTGCTTATCATGACCGACTCGCGTGTAGTGGCCGGTACCTCTTCTGGCTGGTCGCTCTTCCGTCCTCCCACCAAGGTTGGACCAATCAACGCGAGTAATGGAATGGTTGACACTAGCAAGGCGAAAACGCCAGTCGCCGTCGCTAACACTTTGTAGGCGAAGATCTGATCTGTGGGGTCTCGTGTTCGACTGAGTTGCTGTTCACCCTGCACGCCTCTCACAAGCCACGTTGTGGACTCTCTGACAATCGTTGTGTCAATAGCCGCAAACACGTGATCTGTTGGTGCCAGAGCAAGCTTGTACGCTGTACCGTCACTGAAAGACCCATACATTACATCTTCGCGGGCGGATTCGTTCCCGGTTGCTGTTCTTATCGCCTCACGTGCCACATGGGGGGCTATCATCTCGTCGTATTGACCAAGTGCGATTAGCAGGTTCCCAGGGTACTCTATGTCATTCCCAAGACCCATATCTGCTACGGCTCCTACGGCAACGTGTACACTGGGCGCATTGTCAAAATGACTCAATGCCATTGATACCTGGAATCCCATTGAATGGGTCAGTACTCCGTATACGGAGCTATTGACGCCCGGCCTCTGCTGAACGAACTCTACAGCTGCAAGGCAGTCCAATGCCATGTTATTGAAGTCACTCACCTCGAATGAGAGCAATGAATCGCCATGGCCGGGAAGGTCTACTGAAACGACTGTGAAATTCCTTCTGGCCAGTTCTATGTTGAAGGAGTACATCCCCTCTTTTGAACCAGCAATTCCGTGGGTTGTCAGGACCAAAGGAAGCGGTCCTTCGAAGGTTGGACGTTTCGGAGAGTAGATCATGAAGTCAACTGGTCTGCCTGGTTCCCTCTCTATGACATGACGTTCTATGGTCAGTTCCCCTAGTCCCCTATCTGTTGTCCACGAAAGATAGAGCGATGAGGCAATGACGATTGATAGTATTAGTAGTGAGTATAGATGAACCTGCTTGTCCAAGAGTGGTCCCCCAGACTAACGGCACCCTCTTGGTGCTCTACATAAGCATAGCGGTAACGTACAAGTATCTGAATGAAACAGCGTTCATCTCAGGGAGTCGCAGACGGAGGAAAGGCGGGGCACGGTACCCCGCTTGTGTTGGCCTGGCTCAGTTAATAGTCGATTCCAAGTCGTTTGGAGAGGGTCTTCAGCATGTCCTCAGTCATAGCTGCGAGATCATATTCAGGTTCCCATCCCCATTCCTCTTGTGCTGCGCTGTCATCGATTGAACTTGGCCACGACTCTGCAATCTCTTGTCGATAGTCTGGCTCATAGTTCATTTCGAAGTCGGGGATGTGTTTCTTGATCTCACTCGCGATATCCTCAGGCGTGAAGCTCATCGCTGTGATGTTAAAGCTTCGATGCTTCAGAGTTGACTCGTTTGCCTCCATGAGGTCGATTGTGCACTTCAGGCAATCAGGCATGTACATCATGGGCAGCATCGTGTCCTTCTTCAGGAAAGACGTGTATTTTTTGTTCTTCAGGGCCTCGTAGAATATCTCGACGGCGTAATCAGTAGTCCCTCCGCCAGGCAACGCCTCAGAGCTGATGATGCCAGGGTATCTCAGTGAACGGAAGTCAACGTTGAATCGTTTTGCATAGTATTCGCCGAGCAACTCGATGAAGACCTTGGTGACGCCGTACATGCTTGTTGGTCGCATGATAACGTCGTTTGGAGTGTTCTCCTTGGGTGTGCTGGGGCCGAAGGCGGCAATGGAACTTGGGATTTGCACTTGATCCAGCTTCAGAACTCGTGCCGCCTCCAGAACATTGTAGCCGCCCTCAACGTTTGTTCTGTAGGCAAGCTGGGGATTCTTCTCGCCCGTGGCTGAAAGGACTGAAGCGTTGTGGATGATAATGTCAATGTCCTCGTCCACAATCAGCGTATGTAGTTGAGTTGTATCCAGAACGTCAAGTCTTCGATAGGGACCATTCCTTTCCAATACCTGTGGGGGCTTCTTTCTGCCTGTTGCCACCACATTTTCGCCTCCGTATCGCTCACGGAGTTCCACAACCAGCTCGGTACCAATCTGGCCGTATGAACCTGTAACCAATATCCGCTTTGTCATTGTCCAACACTGGGCTGAGGCCAGAAAGTCATACATTAAAGGGTTGTGCCTAAGATTATACCTGACTATTCGCCTTCCTCATTCTCGAATGCGTTCATCGATCTCTCCTGCCGATTCACCGCCTTTATGAGTGGCCTATCCTTCTAGATGGCTATGCAAGAGTACGATCTCATTGTTATAGGTGGAGGAACTGGAAACCATATTACCTGTGAGGGACAGAAGGCAGGCTTGGCCGTAGCTCTGATTGAGCCCGGCCCGCTGGGTGGCACATGCTTGAATCGGGGTTGTGTCCCGAGTAAGATGCTCATCTATCCTTCTGATGTGATAATGGAGGCAGAGCGGGCAAAGTCGATAGATACAAATCTGACTTACAAAGGTACAGACTTTCGGTCACTTATGGAACGTGTGGTTGAGCGCGCAGAAAGGGCTAGCCGGAAGAAAGCTGAATACGTGAATGCAGCTGATAACTACCACTGGTTTCAGAAGGAGTGCGAGTTCATAGATGAGTACGTACTTGATGTGAGTGGGCAAGAGATTACTGCGCCCCAGATTGTGATTGCCTCAGGAACGCGGCCTGTGGTTCCTCCGATTGACGGGTTGAAATCCGTAGACTACCTGGATAACAGGTCGGTTCTCAATCTTCGTGAACAACCCAAGTCCATTGCCATGATTGGCGGAGGGTACATTGCAGTTGAGTACGGGCACTTCTTCAGTGCTATAGGTACCGACGTGACAATAATCGGGCGAAGTTCACATCTCGTGGAAAACGAGGACGAGGAGGCCTCCGAGATCCTTGAAAAGAACCTTTCAAGGCGAATGAGGGTTCTCACATCACATGAGGCTGTGAAGGTTTCGCAGAGCGGATCCATGAAACATGTCACTGCAGTAAATGTAGACAGTGGGGAGGAATTGGAAGTGGAGGTTCAAGAAGTGATGTTGGCTGCTGGACGGCGCCCCAATTCCGACAGAGTAAAGCCCGAGAATTCTGGAGTCAAGATCGATGACCATGGATTTGTCGAAACTGATGAGTATCTTCGAACGAACAAGAAGGGAATCTGGTCAGTGGGCGATGCAAACGGTAGGTACCCCCTGAAACACGTCGGAGACCGTGAGGCCGAGATAGTGTGGGAGAATATCCATAGAACAAGAGCTGGAAGGACCGATCTCGTGGCGATGGACTACTCTGCTATCCCTCGTGCGGTCTTTAGTGATCCACCGATTGCGAGAGTTGGCCTCACTTTGAACGAGGCAAGGAAATCGAAGACGAAAATCATGGTTGGTGTTTCAAACTACACCGATGTTGCAAAAGGCGATGCACTGGGGGGACCACCCGGCTTCTGTAGAATCATCGTTGATAGCCAAAGCGACCGGATACTGGGTGCAACCATAGTCGGCCCTGATGCTCCGCACCTGATACAATGTATCGTCAACGTCATGCACATCGGGGACAGGTCTTACAAGCCACTGGCTGATGCCATCTACATCCATCCCGCACTTCCCGAAGTTGTGAGGGATGCGGCACGGAGCATTCAGTGAATAGAGAAAGTCCTGTGGCGAGTGTCTTCCTTGTACAGTCGACGTTCTAGTCTTGTATCTCATCTAGTCGACGTTCAATCCTCTGGATTTGCTCCTGTAGCTTGCTGACCATATTCTTCAGGTCTTCAAGATCGCTGCTGGACGTGAGTCGTGTCTGAGACGCCTGTGAGAACTGGGGGTCCAATCCGGCTCCGACGTAGCGCCTCATGCCTGTTCCCCGAACTCCACCCCGGCCGCCGCCTCTTCCTCTCCCCAATCCGTATCCTCCACCCATACCCATTCCAATGCTCTGTCCCGTAGGTGAAGCGGTTGGCTTTTCGGCCTGTACATTGCCGCTCTTGAACTGCTCCACTGCCTCCTTCACGGTACCTGACGTTCCCAATGCCACCTCAAGCCCGGCAGCCGCGAGTGCCTGAGTCGCATTTGGGCCGAGGCTCCCAGTGAGAACAGCCTGTGCTCCTCTTTGGGCCACCATCTGTGCGGCCTGAATGCCTGCTCCTCCTGAGGCCATTGCTGCGGTGTTCTGAATCGCCTCTGCATGCATGGTATCAGTTTCAACAATCAAGAAATACTGGCATCTTCCGAAACGTGGATCAACTTGGGAGTTGATATCTGGTCCTGTAGATGATACTGCTACTTTCATTGTTACTCTCTCTTCTGTTCCGAACTTCGCATCGTTATCTAATTATAGAAACATGCACAAAATAAGATAAGGCTTGTGTTGTCACAGAAGAGCTTCAGAATCTTGAATACCACCGGATAGACCTTCCGTATCAGTGGTTATCTGGCTGTTTCTTGTGAAGCAATAGAGCCCGGATTCGTTTGTCATGTAGTTTCTGCTCTGTGGCCGCGTCGTCGCCTCTGAAAGTATGTCTGCATGGCCTATTTCTGGTGCCCGAAGGTGTTCTGAAATTATGTGAGAACTCCTAAGGCTCGATTGAATATCTTTAACTCGATGTCTTCCATAGGTTACGGGTGGATGAAACTGAGCTCGGCGTTGACAAGTATGCAAGGCACCAGAATCAGTCTAGTGAGTGTCACCGTTAGTCTGCTACTTCTCCCTCTCCTCCTCTTTCCAGTTCAGGTTGTATCACCCACCGTCAATCAGCGGTTGCCATGTTGCCCTTCCATAGTGAGTCAGGAGCAATTCGAGATGACTTGGGCCTCTCGCGAAACACCTGAGCCACAGCTTGTCGAGGATGGAATCTCGTTGGTTGGAGATGGAATCAGGATGAATGTGACATATCTGGGTGAGGCTCAGTCCATGAATGTCACGTTCACCTCGTCAATTGACTTCTGCAGCTATGATCAGCTCGTGAAACCCAATGATGAATACAGTGCATTTTCAGGATCCATTGACACCACCCAGTTCGCATGGGAACGCATTGAGGGCATCCAGATGGGGGATGTTGTCGATCTCAGATGCGCCTTTTCGGGCGGGAATAGTGATGTTATGGCTTGGTGGGCTGATACAGAGAACTACACATGGACATACGAGAACAACATAATTGAAGACTCAATGGTCACTGCGGCCAATCCCGAGACCGCTACCTTTCAGCCTGACAGGTCTGGTACATTGATGGTGGGAATCTACAACACTCAGAAGCAGGGAGGCATCTATACCCTAAACGCAAGCTCTACGACCACGTTCTTCGAAAGCAACGACAACAGCATTCTGATTAACGCATCTGTATGGGGGATAGCGACGACCACTAACATGTCTGTCGCCGCGCGCGACAACCTTGGTAGTATGGCCTATGCTTCAAGGTATAGTCTGTATGTTGAGAACTTCTTTAGACCCGAGGTCTCCCATGTGGAGGTCTCGGGGAATGAGACGGCCAAGATGATCAGTTGGAACCTGAGTGACCGGAACACACTCGAAAGCCACTTTGCAGAGGTATACCTGTCGGCGGATCTTGGTGTGACCTACCAGCTGCTAGCCTCTGGCATAGCCGAAGACCGATTCTTCATGGACTTCTCAGGTTTTTCATATCGAGAGGACTACAGGATACGAATCCGTATCACTGACAGTCGAGGACTTAGGGATACTGGAGAGTCCGAACCCTTTTCGGCAGGCGACTTGTCTTTGTCAGTTGAATGGAATCTGACATGGAATGGTTCTTCAGGTAACTTCAGTGCTGGGACACCTCTCACATTCAACTGGACTCTCGATTACTACGTTCCTACCAGCACATTCATCGCCTATTTCGAGATCTATGTGAATGGAAGCTTCGAAGCAGGATGGTCCGATGGTTATGACGGTGGCCAAGGTCAGGTTCCAATCTCCTATCGATTTGAGGGATTTCCCTCGGGCCGCCATAATATCACACTCTGGACTGCACTCATGTATCCTTATGTTGAAACACATAGCTCTACTATTGTTAGCGTGATGGCTTCCTCGCCAACAAGCAATACAACTCTCACCTGGTCGCCAACAACGGAACCAGGGTCGACAACCCGAGGAACTCCTAGAACGACAACCCCTTCGGAGATTTCTCCGCTTTCACTTGCTGTCACAGCTCTAGGCGTGGGAATCATGATCGCGTTCGGCATTCCGCTGTATCGCGAGAGAACCCGATCAAGATGAGCCACTCTTCACATTTGGGTCAACACTCATCCCTGAAAATGACATTACTTCTACCTGAGAACTATCCATCTATTAAGATACGCTTCTGCAGCCGCTTTGGTTGACTGCTTTCTCTGAGCTGCCTCTATGTTACCTTTCTTCACAGTCGTCACCTTCCTCGGGATTCGTAGTCTACTGCAAGTGATACAACGGTGTTCTTCGTAGCACCATTTGTGATGTTCGTCTTAGCTTCGGGTACATGTTTCCACATCTTCTAGCACCAAGAAGTACTATGGATGGTCACTCCTATTGGCGTTGATGAGAACTTCTGACCAGAAGACTGACCAGTGCGTGACCAGAAACAGACAGCTCTACGAAAGAAAGCGAAAGAACTCCGGAGCAGACCCCGGAGTCTCTACTAGTTGCTTATTCGTTCTGTTTTGCCTCGATGGCCGCTTGGGCCGCAGCAAGTCGTGCGATTGGCAGTCTGAATGGAGAACAAGACACGTAGTCCAGTCCAATCTCATAGAAGAATTTGACGGAGCGTGGGTCTCCTCCATGCTCACCGCAGACTCCAAGCTTGATGTCTGGACGGGTGCTTCTTCCCCTTCTGATAGCCTCCACAATGAGGTTTCCGATGCCTCTCTTGTCGATGCTCTGGAATGGATCATTCCTCAGAATGTGTCTATCAAGGTACTCGGGGAGAAACGAGTCAATATCATCCCGGCTGAAACCGAAGCCCATCTGGGTCAAATCGTTGGTTCCGAATGAGAAGAATTCTGCTGTTTCTGCCATGTCGTTGGCTCTCATGCAGGCGCGAGGCAACTCGATCATCGTGCCAAGCATGAAGTCGATCTTCTCACCAGTATCCTCTTCGACCTCCCTGTGGGTTTTGTCTACTACCATCTTCATAGTCTTCAACTCTGCAGAGCCGACAGTGACTGGTATCATAATCTCAAGATGAACCTTCTTTCCTTCCTTCTGGAGCTCGATGGCGGCCTCAAGGATTGCCCTCACCTGCATCTCATAGATTTCGGGGTAGGTTATCGCAAGGCGAGCACCGCGATGCCCCATCATTGGATTGCTCTCACGTAGACCTTCTCCTCTTCTCCTGACCTCTTCAAGGGTGATGTTAAGCGCATGGGCCAGTCGCTCCTGCCCAATCTTGCTTTGAGGAACGAATTCATGAAGTGGTGGGTCTAGTAGTCTGATGGTCACCGGCTTATCCTCCATCACGGCCAATGTCGATCTTATGTCTGCTTTCACATAAGGTTCAAGATCTTCCAACGCAGAGAGCCTCTCTGTCCTTGTCTGGCTCATGATCATCTTTCTCAGAAGGAAAAGTGGTTCGTCGGACCCCTCGCCATAGAACATATGTTCAGTTCTCAAGAGGCCGATTCCCTCAGCTCCGAAATCCAGAGCTGTCTGAGCATCTTCAGGGTTATCCGCGTTGGCCCTGACACCCATATCACGATACCTGTCGACAACCTGCATGAAGCGCTGAAGTCTGGGATTCTTGGTCGAGTCCATCATCGGAATCTCTTCATCATAGACAAGACCTTGGGTGCCATTGAGTGTGAAGATATCTCCCTCCTTGTATGTCTTGCCTTTGACCGTGACCTTCTTCTGGAATGGGTCGATGCGTAGGGCACCCGCACCAACGATGCAACACTTACCCCAACCTCGCGTAACCAAGGCAGCATGGCTGGTCATTCCACCGCGGGCAGTGAGCAGGCCATTTGCAGCACGCATTCCCTCTATGTCCTCGGGTGAGGTCTCTTCCCGGATAAGAATAACCTTCTTCCCATCTTCTGCCCATTCAACTGCATCTTCGGATGTGAACACGATGTGTCCCACCGCTCCCCCTGGTCCTGCGGGAAGCCCCTCTGCAATGGGCTGGGCCTTTGCCTCTTCATCGGGGTCTAGAATTGGATAGAGCAGCTGCCCAAGCTGATCGGGCTTCAGACGAAGCACCATTGTGGGTTCATCGATGAGCCCCTCTTTGAGCATGTCCATTGCGATGTTGAGCGCCGCTGTAGCAGTACGTTTTCCAACACGATGTTGGACTAAGAAGAGATTTCCTTCCTGAATTGTGAACTCCAGGTCCAGCATATCCTTGGAGTGTTCTTCCAATGTGTTTCGAATCTCACATAGTTCCTGGTAAATCTCTGGCATCTTCTCCTCGAGGGTTGGAAGATGTTTGTTCTGCTCATTCTTTGAAGCTTCATTCATCGGATTGGGCGTTCGGATACCGGCAACCACATCCTCTCCTTGCGCGTTGAACAGGCACTCTCCGTAGTATATGTTCTCTCCCGTTGCCGGATTTCTTGTGAAGGCGACACCCGTTGCCGAGTTCTCTCCCATGTTACCGAATACCATTGTCTGGACCGTGCATCCAGTTCCCCACTCATCTGGGATGTTCTCTATGCGACGATAAGACACCGCACGCGCCCCGTTCCAGCTCTTGAAGACCGCAGTGATCGCACCCCAGAGTTGTTCATGAGGATCGTCAGGAAATTCCTTTCCAAGAACGTCTTTGACACGTTGCTTGAACTCCACGATTAGTTCCTTTAGCATGTCAGTGGTGAGCTCGGTATCTAGCGTGATTCCCGCCTCTTCCTTCTTCTTGTTCATGAGCCACTCGAGCTGGTTTCTAATGCCTTCTCCTTCCTCTGGACGTATTCCTTCCGCCTTTTCCATCACTACGTCTGCGTACATCATTATCAGGCGTCTGTATGTATCATAGGCAAACTTCTCATTGTTGGTTCGTTCTATCAGGCCTTTGATGGTTTCTGATGTGAGCCCAATATTCAGGACCGTGTCCATCATTCCTGGCATTGATACTCTTGCACCTGACCGACAGGACACGAGCAGAGGGTTCTTGTCATCGCCGAATGTTTCCCCCATGATGCCTTCGACCCACTTGAGTGCGTCTTCTACCTGCTTCTGAACATTCTCGGGAATCTCGTCTGTCTTCATGTAGTCCACACAGACGTTAGTAGAAATCGTGAATCCCGGTGGCACTGGAAGGCCCAGAAGCGTTGCACTGGCAAGGGACGCTCCTTTTCCTCCTAGTGTATTCTTCATGGTTCCATCGCCATCAGCGTGGCCATCGCCAAATCTGTAAACTTCTCTATCACTCATCTAATCACAGCCTATTGCTAGCCAGATTCGATTCTCGTAGCGGGTGTCCGTACATTCGGAACTTACCTGCACGGCGAAACTGCATTGGGTGTGCCGTTGGAGTACTATCTCTCAACCTATTGTAGTCAATCTGGCCCGAGCAATTTTATATATCCAACTGAAGGGGAACTTCCTCTATTAATATGCGGTCTTCAGGAATTTTGTGATGTGAGGAAGCACCAGTTCGCTACGGTATGCGGCATCCACATGATTGAGCTCTGGGATGGAAACAAAGGTAACGTTAGGCATTTCCTTAGCGCCTTTAAGTGCCCCGGGATAAGATGGGTCCTCCTCACCCACGAATATCATACATGGCATGGTTATAGTTGGAAGAACATCCTCAAAACCGATTCTCCAGTCCCTCGATGAAACCAAGGCAATCAAGGCCGCGAGGTCATTAGATCTGAACTGGGACTTTAATCCGGGTGTCATCCATTTCCCAAATATCTTGTCTGTCATAGCAAGTGTGGCTTCCATGCCCTTCTCGTAGACTTCACGAAAGAAGTTCGGCTTGTCTGGGTCACCTTCATGCGGATCCACTCCGCCAATAATGATGGAACTAAGGCGCTTAGGAGCGTGCTTAGCTATGCCAAATCCTATCCATCCCCCCATCGAATATCCTAGAAAATGGGCTTGTTGCATTTCAACGGCATCCAGAACAGCAACAACATCAGCGGATAATAGATCCAATGTATAGGATTCTGGACTATGAGGCTTGTCGCTGGCACCGTGCCCCCTGGCATCCACCAAAATGAGCTGGTGATTCCTTTTCAGTTCGACAACATAGCCAGCATCATGCCAAAACCGCAGGCTACCTCCCAAACCATGCAGAAGAATGAGTGGCGGGCCTTCGCCTTCGATTTCGTAATGAATACGAACTTCTTCATTATTTGCATAAGGCATGCTTCAGTTCACCGTTTAGATTGTTTTAGTTCGAAATCATTTGACTGAAATTTCAGAAGAGTTTTTCCTTTTCTATTTATGTAAGAGAGGAATGGATGCCGAAGATGCTATATTGAAAAACAAGATGCTACGCTAATATATGGAAGACCTATCGAGACTCTGCTTAGGACGGCTGTCCAGACATTGGTTCTGGTGTTCCGCCATCTATTCTCGAATCGAGCCATAATGGAATCCTTTTTCTTGCTGACCTTTATGTCAGGACTATAAGTCCAGAGAGGAATGACAATGATTGACCTTACAGTTCACCCTGAGCAGCTCGAGAGGACCATTGAGCGATGCCGAGAGCGGAGCATCGTGGTCCCCACCTTCGAACAGATGAAACACCCGGAGAAGACTCCTGACCAGATCAAAGAGGAGCTCAAGGATATCGGTCTCTGGGACATCGTTCCCCAGAATCTGTTCCGCATCACCTGGAAGAACGAACCAGTAGAAGAAGGTGGTCTCTTCAGGGATGTCGCGAACTACATGGAGATCCCCTCCGAGCTTACGGGAGTGGATGCACGGATCATTGCCCTGGTTGGCAAATGGTTCCCCACAGGTGCTCACAAGGTGGGTGCCACTTTTGGTTGTCTAGTCCCTCCTCTTGTTACGGGGCAGTTCGACCCAACCAGGCACAAGGCGGTCTGGCCGTCAACCGGGAATTACTGTCGGGGTGGTGCCTATGACGCCACCCTGTTGGCCTGTGAGAGCATCGCCGTCCTCCCGGAGGAGATGTCGCAGGAGCGGTTTGACTGGCTCAAGAAGGTGGCTGGTGAGATCATTGCCACACCGGGTTCTGAGAGCAATGTTAAGGAGATCTATGACAAGGTGTGGGAGCTCCGTCGTACCCGAGAGGACATTTTTGTGTTCAACCAGTTCAGCGAGTTCGGCAATTATCTCTGGCACTATGATGTGACCGGCCACGCAATGGAGGAGGTGCTTGAGCGGGAGCTGGGTAACGATAGATACCACGGTCTCTGTCTGACCACGGGGTCTGCTGGAACGCTGGGCTGCGGCGACTACATGAAGCAGGCCTTTCCGACATCCAAGGTTGCGGCTGGTGAGGCACTGCAGTGTCCGACCCTGCTTCTCAACGGCTACGGTGCCCATCGCATCGAGGGTATCGGGGACAAGCATGTGCCTTGGATCCACAACGTCCGGAACACAGACATGGTCATAGCCATCGATGATAATGACACGATGAGTCTCATCCGTCTGTTCAACGAGCCTGCCGGACGAGATTACTTGGTTGACGAGGTGGGTCTCAGTGAGGAGTTTGTGAATCAGCTGGACCTGCTGGGTATCTCAAGCGTTGCGAATCTGCTCATGTGCATCAAGTACGCCAAGTACTACGAGCTCACCGAGAACGATGTGATCCTCACGGTGTTCACTGATTCCATGGAGCTCTATCAGTCTCGGCTGAAACAGGCAAGAGAGCAATACGGCGAGTACATCCGTGACGATGCGGTTCGGGACTACCACCGACACCTTCAGGCCATGAAGACTGACGCGATGCAAGAGCTCACGTTCTATGAGCGGAAGCGGATCCATCATCTGAAGTACTTCACGTGGATCGAGCAGCAGCAGTTCCCCTTGGAGGAGCTCAACCGTCAGTGGTACGAGTACGATGAGTACTGGTCAGATATCCAGAACTCGGTGCCGAAGATTGATGAAAAGATTGAGGAGTTCAATAAGAGTGTGGGATTGGTATGATGCCTGCCTGCGAGTGCTAGAACACCCTTATGGGAGAGGCTCTCAATGATGGTTTCCTCCTGATTGCAAGACGCGGCACTGCCGTCCAAAACACCTGCCGTTATCCTTGGGATTAAGCTGACTTGGCTCCCGACCGTGCATCTCTTCTCTCGTAATAGTCCCAAGCTCGTGAGAGTGCATGTATGGCTTCTGCCATGCTCCGGAATACCGGAAGGTTGTGCTTGACGAAGATCTCCCAGGCATCGGCCCGGGACTCGTGGTATGCGAAATCCGGGATTGCGACTAGGACTGGTTTCTTCTGATTCCTCATGACATCCGCCCCAGCCTCTGCCATGGCCTCCCAGAATCCATCAATCACGTCAAGAGCTCCCATGATTGTCGCGACTTGGTGGATATTATGCACGTCCGCCTCTAGAATGAGGGAGTCAAACCGGGGATCGCTTCCTGCAACCCGCACGACTTCTGACATTGTCTGATCCTGATAGTAGTCTGCCGCCATATCTATAGGATTAGTCAGTCCAGTCCCCACATCTTTGATTAATGGATCGAGCTTCTCTATCGTTTCCTTGGATGTGGGAGGCACCTTGAGACCCGCTTCTATACAGAGGTCCGTGTATACTACGCTGGTACCGCCACTTATGGCAACGAGCCCGATTCGTGGACTCTTCGGTATTGGACACTGTGCAAACACTGCCAATGTGGCTACCAAGTCTTCGATGGTTCCTACTGTGGCGATGTTTGCCTGTCTGAATGCTGCTGACCATATTTGGTTGCTGCCCGCGAGTGCTCCTGTGTGCGATGAGGCTGCCCGTGAACCCTCAGATGAACGACCTCCTTTCAACGCCACCACCGGTTTCGTGGAAGCCAGCTCGCGAAGGGAGAAGAGCAGGTCCCTTGCTTGTGGGGAGCCTTCTAGATACATACCAACAACGGAGGTTTCGTCGTCATCAATGAAGTAGTCCACAATCTCCTTTGGCTTTATATCCATCTGATTTCCGAAGCTGAAGAGCTTGCTGAATCCTATTCCTCCCTCCGCTCCGACGGTGTACGTTGCTATGGCAATGCCGCCCGATTGTGAGAGAAACCCTACATCACCAATCGAGCGCTTTACGGTGGGCATGAACGCAAATCCGAGCTTGGGGTAACAGAGACCCATACAGTTGGGTCCTAGGACTCTGATTGGTAACGAGTTGACCAGCTGTGAGAGTTCCTCTTCTCGCTGTCTTCCCTCTTCGGTTCCTAATTCTGAATACCCACTGGTGAACACAGTGAATCCCTTGGCCCCCTTCTCTGTACAGTCACGTATTATTTCCGGAACGTAGGGGTAGGGAACGCGCACAATTGCGTAGTCAATTTTCTCAGGAATGTCGTGAACGGTCGGGTATATCGTGTGGCCCAACGCTTCTCCAGTCCTCTTGGAAACAAGCCAGACCCTCAAATCATGATCCCACTGGAGCATCGAGTGCGCCCAGTAGTAACCCATCTTCATAGAGGCCCCAACAATGGCCACTGACTGAATATCAAGCATCTCTCGGATTGAGGGTTTCTTAACAGAACTCAACAGGTTGGCTCCTAGTATTGTGTGGAGGTTTTCTTGTGTGATTTAAGCATAGCGACCTTAGGAGTGTGTATGGCTCTATGAGTCCTGAGTACCTCTTGACAGAACAAAGCAAATGATTGTTAGAACACAACCTTTAACCGAACAAGGATAGACGAAGCAGTAAGTGCTGAGACGGGCTATCGAAAGCGATTAATACAGCCCAGAATACGAAAGGCCAACTGAAGGGTCTGTCCCATCGACTCGGCAAAGACGATAAATACGGAGTAACATGACAGTGCGAGTATATCTAGATGCAAATTTCTTCATATCAGGATTCAGCGAAAGACCAAAGGATGTCCATTTGATTAAGCAGGCGGCTGATCAGCTGGACATGGAGCTGTGGATTAGCAGGCAGGTCTTTCATGAGCTGCGCTGGTATCTTAGGCGAGAGGTTGAAACCATTATACAAATCGATGAGACGCTCATGAAAGATATCAAGCGTTTGATTGAGGACATCAAACGTCCCGAGAGCAGTCTCCCACAGCCGAATGATATGTCTCTCGTGCTCGCGGCCATGAGGGCCAAGAATGCGAAGATTGTGACATCTGATATGAAACTCCTCAACACAATCCAGGATTTGAAGATCGAAGTGGATGGGATTGTAGGTTCTGCTTTCGTGCTTGAACTCATAGAGTCCTTGGAAGATGACGATTTGAAGAAGAAGTTGGCTTCGATTCGTGAAAGGATCTACGCCGAGGAGGTCAGATACAGCATATCAAGGAGGGAGGCATATGACCCTGTTACGAGGATCAGAATCATTGAAGAACATGCGCTAAGAGTCATCAAGACAGTGAAGCGTCCAGTCCACGACTTGGACCGGAAGCTATCAAAGGGTCAACCCCTGTTCGTTCTGGACTTCTTGGAGGATATCAAGGCGGGCATCCCCGACATGTTTGATGACTTCAAATTGGGTCGCTATGACACGCTAGCTGACGAGATAGAAGCAGTGCAGAATGAAATAGAGCGTCTGTTGATTGTATCAACTCTTACGCAAGACAGTGCGACCCATCAGGCACTTATAGAGCATGCCTCCAACCTCACGCTATTCCTCTACTATCTTCAGATGGTCTGTCAGCTGTACCGCGGAACTCGTGAAGGAATCGACGAGGCCATTGTGGTCAGTGACGAGGCCTTTAGGTTGCTAATGTTTGCTGCCGTGACCAATGACGAACTCAAAGCACTGGTGTTCTTCGTGCGGATCATACTTGGTCTGATTCGTGAAGACTACGAAGAGATAGACTACTACTATTCTCTCTACGACGGAATGCTAGATCGTGCCGGTCTGGATCAGATGAAAGAAACATCTGAGGGTCTCTATGTGACCATGCAGATACTGCGCAAGTTCATGGGCGGTTTCTCTCTGAGAAAGACCAAGCTCGATTACCCAGAGGTGACCATTGCAATGCTGAATGATATTGCGAAATACTTCATCCAGTTCAACCAACACCAGAACGCCTGGCAGCTTTCTGCCAACGCGTACAAAATCGGTGTAGCCTACAATATCGAGGAGGGAGCCAGACAGTCCTTCTT
This sequence comes from uncultured archaeon, assembly GCA_964558645.1. GTDB lineage: Archaea > Asgardarchaeota > Thorarchaeia > Thorarchaeales > Thorarchaeaceae > TEKIR-12S. The sequence goes on from CAZLEV010000001.1 coordinate 388,297, forward strand.
GATGCTCTATAAGGTCTCGTCATCTGCAGACGACAAGTACAACAGCGGTCTTGAGAAGATAGCAGAGAACGCTCTGAAAATGTTCATCAAGAAACAGTGGAACACAAATCAGGTCACTCCGATTCTGAATCAAGTGCAAGGTAATCCAAATCCTGTTGGTGACATAGGCACCGAAGGACCTGTCCCGCTTGAGGAGCTACCAGAGGAATTGCACGGATGGATGGACGTTCTCTCTGTTCAAGCTATTGAGGGACATGAGACCCTCGTGGTATTCAATGAGAAGATGAAAGCACGTGTTGGCGTAGATGTTTCAATGCACCCTGAACTCAGGGGGTTGAAGACGGGACACAAGATTGCCCTTGCAAGCGGTGAGTTTGCTTTGTCGATCGCACCCGATTATGTGGTTTCTAATTACTCAGTAATGCTCCTGGTTACACCAAGTGAGGGTTCGGAGATATCATATGAGGGAGAATACGGATTTCGGTATCTCGAGGTCGCAGAGCCAGAAGAGATTGAAAACTGATGCTAAGAAGAGGGTGGATACTAGGTGGATGCTCTCACATTTGCTCTGGTCAGTCTTGGTGTAGCTGTTGCATCTCTGTTCAACTACTATCTCAATAGAGCGCACGGTTCGGACCCAGATGATTTCTCGATAGGCCCTCCACAATTGGGCATAAGATGTGATTGTATCTTCAATATTCTGATCTTGGGCGGAATCGTGGTTGTTGCCCTCGCTGTCTCTTCTTCCATTTTCTCAACACGATCAGAGCTTTATGTCGTTGGCATCTCTGCCTTTTGTGTGATTACTGCAGCTGGATACCTTGGACGGAGGCGACGATACCAAGAGTGGCAAGAAATGGCCAAAGTCTTCAAAAGAGCCCTGCCGGACTCGAGTTTCAGCTACTCTTCTGACAGGCAACAGGCAGGTCTCTCGTTCGACGATTATCCCTACGATGATGATGACGAAGACGAGTCTGACTATTGGTTTGAGGATTAGCTCGTTTAGCCCACTTTGTCATTCTTCAGGTTTGGTGTTTTTATGGCAATCACTCGGAGAGGAGTTTCGTCATCTGCTTGGAACCAGTGTGTTTCACCCCGTTCCACAACAACCACATCTCCTCCTTTGAGCGCGATCCTCTTGCCATCAATGCCTATGATTCCTTGGCCCAACGGAATGAAGATCTCTTCAAGATGATTGTGCGCATGTGGTTTGGTCTGCTTACCAGCCTCAATGTCAACGAGTATCACTCCTGCACTTCCAACCGCCTTACTGAACAGCAAGTCTGCGACATACGTTGCAGAATATCCCTCTTTCATCACTGGGTCAACATCGTCCGTTCTATAGATTCTCGCCATTCTACTATCCCCCAGAAACCTTCAACTGGGCTTGTGTTCTAGTTCGTTGGTCTTTCTGATTAGAGTCTGATGGTAGCAGTATTATTCATGTTCATCTTCGTCTGTTTCCGGAATGATATCCGGAAAGTCATCGTATTTGGTTTCTCTATCGTCTCTGCAACGGAACATGTGTTTGTTGAATCTGATTCTTGACAATGGCAAGTTTTCTCCTTTTGTGGTATATACAGTGCTCTGACGCAAGTCATAGCTTGGACATGCTATCCACACATGCTGCGTGAATATGCATCCCTTCCCGGTTGAGCCCTGCACGACCTTCTTCCCTTATAGTCGTTGTCACTACAAGGTATTTATCATCATTCGAAAAACATGAAGCAGCACCGGATTATGCGGTGAGTTGTCGGTTTTGACTTGGATGTGACTTGAATTGAAACAAATGATTGCGGTAATCGGCGGGTCCTCGGCTGGAGACAAGGCACTCACATACGCTGAGCAACTTGGAAAGGAGATTGCATCACGCGGGGCAGTCTTGGTTTGTGGTGGCCTCGGAGGTGTGATGGAAGCGGCTTGTAAGGGCGCGAAGAGCATGGGCGGCACCACGGTGGGGATTCTGCCCACCGATGTACATAGCCATGCGAACCAGTTCGTTGATATTGCAATTCCCACGGGGCTGGGATACGCTCGCAATTTCCTTGTTGCCAAGAGCGGCCATGCAGTGATAGCCATTGATGGATCGGCTGGAACCCTGAGTGAGATGGCGATTGCATGGTTCTCCGACCGTCCAGTCGTGGCGCTCGAACCATCAGGAGGATGGGCCGCTGAATTAGCCGGCAAGAAGATTGATAACCGACGGGATGACAGGGTATACGCGGCTACCACTCCCAAGGACGCAGTCGATTTTGCCTTGGAAGCATTGTCGCGAGACTCTTGATTGGGAAGGAACCATAAGGAACAACGAATACTCACCTTGTGTGAGCGTGTAAGGCTTCATGAAGATAGCACGTGATTTGTTAGAGAGAGGTATTGCGCCCGAAGGAGATGAGGTTCGACAGTTGATCAAACAGGTCTCAGACCAGCTGGTATCTGAACCTAACGTTGTGCGAATACCGAAAGGAAATCTGGTCCTAATAGGTGACTTGCATGGCGAATACTCTTCTCTGGACGCAATAGTGGGAGAATACCTTCGAACTGATCGACATCTCGTCTTCTTGGGGGACTACGCCGACAGAGGGCCGCAACAGGTTCGCACTATCAACACTGTGATTGCTCTCTCGTTGCTCTACCCTGACCGCGTGACGATAATAAGGGGCAATCATGAATCGAGAGAGATTGCTCAGGTGTACGGATTCTATAATGCTGTCAATCGAGAGTATGGGCGAGACCTATTCAGAGAGTACTGCCGGTTTTTCGAGGTAATCCCTCTTGCTGCCTGCAGCACCTCCGGCATCTTTTGTTGTCATGGTGGTATTCCCGAGGAACTCGAATCTCTTGACCAACTCCAGTCGATTGACCGCTTTGATGAGAATTTTAGGAATGATATCGTTTTTCAGATGGTCTGGAACGACCCGCAAGAGGGTGACTTCATGTTCCGACCCAACAGCAGGTCCGCTAGGGCACGGGTATACGGGAAAAAGGCCTTTGACAGATTCAGTGAGAATCTGGGCGTTTCTCTTATGTTTCGAGCCCACGAGGTCTTTGCCAATGGGTACCAGACGTTCTTCGACAATCGTCTCGTCAGTGTGTTCTCTGCCTCATACAGAGGCATGGCTGAACCAAAGGTTGTTCTGGCGAACACTGATGGCACTTTCCACCCCCGTAGCATTGATTTAGAGTGATTCCAAACGTGACAGATCCCGAGTAGTGCAGCTGTACAATGCCTTACATTGAGGCAAATTATTAAGGCAAGTCGTTCGAACAGACTCGTCATGCAAGACCCACCAGAGCAGCTTGAGAGATGAATGCAATGCCCAAAGTCGCAGTGGTGAAGACCTCACCAAAGACAATCTTCGATGATATCGCCCGATTGATGGATCTGGCGGACTACGACCAGCATATGTCGAAGGATGTTATGACAACCATCAAGCTGAACCTCTCTTGGAGCAAGTTCTATCCTGCCTGTTCTACGAATCCATACATCCTGGATGGCGTGCTTCGAAAACTCATCTCTGATGGATTTGACAGCCGATCGATTCAGGCTGTTGAGAATGAGACTGTTGTCACAAACATCTACGAGGGCGTCAAGAAGAACAACTGGTATCCTGTGATGCGCAAGCACAAGATCAGCTTTCTCCCGCTCATCAATGCCAACTATGTTGATGTCGAACTCCCACAAGAGACCCTTGTCCTTGAAGATATCTTTCGAGAAGTCATCGCTCCTGAGGAGATATTTGACACAAACATCATGCATCTTCCAACCATAAAGACACATGGTCATACTCAGATGACCGGTGCGATGAAGGACTCATTTGGTCTATATCTCACGAAGAACCGCCATCTTGCTCATCTGAAGATACACGAAGTCCTTGTTGACCTCTTGCTTCTTCAGAAGACAATCTCACACTCCGAGTTCGTTGTGACCGATGGAACAGTGATGGGTGACGGCGCGGGACCAAGAACAATGGAACCTAAGATCGGCAACATTCTCCTGGCTACACATGACATGGTTGCTGCGGACGCAGTTCAGACGAGGCTCATGGGTCTCGACCAAAGCCTGGTCAGAAAGCTTCAGATTGCGAAGGAACTAGGTCTGGGTGAGAATGATCCTGAAAGCATCGAGATCGTCGGAGATTTCGAGTCTTGGAAGGATCTGCCAAATTTCCATCTCAAGACCGGCAAGAGCCCAGTGATAACATGGAATCGAGGATTCTTACGTTTCCCCGGGATGGAAACATTTCTATTCCGGTCCCCTCTCATGTGGGTGCCTACTCAGCTATCGGGCCTCTATCATGATGGTATCTGGCTTCCTCTATTCGGAAAGAAATGGGTCAACTGGTTCCTTGAAGAAACTGAGTGGGGCGAGCTGTGGAAATCATACTCTCAGTAGAAGGTGAAAAGCATGGTGTTCAGAGACTATCTTAAAATGATGCGGCCACATCAATGGTACAAGAATACTCTTGTCTTCCTAGCTATCATCTTTGGGAGGATTACGATAGATGACATTGAGTATCCCACTCTGTTTCTCCTCGACAAGTATTTTCCATTGTTTGTGGGCTTCGCAATTCTATGCATGATTTCGAGTGCAGGCTATCTATTGAATGATATAGCGGATCTAGAAAAGGACGCTGCTCACCCCGAAAAGAAGGAACGACCTCTTCCATCGGGTTCTGCGTCCCCTCGGATTGCGACTGCCTTGGCGTCAGTTCTGATGGTCGGCGGCCTGATTCTTTCCACATTCAATACCATGTTCTTGCTGGTTGTCATTCTCTACATCATCAACTCTCAAGCATACAATCACTTCCTGCGCAACTATGCTGTCGTTGATGTTTCTACAATAGCCATTGGTTTCATACTTCGAGCTGTTGCCGGAGCGTTCCTGATACGAGTTCCCTTCACCTCTTGGTTGGTTATTGGGGTCTACTTCGTTGCGCTTGTGCTCGGATTTGGAAAGCGAAAGAATGAGTTACAGCTCATGGGCGAAGATGCTGCTGAGCACAAACCCGTGTTTACGCAATACACCGAGCAGATGCTCGATCAAGGTGTTCAGATGTCTGCAACATGGGTGGTCCTCTTCTATGCGCTCTACTGCTATGAGAACTACCGTACAGTCATGCTAGAACAACCGGTCATGCTTACGATTCCGTTTGTTGCTGGATTGGTATTGCGCTACCTGTATCTTCTCAACAATGGGAGCCCCGTTGGCCGGAAACCACATCTTGCAATCCGTGATAAGGGCATACTGGTGGGCGGCATCTTATTCGGACTTGTGCTCTTCTGGACTCTCTTCTTCTGGGTTCCGGTTTTGGAATTCTTTCTGGAGCTGTTTCCACCGCTCTACTATTGGTGAGATCTATGAGCGGACGTATGTCAGCCTTTGATATGCATAGTCACAGTTTCCACTCAAAAGACGGGATGATTCACCTGAGCGACTTTTTCCCCTTGATGAAGAGGCGAGGTCTCAGGGGAATGGCACTCACAGAGCATGAGAAACCATCCATCCTGAAACCGATACAGCACGATGACTGTTTTCTGCTGAATGGTTGCGAGTTCAAGTCCACGGATTATGGTGAACTCATCGGATTGTTCATCTCAGAACCTATCAAGAATCGATCCTTCAGTGAGATAGCCGAAGACATCCATGACCAGAATGGCCTCACCATCCTACCTCATCCATGCGACCCACTGCGGAAACATACAGCCCTGCGTAGAGGATTGCCGAAGGACTTGATTGTCAAACATGTTGATCTGATTGAGGGTATCAACTCTAGGTGCATCATAGACCTATTCAACAAGAAAGCCCAGAAGCTTGCAAAGCAACTTGATAAGCCTATGACCGCGGGGAGTGATGGTCATAGCTTCCTTGAGGTAGGACATGCAAAGACTTGGCTACAAGATGTTGAAGATGTGGGAGATATCTATGAGGCGTTGAAAGCAGGGAGGACACAGATCTCTGGATATTGCTCACTTCCTTTATGGCACGTACCTACTGTTATCTGGCAACGGGTAAGGAAGCTGGGAAGATGACCGAAGAATCGGAACTTGACGAAGGGAACGGGAAACCTCTCATCAGCGTTCGCCACCTGATTCTGTTTGTGTTCATTGGAATGATCATTTACTTGGTCATCTTATTCTATGGGCGGATTGATGAAGTCCTATCTGCAATAGGGGCTATTCCATGGTGGTGGGCTATCCCTGCAATGATGGGGTTGTCTCTCATCAATTATGGGATTCGTTATCTGAAATGGAACTACTATCTTAGACGCATCGACATCAATCTTTCACACGTAGACTCCTTCAGTATATTTTTAGCTGGGTTCACATTGACTGTATCACCTGGAAAGATGGGGGAGGCAATCAAAGGCTACTTCTGTAACGAGCTTGATGGAACACCCGTAGCTAAGACCGCTCCAGTGGTGATATCTGAGCGAGTGACCGACCTGTTGGCTATGGTCTTGCTTGCGGGGCTTGCTTTCATCATTGGATTCGGTGGAGAGAACCAACTTGTCCTCCTTGGTCTTGTTGGAGTTGTAGTGGTGGTTGGGGCCCTACTACTCGGTAATCGAACATTTTATGAGAGGATTTTGCAGAGGCTGACCTCAATTGGTCCATTGAAGCGATTTCAGGATAGCTGTGAACACATCGAAGAGACCATGACAAGCACCCTTTCACCGAAACCCCTTGTGGTGAGCACTCTGATCAGCATCCCTGGCTGGTTCATGGAGTGCCTTGAGCTCTGGCTTCTGCTTAGTCTTATCACAGGCGGAGGGCTACCGAGTCTGGCTCCTTCATCACTTGCACTGCTTGTTCAGGCGACATTTGTGCATGCCACCGCCTCTTCGGTAGGGGCAGTCCTGATCTTCCTACCCGGTGGTCTTGGAGGTTACGAGGGCGTGGCTATATCCATAATGGAGATTCTTGTCGGCATTGCAAGGAATCTCGCTGTTGCTTCGACAATAATCATCCGTTTTGTGACTCTATGGTTCAGTGTGGCGGTTGGATTTGTCGGTCTTGGAATCGTTCAGCATAGGAAACGCTCTCGAGAAGCGGCCATGCACCAAGCTTAAAACATCGTCAAGATTTCATTCGCAATTGTGAGGCAAATGAAGGGAACTAAGGACTCTCTGAATCCATCATTCGAAATTGCGGTCAGGAATGCTGAAGAAGTCGTGACCGAGGAAGAAATTCGTACAATAGTCGAAGGCAAATCTGGATTCAACTTCTATTATGGCACTGCACCTACAGGCCCTTTTCATTTTGCATATCTCATTCCACTCAACAAACTCGTCCAGTTGTCTGACATAGGCGGCCGAGGGACAATTCTGCTTGCTGACTATCACTCCCATCTGGACTCTCAGAAGACTTCCTTTGAGCTCATGGAGCTTCGATCCAAATACTATGAGGAATGCATCCGTGGAGTGCTAGGTAAGCATTCAGACAAAATGGATTTCCGTCTTGGTTCCAGCTATCAGCATAAGCGCGATTATGTCGAGGACCTATACCGCGTAGCGGCCAAGGTCACAACAACACGAGCAAAACGAGCTGCTAGTGAAGTCGTCAGGATGCGAGGAGAGGCAAAGGTTTCTGAGCTTCTGTACCCTCTTCTACAGATTCTTGATGTCAAGTACCTCCAGGCGGACATTACGGTTGGGGGCATCGATCAACGGAACATCTACATGCTGGGTCGTGAAGTCCTCGAGGATGTGGGCTTCAAGAAGGGCAGCTACATCTTCATGCCTTTGCTTCCATCTCTTAGAGGTGGGGGAGCCAAGATGTCCGCCAGTGATCCGTTGTCCCATATCCGGGTGACGGATGAACCTGCTGCGATTCGTCGAACAATCAAGAAGGCATATTGTCCTGCAGGTGATCTAAAAGCAAACGCAATCACATCCACAGTCCGCTACATCGTCATGCCCCGCTTTGGGAAGCTTGAGATTGAGAGAAAGGAGAAGTTCGGCGGGGATGTAAGCTTCGATTCGATTGACGTGTTCGAAAAAGCATATGTCAACGAAGATATTCATCCCATGGACGTGAAGAAGGCTGTTTCCGAGGCACTTATTGACCTGCTCGAGCCTGCCCGTAAGTACTTCGAGAAGCATCAGGACTTGCTCGAAGAAGTAGAGAAGACATTTGAGACCTAGAGGGAGTATCGGGACTCCCCCGTTGGTTCTAGTCTATGTCGATGCCAAGACTCTCCAGTAACGCCTTCAGATCAGCCTTTGAGAGGTTCTCGGCCTCTTCAAGTATCGTATCTATCTCATCCGATGACATGCCCTTCTTTTCGAGTTTCATCTTCAGGTCCTGAAGTTCCTCCGGTAGGTCTCCGAGGGTCAGTTCTTCTTTGACCTCCAGCTCCTCTACGCCTGCGAGTTCGTCCGCTCGTCTTGCCTCCTCTTGGATAATGACCTCTTTGATGAATCCCGGTCTCTCACTCGGCTTCATCCTTGCGAGGTCAAGTCTGAAGGCCTCAATCTCTTCATCGCCTAGGCCAGTAATCTCAGCAAGCCTCTTGAGGAGTTCGTCCACCTCAGGCACAATCGCTCGGATGGTCTCACCTTCTACCTCCTCCAATGTCTTGGTTACGCCAGAAGGTCGTAGCTCCTCATTTGCAATCTGAAGAATCGTCTTCCTACGAGATGGAACGTCTGCAGGCTTCGGCACTCCTCCTCGAGCTAGTTTACGAATCATTGCGTTCATTACGCGTACTAGTTTGGGAACGCTCCAGATTCTCACATACAGGAAGAGAAGGGCGGCAAAAAGGATGAGCCCTATGCTTCCGTAGGTTGTTAGCGCCTGAGTCAGGACTTGTGCCGCAGATGGGTCTGAACGTATCTCGAATTGGATCGATTGAGTTTCATAGAGCTCCTTTGTGAAGGCGACGCTCATAATAAAGGTACCTGCCTCGTTCACTTGGAGTAGTAGAATGTATGTACCGTTACCTAGAGATTGAAGCCTGTCCGGATAGTATGTGAGACTGCCAGTCCCAAAGCTCACATCTGGAACTACGTTTTCTATTCCTACTCCGTGGTCTAAGTCCCAATAGGTGATGGTGACCTGGATTGCTGAGCCCGGTATCGTCTGGACAGTTGTGTTGGATACCATTAATGTGGTACGGATTCTTCGTACATCAAGGTCAATCGTGTGAACGGGGACAGAGTACATGGTGCCAGTGAAGCTTACTTCTATGGTGTAGAGACCTATGGGGAGGTCACTGGGAACGTTCAATACGAAGCTCCCGTTCCCGAGCTGTGTGAGTTCCGCTTGACCAATACCCTCGAAGAAAGCCAGCCCATTCACGTCCGAAATCGTTACCTGTGTCAGGTCATTGACAACTGTCAGAACAGCGCTAGTTCCCTCACCAATGGGTATCGATAGGCTCTCTGTTCCTTCGACATGAGCAGGCGTTCTAGCCATGGCAAGAATTAGCCTGATCGATGCAGTGTCGTAGTTGTCCAGAGAACCCTGAATCTGGATTTCATAGTTGCGCGGAACTGTGACATTGATGAACACTGTGACCGTATAAGTTCCATTGGCATCATCAGTGACAAGTCCTGATCCGCCATCCCAGATAACCACCAGTTCAGCACCGACTACTGGTTGGTTGTTATAGGTGTCATTCAGATACAGTGAGTATGTGACATTGTAGCCATGGTATCCGGATTGAGTTGACGTGTCTGTTTCGAACTTCGTCGGCAACGGAACAATACTTGCGAGAGACCTCAACTGAGATGTTGAATAACCCTCTCTTGATGCGGTCAATCTCAGATAGAGTGTTTGTGAGCCTATTGGAGTTGTGTTGATGTTTGCCCTGTAGCTCCCGTCAGGTTGCTCAATAAGCTCCCCTGACAGAGTACCTAGAGTATACGTAAGATTCGCTCCAAGTATCTTCTGGTTGTTGTCTTCGTTCATGTAGTCTACAGATATGACTATTGAGCTACCGTAGTAGACAGTAAGGTGAGTGATGTCTTCATCTATCTGTAACCTCGTCGGAACTGGCACGATGTTGATATCGACAGAGGTTTCCAAGAATGCGAAGTTTGTTTCTATCGCCCGAACTATCAACTCGTATTCTCCCAATGGGAACCCTGACATATTTAGACTCACGATGTAGAAGCCTGGTGTTCCGTTATTGGGAACAAGGTAGTCCGTTCCGTTCCACTCGATTGATACTTCATCTGCAGTGACAGGCTCGTTTCGACCAGTATCATTGAGATAGACCCAGAAAACAAGGTTGGTGTCGGTGACCACATTAAGTATCGATTGTTCGAGTACTATCTGACCGGTTCCTCTCGATACTGACAGTGTGAATGTTCTCTGTCGTGTCTGATAAAACTCCCGTGATACTGTTATTTGGGGCTGGTAGGTACCATAGTCGTTATCACGTGTGTTCAGATACAGCTCGTAGGTGCCGTCCTCGTTGTCCGAGAAGGTGTATTCTGTGTCGTTCCAGACGAGTACCGCATCCATGCCTGGTACCAGCGTGCCGTGATAGGGTTCTTCCACTTCAATGATAATATGAACCATACTGCCCCAATCGGCATAATATGTCGTTCTGTCCATCACTATCTCAACTGTGAGGGCACCCGGTTGGATGGTAACAGATGCAATACCAGTCGAATAGTTCTCAAGCTGAGCTTGGATCTCGAATGGGTATTTCTGCGCTATCAGGCCAGTAGTATTGATTGCGATTTGATAGATGCCTGCAGCAGTTTCTGTTATGGTCACTTCAGTCGCATAGAGCGCTTCCCAGTTGGTCGTTACAAGTGCGTCACTCAGCACACCTCCATGGTCTGCATCAGTGAATGTTACATTGACTCGGTGAATGTCACCCAATGGTAGCGATCCGAGTGGAGGTGCTTCTGCACTAAGCGCAGTCTGTATCAGCCTGATTGTTGCTGGAACATCGGTTGTGGTTCTATTCGAGTAGAATGGTATTCCGGTCTTGCCCATTGTTATGTTGAAGAATATGACACCTGCACCTCCAAACTGGGAGGTGGGAATCAGAATCCTGTAGGTTCCTTCACCTATCTCTTCCAAGTAGTAAGTTGCAGAAGTCAGGTTTGTGAACGAGATTGTTGCAGAGGCATTCTCTATCCCAGCATCAGACAGATAGTCTACAAACTCGAATTCAACAGTGATATTGCTCAATAGAGGAGTTTCGTCAACCAATGGGAACAGTATTTGTGTAGGCCTTTCGGTTGTCGTTGCTTGGGTCGTCTTTTCGCGACTAGCATAGTATGGCTCGACACCGGACTTGTTGACCAGAAGGCGAATCTCATGAGCAGTAACCAAGTTCTCCGAATCAAGAACCGTAGACTTGAGGCTTATGTGATATACATCTTCTGTCATATCTAGGCTGTATTCGGCTGAAGTGATTATCGTACTTGTCGGACCATGAAACAGAGTAATGTGTGTCTTATTGATACTAATGACTTGTCCTGTCAGGTAATCGGTGAAACGAAATGAGAATGTCACGTTTTCTTCGAACGGCGTTTCGCCGGGCGTCTGAGTGATCAATATCTGAGTTGGCCGCTCGACAACTCTTGCGTTTATGAACCTGCCAGAGGTCGCGTAGTATGGCTCTCCACTCCATGACAGAGTCACATTTAGTGAATAAGTCGCAAGCCCACCGAGAGCTTGAGTTTCAATGCGTATCAGGTAGTCGCCATTTCCGATATCAGTGAACCAGTAATTGACGCCTGGCTCCAGCGAATCCGTTGAATCATCACAAGAAACAAGCACCGCTGCCCCGCTGATCTGGGTTCCAGTAGTGTCATCAGAGTACGAGACTGTGAAGCTCACGTTAGTACCATAGGGTGCGGGGTCCGGGCTGTCATAGCCAAGTTGCGTGACTCTATCCAATATTGAAAGACTGAGTATCTCTCCGGCATCAGCAGCGAAGTTAGTCCCGTTGTAGACTATGGTGGCGTTGATTATGAAGATGCCAGTTGTGGAGAAGGAGGTGTTGAGTTTCACCATATAGTGACCGTTTCCTAGTCCTGTAACCGTATACCATCCTTCTAGAGTGGTGTTTAGCATCAAGTTACCTGTCATGCCGGAGCTACTGCCTGCAATCAGGTCTGTATAGACAAACTCGATTGATACGTCGTTCCCCCACTGTGGAGGAGTGAACGAGAGATGTGTCAGCTGGGTGCTGCGTAGGGTCACGGTGATGCCAAATGACTTGCTACTGATCGACGTGTAGTATGGCTCTCCTACCCATGATAGGTTCAGGTGGAGTGTAAAAGTACCCGTACCACCGAGTGTTGCTGTGTCTATCGCTATTGTGAATGTTCTTGTTCCGGAATCATAATTCAGTGAGTAAATGACGCCGCCTTCATTTAGAGATATGGAGAGAGAACTAGAATTCTCGATTCTCACACTCGTCAGAGAGTCTATGTAGCCAAACTGGAAGTATGCATCTTCTCCGTATGGCGTGATATCCGCAGATGAGTAATCAACATAAGTTGGTCTTTCAAGTATGATTAGACTCACTGTCAGAGTCTTGTTCTCATAGAGTGGACTCACGCCCTCGCTCCATTCGAAATCTATTTGGAACTTGAAAGTACCCACAAGCCCAAAGCGCGATGAATCGAGAGAGAACCTGTAGGTTCCGGGGTTGCCCACGAGCTCTGTTACTTCGAAATCATTTTGCGCCACAGAATGTCCGGAGGTTATTGTTGTGATTCTGAGCCAGACGTCTCCTGTGGATGCATTTGAGATGCGAGTTCCATTCACAGCGTCATAGTAGACGACTGTAAACGTGAAGTTATTCAAGTAGTAGGTTGCTGTTGGCGCTTGTTCAAGATAGAGGTCGGTCGCCGTCCCAAGGACTCTGACTTCCGTCAATATGGTCTGATTGTAGTACTTCTCCACTGCTCCTATCCACTTTGCTTCTATGGTCAAATCTTTCCATCCGATGCTTCCCCATTGGTCGCTTGCGATCGTGATGTTATAGTGTCCCTCACCCAAGCTGGATTCAGAGACTGAATATAGGAGATCGAGTACTCCTGAGGAGCTGACCGATATCTGAACGTTTCCGGAGTTGTTGTTGATTCCCGTTCCCAGATCTGTGTCACGATACTCGACAAGTACGATTATGCTCTGCCCGTAGGGTGTCTGCTCCACAGGGCTATCAAGAACAAATAGCGTGTTATGACTTCGGACCTGTACACCAATAGAGAAGGTGTGATTTTGATAATTCTGTCGTCTGACATTGAACTCGACGTTGTAGAACTCATCTGTCCCTGTTATTTCGTCGTCATCCTCAGTGAAGATTGTTATCTCATATACTCCATCATCTATCTCGACTACAGTGTAGTTCTGTTCACCGCTCTCGTGGAACGGAGTCCAATTGCAGGTTATGTAAGATGCGCCACCTGTTATCGGAACGTCGAGCTCGCTGTCAAACCATGTCAGTGTGAAGGAGTCCGATTCTCCTACAGGAATCGACAATCGGTTGGCGGAATACGAGACGCGATTGTAGATCTCACGTACCTCCACATATATGACCATTTCAGCAATCTCAACGAAAGGGGCATTTGCTTGAACTAGCACAGGATATTCATCCAGAGGCACTGTTGAGCTATCAAGGTCGATTCTATATACTCCCAATCCCTGTTCGGTCACAGTGTAAGACTGGCTCCAGTTAGACGTGACAAGTGCTCCCACTATCCCGGTTCCGTTCACGTTCTTGAAGGAAACGTTGAAGCTTTGGTCGCTCCCTATTGCTCCGGATATTCCCGGGTATTGTGGTGATTCAAGTGTTGAAGCATAATTCACATTGAGCGTGATGGTGGCCTGGGCAGCATCGTAACTACTCTTCGACCAAGTGAGATCCACATCATATTGTCCCTTTCCGGGAAGCATGGATGTGTCCAGTACTTTGGTGTACTCGCCGTTGCCGCTGTCATCAAATGAATCTGCACCGTCATACCATGAATACTGTAGATTGCCCCCAGGAACTAAGATGTCACTATCGGTGTCATTGGCCTCTACGATAAGAAGAACAAGGTCTCCGAAGGTTACGTTGGTGGTCCATGTGCCCACTGCATCATCTGGGTAGCTGATTACTAGCTCAGAGGAGTGAGTCACTGTGAAGGGCCTTCTGAAGAATCCAGTGTTTTGCCATTCGCCGTTTGCGGCCAAGTCATTAGTAGATGCCTGAACCATCCAACTTCCTGCCGAAGAGTTGCTGCCTGCGAGGTTGAAGAAGGGCGTGGTTGCATAACCTGTTCCATCTGCAGTGGCATTGACAGAGTACATCTTGACTCCAGCAGGGTCGTAGATTGTGATATTGACAATGGCGTCTTGGAATGTGCTCCCAACATAAGCACGGACACGGGTGCTATTTCCTGCCCTCAAGTCAGTCGTCCGTTTCCAAGAGGTATCATTGGGATCATATAACTCCAAATCTTGAATCATGTTGGGCGCTGACGAGCGAATTCTCCAGTAACCGTAGCGACCTGCCTCTGTAGCTACATCATAAGCTGATACATTGAGATAGCCGTTTCCGGGCTGACCGCCATTCCATCCAGAAGTGAGGTTTGTCGACGGCGCTAGGGGTTTCGCTACGAAGAACACATCTCTATTCAGAGGAATCGTCTGATTGAAGTAGTATCTGTTGACGTAGCCCGTTGGAATTGCGGCATAGAAATAGGTCGTGTAGTTCACTTCAGTTGCATTCTGCACCACATATCTCTGCCCGTAAGAATTGGGACTTATCTCATATACCGTGGGTATATCAAGGCGTCTTGCAAACATGTTGCTCTCGACATCGAACTCAACGATTATCTTGCGATTCGGGTCTGGGTTGGTTGGTGTTGGACTCCATGTGAAGTTGAGCACCACAGGATCATCGGTCCAAGGTGAATCAGCCATCTCGGTTACATAACCGGAACCGTATCCCGGGGCAGAGCTGACACTGATACCGTTCATTGCAAGACTCACGTCAGAAGGTGCTGCTCTTGTCTTGACATAGAGTTCGAAGTTGTCAACTTTGGCTCTTGGTCCAATCTCGGGGTCATAACCCACAGATGCCTTACTCCAGAGTCCTATCTCGACGTTAACATCCTGGTCTGCAGGTAGACTGAATATGTCAGGGGAAACATCGGTGAGTCCCGAGTCATACCATGTTTCTTCAGCATCTATGTCGGTGAAGACCTTCTGCCAGACCTGTGAACCTTCAATGTTCAGATAGACGGCAAATGAGCCGGTCATTCCATAGTGGGTATCATCTTGGGTATCAGCCCAGTAGTCTGTTCTGAATGCGGCCCATACAACTTGCCCTCTAGGTATGGACATGGTCTGGGTCACATAGGCACGGTCGCCTTGATCATAGTAGAACGGTGCACTCGCTGAGTTGGAATCTATCTCGAAGTCGAAGGTACCATCTCCCGCCCCACGACCCGATGAGTTGTATGATGATATTGGTGTGCTGTATGAACCGACGTCCGTCAAGCCTGCCGTCCAGTCTGAGATGGTCGGTTCGCTGTTGAAATCCCAGTTCCTTACCCAAGACCTGTTCTCTGTCAACTGGGATATCTGTGCTTCAACACGGTATCCTTCCCACCCGCTTCCGGTAGGAACACTGACGTTTGTTCCTGTTGTAGTGTTCGATGCAAGATACGTCATCAGCTTGTTCCGGAAGTGGTCTGTTGCATTCCCGAACTCACTACTGATCAGCGGATCTGTAGTACCTACCCATTCCAGACTACCTTGTTCGCTAACGACGAATTTGTGAAGCAACTCCCCAGGCTCCACGTCAACAGTCTGTCCATTGCCAACATCCACAGGAATGCCCTTGGTGAGATCAGGTTCAATAGCTGATAGGCTATTCAGATTTGAGAGTATTGGGACAAGGAACAGGAATACAACTGCGAATGTTGGGATTAGTCTGCGTCTATTCATTCTGCATCCCCTCCTAGTTGGTCAAGAAGAGCATCTATCTCCGCTTTGGAGAGGTTCCTAGCTTGTTCTATCATCAGTTCGGCTTCTGCTCCGTCAATGCCCATCTCAACGAGTCTCTCCCGTAGATGATCCAGTTCTTCCTCGGTGAGTTTCCTCTCTAGGTCTAGTGTTTCCTTCTCTGGTTCGGCAAGTTTCTCTGCCTCCACAATGTCCTTGGCACGTCGTGCACGTTCTTGTTTTAGGACTTCGCTGATGAAGCCTGCACGTTCACTGGGCCTCATCTTCTCAAGATCTCCTCTTAGCGTGTCTACATCTTCAGGTGCCAATCCGACAACAACAGCGAGCTCTTTCAAGAGTTCTTCAATATCAAGAATGGATATGTCAACGGTTGAGGGCGCAACATCGGCCGACCCTTTCACAACTCTCACCGGCCGCAAATCCTCGTTCATCATATCAATGATCACCTGTTTTCTGTTACGGACAGGAGCTGGCTCAGGTATCTTCCCTCTAGATAGCTGTCGGACCATCGCTCTGATTCTCCTCAGCATCTTGGGAACTGACCAAACCCGAATGTAGGCTGCTGCAAAGGCGACAAGGCCAAGAATGGCAAGCGCCAGATAGCCGAAGCTTGTATAGAGGGCCTGTTGCTCAGGACTGAGTGTGACGTATACGATACCAGAATACGTGCTGGACTCGTAGTTGGTCTTGTTCAGTTGAATCCTGTACTCGTAACCCTGCACGTTAGTTCCTACGAAAGCGAACACATACGTGCCATTCCCGAAGTCGATAGATGATTCTGGCAATACCTGAAGTGATGTTCCAGATGTTGAGTTGACAGCCATGGGAATCCCTGTTTCATGGTCGACATCCCAGTATGTTACTCTCACGAATACTGTCTGACCTGAGAATACTGTGCCCGGCGGAGGTGTGACTTGTAGTTCAGTCCTGATCTGTCTGATAGTCATCTCCACAATGATCTCTCCCCTACTGTAGTTCCCCCGAGTGAATGTAACTCGTATTATGTATGGATTCTCGCGAACGTCGAGTGACTGAATACCTGACTCAACGGCCCCGAATCGGTATGACCCATTTCCTAGGTTTGTGAGTGGGTCGGCACCGAATTCCCAGATCGCAGTTGCCGTAGCATCTGTGACTAGAACGTGGTTCAAGGTATCATTGAATTGGAACAACTGTGTGTAGTCATCACTTACAGGGATGTCAACCTCTAGTGTTCCTATCACTTCTGTTGGAATGGGCAAGACTCGCAGTTTCACCGAGCTATAACCAAACTCATAGCGGGTCTTCTGGAATGAAACAGATATGTCGTATGGAATGATACCCGCTTGAACTAATGAGGTATCCAGGGTGAAGGAATAGGTGCCGTTTTCTCCCTCAAGAAGTATTCCGGTGTAGTCGCCAATGGTAAATGATGTTGTTGCATCTTCAACACTCATTGAATTTGTCTCATCCCAGAATGAAAACGAGAATGTCGCCAATTGTCCGTAGTAGACGTCTTGAGAAGCATCAGTGAGGATCTCAACTGTCGTCCGAATCCTTGTGACTGTTAGTGTGAATTGGAGTGACGCAGAAGCATACCCGTCTTTGGTGCTTGACACTCTCAAGATGTACTCTTGGATGGCTAATTCGGTCGTGTTCACCAGAGCGTAATACCACCCATCCTCAATCTCGGAGAGATTACCGGAGATGCCTGATATGCTGTAGATCAGGTTGGCACCTGTTACCCCCGTGCCAAGATCTGTATTGTTTAGGTGGACAGTGATATTCGCAAGAGCTCCTGCAACGGCGCTTAGCACTGTCCGTCCGTCAACGGGTGTGATTTCTGTATTTATCTCTCGAACCTCAATCGTAAGCTGGATGCTGATACTCTTGTAGTTTGTAGAGGTTGCTTGGACTTGAATCTGATAGTTGCGTATACTAACTCCTTCGATTGTGAAATGGCCGACATATCTTGAGAGGGTGGAGTTCCAAATCAAGATGCCAGAGCCTCCCGTCCAAGCAAATGAAAGCGAGCCGTCTGGGATGACAGTGTCATTGGCTTGGATTAGGTATTGCGCTTCAATAGTGACATTCTGCCCATTCACGACCACCAATTTGTCGAGAGCCCCGGTAAGACGGGCGGGAACCTTGGATATTCGTACTTGGAATTCCCTCTGTCTAGATTCGTAATTGGCGAGAGCGAAGCTTATCGAGAGCGTGTATTCTCCTGCGTTATAGGCCAGCGTCGACAGATTCAGTGAGTAGGCACCGTTTTCGATCTCGATCATCGCAAACGTGTCTGACAGGACCGTTAGGTTGACGTTTCCGCCAACAACACCAGTGCCATTTCTTGCATTCGTGACGTTTACATTGATTGTGACAATTGTTCCCCATTCTGGACTCTCGGGATGAGCATCCAAATCGATGTCAACAGGAAGGGCTGCCAGAACTATGTCCGCCGTTATCGTCCTGTTGTAGTGGAGATATGATGAAGCATATACTTCGAAGGGGTACTCTCCAGCATCTAGAGGCCGTGTGTCAATGGTGAGGTAGTATACTCCACCGACGCCTTCTAGTATTGTGGCTGTAGAGCCGTAGAGTGACTGCCAGTTTGTCGTGACATTTGCTCCTTCGATACCAAGACCTGTGTTTATGCTTGTGAAAGTAACATTCGCCTCAAGGGTGTCGCCAAGATAGTATGTAACACCTGTTGGAACAACAAGAGCGAGCTCTGTTGACACGGGATTCAATGTGATACTGAATGACAGTTGGGTCTTATTCTGATAGAAGGGGGTTCCCAACCAGGTGAAGTTCGCAGAAAAGCGATACTTGCCGAGGGTTGGAAACTCGGTTGTGTTTATCCTAACTTCATAGGATCCGTCAGCACCGACGAGAACCCAGTACTCGATTACTGACACATTCGAACAAGATACTGTGACTTCGGCTCCGGATATCCCGTTTCCTGTCAGATAGTCCGTGTATTTCAAAACGGCGGTTGCATTGTAGAATATGTCTGCAGGGGGAGTTGAGAGAACACTGGCTTGAGTGAGCCTCTGGGTGATAGTTGCTTCTGTGGAGGTACTAGAGTTGGCATAGAATGGTATTGAATCGCCCCAGAAGAACTTGACAGAGACTGGATGTTTGCTTACCAGTTCGGATACGAGCAACGTGGACTGGATCGAGATCGAGTATACCCCATTGGTGCCAGAGAGTGAGTACTGGCTGCTGGTGAGCGTTTCGCCTGCTCCATGGCCGAGAAGGAGTTCCAGTTTGCTCAGGGATATCCCCGAACCATCGAGATCATCTGTGACTGTTATTTCGAATGTGACGTTCGAAAGATATGGGGTGTTGAGTGGCGATTTTGATATGGTAATCGTTGCGGGTCGGCGAGATACCTCTACTTCAGCTGTTCTGGTTCTATTCTGGTAGTACGGGCTCCCGGTATAGCTTGCTTCAATCGCTATAGAATAAGTGCCGAATCCGCCAAGTGCCTCAGTAGAGATTCTGACTCTGTACTGACCATCTCCAAGATAATCAACGAAGTAGTTCACACCCAGTTCTAGGGGTTCATAAGATGAACTGCATGATGCAAGGATGGTCGCATCTGGTATACCTTCGTCGGTGTTATCATCAGAGTACGTTACTGTGATGTTTGCCTGTGTGAGATAGGGTGCCAGATCTGGAAGGTCACTCGTTAGTTGTGCCCTTCTTCTTGTGACCGTGAGATAGAAGTAGTCGCCTGCGTCCTGACAGTATCTGCTTCCGCCGTAAATGATGGTCACATTTATTGTGAAAGTGCCCAATGTTTCCAATGCACTTGTGTTAAGGACGACTGTGTAGGTTCCGTCCAGATTGTCATAAGATGTGTAATTTCCCTCGAGTGAGGCATCAAGCGTGAGAGTGCCTCCCTGCATGCCCGTACTGGTGAAGTCATCCAAGTCTGTGTAAGTGAATAACAGGGTAAGATTGTTTGCAAACTGTATCGGCCCATATGCTCCGTGAGTGAGCTCAGTGAATCTTTCTCTCACTGTGATAGGAATCTCTACAGATGTTCTGTTTTGGTAGAAAGGCTCGCCAGTCCATGTGAAATTCAAGTGGAATGAGTGACTTCCGGGTATCCAAGAAGAGGTATCAATCTCTATGAAGAATGTTCCAGTTCCATCTCCTTCGTAGTAAATGGTGTATCCTATTACCTCTTGAATCGAAAGGTAGAGGGTCGATGCATTTAGAATTGCCTCTCCTAATAGAACATCCCTGTAGACTACGGTCAGGTTCACGAGCTCATCATATGGCACTGTAGGAAGTGGTGTCCAGTCAACATTAGTCTGCCGCTGTGTCGTATAGACCGTGATTATGAGGGTCTGATTCTCGTACAGCGGGAGTTGACCTTTTGTCCAGTTGAACTGAATCCGCAAGTCGCAGGAAATGAGCCCACTGAGATAGGATGTGTCGAACTCGATCTGGTACTCTCCTGGATTATTGACAGGATCGAGTTCCGTTATGACCATGAGGCCTTGAGATAGGGCCTGGCCAGCTGTCAACACATCGATGTATAGGTGAACATTGAATGGATATGAGCCAGTTGCGTTCACTATCCCCGTGTCATTTGCGACATCGTAATATATCACGCTGAATGTGAGATTCTCTCCGTATGGTGTCATGACTGGATTTTGTCCAATGAAGATGTCAGTCGGGGTACTCGTGATTCTCACACTTGTTGTAACGGTCTCATTGGAGAACTTGACTGTAGGTCCAGTCCAGTTAGCGTAGATGATCAGGTCTTTTGTTCCAGTGGAACCCCACTGGCTTGCAGGTAGTGATATAATGTATTCTCCTGATTGGGTTCCATTCGCCACATCATAGATGATTGATGGGAACCCTGGGCTCTCAACGTATATCAAGGCATTAGAGCCAACAATCCCGGTATCCGCATCTACGTCATAGTAGACAACAGATATGACAACATCTGCTGTGTACGGTGTCGGGTCGATTGGGTTTGTAAGATAGAATGATGTGAGATGGGTTCTAAGCTGCACCTTCACATTGAACGTATGATTTTGGGCGCCGTATTTCTTAACATTGAACTCCACTGTGTACGTGTCAAGAATGTCATCATCCAGCGAGTACAGATCGACACGATAGACTCCGGGTGTGGCCGTTTCTGTGACATTGTAATCATCGAAGGTATAGCCATGGAGTGCTGACCAGTTGCAAGTTATGGCATCAGCTGAGTCCGTGATTGGCTGGTCATGATCCGTGTCAGTATAGGTTATGGTGAATGAGGTTGTGTATCCCACTGGAAGTGACAGCTGGCTTGTTGAGGGAATGGCCGATGTAAACAACTCGCGTACTTCTAGAGAGAGGACAATCGTGCGTGATTCGTAGTAGTCCTTTGCGGCAGTGATGGCAACATCATACTCGCCGATGCTGACTCCGTCAGTGCCCAGTGTCAGAGTGTAATAGCCCGGATTTCCTGTCTGTGGTGCTACGGAGTAGCTGTCATGTGTCCAATCCGTAGTGATCTGTGCGTCAGTTATGGGGTCCCCTTTTTGGTCCTTGAACTGCACTGTCATCTCGGCGTCGTAACTCATGGGAACGTCTACTCCTGGAGCATCAGGAGAGAGAAGGTCCGTAGTGTAGATGGCGTTGATGATGAAGTTTCTCGACAATGGGTCATAGAAGTCCTTGTTCCACTCGAGAGAGACGTTGAACGCACCGTTTGATGCAAGCTCTCCCGTGTCCAGTGTTATGCTATACTCTCCCGTTCCCAGATCATTCATCGTTCCCGACCCGGCAGCCCAAGAGTAGGTCATAACACCCCCGGCAAGCAGATCTGTGTTATCAGCATCTTGGACTCTTAGCTGCAGAAGAATCAGGTCACCATGAGTCACATTTTTCGTCCACGTTGCTGCAGACCCAACTGGATACTTAACGCTCATGTCAGTGGAGTGTGTTACGCTGAACTTCCTTCTGAAGAAGCCGACATTATGGACTGCAGATCCTGAATTCTGATCTGTAACAAATGCTTGGACTTCCCAGTTTCCCACTGATGCGTTGTAAGGGTTAAGGTTAACGAACTCGGTGACTGCATATCCAGAGCTGTTCACGGTAGCCTGAAGGGATGTCCAGAGCGTGCCATTAGGCAGATATACCGAGAAATAGACAATATCTGAGGCGTAGTCTGGCGCGAGAGATACCATGAACCGAGTATCATCATCTGCTCTGAAGTTATTTGTGATGAGCCAAGATGTCGTATATTCATCCCAAACCTTCAAGCTATCGATTATGTTGGGCGAAGATCCCTTTAGGTACCAGAAGCCGTTTTGGGCACTGGTCGTTATGTCATAGACTGAAACGTTTAGAGAACCGTCGCCTGGTTCTCCCAAACTCCAACCGGATGTGAGATTATCCAAGCGATAACTTGGCTCTCCCACATGATCTATATCTCGGTTTTCCGGTATTGAAACATTGAAGAAGAAGCGATTCTCATAGCCGCCCGGGACAGCAGCGTAGTGGTTCGTGTCCCACCTTATGTCGGTACTATTTTGGGCGAGATAGTTATCACCATTTGTGAAGGTTTCCGTCTCAGATACAGTCTGTATATCGTATCTTCTTGCAAAGGCAGTCACGAGAACGTCGATCTCAACTGTTATCTCCTCATCCGGGTCTGGAGGATTGGGAGTTGGGGTCCATGAGAAGTTGGCGTATACACTGCCCTCAGTCCATGGGGTTGACGGTCGATATGAAACAGTTCCAAGTCCCAGGATGGGAGTTGACCCCTCAAGTACATTTGAAACATCTTCCCCATTCATCTGTAAATTGATTGATTCAGGAGCCGCCTTGGCTTTTATATAGACGGCAATATTGTCAAAACGCCCCTCAGGCTTGATGTCGTCTGTTCGATACCATTCAGAATCAGTCACTCGCAGTCCAACCATAATCGAAACATTGGGGAGTGTGAAATAAGCGGGATCGGTCGGAATCAAACCGGTTGAGTACCAAGTGTTATCATCAGCAATCCCATCAAACGCCATATTCCAGAGATAGTCTCCTCCTTCGTCTGGGTCACCGACAGTCACGAACAGCTCAAAGAATCCTGTTGGATTGTAGTTCTCCCACCATCTCCCACGGATATCGGCATAGTAGTCAAGTGAAACTCCGGCCCAAGTGATTTCTCCTCGGTCTATCGTAATGTCTTGTTGGATAAACGCCTTGTCACCAGGATTATACCAGAAACCATAGAGTCCTCCCTCATTTCTGTGATAATATCCATCTATCATCGCTGTCGCAGCAGCGTCGCCGTCTCCTCCATTTGGCATCCGTCTTGCTATCTTGCGGGTGGTCCCGCTTCTCTCACTTGTGAATACATAATCAGATCCGTTAAGGGCTATCCCGTAGTTGAATCTGAATTGACCATTACCGCTTCCATCAGAACCCCACTGACCTAGATATGAACCCGTTGAGGAGAAGTACTGCACTCTGTCGTTCCCAACGTCTGCGACGTAGATGGTGCCGCCTGAGCTTACTGCGACCCCCACTGGAGTCCTGAAGTATCCATTTCCTCCACTACCATAAAACGAATTCTGGCTACCGACTAGACTCTGGTAGCTACCCGTTGAGCTGAACCTCTGTACTCTGCAGTTGCTAGTATCTGAAACAATGATCTCGTCGTTGTTTTGGTTGATTGCGATGCCCGTTGGGCGACGGAGCTGCCCTGTACTTGTTCCGGTTCCTCCAAATTGCCCCTGATAGACCCCGTGCATATTGAAATACTGTACTCTATCATTGCCCATGTCGGCGACATAGACGTATCCGTTCGAGTTGCGGATTGCAACTCCCATCGGACCGTGGAATTCGGATGCTACTTCCCCTGTGCTTCCCCACTGGCTGACGTATTGGCCTTGAGAATCAAAGAGTTGGATTCTGTCATTCCCAGAATCTGCAACATACACATGTCCGGTCGAGTTGATTGCGATGCCAGTCGGATAACTGAACTCACCATCCCCCGTGCCTGCACTTCCCCATTGAAACTGAAAGGTACCCGTGGCATCGAAGACCTGTATTCGATTATTGTAACTGTCAGCAACGTAGACATGACCAGAGCTGTTAATGGCAATCCCCCAGGGATCGGTGAAATTACCGCTTTCGCTGCCCCTTGCTCCCCACTGGCCCTGGTAACCGCCACCAGAAGTGAAGTATTGGACTCTGTTGTTTCCGTTGAAGGCCCCCTCGAGTTGGGAGCTTCCATACACCCAGGCGCCAGATTCCTCGAAGTCGTTGTTTACTAACCATGTGCGATTCTCAGTGATGCTTGTCAAATTCCCGAAGACCTCATAGCCCTCCCAGTTGTCGCCTAGTGGAACCGACAGGTTTGCAGTTGTGGTAGTTCCTGAGGGATGATAGACCATCTGTTCACTTGAGAACGAATCGGTGCGTTTACCATATTCTGATGCGATGAGTGGATCTCCAATACCTGTTACTTGATCTGGAGCAGAAGCTATTTCATACTTCATGAGTACTTCGTCTGGGCCCACGTGTATTTGGGTTCCATCATCAAGCGTTACCGTTTCACCTTCAGCCTGGTTCCATCCAAGTCCCAAGTCGGGGAACAGACTAGTGGAACTAAACAACAGGGAAACAATAGCCACGAATACTAGTATTGTCTTTCGCTTCTGCATAGCATTTTCACCGGCAAGTTTCGCTTGACGAAGCTCGGATAACCACTGGATAGCTGGGTTTGTCCTCTCTTCTCAATGATGCAGTGTAATCCGTACAGTCTTTTTAATAATGTCATCATCTTGTCGTTCCCTAAAAAGAACGTTCTGTCATTTTTTCGAAACGTGATACAGTCTATGTTCTTGCCTCACGCCTCTTGAACCAGACCAGTATGAGAACCACCAACACGAAGGTGTACGGAACGATGAACATCATA
This sequence comes from uncultured archaeon, assembly GCA_964558645.1. GTDB lineage: Archaea > Asgardarchaeota > Thorarchaeia > Thorarchaeales > Thorarchaeaceae > TEKIR-12S. The sequence goes on from CAZLEV010000001.1 coordinate 413,141, forward strand.
CTGTAGAGAGCATGTGCTCCATTCGAGGTGCCAGATGTGGGTTCGACAAGTGTCACCCATTCAGTCGTCGCAGAGTTGAGTCCTCTATCATAGGCCTGTACCATAAGAAGGACTCCATGTTCTGGCTCGAACGCACGGATGCTGAACTGGGTCGTCCACAGACTTCCGTTGTAGGTGCAGAGGAACTCGAGGGTTGTTTCATTAAGACTCACCACGGCCGTGACATTCTTCACCCCCGCAATGTCGTCCGATACTTCTGCCCACACGGAGAGGTTTCCACCGGCGAAGTCGTGAGGCTCATATCCCCAGTTCCATATTGTCGGCGGAAGGGTATCTGCTACCGAGAAAACCATGTCATGCTTTCTCTGCTTAGCCTGTTGAAGCGCATCGTAGCAGCCATGCCAGTCCATGGATTCGTATCTCTCACGCGCCAGATCATAGTAGTCCATTACGTTGTTCATGATTTGGATGGTCTCGGGCTCTGCCCGGTTACTAATGGTGTCCCACGCGTCCAGGAAGTCCTGATAGTAATCATACTCCATCTGATCAAGATATGTTCCCTGCACCCAGTTCTGATCAAAACTAGACGTTCCATTGTGCATTCCAAAGTATCCCATGGGAGAGGATGAGAAGTCCCCGACATAATGTCGATAGACCCACGTATGCCCCATTCCGATTGCATGCATGGTCTCGTGCATCTGTACGCCAGATACCCCCTCTCTCTTAGTTGTTCCATCATCACGGTAGTATCGCTCCCAAGACTTCCAGACACAAGTCTGTCCTCCGCCACCTAGCCCGGTGAATGATCCAGTGGGAGTGTACATGGTCATATTCTGTTTGATGAAGACAACTCCGAAGACGTTGATGTTCTCATCGAAGACATCTACATAGCGCCATCTCACATTTTGATAGATGTCTTCGAACAAAGCATACCCATCGACCCATGTGTGCCCGTTCTCAACATGGGAGTGCTCATCGAACAGACCCATTATGTAGGGAAGATGGATGTGATCTCTGAATTGCACAGTCGCAGTCCATGGTATGAACGGTAGGAGATCTGAAAGGAAATCTTCTAGCAGCTCTTCACTTGTGACCCATGTGAGGCTGTCTAGCGGGATTCCCTCCCTCGTGTCCATTGCTATCACAAGCGTGGTTAGACTGCCACTGTCAACAAATGCAGTGGGCTGGTGTTGGGATGGGAAGAAGACATACCTGACGATGTCACTCAGATAGTTCGCTAGATACGCGCTCAACTCCAATTGCCCTTCAGATGTTGAAAGGTCCAGTCCAGCCACAACATCCTCTAGGTCTTCGGTGCAGTGCCTTGGATGTTGATCATAGGGTGCTGTTCCCCACCAGATTCGGGCCCACCTCAGATACCACTGGTCAGCAGAGGGGTCGAGGACGAACACATTGCCCTTTCCACCGAAACCTGCGTACTGCAGTTTCACATCACGATTCAGCTCGTTGTCCCACTCGAGCCGCCACCAGTCAATCTCTTCACCACTGTCAGGATCCACAGGGTTGTAGTCGTACCAATGTTCAAGCTTGTGGTCTGGTGAATCGAACTCGGAGAAGTTGAACAGATAGAGATTGTAATGCAAACCACTCGAAACTACCAGCGGGTTTTCTATGAGCCATTCCTCTATCGGGTCTGCGTCTATGGACATTCCTGCGCGGGGGTAGAAGACTCTCTGAGGTACTTCTGGATTGGCCTTCTGATACTCCAAAGCCTCCTCATCCAGACTGGTTCCTGTGGTGCTACCATTGATGTGGTTCTCGAGCATGAGGTTTCTGATTGAATCAGTGTAGTCCGAGTTGGCGTAGAAGACCTCGTATTGTATGCTGTAGATTATATCACAAATCTCCGCGACATGCTCTCTCTGTGTCGGTAACCATTCGTAGAGAGCAGTGTCGTCAATGACGTCAGAATCGTAATTCACAAGGATGATATTTACAGTCCAGTCACGCTCTATCTCTTGCATGGGTACCGGGTCTTCCGAATGGGTCGAAGACGCCGGTGCCACAAATAACCCACCTGCTACAGCAGATGCAAGGAGAACGGCTAGTACTACCGACGCGACGACGGACCGCATGTATCACTTATCTCGTTGACGAATATTAACGAAGCGGTACGGTTTTGTTAGAAGATATATGTTTCAAACCACATGCATAACTATATTAGGATATATGAATAACGCATAGTAAGCGTCGGCATTCGATCAGCGATTGACATGGACCAGTGAACACCTCTACGGCAATTCGATTTCACATCAACACCACCGAAAGCATTGACCTCGCTGACGCATCTCATCTTTTCATACCTTAACTCATTAGACAGAGAGGTTCGTTTCACGTGGGCTCTACCTGCTTGGGATGAGTAGAGCTGGTGCTCATAGGCAGCTCAATCACGAATCTCGTCCCCTTTGTATGGTTTCCTTTCACCCTGTCTTCAATCCAGATGCGACCTGAATACCTGTCAATGATTCGTTTGACAAGTGTAAGGCCTATCCCGTGACGCGCTCCTTTCCTGTCACCAATAGAGACCAAGATATCTTCCTTCTCCTTATCGGGTATTCCCTGCCCGGAGTCTTCCATGGCGATGCTCAGAGTTTCCGCTCCTATCGCCTTTGCTCTTACCTCTATTCTCACAGTTGCTTCAGGGTCGAAACGGATGGCATTGTGAAGCAGATTATAGAACACATCCTCGAGAAATCTGTCTGCCGTAACGATATACTCTCCCGGTCCAAAGTCGATGGCAACCTCAAGCTGTTTATTGGGGAAAGACTCGCTAGCGGTTTCGGCGGCTCTTGTGAGCATCTTATGCGGGCAAACCGGGTGAAGAGTGACCATGCCGCCCCTGAGCTGGGCCAGTCTCTTCACATTTGTGGTCAACAGGATTCCTCTCCTTGTCAGCAGGAATGCTGTGTCTACCAACTGTCTAACATCATCAGAAACGTTTCGTAGCTTCATGAGATCAAGGCTTGCTATGATGCCTTGTTGTATGTTTGCTAGATCATGCGCCAAGATATCATTGTAGAATTCAGCGGTCCTCTTGGCCATCTCGAGCTCACCCTCCGTGTTCTTTCTCCTGGTTATGTCTCTGGCAACACCTACCACTGCTGTAGGTCTCTCTTTGTCATCACGAATGAAGGTTCGGGTGACTTCTATCCATATCAGTGAACCATCATAGCGTTTTGCCTCAAGTTCCAGTGTGGGCGTTTCATAACCATTCCGTCCAATCTCTTTATTGAGGGCCAGCATCTTTCGTATTTCTTTGGCAATGATGTCTGTTGATTCTGGTGTCATGAACGTAGATATTGGGCTATTCAGTACCTCTTCTGGTCTGTAGCCGAATACCTCTTGGACGGACGGACTGACATATTCGAGCTTCATGTCAAGACTGATAACCCATATCACATCCTTGATGTTGTCTGCAAGTAGCCTGTATCGTTTCTCGCTCTCCTGAAGCGCATGTAGGTTTCGTCTGTGCTCGGTAGTATCAATGAACGTTCCGAGCACTGCAGGGCCTCCTTCATAATGAATTCGTGTCGCAGCTAATTCCCACCACCGGATTTCTCCGCTTCTTGTTATGACTCTCACAGCTGATCTACTTGGGCCGATTTCTCCTCTAAGGTGCTGCTCGAATCGTGAGAAATACCATTCTCTGTCATCAGGATGAACGGTATCTTCAATGCCTTCACCCCTCAGTGACAATAACTCATCTCTCGAGTAACCAATCATGGAGCAGAGCGCCGAGTTGGCATAGACGAACCTCAGAGGGTTTCCCTTTGCAATGGCAATCCCTTGAATAGAGTTCTCGACTAGCATTCGGAATTTCTCTTCGCTCTTCGTTAATGCTTCGAGATTCTGTTGATGCTCAATGAGAGCTCCGAACGCTTGCGCTATGGACTCGAATAGCCTCTTACCTTCTGTTGCTAGCGGTTTCTTGCTATGGCTAGCAAGATTAACAACGCCCATAAGTTTGCCATTCCCCCCTTTGATGGGCCAGAAGACTAGCGTTCTTATCTTGAGTGCTCGAATGATCTCAAGACGTGACTCAGGCAGGTCTTCTGTTGGCGCATCAAGCATGAAGACAGGTTCACCGCTACGCGCGACAGAGGCTGCAAGATTTTCTGGATCACCAAGCGGCAGTTCGGGTATGAGTCTGTCTTCCGGCACACCTCTGGCGGCAACTAGTCTGAGTACGTTGTTCTCATGGTCTATCATTTGCAGGGTTCCGATATCCAGGTCCAAGGTGTTCAGAAGCTCTGCAAGCATTCTTGAGTAGACATCTGGAGTTAACTCATTCTGAAGTACGAATTCTGTGATGAGTTTGAGTGCGTCTACTTCCTGCTGCAATTTGGTTTCTTCTTCCACGTCTGGATGCCGCTCCCTCTTGTTTTGGTATCTCTGAGTCTATTTAGCACCTTTCTTGTTATTGTCGTAATTATGTCTATGGTTTTCTAACCAGGAATGCTGGGCGAACAACTGACGAGTCAAACATCGCTCGCTGAACAAGCAGCAGACACACCTAAACGTTCAATGTCTTCTTCCATGCAGGTCATTTGTTGATTAAAATCTAAACGCGCCGTTTCACGGTGGGCATAGTGGCGCCACAATAGGGGCATTTGACTGTCAACGGCCCGACCCACTCTACATTCTCGAGACTGATACTTGCACCACAGCTCCTGCAGAAGCTCGGTGGTTCATGAATGTACGATGAGGCATCGGGTCCATTCTGCCCACGTAATGAGCCAAGGAATCCAGTGTGGCCACCATCCATTGATTTGACGATGAGCGGAACTCCTATGATTATCCCAATAATGGGCACAAAGAATATCCAGAAGAGAATCGTACCAATTCCTGTATTCCCCGCTTGGAGTCCTATAATCATCATGATGAAGCCGCCTACGAAAAATATCATGATAATTCCGATACCGGCCCAGAGTTTAGTAATGTCCGCCATCTCTCTCAACTCTTGTGAGCCAACTAGGGCAAAAAACCCTTGCTCTCATAGACTCTTTCATGTTCTTCTGGAAGCGAGATGTGATGGTCTTGACATCTCTGGGTGTTTGTGTCTTCAGGCTCACAAGTGTCTTTATAGCCTCCGTAGTTGCACTAGTTGTGGGTTGAGGTCGTGGACTAGAAGGTACAGCAATAGCGCATTATGGTGCTGCTCACGCCTGCGGTAATAATGTCTTATTGTGGGCCTTACATCCTAAGGACAGGAGAGAACGAACTGGACGAAACGAAGGGACGAATCTGATGAACAACTCAGAAAGACGATTCAGTGGTTTTTCAATAAGGTTATTCCAGGTCCTCATTCCTGTCATTGTGCTAAACGGGTCGTTGAGTGCCTTGGGGACAGGGTATGCCGTGACCCAAGGAGACAGCGCTGCATTCGAAGGCCCCTTTACAGATGAGCTGATTTTCAATGTTATCGAGCAGTTCGAAGACGAAGCCCTTGCCCTGCAGAATGGTGATATCGATCTCATTGGTGGCGACATCGATTTGGCCTTTGTAGCGACTCTTGATGCGGCTGAGGGCATCAATGTCACCAGCAGACTGAGAAACGGATACGGATACCTAACCATCAATACTGCGAAGTATCCATTCAATATCACTGCCTTCAGACGGGCTGCGGCATTTGCCTTGGACAAAGAAGCAATATCTAACGAGATCTGGAACGGACAAGCTGTGCCCCTCGACTCCTGCATTCCGGAGGTGAACCCCTTCTCGATAGAGGGCCAACTGCCGTATTCGTACTACGAGAACGATAGTGCCTACGGCAACTACCTATTGGATTCGGCCGGCTTCTACGATGTAGATGACGATGGATTTCGCGAGGCCCCTGATGGCTCTGACTTTCACGTTCTCATCCAGTGTGCGGCCTCAAGTCTCATTGGACAACAGATATGCAACGAGTGCGTTGACGCTCTCAAATCTCTCAAGACAAACGCTACCGCGTCATTTTCTGGATATGATTTAGGGGCCATACTCTACTTCCACGGGGACTACGATATGATCTTCCTGGGATCCTCCTTTAGGAACTTCGATGTAGACTGGCTTGCCTACGAGTTCTGGTCTGAATACCGATATGAATCCTACTGGAACTTCGCCAACTTTGCCAATGAGAGTTTCGATGCTCTGCGCAATCAACTGCTATACTCAACTGACCACCAGGAGGTATATGAGGCAGCCATAGAGATGCAGGAAATACTCGTCTATGAGTCACCTCTTCTGATTTGCTATCAGAATCAGATGTATTCCGCCTATCGGACAGACAGGTACGAGGGTCATGTCACAGCAGTCCAGTCTGGTGCTGCATGCTGGTGGACGAAGTATCAGGTCCGGTTGAAAGAATCGCAGGGCGGACCTGTAGGCGGGACGTTCAGGGTCAGCAATAGACTTGACATTGACACCTTCAACTTCATGGTCACATCGTCTAGGTGCACTTGGAACGTTCTTGAGATGGTCTACGACTCTCTCTTTCGTCAACGACCTGACGGTTCTCTCATGCCTTGGATGGTGAACGACTACTCGATTGACAGTGTTCAGCCCAATATGACGCGAATAGTAATCGACCTTCATGAAGACCTGCGCTGGAGCGACGGGAGTCCTCTTACTGCTGAGGATGCTGCGAGGACGTTCCAGTTCTACCGTGATGCTCCCTCTCATCCTTACGGCAGCGGATTGAGAAATCTAAGTCGAGTCATGTATAGTGACAGCCATCGTTTCACTCTCGAATTCAACTCGAGCTCTTACTGGCATTTCACGAAAATTGCGGAGATGCCACTGCTCCCAAAGAGAGTCCTAGACGCTCTTGGCGAGAAGAACTGGAGCACCTGGAACCCAATGCCTGAAGATGGTATGCTCACATCGGGCCCTTTCGTCGTTTATGAGTACGTTGTCGGCGAATCCGTTCGTTTGGTGCCCAATCCTCACTACTTCAGAGCACCCCTAACACAGAGAGAAATCCCCGTTTCTAGTTCGTCCTCAACGATTGAGATTGAGCATGGGATGCTTGGTGGTAGGATTCAGTGGAATATCAACAGAGCTGGAACCTACACATACTGGATATACCATAATGGATCGATGGTGGACGAGGGGTCAACATCTATGGATCATATTCGGACGAGCCTTGACGGGCTCGAGCCAGGTCAGCATAACTTCACTCTTCGGTTGATGGACGAGAGGTTGGGCATCATGGCTATAGATACGGTCTGGGTGCAGGTCCATTCGGCGGCCCCAGGGCAATACCCCATGGTTTGGCCACTCCACCCGCTCAGCATGATCATCACCATTCTTGCTGTTTCTGTGATAGTCTACTTCACACCTCGGCTTTTTACAGAGCGGACGACATCGAGAATGACGCCTCCGCTGTGGTACAAGCTTACCTTCCACACCGCGGGTGTGAGATTCACTATAACTACTCTCCGACGGCCTAATGACACCTGCTGAGCTATGAAGGTTTCAAGCCTAGGGACTGATGCGTTGCAATTCGTGCTGACTTACCATGAAGGCTGTTAGGTTCTTCCCAATATGGCTGCAGAAAAAGCTTCAGAAAGAAGGCATATAAATCAAAAAGGAATCTCATGCTCTTGGTGAGTTTAGTGACCGATGAGGGTTCTTCCACTCTCGATGAGACTGCTGTTAGACAAATCGTGGATAGGGCTCTCGCAAAGCGTGCCAAGGAATGTAGTTGCTGTGGGCTCTATTTTCTCTTCGTGTATCATCTGACCATATTTGCATTCTGGCGCTTCTTTAGCAGCAACTTGGGACTCCTGATCGGATTCCAAATCCTCATCGGAGCACTTGCTGTGATAAGTATCTGGAAGCTCAGTTAGCCAGAGAAGATGCGCCAGTCGTGGTTTAGTGCGATTCACAGAAGTCATGTATCGTCTTCTAGTGGCACGTTGCCCAAGGAATCTCCACGTGTAGCATCATATCGAAACACCTCCTGTGTCTACACAACCTGCCTACCTCAGGATGAGCCGCAGCGGATCGACTCTCTCTCGTAGCGTCTTCAACTCCTCTTTTGTTGGTGGAGGCTCCACCTGAGACTTAGAGGTGTCAAGTTCAAAACCTGTGCAAGCCTGTATTTCGTTCGGATTGGTGTAATCGAAATGGTTTTGCACATACATTCTCTTCGTGGTGCTCTCAAATGCCATAACTCCCAGGGTTGTGATCACGGCCTCGGGACCCCCTTGAGAAAGGCCCGCAAGTCTTCTGGAGTCATATCCATCAAGCCAGCCAGGGCTTGTCAGATAGTCGAGCTCTTCCACAAATCGCCTTGGCTCGTGTTTCATGAAGATCATTGTTCTACCCACAAAACATGCCACATCGCATGCGCCACCGCTGCCGGGCAGACGGACTGTGGGCTTCTTGTAGTCGCCTATGACCGTGCTGTTCAGATTCCCATAGGGGTCTATCTGAGCTCCTGACAGAACGCCCAGAACGGTTGGACCGCTGAACCGATTCTGCATATATGCAAAGGCGTCCGCGAGACCTCCATGATGCGAGGCGTTGTGCATCACTCTTGAGTCCGCTACCGTCAATGGAATCTCAACTAGTTCTGGGTCAATGGAGCCTGTCTCGAAGAAGACGGTGCAGTTCGGGGCATGCGTACACTTCGCAGTCATCACGGCAAGCATTGGCAGTCCAGTGCCGCAGAAGACCACATCACTGTCCTGAATCCTTCTTGAACATGCAATAGCCATCATCTCGAGATGGTTGTACTTCATCTTCTCTGACACCTCCTTGCGTATCCCAAGGTGTGGTCGGCCTCGAGACTTCTCAGTCGTTCTCTCCCTATTACATCGAGATACTCATCAAACGACTGAAGCTCGAAGACATGCTTCGCCAGATACTCTCCATATAGACTGTCATCCTCCGCGAGTTTCCTGTATTCCAGTAGATGCTCTGCGTCGTAATCGTAGCAACCGAAGCATGCAGTAGGATGTGCACCAAATGGCTGGTGCACCACTGCATCAATCAGCGTATGAGGCAGGCTGTTCGTCCAAGGTTTCTCTCTCATCTTATCTGATGGATGAAGCTCTTCGGTTGAAACGACAACATGCTTTGACGCACGTGCCTGTTCAATGTCTGCAAATGTCAGTCCTTCAATGCTCACTGTTCCGTCTTCAGCGGCTTTCTGTACATGAAGGAGTGTCACATCGGGATTGACGGCCGGGACCAATACCAAAGGCTTCTGTTCACCGCTGAAAGGGTCCTGGTATTCAATGAGCTTCCTCTGAGGTAGGCTTTCGCGAACTGCTCTTAGCTCAGGATCAAGACCCCATTTCCTCAAGATGTCTGAACCAAGTGCTGAGGATGTTGGCAGGAATGGAACTCCCATTGCGCCGGCCATGAATCTCAGAGTCATGTGGTAGTTGGTGTAGTCCTCGACCAAGATGGACGAACGTTCCACTGCTCTTCTGAAGCGAACGCACGTGGACGCGAATCTACCATTCGCTCCATAAGCTAACTCAACAATTCCAGCAAGTCCAGCTCCTATGAGTAGATCGAGTGCTTGTCCACCTGAGTGCATGACAATGTGCATATCAGACAAGCCCTGTCTAATCACTTCATGCACCAAGCTCATTGGGTTTCGACTGACTGTAAAGCCTCCCAGAGATATGCAGTTGCCGCGATGGACATAACGGCGTATGGCTTCTTCAGCACTCATCAATTTGCTAGACGAGTTCATTTTCATCCCTTTCATGATAGCAGCATCCACGCTACTCGCTACGATATACGACTCTTTTTTAGATACTGATTCAAAGGTGGTTTCACCGGTGCATGAGATGGTTCGAAACGATTTACCTAACATGAAGACAGGAGTTCCTGGAGAGCAATCTTCTGAGCTGATGAAGACAGCAGAGAAATACATCCCTAAGGCAGTCTATACAGTGACTCCCCTGTTTGTTTCCAAGGCAGAGGGAAGTGTCATTGAGGATGTCGACGGTAACCGATTCATAGATTTCGCGACAGGAATAGCATCTGTGAATATGGGGCATAGACACCCCAAGGTAATGGAGGCAGTCTCTCATCAACTGGAGGAGTATCTTCATGTGTGCTACCATGTGACTCCGTATGAACCCTACGTTCGTCTGGCGGAGAAGGTGGCAAACTTGGCTCCCGGTGAGTTCGACAAGAAGGTCGTACTGCTAAACAGCGGTGCCGAGGCAGTAGAGAATGCTATCAAGATTGCCATGAAGCACACGGGTAGGCCGAAAGTCATTGCTTTTGAGAATGCCTTCCATGGACGCACCCGAGCTGCACTGGGACTCACAGGAAATGTCAACCCGTATAAGCACGGCTTCTTCCCACTTGAGACCGGAGTACATCGGGTTCCCTACGCATACTGTTATCGGTGTGCCTTTGGACAGATCTATCCCGATTGCGGTATGAGATGTTTACAGTACCTTCGAGAAAGGTTAGAAGTGAGCATCGCGCCGGACTCCGTGGCTGCAATTATTGTAGAACCTGTCATCGGTGAGGGTGGATTCATTGTTCCGCCCAAGGAGTTCTTGACGGGTCTTAGAGAGATATGCGATCAGCATGGGATTCTGTTTGTTGCCGATGAGATTCAGAGCGGCATGGGAAGGACGGGGCGGTTCTTCGCAGTCGAGCATTATGATGTGGTTCCAGACCTCATTACCATGGCAAAGTCTCTTGGAGGTGGACTGCCCATCTCTGCTGTTGTCGGTCGAAGCGAGATTCTCGATTCAGTTCATATCGGCGGACTGGGGGGGACATTCATCGGTAACCCTTTGAGTTGTGCTGCTGGGCTTGCTGCGGTAGATGTGATAGGGGATTGCATGGATCACGGTAAGAAGCTCGCAGAGATCTTTGCGGCTAGAATGGATGAGTGGTATGAGCAGTATGAGATAGTGGGAGATGTACGAGGATTGGGACTCATGCGAGCCATTGAACTGGTGAAGGACCGGGGCACAAAGGAACCTGCAAAGAATGAAACAGCTGAGATCCTGAAGAGGTGTCGGGAGGCCGGACTGATTCTACTGAGTGCCGGACCCTACAAGAATGTCATCAGATTTCTCCCTGCCATGAATATGGAAGAGGAGCTCTTTGAGAAGGCCCTTCAGATATTTGAATCATGCATTGGAGTGGTATAGTCTGCCGATTCACCACAGCGTTTCACCTACGGATGGAGATCATCATTCCCGCTCCGTTGTGTGTTGAGTGAGTACGGTGATCTGTACTCACTCTGGTGGTCTGAAACACACGCAAGGAATGCAACGACTTGGAACGGAGTTTCATGTCCATCCTGGGAAAGGACACACATTGGCCTAGTCCCTGATTGTACTAGTGAGTCTTTGGGCGCTTTCCTAGCCTAATTCCTCTGACTGTAATGCAGCTCCTCACCGACTCCTCTTCAGGGCAACAAGTACTACAACAGAAAACGCCCCAATGATAATCCATACCATACCTATGGGTGGACTGAAGAGCCCCGGGGCCGCTACAAAGACTCCTGTTGTCTGAGCTGTAGTTGTGGCAGTTGCTGTAATGCTCCAGGTAGCGGCGCGATCATACTCCCCTCCCTCTGTTACCTCGTAAGCTGTTAGAATGAGGGCAGTGTACCCTGCAACAACCAGTCCGTATCTCATAGCCAGTCCTATGATTTCATTCTCAAGTTCTTCGGTGGAACCTTCAAGGCTTGTCTGTCTGAGAAGGCAGGATATCCTCTGTTGAGCCCATAACCTCTCAATGTGCGGCTTGTCGGTATCGCCAACTCCTTGGGTGTTGGTGTATTGTTCAGGTCCTATCGAATAGTTGATTGACGTGCTTATACTGATCGACTCTTCGTATCGACCCGTTACCACAACTTCTGTCCCATTGAAGAATGGGCTGTCTGCGAGTGGTTGAAGAGAATTCACCTCTGAGGCACCAGTGAAATGGATATCATAGGAGTCAGCAATCGGGGTTGCGAAGAGCCTGTAGAAGTCCATGAGTCTTGTCGCCGCATCGTCAAAGGGCTCGATGAATGTGAAAAAGCCTTCATTCTGGGCGGCAAGGTTAGCCATCAGCCCCTCATCCGCGCCTGCACCAAACGCCACAGTGGAAATAGAAACGCCAAGATCGTTAGCCTCTGCAGCTGCACTGAGAATCACTGACGGTTGTATGCTAACCCCAGACGTCGGCTGTCCATCGGACAGAACCAACATGACCTTCGTGGTGTCGTCAGCGGTGAACATGTTCAGCCCATCAACAACGGCCCCATGGAAGTTGGTAGAGCCGCCTGCGGCGAGGCCGTTTATCCATGACTTGGCTTCGGACTTCGACGAATCACCTGCCTGATGCGGCTCGACCCAGAGAGATCGTACCTCACTATTGAACTCGATGACATTGAACAGGTCGTTTTGTTTCATGTCATCGACCATGGCACTGAACGCAATCTTTGCCTGCTCAATCGGAGTACCAGTCATCGAGCCAGAAGTATCGACCACAAACACGAATTGTCTGCGTGTGATGTCCTCCACTTCTGTGATCGTTGGGGCAAGAAGGTATACGAAGAAGTTCTCTGTGCCGTTGTTGTAGGTGAGCAGCTGGCTGCCCCCTGTCTGGCGTTCCGTAGCGTATTGGACGCCAAGCCCGCCAGGGATTACCATATTGGCATCATCATATTCGACTCTGAGACCATCTGCAATCGGTGTGGCTAGAAAACCTGATATTCCCTTTACGGAGTAGCCGATGATTTCTCCATAATGTGAAACAATCGACATGTTAAGGTTGAATGCTGATTCGATGGGCGCATCTTTAGATATTGGCAGCTCCAAGAGATAACGACCTGAGCTGCGTGTGAGAAGCCCCTCGAGGAAAACCGTGAGAATTGCCTCAGTGTTGTTCTCTACATTGAGACTCACTTCGTAACCATCCCAATGCCGCGTAACCAGTACTGCGGTCTTGTTCAATGTCACGCTCTCGTTATAGGTTTCAATTGCCTGTTGTTCTATTTCGACTTTACCCCAGTAGATGAGGTCTTTGAGGGCGACACACATATTGCTGAGTCGCAGTCCGGGCTGTAATCCGAACAGCCAAGAGACCTCTCGATCATCGTCGCTCAAAGTATTGTTATACACCATCGTATAGCTGAAGTTGGCATAGTTGTCGACGATAGTTCCTTCAACCGATACGCTGCTTGGTCCCAAGGTATCTTGGGATATCAGCCTGGTGTTTTTTTGTGTTTCACCTACTCTCAGACTTACCGCTGTGGTGGCAGTTGTGCCGAGCAACAACAAGATCACCATCCACAGTAGTCCTACTAGTTTCCTCCTTTGCATGATTGCTGACCTCTCACTGTCATTACATCAGGTCCTGCTTATCCCCTCTGGTGCCCATAGGCACACATTGGACGACAAAACCCCCAAGATAGACCTCGCAATAAACTAGGCCTAGCCTAGATATTGCTCTAATTGTTGAACAATCTGTTCAGGATTTAGAACCGTTACTTCTGGCAGAATGAGTTTGAATTGGATGATTGTTTGCAGTTCTGACGGCAGATGAACAAGAGCGGGAGGCTGATTCCTCCCTTGTTCATGACCACGTTGACCTGACCTATCCTCGATGCTACGGCCCACCTAGCATACTGGCAATGGTGAGTACGACGAATAATCCAAGGAATGCTAGGCAGCACAACAATCGACAGCCACAACCTTTGCCCCTAAAGAATATCCTGTCAACCACTATGGCTGAGGCCACGGCGTGCTTCCAGTCCATGTAGTCTCCTACCTCGACGCGGAATTGGTCGCGGACTGCGATTATCTTCTTGTCAAGTTTGAAGGCAAAGTGCCCTGATCGACTCACAGCCTCGAAACCCCAGGCCATGATACCCCCTTGCGCATGAATCTCATCATCGCGATAATGCATTGTGAATCTTTTCCTGAACATGATCCAGGGGCGGGTAATCTTCGCAATCTTGTTGCCAGATGGGTCTAGAAGATGGAATGTCTTGTCGAAGAATCCACCTTTGGCGGTTAGAATCTTGTTCCCTGCTGGGTCTTCGAAGTGGACCGTCGAGCGTAGGAAGCTAAGCCATGTTTGTCGGGCAACGCCGACCTTCTCTCCGGTCTCTTCGTCGTAGATCTCGTAGACTGGTCTTGCTGCGACCAGCTTCTGTTGTACTTTGTAGAAATGACGTCCTTCTTTCTTAGGTTCGACTTCCAAATCAATCTCCCTTGCAATCCGTAACCTCTATTCCTTTTAAGAGCTTCTTAGATACGCTGCTATCCTACTTGATCGATGGTCCTGTGTCAGCGACCTGAAACCACTGGCCGCATTGTGGACAGTTGATGCCGCCTGAGGTGTCGAGTCGTGAAGGCCCAACCACGGACTGAGCTCCGCAATGCGGACACGTCGCATGCCTGTCATGGATTGATGCTAGTTCTTCCGACTCACCAGGCTCATCAGCAAATTCGACTGCGACGTTTCGTCCGATATAACCCCCGGCAAGTGCTAGGATGAAGAATGCCACGACAAATGAGCCTATGCCAAAAAGCATTGTAGATGCAAAGGCAATGACGACTAGATCGAGAACGGGGATTATCAGGAATTGCATGAATGTGAAGAGAACGCCCTGTCCAAGGAGGCTAGTGATGCTCTTCCTCACTCTTGTTTTCCAGACGAGCTCCGTTACGAAGGTGTTCAATCCACCGATTGTGATCAGATACCCGATGGTCATGACGAGCAACAGAATGAGCATCTCTGTCAAGGTACTCGTTATCATCATCATCAGGACGAAGTCCAATAGGTACACAAAAAGAAGCGATTGAATCGCAAATGGAATTCCGTGAATGAAGTACCTGGTCAGGTTGTCCCCACTTCGTTTCTCGTGAAGACTGGTCTGTTCAATTCCCCACCGTTCGTTCATGGTAGACATCATTGAAACCTTAACATAAAAGAATGAGCTCTTCTTGTCGCTCAACCAAAGAATTGGCCTCATCCCCCCCACTGGACACACATACGTTCGTTCCACCTCCTTGGTCGATAGCCCCGAAACAGACACGAATGTTTTAAATACAAAGTGTTATAAAATAATAGTAACTCATAGCACGCTCAATGACTGGAGAAACGCGCCGGTGGCGAACCAGTAGCTTTAACTACACGCGAGTCCCCGGTTATTTCCGGGCACACGAGGACGATGGGTCGACTGTGTACTTTGGCGTGCGGTGCCAGTCTTGCATAGGTTCTCAAAATAGGCCTGTGGAGTGCAACGTGCAATTACTATTAGGTGGTGGCGCGGCAAGCGTTGCATTGCCCGGACTTGTGTGCCCACCTCATTCTTCTGATAGCCTACTATTAACACGTTGATAGAGCATGACTATAGGGTTCACTGGTGCGTGTGGATGCTCACGGTTTAGACGGGCCACGTCTAATACTCGAGCTGCTTTCTGCGTCAATGGCAGAGATAAATAGGATTGGGGCACAATTTCCAGCTGAACAACATGAAGGGCAAGAAATCGTTTCACACTGGGATACCATTCCTGATGATGACACTTCTCATAGTTGTCGGTTTATTGCCTTTCACAACAGGAAAGCCTCTGGGTATCGACGCTGCCCACTCACCGAACAGACTATCGCAAGATACAATCCGTCCTGAGATCAGCAGTTGGGGGATTGAAGGGAGAGCATCTGCGGGAGAGAGTTTCGTGGCATGGGCCAATGTGACCGACTATCAATCAGCTGTCAGGAATGTGTCCTTGATTCTGAACTCGGATAACGGAACTGTGAGAACCGTGGAGATCTATCCCCTGTTCGACAACGGCACTCTATACGTGAGGCAGATTCCCGGTCTCCCTGCAAACCGAACATACCTGCTTCGTGTGCTTGCGTTTGATCTGGCCAACAACTCCGCCATAAGCTACTCGAGGACTATCAACAGGTATCCAAGTCCTGATCCCCCGATAGACCCCAATGTCACCATGCCGGTTGTTGTGACCAGCAGTCTCGTCTTATTTGCGATCGTATCGCTGCTTGCTTATGTGTACGACAGGCGGCAACACAATAGTTAGAGCATTGCCCCACCTCGTGAACTCTGGCTGTATGTATCATACATTCTCCTTATAATCGAAGACACAGGGTCTTGCTACAGGCTGTGGACGAAGATGCTGAGATATGCCTTCAAGCGGGTGATCCGTGGGTACCGACTGTTTGCCGCACTGACTGTAGGTGTACTCATCGCGACTACATTCTTCGCCAGTATGATTATTTCAGCAGACGTTCTATCACGGGAGGCTCTTACTAGCGCCCTGGCTGAAATAGACTATGATGTACGTATCAATGCCAACAACATGACTTGGACTAACACTCAGACCCAAGAACTGAATGAACTGCTTGAGGGCCTTCCCGAGGTATCAACTGCACACCGCTATGGTCGCCTGCCATTCACATTCAATGAGACCTTAGGGCAGTCATTCAATCTGATAGGACTCGAAAGCGACTCTACGGTGTGGAATACGTTAGAGCATGTGAATGGTAGCATTGGGCTTGGAGTGAACGAGACTTGGGTAGTTGCCAGTTCTGTGAATGCCTCGGTCTTTGATATTGGCGATATAGTGGAGGTCCCGATTAGATATAGGATCACCGAATTCCCGTTCATTGAAACAGTTGCACTGAATCTCACAGTAGCAGGGTTTGTCGATATTCCTGAGCGGACTGCTCGGCTCTTGAACCCACCGAGAGCCATTGACCTAGGGTTTTTCTCAATTGAGATTGGCAACTGGCGTGATTACAGCCTGCTTGTGGCCGACTGGACACTGACCTTTGAACCCATAGTCGACTGGTTTGGAGCACAAGAGAATGCAACACAACTCGGCCTTACTCAGGGTTTCATGTGTCAATTGAACCGAGAGTTGGTCATCAATCCCTATGACTTGTCAGCCTCTTCAGCAAATGTGGGAAATGCCATTGCCAAGATCGAAGACCGGACTGTCGCCTACAACACACAGGTAACGAACCTTGTGGGGAGAACTCTTTCTCTATTGTCTTTGACATCAGGACTCCTTGTTCTTGCCTTTGTAAGCTTGGCTGCACCTGTGATATTCATGAGCTGGTACTCTTCAACGATGCTGAGTGATGTCAGCTACAATCTCAGACGACGTGAGTTTGGCCTCCTTCAGACCAAGGGCTTTCAGTCGAAGGTCATCAAACGGATGCTCGTTTTTGAGGGCCTGATAATCGGACTCATCGGAGGTATAGCAGGCCTCTCACTGGGGACCATCCTTGCACATGTGATTGTGGATGTGGCGCTGGACAATTTCCTTCTCGCCATGACAGGTAACTGGGTAAATGTCTTTGCTGTCATAGGTTTCGGACTATTCATCGCCTACTGGTCCGTACGCGGTCCGGCTGACAGAGCCTCGAAGCTCGAGCCTCTGGACACTCTCAAGCAGTATGTCTATGTTGAGGAGCAAAGGGAATACAAGCGACTATTGCCCACAATTGCACTGGTACTCGGTACATACAAGATTGTTGCATGGCTTCTGGGAATCAATATGCAGACTCTCCTTGGAGCCGCTGCTGGCTCTGGTCTAATTCTGATAATCGCCATAGCACTCTGGACTCCGGTGGATGCCTTTCTGAATTTCGCAGGTCCAATCATGTTTCTCTACGGTGTAACAAAGATTCTTCTGAGAGGGTCCCAGAAGTTCCAGCAGTACGTTGTAGAGGCAGGTAGAAGATTCTTCGGAGCCTTTGGAAACTTGGCCACGAGAAATGTCAAACGCAATCCAGTGAGAAATGCGGCACTTGTGTTTGTGGTTTCCCTGATCGTGTCTTATGGCCTATTCAGTGTAGGGAGCCTGTTCTCCGAGCAGGACCGACTCAATCGGACGAATCTCTATGAGGTTGGCTCAGATGTTGCCGCCGTATTCAGCGCAGGAACAGATCTCTCTGAGATCATCGACGATATCAATGCGATTGATGGTGTTCACGCAACTACTGTCGAGTATCATGTGTCCATGAGTTCGACCCGTGGAACAGTAATGACGCGGGGGATATCGCCAGACAACTGGACAGACGCTGCATTCTATGAAGAGAACTGGTTTTCAGGGGACACTGTGGAAGGCATGCTACAAGAATTCGCGGGGGCGAAGATCATCCTATCTGTTGCGGTTGCAAGGCAGCTTGAACTCCGAATCGGTAATCAGATCGCGCTACGTGCTCCAGACACTGGGACCTACCATCAGATGGAGATAGTCGGACTCATCGGTTATGTTAGTCCCATTGAAGACGTTCTGGGACAATTTGCGTTCAGTGGCTCCTATCCTTCATACGTACCCGCAGGATTCCTCAAAGATATTGGCTTGTTGCAGTATGCAGAGAGTCACGTTCTTCTGAAGACGCAAGCGAGCGTGGACGGAACATATATCGAACAGCAGATTCGTGAGATTGCTCCGGCTGTTGCTTCAACTGATTCCATGACCTCGCGGACCACTGACGCCTCGGAGAATCTTTTTCAGCTTGGCGGCACCCGGGCACGATGGGTCGGCGTGGCATTTGGCGCAGTACTAGCCATACTAGGGACGGGACTTGTCGTGGGACTGACCTTGAAGGAGAAAGAATACGAGATCACTCTCCTCGCGGTCCGCGGCTTCACAAAACGACAGGTGCTCAAGGTCTTGACTGCTGAGGTCATGGTGATGGTGCTCTTCTCCCTGATCTTAGGGATAGGTACTGGGTTTGTTCAGCTCTTTGGGGACATCGCGAATACTACTCAGAACGCACAGACGCTTGTCGTACCTCGAGTAGTTCTGAGTCCTGTATCAGTACTGAGTATGCTCGCCATAGGACTGGCAGTTGTGGTCTCGGCCCTTGTTCCGGTGGTCTGGGCAGCACGATTCAATGAACAAAAGGTGGACGTTCTAAGAGAGTAGATGAATATGGTATCTTACATAGAAACGAAGGACTTGGTTAAGGTCTATCGGCTTGGTGAAGTGGAAGTACAGGCCTTACGAGGGCTGTCCATGAAGATTGAGCAGGGCGAGATGGTTTCGATTGTCGGACCTAGTGGTTCAGGGAAGACTACGCTTCTCAACATCATAGGCGGGTTGACAGGTGCCACGGCAGGACAGAGTTGGGTTGCGGGTCGAGAAATCACGAATGCCAGTCCTGCCCAGCTTGGAATCATGCGCCAGAAGGTGGTCGGTCACATATTCCAGACGCTCAACCTCATCCCGACCCTTACCGCATATGAGAACGTGGAACTTCCTATGCTTGCAGTCAAGACCCCTACCGGTGAACGAAAGATACGAGTGAAGGAGCTTCTTGAGACCGTGGGTCTAGGTCTGCGGATGAACCACAAACCGGACGAGCTCAGCGGTGGCGAGAAACAACGGGTGGCAATTGCTGCAGCTCTGGCCAACGACCCGCCAATCCTCATCTGTGACGAGCCTACTGGAGACCTCGACACGGATACTGGTGCCATGATAATCGAGTTTCTGCATAGAGTGAACAAGGAGATGGGTAAGACAATCATAATCGTGACCCACGACCCGGCTCAGGCCAGACAGACTGACAGAATCTACAGAATCATGGATGGCCGTATCATTTCGGTCCAGAAACCGAGCGAATCAGAAGAGGCAAATGCTGCGATGAGGGCGCAGATGTACAAGGACAGACTGGCTGAAACCAAGGCAGAACTCACAGACCTCAACCTGATGTTTCGTGAACAGAAGATATCTCCTGAGAATTTCGCGGAGCGATACCAGAATCTTACTCAGACGAGGCAATTCTTGGAGCAAGAGCTCCACAGAATGGGTTTCTAGTGAGGCTGAAGTCGCACCATGCGAAACCGTGTCGATTTGGGTCAACGTCCAACAAAGATATCATCCGCAGATAACGCGAAGTTGATCTGATTGAACGGCAGTCTTCTTCAGATACGAAGAGGTGGCCCTGAGTTCTTTTTGTCTGACAGCGGGACTCTTCTTACGAACATGGCGCCGGCTGAGTGTTCGGTAAGAATACAGACGCATCTCTTAAGCGATTACCAGACCATCGGCGTATAGCCCTTCTTGATTAGGCCTGCAATCTGAGCACCTACATAGTCAACTTCGATTCCCATGCTCTCGATCGACTCCGTTAAGTTGTCTCTGTCTGCCAGGAACTTGCAGGCAAGTGGCTCCATCTCATCAGCAAGACTCGCAGACTCTGCGGCGACTTCCGAATCTTCCACAAGGAGTCTTTCTGCGGGCCCAAAGAATATCACTTTGACATCATCCAGCCACTCATACTTCTTGGTGTTCCTCGCATACATTAGAGCAGTAAGGACCTTGTCTCGCTCAGCTGATGCTATGATGACAAGAATCTTGTTGTTCGACATGTTAATCACTAGAGACCCCATTCAGACACAGATAAACGTCGTCATGGGGGTGTTCTATAGAAGCAAGAGAAAGCTGATGGCATGCGTATTCTGACGCGTATAACGGATTCCTTGACTCAATTTCCACATTTGCTGAATACTCGATACCCTTTTCTTGAAGCCAGTACCACGAGGTCTGAGTGGTCAAGAATGCGAACTCCTATCGTTGTTGTCCATGGCGGAGCAACTGAGTTTGAAGAAGAAAGCCATGAGGCAATCATTGCAGCAGTCGAGAAGGCTGCTCGGATCGGATACTGCACCATGGGAAACGGGGGTTCAGCGCTGGACGCTGTTGAGGCCGCAATCTGGCAGCTGGAAGAAACCACATTGTTTACCGCGGGTCGGGGTGCCAAACCCAACGCTGATGGCGAGATTGAGCTTGATGCAATGATAATGGATGGTAACCGTCTGCAGAGTGGAGCCGTGATGGCAATCAAGGGTATCGTTCACCCCATCTCTCTTGCTCGGTACATCTTGGAACGCACGAACAACTCTCAATTCGCATCGGGAGGTGCCAAGCGTATCTATGACAAGATGGTTCACGAAGGATATAGGCAACGGAGTGATGTTGATTCTACTCTTCCCCCGCTGGTTTCTCAGGGTTGTGATACGGTCGGTGCAGTAGCCGTAGACCTGTCAGGCCGGATTGTGGGAGGTTCATCCACTAGCGGCTGGACAGGGAAGCTTCCTGGACGGATAGGCGATTCGCCCATAATTGGAGCGGGTGTGTACGCCAACGATGTTGCTGCGGCCAGTTGCACAGGTAGAGGAGAACAGATACTTCGTATAGTGATGGCTCGCATGGCTGTGTACCATGTCGAATCGGGGAAGGACGTCCAACAGGCAGTTGACACAGTCATGAGGGAACTCAGGGAGAAGACTAGTGGCGAGGCCGGTCTGATTATGGTTGACCGGAACGGAGAAGTAGGTCTTGGATTCGATACCAAGCACATGCCCGTGGCAATCAACGGCGGGGATAGGCTTCGAGCATACTCGTCTATGCAGCCCGAACGGCCATAACAGTGACTCGCGGCTGTTGACTCTTGCACCAGAGAACTTTTGAGGGCAACTTCAACTATGATAGTAGTTTCAGAAATGGAAGTGACACTAGTGAGTCCAAGAGATCGTGAAGCAGTTGAAGCCTGTCCTGTATTCGAGACCTCTCAGATCCTCGGCAAGAAATGGGCAATACTTGTTCTCCAGACGCTGATGACGCCCGAGGCTGATGATGGTTTGAGATTTAACGAGATACAGAAGGAGCTGAGCTGGGTGAGTCCGAAGGTCTTAACACAGCGGCTCCGGGAGTTTGAAGACGAAGCGATTCTATTGAGAGATGTAGACGCCTCAGAGGTTCCCGTCAAAGTATCGTACTCACTTACTGCAAAGGGGCGGGATCTTCTTCCAGTTGTTGAGGCAATGCAGAAATGGGGAATGAAGCACGGCAAGACGGAGACTTCCCAATGTCTCGGGAATGGACTAAGAAGCTGTTATGGTTGCCATGCAACAGCTGAAAAATAGGGCCCTAGTTCTCGCTGTCCTTGATAATCTTCAGGATCTCTTCTTCGACTGTAGGGGTCATTTTGGGTCTAGTCTTGATCCTTCCCACTTCTTCTCCTGACTTCTTGAATACGATTATCGTCGGGCTGCTGGTGATCTCGAATATATCCACTTCCCTAGGACTCGGCGGGACTGCCCAGTACTTGTCTGAACCGGGCGGAGGCTTCTGCATGCCTCCGAGTGCTCGAACTTCTATATCGATTTCTTTTTCCAGGAGAGACAGCACAGGAACAGCTCGTCGTGCATCTCCACACCAATCTGCAAACACAGCTACGATGACATAGTCATCAGCATACTTCCTCAGTTCTTCAACGACGTCGTCCTTCAACTCGTAGCTCTGGGCAAAACGAACAAAACCTCCCCTATACACTGGGGTCATCTCTTCTATGTACTGCTCACATCTAGGGCAGTCGTCTGTAACTTCGTTTAGTGTCGGCATCTTACTCACCATCGCATGCTCTGTTCAGTTTCATGGTCAATATCCATAAGGTGTTTGCGCAAGAGGTATTCTGGTTTCGTTACCTTAGTCTGGAGGGCACACGATATCAGTTCCCTTCTCGCCTTTCCTTGATTGAAGAGGGAGCTGTTTCACCATTGTGATCACACTCTCCAGATTTCTCTCATGTTTCTTTTCGTCTTCTGCGAGGTGTTCCAGGAGGAACTTGCCTATCGGGTCATCCATTTGTTTGGCGGCCTCAGCAGAAAGCTTTGCCATGGCAGTTTCTTTGCTCATCAGCGAACGCATCTTCCTTTCCATCTTCACACGGTCAACGTATCGCTGGACCTTGGCACTCCATTCGTCACACGGAGTAGTTGTTAGAGTTTCGATTACCCCCTCAAGAAACTTGACATGCTTCCACGTGTCTAGCCTGAGATCTAGATAGACTAGTCTTACTGCGGTTTCTCCTGCTTGGTTCTCGAGCTCCGCAAGCTCCTCTAATGCCTTGTTCTCTATGTCTATCTGATCCCTTAGTGTATTGATGAGCATAGTAGTATCACTTACCATTCTGCTAAACTCCTAATCATAAGTCTTGTTCTCTATTGTTAAGTAACTATATTTAAGTCTATCGTAGACCCGAGGCTGTACATGGTGTGTACATCATGAAACCATGGATCGAAGCATCTAGTCGAGATGAAGAGGCGACCTGCACTCTGGATGATCGAAAATCTTCTCGCTTTCATATTTGTTGCCGAGGAACTGATTAATCATGAGTGCTGCGTAGTTGCCAGTACCTGTTGCCATCGACACTTGCTGGGTGATTGGCCTGCAATCTCCTGCGGCCCAAACTCCCTCTACGTTTGTCTTTCCTCTGTGGTCTGTGACGATATTGCCTCTCTGGTCAACCTCAACGCCAATCTGTTGTGCCACTTCTGACCGTGGTTCGGCAACAAAACCAACGAAGAAAACGTTACATCGAATCCTCTCTCCTGATTCCAGTGTGAGACTCTGAACCTTGCCAGGCCTTGGGAAAGATATCTCCTTGATCTTCCCTCTGAGCCACTCGTACGGCGAGTCGTCCAGCCGGGATAGGTCTTGCTGGTCGATCGGCATGTATGCATCTTCAGTCATCAAGATTCGAACATCCTTTGTGAATCGACTGAGTGAGTGGGCTACATGAAGTGCACTACCAACAGTTCCGGCGTTGACCACTAGTACATCCTTTCCCTTGCAGAGAGGCGCCTCGCAATCCGGACAGTAGTAGGCCGCATTGCCCACATTGGCAACCGGCAACCATTTCCTCCACATTCCATCCACCCTGGGATGTTTCCGAGCCGTGCCTGTTGCAAAGATGAGCGTTTTGGCCTTGTACTCTGACTGATCAGAAGTCCTATAGCTTCTATCTGTCTGCACAACGAATTCGGGATACTTGCCCTTGACTTCAGCGACATTGCCCTCTTTGAACTCTGCCCCAGATGACTTGGCCACTCCCTGCAATTGCCGGAGGAGAGTCCTTCCCTCATAGTATGTCGGGCCAGCGGGGAAGTTCATGATTGTATTAGTGTGATAATGCATCGGGCTTGTTCCACGGTCCAAGACCAAGACAGAACGATGATGATAGGCCAGATGAAGTGCGCCAGCAGCTCCTGCTGGTCCTCCGCCAACGATGATGGTGTCGTAGAAATCAGTCATGAGCTAATACCCGTTATAGGTGTCACTGCCTCCGTCTTAAAACTCTATGCGAGCTTCAAAAAGAGAACGAAGGTTGTGATTGCAGCTCTAGCCCAAACATTCTCCTCCAGCATCTCGGCCAAGGTCAAATGCTTTGGAATTGGCATGGCGGGTCTTGGGAGGGACGAGGTCAAGTACTGCCTTCCTTACGCTCTCGGTATCAATCGGGAAATCCCTGCAGCTGCAGACCGCCCCAATCAAGACTGAATTCTCCGTCCTCGGATTGCCCGCCTCTTCTGCGAGGGCGAGCGAGTCCAGCATCACAATGCTCTGGGTCACCTTACGGAGTTTCTCTTCTATGTTTTCAACGGTAAGATACTTCGTGCTCCTTTCTTTGTCGAGTGCCACCATTTCGGTCTCACCGGGTGGGGGCATGATGCGATTGCTCATGATGATGACCCCGTCGTCCTTCAAATACTCTATGTAGCGGAGCGCCTCTGTGGCTTCCATGGCTATCATCATATCAGCAGTGCCGTAAGGGATGAGGGGAGATATCGGCTTGCCCATTCTGAAATGGACGTAGATTGAACCTTGCCTCTGTGACAGGCCATGCTGTTCTCCTGTGACCACTCCTATGCCGGCATCTACTGCAGCCTTACCCAGGATGGATGACAAAAGCATCAGGCCTTGTCCACCAACTCCAGCAAAGATGATGTCAAAGCCATCTTTGATTTTGCTCACCTCTTCACCTCCATCTGATGCGGTGCATCTACGGGACACACCTGTCTACATTCAAGGCAGCCGTCACACAGGTCTTGTTGTATTATCATCTTCCCGTCTGACTCGTCAACAAGAATTGCTGGACAGTAAAACTCCTTGACGCAGGCGTAGATTCCTCGACAGGTTTCTTTATCGTTCTCGCTAGGAATGATGCTCTGTCCCTGCTGTTTCTTGAGCCGATCTCCGTAGAGCGCACAGGCTCGCCTTGAGATTATCACGTTGAACCCATCTGCTTCTATCGCATCCTTGATTGGGTTGATGCAGTCACGGGTTTCATAGGGATCAATCACGGTGACGGAATCTGCACCCATGGCCTCGAGCATCTTCTCCATGTCAATCTTCCTGGCAGGATGTCCTCCTGCGTCTTTCGGACTGTTTGGGTTGAACTGCTGCCCCGTCATGGCCGTCACTGCATTGTCGAGCACAAACAGTGTGACATTTGCATTGTGATGGATGAGGTTGATGATGCCTGGGAGCGCAGCGTGATAGAGCGTGCTGTCTCCAACCATAGCGATAATATGGTCCTCCAGTGTCATCTCCATCCCCGCAGATATGCCAACAGAGGCACCCATCGCAAGCATCGAGTCGCTGAACCTATTGGGTGCCAGGAATGCCATGCTGTAACAGCCTATGTCATTGTTGAAGACAATCCTGTTTCGTATCTTCAATCGGTCGAGGGCCTGTCGAAATGCCCATAGCGTCCCGCGGTGAGGGCACCCCGGACAGAAGATGGGGTGTCGTTCAGGTAGGATCTCTTTCAGTCCATTGGCCCGTTTCAGGACAGAATCGTAGTCAAGGCTCAGGTCTTTTCCTGTGACTTCGGCAAGAACCTTCTCAACGATGGGAACGTTATACTCCAGCATTTCACTGAAGTGGCCGCTTCGTTTTCCGATGATCCTGAGAGAAGGATTTACGTCTTTAGTAATTGCTGCAATGCGCCTCTCAAGATAGGGTGTCAGTTCTTCGACTACAATGAGAACCTTGAGTGTCTTCAGATACTTTGCAATCCTACTCTCTGGGAGGGGGAACAGCGTGCCGATCTTCATCACAGGAAGATGCAGACCGAGGTTGCGGAGCGCTTCCTTGGTGTGGAGATATGAAACACCTGCGGTGAGTATTCCTATGTTGCCTTCACCTGGGTCAATGTGGTTGTGAATACTGCCCTCGAACTCCTCTCTCAGAGATTCGCGCTTCTCAAGTAGTTTTCTCTTCAAAGCACGAGCCACAGCACCAACAGTGAAATACTGGTCCTCTACGTCCGTCCATTGCCTTTTCTTGAACTCGGTTCTATTGAGCTCACCCAGCTGTACCATACCTCGTTGGTGATTCACACGAGTAGTTGTACGGATAATGACCAGGGTCTTGTGACGTTCCGATATGTCAAAGGCCCATTTTACCATTTCCAGAGATTCCTGAGGTGTGGCTGGCTCGAGCATCGGGACATAAGCCGCCTCACCGAAGTACCGCCCATCTTGTTCTGACTGAGAGGAGTGGGCATGGGGGTCATCGGCCATGACTGCAACACACCCTCCATTCAACCCGGTATACGCCGTTGAGAACATTGAGTCACTTGCGACGTTCATTCCCACGCTCTTCATGGAAGTAAATGAACGGAAGCCGGCCATCGAGGCGCCGGCTACTGTTTCAAGAGCTACTTTCTCGTTGACAGCAATCTGCATCCGATAGTCGCCAAAATGATCCAGCAGCTCGCTGAATGTGTCCAAGATTTCTGATGTTGGACTGCCCGGGTAAGCCGCAACCACTTTCACATCTGATTCAAGTGCGCCTCTGACTATGGCCTCATTTGTGAGCATCAGTGCTCTGCCATGATCTGTCCGCTTCACATCTTCTATGGTCAATCTATATTCCCTCAGCAACGGCAGTTTCGATATTTCACTCGGCCTTCTGTCCCTGTTCAGATAAGCATTCGCTTGACCCACAGATGTCCACCGGTAGTACACAGGAACTATTCTTTTAAGAACTGAGAAAATGTCTGCTGATACACGCTATCAGTAAGGCCAACAGTGGGGCATCCTAGTAGGCCATGTCCTGCAATAGCGTGCTTGAACCATCGGAAGTGACCAGAGTGATGCTTGTATTCTCATGTCCGGAGTGTAAAGGGAAGGCCTCGATGGATATTACTGAAGAAGAGGTTGCAGATGTGAAAGCCCGGATAGCCCAGGATGGTCGATCTCCCACAGTGATTGTCAAGTGTGAGAACGGGCACGATTTGTTGGTGACACTCTATAATATGGGGGATGGACTTGGGGTTCGTGACGTAGTTGTGGCCATGACGAAGGCCGAGGTTTCAGGCAACAAGACAGAGGTTTCAGAGATTGACTGGTTGAAGAGGGCCTTCGGGGGTGAGCGATGATGGTCATTCATCTTGTTGCTCGTGTCAATCTAGAGAACCTTGACACTCAAGTTATCTATCCGCGAGATCAAAAGGAAGAAGAGCGGATTGCACTTCTGACTGGAATCGTCCAGCTTGTTTCAACTGCTCTTGAACGGTCGGGTACCCCATCCGCCAAGGGACAACCCATGTTCATGAAATCCGAGAAGGGAGTTATAGGTTACTGCGTTGTGAAAGAGGATCTATTCATCTGTCAGGGTGATGCTGAACGGGAAACGGGTGACGCACTCAAGATGCTGGCGAACACGCCAAAGGCATCTGACGAGGAATTGTCCGGTAGTATCGCTGACCTGGTGTCTAAGCGCGGAAAGGAAATCGGAGATCTTTGGAGGTAGAAAGAATGGATTTCAGGCTAGCTTTTATTGTTGGCGGCGCTATTGCAACATTCATTCTAATCATCTCTCTGATACTATTTGCCCGGGCATACATGCGACTCAGGGACCGTCTGTCCTCTCCAGTGAAAAGATCGCTTCTTCTCATGGGTGCGGCAGGTTCTATGATCGTCTTGGTGGGGTTCACTGCAGCGATAGCAGTCATCCTGATCGATATCTGGCTTGTTATCTTCGCCTCTCTTATAATCAACTCAGAGGTTAGCCTGCTGAGTGATGATGCCGACACTCGTTTCATTGGAACGGTTTCGTCTGTAGTTGTCATGTTTCTTGTTGTGTTGTTGAAATTCGCAGTACCCGAAGTGGGAGCCTTACTGGCTGGTCCGCTATTGGTGGGAATGTTTGGTGTAGCTTTTCTGCTTGGCGTTAAGCTGATTCTCACCTCTCCGTCACCGTTCAGTATTTCGCTGATTGTTCTCTTACTCGCAACAATCTCGACCTATGTATTGGCATCAACAGGTATTCTCGGAATTGCTCCTGAATACTTTATTATAATCATAATCCCCGTCGTTGTTCCAGCTGCCATTTTTGCTGGGATGTCCCGCCCATGGCGTTACATGGTTGTATTATCAATAGTGTTTCTGGCCCTATCCGTAGGCATGTCATTGACTATTGTTTCATATCTCTCAAATGAACCCCAGATATATGGATATGTTCTTGCAGCTGCTGCAGCAGCGCTTGCAGCGCTATACCCTCTGAATTACTTCTTGGAACAAGCTTCTATCACCGGTGCAAGAACGCCGGCATTCATTGCTGCTACCCAAGTGGCAATATGCCTCCTAGTTATCACTCACAGCAATGCGTGGGCCATAGCTTGGAACCACGCCGTAGCTCAGGGGCTGACAATTGCAGACAATGTCTGGGATGTGCATTTCCTGTTTGTTGACTGGGTTCTTGGAGTTGCAGGCGTTTCGTGTCTCCTGCTCGCTGCGATTTCGACGAGTGCCAGCGAGAAGGCCATTTCTACGACCATAGATTCTCTGACATTCATCGGCTTTGTCTTGATTGTTCTCGGTCATCCGTTTGTACGGGGAGACAAGTACGAGCTCGCCCTTCTCTATATGCCTTTGGCCGTATTGATTGTGATTGCCACTGGAGCATTCGTAAGAGTGGCGGCCCGGATGAAGAAGACAGGATCCACTTCAGCAGCAGCTCGCTTTATCATGTTTATCTTCGCTTCTCTGGGTGCTGGGTTGGCTGCGATGTTTTCAGACATGATGTGGATGATGTGGCCACCTCTGGTCCTGTCCATCATGGTTGCAGTAGCATTAATGCTGCTAGCAAGCAGCCCGAGCGGTTTCAGGACTCTGACTCGACTCAAGAGTCCGACCATTCCGTTAGCAGGAGAGGATAACGCATAATGGATTTCACCTTGGCAGTGCAAATTGGATCCGTAGTCACAGCCGGCATTCTTGTTTTCTCAGCTGCTGAGTTCGGAAGATCAATCTACCGTATTCGTGGTGATGTGGCCTCCTCAACCTTCAGGGCACTTGTCTTCTTCGGAGCCGCTTCGCTTACACTTGGCCTAATAGTGATCAATACGACCTTCGTGGCCGGTACCATTGGACAACGAACGTGGATTGCATTGTTCTTGGTATTCATCATAGTGTCAGAGGTGCACGTTGCCACCGATAGTAAAAGGGCACATCGGGGCATCTATCTAGTTGCCGTATTCGCACTTGTTGCAGCGGCATTGGTCGCCATGCAGAGTCCAACTGAAGTTTCGCCAGTTCTGGCCACCGCTCTGACCATCGCGGTTACAACTGCAGTCTTGCTTGGCGCATGGTTGACGTATGATTCTCCTTCGCCTTTCACCGTGGGTCTGCTTCTCCTTCTCGGTGCTTTTCTTGCGTCTTGGTCGATAATTACGCAGGGGGTCTTTGCCCAAGAGATTGACTTGAGTTCTTTCAATCTCTTTCTGATTCTGTTCCTGCCTGGGATGGTGGCCTCGTCCATCATGATCTCGATGCTGAAGCCCTGGCGACGAATCCTCACCTACTTCATAATCTTCACTTCGGTCATGACAGCTGCTTCAATCGGACTTGCTGCACTTCTCACTCATTCGGCGGCGGTCGACCTTCAGATTGCAATCTTTGTATTCGCAACGTGCATAATAGTGGCAGCTTCGACTGGTTCAGTCGACTTCTTCCTCGAGCAATCTGCTGAAACCAAAGCACGCATCCCCCTTTACATGGCGCTTACGCTTGTTTCAATTGCTGGGTTGCTCATATTGCATATGTTGTTCTATCCGATGTTCCTGCTGACAGGTATCAGCGAGGATCCTTTGCTCTCGTATACTCAATGGATTCTCGGCATGACTGGGACTGCAGCCTTTGTTATCGGAGGATTCTACTCTGTTATCAGCAAGAGGGCTGTTAACTACTTGCGGCGAGGGCTGCTGGTATTCGTCGCCGTGATGGTGGTTCTAGCCAATCCTGTAATTCGCTTGGATTCTCTTGGACTCGCATATCGATGGGTGTACAATGACCTCTTCCCATACCTCATCGGCGTAATCTTAGTGGGTGTGGTCGGTTACATGCTAGTAGTCAGGCGGTTGCGTCGAGTGGGCTCTCAACGGGCAGCACGAAACTTCATGTCCTTTGCATTCTCTGCGTTGGCCACTGCGGCTGCCGTATTCTTCTCTGACGACCTTCCGTACCTCGTTGTTCTAGCTCTGATTGTTATACTTGGCAGCCTGATGTTGTCAAGCAGTCCGAGAAGAGTCGTTGGAGATACAAGGTAAGATTTAATGATACTACTGGGTAGGCAAGGTGCGGACAGAAGTACCGAGGTGCACAGATGGCCATAATAAAAGCAGTAGTACTAGGGGAGACCGAAGTCGGGAAGACTTCGTTCACTGCCCGCTGGACAACTGGCAGTTTTCCGGACCCAAGCTCGCTGAAGACCACTGTTGGTGCAAGCTTCGACACGAAGCGTGTGGATCTACCCAGTGGCATGACAGTGACCCTGAGCCTTTGGGACTTCGGGGGACAATTGCGCTTCATTGAAGCACTGAAAGGGATGATTCGTGGAACTAAGATAGGCGCCTTCTTCTTTGACGTCTCCAAGATGGCCACTCTGGATGCAATCTTCGGCTATTGGATTCCGACAGTAGAGCAGAATAGCACGCTCAGCTTCTCAGACGGTGCGGGTGAACGCTTCGTTCTCGTGGGAAACAAGATTGACCTTCTGGATGCTCCATTTAATCAAGTCCAAGATGAGATGGATCGCCTTGCGGAGCCATACGGGATGAAAACCCAGCTTATATCCGCGAAGACTGGAATCGGCATCGAGAGTCTTGATTACAAGTTCCTTGAGATCATAAGCAGGTTTGCCGAGTGAATGGGTTACCTCACTGTTTTGGGTGTGGCACGAATGCTTTGAGGGCTTGAACCATCGGGCAGATTCACTTCGCAGTACGCAAGAAGACGCTAACACTGAGACCTTTCTCTTGATGCCCATCAATGCGGTCCTCCAGCTCAATACGGCCGCCATATTTCCGGACAATCCGTCGAACGAGGTGCAGACCAACACCAGCTGAGCGTCTCGAGAGCCTGAAGAGGTGCTGTTTCTCTTTGTCACTCATGCCTGGTCCATTGTCACTGAATCTGAGCTCGAAGAAATCACCGTGGTCTTCTCCATATATCCAGACTTTCTTGTCATCACCAGGATTATGTTTGATGCTGTTCTCCATTAGATTCCAGAAGAGATGCCCAAGAGCACTATCAGCCATCACCCTCACGTTGTCTGGAAGACCCGAGATCTCTGGTGTTACGTTGTACTGGCTTGCGAACAGACGTGCTTGGGAAAGCAGCAGGCTTGCTACATCTGTTGGATGCAACGGTTCGCTCTTGAACCTCTCTGCCCGTCTGATATTGTCAATGAGTTCAAGGCACCTACTGGCTCCGTCCAAAACATACTGCCGCGCATTCTTAATCTGATTACTTCTGGAGTCATCGTCAAGCAGGTCAGCGCCCGCCACAATCAGCTGCAGCTGGTTCCCTATATCATGGAGCAAGAGATCTAGCAGGAACTTCACCTCAGCCTCGGCATTCTTGAGTTCAGATACATCTGTAAAGACTGCAAAATTGCCCTGATACTCTCCGTCCGGTCCGAACACAGGTGACGCATGAACAATTGCCGGGATTATGTGCCCATCTTGGTGCAGCAGTTCGATTTCGTAATGATCCGCCTCTCCCTTCCTGCGTTCCCGGATCTTTTCTTCGACTTCTTTATCTGTCCATCCATAGGTCCACTTGGTTATGGATTTACCGATCAGGTCTTCTGGCGAGCTGTAGCCCAGCATTTCGCATAGCGCGTCATTGACGAGGAGCGTCTTCCCCCTATCATCATCAATACAGAAGCCGGAGTCCATGGTTTCAAGGAGCCTGCGGTATCTCTGTTCGCTCTCTTGCAATGCCCTGTGTGCTTCTTTCTGTTCGGTAATGTCTTGAATCTGTGCGACGGTCTTCACAGAGTCTTCTCCTGTCACCATGACAGCACTGCTGATAACTACATCTCGGGGCGTTCCGTCACTTCTAAGAATCTTGAACTCGTATACGCGAGGTACTTCTTCTCCCCTTTGCCGTTTCACGTATCTCTCCGCTACCAAATCAATGCTATCCGGATGAAGGAACTCTCGAAAGTCGTGCCCGAGGACTTCGCTACGAGTGAGTCCCAGCATATCAAGTAGTTTGTCGTTAACATACTCGAACTGATAGTTGTCGTTGACCACGAAGATACCAGCAAAGCTTGAGTATTCTATGATGAACTGGAAGATACCCTCCCTCTCTTGGAATTTCTCTTCAATCGCCAACCGCCGAGTCAAATCAAGAACATAGACCACAAAACCAACCGGATTTCCCTCCTCAAATACCAACTCAGCCCAGGTTTCTGTGAGAATCTCAGCGCCATCTTTGCGATTGACCTTGAGAGTGATTGGTGTGGGCTCTGCCCCATCAAGGAGAGCCTTCAGACCTCTCTCCACTAAACCCTTCTCTTCTGACGAAACCATGCTCGTGGCATTGATCCCATGTTGGAGATCAGAATCGTCAATACAGAGAAGTCTTCTGGCGTTCTTGTTGGCATACATGATTCTGTAATCGAGGTCCAGCTCCACTATTGGAAGCAGAATATCTTCAACTGTATTTCTGAAGAGTGTTCTGTTGGTCTGTTCAGTACCTTCCGATTTTGCTTGCCGGTTCATTTGCTCTTGCCAACTTGAAGGGGGTTCTTGCCACCACTTGCACATGCACTCCAGAGTACCGCGTTCTTACTCTGTATTCAACACTAATATCTTTCCATCATGTATTGTCAACATGAGTGCTACATCGCTGAGCAGAATAGACAAGGAACGTCCACGGAACTCTCTCTGGTCCTTCTCGTATCAGCTTCTAAAGATAGTCATTGCTTTGGCTGGACGGTGTGAAAGGTGCTTATAGTATATTGTCGTTTCAGCAGAAAAGATTAGACATTCGCATAAGATTCGCTGCGATTTCTAGCCACCCGGACTGCCTTTCCAAGGAGTATCTTTCCACATGATGTCCCATAGCATATCTTCAGTCAGTGTTTCGGGCTCTACTATCATTTTATGAAGGTCTTTGAGCAATGCGTGATGTCGCAGCTCGTCTTCTCTGATGGTTAGGGCAATTGTCTTGACTTGTTTGTTATCGCTGCCGTCTGCGAGTTGCTTGTAGGTGTCTATTGCATGCTGCTCCAGTTCTATGTGCTTCTCAATACCTCTCTTGATCTCATCTCTTTCGCCGGTGCTGATGAAAGGTGTAGGGCCTTTCACTGCTGTCCTGAGAGATTTCAGTAATGCGGCATGTTTTTTCGAGTCTTGTGATATTGCAAGCAGCATATCCTTTACGAAATCATTGCCCAGTTTCGCTGTATTCTTTTCGATGATCTCGATAATCCTATTCTCAAGCTCAATCTGTTTGTCAATGAATTCCAGCGTTTGTTCCTTGTTCATTCGAGCGAACTCCTCACAGGTGTTTGACTATTCTTATCGGTTATCTGTCCACTTAAGACTGTTCGCTAGCTTGCATCTAAAAAGCTCAGGTCTTGGTGGTCTTCAGAGATTATTCCTTGATAGGCCATCGGGAGCGTAATGTGAGACCCGGCACCGGGCAGCATCCCTCTTCAAGTTACTCGATTTCGCCATCATATACTCGGGATATGGCTTAATCCGTCATTTAAACCGCTAATCTTCTACCCATCGGCCTCTGCCATGTCGCAATGTATTTCAGTCATCAACAGTTACTCTGCAAAAGAAATCTCGAAGAAGTGGTGTGTCCAGCGTGGCAAAAGTAACTCTCTATATGGCTCCCGAATGTCCTCATTCGGCCCAGGTCAAGTCGTTCCTTGAAGAGGCCGGTCTCGAAGTTGAAGAGAAGTCTGTCCTCGATGGGGAACAGATTCTCGAAGAGATGATTGATGTCAGTGGTCAGAAGGCCATTCCTGTCACCGTCATCGGCGGAGATGTATTCGTGGGATTTGATAGGCGAATAGAAAGGAGAATGAAGCGGAAAATGGAGGAATGAGTTATGTATGATGTGGCTGTGATTGGTTCAGGTGTGACCGGCTATGCTGCTGCCATGTATGCTGCTCGCCTTGACATGAGTGTCGTCGTTATAGGTGATGTTGAGGGGGGCACCATAACTGAAACCAACGAGGTTGCTAACTACCCTGGTTTCGTCATGCTGACGGGAACAGAACTCGCAGATAAACTCAAAGAACACGCCCTTGATTACCCGGTCGATCTCGAGACCGGCAATGTCACCGATGTGTTCCGTTGTGAACAGGATTGTTTCTATGTCGTGACAGATAAGAAGACATTCTTGGCGAAGTCCCTGATATTCGCGACAGGCATGCGGGAGCGAGAGCTTGAGGTTCCGGGACATGACGAGTTACGTAACCGCGGCGTGAGTTATTGCGCTCTATGTGATGCTCCGCTCTTCAAAGATAAGACAGTGGCAGTTGTGGGGGGAAGCGACGCAGCTGCAAAGGAGGCTTTGCTACTTGCGAAGTATTGCCCAAAGGTCTATCTCATTTATAGAGGCAAGAAGATACGTCCTGAGCCAATCAACGCCGAGCGAGTCGAGAAAGATAGTCGAATAGAGGTCATCACCGAAACCAATGTCACTGAGATTGTGGGGGAGAACCGAGTCAAAGCCGTGAAGCTGGACCGTCCTCACAATGGGTCGACCACTCTTCCAGTGGACGGGGTCTTCATCGCTATCGGCGGTATCCCTCGTTCTGATTTGGCAAAGAAACTGGGGGTTGAAACGAATGAGAAAGGTGAGATTATCATTGATAGAAGTAGTCGTACGAACATCGACGGCGTGTTTGCGGCTGGAGATGTTGTCAACACCGAGTTCAAGCAGGCCATAACGGGGGTTGGTGAAGGTGTCCATGCTGCATACCAGGCCTATAGGTATGTCAATGAACGCGATTTCGTGTTCACATGGCAACAAGAGTAGATCTGTCTATGTGCCTTCTTCATTCAGTCTATTGCATCATAGAGCTTGTTGATGAAGATCTCGGGGGTTGCCATTCCCTCGATGAAAGTTGTTTCATTCAACACGGTCTTGGGTACGCCGAAGACCTCGTATTCTTGAGCGAGCTCCTTGAATTCCAGCGACTCTATCATGTCTGCTCCGATGAGTGGGTTGAGGATCGCAGCCTGATTCGCCATACGAACCATATTGGGGCAATAGGGACACTGTGGCGTTGTGAAGACCTGAATACGAACTTCTCTGTCTATTGCTCGAATGTCCTCAACTATGTCTGGAGGGAGAGATGGAACTCCTGTTGACGCATCGACAATTGTTCCAACCAAGGCCCCAAATTCGTGTCCAGCGGGAATACCATAGAACCGAATGCTGTATTCCTTTTCTCCATGCACTACGATGGCTGGGATGAATCGCACTCTGAGCTTCTTGGCCAAAGGGTCGTCGAGTGACCCCGTATGTATTTCAACACTGATCTTCTCTGACAGCTCTGCTATCTGTTTGGCGATTTCTCGAGTATCATTGCAGTACAGGCAATCGTGGTCTTTCAGAAAGACATGAAGAGTAACATCATGCTCGAGGTCGAGAAACATCTCCTGTACTTGTTCTCGGGTTCCTTCATCCATCTCTACAACCATTTAGATACCTCCGTTCTCATTCTCGTACACTGGGTGCTATATTGGCTTTGCTATTGCAAATATCTTTGGCGAGATTCTACGACCTATTCCCAACGGATTCTGTTCTCTTCAATGAGTTCTCCGATGGCGAGTGGAAATTCATCTTGGTCTTTCAAGTTTTCGTCTGCAATGAGGTCAACATCTGCCGGGATTCCGAGGTCAACCAGTTCTTTGCACTGGAACAGAGGACCCAGGTTCAGCTCATCAAACTGGTTCTCCTGAGGATGGTTGGAGAACAGATAGACCTCTTCGAGATTAGTGCAATCGGCCAGAGGATTAAGGTCAATATCGGTGAGTTGATTGCCTGCAACATCGATGACCCTCAGTTCCTTGCAGTTTGCCAGAGCACTAAGATCCAATTCGCTAATGCCGTTCATCGCCAAACCGATACGCTTGAGGGATTTACATTCACTGAGAGGACTTAGGTCGATTTCTTCTAGGTCGTTACTCCCTAAGCGCAAGATTGTCAGCTCTGGACAGTTTGCCAATGTGTCCAAGTTGATGCTTTGCAGTTCATTGTGATGAAGATAGAGGAATTTCAACCGCGTGCAATTACCGAGAGGAGTCAAATCTAACTGAATCAGCTGATTGTACATGAGATTGAGCTGTTCAAGATTTTTGCAGTGGAATAGCGGGCTAAGATCGATAGCAGCAATTTCATTATTCTGGAGGTCAAGGTCTTGGAATTTCGAGGTCCTCTTGAGGAACGCAAGATCTACTTCAGTAAGCAGGTTATTGAAGAGCCGTAACCTGGTCAACGAGCTGCACGCTGCGAGTGGAGTGAGGTCAAGTTTTGCAAGCTTGTTCCCTCCAAGACTGACTTCTCCAAGGTTCCTCAGGTTGGCGAGGGGGCTGAGGTTTAGTTCCTTCAGTTCGTTACGTGATAGTTCGAGGAGTCGGAGACTAGCACACTCAGACAGAGGGTTCAGGTCTAGTTCGGTGAGTTTGTTTCTTCGCAGAATCAATTCTTGAAGATTCTTTGCTTCTTTGAGAGGCTTGAGGTCAATCTCGGTCATGCCTCTTCCAGTCAAATCAAGGCTGTGGTCCTCTGGTTCTAGGTGTTCTCGTGAGACAGACCCTGATTTTTTCTTGAACTCAAGTTCGATTGAATCTTTCATCCTATGGACACCTCGAATCTAGCTAGAGGATGCGGTCGGGCATTGTGTTATGAATGTTGTTGAGTGTAGACCCCAAGGTGGCCACAGGGGATTCTTTTTAAAACACGGTTTCAGACGAATAGTGATTCAGACTTGGATGTGTTCTGGAAATATGACTACTCTTGGGATTCTTTTATTGACCGGGCCTTACACTTATCAGAATAGTGAGACTCTCTATGAGCTAGCCAAGTCGGCCGTGGCGAAGGGGTATCACGTCAAAGTCTTCCTCTTTGTGGACGCAGTCCTCAACGCCAAGAGGGGGCAAGATGTCGACCCTGAAGTTCCGCTGAGTGTTCGTTTCCAGGAGCTCGCTGATCTGGGCGTAGTCTTTCAGGCGTGTGGATTGTGCACTGCCGCGCGGGGATTTGATCAACTAGGTACGGACTTCATTGAGGGTGTTGAAGTAACGGGGCTCACGGAGCTAGCAGAGATAGTAGGCGAATCAGATCGGTTCGTGACACTTGGATTATAGGAGGTAGTTTGTTGGAGTTCACAGAAAAGAAAGTATTGATTCTTATTCGAAGGCGACCGTTCGGTACGGTTATTAATTTCGAAGGTTGGAGGGCTGCGGTTGGTATGTTTGGTATGGATCATAGTCCAACTATTCTCCTCGTTGACGATGGGGTATATGCCGCATTGAAGTCGATGGACCAGAAACCAATCAAGCTGTTCAAGTCCACCTACGAGAGCTTCGGCGGAAAGACATGCGTTAGCAAGGCATCAATGGATGAACGTTCAATCAGAGAAGACGAGCTTCAAGAGGGAATAGATATTCTTGATTCTGATGCTGTGGGGCGGGCATTTGAAGAGAACGATGTTGTAGTAACATTCTAAGGAGGCTAGTAGATTGAGATTCCTGATTTGGCTATCATCGGAGTGTACAAGCCTAGATGAGCTTGTGAATTCGTTGCGTTCCGGAGGAAATGAAGTCAGTGTGCTTCTGATTCAAGATGGAGTCTTCCTTGCAGATTGCGGATGTGTCCACTCCAGAGACTTGGCTGAGCTTGGCATTCCAGTCTATGTTAGCAGGTCTCATGCTGAGGAGCGTGGGATCCTATCGCGAATGATATCGGATGTTGTTTTGGTTGAGTACGACAAGGTAGTCGACCTTCTCATGGAGGAACACGATAAGATCATCAGCATGTAAGCGTCAAAGCTGAGTGCTTCGTCTCTGAAGACCTTCTTCTATCCTGACTCACCCGGGACAATCATCACTTGTCCGAGTAGGTCTCCCCTGAGAACAGCTGAACGAATCCTGGATTGAAACATGGCTTTCATTGCAGTCCTCTTCTCATCAACGCGGCCGAACTCCATTGATCCGATGCAGTAGAGATGTCCCATACCATTGACACCCCAGAAGGAGTTTAGGACTATCGCATTTGCAGGAACCTCAATCGGACGGATGTCCAAGAGCTTTACTTCTCCTGCCTCGAAGTTTGCTTTATCAGTCGCAACAACCGGGACCAGTTTCACTCTGTTCCAATCGAGCTTCAGTTCTCTTGCGGCAAGGCCATCCACCGCAGTCCTCACACGGTCTAGTCCTATGGAGGTAAGGTCCTGTGTACATGAAATGACGTATATCTTATCGGTCATGAGTTGATTCTCCGCTGGACTTGAACAGGTTCGTGTAAACTGGTATGTTTTGGCTTAAGTAGTTAGCCGTTTTCTGCCGAGAGATTCTCTGATTGCGCGATGATTCAGGCTTACTGAGCCAGTTCATCGTGACAGAGAAGGATTTACATTCTGTTTGAGCGAGCCTTTTGCTAGCGTATAGAAATGGTGACAGTGATGAACACAGATGAGATACTCAATTTGGCTCTAGAGATGGCTGAACTCGAAGATGTTCCGGGGGACACTGCAATCCATGTTCCTGGAGAGAATCTGAAGCGCGCTCTGTTCGGCATAGACATGGATACCGCAGAACTGCTTCTCGCAAAGCAACTCGGCTACGACCTCGTTATAGCCCATCATCCTCCCGGTGGTCGTTCGAGGATTCACTTCGAGGAGGTTGTGCCGCGTCAGATTCATCAGATGATAGAAGAAGGAGTGCCCCCGCACATAGCTGAGAAGGCCATTCAGCCAAGGCTAGAACTTGTGAAAGTTGGTTCACATGTCAGCAACTATGACCGTGTCGTTTCTGCAGCCAGACTTCTCAATATGCCGTTCATGAACATACATCTTCCTTTGGATATCATCTGTCGGCGACGGTTCAGCGATGCTATTACAAGAGTCGACAAGGAGCTGGAGTGTCCGAAGGTCACTGATGCTATTGATGCCATGATGGAACTACCAGAGATGCAGATGGGCCTGACTGAGCCTGAGGTGTATGTCGGGTCTTCTGATAACCTACTGGGGCGGTGGGTAGTAGCCATGGCTGGAGGGACAAATGGTGGTGCTGACGTTGCCAAGGCATACTTTGACTATGGTGTATCTACTGTCATCTACATGCATCTCAGCTCCTCCGACAAGCAGAAACTGAAGGAATACAGTGGAGCTGGTAATCTTGTTGCCACCGGTCACATGGCCTCGGACTCTGTTGGTATTGCACCGTTTGTGAAAGCACTGAGAAAGAGGGGTCTTGAAGTCACACCCATGAGTGGCGTTTTCGTGCCCGAGTAAAAACGGTTTGAATCCCGAGAGCGCGTATATCAGAGGCCTCGATTATGACTTGGTCTAAGACGCCGCTCATCTCCTGACTCGATGGCGTCATCAAGCAGCTCTAGAAGCCTAGCTCGATCTCTGTTGAGTGTCCCGCGCAGAGGAAGGTAGTTTGAGGCATGGTTTGTTCTGAAGATGCAGTTGGACACGTCAAGATGACGTATCAACATCCTCAGTTCCTTCAATGTGTCGAAGGGCTTCATGGATTGGAACTCACCCCTCTTGACCAGTTCATACATCGGCGTCCCAGGGGGAATCATCAATGTCAGTGCTCCCACGTATTCAGGGTCAATCCGGTTCAGTGCAATCGCGGTGGATACCGCATGCTGTTCTGATTTCTCGACCCCTCCCAGTCCAAGGATAATGGTGATTGAAAGTGGGATATCGGCTTGCCGAATCTTGAGCGATGCCTGGACATTCTCTTCTGTTGTCACTCCTTTTCTGACCCATCTGAGGAGCTCATCATCGCCAGTCTCCAATCCTAGGTACACTATTCCGAGACCTGCATCGCGTAGTGCTATGAGATCTCTGACTGACTTGTTCCGGACATCCTTTGCATAGGCATAGGTCCCCACTCTCTCAAGAGCCGGCAGTTCTTGTCTGAGAATCGCGAGGACATCAAGAAGCTCATTTGAATTCATGGCGAGGGCATTTCCGTCGGCGAGGAAGACCCTGCTTGTTCTGCTTTTCACACTGTGAGGAAGTGACTTCAGATCGCCCTGTATACCTTCGGCTCCCCTTACTCGATATCTCTTGTTTTTGTAAGAAACGCAGAAGGTGCATGCATTGTGAGAGCAACCAACGGTGGCTTGTAGAATGAGACTCCGGGCTTCGCTGGGGGGTCTCCAGATGCTTCCTTCGTAGTTCAGGAATGTCATGGATGATTCGAAAGAGCCCTCCGCAGTGCTATTTTTGTACGTTGCTCTCTCACCATTGAAGAAGCATCAGTACTACCAGCTCCAGCCAAGAGCATGGGCAAAGATGATTTGAAGTTTGGTTCGATATCACAGACTCTTTTTAGTGGAGAATCGTAGGACGATATGGTGATCAGAGTCGTGTCTGTTCCAGCTTACAAGCTACTACTAGTGGGCGATGCCAATGTGGGAAAGTCATCGTTGATCCGTCGGCTTCTTCTGGAGGATTTTGACCCTGACTACACCGCAACTGTAGGTGTTGACCTGAGTGCTGTGGCACTGAATGTGGACGGAAAGACTCCAGTTATCATGACCATGATCGATTTAGGGGGCCAGTCCGATTTCACGGACCTCAGGACGCAATACTACAAGGGAGCTCATGGTGCCGCACTTGTCTATGACCTATCCTGTCGTGATTCGTTTGAGAATCTAGAGACATGGCATGTGGAACTGAAGGAACACATCGAAGAGCCAAACGGGGTGTCGCTTCAGGGTGTCGTGATTGGTAATAAGATTGACAAGGCAGGTTCAAGAGAGGTGCCGCGAATCGAAGGCAGGTCCTTTGCAGAGAGTATTGGTTGGCCATTTCATGAGACCAGTGCCAAGTCGGGTGAGAATGTTGAGGATGTCTTTGCGGCGCTTGCAAAGAGAATGTACGTATCCCATCCCCCTCTGAAGACCCGAGCTGACCACGCCTGACCCGCGTTAACCATTCCATTTTATAGTAGTTATCACCTTTCCAACCATCCTATCTTTAGTCTGAAAATGAGAGGTTGATTGGTAATGCTTGAACTGCTTCAGGATTCAGTCCAGAAGGGAGAAGTCCTAGGTGCTGATTTCGTAGAATCTCGGTATGAGGATTTGACACTGCGGACTCTGCAGCGAAGTGACGATACGTGGAAGGACATTCAAGTGAAATCACGTATGGGTTTCGGTATTACATGCTATGTGGATGGCGTTTCGGGGTTCTCATTCACACCCAGTCCGGATAAGAGCGACGTGTTTACTGCTACTGAACGAGCCTACAAGATGGCCAAGGCCTCAACAAGCGCAGCGAGTCTTAAGCTGCCTTTTGAAGGACGACCAGCTGTGACTAGTAAGGCATCCGACTCGGTCAGGCCCAAGGTTCATCCGAGTGACGAAGGTATCGGATTCAAGACCGACCTAGTGAGTAGATGCGTTGATGAGGCTCGGAAATATGGAGAGAACGTCCGGAATATCCGAGGGCTCTACGGTGAGCTTTACGGCAAGAAGATGCTCGTGAATAGCGACGGATCTGAAATTGACTGGGACTTCTTGGTCGCCGATCTGAGGATAACCGTGACTTCGCGGACTGAAAGTGGAGCCATGGTGATGGGCCATGAGGGCCATGGTGGAAGTTGGGGGCTCGAGGAGTATGGGACGAAGGGTCATATGCCGGAGGATTTAGGGCGGGAAGCAGGGGAGCGAGCTACCGAGCAGTTGAAGGCCAAGGCCTGCCCCGCAGGGAAGTTCAGAGCACTCTGCGAAGAGCGGCTAGTTGGTGTCCTTGCTCATGAGTCGTTTGGCCACCTGAGTGAGGGGGACTTCG
Organism: uncultured archaeon; assembly: GCA_964558645.1. Taxonomy (GTDB): domain Archaea; phylum Asgardarchaeota; class Thorarchaeia; order Thorarchaeales; family Thorarchaeaceae; genus TEKIR-12S. Next base: position 455,260 of record CAZLEV010000001.1, read on the forward strand.
TAGTGATGGGAGCTTCGCCCCTCACAAATAAACTGGACACCCCTCTTGGTACAGAGCACGCAACAATCATCGATGGTGGTGTACCTGACATTGAGGAGTACGGAGGCCTCTGGGTTCCTTTTGACGATCAAGGAACACCCTGTAGCCTGACTACTGTGTTAGACAAGGGTGTGCTCAAGCACTACCTGCATAACCGAGGGACAGCTCAGAAACTAAGACAGCAACCCACAGGTAATGCTAGAGCGGTCAATTTCACTTTTCCACCGATTCCGAGGATGACTAACACCTACGTTGCTCCGGGCGACTTGAGCGATGATGAAGCGCTTGAGCTATTGGACACGGGCGTCTATGCCATCCAGACATCTGGTGGCCAAGTCACGGGTGATGGCAGTTTTCTGTTCAAGGCTATACGAGGCTATTGGGTCGAAAACGCCGAAATCCAGTATCCTATCCGTGAAGTTTCACTTTCTGGTAACATCCTTGAGCTTCTCGGAAATGTTGTGGGAGCGACCGACCAGCTGAGATTGTTCAGCGGGTACTTTGGGGGGTGCGGGAAAGGAGATCAATTCCCGCTGCCGACCGGTCTTGGAGGACCGAAAGTTGTCATTGACGATGTCACATTTGGAGGACAGTCTGATTAGGAGGTTCTTGAGGATGGAATACGATTCAATAAAGGACGAGCTTATTGCGACAACGGACAGCGCTCTCAAGTATGCCAGGTCTCTTGATGCGGGTACAGAGTTTGAAGTGTTCGTTTACTTCAATAACTCTATGGAGGCTAAAATCGACCAGGGAATTGTTTCTGCAAAGGATGGAGCTATCGCCGGTAACACCGTGCGCGCAGCAATCGGAAACACAGTGGGCTTTGCCTGCGCAAGTGGTGTTTCTGCTGAGAGGGTGAAGCTGAGTGTCAAAGAGGCGCATAGCATTGCTTCGTCTATCAAGGTAGAAGATGACCGATTTGAAGGCTTCTGTGATCCAAATGAGCCTGGAAAGGAGGGAAAGTTCCATGAGCGAATTCTTGACCTTGGGACTGATGACTTGATCAAGGCAAGCGAATCCATGATTGAAGAGGCCAAGACTGCAGATGAGCGAGCCAAGGTCTTCAGTGCCTCTGCGTCAGCAAGCTATGGAGGATATGCGGTTGGCAATACTCGAGGTCTACTTGCTGCCACACGTTTTGGCGAGAACAGATGTATGGTGGATGTTCAAGCTATTCAAGGCGAGGAACGACGCAGTTCGTTCCGTTTTGACGTGGCGAGAGACCGACTCCTCGAGATAGAGAACCTGGGGAAAGAAGCTGCAGAACAGGCAGTTGGTCTTCTGGGCGCGAAGAAGCTTGACTATACAGGGAAGATGACTACTATCTGGCGTCCCATACCAGCTGCGATGTACATCCAATCAAGCTTAGGTAGGTCGGTGCTTGGACAGCCTGTAGTCGAGGGTATCTCGCCGCTCAGTGACATGATTGGTGACACAGTTGCTCACGAGAGCCTTACCGTCGTTGATGATGGTCAGAAACCCGAGTCTCTGGGAACGAATGCTATTGACTATGAGGGACACGGTCAGAAGAAGAACGTGATTGTCGATGGAGGCGTCCTGAAGGGGTTCCTGTTTGATAGCTACTGGGCTCGTGCCTTCGGGGTTGAATCAACCGGAAATTGTACTCGAGGTGGCGGTGAGTTTGGTGGAGCTACACCGTATGAAGACTCTGTAGGTGTGACCGTCAAACATCTTACCATTTCTCCTGGAAGGCTTAGTCAAGAAGACATAATTGCTTCAATAGACGGAAGAGCATTGGTCATCGACGGCTTCCCTCTCGGAATCTTTCATACGAGCGTCGCCACTGGCGAGTTCTCAGTTGTCGCCAACGCCGTGTATCTCATTGAGAATGGTGAGATGAAAGGATCTGTTCAGCCAGTTTCAGTTTCGGGCGACTTCTATCGCGGATTCAAGAGCATCGCTCATGTTGGAAGTGATGTTGAAGTGGTGCCTTGGGCAATCGAGAACCCGACCATAGCCTTCGATGACTTCACAGTTGTTGGCTGACTTCGGTTGCGGTGTATGAGGGCGGAAGCGCCCTCCTCTCATTCTTCTTTCGTGTTCACTCATCGCCAAAGACGATTCTGTATCTTTTGCTTAAAGACTCGTAATCCTCGCCGCTTGGCACAAACCTCTCTTTTCCTGAGAATCTTATAGGGATCATTGCTTCTTCGTCCAGTCGCCATGGAATGTCTACAACAATTCTCAGGAAGTAGGAGGCATGGATGAGTGAAGAGTGGAAGGCAGCTGGCCACCTGCTTGAGAACATGAATGAGAGATTGTGCCAATGCTTTCCCGTCAGTTCTTCTTTCTTTGTTAAGTGTTCCAGAAACTTCCTTCGGGCCTTTGCTTTCACTCCCCGAGGTGCAACTCTCTCAATATACAGGAGTTCGGCTCTAATTCCTCTCATGTTAGGGTCTCCCTGAATGTGATATCGGAAAGTGAACGGTTCATCATAACGAACTAGGTCTTCCGGAATCTCGATCCTGACCATGTCTTGCCCGTCCTGAAGAATCTGAGCCGTTTTTGCTCTCGGGCTCAGAATCGGAACGCGATGGCTAACATTAATGGGAATGCTTGATTTGAGGTCGAAGGCCCATGAGATTTCTGTCTTCGCACGAAGCTGATATCTTACGCGGCCATGAACTCCTTGATACGAACCCGGGATTTGAACGGGAAGTCTAATCCTAAAGGGGTAGTGGTGCTCTCCTGACTCTATGGGCGCGCCGGTTATCAACTCGACAACTTGTGATACATGAGTAATCTTCTCCCTGTATACACGCCTGTTGTCGCCTGAACCTCGAACCACGCGGCTCTTCTCTTCGCCTTGCAGATGGATGGTGACGCGATTGCATTTGAAACCGTCATCGCAACGCAGGATGACATGACCCTCAACGTATTCGCCTGGGTTGAATACCGGCTTCCCTGTTTCTATACACATTTCCCTCATGGCAGGCTTTCTTTTCTTATGAGTCCTCTAATATCTTCTGCGAGTTTGCAGCAAGCCAATACCTGGTTACCCACTCACAGCTACGACTCTTCGACCTGCGTTTCAAGACCTCTTTTCGTCAACTGCAAGAAGGATGAAGATCAACTGATCGTACAAACTCGACAACGGTTTGCAGAACTCCACGAAGAAAGGAATCTCAGGGGGCCAAAAGCCCCCCAGATTTTGTTCAGATGCCGAAGAGATCTGAATACTTACCGTTCAGGTAGTCCAGGAAGGGCTTTGCCTTGAGACTGCTGCCTGTAACCTTTTTGACAAGATCTGCGGGATCATACATGGAGGAGTGGCGATGGATGTTTTCGACAAGCCACTTCTTGATTGCCGAGAAATCCCCGCTAGGAATGTTCCTCCTCCAGTCAGGCAAGTCTTGGCTTATCTGGTTAAACCACATCCCGTCGTAGACGTTTCCCATGGCATAACTGGGGAAGTAACCGTAGTATCCGCTTGCCCAATGCGTGTCCTGAAGAACACCTTCTGCATCGTGCTCGATCTCAACACCGAGATACTCATCATACTTTTCGTTCCAAATCTGCGGAAGCTCTGAGATTGATATCTTGTCTGAGAAGAGAGCCTTCTCTATTTCGAAGCGGATGATGACATGCAGAGAATAGGTGACCTCGTCTGCCTCGATTCGTATCTTGGACGGTTCAACAAGGTTCACAGCCTTTACCCAGTCTTCCTTTGGCACATCAGCAAAGATGTCCCCCGTAAGTGTCCTGAATCTTGGGTAGTAGTAGTCCCAGAACTCGGGGGAGCGACCATAGAGGTTCTCGACAAAGCGGCTCATCGATTCATGGATCCCCATACTGGCAGCCTCTCCTATGGGCTGGTACATCCAGTCGTGATTCAGGTTCTGCTCGTACAAGGCATGCCCTCCCTCATGCAGAATCGCAAAGATCATCGAAGCCACGTTATTTGCATGGTACTTGACGGTGATTCTAACATCATCAAAATAGCCTGTCGTGAATGGATGCTCAGTCTCGTCAATCCTGCCACCCGCCTCTTCAGAGCTGATGTCGTACTGGATTACTTCTGCCAAGTCCTCGGCAATCTTCCTTTGGGTTGCTACCAGTACTGGTCGCCTCTTGAATTCTCCATCGAAATCTGAAGCGGCCTCTACGCATTTCTTTACCAGGGGGATGAGACCATCTCTCAGTTCACCGAAGACTTTGTCTATGTCGTCTTGAGTCATTCCTCTCTCGAAATCATCGAGCATCGAGTCATAGATGTTGGAAACACCCTTGACATCCAGCATATACTCGTGCCTTTTGCGCTCGAGAGAAACCATCTTCTCGAGTTCTGGTTCGAATCTCTTCCAATCCTTTGCTGCCTTTGCCTTCTTCCAGGTTTCTACTGATAGTGCCTGCTGTTTAGCAATCTTGGCGACAAGCTCAGAGGGTACTTTCGTCTGTCGATCATACCCTAACCTTGCAAGGTATAGGTTTCGTTTCTGTACTCCATCAAGTCCGCTGATTCGCTCAGCCTCGGATAACATTTCTCCAGTTTCCGGGGCAACAAACATCTCGTGAGCAATCTTCGACAAATAGGATATCTGCTCGCTCCTGAGCTGTACACCCTTTGGAGGCATGTAGGTCTCAAGATCCCAATGAATCTGGTTCCTTGCTGTACTCACAAGAGTCAGTTCCCTCATCCTTGCCATAAGCTTCTCATAAGCATCCATATCTATCACATCATAGCCTATCTGATGTTCTGGTGAATGGGAAGACGATTCGGTCTCGGTTAATTATGTTTGTATTTGGACAGCTTCTGTCAGTTCAATGAAAATCAGGAGGGGACACCAGGAACCTCGGTCCGGATCTGGCTGATACCGGCAAGACCGTCGGTCACTGGTGGCCGGGTGTCTCTAGGAGAGTCTTCCTATTGTGTCTTCCTAAATCCCCTGAAACCTCACTTACCTCACTTATCTAACTCATCTAATCCAACTCGTTGGTAAAAGCAGAGGCCCTTGGAACACGTGTTCTAGAATCATACTCCAGGAAGTTGGCGACCGCCAACCCAGAGAGCTGTCAATCCATCGGAAGAATGCGTAAGTAGCAGAATGGCAATCCGGCGGGACTGTCGATCTCTTTCATCGGAGCATCGTGGCAAGAGAAGCGTCAATTCAAATGGAAACAGGAAACTGCCACTTCCCTTAAGTGGTCATTCATCGTTTCTGTATTTGTGCTAGAGAGGAGAAGGTAGGTGTAGAAGTGAGTGGGCGCAGTCGCTTAATGTTACTGTTGTTCTTAGCAATTATGTTGATAGTGGAACCATTAGAAGTCAAGTCGGTACCGGATGGGGCCACAGAAACTAGTTTGATATCTATTGAAGTGTATTGGGCAATAACAGCCGGTGGGTTTGGAGACTGGCCAGAAGAATCGGAATGGAATGTCCTGTACCAGAATCAAGACATCAACCTTAGCGAAGAAGAATACGGAGTATACCTCTATATCAAGGTAAATGGCACAGTACTCCTTGATTACTCAAAATGGGTCGAGGTTAGCTGCAGGATAGGGCATCTTTCTGAATATGGATTCTATTCTAGTAGCGGATTTAACTGCAGTAATCAAGCTTCTTGTATGTCAGGATTCCAGACGGAACACTGGGACCCGTATCATAATTCTGCCAATGCGACTGTCTGTGTGAACACCACCAATGGTGATTACTACTACAACCGCCGATATTTTCATATTCATTTTGGTGAAGAGCCAACCACCACGACTACTACCACTACGACAACGGCCGGAACAACAGATGATGTCAGTGATACCACTACGTCAGACATATCGACTGATGATCATGTGGTCATTCCCCAAGTAGCATTACTATCTCTTGCCACAATCGTTGTCGTAGCTATCCTTTTCTTTATCTCTAAGAAGAAACATCCAGCAGATCAGGGAATCGAAACGCCTGATACTATGTCGAAGGAAATAACAAGAGAGGTCTTCTTGGTCGTCTGTCCCTACTGCGGGGCGAAGAACGAGCAGGGACGCGCCCACTGCAAGAATTGCGGTGGGAAGATATAGCTCAATCCGATCTTTAGGGAATCGAAGACCACCTCAACTTCAAACAGTGCGACTGCAAGGGCAAGAGCAACGATGCACCAGAAGACGAGAACCATGGCCACATGCCCCGTTGTGAGATATCAGAAGCGCACCACACTCTGTGCACGTGCAGGAATCGCGAGCCAAGGCCTGCATCTATTCGTCCTCCCGGAGGGCCCTCCGCTCCTCGGGAGTGAGCTCGCTAAGGGCCCTTCTGACCTCCTCACGGACAATCTGTCTGAACCAGACAAGAACCTCTTCCTTTGTCGGCGTTGTATCGGTCAGATTCGTCACGCTCTCAATTGTCTTTCCCAGAAACTTCCTAATACTCTCTTCACTGCAGAGGAGATGGGCTCAATACAGACCGATGGGGCAAACTTATTAAGTTTCGTGGAAATCATAATAATGTGATGTCTTGTGGATTCTACTTCAAATCTTGTTTTCTGAAACAAGACACACCTGTTGTCCTCTAGGTCCTGATGGATATGTCAGGACCTCCTTCTTTCTCTCTCTCTCCTCTAGAACTCCCGCCAACCCGTATCACGGCTTACACTACTCATAAGAGGGTTGGGAAATCTTAATCTTTCCACGTGGAAACCGGCGTTTCTCGACATGATAGGACACAAAGCGCACTTCATAGACTCAAGGAGGGAGGCAGGGGAGGAGGAGGTGCCAAGAGGTCATGCTGTCAGAGATTGTTCCCAACCCTCTTCTAATACCGCTGACTGGATGGAAGAAGTTTTCTGGCTATGTACCTCCCGCACAGACCCCTATCTTCGCGAGCCGTGCTGCTGGACGGAGCACGCAGGCAGAGGATCTGCAGCTGAATGCTTTCCACGTGGAAATCTGTGAGGTCATACTGGGACCTCGTGGGAGATCCTGGATCCGAACGAGCCTGAGAACCTTATCCAAGTACGGGAGCATGGTCGCGGGAGGAGCTGGTGTGGGTGTTACAGTTCGGGGCGGTTGGCAGCCAGGGAGGTTTCCACGTGGAAGCCTATCGAGCTGCCATGGCGTTGGCAGGAACGAGAGTGTTCTCCATGGGTCTTCTGGAGGAGAGGGCGCAGCATGCCCCCGTAGAGGATTTCTGGGGAAGAGGGGGTGTGTGCGGGAAGTGCTTATAGATTCCGGCGAGTTAGGAGAGATATGAATCGAGAGAGAATCATATCTGGGCTTGAGCCACTGTTTATTGGACTCTTCATGATCATGGGAATCTGGCTTTCATATGAGCTGAGAATTATGTCTAGCACGTACTACACGCAGTATGAGCAATTCTTAGACATCGCTGATGAAGTGCTGACATGGGAGGAAGTGGGTTACTACACATCTTGGGCACACCAATATCGCACCTGGAGCGATACGTACTTGTTTTTCTCGTTCACTGTTATCTTCACAGTCATTGGACTGGCAGCGACCTACTCAGGGCGCCAGGGGAGCGACAAGAGAGCAAAAGAAACGCAGTCGACCCTAGCCGAGATTAGGAATATGCTGGCCTATATCTGCAGACAGTATGCTGAGGATGATGCCTCTTCTCCTACCCCAGACGAGGATGGGGGCACACCAGCGGAGGAAGAGAGCACAGACAATCAGGAATAGGGCGATATCCTGATTCTCACAACACTGCCTGACTGAAGTCTGTCTTCTTCTGGCAGACGAGGGATATATCCTCTCAGACCGTTCCGGTAGTTGTGGATGTCTGTCCAGAGAGATCTGTCGACTGCTAGATTCCTACGAAGTGCTACCTCTGCATCATACGTACCTGGTTGAATCTCGTAGAAGGCAATGACGTGCTGGGGAACGTAGTAGCCCCAGCGCTTATCGTCATGCCTGAAGATCTTCGTGACAAACTCAGCTATGGCCATGCCTCTCCAAAGGGGGCATCTGCAGATATGGGTTACTGGATAACCCATAGCCAAGGCAATGCGCACTAGCCCTTCATGCAGATTGTCAGCAACAGGAACGTGACTGCAAATACGAAGATACCGACCATCAACACGCTGAACGACGCGCTCACGGGGTCCTGGTAGCCAGATATCACTCCCAGAAGCTGGAAACCAGAGAAGACCAAGAAGATCACAGCGGCAAGCGCAATCATCCCTGACATGACAAGTTTGATGAGGATTTTTCCACTAAAGGCCATTCTATTTTCCTCCTCTCACGATTGAGAGTACTTAGAGTCAGCACTTCTTTCTGCTTAAACTCTTCCATTTCCTCTCGATGATTGACTTCATCTATTCTCTACCGGTTTCAGAACGATGGAGTGACTCAATCTCTTCAAAGCGCCTTCTCATAGCATCGCGAGCGAACTCTGTGAATGAGTCATATCCAAGAGCATATTCCTTGTTGAGCCGCTCGAACTTCTCTCTGAACTCCAAAGGAGCTTTCACAACAGCATAATCGGTCATAAGGATACTAGTTGCATACCGAGAAATATACTCTTATGGTATCTTGTATTATCCAGCTTGGTAACTGTTATATACCCTAATGGATACTAGAAGATACCATGACGGTATACAGGATTGTCAAGATTCCGGTGGCACTCGCGGACATCATTGACACAAAACTGGTCAGGAGTGCAAGCTACAGCTCTCGGACTGAATATGTGAAAGAGTGTATCAGGAATGATCTCAGAGAGCGAGGTATTCTGGAGGAGTGGAATCAATGAACGCAGATTGTAGAGCATGGGATTCTGGAGAAAGTGAACTGATGAATGCAGGTTCCGGACATCGTGAGTTCATTCCGCGCCGTGGCGGGAGAGAATACATGCATCCCTTCACGGGATTGCTGCCCATCGAAGAGGGGGTCCACTATAAGTTTCAGAGAGATCTCTCGTGGCTGTCCTTCGAGAAGGAACTACGTTTCCGACACACGGCTCTCGCAAGTTGCGCTGGGTTCATTATCAGAACCCGAGAGCCTGCATCTGATGTGATAGAGAAGGCAATCGAGCAGAAGACAGACACCTCTCCGGATTGGGCTGACCGTTCTGTGACCTTCGATATTGGAACCGTCCATCTCGCGGAAGACGTGGAGATGACAGCCACCGCCATTCGCCCCGATCTGGTTCTGCTGTTCTTACATCGGGTACGGGTCGCCTTTGACTGATTGGGAGGAGAACATGATGGTAGAACGGAGCGATTTGAAATCTTCACGGTTCGTGATGATTTCTCATCTACTGCGACGGTCAAGACTGCTTGAGGAAGAAGCCAAGAAGCAGAGGAAGGAATTTGAGGAGCTCTCAAAGGAACTCAGAGAGATACTACAAGGACCACAGCCTGAGAGGACAGAGCCCAGCAAAACAATACGACAGTATCTTGCACACAAGCGTGGAGGAGGGGCAAGTAGTGTGGTCAAGTATTGCGAGTGTTGCGGTCAGGAAATCATGCCTGAATGTCAGAACTGTGGAGCGACTCTGCGTCCTGACCTTGACGACTTCGATGACCCAGAGGGAAGCTACTACTGTCCCGAGTGTGGGCACACAGTCAGCGGTTTCGAGCTGGAGCAGGAGGAGGACTAGATGCAGGTACTGGTCAGGGATCAGCATACCTGCGCCGAGTGTGGATCTCCCCTCATCTCTCACCAGGGATCTCTCGTCTGTCGTGAGTGTGGCCTCGAGCACAGTCGGGAACTGGTCCCGGGCACCTGTGAGCTCGGGGAGTCCATTGACTACGGTAATGACTACTCTGCAAGTAGGTCAATCAAGGCAAACAACGCAGCGATCCTCATAGAAACTGATGGCCTGGGCACCTATATCTCGAGTTCAGCCAAGTCCACGTTTCGACGAGCGGATGTCCTTCGACTACAGCGGCTCAACCGACGAGTCGTCTTGGGCAAACTGCGAGGAGAGAGAAAAGCACTACGTTTGTTGATTCGATATTGCTCTCTGTTAGACTTACCGGGGCATGTAGTCAGACGGGCTCGATATCTCTGCAAGCAAGGCATGAGAAGGTTGAGAGGGGTGGCTCGTTGTGGGGCTTGGTCGCCCAACAGGATTCTCCTCTCCTGCTGTGCAGCGATTCTCGCGACACGTGAGGCAAGAGTAGCGGTAGACCCACAGGAAATCATAGACCTCTGGGCAGATTCTTACAGAGTTCCTCCCTCTTCAGTAAGAAAGTGTTTCTTCTGGATACGGCGGCACCTGAATGTTACATACCTGCCACTTCAACCTTTGGACTTCGTTGAGAAGGTAGTCTCCAGACTCGCTTCAGATGATGATTTGAGAGAACGGTTCTCTGAGGAAGGACTGGATCTGACGCAGATTCTTCAAGAGACTCGGCGGAACCTGACCGATATCTTCAGCAGTATCAGTCCCCATGTTTACAAAGGCAGGAAGCCCTCGATAATGGTTCCATCTTGCGCCTACGTTCTTCTCAAATCGCAGTATTCATCTGTTGTGACTCAGAGAGCAGTAGCTGATGCTTGTGACGTACATATACAGACACTCCGAGAGCATTCCAAGATGTGGAGGAACTTTCTCGAGAGAGAGAATAGCCCGGTTGAAATGCCTGCAGACGATGGGATTGGAGCATTGAAGAGCACTGTGGAGAGGGATGACGAATGACGAGGCAACAAGAAACTCCCCGGTCTTCGTCTTCTGATTGCGACAAAGAGCCATTGACGTCGCTTCTAGAGGATAACCACCGAGGAACAATAGTGCCACAGTGGAAGTATTGGCCGGACAAGAGCGGGAATTTGAGAAAGCTGGGTCCTTACCTCAGTCTGGTGCTGACCATCCACGTGTCGGGGGACAGATATCAGACCTGGTTCTATATCGGAAAGAGAGGGCGAGAAAGGACGCGACGCAGGCTAGAGAGGATACTGGATGTAATGCGGGAAACTCTCTCAACCGATCCAGATGCCACAAATCACGATATCGCGCTCGCCCTTCGGGAGGTGCTTCCGTGGTCCCGACAAACAAATGCTAGAGTTTCCAGAGGAGGTGACGGATACGAGTGACGAAGACAAGGGAACGGCTAAAGTAGATCGTATCGTCAATATGCTGCTGTCTCTCAGCGCAGATGAGCTGGACCTGGCAATCGAAGAGCTCAACCGGCGCCGCAGGGTTGGGAAGAAGTAGGACCCGGCCATTTCTCGCCTAATTCAACTCTTTCTGCTTATTTCTGCATGGCACGATTTGAGCCTGTCACTTCCGAGCATTCTCAGTCCCCAATAGGCTCCCCACAATGAGCTTCCAACGTCCCTTTGGCAATTTGTTGTCTATAAATACCCTTACGAACGACATACAGTGTTTCCCTATCCTCCGGTGTCGGGCAACGGTATGCCGTGAACTCGGGCCGGGAATCAGAGGACGGAAACAGGACAACAAGAAATGTACACTTTTAACCTACTTGAAAGTGGGACTGAACGTGACAGGGCCTCCACGTTACCATCGTCAGACCCTGACCACGCGTGTCACAGTCCCAAGGTGAATAAAGATGTCTTCCCTAATGAAGGCAGCTGCAACACCGGTGGCATCGGCCACTGCAGTAAGATACTGTTTCTCAAGTACTCCAGGGTCTGCTTTGAGAGGCTCTACGGTCCTCTGCATCGTCTCCTGGGATTTCCCGAAGAGTTCCGACTGGACGTCGGGAATCGCATAGTGCAGGACAACTGGAAGAAGAGAGGCCTCTATATCAGTTACAGGTGGCTCAAGAGATCTCGAGGTTTCGTTGATCTGCTTGTTGTCATCACGAGGCCTGAAACAGCAGAGCGGTGGGAGAGAGTCATAGATCTCATTCCCAGAAGTCCGAGCGACGTCATCCAGGGGGTGTCCTCTTGAGTTCCAAGGATGAGTCTACGGATATCGTGGAACTTGCGCCAACACCCGTTCGCCCTCTGGTCTCGCCGGAGCAGGCTGCCAAGGAATGGCAGAAGTTCGAGGAGCTGAAGAAGCGGCTTCTCACAAAGAGCGACTATGCCACCATCAACGGCAAGCCCCACGAGTGCAAGTCTGCGTTTCGCAAGCTGGCTGTGTACTTCGGTATCTCAGATGAGATAGTGGAGCAGGTTCGGACGGACCGCGAGGATGACTCGTTCATGTGGCGGATCGTTGTCAAAGCCACAGCACCGAACGGCCGATTCAGTACTGGAGTCGGGATCTGTGACTCACGAGAGCGAGACTTTGCGCGTGTGGAGCATGATGTCTACAGTACAGCCCACACCCGGGCGAAGAACCGCGCGATATCCGATCTCGTAGCTGGAGGCGTGGTTTCGGCTGAGGAGATGGGTGCCGTCAGTGAGAAGTCGGCCCCAGATTCCTCTTCAGCTATAGGTAACGAGTCGCTATCCAAGGAGGATATTGCTGATGCACTCCAGGGAGCGGGGCTTGAGACTAGTATCCTTGGATTCCACGAAGAGAACGGTGTTGTCACCGTCACCGTTCAGGAGTTCATCAAGGACCGAGCAGTGTGGAACCAGTACAACGAGGCCATGCGCGATATCGGTTATGTGTGGTCCAAGGAGAACGGGAAGGGGCACTGGCGACCGGCGGAGGTGGTCCGATGACCAGGGAAGAGGAGAGATGGACCATCGAGCAACTCGAGCGAATGCCTGATATCGAGAGGTCTCAGGCGATTGTGTGCCCCCAGGTTGTGGAACGGATGATTGGAGGAGAGCGGACCCGATTTCAGGTCTGCATTCATCCTGATGGAAAGGCTAGGGTTCTGGGAAAGACGTCCTCGGAACCGATTCCAACCCAGCCAAGCTTTGGATTCCATAATGGAGGAGACGTACCCTGGGCCTGGTCCACCATCCACGAGAACCTGATCATGCGGTACATGGACTTCCTGTTTCTCGTGGACGAGGATGAGTACAGCATCATCGCTCTTGGGGCCATGAGCACCTATTTCCGAGAGGTCTTCAACACCTACCCATATTTCGATTTCTTCTCGGCCGAGGTTGACTGTGGCAAGAGCACTGCCCTCAAGTGCCTGGTCTGGTCATCCTGCTACGGGGATCTCATGAACACGCCAACACCGGCGGTCATCTATCGCGATATCGAGGAGTCAAAGTGTGTTCTCGGAATTGATGAGATCGACAATGCTCTGAGTAACAAGGAGACGCGGGGGCTGCTTCTCTCGGTCTTCAATAGTGGGTATACGAAGGGCATTCCTGCGAAGAGAGTTGACCTCAATACTATGAAGGTTCAACGCTTTGACGCCTTCGGCCTCAAGGCATTCTCTCGAGTTGAGGACTTGGGCCCGCAGGCAAGAGGTCTCCTAAGCAGGAGTATTACGATCAACATGATCCGGAATCCAGCTCAGCACCGGCTGGAGGAACTGACAAGTCCTGACGTGTTTCAACCATATCGGGACCAGATGTACAGGGCTCGTCTGGAACGGTATGAAGATGTCGCTGCAGCCTATCACTACGTTCTCGAGAATTCTGGCTTGCAGGACCGCATCCGACAGATCTTCGCTCCTCTTCTATCGATTGCCTTTCTTGTCGGTGAAGAATGCTATCATAGGACCCTGAGATTTGCCAAGAGCTACGCTCAAGACCGACAGAACAGAAGCGACGACCCAATGATGAGGGCTCTCGTAGAGGTTCTACTGGATCCGGTCTATCTTGGCCATGAGGTGCCCACCGTCAACATCCGGGACGATCTCAACACGCGACTCCACTCCTATGGGGTCATCTCAGAGGACTATGGGCTCAGAAGTCGCCGGGTGAACAGCATGCTTGATGCCCTGGGTCTGAAACGATCTCCGAAAAGGAGCCAGAATTACGTCCATTACTTCATCAACAGAGACCGTGTGATTGCCTGGGCAACCAGGGTCTACAACATGACCATCCCCACCTCCCTTCAGGAGAATCTATCTAACTTATCTAACCTTGAGAATGCCACAGAAGGCCCCGAAACGACGGGAGAAGGCAAAAGTGAGGTAAGTGAGGTAAGTGAGATAAAGGGGGATTTAGTGACTGATGACAAGAAACCGGAGGAAGCTCCAAGGACGTTCTCCGCCTTCCTTGAATGGATCAGAGAGATTCTGACAGAAGCACCCGAGAGCAGAATCAGTCTCGAGGAGATCCGTACTCGTTGGAATGGAGGGAATCAACGTCTCTCAGCTTGGTGGACCCAGGCAATTGAGAAGCAGTTTCTTCAAGAGGTAGAGGTGAGGGACGGAGTCCAGGTCTGTAGATGGAATGCCAAGACGTCAGGTGAGGGGGTGGTCTCCTGATGTCTGCGGCAGAGAAGAAGACTCTCAGGCCTCTTGTCCGGGCCGTTGCTTCAGAGCTTCTGAGACAGCTTCGGAAACTATCTCCTGAAGAGCTCCAGACTCTCTTAGGCGATCAAGAGTCCGCTGAACCGTCCGCTCCTGTTGACGAATCGCCTCCTCCTCAGTGAGTGCGAATCCACATCGGTAGCATTGCTGCTTGCCTGGGTCATTGAGTGCTCCACAGTTCGGACAGGACGTGGGTTGCGGGGTCTCAGACTCAGCTCTCTCTTCGACCCCCAGATATCGGAGCTCGGCACTTGCCTGGTCCTCCTCATCCAGGATCGCGTAGTACTTCTCCAGCATGTTTGAGTGCTTGGAGTGCCCCATCCGTCGTTTCAACTCGATAGGCTTGAGCCTGTCCTCCTTGAGAAGCCGGGTCGCTCTGGACTTTCTGAAGAGATAGAGGTTGAGTGGTGCCTTTCCCCGTCCCTCTCCCCTTCCAAGTCTCTCCTGGTGCTGTTGCTTGAGAAGACTTGTCATGGCGTTGACCTTGAAGCGTCCTCCCCGTTGATTGATGAACAGAGGAGCACCGGGCTGATTCCTTCTCGGATGGATCGACCACCACTGGCTAAGAAACTGGTTCGCCTGGGGAGTGAGGAGTCTCACAGCCCTCTTGCTCTGTTCATTCTTGGTCTTCCTGAACTGGAGGACGAACCCATGACGGTCCTGCTCCACATCTCGGACGTCCAGGTTGCAGACAGCTCCAGGCCTGGCGCCGGTGTCGTAGAGCACCATGTAGAAGGCTCTGGCTGCAGTGTTTCTGGTGTTGGTCGCGATGTCCATGAGCTCTTCGAAGGTGAGGATATCCTTGGGATGAATCCGGCGCTTTCTCTTGCCATGCTTGGCCTTGAGCATCTCCTTGATGTCATCGTCGAGCTCGAACCCTCGGAACTCACACCAGAGCCGGATGAACACTGACCGCATGGTGATCGTCTGAGCAGAGAGCCCACGTCTGACCATCTCGTTGATCATGCCAGGGATCTGCGGGACCGGATCATCCAGGTCCAGGTCGAAGACACTCTCCATAGAGAGGAGTTGTCGCAGGTAGTTGGTGAGTGTTGACTCGCGGAGGGTCTTGCGAGACCGTCCTCTCAACCACTGGACGAAGGCAGGAAACTCGGGGTGCCGGTCAATGACCGACTCGAGATAAAGAGGTGCACTCATCGGTATCAGCCACTCTAGAGATGACTCCGGGTGCATATTAGCCTTTCCGAATTGAACTGACAATTTTCTTGTGGATTATGTTTGCATTCACGTTATGGGAAGCTCCGTGCCTGCTTCCTGTTCTCTGTTTCTGATTGGGTAGTTCACAATAATGATAGCAATCGTGACACATGCAAGCCCTGCAAGAAATGTCCAATATATTACCTCGCTCAATAGCCACGCCGATAGCAGCGTACCGAAGATTGGAACAAGGCTTAAGAAAACTCCAGAGCGCGTGGCCCCGATGTTCTTCACGGCCTCGAAGTAGAGAAGATAGCTCAGAAAAGTCACTACCGCTCCAAGAAACGCAGTGTTGATCCAGAATTCAGGAACTCGGAGAGCAGACTGCAGCCAGAAGCCTTCCGCAGACGCGGTGACGCTGAAAAGTAAGAATCCGACGAAGGATGCTCCCGCAACCAGATTCATGGAGGACATTCTCTCCATGATTCGTCTTCCTGCCACTGAATAGAGCGCCCAGATACAGGTAGCAATAATCAGGATTACGTTGCCAAGGAGGTGGTTGAAATTGAGAACTAGGAGATACTGAACTCCAACAACAATCACTATGCCTAGGAACCCTAGAATTAAGCCCGAGTACTGCCATTTCTGCGGAAGGTGCTCGTGAAGTATGAGACCTGCGAATATTGCTATTGTGATCGGCTGGATGCCATCGATAATGGCTCCTTGGGCAGATGTTGTGTATACCAAGCCTGTCAGTTCCATGACCTCGAAGGCGAAGATTCCGAAACCACCCACAAGAATCAGCGGCTTGATATCGCTCTTCTTGAATCGCTTGTGCGCCGGCTCACCGCTAAGAGGCATGAAGATGAGGAAAGTGATACTTGCGAAAAAATACCTGAAGAGCCCCACAGTCATCGGCGATGCGAGCCCGACGGCCACATCCTTGGACACCCACGAAAAGCCCCACAGCAACATAGCCATTACCAACATGACATAGTACTTGAAATCGGGTCTTTCCATCTGAGTTCACAATCCGTCCCGGTTGGTCTGAGGACCCTGCAACGGAAATAAAAACACATGGATTCATCGTAAGATACTTTCTGGGGCAGTCATAACATTAGCTTTTTAGATATGAACCCTATCTTCTAAATCTGAGGTACTCATGACAACTTGGACTTCTTCTGCAGACTATGAGCAAATCAAGGCCGCAGTAACCTATTCTGGAGGCGAAGAGGGAAAGTGGCTCACTTTCGGCCCCATTGGAGACCATCCATTGTCTGGCAAGCTATTCCCTCCTTACGACCATCAAGGAATGATCAAAGACCTTGAGGAGATAAAACGCATCGTAGAGTACGCTACTAATGCTATGGTATTCGACATGAAGCAACTCTTGCAAGAAAGTCTCAACGAATGGAAAGAGGACAAGCCCAGACTCAAGCAGATGATTCTTGGCTGTTTCCCCGATTACGAGCAAGAGCGGATTGAGAAGATTTTTCATAATCGGTATTGGATTGATATTTCTGCAGGAGAGCTCTTTGGAGAGAAATGCCCTCTCTTACCGGGAGAAACATTCGACTTTGGCATTCGACCTGTCAAGGGTATTGTCAACACCCAAGATTTGGCTCATATGACCGCCGAGGGCCTGATTCTGGGACAGATGTCGTCATGGTATCGCTCTCGAGAGAATCGCATCATGGATGTGGTTGTCAGAAATCACCCATTGTTCCTGGAGAGATGTCCTTCTGTTATCAATCTAGATGATGGGCAATACCTCTCCGGCGGAGACATAGTCAACATCGATGAGAACCATATGGCGATTGGCATTCGGTCATTCACAGGCAGAGATGCTGCCATCGAGATATCCAAGAGGCTTCCTGACAAAAGGATATACGCAGTGCTGAAATTTCCCCAGGAACTCGGAAGCACGTGGGTTGCTCACTACGGGAAACATCTCGACTACATGTTCACGATGTTGGATAAGGAGCGTGCGATGATACAGCCTTACATCTTCGACTATCCCAAGGGAAGCCGGAAGATACTGCTCAAGATGCTTCAGGCCCTGAGCGATGATCTCTACAAATGGGAACCAGTGAGAGAGGAGTCTGATTTTCAGAAGGACCGATGGGCTGAGATTCCTGACAGACTCAAGCCTAGAATTGAATCTCGCGTATACGGTGGGCTCTCACGAGAACGAGTCAATGCCTTGAACGATGTAGGTAGTGTCGAGATATATCAGAACGGTAAGCTTGTGGGACAGAATCCAAGCTTCGTGGATTCTCTTGTGGATGAGGGATTGCTCGACCCTGATGAGATCATCCTCGTTGGGGGCGATCCCAACAACATCGATTATCGAAACGAATACGAGCATTGGCTGACTTCTGTCAGAGAGGGGGCATGGGCGTGCTCCGTGGCTGTTCTGAAGCCTAATACAGTACTTGCCTACCATGACATGGAAAAGACCAACGAGAACTTACGTTATCATGGTGTAGATACCTACGAGATAGATGGACGCTTTGTGAAGCTGATTCATCGAACTGGACTCTCTAATTTCATCCTACCCCTATGGAGGGCTTGATATGTGGAATGTAAAGGCACGATACGATACTCTCAAGATTGCGATTGTTGAACCCGGACGCGCAGAGCGGTGGTGGGCCACACCTGTGAACGGAGAGTACCCAATCGCTTGGGGCTGCGTTGACTTGCCATATCACACCCATTTCACTAAACTGGAGTCCGACTTTCAGCGCCGAGATCTGCAGAACACCATGCAGAATGCCGTGAAGCGAGAGCTTCCAAGTGTGAGGCTGTTGACCTTCAGGCAGCTGCTCCAAGAAACCCTTGACGAGTATCGAGAGGATGAATCCAAGGTCAAAGACATCGTTATGAGGTGCTTCCATGAGTGGGACCGACCACGAGTTAAGAAGATCATAGGAGGCAATTGGAGTGATGTCACAGCGGCTCAGATAATCGGTAGCGACTCTCCTCCTCTTATCAGGGATGGGGATGACTTCAAGGTCGGGATACGGCCGACGCCTTGGGTCCAGAACATCTCAGAAGAGGGCTGGATGACAGACCAAGGATGGGTGTACTGCAACAAGAAGACATGGTGGCGCTCGCGAGAGGATGAGATCACACACGCAATAGTGGAGAATCATCCCGAATTTATAGAGAACGTACAAGTGCTTCTGGATCTGAAACCTCCTGCTTACATGGAAGGTGGTGACCTGCGGGCACCAAGTGAGAACACGATTGCAGGCGGTGTGGGATGGCACACGAATCTCGAGGCGATGAGGCAGATCTCGGAGGCTCTACCGGAGAAGACAGTCTACGCAGTCCAGAAGGCTGACATTACCGAGGAAGACTTCACTGATGAGGTCTATGACTTCGGCTGGCACTTCGAGACCTTCCATTGCGAGGTTGACAAAGGGAAGGGTCTGTTCTTACCTTACATGAATGACTACCCGAAGGGCGGCAGGAAGAAATTCATCGAGTGGCTGAAGGCACTCAAGAAGGATATCGAAGAATGGCATCCTCTTCTCAGGAAACTGCGTGAGAAAGAGATCGAAGTGTCACCCGAAGAAGAGAAACGCATCAAGGAGAATGCCCTCAAGGACCTCACTGACGAGAAGATTGCCACTCTCAAAGATGTGGGCAAAGTCTACACTTTCAAGAAGGGAGAACTGATCTCGAAGCGAGATAGCTACTTGCAGGCACTGATTGATGACGGTGTCATGGATGAGGATGGCATCATCTGGTATGGTGGCGATCCGAGCTGGTTTGAGAATCCTCTGGAGCATTTGACTTCTCTTGCTGGAGCCTTCGCTGCAAAGGCAGAGATAGCTGAGTGTTTGAGTCCCGGAGTGGTCCTGGTCTTTGAGGAGGCTGAAAACACGATCAAGTCACTAGAGGAACACGGCTGTCGTGCTGTCACATATTCGGCGTTCTATCAGAGAAAGACCGGAGGCCCCGGCCCCGATTGTTCGTTCTGTCCACTTCACAGAGAGTAGTTCAGAGTCAGTCGACAGCACCATCGGACATAGTCTCTTGCGCAAGCGGATAGTTGATCAAAGTTATGCCCACAACCACCAGTATCAGACCAACAATGAATGTCCAGTAGATTGGCTCATTCAATAGTAGGAATGAAAGCAGGGTACCAAAGACTGGAACCAGATTGATGAACCCGCCAGCTCGTGTGGCTCCAAGTTTTCGAATGCTCTCGAAGTATAGAAAGAACGATACGAACGTGACCAACAGGCCCAAGAATAGCACATTGAACCAGAAGACGGGGTCAGCAAGAGCAGGAAGAGCCAAGAGATTCTCTGTCATGGAGCCAATGCCAAAGAAGAGACATCCGACCAATGAACCGCCGAAGTTCAATTCAGCTGCACTGACCTCCTTCATCGCCTCTTTGCCGACTGAGGAGTAGAGCCCCCAGACAATCATCGCCATCAGTATGATGAGATTGCCGATGAAGTAATCAAATTGGAAGTCTAGCAATGCTTGTACTCCGATGACAAACACTACGCCTGTAAAGCTCATAAGAAGACCAGTGTATTGCCATCTTCTGCCTAGCTTCTCTCCATGAATGAAGTGAGCAAATATCGTGATGCTTGTTGGATTAAAGCCGGCAATGATTGCACCCTGAGCGGCAGTGGTCAGACGCATGGCGAATAGGAACAGGACCCCGTAGCCGAAGACACCTGTCAGTCCAGCGAGAGATACAAGTTTCAGATTCCTTCCAGTGAACAACCGACGAACAGAACCGCCAGTAGCTTTGACCAATACAAGGAAGGGCAAAGTAGCAATCAAGAACCGGAAGAAACCGACGGTGAATGGTGGGGCAATCTCGACGATTATGTCTGCAGAGACCCACGAACCACCCCAGAAGAACATGGCTAGGATCAGCGTGAGGAAGTAGTATCTATCTGACCTTGCCATAGTTTCAACTCGCCGTTGGGCTCTCAAGTCATGGGATGTTTCAGAATCTTGGGCGGCGTATACACACTCATTACACTCGCATTGGATTCTTGCTACCCATACGCTTGAGTGTTTGATTCGCGATATCCCATGCTATATAAGGACTCCCTGAGTTAACTATATAGAAGTGCGATGCCGTATAGGTTTGAATGTCAGATGTGTGACGGTGTGGTCACCGGCAAGACGAAAGAAGAAGTAGTCGAAGGAATCAAGAAGCATGGCGCTGCGGCGCACGGTCTTGATCCTATGCCTCAAGAAGAGGTCGACAAGCGCAAGCCGATGATAGAAGAGTACTGATGCAATATTACTCCACACGGTCCAGCGTGTAGTGGGCTTAGTGCACAGTACACGCATCACTTCTCTTTTTCTACCATGATAGGATGCAATCACAGATTCAGACGTGAGTTACCTAATCCCTTCCGTCTGGCTGTTCCCTTGTAGCGCATGTATCGAAGAGTTCATATTCAGTTGTTCGAGAAACTTGCACATCCGGTGGAGATTTGCGTTGACCGAAGACGATGAGTTGCTAGAAATACGACGCAGAAAGATGGACGAACTCATGAAAATGGCTCAAGAGCCTGAAGTTGCTGAACCGCTTTCGAAGGGGCAAGTTGTCCATTTGACCGAATCCAACTTCTGGTCGACAGTGAATCAGACGAAGATTGCACTCATCGACTTCTTTGGTGAGTGGTGTGGTCCTTGTAAGGCATTGGCCCCCATCTTCGCCAAGCTCGCTGCTGACTACAAAGGAGAGGCCTTCTTCGGCAAGATCGACATCGACAAGAATCCGAAGATAGCAGCTCAGTTTGGGGTCCAGTCTGTACCGAATGTTGTCGTATTCCGAGATGGGAGGCCCGTTGGCAATCTTCCTGGTCTTCGAGGCTATGCTGACTACTCCAACATAATCGAGAAGCTGCTGTCGTAAGTGCACCTTAAACGACTATAGGTTCTGTATCTCTTCCAGCATAGCTAAGGTCCTGACAGTCTTACCCTCTCCGGAGATGATACTCATGGGCATCGCCTTGGCGTTGGTTGCTGCTCCTACACTCCCCTTCTTATCTGCCATGATTATGCCCGCCTCACTACCGGTCTTCGTTTCAAACATCTTCATTGCGCTGTCGCAGGCTTCCTGTACACTCCGCCCCTCTTCGTAGTATAGAGCACTCATTCTAGATAGGAGTACACGCATGATGTGCTCTCCGTAGCCTGTAGCACTCACCCCACATATCTCATCAGCATAGGCACCTGCACCCATCACGGGACTATCTCCAACTCGACCCGGCATTTTTTTCGGGATTCCTCCTGTGGAGGAGGTTGCCGCAATCCGTCCATCAATGTCAATGGCCACGCAACCCACAGTGTCTCCCGTATCAAGATCCAAACCGAAATCCACTGCACCTGGCTCTCTCTGCTCACGGTACCCCTCGAATATCATCCTGTCATAGATCCGTTTGGCATTGGGCCCTGCGAAGAAATTGTATTCCGTCTTCTCCATGATGTACCTTGCCAGCAAGATAGGGTTCTGTATTCCTGTGACGGCGGCGACAGACCCAAACTGTAGTTCACTACCATCCACAATCATTGCATCAAGTTCTTTGATACCCTCGATATTTGCTCGGGCACCCACTCCAGCATTCAGCTTGCCACAGCTCTCCATATAGGCTGTGCATCTCTCTGCAGCATCGAGGGCACTACCTTTCTGTTTCAGCGCATCGAATCCAATGCGGGCCGCCTTCTCAACATGCGTCTTGCCGGGAGGAATCCTCTCGTCCTTCCATTTTCCGGCGCCACCATGCACTATAATCAATGGCAATTCCATCTGCCTATCGCCTCCATGAGGGACGGTGCCCTATCCCTCTTATCAATGTCATTACTGGAATCTGGTTTCTCCAATCTCAGAAACTAGAGCGTCCCCTTCCTATCCATCTCAAGGCACTTCTTGATGACGAATTCCAAGAATCGGTCACAGGTATTCTTCCATCTCTGGTTCACAAGATAGTCGGCTAGCTGCTCTCCATCACTGAAATCGACGTTGCTCAGTGTCTTGCAGGTCGTGCTACCGTACTCGTCTATGAAACTCCGATATAGCTCTCCCACTGCCTCAACGGCAGTTCCCCGGTCTGAAGGATGATTCTCAGGTGTCGATTCTTTCCCAAGACCGCACTTGAATCCGATGGCGGCCGTGCTTCCGATGAGCAGCCCGCAGGTGGTTTCGCCGGACATGATTGCGCCCAAGTAGCCTGCTGTTGCCCAGGTTAGGCGATTATCGGATATCTGCCATAGGCTCAGAAGCGCTTGAAGCGAGGCTTCTGCACATGTGTAGGTGTGCATCCGAGTATAGGCTTCGCTCAATGTTTCTTCAATTCTGTCTTCGGACATGCAGTATCGTTTCGTAGACCTGCAAATAAGATATGTGAAAATACTGCTCTTTCATTCATTTGTTTAATCAGGAAGCCTGACACTTATATGTCTAGATTCGGAGTTAATCATGGTAGAGCGGAATCCGAATATGGAAATTACGATTGACTCTCATACAACGCCAACCGACTCGAAGCTGAGAGTTTCTTTTTTGTCCGCTCGCTTACTGACACAACGTGATTGATAATGACCGTAGATACTGAAGAACTACAAGAAGTGAAAGTTGAAGACCTAGAACCTAAGATGAGCAAGCTGCACATCAAATTCAAGGTTATAGACAAGGGTGAGCCCCGCGTAGTTAGCTCGAGGCGGGATGGCTCCTCTCATACCGTCTTGGATGCAACTGTTGGGGACGAAACCGGCACGGTCGTTGTCCCTCTCTGGGATGACTCCATTGACCAACTGAAGATTGGAAATGTGTACGAGCTTAAGAATGGCTTCACCGGTCTCTTCCGACGTCAGCTGAGGCTAAAGATTAGCAGCCGCAGTGAGGTCGAGGAGATCGAAGAGGAGATTGAAGAGGTCAACACAGACCGAAACCTGTCGGATGAAGAGCACGGCCGCCGACGAAGAGACTATGGCGGAGGTTATGACCTGCGAAAGGGTCGATTTCGCGACAGCGGTACCAGTCGAAAGACTTACGGCGGAAAGGAGAAGGGGCATTACCACGGCACACGCAAGTGGTAACCTCGACTGCATACCGGCACAAACTAATATGTCAAGGCTACCGCCTTGGCACTCCTTTACTATTTGTTCTCTAACCTAGAGTGACAGCCAGATGCTATCTTCTCACGGAAACCCCCAGTTCTGTTAGCACACGAACTGTCTTGCCCAAGTCCTCCTCTTTGACAAGAATGTGGTCTGTTGAGAAAGCTGAGATCACGAATATCCCGACTTCTGCATCTGCAAGAGCAGTAGAGATTCTGGCCATAAATCCCACAAGTCCGAAGGGAAGAACCACATCGAAGGTTATTATTTTCCATCCTCTCTCTGTTTCTAGAGCATCACCGGGTTTGATACTCTCCTCTTGGATGACCACTGTCGTCTCGTTCTTGCCTACTATAACTGCAAAGGAATCGGGAATAGCATGGGCTGCTTTGAGCACTGCAAACCTCTCGCCCCAGACGTAGGCTTCTGCACCCTGTATGTATCTGTCAATCTCCATGAAGCATCTGCTTCCGAGTCACCTTTGTGCGTTAAATGTGTATAGTGAAAGCTCATACTCCCCTCGGAACATGGGCAAATCTATTAGGGGCTCAATGTCGATTATCGTATATGCTCCCAGCAAAGCCAGACTTCCAGAAGTATCTCGCCATAGAAACTGCCGGAGGCCCATCCTGGCATCCCAAAGACAATATGATGACCTTCGCTTACGATGCTCCCGGAGTGTTTCAGGTCTTCTCAGTATCTGTCAAGAAAGGTTTGGCCCTCTGGCCTGCTCGGATGACTTTTGAGGAGGACCGATGCACGGATCCTCGTTACCTTCCAGATGGAGGCATTGTCTTTTCTCGGGATCGAGGTGGTGATGAGAATTTCCAGATTGGTCACATAGGCATAGAAACCGATTTGACGTGGCTGACCTCAGACCTTGCTGCGAAGCATATTGTCAATGCAGTTGGAGACAAGCGACTCTACTATATGGCCAACATCGACAAAAAATCTAGGCTCGATGTCTACTACCTTGAATATCCCTTGGTTGAGAATGAACACACCAAGATGCTAGAACCTGCTGAGGGAGTTGTGTCGGTGGAAACGTATTCCAAGGATGAAGCTAAGGTTATCTTGCGAAAGTTCAGAGGTAACGTTGATCAAGAGTTGCTGCTATGGGAAGATGGGACTGTTTCAAGCATCACTGCAAGGGTTGATAGTAAGCGAACAGAACGATGGAACGGGATCAGGTTTGTCGATACTGAGACTCTTCTAGTTGCCACCGATCACGGCTCAGACCTCAATAGGCTGGCACTTGTTGACCTGAATGGTGACTTCCGTCCAATCGATTCAATCGAAGAGAGCATCAAGCATCCTTTCGAGGAGGCCATTTTCAATGAAGAGGACCCAACGACCTACTTCTTCAGCAACGGGGAGGGCTATAGCTCTCTCTTTGCGGGCGAGTTCAATACTGAGGGTGTTGACGACCTCAGAGAGATCGAGATGCCCATCGATGGCACCATCGTTTCGCGAGATACACGGTCCTTCAGTTTCTCAGGAGATCTCTCTCCGGATCATACTCGTCTTGCAGTGACCCTCTCGTCCCCTACTGAACCGACCAATATATGGGTATTCGACGTGGTTGATGACGAGTGGTGGAGAGCAACAGATGTAGGCCTTGCAGGTCTGAACCCCAAGGACTTCGTTGATGCGAGCCACCATCGCTTTCAAAGCTTCGATGGCTTGAGTGTCCCGTATTTCAAATACGTGCCCAAGGGAGATCGACCCGATGAAGGATGGCCGGCCCTCTTCATAATCCACGGTGGACCAGAGGCACAGATGCGTCCCTCCTTCGACCCGGTAATCCAGTTCTTTCTGTCAGCGGGATTTGCAGTGATTGCACCTAACATTCGTGGGTCGACAGGCTATGGCCGAAGGTACTTGGACCTAGACAATGTTGAGAAGCGCTTGGACTCTATCCACGATATCAAGTCGCTGGCTGATATGGTCAGGAAGACAGATTCTGATATCGATGCAGGCCGTCTGGTAGTATATGGTGGCAGCTATGGCGGGTTTGCAGTGCTTTCCTCCATGACCGAGTACCCTGACCTATGGAAAGCGGGTGTTGACATTGTAGGTATATCTGATTTCGTGACATTCCTTGAGAATACAGCAGACTGGCGTCGT
Source organism: uncultured archaeon (assembly GCA_964558645.1). GTDB lineage: Archaea > Asgardarchaeota > Thorarchaeia > Thorarchaeales > Thorarchaeaceae > TEKIR-12S. The sequence goes on from CAZLEV010000001.1 coordinate 480,963, forward strand.
CCACTTAGAGAGGCAGAATACGGAAGTCTGGACGAAGATAGAGACATATTGGAGCGAATCAGTCCAATACATAGGGCAGACAGAATCTCCTCTCCGCTGTTCATCATTCAGGGCGATAACGACGAGCGGGTGCCGCTGTCCGAGTCAATACAGATACATGAAAAGCTGAAATCGAAGGGTGTACCAGTGAAGCTATTGCGCTTCTCGGACGAAGGGCATGGCATCGCCAAGCTTGAGAACAGAATAGAAGCCTATTCCCAAGTCTTGAATTGGCTCAAGGAAGTGGCATGAAGCAGTCATGCATAAGAGCACAAAAAAGTAGTTTGACAGGAGCGTTTGTTAGAATGAATCGGTATCTGTTAACAACGTCTGTACTTGCATTGCTAGTGTTTCCTGTCACCCTTCTGGCTATAGTATTTGACCCTTCGACATTTGCAGATGACGGTGTCCAAGTGGACGTGGAGATCGAGAGTCCTGAACGGTGGAATGCCCCCTTCGAGGAGGAAGTGAACGTGGCCCTTGGTATCACCCCCCAAGTCTCGGTGTACGTCAACATTTCCGTGACACAAGTTGTTGTGGCTCTTCAGAAACGAGAAGCTGATGGATCTTATACATTGTTGGCGGCCGATTCCTACTCTCCTCCAAGTCCCATCACGGGAATCGCCCATGTCAATCTGACGAATGATTTCGTCTTGAGTGGCTCAGGCAATGGTTTGGAATGCTACTTCTCTGTAACCGTAGTAGGGTATTACTACAACGAGACTGGGATTACACCATTCTCTGCCTCTTCGCCCGATGACCTGATCGGTCCCCTAACCGTCATACCTGGGATTTCCTCTCCACAGTCCTGGGTTGGAATAATCGTTATTACAGCTTTTGTCGTTGTTTTTGTTCTTGGAGCCTACGGGGTCAAGAAGTCACGGTCTCCCTCGCGCAGACGAGATTCCTTAACGGAGCAATGATGTGACTGGGCCGAGTCTGATAAGGCGGTGTTGCGCTTCTTCTCCAAAAGGTGACTTGTGGAGATACAGCCCTACCTGCCAATCTATTTCCTGCGGTTTTCGATGAGTATCAAGACCAATGTGATAACACTGATACTTCCGACAATCAGAGCCAGTTGCTGATAGTCGATTCCGTATCCATTACCATTTCCATTTGGAACTGAACTGGGTCCTGACATTCCGACTATCGGGTCATAGAAGAGCGAGGCACTCCCGAAGTGTTCAAAGGAGAGATAGACTGATTGCCCCTCTTCTCCATCTGTTCCTGAGCCATATGACCCTCGCACAGCCACTGTACTGTTTTCCGCGTAAGCCTCCTCGGCAAATTCCATATAGGCTGGTCCAAACTCAAAGAGGTTGTCCTGTTGTTGGAACATTGATGGCGGCACCTTGTCTCCCGCCTCGTGGTCGCTTTCGGATATCACGAACTGAAAGGCGAGCATGGAGTCGTCATAGCTCCACTGCCAGCCAGAGAGAGAAACCCCGAACTTGAGTTCGTTGGGATTGGTTGCATTAATTGAAACGTGGATTTGAATCTCAACATCGAATTCAATCTGTGAAGGAGTCGTGGGCGTGGTGGTGATTGGAGTTGTTGTAGGAATAGGTATCGAGAAACTTGCCGTGGTTGTGAGGTTGAACAGCACCGATTTGACACTTGAGTCCTCCTCATGTGTATAGAATCCGCTAAATTCCCAGTTCATTCCTGGAAGGATAAACGGAATCCCGACAATCATGTCTGTGGAGGGTTCAAACACTCCATCTCCATCCAGATCTTGTACTTCAATTAGTTTAAGAAACTGCAGATGATAGTTCTTTTCTGGAGCTGACCGATTCCACCACCAGAAGTGCGGCACCTGATTGCTAGCGCTTATCCTGACACCAATTTCATCCGTAGTTAATGTAGCGATGCCCGCTCCATAGGAGTACTCGATTCCCCCCGTCTGGGCTGTTGCGTACGGAAGCATCATTAGAACTAGCACTGAAACGAAACACACTCCGGTCGTGTACCGCTTTTTCATTTTCTTGTCACCCAGTCCGTACAGTTTGTGATCATCTGTTTCTGTATTCGTGCTGTGTTATCGAGCCCTTCAGTTTTCTGTGTTTATGGATACATTCCATTCCTTTTCTTCTTTGCTGGTATCCGTGTGCTGTGGATGAGGCTAGTAACCTAACATAAAAGAATAGAGGGGAGGTCGTGGCACGCAGCCAAGACCTCGTTAGACGAGTTCTACCTCTGATATGTCAGGAGCATCAGCGCTTGAGTTTGATTATCATAGCCGCCAGAACTACTACGCCAATTACGCCTCCAATCAGTACGAGCTGGTCGGAAGTAACGAGATCGGGTATAATGCCTGTCCCATCGCCGTCATCCGTTGTTCCAGATGAAACTCCAATGATTGGATCGTATTCGAGGGTTTCATTACCGAAGTACTGGAAGGCGAGGTACACTGATTGACCGTCTTCGCCTCCGGTTCCTTCTCCGTAAGTACCCTTCACCTCTATAGGTGTTTCACCAGCTATTGCCTCTTCGGCGTACTCCATGTATCCCTCGCCAAACTGGAACTGGTTTCCCTCTTGAACGAACTCAGGAGGCTCATCAGTTCCTGTTTCTTCACCATGTTCACTCTGAGTTACTGTGAACTGGAAGACCAGCATTGAGTCTTCTGAGGCCCACCTCCACCCTGATATGACGATATCGAACTTCATCTCATGTGGGTTCGATGTGTCGATGTGTACACGGATCTGGATTGTGACCTCGAAGTTGGTCGGTGCTTGGGCTGTGGTCGTGGTTGTGGTGGGTGTTGGCAAAGTGAAATTCTCTGTTTTGGTGAAGTTGAAGTGGACTTCGGTCACTACAGAGTCTTCCTCCACCGTTTCAAAGCCACTGAAATCCCACACACCTGCCGGTAGCAGATAGGGAGCTCCTACGATGGTGTCCGTTTCAGGATCGTATTCGCCGTTACCGTCGGTATCGTTGACCTCCAGCAGTTTCAGAAACATGATATGGTAGTCAGTTTCATTCGACGTAGCATTCCACCAATGAAAATGAGGTACCTGATTGTATGCCGTGACCTTGACTCCGATCTGGTCGGTCGTCAGGCTGGCCAGTCCCTCATTGAATTGGTACTGGATTCCTTGCTCTTGAGCAGCTGCTATTGGCACTAACGCTAAGAGCGCCATTGCCGCAAGGGCTGCTGCAATTCTTGAGTGATTCGCTTTCATGTTTATCACCATGTCATTTACTCAAGAATGAATATAATCTTTCCATTCGAGATTTGTGGAAATGGCAGCTCGAGAGTACTCGAACTCCTCTTCAAAGGCGAAGAAGGGAGTTCTTGCCTACTCATTAGGTCAACAAGATAAGCAGCAGAAGGTTCGCGTTCGTTACGATTAGAGTCACAAGGCCAGCTCGAAGTGGTCTGACACTTCTTGCTTTGGCTAGGCACATGGTGAGGATGAAGGCACTCCATGATATTGTGCCAGTCAGTAGTAGGGTGAGGAACCAGCCTGATATGCTCAGTTCTATAACCATGAGGTTCAGCAGTAGCTCCATTACGACATTGGGGATGAAAGAAATTGGAATTGACATGAACAGAGCGGGAGAGCAACAGCGAGTTCCAATGATCACCGATGATACAAGCTCAATCAGAACGTAGACTGCGATCCAGGCAGTAAGAGCGGATACTATCGACAGCATGGGGGTCGTGTTGAACTCGATGAAGAATAACCCGACAGGGACCAGTCCTACTGCATATGACAAATAGCCATAAGCTCCCAGGAATAGCAGCATTTCCAGCGTGAATCTCCAGGGGTCTGATTGTATCCGTCGTATCGCGGGCATCATCCCTACGATAGCCGACACTCGAACCCTTGGATTGCTGCTATTTTTGAGCCAGTACAACGCATCCTCGCCGTGCTGGAGCATCTCGAAGGCTGAAACACCTAGCTCAGTTAAGCAGTACCTCTTCTGTTGGTCACGCACAACCAGTGGATTGGATCCCTTGAGCAGAACATCGATGTGGAAATAGAGCGTTCCGGGCTCTAAGTCTAGCACCTTCATGTCTGTGTATGATGTGGAGCCCTGATTCCCGATGAGTGAAACTATCTCCCGTCTGATCTCGTGAGATAGTGCGTTGAACATATCGTTCAGAACCGTATCTTCATCCAAACGGCGTCAGCTCCTATATTCACCTCGACGAAGGGATCGAGGAATTCGCTTCTTTGCGGAAAGCTAGAGTCATCAAAAGAATCAGAATGACATCAATGATAAGCTCTTCTCTGATAAAGCTTCCATTGATTGGAAGATGCTTCATGGAAAACGCTGCCACCTCGCCCCTTGAGAACGGGAACTCGTGGCGATTTCTGGAACCAATGCAATCACAGATCTCGACGGCCTTCTTCACAGCACTCTTAAGCCAAGGGGTAGCCAACGAACCCGTTGATTATCATGACTGTCGAAGAGATGCGGTGGGATTTGACCCAACTTGTGAAGGACTCCGACCCCGACTCAATCGTCAAGGATATGGAACGGGCGGTTGACAAGGCACGGGAGTTCCGTGATAGATACAGAGGCGACATTCCGGAAACTGATGCTGCAGGGCTGCTTGAGGTATTGGAAACCAAGGATGAGATGGAGCTCGAGTTTGAAGGCCCATTCATGTTCAGTTTTCTGATGTATTCTGCAGACTCAACATCGGGAACTGCGAAGCGACTCAACGACGCCGCTAGGAATGCCCGGATGAAGATTGGTCAGGCCCTAGCATTTCTTGATCTAGAGATTGGTAAGTTGCTGTCCGAGAAACCCGAGATAGTGGACAACCCCGAAGTAGATGAATACAAGCACTATCTCGAACGCATCAAGCGGCGTATCCCACACATGCTCTCAGAGAAAGAGGAGCAGCTCATCATCACGAAAGACAAGAATGGAATCAACGCCTGGCAGCAGCTCCAAGGCGACTGGCTGTCGACGAGGACCTTTCAGATCGAAATTGATGGTGAGATGAAGACCATGCCCTATGGTGAGATCATCGGGCTCTATCAACACACTGACCGAGATGTGCGTAGACGGGCAAATCAGATTGTCTACAAGGGTCTGGGTGAAGATGAAATCCTCTGGGCAAGTGCGATACGTGCTGTCAGTTCTGACCATCTCCAAATGTGTGAGTGGAGAAACTATGAATCCCCCATGACGCAGAGCCTAATTTCCAACGATGTTAACAGTGCGGCCATCGATGCCCTCCTAGAAACCATAGAGGCCAATGTTGACCTTTACCGTGACTACTTGCGACTCAAGGCAAAACTCATGAATTTGAAGAGGTTGGGTAACTGGGACATTCTTGCACCCCTCCCTAATGCTCCGGAGAAGAAATATGAGTGGGGCGAAACGCGAGACGAGGTTGTCGGCGCCTATACCAGCTTCGACGCCCAGGTAGGAAAGTGGGTCGATGAGATGTTTGACAAGCATCACATCGACAGTGAAGTTCGGAAGGGTAAACGTTCTGGTGCTTTTTGTGCCAGTTGGCTTGCAGGTAAGAGCGCCTACATCCTATCTTCATTCAATGGTCAACTGGGAGATGTGTTCACCCTCGCCCACGAGAATGGCCATGCAGTACATGATTATCTCATGGCTCGTGCGCAGAAGCCCTCGAACTGTGAGGTTGGATCGTGTATCGCGGAGTGCGGTTCCATCTTTGGAGAGTTGCTGCTCACCGAGCGCCTCTTGAGTTCTGCGGAGTCTAAGGAACAGAAACAGGCGGTACTGGCGGCGGTGCTTGATGAGTTCGGAATGGCTGCGTTCCAGGTCTCCGCTCGTGTGTTCTTCGAGAAGAGCCTGTACCAGGCAATTGAGGACGGCAGATTCTTGGATGGTGAAACCGTTGCAGACCTCTGGGTCAAAGGCCGCGATAAGATATATGGAGATGCGGTGGAATGGCTCGACGCCATGAAGTGGGAGTGGACAATGAAGGTTCACTATTACATGCCACGATATCGATTCTACAACTATCCCTATGTGTTTGCTCAACTGTTCGTATATTCTTTATACAGTTTGTATAAGGAAAAGGGCGAGGAGTTCGTACCAAAACTCAAGAATCTCTTAGCGGCAGGATCGAGCAAACCGCCTGCGGAGCTGGCCGAGGAGCTTGGTTTTGATATCGGTAGCACCAAGTTCTGGCAGAAGGGCATGGACCAGGCTGCAGAGTTCATTGAGATGCTGAAGGACACAGTTTAGTCATCGAGAGGGGATTCGCTAGGGAAATGGCCGTGCTTCAGGGCTCGGGTATCCTCTCCAGTTCCTGGAGAAACTACTCAGTATAGTCATATCCCAGCATTGAGAAATGATATATGAGCTCCATCGTAACTAGCTGCATGAGGTTATATAGGTCATGGAGGTTATGTGGCCAGCAGTCTGTTGTGGCTGCGGTGGGTTCAACTCCAATCTGGAGCATTGGACTTATGCTTGGTGGAAGGAAACCGGGTGGAGATGTATGGGGCCAAGTGTTATCAGAAAGAAATCCCTTAGTATCCATGCCCACCTTTGTCCTGACTGCTTGGAGCGAGCCCGAGGCGAAACTCGAGGTCCCTTTCTGACGAGCTGGGCTCTTTTCGTGATTCTTCTCTCTGTAGCAATCTCTATCACAGCAATCTACAGGTTTGATCCAGTAGTACCATTTGTGGCGTTTGTAACTCTTGTTTCCATTCCTATCCTAGTAATCTGGGTCTACACAGAACACGTACTGAATCCTTTCTTGTACTACATGGGAATCAAGAATTACACCAATAGAATCAAGATGATCTTTCGCTCTCCAATCTTTGCCGCGAGATTCTGGCTGCATAACCCGTCTCTCCCTATTGAAGTAAGGACCGAATACACGGGGCACAAGGATATTCTGGATCAGGAGAAGTGCTGCATGTCGTTCTGTTTTGTAGGTCTGCTCACGCCAATGGCAATCATGTACATTCTCGGTATGCTCTTTGGATTCTAGGGAGGAGTTCTGCTCTCGCGAAAGACCAAGGCAACTCACGATAGAGCAAATGGATTCCTTAGGGCCTAGTCCGTCTTCAGTCTTTAACAGCGAGTTTCCTGAGGAATCTGAGAGTTACCTTACACATCGCGTTATTGGTCTCCCCTACTCGGAGACCATGGCCTGCCCATTCGTATATCTTCGGTTCATACTTGCAGTCAGCTTCCTCTGGAATCTAAACGCGATTGTATGAATGACGCACAGAGAAATAGTCATCATTTTTTTCATGATTGATGAGCACTGGAAACCTGATGCCATGGACGTGAGCGATGGGGGATGCGTTTCTGTAGGCCTTTGACCTCGTTTTGGGAGTCCCTTCGAGCCTCCAATAGAGGGCTTCAGGGCTGTCTTCTATTTCGTAGAACCACTTGGCCAGGTCCGCCACACACCAATTGTGTACAAGCGCCCTTAGATTGGTTTCCAGAGCCGCCATCAATGCATGGTAAGAACCGTGACCATCGCCGAGGTTGACCATTGGTTCCCTATATTCAGTCATCTGTTTTACTAAATCTAGTTGCCTCAGATAGAAGACGGCAGTAGATGGAAAGGGCCTCTTTTTCGTCATCGATGCCTTGAACAAGTGCACCTCCCGTTGACATCACCGTCACCGACACCCCCGACTCTAGCTTGACTATAATCGATGCCCCTCTGTTTGTCAGTTGATAATCGTCTCCAAGACGCTTAGCGAAACTGTTGAGATCGAGATTCAACCGGTTACCCGGTGATACTCTGTAGCTCTTCTCACATATCATTGTGACAGTGGGTTCATCAGATACACGGCTCATAGTACAACGACACTAGTCGTAGGCCGACTCTTTTCAGGTTTTTTCTTCTCGATTCTCAGTTCATCGCTACCCCCATCTTCTTACCCGTCTCTACAGCTATCCTGTGCTGTGCTTACCATTTGGATACTAACACACTTATTAATCACTAAACTATAGTGAAAATGTGGAGAATCACCGATCATGAAACCGATTGAAGTTGTGAAAGATGTCTATTGGGTTGGAGCAATCGACTATGACGTTCGCCATTTTCACGGGTACAGCTATACTACACATCACGGCACAACGTACAACGCATACTTGGTAGTTGGAGAGAAGATAGCTCTCGTAGACGCAGTGCTTGGTTCGTTCTCAGAGGAGATGTTCTCTAGGATATCTGAGATTGTTGAGCCCGAGAAGATTGACTACATGATATCCAACCACACCGAGATGGATCACTCCGGAGCTGTGCCGGATGTATTGAGAACCATGGACAATGCCAAGCTTGTATGCACCCCAAGAGCGGTGGAGGAGCTGAGAAAGCACTACCCTGACGGGTGGGATATCGAAACAGTCAGGACTGGTGATGAGATCGACCTGAGTGGGAAGACCCTGAGGTTCTATGAGGCTCCCATGCTACACTGGCCCGAATCCATGTTCACCTACTATGTCGAGGAAGAACTGCTCATGCCCAATGATGCATTCGGGCAGCACTACGCCACGGAGAAGCGCTTTGCTGACCAAGTGGACCAGCACATCCTCTGGAAAGAAGCGGAGAAATACTATGCAAATATCCTGTGGCCTCTTAGTTCCATGGTACAGCGAAAGATTGAGGAAGTCTTGGAGCTCGGGCTCCCCATAAAGATCATTGCCCCATCTCACGGTCTAATCTGGAGAGAGAATCCGCTAGAGATTGTGACAAGATATCTTGCCTGGGCAAAAGGGGAGAGAACCTCGGACAAGGTCATCATCGCTTGGGACACGATGTGGGAGAGCACAACGAAACTGGCTCGAGCAATTGCTGAAGGGATCGACAGTGAGGGACTCACACCTTTGATGAGGTTGATACCGCACAATGATAGAAGCGACATCATGGCCGAGTTGCTCGAAGCAAAGGGAATACTTGTCGGGAGTTCTACGCTTCATAATGACATATTGCCCACTGTCGCACCGGTCTTGTCAGACTTCGAGGTCCTCAAACCGAAGGGAAAGAAGGCTGCAGCATTCGGATCTTATGGCTGGGGCGGTGGAGCGGTGAAGAGGATTCAGGAGTCGATGGAACGCGGCAAGATGGACATTGCAATGGAGCCCTTCACTGTGAAGTGGGTTCCGAACCCTGAAGAGCTCACCGATGCCTACGAGTTCGGTCGTGCATTTGCGAGGTCGGTGAAGTAGCTCTGATTCGCCATTCCAGATTTTGGTGTGGTTGTCGACAGGACGCGTGATTTACTGACTCGGTATCAGTGTCCTTTCTTGAAGCACGAGTCAGAAGCCGAGGATGACTATCGTTACGCCTAGCACGCTCATCACGGTGCCTAGAATCACCCGCGAGGTTATCTTTTCACCGAGAAAAGGGACTGCAAAGGCAACCCCGAAGATTGGAGCCATCGAATCCAGCAGTGAAGTGATTGTCGCGCCTACATACTTTGTTGCAGTTGTGTAGAGTAGTGACCCGAAGCCAAAACCGAACAGCGCTGCGACGGCCACAATGCCCGCAGCACGCGTGCTGGGCTTGGCCATGCCTTTCACTCTTGCCCCTGCGTAAATCGGCAGAAATGCAAGAGATCCGAACACGGAACGGATGAAGTTAGCTGGCAACGGTTCCACTCCCTCAACTCCCACCTGAAGCAGTGTGACACCAACTGCATATCCCAAGAGAGCTAGCAATGCCAGAACAATGCCAATCACCCTATCGGCCTGCAGGCGGAATTCTTTGACAGACTCCTTGTTTCGTTCGTACGAGATGATCCCGATTCCAGCTACTGCCAGCACGACACCGCCAAGCTTGGTCACCAACAACGCGTCTCCGAGAAAGGCAACGCTTAGAAGATAGGTCATGACTGGATACGAGTATGCAATGGGAAAGGCAAATGCAACACCGATTCGGTCTTGTGCTTGGATGTAGAGAGTGTCTGCAACAACTGGGCCAACAATCGTAAGAGCCAGGATGAAGATAGTGTCGGCGGGGATTGAGAATGGAAATGATCCGTAGAAGATGAGCACCAGTACTGTCATGAGGCCCAGAGTGATCCAGATCTTTATTCCACTCACTGCAATCGGCCGAATCTCTCCAGCCTGCGACTTGTAAACTGTGACGGAGGCTGCGTAGAGTACGGCTTCCAAGAGCCCAGCCGATACTCCAATGATCAGAGCTTCTGGGGGCAGCGTCATGGTATGCCGTTTTGCATCTCTGCCGACTAATACACTCTTGGGTGTTGGCATCATGGTTATCACGAGAATCGCATCTGAAGCGGTTGTCAGATAAGACACGAATCCGGTTCTTCGAGCAACTACTGTCATGCTCCAAACTACCTTAGGCGGACCTCATGCATGTCAGCATATTCGTCAAATGCCGAACACAAATAAGGCAGAACCGAAAACGAGATAACTGTGAAGAGCAATCGTATCAGCGACTCGTTCGGTCGCGTGGCCGAAGAGGTGTTGGAAAAATGAATGGAGATATGGATTTCAAGACGCTAGTCCTGTATCTGTCGTCAATAGCTCTGGCACTGTTCTACCTGGTTTACATGCCGTGGACAGCAATGTCAGCATTGGCTCTTGGCATGTGGGAGTGGGTCTACTACTTCTCACTTGTTCTGGGCCTGCTGTTTCCGTTGTTCTATGCTATTGGTGAAAAGGAGATGTCCTGGTACTGTCTCGGACTTGGCATCTTGATAAACGCGGTAATATGGATGGTCCTCGTGGCCGCCGAAACACTTGCAGCTCTCATGATCCTTCTTGTTGGACTGTTCTTCTTCTTGACACCAATCTTGAAGAAATACATGTCGGGCAACTGGGACATGATGAAGAATGTCATCCACATCCTGATTGGCCTCTTTCTCATACTTGGGGCAGGCTTCCATGCCAACTGGGTTCTCGATGACTTCGTGGGAAACACGAGCATCAACCACTATATGCCTCACTTCATCTTCATTGGAGGAGGTATTGCAGTGGTCTTTGGTGTTGTGCTCTTCATGTACGGACTCCTTGATTTGCTCAAGATGTACACTGCAGGTCCCATAGGAGATGTCTTCGGGAAACTGAGCAAGGTCTTCTACATGTTGATGGTTCTTGTGTTCTTACTAGGCATAACCTTCAATGTGACCTTCTACCTTGGAACGAATGCATGGGGTGCAGCCAGCTTCCCGACCTCGATTGCATTCTTCTCAAACATGGCTGTACTCGGTAATTCCAATCTCATAGCTATTCTGCTAATCATCCTCTACGTGTATGGCATGGGGAAGATAGTAGAAAAGAACGAAGAAGAGCCAGCCCAATCGGCGACAGCCTACTAGGCAAGTCGCCATTCTTCTTTTTTTTCGGCCTGACATTGCAAGGTCGGGCAAATTCTCCCGATTCACTCTTGGATTACACAGGAGATCATCTGAGTTCGAAATGCTTACTAGACTCAAAAGACCAGGCATGTCGCATGTACGGACACGAAGTATTCTCTGCAAACGCGTACAAGTTTCTCTACTACATCAGACATCTCAACAAAGGACGTAATGTGGAGATGAGTGTTCTCGACTGTGGTGCAGGTGGTCCTCGTCCACCACTCTCAATCTTCCATTTCTATGGATTCTCGACCTTCGGTGTTGAGATTTCACGCGAGAGTATCTCAGAGGCCGAGGAGTTCTGCAAGAAGAACGGAATCGACTTGAACATCAAACAGGGCGACATGAGGCAGTTGCCTTTTGCAGACGAATCCTTTGGTTATGTGTATTCACAAAACTCCATCTTTCACCTAACAAAGTCTGACACAGCAAAGGCTATGAACGAGATGAAACGTGTACTGAGTCCTGAAGGTCTACTCTACGTGAACTTCCTATCAGTTGACGACCAAGGATTCGGAGAGGGTGAATCCGTCGGCTCAGGTGAGTGGCGGTCAACGGAACACGGTGAATCAACGATACACAGCTACTTCGAGGCTTCTGAGCCAGACTCATACTTCGAAGACATGGATCTGCTCGTCAAGGAGATTATAAAATCGGACCGGAGAGCAGTAGGCTACAAGATGGCAACCATAGAGTATGTTGCAAGAAAGGTTTAGTCTGTAACCTGCTGCCAGGTAGCCAACGATTCTTATTGAATTCCGCTATCAGGTCATTCATTAGACCACGGGAGAATAATCTCTCATGCAGAAAGCAACATTTGGTGGTGGCTGTTTCTGGTGTACAGAGGCCGTCTTTGAGCGGTTGAAGGGTGTGAAGTCCGTGACGTCGGGCTATGCAGGGGGACGCACCAAGGATCCAACCTATCAACAGGTTTCAAGCGGTGCGACAGGTCACGCCGAAGTAACGCAGATCGAGTATGACCCAGACGTAATCAGCTACGAAGAGCTTCTTGAGGTCTTCTTTGAGACCCATGATCCAACAACTCTGAATCGTCAGGGAAATGACGTGGGAACCCAGTATCGTAGCATAATCCTGTATCATGATAATGGGCAGAGAGAGATAGCGGAAAGAGTGAGAAAGAAACTCAACCAGAGCGGCAAGTGGGAGAGGCCGATCGTCACCGAGATTGAGCCGTTAGACAAGTTCTACAGAGCAGAAGACTACCATCAGAACTTCTACAGGAAGAACCCAAATCAGCAGTATTGCCGGTTCATCATTCGGCCCAAACTCAACAAGGTTGAAGAAGTCTTTAGACTCAGACTGTCCGAGTGATACACTCTATTTCCAGCATCTACCCCCTGTGTTTCGACAGATTGATGCACAGAGTATCGGGTCATCTCTCATACCTCTTGAGCATGTCCATTAGCTGTTCAAGGCTCCTGACGATTCCGCGGGAGGATTCGATTGCTCCCATAACATACTGATTCTTGTACATCCGCCCTGCTCCTTTGCGGTTCGCTCGAATGTCTGTATACAAGGCGACTACCGGAATGTCTGACGCCCAAGCCACGCCAATCTCACATGCAACACCTGTGTCGATAGGAAACTGATCGATGCACGCTACGAGAATGTCAGAGTCGCGTATAGCGTCGGTGTCTACGCGGAATATCTCCTCGTTGGTAGGAGCTGATGTGAAGGTCATCGGGGTCTCTTGTGGGAGAAACACCTCATAGCCTCTCTTTCTAAGGGCTTCTGCACATTTTGCATTGAACTCCCTGTCTGCCTCTGAAAACAGTGCGTTAGCCCAGTAGATTTTCTTCACCGATGTATGTGACATCATAGGTCGATACCCCAGAGACTACTGGCAATATCAATGCTTCACATTCCCCCTTGGCATAAAGTCTCAAAACATAGTTGGAAACGAAGGAGAGGCAGGCTAGAGGTCTTGTATATCGGGTCTCTCAAACGGGGTTTCAATTCTCCCAACACAGATGCGAAGCAATTGTGAGAAGTATCAGATGACAGATACATGATTGAGATCAATCAGCTGCAGATGTTGATTTGTGCCGTCTCTCTACTTGTTGGCTCTTTCTTGATAGCACTTGGATTCCATGACCAGCAATGGGACTGTCAAACGTCTTCGAGCTGCGTTTCGATCTGTTCGATGTTGTTTCGGATTTCGTTTCCTCGATTCACCAGTTTCTGGATCTCCTTTCGGTAATCAGATACATCCAGTACTCCGTTACGGAGCTCAGACAGCAAATCAGATCGTTGTTTGCGGATGTCTTCAAATGCCTTCCCCAGAGCAGCATACCGTATCTTGAGCAAGGCTTTGTTCTGTATTGTTTCGGCTTCCATCGCACACTCCCTCTGTGTTTCCTGCTTAGCTAGTATTAGAACATATCAGATACGAATAGCGCGGTATATAATGCTAGTCCTGATGTAATGGTTCTGAGCATCACAGAATCTCATGTGAGATTCGCTTAGTTTATTTGTACACAAGTTCAAAACAAGCAACAGAACGAGGTGCTGGATAAGTTGTCAGATGATAGTTCAGAGATGTCACCAGAGAAAGACTCTGCCGATGCGGAGCCTGAGTTTCCTGAAGGGGCAGATGAATTCGTCAAGCAGAGCCGGAAGAGGCGACAGGGTCGTCCTGCGAGAAACAGGAAGAGCAATGCTACATTCGCAAGCTTTCTCGTCTGGGCAATTTTCGTGATTTTGTGGTTGTTCTTCTTCGCGGGAGGATTCGGGATATTCGAGAACATAGCTGTCGCACTATCGTCGTTCATACTGGTTGGCGGCATTGTAGCTGCAGTATGGACGCCAAGCGGTGCGGGGCCAGAGGGTACTGGATGGCGGATCAATGTTTCAATCATGAGTGGAGTGATCTGGTTGGCCTTCATCATTCTATGGCTGCCATTCTGGATGGAGGGGTTCACGCTGTATCAGAACCTTGCTGTATTCCTTGGTTCAACACTCCTGCTCATTCTTGTGAATAGCAGTTCGTGGGTGTCAGTTGCTCCCACCATGAGTGACATGAAGAGCCGCAATGCAGCCGGCACGGTGGTCTTCTTCATATGGATTATCCTCAGCATCTACTGGTTGTGGTTTGAGGCTGGCGGATACGTGTGGGAGCAGAACCTCGCCGTTGGGGTGCTTTCGCTACTGATTGTGCTCATAATTGAGACAGGCATCTTCAAACCATCCATAGGAACCTCCGGCGACATAGTGAGCCCGTATGTCCCGATTGGCCTGCTATTCGCTTGGCTGGCTACACTATTCGTCTGGTTCTGGTTCTTCGGCGAACCCTTCACGGGGTATCAGAACTTGGCTGTTCTCTTCGCCACAATGCTGCTTTACGGTGGGCTTGGATACTTCTATGCAAGAAGTCGAAGGGACACCGTCGAAGATCTTGCATGGGAAGACTAGCACTCAATTGGGTGGAAATGCGTCGGCGTGGTAGGCGTACGACACGCTGGCGTGCTTCTCTTCTTTCTGCCTTTCGTTCTTGACTAGTTACTAGGTAGTGAGTCACTTCCCTTGTGAAAACTACTCCCTTTATTAGGAGTGTTCACTATTGTGAAGACGAGAGGACGAACATGGTCATGCCAATCGGACCGCTAATGGTTGAACACAGGTTGATCGAGCGGATGATTGCTCTTATGGGGTTACAGATTCAACGCATCGGCGATACTGGTCAAGTAGATGTACACTTCATCGACACCGCAGTCGACTTCATACGCACTTACGCAGATGCATGTCATCATGGAAAAGAAGAGGACATCCTGTTCAGGGATCTGCAAGAGAAGGATCTTGACCCCAAGGATGAACGTATCATGAACGAGCTCATCGAAGAGCATGCCTGGGCGAGGGTAACCACTGGGAAGCTGGTTGACGCAAGGAAGCGTTATGCTCAAGGTGAGAAGGAAGCAGTGGATGAGATTATCGAGATCATGAAGAGTCTCGTGGAGTTCTATCCTAAGCATATCGAGAAAGAGGACCGCGACTTTTTCAAGGCCAGCATGGTATATTTAACACAGGAGGAACGCGATGGCATGCTCGACGAGGAGTACGAGTTCGACCGGAGATTCATACACGGTATGAATGAGAAAGCTGTAGAGGCCCTCGAGTCAGAACTCTGAATTCAGGAGGGTTTATCGTTGCTCACCTGTTCAAGCGACTCAGCCAAGTTGTGTGATACAGGCCGTGTCAAGATCAGTCCTTATTCGATAGCTCTTGAGAAGAGTGCGGACACAAGAGAGCAGATGTCGATCTACTCGTTGACAAAGTGAGATGGTGATAGCCTTTTTTAGGGCGGGTGTTGTGTAGTAGCCTAGTCAAAGACCTTTGACTTTGAAACTCAGGGGTTTCCATACAGGGAATTCCGGAGGAGAGAAGAAATATGAATAAGAACCAAGTCATTGCGATAGCAATCATTGCAATTATTGGGGTGGCTGGCGTAGGTGTCTACTTCATGTTGCAGCCAGTTAATAACCCGTACAATGTTGCGATTGTATTCGCGACAGGTGGTCTTGGGGATAAGTCCTTCAATGATGGTTGCTACGAGGGTGCAGTGGAAGCGCGAGAGGATCATGGTATCACTTTCACGTATTCCGAGCCCGATGATATCGCTCAGTATGAAACATTCCTGAGACGATATGCATCACATGCAGGCTACATTGAACCGTTCGACCTAATCATCAGTATCGGTTTTGATCAGGCTGATGCGGTGATGGCCGTGGCTGAGGACTTCCCAGACCAAGAGTTTGCAATAATAGACATGTTCATCGATCCCGAAGAGTACCCAAATGTGGCCTCAGTTCTCTTTACCGAGAATGAAGGTGCTGCGCTTGTTGGGGCAATGGCGGGATTGATGACTGAAACGAACAAGATCGGATTCTTGGGGGGAATGGATATTCCTCTCATCAGGAAATTTGCGGCAGGATATGTGTACGGTGCTAACTTGACCAATCCAGGCATTGACCATGTTGAAACATATGTGGGTGATTGGGCTGACATTGCCCTGGGCAAAAGCCTCACGGAGGGCATGTATAGCGGCGGTGCCGACATCGTCTTCGCTGCCGCGGGTCGTTCTGGACTTGGCGCTTTCGAAGCAGCCAAGGAGGGCGAAGACGTCTGGGTGATTGGCGTTGACTCGCCCCAGATGTATCTCGGAACCGAAGACCCCGACAATCCTGAACCCCCAACGGTCTGTTTGACCACAATGTTGAAGCGTGTTGATGTGGCCGTCTACGATATCATGTACGATGCAGTTCTTGGTACATGGGAAGGCGGTCTAATCTTCTACGACCTCGAGAATGGTGGTCATGACTATGAGATCAATGAGGCGCTTCTTGAGTTGCCTGACCATGTCATAGCCACGGTTGAGATGATAAGAACTGGAATCATCAATGGTACTTATGTAGTACCAGACGATGTCTATTGGACATAGAATAAAGATCAACCAGAGGGGTTTATCCCCTCTGCATCTATTTGTTTTTCCAATCTACTCCGAAGCTTGTCTTTCATACCTTATTGTTAAATACCGCCGCGGTGCGATACTCGAACATGATGCGACGCATCATGCCAAGTGCAAAAGGAGGCATCCGCCATATACGCTGTTGAAATGGAGAACATCAGTAAGACCTTTCCAGGCGGGGTTGAGGCGAACAAGGATATCACACTAAGAATCAGGCAGGGTGAAGTCCACGGTCTCTTGGGTGAGAATGGTGCCGGTAAGACCACACTGATGAATATTCTCTACGGATTCTTGGCGAGAGACGAGGGGTCAGGCAGCATTTCCATTAACGGTGAGGTAGTAGACCTTGAATCTCCGGAGGATGCTATTCGTCGAGGGGTAGGGATGGTTCACCAGCACTTCAAGCTCATTCCTCCCCTGACTGTGACCGAGAATGTCATGATGGGATACGAGACTCCAAGTCAGAGGCCCAATCTGATGCTGAGGCTGATTATGGCAGTGATTTTGCTCTTCATGACATGGATGTTCTTCCAGTTCATTGATTTCTTCGTTGCCACAATTCTGACTGCATTAATGATGATATTGGTCATTCTTGCATTCAAGGCTGACACAATCTTGACTCGTGTCATCAAGAGCTTATACGCTATTGAACAACGGTACTCGGGTGTTGTCGCAACAGTTGCACGATCGCTATCCAGAGCTCTAAGCAACATCAGATATGGAGTCCGTTGTTTCTTCACCTTGGGTATCACTGATGCCGAAGAGAGGATAAGGGTGATAGCAGAGGAGAATGGTCTGGTGATTGACCCCAAGGCAAAGGTGCGTGACATCTCTGTAGGATTGCAACAACGCGTTGAGATTATCAAGGCTCTCTATAGAGAGGCAGAGATACTCATTCTTGATGAGCCAACGTCGGTGCTCACTCCTCAAGAAGTGGACGAACTCTTCGTCACACTTCAGAAGTTCAGAGATGCCGGGAAGACCATCATTCTGATAACACACAAGCTCAGAGAACCAATGGCATTATGCGACCGGATCAGCGTTCTACGCGATGGCGAGTTGGTAGGTACTGTTGATCGAGATAAAACTTCACCTGCTCAGCTTGCAAAGATGATGGTTGGAAGAGAAGTTGTCTTTCGAGTAGAAAAGAGCCCACCTAATCCGGGTGACGTAATTCTCAGAGTTGAGAAACTAGTTGTCGAAGACATACGCGGAGCTTTGGCGGTGGAGAATCTTTCGTTCGAGCTTCGGGAAGCTGAAATTCTTGGTATTGCTGGGGTCGAAGGCAACGGTCAGACCGAGCTCGTAGAAGCACTGGTAGGTCTTACTGAGCCAGAATCCGGCCGAATACTGGTCCGAGATGCTGAATCTCGGGAGTTCAGAGACATCGCAGGGCATAGTCCAAGGAAGGTCCGTGAAGAAGGGATTGCACATATTCCCGAAGATCGTCAGAAACGAGGACTCGTACAGCAATTCTCGGTGGAAGAGAATCTCGCACTGGGGTCCCACTACCAAGAACCGATTGCCTCCTCTGCCGGCCTGCTTAGTTCGGATCGCATGCGGAGCAACGCAAAGACACTGGTCGAAACCTATTCAATCAAGGTTGCTGATGTTGCTGATCCTGCCAGCACGTTATCGGGCGGGAATCAGCAGAAGCTCGTGGTTGCCCGAGAGCTGAGCTCTCAGCCACGTGTTCTGATAGCAGCTCAGCCTACAAGGGGGTTGGATGTGGGTGCAACTGAGTATATCCACAACATGCTTGTTTCTCTGAGAGACTCAGGAGTTGGAGTGTTATTGATATCTGCCGAACTGGATGAGATAAGAAGTCTGTCGGACAGAATCGCAGTGATTTTCAATGGCAGAATTGTTGCAGAAAGAGACCCAGATACGACAACCGCTGAAGAACTTGGCCTGCTGATGGCTGGTCACGCAGAGGTGTTTCCATGACGCGAGAGCGGATACTGCAAGATGAACAGGCGGCAGAAGAGAGTTCAGGTGTCGCTGTGTTGGATAAGATCATTGCGAAATTCTCAAGTGAGAGCTTCAAGAAGGAACTCATAACTACTGTGGTGGCCATCTTTCTCTCACTTGGTGTTGCTGCCTTAATCATTGCAGCAGCAGGATACGACCCGGGCAGTGCCTTTGCAGCGTTGGGACTAGGGGCAATACTGAATCTCGATGAAGTACTATGGGCGGCAACTCCGCTGTGTCTCACGGGGCTTGCCGTAGCCCTCGCTTTCAGATGTGGTCTTTTCAACATCGGTGCCGAGGGTCAGTTATACATTGGTTCTATCGTAGCAACAGCCGTCGGCTATATGATTGCACTGCCGATTGTGGTACATCAGATAGCTTGCCTCGCAATCGGAGTTCTTGCAGGTTTTCTCTATGGCCTGCTACCGGGGCTGCTTAAGGCCTATCGAGGTGCTCATGAAGTTGTTACTACCATGATGCTGAGCTATTCGGCAGTCTACTTGACTCAGTGGCTGGTTTCACAAGGGCCTATGCACAATCCTGGTGATTGGAGAAGTGTTTCTCCATTCATCTTTGATACTGCACGGCTCCCCAAGCTGTTCGGGAGCCCGTTTCTCAATCTCGGCTTCCTGATCGCTGTGGCTTGCGTCGTTCTTGTTGATATTTTCATCAACCGTACTGTTATGGGATATGAGATGAGGGCAGTCGGACAGAATCAGGATGCGGCTGAGACTGCTGGTATTAATTCCAAACGTAACGCTGCAATGGCACTTGCACTGAGTGGAGGTCTGGCAGGATTGGCCGGAGCGCAGGAAATCATGGGCTACTACAATCGCTTCTATGACGGCTGGTCTGCCGGGATCGGGTTCGATGGAATCACAGTGGCTGTCTTTGGCCGCAACAATGCTTGGGGTGTCTTTGGAGCAGCTCTCTTCTGGGGTGCTCTCAAGGCGGGAGGGGGATATATGCAGACAAATGCGAATGTTCCAGTGGAGATCGTGAAAGTCATTCAAGGCCTCGTGGTGCTATTCGTTGCGGCGCCAAGACTCATTGACTGGCTTGCGAACAAGGGAGTTGAATATGCTGAATGGTTGCGTGAGTCTCGGCCAAGCCATGCAATACTGAACGTTACTGCGCTAGCTCACAGCATCCTAGGATTCTTCCTCGCCGTGCTTATACTGAGAACATCCATCTTCCTTGCATTCATCGGTTTTGTTCTCTGCTTCATTAGCCTGGTCGCTTCAGTGTTCCATTACAAACGTGACCGCAGACGTGTTGCGACAACTGCTCTTGCTGGAGTTCTCTGGTTTGGGCTACTGGTCGTCGGGTGGTCGTTCAGTGGTATTGTTTTGACCTCGATGACCATGGGACTTGTTGGAATCATGCTTTCATACCTGCTCGTAAGAATACGCGGCCAGTTGCGCTCTGGAGGGGAGAGTCAGTGATGCAGTTAGATGCCATCTCAGTCGCAATGCTGGGATTCTTGCTAAGAACCACACTCCAAATGGCGACACCACTAGTACTGACCGCTTTAGGGGGGATGTACAGCGAGAGGTCAGGAATCGTGAACATAGGTTTGGAGGGGATGATGCTCATTGGTGCCTTCAGTGCAGCAGCAGCCACCTACTTCTCTGGAAATCCATGGCTCGGTCTTCTAGTTGGTGTGTTCTCTGGCGGGGCACTCGCAGCTGCTCACGCAGTCCTATGCGTCAAACTGAAGGGAAATCACATAGTCAGCGGTACTGGTGTGATTCTATTCGCCGCGGGATTTACAACGCTGATGCTGGAGGTCATCTGGCAGCAGAAGGGAGTTTCAGATCCAGTCACACCCCTTCCCAAGGTCCGAATTCCGTGGGTTCAGGACATTCCTCTTCTAGGAAACATAATCGGTGCTCTTTCTCCGATTGTATACATGATGTTCTTCGCAGTCATCATAAGCTGGTTTATACTGTTCAAGACATCTTTCGGCTTGAGACTGAGGGCCGCTGGAGAAGATCCAAGCACACTTGATGCAGCAGGTGTCAATGTGGAAACTATGCGGATGATAGGGGTGATTGTTAGCGGGTGTTTGGCCGGCTTGGGGGGTGTCTATCTCTCTATCGGGTTTGGTTCGAGCTTTGGAAAGATGATGACTTCAGGCAGGGGTTTCATTGCACTGGCGGCGCTGATCTTTGGTAACTGGACCCCCATAGGTTGCTTTTTGGCTGGTACCTTCTTTGGCTTCCTGGACGGCCTGCAGATTGTCATCAAGGTCAGTTTTCCTGCGTTGTTGCCCTACAGCAATTTTGTGCAGATGTTGCCTTACGTATTAGTGGTGATAGCATTGGCGGGAATCCGCCGTTCGATACCTCCCAAAGCAATAGGGCAACCATATGAAAAAGAGAAACGTCTTTAGTATGAAGCGATGGCGGGAATCTGTCGAGTTCCCCCATCACGCATCTCTGTGGCCAGTTAGGTTTAGAATCCTCGCTACTTGACCAGAAGGACTTTGTCACCTTCTCTGACACGGTTCTTCACTTTGATTGCTATCTCTTGACCTGCCTCTCCCTGCTCAATGGGCTCTCGGTTCAGTTCCATCGACTTAACCTCCTGAGTGAAATCAGTGGTTGCTCCCATGAAATGAACTGTGTCCCCTTCACTCACGGTATCTGAGAGCATAATTGCACAGACGCCTATGTTTGAGTAATAGTTTGTTACTTCACCTATCTCCTTCTCAGTCATGTTCTGTCACTCAGTGAATGATAACCCCCCAGAGCAGAAAAAGTCTGGGGTTGCTCAGTTCTATGTCGGAATTCTCTATTACCACTCATCTTGCACTGCTTTCCTGCCAGTCTGTTAAGTATGTGATTCTCGAGATTACGTTTCCAAATCCGTGATTGACTAAACCGGTGAATGCAAGATCTGCACTCTCATCCTAGAACCAGTTCTGTGATCTGTCTATACGCTTTGTAGGTGAGGTCTAGAGAACCAAGCGACACTCTCTCATTGTCCGCATGTGCCATGGCGATTAGCTCTGCGCCTGACATTCGATCATCGAAAACACTGAAGCCATAAGCATCCGTTCCAAACTCCTTTCTGAAGAATCTGGAGTCCGTCTGACCCGGGGAGAAAAGAGGAACCAACTCTGCTCCCTCTCCAACAAGCCTCTTCAGAACCATCTCTATTGCTGATATCAGAGAAGAGTTCAATGAGCTTTCGTTGCCTCTGATGGGCTCGTAACCTGGAATGGGTATCAGTTCGATCTCGACATCCGAGGCTAGGTTCCTGAGATGCTGTTTTATTCCGGCTATCACAGAGTCTGTACTCTGATCGGGCAATGTCCTGATATCCACATCGACGTATGCACGACCCGGAACGACGTTTGTCTTGGTTCCACCATGAATTACGTTGGGCGATACGGTAAGACTGCTGATGGCATGGAGCAGCTTTGCTTGAGCGGAGTCTGTCTTTGCCAGATGGCCCAACACAAGTGGTAGTAGCCTCCTTCTGTTCAATAGCCACTTCGTAAGGCGTGAGATTGGCATCTTTTCGACCAGGATCTTGACATAATCTGTGTACACCTCTGGTTGATATTCACCGAGTCGTTCTATGACCCTTGAGATGTTCACCACGGCATTGTCACTTTGAAAAGGCATGGAGCCATGCTGTTCCTTTCCCCTTGCAGTTATTCTGATCCAGCAATCTCCTTTCTCGCCATATTGAATAGCGTATCTGTTCTCTGCGACCGGGAAACCTCCTAACTCAGTCACCAGATAGTCCGCCTTCACCATATCTCGATGGTGTTCAATCATCCAGCGAACGCCATTCAGTCCGTGCGTTTCTTCATCTGAAACGATGAGAAGTTTGAGAGTTCCGTGTGGTTCGAAACCGTCATTATAGAGGTGTGCGAAAGCCACCACTTGACATGCAACGATAAACAGCATATCGAACGTACCCCTTCCCCATATGAAGCCGTCACGTATTTCGCCTGAGAACGGTGGCACCTCCCATCTCTCCTCATCTTCGACGGGGACAACGTCCACATGGGCCGGACCCAACATGAAACTGGGACCATCTCCACCCTGAATCTGCGCATAGAGATTTCCTCGTTGTGGAGCCGACTCGAAGACCTCAGACTGTATCCCGTACCGTTTCAGGAATTTCTCTATCGTTCTGATTGACTTCATCTCATTTCCGGGAGGATTGACGCATCTGTTTCTAACCATTTCTCGAATCAGACTGACTATCTCTTCCTGGGTTTCCACGTTCTTCACTCTGGGCTCCAATGAACTCATCGTGATTTAAAAGGGAAGTGCAGCATGGCATTCAAGATGCTTAAGTACCCGCAATTGCTCAGATAGACGCATGTCGTCCGAGAGTTCGAAGCGCTATTCGGTGTGGCGTGATTCATATTTTGGCGTCCAGGGACTGTTCTACTTCGCACAAGGCGTTTCCCTTGGAGCCTTGCTGTTTATCACCGAGTTTCTGGACTACTTGGGCCTCAGTGACCCGTTCGAGCGCCTAGTGGTTCAAGCGATAGTCTGGATCCCTTGGTATATCAAGATTGTATTCGGAGTTCTGTCCGACAATGTTCCGGTATCTAGATTCGGAAGAAGAAAACCGTACATCTTTCTGGCCGGTGTCCTTGGGGCAATTGGATGGCTTACCTTGCCTCTTCATGTTGTCTATAGTGCTCTACTCCTAGGCTCAGGCATGCTCGCTGCACTAGGAACCAGCATGAGTGATGCAGTGATTGATGCCATGGCCGTCGATATAACACCGCCGCAGAAACGCGGGATGATGCAAGGCGTGTCATGGGGCTCCAGAGGTCTCGGGGCTGGGATCTCATTCATCGCGGTGGGGCTTATGGCAGACTTGGAGATGTGGTTCTTCATCTATGCTATTCCAGGGATTATTGTGAGCCTCTCTTGTTTCTTGGTACTTCTCTTCGAGGAAAGGCCACTTCCTGCTGACTTCGAGAGGATTCCGCTGAGTACCTACTCTCGCGTGTTCAAGATGCGAAACGTGCAAGTCTGCCTGTTCTTTCAGATTCTTGCAGGTGCTGCAATCGCCATTCTGGGTATCATGCAGACCTTCTTGACAGAGGAGCTTGGGTTCAACAACGCAACCACAGGTTTCGTGTTCATGGTGTTCTCAGTGGGGATGTTCACAGGTGCTCTTATATTCGGAGTACTTGGCGACCGTGCTCCGGTCCGAATCACTCTATCGGCTACCACTGTCGCTTACGTTCTGGTTGTCTTCTCCGCGCTTTTCATCAATCTTGCCGTAGTTGCAGTCTCCACTGCCTTCTTCCTCATTGTCGGATTCGCTAACGGAGGCTATGAGGCAACGCAGATGCGAATCTCGATGGACAACTCGCCCAGTGTAGTTGCCGGGACAGTCTATAATCTCTACAATAGCGTGTCGAATATTGGACAGCTCGCTATAGGATCTCTACTGATAGGAGCTCTAGCTGACTATCTCATTGGCATGGGGACAGGAAGCTATCAGCAGGCTTGGCAGTTGGCCATTCTCTTCTTGCTGCTCGCTCTGTTGCCTGGATATTATCTAGTCACGCGTTACGAACCAGTTGGCCAAGACGAAGACGACCATATAGCGCTGGAAGAGTCTATGGTCTAGCCGTCAATCCGGTTCCGGAGTGAGTTAAATACGAGAGTGAGCAGACGTAGTTAGACGTTGATTGGAGCAGGTAAGAATGGCAGAATATGATTTCAGCGGGAAGACAGCTCTGATTACTGGATGCTCAGCAGGATTGGGGCGGGAATTTGCTTATGCGTATGCTGAGGCGGGGGCAAACCTTGTTCTTGCATCAAGACGAACCAAGGTTCTCGATGAGCTGGCTCAGGAACTGTCCTTTGAATCAGGTGCTGAATCATTGGTTGTGAAGTGTGATGTTCTCAATGAAGAAGACATCGTCCATGCGGTTGAATCCTCTGTTGAGCGATTTGGTGGTCTTGATATCTTGATAAACACAGTTGGAAACTACCTTACAAAGCCACTCATAGAACGGACGGTTGAAGACTGGCACCATGTCATCGATCTCAACCTGACATCTGCATTCATCGGGTCCAGAGAGGCTGCAAAGGTCATGATTCCACAAGAGTCTGGTTGTATCATTAATATGGCGTCAACATTCGCATTTGGAGCGACTCGCTTCCCTGTGGTAGGTTACTATGCTGCAAAAGGAGGGGTTGTTATGCTGACTAAGGCTCTGGCCGTGGAGCTAGGTCCTCACAATATCAGAGTGAATGCGATTGCTCCGGGATTCTTCCCGACAAAGCAGTCGATTGATGCTATGAAAGATGATGAGATTCGTGAGAAAATGATAGAACCTAGGACTGCTCTGCCGTTCTTGGCAGAGAAGGAATGGATTCGTGGAGCGGCATGTTTTCTTGCAAGTGATGACGCGAAATACATCACTGGACATGTGCTAAGCGTTGATGGTGGCTGGCTTGCATTCTAATTCCCACCACCAACTCTGATTACTGCTAATAGGGCGGCAGACAGCAGCGTAGAAGTTGGGCAAGGTTGGACATGTATTAGATAGTTGTCTAAGGTTGCATTATGTATTCCATATCACAGGCCGCCCTCCGTCTGGGCGTGTGCACCAGAACCATCCGTCGCTGGAATCCCCCGGGCATCATCTATGCTCAGAGAGAACGATGACCGAACAACGCCCATCAGCAGACCTATCACGCTCTGATTCTACGGACAGAGAAGGGGATATCAAGATGGACGATGGAGAATTGGAGAGGATCTCACTGCCAGCATATGATGCCATTTTCGGGCATGAGGAGGAGCTGGAGATGGACGGAGAGGTCTGTCTGCTGGACCGCACATGGCGGAGCAGCCTGCGCAAGTTCTCCATCACCGGGCTGACCTTCCTTGAGCAGAACCTTGAGAAGGAGTTGCAGTGGTGGCGCCGGTAGCTAGAAGACTTCCGTGAATCTAGTGTGGACCGGTGCCCCCAGCTGAGGCAAGCAGGCGTGAAATGGTATGATTACCCGGTGTACATTGTCCCCAGGCATCTGAGAGTCCTGTTTCAGCCTGTCCACGACTACAAACCGGACACTGACTGTGCTCTGGCTTCAGATTGGCATTGGCAGCCATATTGACATCACGCTCCTCTCTAGCATGCCCATACAGACGAGTCATGCCTGAGGAGAAGTGATCATGAGTCCGAGGCCCGACCCGACTGGCATCTATGTTGGTAGAATATGCATTTAAATACTAAAACATTCAAGTATATGAACTGATTTGGGACGCCTTCTTGGATTACACTATGTAGTCCTCACGGTGTCAGGAGGAAGACGGGATGTTTTCTATTGGGAGCACAGAGAAGGAAGTGAAGTATGAACACCTGATTGCATCAGTTGCCCTGATTGCTGTCATTCTGCTGAGCAATGTGGCGTACACGGCCTGGAGCGCAGATATGGCCAACACGGGGCCGACAATAGCGGTTGTGCAGTTATCTTCTGATGAGGATGTTGAATGGGCAACTAACGACATAGTGACAAGGCTTCGCACGTTCATCTCTGACGATGCATTTCTCTCCAACAGAATAGTGGTCTATCAATCGGGAGATCCCAGCATCGTTCTGACTATTCAGGCTGACGTCGTCATATGGGTCTCTCACGGAGGAATGAAGAACATTCTCAAAGGAAGCAAGCTCACAACCTGGGAGACGATGGCGGCCCTGATCGAGCAGTCCTCTCCGCAGGTTCACCTCTTCGCAGCATGCTTCTCGATGGGTGTCTTAGATTTCGGTTCTGATGATTCAACGAAATGGGTCTATGGTGTACCCGGAAGGAGACCTGCGGAGATCATAGACATCGATATTGCGGCTGCGGTCATGCACTATGTTGGCACACTCTCCGAAGACGTAGAGCAATATCGTACGGCAGAACTGACGGCAGTGAAGGAGCAGTGTAGCGCCGAACAGGCTCACTTCCTGTCCTTCAACCAGATCATGTTGGACAGGATATCAACGATCAATGCTGAATATCGAGATCTGATGGACGATCTAGTCGACTTTGAATATCGTAGTTCCCTGACAACCATTACCAGTGTCTCTGGCCTGACATACGACCTGCAGGTAGCTCTGATGCGCCATTTCGGGGTAGATCACACTGGACCTGATCCTGTTCCAAGACAAGTCCAGAGCGTCTATGTGGAATTCAACAAGAGCGAGTACCGGGAGCGGGTTGGAGGCGTGTGGGGCGAATGGACGTACTATCTTGGTCGATATAATGGCTGGATAGCGTACTCAGGGACTGAGTTGGTCTACGCAGACCAAATGATAGATGTGGAGAACAACAAGGAACGCTTCCAGATAAGGCAGAAAGGGCTCGGCGACCTGGTCATACAATATGAGAAACAGGGCGGAACATGGGCAGAACCTCGCGTCTCCAGGAATAACTACAACACGGGCGGAATCTGGGGAGACTTCTCCAGGGAACAGGTCTTCAAGTATGACCCGAATTGGCCTGTGGTCCCAGGTGCGTATTCTGCAACGGGTCAGCTGACAGTTGAGGGAACCAGCGACCAAACATACACAATCGAGTCAATACCCTCGGGGTCTTCGTGGCATGGTCCTTCATTTGTGAAGGTCTTGCCCGCAACCGTGGCAATCAAGGATTTGGGCTGTTTCAGCGCAGACCTGGGTCTACTGCACCACGGAAGCTCGTCGCCAATATCTTCAACATACGTTGCCCTCTATGATGAGAACAAGGAGCTTGCCTTTCTGCTAGGCATAAGAGATGAATGGAATTCTTATGCTGAGCAGACGTTCCACGCAAAATACTTTGGAGCAGGACAGCAGACACCTGCGGCTGAATTATACACAGACCATATCCAAGGGGATGTGAATGGCACGGTCAAGATCTACTATGACCCCTACTCCGGGATTCGTGCTGATATGCCGACTAAGAGCGACAGCGTGATCTTAGGAGAATACAGCTTCCAGGAACATAACAGAGTCCTGAAGTATGTAGCTATTCAGAGCTATCGGTACTCCTCATATCCTGAGCATCATGAGATTGTTGACAATATCACAGTTCAGTATACGAGAATGCAATACAGTCTGTTTGAAGACGACTGCATAGCCAATGTTGGCTGGATTGCAGAGTCATCATGGGACAATGCCATGGGAACCGTACAGACGGGGATCTCGCTCCACTCAGACGGAGACCGGTTCTATTCCGGGCCGATACCCGGGAACTCTGCCAGCAGCCACGGAGCAGTATTTGCAAAGCGGCTAGAGAAGGCACTGCGCATCTCAGATGGCATTGATCTTGCTGTGGACCTCGAGCATGTGTACAACTATGGCTATATGGGGCATGTGTATGTCGTTCTGTACGACCACAACTATGAACGTCTCCTGTCAACCTACGTCGTTGATGCATGGTATGGGTCCAGGAGCGATGCCAGAGTCGCATACTACAAGTCTCAGGACGAGGGTGGTGGCTATCTCTACCAGACCGTGCAAAAGTCCTATAGCTGGTCTGGGGTGTTGCGAGTATGGTACGACACAGGGAGCGGGGCGCTGAAGTACAGTATCCTGGGAAGTGGGGGAACACTGGCCAGTGCCGGGAGTTTCGACTCGACACGCACCGCGCACTGGATAACACTTCAGTTCATGAACAAGCAGACCTATAGCTATCAGTCCAAGTACGTCAGAGACATAGAGCTCACTGCTGGCATCCCCCCTACAGAGTCAAGCTGGCATGACCCCTGTTCCTCAACAAGTGGCTGGGTCTACGACCTCTCCTGGCCAACTCCAATCTGGGGTACGGCCTCGGGATCACTGACGTCGAACGGGGAGTACCTGCAGACAGCGAGCAACAGCGGCTGGGCAACAGGTCCCTTCTGGTACAAGGAACTGCCTGATCCCTTCTATGTGAGTCAGCTATCGGAGTTCTCGGTCACTGTGGAGTTCTCCAATCCCTCAGGCAACTACAAGGGAGGCCTTGGTGTCGCCCTGTACGATGCTGAGAAGAAGATGGTGGCGTCTGCACGAGTCATCGACTGGACGGATGCGCAGATCTCAGCCTCTACATATCTGTACTGGCACCCGGAAGGGGGTGGGTCGTACTCTGCGGGCAAGAGTGGCATCACTTCAACCAGCTGGTACGGAACCCTCACGCTCAGCTATGTTGAAGGTACAGGACTGGAAGCCACAATGCCCGGGGTGTCAGATTCGGTCATTCTCTCTCCTGAGGAACGCGACACCGAGTCGTCCAGACGGGTCCGGTATATTGGCATCCAGTGGCGAAGGGGTTCAGGGACATATCTGAACATGAAGCTTCATGATATCCTTCTGAAGCACTACATCAGACCACGTACCAGTGGAGGCGGTTATTCAGGCTCAGCAGGTGTGGAGCCGGATGACCCGAGTGTCACTGAGACTGAATGGACTATCCCACCTCCCTATGACGACCCTGACCCGGAAGAGCCAGGGAACTGGTGGGAACTTGAAAACGGTTACTGGCCAAGGTATCATGTCAAGGCCGAGAAGACTGATGCGTCCAATCGGAAACTGATGATGCACATGAGCGTTGACTTCCTATGCGACTCGAGAATGGAAGCGAGCGAGGTCAACACAGGGGGAGAAACCATCAGCGAGGCAGAGGCTATCGCAAGAGAACAGGAGTTCAATGCTAAGTATACTACTGAGATTGACCCATTAGTCGTGATAGGGGTTGTAATCCTAGAAGGACTTCACTTTGTGGCATTTATCGCATCCGCATTAGGAGTAGTGAGTGCCCCAGAGTTCTTTGCCCTCTACGGTGCATACACAGTCGCGTTGATGGTGTACGCATCTCTTATTCTACATCACATAATGCAGGTCTTCGAAGATCCCTTTGATAGGTTCGCAGCATGGTTCAATGCCCTAATGTTTGCAATCATTTTCAGGGTATGGTCAGTCATCTCTATAATTCCTATTGCCATTCTGCTTAAAACGGGCATGGTGCACTTCAGTCACGACTTGCCGGAGAATACAGTCATCATGGCCTTCTGGGACCTTATCTTCCTAATATGGGCCTTTGGTGTACTACTGCTTCTATGGGAGGGAGGTAATCCATATTAACGAGTATCAGTTGATTCAGCATAACAGGAGGAGGATTCATGATACCAGATGAGATACTACTATGCATCCAGATCATCGGGGTTGTCGGACTCGCCCCTGTGCTACTAGGAGCAGTGCTCCTAGCCGCATATCTTCAACTGGAGGTGTTCGGAACCAAGTGGACAGTAATGATGATTCTTGCAGGGCTGATAGCTTGGTATGCGGTTCCTTTGGCATACCTCTGGACCATGAGTGGTCCGCTTTTCCATGAACTACTCAGTGACTATCCTGTTCGCCTGCATCTGGTCACGCCGGGTCTTGTCGCGTACCCGTTAGTATTTTGGCTGAAATATGAGCTGGAGAAGAGGAGAACAAGAGATAAAGGCAATAGTGACGAATAGCTCCGGAAGATAGTGACTCTTGTACTGGCTCATCTCGGCATTGCAGGGAGATGTGAGGCCAACAACAACCATGGCCTCTTCGATACACGCTTCCTCTGCAAGTGTGTCTGGTGGCACTAGCCATATGGGATGGAGGGAATCAATTACATGATGTTTGAAAGAGTTCGGCCTTTGTGGAGGTCTTCTGATGATACCGAATGAGGTGCTTCTGGAAATCCTGCTTCTTACTTTGGTTGGAGCGTTCGTAGGGATGTTTGCCGCGATGGTCATAACTGCATACTTGCACTCCGAGATGTTTGAAGGTAAGTGGACCCTGCTGATGATTATCTGGACGACAGGACTTGCCTATGCAGTC
>CAZLEV010000002.1:0-409349 GCA_964558645.1 uncultured archaeon
TAGTCCTTCAGCAATAAGAACCTCCGTAGTAGTCTGAAAAGCATTGTGGTATTCAATAAGCACAAAGTCCAGACAGAGTGGCTAGATACGACAGAAGTGGTTGCTAGCAGGTGGATTCTGACTCGGAGGGGGTCTACATGCTAGTCTTGCATGAGAAGTATTAAGAAGTAATCTGGTACGTAAGCTCAATGACGCGGTTCATCACGAGTCGGAGGTATCTAGACGGCCTAAGAGTGCCCCTCCACGATTCCGCTGAACCGCATCTTCGTGGTTGCGATTCTGATCATTCTGGGTCAGGCAGAACATCTATGTTTATTTCAGACCGAACATCTGTAGAATTCAGCATTCTTGTGGTGCGAAAATAATGAAGAACTTCATCGGTGCTTTCCTCGGATTCGTCGTTGGTTCACTAACTCTCTATGCGCTGGGACTTGAGATTCCCCCCTATCCAGCACCTTATGACATCATTGGCATTCTGTTGGCAGCGGCATCAGCCCTCTTCAACACGTTCTCAACAGCAGCCCTAGGAATCGGCATCTTGGAACACATGATTGCTTGGCTACTAATCGGACTGATTTCTGGACTGCTTTCGGAAGGCAAGTGGAACAATGTGAGGACTGCAGTGTGGCTTGGCATCGTCATTGGGGTTCTGCATCTCGCATCAAAACTGCTACTCAACCCGAGCTTCTGGAATCAGAGTGATAGAAACCTGGTAATCCTCATCTCCTTCGTTGTTGTTCTGCCTGCTTCACAGATCACACTACTAACTTCAATTCCAGTTTCATATCTAGTGGGTAGAATCAGGGCAGACGAACCACCGCAGGCACCTAAGAA
Organism: uncultured archaeon; assembly: GCA_964558645.1. Classification (GTDB taxonomy): domain Archaea; phylum Asgardarchaeota; class Thorarchaeia; order Thorarchaeales; family Thorarchaeaceae; genus TEKIR-12S. The sequence continues at coordinate 835 of CAZLEV010000002.1, forward strand.
GATAGAAACAAGATGTGAGTGCGGCGCGGTCTTCAAGTCAAACCCTATACTATGCTCGGAGTGCGGTAAGGTCTTGAGGCAGAAGGATGGAAGCTGAGTGAGTGCTATCGTTTTCTGGTGATGGCGCCTCCAAGCAGCCCACCGATTATCGCTGCTATTGAAGGATAGAGCATACCCTCAAGAACAAACTGCAGAAGCAGTAGCGAAGGTCCACCAAGGATCTGCGATACATCTGCAGTGCTAATGAAGAATACCAGGAGCCATGTGAGGAAGGCCCCGATGACTACAGCAAAAACTGCCGCAAAGATCCCCCCCACAATATCACGGGCGAGAAGTCCGGCAAGCAGTCCACCGGTTCCCCATGCAAGAGCCATGAGTACAGTGCCACCTTGGGCACCGAATGACAACTGGATCCCCAGATGGGGTGGGTATAGTATCGTTCCGATAACAGCGAGTTTGAGTTCGAGATCAGGACGATTCATGAAGTCTGTGACTATAGAGGGGGCAATCACATCATCTGGAATATAGATACCGAAAGAGAGGATTATGAAGACAACAGCAAAAGCTGTAATCAAACCAACAATGGCACCTATACCTTGACCCAATGAATAGCCTCCGAGGAATCTCTGCTAACTCGTCACTCATCCTCTTCTTTTATACATACGCCATTCTGAACTCCAGCTCAGGCAGTCTTATGGATTGTCCATGTGCAAGTAGAGTCGCCTAGAGCTCTGCACGATTCTTGGTAGGCCTCGCCCTGAAAGCCGCGAAGATCGAGCACAGCCTGAAATACGCCGCTGATCAGATTGCAGTATTGCAGACCGGGCATATCAGTTATCTCTACTCCCTCACATAGTGGACAGTAATCATCGGAGAACTTGATAGTCTGCTTATCATCACTAACCCACGTACTTGTGAAGTCCTGCCCAGAGTTGACCTTGTATGCGAGTTGGAGCGTAGAACCAAACTCATGGAACTCTGATGCATGCTGACGGATTCGATCAGCGTAGTCCATTAGAAGATGTTCTCCAACCTTGAATCCCAAGTCCATCAACTTGTGATTGATTTCATCAACCGTATCACTAGTCTTGATAAGGAAGTTCATCATCTCTCTGTAGATTGCCTGAAAGAGCGGCTTCGAAACCTTGTCAATCTTCAAAGCCCAAGCCAGTTTTCCCTTGATACCCATACTTTCACTGTCCTTTAACAAATTTGTCTCGTTTCACGTAACGCAGAGTCTTGCCCTTGTAGGGTAAAGTGCTCTGCAAAGCCTCAAAATACTGGATGCCTAGTCGCGCTGCAATCTCATGCAGGGTGTTGGTACCATTGCATAGCTCTAGTACCCGTCGATGCTCCTTCTTGGCCTTCTCTAGCGAACCCTCGTAAAGCGGAACTTCCACTATCTCTCGGGTCCCCGAGTCCTGTTCTTTTGGACACTCAGCTTCGAGAATCCTCTTTGAAACACACCAACGTAGTGCTTCGAGGACACTCTCAACATTCTTGCCAAGAATCTCTGCAATCTTGAAGGCGGTTCGCTTCTCGTCCACCATCAACAGAATGTCCGTTCCCAGACCTGAATACTCTGCCTTGAGAAGACGACTCAGTTCTGAGTCCATGCTTGCCGCATCATTGTATCGTGGCCCCCGAAGGATAAGACACCCGTGATTCATCTCAACCTCGTCGATGGAAACCTCTTGAATGCCCTCCTCAACCGGTTCTGGTGATTCAGGCAGTTTTGGTTCAGGTTCGGCTGCGTCCAGCTCTGTTTCAAGCGGCTGCTGGGGTGCAGGAGTGGGGGGAGCAGGGATCTCTACTTCCTTAAGCAATTCCACAACATCCTGTGTTCTCTTCAGTGCGATACCCAGCTGCAGGTCAGCGAAGTTCACAGCCAAGACCCAATCGGGGTTTATGCGTGCAAGAATCACAATCCCTTCTCCAGTCATGATATTCATCATTCTCAATGAAGAAGAATGAATCTCCATTGTACCCTGAATCAGAGGAAGGGCATGTTCGGGAAGTGCAAATGATAGGAATGGAGAGCCGTCATTGGTTAGGAGAGCATACCCACTGACTGCTTCATCGAACTTGAGCTTCGTGAGTACTCTCTCTAAATCCAACTTGCCAATACCATCCAGTATCTTATGAGACGCGCGTTATACCTGCTCAAGAGGACATAAGTAACTTCTTACCACGTTTAGAGGCTGACGGATTTGAGTTGAGAAAGCTGACCAACTTGTCAGGGGATGGATGAGAAGCATCTGAAGAGGCCACATACAGAGCAGCGACCGCATTGGCAAGCAAGAGACGATCTTGAGATTCTAGTTCTAAGAGCGTTCCATAGATGTTTCCTGCATTCCAGGCATCTCCAGCTCCGCATATGACTCGGCCCTCAACGTCGAACACGGGAACACCTGTAACTGAACCTCTCTCAACGGTTGCAGCATAGTAAGGCGTATGCAGGTCCACGCGAACCCCAGTCTTCCCGGACACCATCTCTGCAGCAATGAGCCATTCTTTAGGGTCAGTGATAGCACGCATCCACTTCTTGTCACCGGATAGAGCATAGGCGAACCAGCAGATCTCGTTCTCATTCGCACCCAAGATGTCCACCAAGCCATTGGCAAGGACCTTAGTTGCAAGTGGTTTCACAATCTCAGGATTGCTAGATGGATCGCCCATGTCCATGAATGTAACAGCGTCTGACTGATTTCGCACGAAGGAGAAGACATCGCGTGCCAAGGTGGCAGCCTCAAGATTGTGATTGAGACAGAGCAGCCCAACGAGTCCGGAATTTCGGATTGCTTCCTTGTCTTTCTCTTGAAGATCTGAAAAGCTGTAGTCAGCGGCTGATCCGCTATCACTCACCATCAGATTAACGCGACGTCCCTTGTGATCTACCTCAAGAGATACAGTAGACGAGAGAGTACCGTTCGTGCTAATGTGGGAGAGATCCAACTCAGGTACTGTCATCTCACGGAGCAGACGAGACCCTTGTAGGTCAGTCTTCACAATCAAGACGGGCTTCGCCCCAAGAGCGAGCAACGCAGATGCAGTGTTGACGGAATTTCCACCTCGACGGATGAACTGAGAGGTGCCAGTAAGATTGCCTCCCCCTTGATTGGCTAGTTTTTTCAACTCAGCCTCAAAACTTGCGAAATCACTTGCTATAACAAAGTGATCGAGAAAGAAGTCGGGTAACAAGACGGGCGTCTTTGTTTTACGGCCTTCTCGTAAGACTTGCACGAGCCGGCCATAATCCAGCTCCTGCACCTTTCGACCCTCTTCTGGTCATTCTATATCTTCTTGAGGGCGGCATCAACCATCTTGGTGAGCCGTTCTTCGGAGATATCGGTCTTGTTTGAGACCTTCTCGATATCACAATATGCAAGGTCTTCTAAACTCTTGATGTCCGCTTCAACGAGAGCTACGGCGTCGGATTTCTTGATTGAGGGCAGTGATGAGAGTTCCTTAACAGCCTCTTCAATGTCCTCAGATGGAGTCATTGCCTCGATGAGCTCATCAGCGACGGTCTTGAGATCCTCCTCGTACTCCTTCAGTGCTTCGACATTCTCAGGATAGGCAGTTCTTCGTCTCAAATCTACCATGAGACCCATGTCCCTGGCCTCTTTCACTGTGAGGTTTGCGTCTTCAATCTCTTTGCGGCTGAAACCACGCCCCCGTCTGGGCTTCCCTTCTTGGGGGGACCTTACAACTGGCTCAGCGATAATGTCATAATCCATCTGACCATCACCTGACTCGGCTCCCGACCTCTCGGGGTGCTTATCAAGCTTTCGAGATAGCACTAGTCAGAAGTTAGGACCTAATGTGGTCCTTTAATGGAAATGCGTTTGAAGTTCAGCCGCTAATCTAACTTGAACAATCCTGGATTCACCAGTGTTGCCCCCAGAACCGGAACCTGGCCAAAATCCTTGAGGTTCTGAGAGAACTCTGGACAAATCATAGAGAAGAAACACTCAGAAGTCCTCAAGAGATGTCTGCTCTATGCGCTTCTTGGCTAACATGCTCTCCAGCTTCATCTCTTGCTTCGGATTAGCACGCCCCAGCAGAGAGAGCATCTGAAGCGCGTTCAGAGGAGCATTACCGTGGAAATGATTGTTGAAATAGCCGAGGACACTCTCGGTCTGGCTCTCAAGCGCACGCACGCGAGGAACCCACTCTTCTAGCTCCGTGATTTTGTAGAGATAGCGGTACCAAGGCTTCTCTCCGTGACCATGCCATCGAACATAGGCAAAGTCCGTCGTGATTCTCAGATCAATAGGCAGCTTCGGTTCATCGACGACTACATGGGCAACACCATAGTCCTCAAGCAAGCGCCAGGTGGACTGCGTCAGCCAACTATGTTCCCGAAATTCGATTGCATAGCGGAAATCAGTATCAAGAGTGGTGAAGAACGCCTCCAAATCCCCCATAGAAGACATCTTCCAAGGAGGCAGCTGTATCAGAAGGACTGGAATCTTGTCTTTCGCCGGCCGTATCAGTTCATGGAACTTTGCAAGAACCTCACCACCCTCTCCGTCAAGGTGAAGCCGATTATCATGAGTCACCTTTCTCGGGAGCTTGGCTGTGAAGAATCTGCCCTCATCTACGGAATCGACCAAATACTGGATGAACTTGGGCTGGGGTAACGCATAGAAAGTGGAGTTGATCTCTGCAGTATCGAAGTATGATAGATATTGTTTGAGCAGCGAGGAGGGTGACCTATAGAATATCCCCTTCCAATCATCACCATAAGACCAGCCGCTCGTGCCAATTGTCAGACCTTTCTTGATTCGAGTCACACCCATACTAGATAACAAAGCTGTTTCATTCTTTTGGATTAGGATTCCTTGATAGACCTAGACATCTCCCCGACATACTCAGAATAATCATCGAGGTGTTTCTGGCAGAAGTCCTCGGCAAAGTCTTTGACAAGAACCTACAGGAAACCATATCGTCTTTCTAGAAATCGGGTATCTATTTCCCTATGGACACTCTCCCATACTACAGTTTCCGACCGCGCCAATTCAGAAGGATGTGTGAGCTGATTCCGCTTTTCACTGCCTCTCCCACATGCATGATGAAACTCTTAAAGGTATGAAAGTGCAAAAGAACCGTGATTGCACGATGAAAGCTGAGAATATCAAGGCTGAATTCTCCAATCTGGAGATACATATGGGAGATTTCGGGAAGACTAAGTTCAAAATGAAATGCGATGTCACCTATCAAGACTTGATGCTCACAATGGATGGCGGCAAGACTGTCGCGCGGATGCATGCAAGAAACATCAACAATGTGCACCTTGAAAAGAAGGCAATCCGAATCTCTGCGATAAACTTTGAGATACGAGAAGACAACGATGAACCAAGTGTCGTCAGCGGCGCTGTGCGGCTTGAGCTGGGAAATGACTCAGACAAATGGTACGAGGAGCTCTGGGGTTAGCAGAGAACCTCATTGGCAGGTTTAAAATACAAGATATGACGGCATCCAATTGACTGATAGGAGTAACAGCCGATGCATGAAGAGATTCGATACATTGAGTTTCAGTTCGCAGACATCCTCGGAAGAATCAAGGGCATGATTGTTCCGTGTGAAGGGGTTACGACTGTTGCTGATCTACGAAAGAATCCCGTAGTTCTGTCCGGAACAAGCATTGATGGGAGTTCGATTACGGGTATGGCCAGTGTAGAGTCTTCGGACCTGAGACTGGTAGCTGACCCGGATTCCATTGTGGAGTTGCCCTACTCAATGCAACGCACAGCAGCCGTGATGTGTTCGGTTCAGAAGAAGATGGAAACCGCCAACTCCGAATCGTTCCATCCCAAGGATGTACGCAGTGTCTTGGATCGTGTTATTGAAAGACTCCTGCCGGGAGATATGCAGATTCGTTTCAAAGTCGAACCTGAATTCCACTTCATCACAGCAGACGGGGAACCCTTTGACTATGGGGAGTACGCGGACATATATCCACAGAATCCCAGCGCAGACATTCTACTCGAGATTGCAACTGCCATTCAAGAAATGGGAATGACAGTCAGGGTTGTACATCACGAAGTTGCCGCAGCACAGCTTGAGATTGAGATCTCATATGAGGAGGCTTTGAGGACAGCAGACAATATACTCAGGTTCAAGAATCTCGCAAGGGCCTTCACCCAAGCACAAGGTCTTGATGTAACATTCATGCCCAAGCCCTTCGCGGGGTCAGCCGGAAACGGAATGCATTGTCATACCCAGCTATGGAAAGGTGACAAGAATCTGTTCGGAGCACCTGAAGAGGGAGAACTGTCTGATCAGGCCAAGTCCTTTGTGGCCGGGCTGCTGAATCACGCCCCTGCTATCACTGCCATAGCCAATCCCACGGTGAACTCATACAAGAGACTCGTGCCTCATCACGAGGCCCCGGTCTACATATGTTGGGGACCAAAGAACAGAACCGCACTTATCCGTGTACCTCTTTTCACATCTCCCAGCAGTGCAGCCATCGAATTCCGCTCGCCTGATCCAATGACCAATCCCTATCTGCTCTTTTCGGCCATCATTGCAGCAGGAATGGATGGCATAGACCAGAAGCTTGACCCTCCCGAAGGGGTGACGGAAGATGTCTTTTCAATGACTGATGAAGAGCGAAGCAAGAGGGACATAGAGATTCTGCCTCCCACGCTGAGTGATGCCCTAGATGAGCTAGATCGAGATGAGGTCTTGAGAGATGCGCTTGGAGATGAACTGATAGAGGACTATCTGACAATCAAGCGGCAAGAGTGGGGAGAATACATCAGTCATGCAGTCACAGACTGGGAGTGGCTCCAGTATTCGAGAGACTAGTAGTTCTGCTTCAAATCTCATTTCCCTGTGGCTTCCTGTTTTCTTTGGTACTCTCTCTTCCAGAAATCCCAAATCGTGTCGGGAAAAGCCATCGGATCCTGAAACTCGATTCGGACTCAAAGTTAATATCCTCACGCAGGATAGGGTGTCATGGGTCTCCATCCATGAAAGAGGAGTGTAAAGCCAGGGCTCTGGGCTCGCCTGATGCAGAAGTGGTCCAGACCAAGGAATTGAAAATAGAGAAGCCCCTACTAGTATGCTGTTTTCCAAGTGCAGGGGTGGTGGGCACCATTGCCGCCAATACGATGATTGAGCAGTTCGAGATGGAAGAGATTGCTCATGTTCGGTCGAAGTATATGCCATCAGCAGCTGTCTTCCTTGACGGGCTCCTTCGACATCCCTTCAGGATACATGCAAAGCCTGAACGCAATCTTATTGTCGTAACAACAGAGCTACCCATTGCAGAACAAGGGATGTATGCGGTCAGCTCTGCGCTATTGGACTGGGCAGCAGAGATTGGAGTGAGAGAAACAGTCATTCTTGACGGTATCCCCGTTCAGGGAATACCTAGCGATAGGAAGGTGCTCTATGCTGCAGAGAAGGAGAAGCTAGCTGACCTAAAGAGTGATGAAAGCATGGAGATTCTGAAAAAGGGAATAATAACTGGGATTGCAGGATCCATCCTCTCCGAAACACTCTGTCGGGAGATGGTGGGCTTCGCTCTCTTGACTCCTGCAATTGCAGTAATCCCAGATCCAGACGGCGCAGTTCAGTTGCTCAATGCATTGAATCGGCTCTACGATGTTGGAGTAGATGTTTCAGACCTCGAAGAGAGTGGCGACCAGATACGCAAGAAGATGGAAGAGATGGCACAGCAGGTGGATGGCATGCGCAGGAACCAACCTGAGGTCCAACATGCAGGATATGAGCGCCTGTATGCCTAGACTCCTCAGTTAGAAGTCAAAGACAAGCTCTAGAGCAAGAGGCTTGTGGTCAGGAGAATAGCATTCAGTCTGAGCAAGTCTCGTATGCTTCAGCGGCGCCTTCAGCGTTCTTCTCGCCCACCTTTCCGGGCCATTTCTCACGGATGACATCCTGTACCGTTTCCAGTTTGACAAGTCCGGTGGCCTTAGCGAATGCTCCAAGCATCGTAGTATTCACAACAGGAAGACCAGCAACCAGAAGACCGTGCTTGAGTGCAATGCCGGTACCATCATAAGTGAAAACATGCCCCCTATCAAGATCCAAGTCGCCTGCTTTAAGTCTTGTATTGATGATGATCTTTCCGCCTTCTACAAGCCCCTCAGTCACATCAATCAGTTCTATCAGACCTTGGTCCAGCACCGCGACAATATCTGGTGTGTATATCTGACTTCTGATGTTGATAGGTTCATCAGAGATTCTTGTGAAGGCTTTGACCGGGGCACCTCGCCGTTCTGCTCCGAAATAAGGGAACGCTGCTACACCCTTGTAACCGTCCCTATACGCAGCTTTCGCCAGAAGCTCTGCACTCGTTACGCCACCTTGCCCGCCGCGACCATGCCAGCGAATCTCAATCATAGGCATATCATATTGACTCCTTCGAGCTGACCAGTTAGGTCAACTAGGAGGCCTCATTGGTGCAACAAAACCTTTTCGTCTTAGGAACTGACACGCAGTGCGATAGCCTTATCCGAGGGGCGACCTAGCCGACCACATCCGACGGAATCTATGGTGCAGACAGTGGATGAGAGACTACGTGCAAACAGGGAGCTCTGGGAGGACCGCGTAGCCGCACACAAAGAGTCCGAGTTCTATGATGTGGACGGCTTTCTCAATGGGAAGCAGACGCTGGAGCCAGTTGAGATGGAAGAACTGGGAGATGTCAGGGGAAAGAGCCTCGTTCATCTCATGTGTCACTTCGGTCTGGACACACTGTCCCTAGCAAGACTCGGAGCCAATGTAACGGGGGTCGATTTCTCCGAGAAGGCCATTGCCCTCGCCCAAGCTATTGCAGAACAGATTGGAGTTTCTGCCAAGTTTGTTTGCGCCAATGTCTACGATGCTCCCGAGGTGCTCAAAGAAACTTTCGATATAGTCTACACAGGGGGAGGGGTGCTCTGCTGGCTGCCAGACATCGAGAAGTGGGCGGAGGCCGTCGCCAGTCTGCTGAACCCTGGTGGAGTATTCTACATCCGCGAGTTTCATCCATTCTCCATGATCTTTGATGACGAAAGCGAAAACCTCTCAGTTCGCTATCCTTACTTCCAGGGTGACACCGCCATCATGTTCCAGTGCGACTACTCGTATGCAGATACTGGGAAGAAGCTTGAAACCAAGATCAGCTATGAGTGGAACCATCCGATATCGGAGATTCTCAACTCGTTGCTAGGAGTGGACCTTGAGCTGCAGTTCTATAACGAGTTCCCATACTCAACATGGCAGGCCCTTCCCAGCATGCAGCGAGATGAACTGGGAAGATGGAGAGTACCTGGAATGGAAAGGCACATTCCGTTCATGTTCTCAATCAAGGCAGTCAAGCCAGTCTAGTGCCTCAAGAATCAGGTTGTTTCTCGTCTATCCAGGACCGCAAGAACGCCTCTTGCTGAGTTGGCTGCCTGCTGTAGACCAACTCCAGAACCGGCTGTATCAGTTCCAACTATGTAGAGTCCGTCGATAGGAGTCTCGGGACCGGGTCTGTCTAAATCTGTCTGTCCGGGAACAAGCGCGGCACGTGTTGCATAAGACGTCTGTATATGTTCCATCTCAATATGCTGGAGCACTTCTGGATAGTACTTCGCTATACCGTTCTTCTTGACAAGATCGACTACCTCTCTCGTGGTCAGACCCTCAGGCAGAATTGTGGCAGCGGCTAGAAGCTCTTTGCCTTCAGGGGCACAAGAGGGATCGAAACTGCTCAATGAGATGAGCCAAGTGTTTGGTTCCGGATAGACAATCACTCGGGATTTGCGATCTCCGATGATGACCTCGTCCAGACCCCACCAGACGGTAACTCCTTGTGTGTGTATCATTGTGCTCCATTTATCGAAGAATGCCCTTGTCTCTCTGTGGGTATCAGATATGATGTCCGGCATAGACCAGAGGGGAATATTGCTCACAATCAGATTATGTTCCAGTGCTACACCACCGGCCTCTAGACCAACAACCTTCCCGTTCTCTTCAAGAATACGCGTGACGGGTGTATCGAGTACAAAATCACCTGCAATGCAGTCCCTGACACGTTCGATGAGTCCCTTCATGCCTCCGATAACATAGCCCTCATCATACTCGTCACTGCCGAGAAGGAGTCTCTTTGCAGAGCCAATCTTCGAGGATTCCTTGTCAGTGTCTTTTAGTGTCCGCAAGGCCTCATAGGCCGATGCTTCGTCAATGCCCACCCCTGCGGCCATGTAGATAGCGCTCTGCATGACATCGAGGATCACTTGGTTCGTTGCACCTTTCGACTTCATGAACTCCAGGAAGGTGATGTCTTTATACTTCTTCATCTCTTCCAGTTTCATTGTTTTGATCTTTGCACCGATGCGTGCCAAGCCAAGTCGACCACGAGGGCCGGTCAGTGGCCAGCGGAGGGTCTCTCCGATGCTGCTGGGGATAGTCCCAACCTTCTCGTGCACGCGAAAGAACCAGCCCTCGTGAAGGACAAACTCAGGGGGAGGGTCAAGGTGTGTCCTCATGAAATCAGCAAAGGCTCCTTGTTTGACACGAGTGATGATATGCAGTCCTTGATCCACGCGATACCCATCAACGTGATAACCGTACCACACTCCACCAATATGGTCTTCCTTCTCGATGACTAGGACCTTCTTTTCTCTAGCGGACAACCCGAGAGCAGTGAGCAAACCACCAGCCCCTGCACCGGCGATAATAACATCATACTCACTGGTGTCGACTTGATCGATTATTGTCTGTTTCATGGCCGCGCAGGCAGTCATTGAGTTACTACTTAAGATTGTCTCATGGTCAGATTTGTCAGATGATATCAATCCATTTCCTATTATCAGCTGATGTATAGGCCGCATCCACGACACGATGTGCTGCAACAGCGTCTCTGAAATCCGGAGTGAATGACGCGTCCTCTCGGACTGACTTGAGAAACGCGTAGTCAAGAGCTGTATATCTTTCGGTTCCAACTGATGTGAGTGTTTCCGCTGCATCAGAAGTCAGCTCGTCCTCCTCGAATCCCAGGTTTGACAGAAGCACTGAGTTGGCCGTTTCAGGCCATATCCTGACAGGCCCTCGCCCCTGTAAGTGATACTCCAAGTATCTCTTTGCAGACTCGAGACAGACACGAATATAGCCCTTCTCGAAGAAGAACTCGATGAATCGCTCATTGGGACGTTCCACCCAGTGCCAGACAGAATCTAGTGTTGAGACAGCGCCATTGGTATGTTTCATGATAATCGAGGCATGATCCTCAACTTCTCGACCTGAATAGAATCCTGTCGTTGCAGCTAGAGAGTCAACCTCGCCGAAGAAGCATCGCAGGATGTCTATGTCGTGAATACTGTGTTCAATGAGCGTGCCACCTCCAGCTATCGAGTGGTCGCCTCGCCATTTGCTGTAGTACATGTAGTCCACAGGAAAACGTTGGTCGTCCCGAATATGGGCCACCATAGGAGTACCGAAGTCATGACTCTTTATCAAGTGCTTTGCATAGTGTAGAAACTGGTCGTATCGAAGAACAAGCCCCACTCCGGTACGAACCTTAGCGTCATTAGTCACAGCCAAGAGGTCTCCGGCTTGAAGAGAACTATGGGCAAGGGGCTTCTCGCAGAAGACCGGTTTCCCTTCCTTTGCGGCCGCTTTCACCATATCAGAGTGTATGTTCGTGGGAGTACAGATGTACACCAAGTCAACAGCCTCATCTGCAATAAGTTCCGTGTACTCTGTGAAGACCTTGTCAACATCAAAGAGCTCTGCTGCAGATTCAAGTGATTTCTCATCTATGTCACAGATTCCTGCAATATCTACGTCAAGAAGACCTGACTCTCGAAGAGCAAGAAAAGCAGTGAGATGAGTGCGGCCGATGTTCCCTGTACCAATTAAGCCCAGCTGCATGCTGGTCCGTTCCTTGGTCAATAGGTTTCCCTTATTGGGAGGGCAATACCCCTCAATATATGAGTGTTCTGCGACACGACATAGTACCAACTTATATTATGCATCAAGTCCTAGCAAAGACCGAACACGTCAATGTAACAAGTATGCATTGGGTGAGCATTGCATGACCTCGCTTCAAGACGTTCTAAGGAAGGCATCTGACAAGATAGAACAAGGAGACAGAGAGGGAGCTGCAAGTCTGTTAGTAGAGGCCGGCGAGATCTTGGCCGCAAGGGGTATAGTTGATCGGGCTGCGCGCGTCTATATCGAGGCGTCAAGAATATACAGAGAGTATCAGAGAGCGTCCGACTACTACGACGCAGTCGAAAAGGGAACGCTCATGCTGATCCGCCAGGGTGCGAATTCCAAGACCAATGTCGATATTGTTCGAATCAACGAAGAGGCCGGCGAGTTTGCGGAGCAGGAAGAGGAGTATAACCGAGCTGCAGATTTCTTCTTCAGAGCAATGGACTTTGCCACTGGTTCCAAGATCATCAAGCTCACCATCAAAGCTGCTGATGCGCTTGAGAACTCTGCAGATGAGAGAGAGATGGAGAGGGACTTCGATAAGACTCTCAGCCTGTTGAAGAAGGTTAGTAGGCTCTATTACACTGCCGGTGATGACGAACTTGGAAAGAGAATCAATGAGAGAGCCATCAGGCTCGCATTGAACTGGGCGGAAGAAGCGCGTCAAAAGGAAGACTGGTTGACAGCCGGTAATCTTCTCGCAGAGGCTGCTCAAATCACTCAGACCGAGGGAGACAACGTAGAAGCGACAAGGCTCATGATGGACGCCGGGGTCTTCTACGAGAAGATAGGTCTTCACGAGAAGGCCGGGAATATATTCGATGCGGCTCAAGAAACCTACAAGATGGAGAGGCTCTCAAGTGCACGGAAAAATGCAATGAGTCAGGCTGCAGAGGCCTACATGAAGATGGACGGTGAGCCCGAAGTTGTTGGACCGCTCCTTGTGAAAGCGGGAGACATGTTTGATGAGCTGGGGAGGGTCATGAAGGCGAAGTGGTCTTACAAGAAGGCCAGTGAAATCTTCAAAGAGCTGGCTCACAAGGCTGCTAACGAGGGTGATACCCAGTCAGAGAAGAGCTATCTACGATATCAGGCCATGTGTCTAAGAAACTGGGGTGCCGAAGAAGAAGCTGAGAAGATCTACACGGCCGTAATCGATTATTTCACCCGGCAGGCGGAGAAGGAACAAGAGACTGGCAATCATGAGAGGCAAGCCCTTTCTCTAGAAGAGGCCGCAGATGTTATGTATGAGGCGGGAATGAAGCAGAAAGCAGAAGCCACGTTGGAAAATGCTCTGGAGATATACGTCAGATTGGCCAATGAGCACGCCGCCTCTGATGCACCGGACGAGGAGAGCAAGCTGTTCTCCGAGGCTGCCAAGTGTGCATCCAAAATGGGAGATAGCGAAAGAAGTGCATCTTTCCGCAGAAAGGCAAGCGAAAGGGCGAGAAGTGCTGCCCAACTCTACCAAGAAATGGGCATTGGCGAGCTCGCGACTATTTGGCTGAGAACAGCCGGTCTTGAGGCTCTGAAGACACATGAACCAGAGATGAGGGAAAGGGCCATCGAATATCTGAAAGACTCAGCTGAAGGGTTCAGGGCTATAGATGAGGAAATTGAAGCGTTCAATGATTTGTTTGCAGTCTTCTCGCTCCTTCTTGAGCATAGTCCCGGTGATGATAGAATCAAGGATATTCTCTCATCGATGGATGAGATTGCACTTACAACAAGAAGCGAGGAAGCTTCGTTGACTCTTTCGGTGATAAGACCGCTGCTCGAAGGGAATCATATTGCGGCTCTGTTAGCTCTTCAGGAGAATGAGGAGGAACTAGAATCAAAGGCTGAAACCCTTCGGAGACTAGTTGAGATTGTTAAGAAGAGGCTTCGTTAGCCATCTGAACACCTACGTTGTGGATCATGGGACTCTGAACAGCAGAAGGTCACAAGTCCTGATTCAATCATGTTGACTCTCTAGTCTCCAAGAGCACATCTATTTGATTACATGGTCCTGCGATAGGGCTTTGATAAGGACACTTTCTTCCCCTGTTCGTCACCCACTGTAATCGTTATCAAGGAGAAGCGGATTTTCTTTCATGGTGCAGAATATGGCGACAGAACATACGACAATATCATTGGACACTCAAGGCAACTGCCAGATGATTGACATAACAGAACGGCTTGAAGGAGAAGTCAGCTCTAGTGGGTTGGTGGATGGAATATGTACCGTGTTCTGTCCAGGTTCAACGGGATCAATCATCACAATCGAGTATGAAGAGGGGCTACTCAAAGATTTCCCAGAGGCGATGGAGCGACTAGCGCCAAAAGACATTGTCTACGAACATCATTTGAGATGGCATGATGGAAATGGTCACTCACACATTCGCGCCTCAATCGTGGGACCATCAATGACAATTCCATTCGTAGACAGCCAGCTGACACTGGGAACATGGCAGCAGGTGACCTTTGTGGATTTTGACAACAAGCCGAGAAGGAGAACTCTACACGTCATGATGATGGGAGAATAAGTCACAGAACTTCATCATCCGAATTGAGATCCCAAATCATATCGACCAGACTCGCTGGTTCAGCCGCAGATTCTCGGATCTTCATGGCCAGATAATGGATCCTGAGAGCTCTCCTGAGTCGATGGATCTGAAAAGGTGCATCCCAGCCAGGGGAACTGCTTCGATAACCGAAAGTGTCCATGATCCCGCGGATTGTGTCAAGCTCCTTCTTCACTTGTGCTTTAACATCATCTATTTCGCGGTCTATGGTCAGTGAGTTAGGCATCGATATATGCACCCCGGCATCCCGAATGGAGGGTAACTGTCTAAAATAGTCTGTGTGTTCCGCGGGTATTACGCGCCAATCAACGAATTCGCTTCCTCTTGCCAGGTCGTCGCTGCATCAAGGTGCCACAGATGGGACATTCCATCTGACGGGGTGCAGTTCTAAGTACTTCTCCACAGGCAGGGCATTTGAAGACCCACTCAATCTTCTCTCGAAATCTATGTGTAGGGTCTAAGATTCGAAGACCTAGAGAGACCGCAGTATTGAGAATCGCAAAGTCAGTCGAAACAACTGTGATGTCCTTCGACGTTTCAAGCAGAGACACGGCCAAGGCAAGCAGGTCAAGATCTTGTGGTGATAGCTCGTCTAGGTCACCAGTCTTTAGTGCTTCTTTTTCAGCTATAGATCGCGCATCTGGAGAGGCTTCCTCGACTCGAAGGCGGCCCATTGATAGGATCTCGTCTATTCTTCTCCGACTAGGGCGGTTGAGTACTTCATCTATAACTGCCTGAGTTGTTGCTAGGTTCTTGTGGGGGTTCTTATGGGGCCAAGTGGTAAAGAGTATCCCTGCATCAACAACAAACAGATGAACCACCAACTCCACCTACTGAGTCCTGGGAACGAGTCGGGTGTTCAGGCGGTCATAGTAGTTGTCATACATGCGTATGAATCGTGTGACATGTTCTGACTTCTTCATCCACACAGTCTCATGTGGTTCCACTTCCCAACGGTCCTGCCCATCGATCACAACCAGACTGCGTACACCAGGTTTCACCATCTCAATCTCAAATAAGCTATCATCAGGAACAACCAGTGATTTCAGCTCGAATCGAGGAGGACAGACGGGAACGAAGATGAACCCGTGAACCCTAGGGGTCAGTATCGATCCTCCAGCTGCTAGAGCATATGCACTTGATCCGCACGGAGTTGCAAGCATTGCCCCGTCAGCCCTTCCAAAATCGACCCTTGTCCCATCTAGATATACTTGGATTGTCAGAAGGCGCCCGGGTACATAGGATGTGACCAACACCTCATTGAGGGCATGACCAAACTCTCGATTTCCGCACCCTGTCTTGAGATTGACGCATCTCTCTATGATGCATTCGTTCTTCAATATCTGTTCAAGAGAGCTGAGGGCCGTGGTTGTGCTGCTCTCGGTCAAGAATCCAACCGTTCCTCGGTTAATGCAGAACAGGGGAGTTTCACGGTCACTCATATGACGAACCGTATGCAAGATGGTGCCATCTCCGCCGATGGTGATTGTGAAATCCACACTCATGTCCTCAATCAAAGTCGGTATAGCACCCTTGTCAGCAACATTACAGGAGCCCGAATCAACCAATACACGAATGTCATGATTAATCAGAAACTGGGTCACCTGACTGGCAATCTGCTCAATATCGACTCGACCAGGCTTACAGACAAGACCAACGGTTCGATCCTCGCTAAGGATAGTGGGATTCTCTTCAATCATGAGGACAGCACATCCAAATGGAACTAGAATTGTTGGCAATATTACTCTTGCCGGTTCTGAAACCGATTGAATGCTGCCCCATAAAGTATATGAATAGAGTCATATGAGGTTCATCAAACTTGTCCTATGTACTGGTTGGTGAACAATATTGAGTATTCGGAAAGCAGAGGCAAAGACGCTGAAACCAGGAAGCTACTTACTAATTGACGAAGAGCCTTGCCGCGTAATATCTATAGAGAAATCAAAACCCGGAAAACACGGAGCAGCAAAGGCAAACATAACAGCAGTAGGCTTCTTTGATGATCGCAAGCGCAATGTGATTATGCCCGCAGACCGTATGGTAGATGTCCCAGTCATAGACAAGAGAACAGCCACGGTCATCGCAGATCTCGGCGAGCAGTATCAGCTGATGGATTCTGAAACCTACGAGACTTACAATACTCCCAAGCCAACTGACGAAGAAATCGCCAGTAAGATGGATCTGAATGCTGAAGTTGAGGTCTGGGAAGTCATGAATAAGAGAGTCATTATGCGCGTCAAGTAGCTGTACAGTGTCATACCTTCGATACATCCAAGAGTGTTGTATCGGCCTTGTGAGCATCTACCGATGTTAGACCAGGCAAGAGCTCCGGAATCCTGCAAATATACCCTCTTTCTAGTCAAAGTGTAAGATATAAGTGTCAGAAACAGGTTATCTGGATATTAGCAAGAATACCTATATTGAAGTGCTTGCCTATGTTTCAGCACTGGAAGGAGGAAACAAGGCGTAAACATGCAATGCGTCATCATACGTGAGCCGTTCCAGAAGTAGTGGTGGAGATGAACAGAACTGATATTGGACGGATGGCGCATGAGCTCCGAAGAACCATCTCGCCTCTGAAGACGATAGCTACATCAATCTCACTAAAGGGATGGCTCATCTACTGCATTGGTTCAATCGCCGGGTTCCTTGTGACCGGCTGGCAAGTCCATGAGAGGTGGGCTGGAGTCTTCGGCGCCGCATACGCAGCGGCCAACATAGCGGCTTCAATATACATGCTAGGTGTACCGTTCGTCATCTCTTCCGCCCTGGTCATGACAGAAGCAGGAAGAAGACGAAACTCAGATGAAACCTTCGAGGTGCAGCCGAGCCCCGAAAATCGTTTCCTCCCGAGAGTGACATTTCTCTTCATGCTCAATCTCTTCTGCGTTGAGGCATGGACCATCTTCTCATACTACGTCGCTGCTGTTGAGTTTACACACATATTGCCCCTCGATCTGCTCACCTATCTCCCCGCGGCTCTATTCACCGGTGTATTGACCTCCTTCTTCGTGACGGCCCTGACCTGTGCCCTAGCAACGGCCATGGATGACTGGCGCCTTGCCCTTGCCACCAACCTGTTCCTCTTCATCGCGATGGCATGGGTCTTTGGGATATCCACGTATCTCAGATCCCCCAGCACTCTTCCATTGTGGGGCCTCTATCACCTGCATCGGTTTCTTGCCCTCGGACTCGCAGCCGGGATTCAGGACGCGGTGTTCTCTGACCTGTGGACGAATCTCTATACGTCGGGAATGATATTCGGTATGCCTCTATCGCTCCCGGACCTAATACCACCCACACTGACATGGGTAGGGATATCCCTCATTTTGATACCTGCGATGCGGAGCGCCTATCGTCGGAGCCTAGCACACCAGCGGTTCAGAGGGATTGGGGTAGGCGGGCCAGCCGCGCCTGATGCGGAGCTGAAGACCCCCTTGCTGTCAGATCTCGACGCCGCCCGCAAGATGCAGAGGAGGATAGTCGCTGTAGGGCTCATCCTGCTCATCCTCGTTGTGCCACAGTTGAACGGCTTCATCGTGGCGCAGGAACAGGAGGAAAGCATACAGGTCCTCTATCAGAGCCCCGGTGGGGGAGAGGTGGTGACTCTCAATGTGTGGAGATATGACTCCGTTGAGTTCGGCCCTCCCCCCGCAGGCAAGTACAACTGGTACGGCATCGGGTTTGAGATTCTGGACTGGCACGACAGCCCTCATGAGCTGAAGTGCCGCACGATTTTCAGAGAGATGGGAACAGATGCATTCGAGTCGTTGAACCAGACCGAGCGTGATGCCCTGTCCGGGACCACTCATCTCCACATAAATCCAGACAGTAACGAACGCGGTGGCGGCTGGTGGAACATCCAGTGGAAACACGGACAGTTCCTGTGGGGCGTCAAGTTCCAAGGGAGCGAGAATGAAGATGCAAGTGGACATCTTAGAGTGAGAATCACAGTTCGCATTCGCACAGCGACTTAGCCGACCCTCTTCCACCACGAGGCCTGATGGTTGGCGATCCAGCTATGACCACTATAGATGATATCATGAGAAGCAGTACAAGAAAGTATTTGGTGTCCATGGCGGCGAGGTTTGCCAAATCCAGTAGTCCGTTCAAAAAGAACGGGATGTCGTTTCTAGGTCACAGTAGGGCCCACCGGACACTGGTTCCATGGTTGACCAGATCTCCTCTCATTCCTTAACGGAGGATGGCTCGAGTCATGGAATAGTGGTGCGGAGGGCGAGATTCGAACTCGCGAACCCCTACGAGATAGGGATCTGAACCCTACGCCTTTGACCTGGCTTGGCAACCTCCGCAGAGTTACAACGTTGGGTCGTGAATCCTACCCGCAGGCTGTTTCTTTTTATCTTTTCGGAGAAGAAGGCGAGAGCGTTTCCTCTCTCTTCTTGTCACGTTGGTTACTCCCCTTGTGTTGTCCCGCTATACACTTGCTCATAGAGGATGGGTGAACATTCATAAGTGTGTTACAAATGAACCCAATTCGTGTTACTGAGAAAGGAGATTGAAAATCAATGAGCATAAAGCGGTTTGGCGTTTCGGTGCCGACCGAGCTGCTAGAGAGATTCGACGAGTTGGTGGAGAAGAAGGGATATGTTGGGCGATCTGAGGCACTCAGAGATGCCATGCGTAACTACATCACACAGATTGAGTGGGAATCTGAACAGGGTGGCAAGCACGCAGCGCTGAACATCGTCTACAGACATAAACCAAGCCTGATGGCCAATCTGATTGAGGCTCAGCATTCGGCACAAGCACACGTGACATCGACGGTCCACGTACACCTCACCGAGACCCATTGCCTGGAGATTCTTACCATCAGAGGGAATAGAGATGACATTCAGGCACTGGCTGATGAGATTGGCGGACTCTCAGGCGTTGAATATGTGCGTTTGTTTCCTTTTGCGCTGCTCGATGACGAAGATAATCGCGGGCACCATCACTAATCAGTTGATTTCCTTCGATGCGGAATCTAAAGGTGCTTCCTGGCGTCCGAGGAGGGCTTGGATCAAGATACGGGATTAAGTGGGTATCTGCGTCCTCTCCCAGTCCAACTGCTCTTGCAGGCACTCCCTCTCTCACGGCAATCAAATAGGGCACAAAGAACAATGCTACCCAGACACAGTACCCGTCGGTTTCATCCATCCTTACGTCAGCACCGTCAATGACAATCTGATCCCCCGATATGAATGCCTGACAATTTCCACTTGTGTCGTCAACCGTTTTCTTGACTCGTAATGATGACACCAAGGAATAGATTGCTAATGAACATCATGAAGCGGTCCCGGAGTGTTTCTGATCTCAGAGTCTATAGACCAGAACATGGTGACTGTCATTCCGGCTGGAGAAAGAGAGAGGTGGAGGCTCGAAACTGAGCCTCAGTCCAATAGGACTATTCGCCGTTCAAGGTAAACCATACAAATCTGTACACCGGGGTCTTGTCTTCCCACGAACGGCACTCGGAACGACTCCGCCAAGTCTTGTATCGTGTCGAGAAGACCTCGAAAGAGCGGCATCATCAATCTGATATGAGCAGCTACACACATACATCCATAATGTCTATGTTCTTTGCGCCTGTTAGTCAGCCCTGAGGGCCTCGACGGGCATCAGCTTGGAGGCACGCCAGGCGGGGTAGATAGCAAATACCACACTTACGAGGATTCCAAACATCAGTGCCTGAAGAGCTAGTATCGGCGTAACAACTGGAGTGATAGATACTCCACTGGCTTCAGCTGGACGACCAATAGGACCTCCAGACCCATTCAAGATGCGCCCGAAGATATTGGCAAGAAACCCCCCTGCGCCAATTCCAAGGATGCCTCCAATCAGTCCGATGATCAGGGCCTCACCAAGAAAGATTGCGAGGATGTGCCTTCCCTTTGCGCCGAGTGCCTTGAGAATCCCAATCTCTCGGGTACGTTCCATGAGAGATACAATCATGATATTCATGATTCCAACTCCTGCAACGAGGAGAGATATTCCACCGATGCCAGCCAGTAGTAGTTCAACCGTGGCAAGGGCAGAGGATATTGTGCCGAGAAGCGCGGTTGCAGAGCTGACAGTCACTTCATTGAAGAATCTCTCTTCAATTTCATCAGAAACCTCAGCAATGAAGTCGGCATCGTCGCTGTCGAGCTTGACAACAATTTGGTTCACCTCTTTTGTGTCGTAGTAGTCGATCGCAGATTCTATGGGAATGTACATGCCAAAGTCTGAAACTCCAAAGCCGAAGGTACCAATCTCCTCCAAGATCCCGACAACAGTCAATGACTTATTGACTGGTGTCAATGTCGTACCGTTTCTGACTGTATAGTATACATTGAAGGTACTACCAAGCTCAACGAGATGTGTTCCATTCGCCCAGGGGTCATGTATCCTATGACCAACAATTACCTCATCATCGGCAGGACTACTCGGAATACTGCCAGAGGCTGCGACAAAGGTCGAGTAGATCGTAGAATAGGCTTCAAAGTCCACGCCCGTTAAACTGAGCATCGAGTCACGCCTCTCGAATTCAGCTGTCACAGTCTTCGAAACAGAACCGGAGGATGTCACAACCCCTTCGACGGCGTTTATGATATTGGTATCATTAGCGTACAGGATGAAGTCGCTATCGCCACCTCCAAATCCCATGAAACCACCAGAACCTGGCGATACCGTCACAACGTCGGTGGACAGCCCTTCTTGGAACTGGCCAGAGATTGCAACCTGGAACCCCTGAGTGAATGACAGGAGTGCGACGATTGCTGCTATGCCAATGACAATACCAAGGGTGGTAAGTGCGGCTCTCAGTTTCCGGAGGCGAATTGCGCCAAACGAATAGGAGAGAGTATCGCGAACCTTCAATTTGATGTCACCTCATCTGAGAAAACAAGTCCATCACGAAGTCGTAGGGTTCGATCTGTGCGTGTTGCAACTTCTTCGTCATGGGTCACCACTATAACGGTCATATCAAGGCGTTCATTCAAACGCACAACCAGTTCCATAATCTCTGCTGCAGTCTTTGAGTCAAGATTTCCGGTCGGCTCGTCCATGAGTAGAAAGGTCGGCTCATTCACCAGTGCACGGGCAATCGCGACGCGTTGGCGTTCTCCGCCACTCAGCTCTGATGGTTTGTGGTTCATCCTGTCCGCGAGACCTACTTGGGTGAGTGCCTCGGCGACTCGCCTCCTGCGCTCATCTCGGTCCATCCCTGCAATGGTCAGGGGCAATTCCACGTTTCCACTTGCATCAAGCCTTGAGATGAGGTTGAAGAACTGGAACACGAAACCAACCTTCCTTCGCATGTCGGCCAACTCGTTATCGCTCAATCCCGAGATGTCTGTCCCCTCAATGATGAGAGTTCCGTCAGTTGGTCGGTCCAGTGCCCCAAGTAGATTCAGCAATGTTGACTTGCCACTGCCTGACGGACCGAGGATTGAGAGCAGTTCACCCCTGTTAACTGAGAGAGAAACGCCTCTCAACGCTTCCACGGGTACAGAACCCAACATGTATGTCTTCATAACATTTTGAACATCTAGTACTTGTGCCAGTTTTGTCCCTCCTGTACAGAGGTCTAAGCATATCCCTTCATGAACCAGTGATGAGATGGGTCCTGCCTCTGTTCTATCAGGGTCGATATCATTAGTGATATCGTATACGATATTGCGCGGGGTTTTCGCATATAAACATTCTGTAACTACGACAGAGAACAGTGCGTGGCAGATGAGGAGATTCTGTCGTAAGGTGCAATTCAGCCTTGAGTCGTCGTAACCCAAAGAGGTCTTACTCGTTGATCTCGTACGATTCTGCAATCTGTTCGAGTTTCTTTGCAGCCGACTTCAGAATCTTCGTGACCTCCGAGGCCACCTGACAATCCATATCATCCAAGAGTTCCGAACAAATCGCAAATGTGGCCTCAAAGAGACGGCGAGAAGACTCGCGCATGGCCTGCAATTCGGGAGGGGCATCCAGAAAGGGAATAAATGGAAGTGGTGCCGATTCAAGTTTCTCCCGTACTGCACCAGCAATCTCATTGTCCTCTGCCATAAAGATTTGCCCCAACTCTGTCATCCGATACCGCTTGATTCCTCCCTCCAAGGGTAGTTCCTCAATGATTCCCTCCTCAGTCAGGCTATTGAGCAGACCCTTTTCCCCATACAACGAGCCGGGACTCGGTTTCCAGCGTCCACCCGTTTCCTTCTCTATTCTGCTGGATATCTCAGAGCCAGACATGGGTTGCTTCTCCAGCAGACGCAGAACGCGGTATCGGAGGAACCCTCTGGGTACACGCGATGTATGACGCGCCCATTTCTTGAAAGGAGGGGCTGACAGCATTATACCCCTCTCCTCCAACTCCTTGGCGCGATCCTCGTCCAGATAGTATCTTCCGTCAACCTCAACAAAGGGAAGATGCTGCCCCCCCATAGACCGAACAACGTGTTTGAAGAATAGAGGGAGATCTAGCTCCTTCAGCGAAAGTGCCTTCTTCGCACTGGTTGCTCCCTTTTTCCTGAAATTCCTCATTGTGTCGCGAAGTCTTTTCTCTAGGTCCAGTTTCGAATGCCACCTGCTTTGTTCTCTGTGAGATAGCGAAGGGCGAGAATCAACTCAGTGCATCTCTCACAGGCATAATATCATTAGTGATATTATCTCTGTATAAGTCTAGCGGACAGACAAGAAAGAAACCAGAAGGCATTTGCCCAATCGGTACAAATAGTTGCACGGCATCGGAGGTACTGAGTGTACGGTATGAAGGCACTGAAACCGTTAACCTTCCTGAATCCGTCGGGAGGGATACGGTTCATGACAGAATCGACGCGTGGTTGGGAGAGGAACCTGGCAGCTATTGTAGGATTCGTCGAGAGAGTCCTGATGAGATAGTATTGAAGAGAAAATGGAACGAAAACACGTGCAGGCTGATAGTCGGCTTAGTCGTCCTAGGGAGCGTCTTTAGAATCGTTTCCGGCTCGACCGTACCATCAATACATCTTCTAGTTTTCATGCTTACTTCTGTTGTTCTTGGTTCCATCGTATTGATTGCCTACTTGTTCTTCCTGTTTCCATCGCGCACAGTGATCAAGGTGAGCATTGAGGAATCACAGATTGGTCTGAACCTCGAATCAAGTCAAAAGGAGGAATCGGAACAGGACTTCGATTCACTGATACGTGCCATTCAGGAGGGCTGATGCAGAAGAACCAAGGAGAGATGTAAGGAGGATATCGCCCATGTTTGACGACACGACAGACATGTTAGAACATCCTTCATACACTACGGCCTTTCCAGAGACAATCCTGAGGTACTTCATGCATGCTATTGCTCCCTCTTCTTGTTACAGGCTACATGGTCTTCTGGAGCGTTGGGGCTTTGCTCCTCAGTATGTCTCCCATCGTTTACTCCATCTCCCTGGGCTTCGAGGTAGTGATGCTGCCAATGACCGGTGGATATCTGGGAAGGATAGCTGCATCCCTCCTCTACGAGGCTGCTGATGGTAATGCCGTGGGTGCAGGCGTGCCCAGCTCAGTGACCCACTGATTGCACAGCTCAGAGTCCGATCCGGTTTCAGAAAAGGGTAATCCCCTTCTGCCCGATAGAGATAAGCTAATAAGTTGAGGAGGAGCCAAAGACGCCTGCCACAGACAGCCATGGCCTGGGTGGTGTAACGGCAGCATAGGGGATTGTGGCTCCCCTGACGCGGGTTCAACTCCCGCCCTAGGCCCCATCTCCTCTTTCTTTTCAATCCGATGGTTCAGTCCTATCATGACGCAATTCGCCTCCCTTTTCAAGTCTCATGTCTTGCTATCGATATTGAGCGCATGAACTCCTTCTTGTTCGGTTCTGCTTCCTTCTTCATCGATTCCCGCCTCGGGCCGCTGATTGTATTGTAGACTGAATCGTCCGCCCAGCAACGGCACTGGGTTCTTCTCTATGCCCGTTGAGGATGTTCCTCGCTGCGTTCACATCGGCATGAATGCGCTCACTGCAATGAGGACAGTAAAAGAACTCGCCACCACGGCATTCTATACTAGAGTCTGGTGTCTCCACCCTGATCCCCTTCTCGCTGCACACATGGCATTTCCGAGATGTCCATGCAGGACTCACGGTCCATATCCCGCCGCGACGATGGCCTAAGGTCTGCCTCATATACCGGATGGTGTCAAGCACCTTGCACCATAGATTGCTTGAGAGTCGCCACGAATGCGTGCCGTAGCCCCCAGGAGGCTTGTAGTTCTTCAGGTTCTCGAGATACAGGGTCTTGACACTGTGATTCTCGCAGAACCAGACGGCCTTAGATGCAACCTGACGAGCAATCTCTCGGTCCAGGCGCCGGACTTTTCTCCATATCGCTGAGAGATGACGCTTCTTCTTTCTCAGATGGCCGGGTTTGGGGTAGTCTTCTCCATGCTTCTTCTCCCAGTTGTTCCGCATCAGGGCTATCTTAGACGATAGGTGGCTGGTCTGATGCCTGAGATGGTCTCTCTTTCTGACAAGCTTGTCCAGAGAAATCAGCTCGTCCGCATACTCATCATCACCATTTCTCACCGAGAGTACGATGGGTACTCTGATGCCCCGGTCTGCACCGGCACTCCTGTTGTACTGTCGCTCGCCAAGAACGTCGTCAATCATCTCAGCAGTTGGCGGCGCAAAGGGGACCTGGAGCATGACCCGATGATTACGGAGAAGCAAAAGTGGTGGACCACAGGTTCGAGACTCTCTCAGACGTTGCACTCTCTCTTTCAGTTCTGCAACCTTCTCAGGGTCCGCACCCTTGCGGTTCTTCCACTTCACCAACTGGTAGGTGGCATGCTGGAGCTCGATGGTATTGACAAGCTGCGCGTGTTGGTCCTCGAACCTCATGGCTCGAAATCGGAGTTTCTTGGCTCGGATATGTTTACCAGCTTGCTCTGCCTCGTCAGCCTTCCTTCGGTCTTCGGCGGCAGCCTGTGGGAGCCAGTCAAGGAATCTGAACGAGAGAGTCCTTGTTCGGAAGGGGGAGTCTTTGTGCCTCTCACCCTCCATCGGCTCAGGGATTTTCACGAAGAACAACACTTCATCCTCCCGGTCCAGGTCCTGTGAGTACCAGTAGCCCTGACCAGGAACATTCTCGCTGCTGGCTGAGAAGTCCTCGCTGTAGGAGAACATAGTGGGCGCGGGGAAGGGATAGCCCTGTGTGGCGAACTCATGCATGAGGTTATCCACGGATGCCATGACTTCAGAGGTCTCCGCATCATCCTTCAGGTAGTGTCGTACTCGGCGTCGTTGTGTCGGTCTGTATCCGAGCCCCTCACCACGCTCCTTGAGGATGTGCTCATCGAAGGTTTTGCGTAACTGCTTCAGAACCGAGAGAGAAAAATAGTAACCACTGCTACCGTTATCTCTACTCTTGCGCTGTTCACGCAGATCCTTAATCAGTTGAGAAGGAACATACTTGTTCTTCAGGAGCCTCAGAAGCGAGTCGCTGTCCTCACGGAGAAGAGCAATAGCACTCTCCATGAGACTCCTTCGCAACCAGTTCGACTGGATGATCCGAGCCGCATTCTCAAGGACGTTACGATAAAGTCGCTCGAAACACTGCTCGGCAATCTCAGGATTGTCTTTGTAGGCGAGGTACTCCTCCTTCTGGAGGAGATTGTATCCCTGACCACGATAGGAGTTCAGCTCCTCTCCAAGGAAGTCCAATCGCTCCCTGTGTGCGTAGACACGTTCCAGGACGAGATTCACCAGCTCCACATACTTCTCGAAGTATCGACCCAGAAGAGAGAGGTCCACATCTCTGACCTTACGCCCGGTGACCGCCTCGATTTCCGCTTGTACCGGTTCAGGATTGGAGCGCCGATATCGTGGGTCCGGTCGCTTCCCCTTCCCCTTCTTGTTCACCTCTCTATCCACCGAACAGAGGGTGAAAGACTGTACCAGGTACTTCAGTCCCGTATTCTGGTGCGCGGTTGAACGAGTAGTAATAAGTCTGCCATCCATTGTCGATTGCCTCTGGGAATCATCATCTGACTCCTGTTGCCTCCGGGGACGGCGCCGGTCGGTCTTGGTCATCAATCGTACACCTCTCTTCTGTCTGGGTCTGACAATATAACCTCATGATTAGTAATAAGTCTATCAAGACGGAACGCCAAAAAAGGCGCTATTATCCCTTTAAATCAATAATAAAGCACTCATAGACCTCCCAACATTCTCGATTTAGTTAAAGTCTACTTATAAGCAAAATCCATGAGCAGGATTTGGTAGTGGCATTGGACGCAGGCCGAGATTGCTTCGCCCGAATGCCGTGTTCGGATACCCCAACCTTGAAGGCACTTGATTTCAAAGAAACAAGTGTGTTTCGTCATCTAGAGAAGTCTATACTAGTATGGCCCCATCGAAGCAGAGAAAGTACGTTGCTCTTGTGCTCATTGTAGCACTCATTGGTTCTATCGCGGCAGTCACGGTGCTCAACCGCCCACCACCAACGGAGATCGAGCTCGATATCACACTCGAGTTCAGGTCAAACTCAACATCGCATGCAGCTGTGTATCAGTATCACTGGGATGCACCCGGCCTTGACACCGATGTCTATCCATTCCATATCGATTGGAACCGCCAGTATGGAACGATGCATAGCAATGCGACAGGAGAGCTTGATGATCTATTGAGAGAGTAGGGTTACGTGGAGGGCTTCAACATAGAATGGACTGAGTTGGAACCCTACTCCAATGGAACATGGACGCTTCTACTCAACTTCTACGTCGGGTTGATCGATGAGGGTGAGCTCCTGTTGAAGGGAGACAATCAATCGATACATATTGAGAACCTTGAGATGACTGATGATAGTGATCCCGCCCTTCGGGACGGTCTGGCCTCTCTTGGCATCGAGGTACTGGAGGTCTATACGGACATCTCATTCAGCATATCCGCAGACATCCTCCGGAGCGCTTTTCAGGAGCAATCGATCATACCTCAGGTATCGGATGACCTCGAGATGACTGTCAACGATATCAAATCTTGCACTATCGCGGCGTGAGTATTCGTGAGAACATAGACAGGGCAAGACCCCTCTCGCAGGCCTCCTAGCCCCCAGTCAGCAACCGTGCTATGAGTTCGAACAGAGCAATGTAGAAGTTACCAGTCGGTGGTCGGATGAACTCCATTGACTCATTGAAGTATGGACGGAGGACCCAGGCCAACTGTGTGCCGACAAAGGCAAGCACAAGACTTCCTATCAGTAGGGCAGGCCACCACTTTTTGTTTTCGCCATGAATCCTGCTGAAGCCGCTCAGAAGATAGAGAATGGCTGTGAACCCTGAGAGGCCAAAGAAGAAGACGTTAAGGAGAATTGTGAAGGCATAGGTGGAAAAGGTCCGCTCTGGTGTCGTGATTGTGAAGAACAGTGTGACGGGCATGAATGCGATCAGGAGTGTGGTCATCACAGTGATGCTGATCATGAATAGGACTGCCATCTGACGAAGGCTCATCTGTCCACCAAGAATACCATTGAGGACATAGAACGTCGGGAGCGACACAAAGAGGGAGATGAGCAGGAGCATTGGTATCTTGATGGCGTCAAACAAGATCTGCAGACCTCCAGCATAGACACCCATCACAGCCCCATATAGAAAGGCGAAGATGATTGTTGAGAACAAGGAGGTCCAGAAGTACTCTGTTAGATTCTTCTCCTCCTTGATGTCTGAGAAGACTCCGTCCCTGTCAGTGATGAACCGATTGATGTTGTCAAAGAAATCTTGTCGGTTCAGACTGAGAATGCCAGAGGATCCGCTGCCGCTATCCAATCTACTTATCTCCACAATACCTCAAATATGCATTGTATGGTTTCATAAAACAGTACAAGAAGTTTGTGATAAGAGGTGCTACGGTCAAACACATGTACCATTCCTCTTCCGCAGACACGGACTGGATGAGTTTTGATGTACACGGTAGCCATATACAGACATAAATGAAACTGAATGCATGGAAGACAGTATGACGCAGAGAATACGACCTTACGGCTTATGGGATCCGCTCTTGACCCCTGAAGAAATCTATGTTGATGTCACACAGTTTACTCATGTCTTGACCGATGAGAAAGGAAACACCTACTGGGCTGAACTGAGACCGAAAGAAGACGGCAGAATTGTCGTGGTGAAACGGACGGAAGAGAAAGGCATCAGAGATATCAGCCCATCTGGTTTCAATGTTAGAACCAGGGTCCACGAGTATGGTGGAAGGGCATTTACTGTCCGTGAAAACGTGCTCTATTTCTCGAACTTCGACGACCAGCGTATCTATAAGCGGGATATTGAGAACGATTCCCCCCCGACCCCTGTGACTCCTGAGAGGTTGCAGGATGGAGCATTAGGAAAGTACGCGGCACCAGTCCTATCCCCGGATGAAAATGCATTGGTCTTTGTTCTTGAAAAGGAATTTGAAGAGAGAGAGAACGAGAACTATATTGCAGCAATCAACCTCCAGGAGCCCTTTCCGCAGGAGCCGATCATACTGGTTTCAGGAAGTGACTTCTACGCGGATCCTGTCCTCTCTCCTGATGGAGATGAGATTGCGTGGATTCAGTGGGATCATCCCAAGATGCCATGGGAAGGAACGGAGCTGTGGCATGCCGAGTTCAATAGCCTGGTTCAGTCTGTAGAATCAGTGGAGAGAGTTGCTGGAACCACCAAGACGGCAATCTGCTTTCCAGCCTTCGGGCCGGACGGCACGCTGTTCTTCATAATGGATGAGGCGGGCCATGCTAGAGATGATCCGAAGAACTGGTGGAATATCTACTCCCACAGACATGGCAAGACAGAACCAGTGACTCAGGAGCTGGCTGAGTTTGGGGGCCCAATGTGGACTCTTGGGCATAGCCGGTATGTGTTCGACGGAAGCAAAATACATGCACTTTGTCACAAGAAACAGGGCGATTCACTTGCCCATATCTCTCTCGATACCAGCGAAATAACATGGACTGAGCTGCCCTATGATGCTCTTACGATGATTCAGAAGGGAGAAGGTTCGACCCTCCTGCTTCGAGCAGGAGCATCTGACCGCCCTGCTGCAATTATCACCTATAATACTGAAACGGAGAGGCTGCGAGTCTTGAGAGAGAGCTTCAAGATGCCATTTGACTCAAAGCAAGTTTCGGAACCCACCACTATGGTGTTCTCAACTCAAGACGGAGAGCATGCATACGCTATCCTATATCAACCCCGTAATCCAGACTTCCGACCCCCAGCAGATTCCAAGCCTCCACTTATAGTTCAAGTTCATGGCGGACCTACCGGCTCGGCGTCGACGGTATTGTCATTGGGAAACCAATTCTGGACCTCGATGGGATATGCTGTTCTTGATGTGGATCACAGGGGAAGTACAGGCTACGGTAGAGAATACAGGGACAGACTCCTTGGGCAATGGGGCATCATAGACGCCAAGGATGTTCATGATGGGATCCAATATCTGTTGGAGAAGGACAAGGTATCCCCCCAGATTGCGATTCGCGGTGGGAGTGCTGGAGGATATGCTGTTCAACGCTGTCTAACCATGTTTCCTGATCTTTTCAAAGCGGGAGCAAGCTATTTTGGAATTGGGAATCTGATCACGCTTGCCAGATTAACACACAAATTCGAGTCGAGATATCTAGATTCTCTGCTCGGCGGTTCTCTCGAGGAAGCAGAAGAGGTGTATAGGGAGAGGTCTCCAATCAATCATCTGGACCATCTGAAAGCTCCCATGATTGTTTTTCAGGGTTTGGATGATAAGGTGGTCAGTCCCGAAGTCAGTCAGGAAATCGTGCAATTGTTGGAAAAGAAAGGGATCAAGCACGAATACGTGGAATATGAGGGAGAGTCACATGGCTTCCGTAAGAAAGAAACTCGCGTTGATGCTCTGAACAAGGAGTGCGAGTTCTATCGAGAAGTACTATTCATCTGACTGGTAGTCAGTATCCCACAAGCCCAAAGAGTAGTATAAGACAGTAGTAGGGAACTACAAGGATATTGGAAACCCTTAGCCATTATTGTTTTCCTAGTTGGAACAGGATGGTTGTCGCATCTCTCGGCCTTCATCTGAGAAATGAGGAATGAAGTCGAACATACACACTTTGACGAATTTGGAGAGTTGTAGAAAAGGTCATTATCTGGATACACCACATCGTGGGAACGGAGGCAGAACAGAGTGCAAAGAATTGGAGCCCTAATCGACAGACACTCAACGAGACGTAACCTGCTCATCACACTCGTGGTAGCTGCTCTCAGCGTATCTCTGATGGGCTATCTGACCCAGACACTTGTTTACGATGTCTACGGCGAGGCCAACATGCCAGACACAAACATAGGCTACACCTACGAACAGATAATGGAGGCATTTGACTCACTTGGTTCAGAGGGCCTTGGAGTCTGGTCCCAGGTTCATCTCTTGGACTTGATCTTCCCTCTTGGCTACGGGCTTGCCATGGCAATAGGAACGGCGATGGAATCAAGAATGGTGTTTCCTGATCGCCTGCAGATGAGAAACCTTGCACTGATTCCACTCATTGGAGTTGTTGCCGACTATGTTGAGAATGTGCTAGTAGCCTCCCAGATAGCCGCCTATCCCGAGGTTTCAGAATTGGTTGTGGCAGTGGCAAGCATAGTGACTACTGCTAAATGGGTGTTCATCTACGTCGGATTTTTGGTCATCCTAATTCTTCTTTTTGCTGTAGTCCATATCCGGCTGAGAGGCCCAACCGGTTCACAGAAAGTGCTCAAGAAGACATCACAGACAGGATGAGCTGGTGAATGCAACGACCCACAACTATTATACATATCACATGAAGCAGCTCAGCTGCTATCTGAGCTAGGGTGCCCCACAATGTTCGCCGAGAAGGGAATGAATGCAGAGGATGTCCTCAAGAAACTTGATGAACTGCTAGAGAGCGATGCAACATACAGAAGTGGACACCCGATAGCCTCGATGTCAACTATTCCGCACAGCCTAGGAGCCGAGGTGTTCTCCCGAACTCTGGAGAAAAATGCAGGACGATTGCATACGTTCAAGGGCTCAGCAGAAGTAGAGAAGCAAGTCATTCGGATGCTGGGAGATCTATTGCATCTCGATGACCCCTACGGAACCACCACTTCTGGGGGAACTGAATCCAACATACTCGCCATGCTTGCATACCGAGAGCAAGCAAAGCGGAGAACCAGGAATCCCGAGGTCATCGTGCCTGAGAATGCCCATATGTCAATTCACAAGGCAGCATGGATGCTAGATGTAGAAGTTGTGAAGGCATCAGTAGACAAGGAATTCAAAGCGAACCCCAAAGACGTTGAGAA
Organism: uncultured archaeon; assembly: GCA_964558645.1. Classification (GTDB taxonomy): domain Archaea; phylum Asgardarchaeota; class Thorarchaeia; order Thorarchaeales; family Thorarchaeaceae; genus TEKIR-12S. The sequence goes on from CAZLEV010000002.1 coordinate 32,631, forward strand.
GAGAGTCACGGATGATACTATTGGAATATTCACGACGGCAGGCACAACATACCTTGGACAGATAGACCCCATTGAAGAGATTGGGGAGATTGCCAACTCCAACGAGATTCCCCTCCATGTTGATGCCGCCTTTGGAGGTTTCGTCATTCCATTCTTGTCGGAACTGGACAGAGGTGAGTATCCATTCGACTTCTCTGTGAAGGGAGTGACCAGCGTCAGCACCGATCCTCACAAGATGGGACTAGCACCAATTCCTTCAGGATCTCTACTCTTCAGCCAGGCGGGCTTCATGAGCAACATAACTTGGCAGGTACCGTACCTACAGGGTGCCAGTGCGAGGCAGTCATCGATTCTAGGGACACGACCAGCAGCATCGATTCTCGCCACTTGGGCGATCATGAAACATCTGGGCCGAGAAGGTTACAGAAACATTGTTTCGAGATGCATGGAGGTGACAGATGCTTTGGCAGACAGGGTGACGAAGAACCCCCTTCTAAGCCTCCCAATCGAACCGGTCATGAACATTCTTGCTGTAGAGAGCCGAGAAGTCCCCCTTGCTGTCATTGTTGAGAAGATGGAGGCTCAAGGATGGCGCATGGCCACATCCCCCTTCCCACCAACATTACGCCTGGTGATCATGCCTCATGTGACGCATGGTGCCGCTAACGCATTCTTCAATGTCTTAGATGAGGTATCTACAACCGTTCCTCCAGACTAGGCCTCGATGAAGTCTTCCTTGATCTCCTCAATCTCTTCCTCTAACTCAGTCACCTTCTGAGTCAAGTCGAGTAAGGCATTGAGAAGGACCGAGATCACGTATCCGTAGTTGACCGAGTAACCCTCGGTTCTGTCAATCAGGTGAGCCTCTTCAAGCCGTCGAGCGGCATTGGTAATTGACTGCTTCGATACCTTCCGCTCGTCAATTATCTTGTTCACACTCTTCCGCACATCTTTCGGCGCCACATTGGGCCCCTTGATCGGTTCAAGAAGGCTGTACAGAAGCATCAGCCCTGTCATCATCCTAGGATTCATCAGTTTGCCAAATGACAGTTCCAGTTCAGACCTCATCGGTATTCATCCCCACGGGTGACATCTCATTCGCAGTAAACGTTTCCACAGAGAAAAATGTTTGTACTCGTCAAGAATCTGAACAAACCAAGAATTCGCCACCTCCTCCGGCAAAGAACGTTTACCACCCAAGTCCACAACAAGTAAAAGGTGGCTATCACCCAATCACCATGATTGCCAGTGACCTCCGAACTCGATAGAATTGTCTTCGTCCCAGTAGTTCACACTGATAGTGAGAGCGTTGAGAGAGTACGAAGAATCATCCGTCAAAACAAACCGGAGGTTGTTGCAGTGGAGCTTGACAGGCAACGCTATGAGCTTCTTCAACGGGGCGATGAACAGGAGAGGGTAGATGTCCTCCCACCCTCTGGGGATGTGATTCAGGACCTATTCTACCAGATAGCGAGATTGGAGAAGAATCTGGGAGATATGACAGGAACAGATGCTGGCACTGAGATGTTGGCAGCAATAGAAGCAGGCCGGGAACTCGGAGCCAAAATAGCTCTAGTTGATAGGCCAATTCAGGAGACCATACAGGCATTCATGAAGGTCCCTCTGGATGAAGTCTATGCGTTCTTTCAGGCCATTCCCTCCACAGAGGAAGATGCCGAGTCTCAGGGAGTCGATGCACTATTGGCCATGCTAAGAGACGAGAGTCAAGTAGAGGAGATAGTGCAACAGTTCACGGAGGAGTTCCCCAATCTTGCCGATGCACTGATAGGACAACGAGACAGATACGTTGCTAATGCCCTGAAGACAATCCTCAATGATGTTGGAGGCCATATCGTGGCGGTCCTTGGTGCAGGACATATGAAGGGGGTAAAGGAAAGCCTTAGAGTCATGTTGAGCAAAGAGGCGAGCTCCTAGAGCTCCAGTTCTTTGATGAGTGCATCAATGCCTTCGCCAGTGCGGGCACTGACTTTTAGGACGGGCAGATTTGCATCGACTTCGCGGATGTCTGCAGTGAGAGCATTCACATCAAAAGACAATGCTTCGGCAAGGTCGACCTTGTTGATGACCACCATGTCCGAACGCTTGATGGTCAAGGGATGCTTTCGAATCATATAGGGTCCCTCTGTGATACTCACCACGACTATCTTCTTGTCAACACCCAACGGATATCCAGCCGGGCAGATCAGGTTGCCCACGTTCTCGATGAGCACCAAGTCGTAATTCGAGAGATCAGTCTCTTTCAGGGCAACTCGCACCATTCTTGCATCCAGATGACACGCAGTGCCCGTATTGATCTGAACAGTATCAACGCCATGAGAGGCAACACGATCAGCATCTATTCTTGTTGCCAAATCTCCCGCAACCATCAGTATCCGGTATTTCCCTGAAAGTCTCTCGCAAAGAGCCTCGATGAGCTGGGTCTTTCCAGTCCCAACAGAGCCCATTATGTCAATGGACCTGACACCATGCCGCCTGAATTCATTCGCATTCAAGGCCGCTGCGTCCTCATTGGCTCCAAACAAGTCCTTTCTGATATCAATCGAGACCGTCTTCTCGGACATTCTTACCCACTCACGCTCTCAAGGGGTTGGTCTTCCGCATGAAGGTTTTGGTAGAGGTAGGAGCCGGCAATGGGACGGAGTGCAATTCGCTCTACGGCAACAGCCACAGCAGCCCAAAGAGTCGCTTGAGCCCCATCGAGCAGAGCCCCAAACATGGCTGCCTCGAGGGGATAGAATAACCAGAGGCTTACCCCGAGAGTTGGAAGGAATCCGCCAATCAGCCCGCCACCAAGCATTGCAATTGCAGCATAGGATGTGCTGTCACGGTCCGATTGTATATGGATAGCAATACCAGTCCCTAGTCCAAGTGCGATATTGCCAAGCAATGGCAGAAGGGGAAATTCACCGCCCCCTATAGCACCACTTAGTCCAACAATAGTCCCAACCAAGACACCTCCGTACACACCACCAACGACTCCGCCTAGTTCAGAGAACAAAAACCCTGGCGTTAGTTCCAGTAGGGTGGGGATGATTGTGAACCTGAGGAAGATGCGAGCAACAACACCAAGGGCGGATATCATTGCGAGAGTTGTGATAACTGCAGTGTTTCGTTTCAGCGGGAATCTACTCATCCAGTGTCCTCCTTAAGATATGCTTTAGGATGGTGGGTCGGGCCACTGAGCCAACAAGAACTTTCTGGTCTTCGAATACCAGTCGTCAAGCTGCTTCAGAATTCTTTTCCTCACTGTTCCGGTAGAGATCGCGTTATAGACGTAGTAATAGCCGCCCCGGTCGAAGGTCTCACTTTTGCGCTTGACAAGGCCCTTCTTGTGCAGCTTCTTCAAAACCCGCTGTACCGTTGTCCGATCTCTGTCGATCATCTGGGCAATCTCTTCAACTGTCTTCTCACCTGACATCAGGGCAAAGTAGGTGTCAATCTCGCTGTCTCGCAGGCCAAAGGCACAACATAGAAGATCGGATGGCTTGTCAAACCTCTTTGAGAAGAGATTGTCTAAAGGATCTCGAGACGTCATAGTAGGATAACATTCACACATCTCTGAGATAAGGGTTGTGCAAGCGCATGCACAATCGCCATGTTCAGCGTATAATACTACCCTTCAAATCATGAGCATTACACAGAGAGTATAGTGACGAGCATGGACTTCCGGAACTTCGAAGATGAAGCAGAGACCAGACCTTGGACACGGTCTGAACAGTCGGACAGACACCTGCAATCCATCAATCTTGCCCCGCTCAAAGGAGCCCTCGAGTCAGATCCGGTGAGATCAAAGATTCTTCGCGTTCTTATTCAGGATGGGGGATGGGTCAGCACCGCAGATCTTCTCCGTGCAGCACGCCAATTGAGAACAATCATAGGAGCAGTCACTATCGGCACGATGCTCCACGGCCTCAACGAACTAGTTTCATCGCGACTGATTATGAGCAGGACTTCTCTCTCAAGCGGACTCGATTGGGCAGAATGGAGAATTGATCCAAGCTGGCTAGAACCTACACGGAGGCTTCTTAAGATGCTCACACGAGCACAGATTCGTAGAGATCGTAACGAACCCAAGACACCCCGAGAACAAATGCTCAACTCCGTCGATAAGCGGGGATTACTCTTTGATGAGTAGCTTATTCATAATGAGTTACATTCATAAGGGTGTTCGGTCACTCCCGGAGGTATGTCTGCCGCTGACAGTCAGGAGCTAACTGAGATCTCAAGAGAGAGTCAGACAAACCCACTCATTCTTGATGAACCAATCGATGGAGATCAAAGGGTTCTCCAGATTGTGACGGCTGCTGTTCTTGCTTCTTTGTCTGTGGCAGCAGCTCCAATAGCCTCATTCCTTCCACGTCTGCCCTGGGGCATTGCCCTGATCGACCCCGTTTCGCTGTTCTGGATAGCGGCTTTCCTGCTAGGGGGGCCCTATGTCGGACTCGTAGCGACGGGAGCGGGAACGGTAGGCCTGTTCTTCTTTGACCCGACTCTGATTGGCCCAGTCTTCAAGCTGATAGCCACATTACCGATGCTGGTGGTACCATGGGTGGCTGTTCGGTTGCTCACCAAATCCGAGGAGGGAGAGGAGCTTGCACGACCAATGTTCTACGCTTCGTTCTCAGTTGTGGCGATAGTGGCAAGACTCGCTCTGATGATTCCGATGAACCTAGTCTTGGTTCCAATCCTGTTCGGTTACCACGATGTCGCAGGCATTCTGAGTGTCACCATATCTCTGAATGTGATTCAGGGCTTCTGGGATATGCTCATTCCATACTTGGTCATTCACAAGACTCCTGTCTTTGAGAACTTTGGTTTGTGGTAGGTGGGGACCCTCTCTACGGGGCGCGACAAGCAGAAATCCCTTAAATAGTAAAGATGCGAAGAGATGGCCTGTGGGTCACTAATCCCAAAGGGTTGAATGTCAATTGCGCCGCTGTGAGTTCTGTGACAGTCCTGTACCAGCAGATGCAATAGTCTGCCCGGTATGCAATGAAACCATTGCAGAAGAAACTCTCGAGCGCGTCCTACCGATTCTAAAAAGGCCCGAAACTCCAGAGTTCAGAGCGTTGGGGGTTCTGGACAGACTCTGGGGAGTAGTTCGAAATCCTGCCGGGACATATCGGGATATAGGGCGAAGACCCGATGGCGGGGGACCGTTGTTGATCATCGTGATGAACGCCCTCATCATGGCAGGTCTGTTCTTGGCAATCTCATCAAAGTTCTATGTAAGGGTAGACATCAACGGGACTTTGACGGATGTCGGTGTGTTGGGAAGCGAGTATTCAGGAGCATTCTACAGCACCGCACTCGTCAGTATCCTACCCAACATACTTCTAGGCATGGTGTATCTACTTGTCGGAACCATGTTCGCTCACCTGGCCTTCAAGGTAACCGGTGGCACAGGGAACAAGGGCAAGACAATGTCCATTGTCGGATACAGTATGGTTCCCGTTATACTGATTCGCCTGGTTGCACTTCTGGTGGTCATCTTTTACTTGCCCGCCTACAATATCACTGCCGCGAGTTCTTGGGAGGGAATTGTGATGTCAATCTACGAGTCCGGCGCGTGGTTAAATATAGATTATATGACGAGTGCATCTTTCTTCTGGGTCGGGCTGCTTCTAGTGTTTGGGATAAGAGAGGCGCATGACACATCAACAGGATGGGCATTCGTTGTTTCAGCTGCTTGCATCGCCGTTCTCATCTGGACATTCTGGCAAGCACACTAGATTTCAGAACAGAATCCCATACAGAGGGATGACAACGAAAGCGATTAGCCCAACGAGTGCACCGAGCTTGTCCAGGGTGCTCCCAATAAGAAGTCGCTTCTCATCTTGAGGACCTAACAATGGAACGATTCCTGCACCCAGAATGATGCTCGACCCAAGAAGCATCAACAACCACAGATCCCAGCTCGCATATCCCAGAATCCAGATCAGAAGATAGCAGACGACACCGATGAAGTTGAAGACAGCTTGAACAGCAGCAGCCGCATTGTACCCGTAGACCCGGGCAATCGTACGGACATCTCGTAGTCTATCACCCTCTACGTCCTCGGCGCCCTTGATGGTCTCACGGGCCTGCAATATCATGAATGCGGTAACGAAGAAGAGCCATGATGGAATCGGAATCGAGATGCTTCCGACTATCTCGCCGTAGACGAATGAGCCATAGATGACACCAAAAGCAAATGAGAATGCCACCATGAAGTTGCCAGCGATACCTAACGTCTTGACCTTGGCGGCGTAGATGTAACCCACAACCAGAAATGTTATGACCAGAAGCGCTCCGACAGGGCCGTTTAGCCATGCAAAGAAAGCACCAAGAATACTCAGGAGTAGAACATAAGCCCAAGCCTGTCTGATACTCATTCTGCCACTGGGAAGAGCACGATGAGGGCGGTTGATCTTGTCAATCTCGATGTCAAATATGTCATTGACAACATTGCCGCCTGCAGCCACCAAGAAATACGTGATGTATGCATAGACAAACACGAGAACATACTCCGTCAGAGTGCCGACAGGATTCATCCGATATGCCATCGCAATACCGGCGATGACGGTGAGGCCTCCAATGAAACAGTTCTGTGGACGAATGATTGAGAGGAACGCAAGAGGGTCAACTCTGCGTGACTGAGAAACATCTTCCTCGTTCGACATTATAACTCACATTCTTGAGCGAATGCGGGACCGAGAGTCATTAAAGAGTTACGAAAAGAAGCCTAACACTCAAATCCCGCCAAGTCGGTGGAGAGAATGGAGACGAATCAGTTGCTGGAAGACTTGTCGAGAGAAGAACTGCTAAAACTCATTGAAGTCTATGCCAAGGCCTGGCAAGCCATGGATGGAGCCTACTTCCTTTCTCTTGAAGAGAAGTTCGGAATGGAGATCGCAATGGAGATGGATATGGCAGCCTGGAGAGTCTTCTCTCCCATAGAGGCCAAGAGGATTATGCGAGAATTTGATATTCGGGAGAACGGTGGCTTGCCGGCTCTGGAGAAGGCGCTTGGCTACCGAGTCTACGCAGTACTTAATGACCAAGAGACCGAATGGAAGGATGATCAGACGTTGGTCTTTCGTATGAAGAGCTGCAGAGTGCAGGTTGCAAGGAACCGCAAGGGGCTACCGGACTTTCCCTGCAAGCCTGTTGGCATGATTGAATATGAGGGGTTTGCCTCCACCATCGACCCTCGAATCAAGACAGAGTGTATCTACTGCCCGCCGGATGAACACCCCGAGGACAGCTACTGTGAATGGGAGTTCACAATGGAGGAATGATTCCTCTGGGATGCCTTCGTTTTGGACCATCTGGGTATCCCTCTGATGCAAAAGGAAGTCTAGAGAGAGTATTCGAGATACTGAAGAGTTTGAAATTGGATGCGCTGGAGTATGCTGCAACCTACGGCTTGCGTCTTGGAGAACAGAAGGCCGAAGAGATCGGGAAACTTGCAAGAGCGACAGATGTATCCATGAGCATGCATGCTCCTTACTACATCAGTCTGGCGTCCAACAAAGAAGAGATCAGAGAGAGGTCGAAAAAGCGCGTGGTCAAGGCGCTTTGCTTTGCTCCACTCATGAACGTGAAACGGATAGTCTTTCATCCCGGTGGTTATGTTGGCCATACGCCAGAAGAGGCCTTTATGCTCATCAGCAAGGCAATCTTGGACATCTGGGAAGAGGCGGGTCATTTGGGGAAGGGTGCGGTCTTGGCACCGGAGATTGCAGGAAAGAAGAATGCATTCGGGTCGCCTGGAGAAATCATCAGGCTGTGTGTTGACACTGAGGGTTGCATTCCCACGATCGACTGGGCACATCTCTATGCGCGAACCAGGGGAGAAATCAATGATAGAGATAGCTATGGGAAGGTGCTTGCCATTTTTGAAGATGCCTTGGGCGATACATTCACAAAGAATTTGCACTTCCATGTCAGCGGCATCACATTCACCAACGCGGGAGAGAAAGCTCACAGACCGCTTGGTTCAAAATGGGGGCCTGACATCCTGCCTTTGATTGAGCTCCTCAATGAACTCGGCTATGATGCAACAATCATCTCTGAAACCCCAGAACCCGTCAGAGGAGCCCTATATGCCAAGTACCTGCTCGAAGAGCTGGAGAAGTGAATAGAATGAACACACTAGTCCTCATCCTGGGAAAGAACTGGCTCCTATCCATCGCAGAGCTGATAGCCTACTTTGAAACCCGAGGGATAACAATCTCTGTGGTTGACTATTCCAGAAACTCTGTAGTGGTAGATGTAGACACAGTGATGGACGATGAGGCAATTGTAGACCTACAATCATCTCTAGGTGGGTGCTATAAGACTGGGCGCCTGGTCACAACAGAAGGCAAAGGGCTGGTTGTCAGTGCCTTTCCAAAGAGGGGAAACTTCGACCAGAATACAAGAGCCAAGCTCCTCCGATGTCCTTGGACAAAAGAGGTCTGGCCAAGAGCTAAAGGCCAATCAATACATTTCGGAGTCAGTACTTATCCTGCTGACAAGAATACACCAGTGCATCTCAAACGATTCACACTGGGCATGGATGAAGGGATAAAGAAGGCACTGCGTGACAGAGGAGCCAAGAAAGCAGCATACGTTGCCTACGAGGAACCCGACAGACGAAAGGAGGACAGACCAAACACGGCACTCTGGCCTCAGACAATTGCCAGACATGGCCTATTACGTCCACCCAATGCAGAGATCCTTGCGCCATTCACGCACAACGCGTTATACATTGCGCGATCTGTGGCGGTCTATGACTCAATGCTCCAGAGATATCGTGATGAGTCGCGTCCGTTCAAATCAACCGAGATTAGTACAAGTCCAAAATTGTGTAGGAGCCTCATCACGCTTGCTGGGGCTAGAAGAGGAGACACAGTCCTTGACCCATTCTGCGGAACAGGAACTCTTCTTATGGAAGCAGCACTCTTGGGGATGCGATGTGTGGGCATCGACATTGATGCTAATGCGGTTCAGGGAACAGCTGCGAATCTCAAGTGGCTAGGCAAAGAGCTTGAAGAATACCTTGATTTCCGAGTCCTCCATGGCGATGCGCGAGATAGCGAACATCTGGTTGCGGAGAAGGTAGATGCGATTGCATTTGAGCCCTACCTTGGTCCACTTTACGAGAATCAACCAGCAGAACCAGAGGCCAGAGCCTTGACCAAAGACCTGACAGAGTTATATCGAGACTCGCTGAAGTCGCTAGCGGCCATCCTGAGACACGATGGAAAGGTTGCGATGACTATCCCCGTGATCAATTGCAGGACCGGAAAAGTAAGAATCGATCTTGATCGCATGTTGTCAGAAACGCCCTTCCGGATACACAAGATGCTACCGGGCGGAGTATTCAAGAGTGATCCCAACAGAAACACACCTTACATGATAAGACCAAACAGAGACCTGCTTCCCGAACGAAAGTGGGGACAAGTAGTTCAGCGGCAGGTGATTACACTAAGTATCTCTTAGAAAAGGTATCGTACCACATCGTCGAGGATCGCATATGTCTGCAGTCTCTGGATATCACGCTTGACGTACGGCATCAGATGCTCAAATACCATTTGCCGATAGTTGTTCACACCGGCCTGTTCCTGTACCTCTTCGGCAGTTATCCGTAGGAGCTCCTCCAGAGCAGTCCGCAAGCTTCGGTAAGGGATGTCACCTCTGGAGACGTCTATCTCTAGTACCTCGATTCCACAGTCATCGATAGGTACGGATTCAAGAAACATATATCTCTCAGTGAGAGGTTCGATTCTGTTGCGGATGCTGCTGGCGATTTCCCGCTTGAGCTTTTTCTTCATGTCTATCTTCATCATCTGACGAAAGAGATGATTATAGACTTCAAGGCAGTCCATCGATTTGCCTGCGAGCAGACACTCGTCAGTCTCTTCATACTGAGCGACAAGTTCGTCCAAAAAGAATCCGAATTCCTTGAATGCAGTTGGATCACCATGCCACTCCTTCAATACATTACTGATTCCTCGCTCTTGAGGGATGAAGTTGTTCACGAACTCATTCAACGCGTAGTCAAGCATGAATCGCATATGACCGATTCGTGCGGCCTTTGAGATGACCATGACGAAGAGAAGATGCTCATTCGCCTCCCAGACATATCTGCTGTTCTCGGTGTCTATTGTCTTGAGAGTCTCATTAGAAGCCTTGTCGATGAAGGTGTGAGTCGCAGACAAGAAGGGAGCAATAAGATCCATATCAATGTCAATGCCATCATACGCTCGGGCCACGAGATTTCGGCCAGTTCCTCTCTCAATCAGCCACATTCCTAGAATTGAGCGACGTTCGGCCATCTTGAATCGCACTCCTCGTCCGTGCTTCCCCCGTAGCAAAATAAGCATATTCGCGATGCAGCTGGCCCAAGAGACTCGACTCCAATCTGTTTCTTGAGCAAAAAAGAGTCAGAGGGACAGGGAATTCCCTGCCCATCATCAGCACGCCAACTCTCGGAGAGGAGTTGAAACAGCGGCGAAACCGGTCATGTTGTGGTAATATTCAGTTTCTGAACGATTTCCTTGTACCTGTTACGAACAGTAACCTCAGTGACTCGAGCAGTCTTGGCAATCTGCAGCTGGGTTCGCCGGGAGCCAGTGAGGATACTTGCCACATAGATTGCAGCAGCCGCCATACCCTTCGGATCCTTGCCAATAGTAAGACGTTCCCTCTTCGCATCATGAAGGATGTCTATCGCCTTCTTCTTCGCACAACCTGGCAGATTCAGTTCGGTGCCGAAGCGGTGAACGAAATCAACCGGACTGCTATGAGGGATCTTGAGATTCAGATATCTGAGTATAAGACGTACGCATAGAGACAACTCTTTGCGTGTGATATGAATCTGATCGCATATCTCCTCCAGTGGGCGTGGTACAGTATGTACCCGGCAGGCAAGATAGAGAGATGCAGCAATCATCCCGAGAATGGTCCTCCCGCGAGTGAGCCGCTTTCTCAGAGCCTTTCGGTAGATGACTGCCGAGGTCTCACGAATCGAGTAAGGAATACTAAGCTGTGAGCTGATTCGGTGGAGTTCTGTCATTGCAACTGCAAGATTTCGTTTGTCGGAGGAGTGTACCTTAGTGCGTATCTGCCATTTCCGTAGCCTGTGAATCTGTGCTCGTCTGGTTGAGCTCAGTCTTCGTCCCGATGCATCAACATTCTGACGACCAATGATAGTAGTAAGACCTTGGTCAAACTTGGTCCAGTCAACAGGCCCACCCACACGTTGGCGGGAATTCTGCTCTTCCGCAGTGAATGCTCGCCATTCTGGGCCCATATCTATCGAGTGGTCTGAAAGAACGAGTCCGCAATTAGAACAGATAATCTCTCCCCGAGTACTATCGATGAACACTTCGGTCGAGCTACAGGCTGAACAGATGTAATTGGCCGCGTTTAGGCTATGCTCCTTGGTTTTCCGGGTCTTCAATTGTTTGCTGGCCAGTCCAATCATCTCCATACAGATCCTGATGTCAGAACCTGCCGTGAGAGCTGTCAAGGGAAACCTATGCTGCGTGTCCTTCAAGGCGCATGAAGATCACAACGATGACGCGGGGCTTATAGAGAACGGTCCTCGATGAGAACCAACATCATTGCGGTCACAACAAACGCAAATAACTCTTTGCACATTTCTTTCAAAATCAATGCTATTTATTTCATATTCTTTACAATTATGCAAGTACGCTTTTCCATGCGTTTCAATAACGTTATACGACAATCAGCGTCCGTTTGCTTTTGTTTTCGAACAAAAAGCTCCACGCATATGATAGATGAGAGCCCCTGTACTCTCAGAGCGCTTGATTTATCATGTGAATATGTCTGGTTGAGAGCGAGGCACCCAGCGGAATGAATGACAATAACTCGACTCGAAATCCGTGGAAGAGGATACAAGACAGGATAAGTGAGGTCCTGGCAGACGTGAGTTCCGTTGGTCGAGAGAGAATTGTTGAGTACATTGAAACGCCACCGGATGCGACACTCGGCGATTTGGCATGCACTGTTGCTTTTGAACTCGCAAAGACGAAACGGCAGAATCCAGCTGTAATCGCAGCAGAGATTGCAGAGTCTCTGAAGAAGATTGGCACACAGGAGAAACTCATCGACAGAGTAGAGGCCAAGGGACCATACATCAACATATTCCTCGATCGGGCAGAGATTGCAGCGTATGTGCTCCCCATGGTAGCGGACTTGGGAGCAGAATATGGCCGGACGGATACCTATGCCGGAGAGAGGGCCCTCATAGAATCCCCTGCAGTCAACCCGTCGAAACCATGGCACATTGGACATTCACGTAACGCAATCATTGGACATACTCTGAGAAACATCTTGGCTTCGGTGGGATATGATGCAGTTCTGATTGACTACATCAACGACTTGGGTCTCCAGATTGCCCAGTTGACATGGAAACTCATGCAGATGGATGATGACGATACCGATGAGAAGTATGACCACTACCTAGGAAGGCTCTATGTAGATGTGCAGAAGGAGTTTGAGAATGACCAGACGGTTGAGGCCGAGATCCGAGAAGTGACCAGGCGTCTTGAGCAACTGGAGTCGGCGGAGTCAGAGACCAGCAGCAAGATGGTGACCAAATGCCTGAAGGCACAGAACCAGACTGCCTACAGGTTAGGCATCTATCACGACTATCAGGTGTGGGAGAGCTCCATTGCCCACAGCGGCTTGCTCACCAGAGCACGCGACATGATGCTCGACTGTGAGAATGTAGAAAAGGTGGCAGAGGGTGAGAAGAAAGGATGTATCGTTGCAAGACTTGACACCATTGAAGAATTCAAGGATATGAAGGACCCATCAAAGGTGTTGTTCAGGTCTGATGGAACTAGGACATACACAGGAGCTGATGTTGCCTTTCAAATGTGGAAATTCGGCATTGTAGATGATCCGTTTCGATACCGACCCTTTGAGGAACAGCCCGACGGGACCACCGTCTATCGAACAGCCCTTGACGGGGAGAAGCGAGACCTGGGCAAATTCGATGTGGTCTTCAATGTCATCGGTTCGGGACAGGCGCACCCACAGAGACTCATCTATGCATTGCTGGACATAATGGGATATCACGAACAGAGCAGAAACTCCCACCACATAGCCTACGAGTTCGTGGGGCTGGAGGAGGGAGACTTCTCTGGAAGGAAGGGCACATGGTTGGGATACACAACTGATGATGTTCTCGATCAGGCGCAAGAACTTGCAAGAGAGGAAGTGGCAAAGCGGAATCCTGATGCCGAGGAGGACTTCCTGAGTCAGGTAGCCTCCCAGGTAGCCACTGGAGCCCTTCGATATTTCATGCTCAGCGCCTCACCAGACAGGAAGATAACCTTCCGCTGGGAAGAGGCCTTGGACTTCAATGGCGATGCAGCTCCGTACCTGCAATACTCGCATGCAAGAGCAAAGAGGATTCTAGAGAAGACTGAGGACGCAGACCTCGATGCGGACCTATCGTTATTGGACTCAGAGCACGAGTTTGCTCTTATCAAAGCCATCGCACGTTTTCCTGAGGAGATACTGGAGGTCGTGAGAGGCCTTGCAAAGAATGCGTGGGGAACGAGCTTCAACTCGAATCGTCTTACCGCATACTGCTACGAACTTGCGACTTTGTTCAGCAAGTTCTATGATAATTGTCCGGTGTTGAAAGCGGATAATAATCTGAGACATGCGAGGATTGCTTTGGTGCAGGCATTCAGAATCACTATATCAAACTGCTTGGGACTTCTAGGCATCCCTGTTGTCGATAGAATGTGAACTAACCAGAGGTGACTTTTCCCGACTCTACGAGAATAGAGGGAGTTATTGCACCGACAGTCACTCTTGTGTCTTCTCCGACAACGCTGACTCTCTTGAGAAGGTCGAGCATGTTGATTCCAAACAGAGTGTTCTTGAGTGCATGTTTAACCTCGCCGTTCTCTATGTAGAAACCCTCCATGACCATCGCACTGAGATCTCCGGTTGCCATATTTGGTCGGTCCCCTGTCCGCCGGCATAGGATTCCTCGATCAATCTCTGCAATGAGTTCCTCTTGGGTTCCGCGCCCCGCCTCGATAATGAGATTTGATGTCGAGATTGACGGCAAGCCTGAATATGACGAACGACTGGCATTTCCGGTGTTCTCAACATTGTCCTTGTGGGCAGTGTAGGAATTGTGAAGCAGGCTCTTGAGAACCCCTGATTCAAGAACAGAAGTGTGAGTTGATGGAAATCCTTCTGCATCGAATGGTCGGGACCCTATGCCACCGGATAGGAGAGAGTTGTCTGCAACGGACAAAGAACCAGAGGCTATCTGCTCTCCCAAGGCATCGCTGATATAAGAGCGCCCGTACTGTACCTCTTCAGCGTTGACAGCACCGGAGAAGCCGCCACCGATGATGGTGCTCACTGCCAAGGGATCGAGTACGATTTGCATGTCTCCACCGTCGATTGTATGAGCTCCCAGATTCCTTATTGCGCTTTGTGCAGATGCGATTCCCACATCTTGGGGGTTCAGGTCTCCGACCGCTCTTGATATTTGATACTCGTAGCTTGATGTCTGCTCGCCTGAATGCTTGATTGTCGGTGAGATATAGAGATAGGCGAAAGAGGTCTTCGCTGAACCAGACACTCCAAGTGAGTTCACGATAGCCCGCTCACTGACAGACAGATTCAGCTGTGCCTCCACAGCGACTTTCTTTCCAGAGAGAACATCGCGAGCCGAATCAACTGATGTAAGAATAATCTTTGCTGATTCCTCCGATGTTATCGATTCCGTTTCTGAATCGAAGAGGCCTCTGACATTGGGATATTCTTGGCCAGCAGATGGCAGACTGACAAAATCCGGATCAGGTACGGATGCACGAGCCAATGCAACGGACCGTTCAACGGCCTCCTCTATGTCCTTCTCTCTAAGCGTTGTGACATATGCAAACCCAATCGCATTATCAATGACAGATCTGACCCCACAGCCCCCGTCAGATTCTCTTGATGCGGCCTTGACAGCGTTGTTCTCCACGTGGATGTTAAATGATTTCGATAAGGCTGCATACGCCTCGACTTGGTCTGCGCCAATCTTCTCTGCACGCTTCACCGCATAATTGCCGATAGCGAGGAGCTTCTCTCTCAAATCACAACCCTCCGACAGGCATTCCCCGTATGCGTGCGTGAGGACCACCGCTCATATCAGGTACTAATTGACCCGATTTGCCACAGGTTCCAGCATCCATCTTGAAGTCATTCCCTACAGCATCAACCTTCGAAAGGACATCTAGGATTTGACCCGCCAAGGATATGTCACGCACCATCTGTCCGATCTCCCCATCTTCTATAAGATAACCATGACTGGCCTGAAACATGAACTGGCCTTTTGAGGGGTCTGTATACCCGTAGTTGAAACTGCAGAGAAGAATGCCTTCTCCTGTGTCAGCGATCAGTTCGTCAACGTCCCAGTCACCTGGTTCCATGAATGTGTTACTCATGCGTGGGAGGGGCTCATGCATGAATGACTGAGACCTCGCAGCTCCGTTTGGTTCCATCTCCAAGCGAGAGGCGGTTTCAAGGCTGTGCAGAAGCTCATTCAGAACTCCATCCTTGACCAGCAAACGTCTTCTGCTCCTCGTTCCTTCCCAATCATATTCAAATGAGCCCCGCTCTCCACTCATGGTGGGGTCATCAGTCAGATTCAGGTGTTCTGGCCCAACGGTCTTGTCCACCTTGTCCTCGAGGACTGTGGTATGTGCGGGCCAATTGTCAGCCTCGGTTGCATGCCCAAAGGCTTCGTGCACCATAACACCATTCAAGACAGGATCCATAACGACATCGTAGGTACCGCCCTTTGCTGCAACAGATGAAAGAAGGTCAATCACCTGCCTTGAGGCGCGTATTCCAACGGTTTGAGCAGCATCGCTTTCCATTGCCTCATACCCACCACGAACTCCGACTGATTTGTGAGCCCGCTGCCGGTTGCTTCCCTCCTTTGCTGTAGGTGCAGATATTATCCGAGGAAGAGAGTTCTCGAAATGTACACTGGTTCCCAAGGAGTTGGCCACAAAGATGCTCGAAGACAAATCACCATAGATTGTTCGCGAGTTCACAATCCGATCGTCAAAGTCCAGGGCTTGTTTGTCAATCCTCTTCACAAAATCCATCTTATCCTCTATTCGAATGTCTTCAAACGGCTTACGGACGTTAAGTGTGGCTCTGTCCGTAAAGGTCGGTCCATCAATGGTGAAGCAGTCTGCAACATGGTCCTTGGTTGCCATTGCCAGTCGCGCCACCGACTCACCTGTTTCTTTCATGCCCCTCGTAGTCAGAGTCGTGGTCTGAGCAAACGCCCATGCACCGTCGGCAAAGGCTCTTATTCCTGCCCCCTTCAGTCGTGATGCGATGGCCTTTCTTGTTATGCCATCAGAGATCTCAATGACTGTGGTCACAGTATTCTCAATACGGACATCGGCAAACGACGCCCCGTTGCTGAGGGCACCCTCAATAGCAGCTTGCGCAAGGTCTTCCATGGATGCATCCGTCAGAGCTCAGCCAACTGTTATTGATATAACTCCTTTGAAGGCGCAACGAAGCGCGGATGAGCAATAACTGCGCGGATTCAGCATCCACATGAGTATTGTCATGATAATACTCAGGTTATTGTGAGCTATAGTGGACACTAGTACAAGACCAGCGGAGGCAGTCAGTTGAAGGTAGGCAGCTCCCACAGAAGATGCAGAGTTTGTGAGAGGAACACAGCGACTCACATGTGCGAAGACTGCGGCGAGAACTTCTGTCTGGATTGTCTTGAGAGTAAGACCACAGAGTACTATGTCTGCTCGGAGTGCCATCACACTCTAGGAACTCCAGAAGCCGGGGAGCCCTTCGAGAAGTGTCCCGAATGCGAGTGTGAAGAACTGAGCACTGGAAAAAGGATAGAGGAAATCTGTCCCCGATGTCACTCCTCTAGGATAGTCTCTATAGATGACAAGAGAAGGAACCTTGGAAAGAAGCTACGAGAGTCCATCATGACACTCCAGTACGGTCATCTCAAGCTGAGGGAGTTCAACAGCAAGCTCACTGCTTCGAAGAGACTACTGGTTTCCTTGAGGATGGCCAATTTCCTGCATTATCACTGGATTGAAGACAACATCGAGGGAATCCAAGATGAAGCATTGGCCGTGAAGAAGAGAGTTGTCAACCAAGCAGATATGGTCGGGCGTCAGATGGCTGCCGAGACCAAGGGAATAATCGACCCCAGCACCTGGACTCCCGATCAGTTTCCATTTATCGAGGGTGTTGCAAACCGAATTGGAGAACTGGGAGAGCATTTCAAGTCTGGTGTTGATGATGCGTTGGATGACTGCGTTGTTCGACTAAACGAAACGACAACCCAGCTTGAGGGACTTGACTACTATCGGAAGGAATTTGCGGGGTTCTACGAACATGCCGAACTGTCTGTCAATGAGCTTCCTGTCTGCGCATTGCCCGAGATTCGAGTTACAGGTAGCGATTTCCTAAAGCATGACAAGGCAACGGGAACACTCTATATAACAAACAAGAGAATTGTGTTCATAGCCGAGGTGGGAACATTTCGAAAGAAGATGGAAGTCCTCTTCGATTTTCCCCTTGTCTATCTCAACTCCATGGAGGAGGACGGGAGAATCAGAAAGCGTCTGGTTCTCAAGATGAAACAGGGAGACCTAAAGATATCCTGTGACGAACAGACCGAAGAGGTCCTTCCAGACTATCTCGAGATAGCAAAGAAGTTCGACAGATACATGCAGACAGATATGCAGCGGGTAAGGCGCATTGAACAGTCGAGTTTCAACATCAGTGATGTGCGTCTCAAGATAGAGGAACTTGTGTATTCACTCTTGTCTTCAAGCACTCGGAAACGTGCAGAAGATCTCACTATGAACGAGAGATGCCAAGACAGGTATCACTATCAGAAGCGTCCTGCAGCAGGCTATGGAACCATGAATGGGTATGGGTCTCAGCATTTCACCGACCACCTTGAAGACGTTCTCTCTCGTGCATCTCTTGGACATGGAGAGCGACGCGGAGATATTGATCCGCAGGTACAACGGCTCAAAAGAGATGCCAGAGACTTGCAGCAAGCAGTTTCACGAACCGTAGACCTATTCAGGAATCGAAGGCTTGTCTCTGAAGATTTTGTGAGAAGATACAGGAGCCTAATGCTCGACTCCTACAGAACGCGGAAAGAAATAGATGAGGTCATGAAACAGAGATCTGATTCTCTCTGGTGAGCTAGACACCTAGCTCTTGCTCCAGTGATTTGATCTCAGCCTCTAATTCTTCGGATTCTGTCATAGGGGCTTTCTTCGCCTGAGATGTAGCTGCGCCAGCTTCTGCATCTATCTCAGCCATGGCCGCCGCGAGCTCTTCTGAAGTGACTTCACCAATCTCAGTCGTGTCGAGGGCTTCTGTCGATATACTGGACTCTATCTCAAACTGCTCCAACCGACGACCAATCTCATCCACATTTTCCACGACCTTCAGTGTGTCCGTGGTATCACCTAGAAGCCCCAGAATGTCAGCGACTTTCTCTAGTGCAACATTAGCCTTGGCCGTGGTCTGCGCTCGAGTGATATAGGCCAATATCTTTAGGATTTGAAGACGGGACTTGTCTACAGAGAGAGCAAACCGTCGGAACCGGACCATCTCAGTAGCGTAGGTCTTGTACGCATCTGCCCTGCCCTCCTTCCTGGCACGCACAGCTCGAGCCCTGGTATCACGAGCTTCTTTCTCGAGTTTGTTGCGTTCTCGCGCCAGCTGTTTTGACAAAACTCGAAGCTGGCTTGAAACTTCACCGACATCTGGGCGTTTTTTGCCCCATCTGAAAGCCTTTCGAATTGGACCCAAGAGTTACTCCCTCGTCAATCTTATTGCCGTACATAGATGCAAGGAATGAAGACCGTTTAAACCTTCGTAGAACGAGTGACCAGTTCGATATATGAGGCAGACGGTAACTGGGAAATACTGAAGTTCTTAACGGAAGACATCTAATCGCGAGTGAGGTTCAATGGTGGATAGAATAGATCAGGGTCTCAAGGCACTACTTGACAAGGCAATAGACCTGGACAAGAGAGGTATGGGAAAAGAGGCTTGCCAGTATTATCTGAAGGCTAGCAAAGTGCTGATCAAACTGTCAAACTCGGCGGCATTGCCCTCTATCAGGAAACACTATCTCAAAAGAGCGCAAGAGTGTGTTGACAGGGTCCGGTATCTCTCCGGCATCAAGAAGAAGTCAGGACCTGTCCATGGACTCGAAGTACCACCCGAACCCCTTGAGAGAGAAGAGCCAGTTCCTGCTCAAGCCTCTACCGAAGAGAAGGAGATTGACGAGGATACCGTCAGGCTGCGAGATATGATAGAAGATACAATAGTTTCGGAGCGCCCAGATGTTAGAATGTCAGAGGTCGCAGATCTCGAGGATGCAAAACAGGCAATTGATGACGCGATTCTTGCGCCCATGAAACATCCCGAGCTGTTCCGTGGAAAGGCGAGACAGCCTTGGAGAGGTATCTTGCTTTATGGTCCTGCGGGATGTGGTAAAACACTCATAGCAAAGGCCGTGGCCTCAGAGATTGACGCGACATTCTTCAATGTGTCAGCCGCCAATATAGTAAGCAAATGGCTTGGCGAATCAGAACGATTGGTAATGACTCTCTTCGAACTGGCACGTAAGAATCCACCCGCAATAATATTCATCGACGAGCTCGATTCTATAGGAGTTTCCAGATCAGGCGAGGATGTTGGAGGTGAAAGGCGTCTGAAGACGCAGCTGCTGACCGAGTTGCAGGGGCTCGGTAGTCGCGAGGATGAGAGAATCACGGTAATCGGAGCCACAAACCTTCCTTGGGAGCTCGACTTTGCTCTGCGGTCCAGATTTGAGAAAAGAATCCATGTGCCGTTGCCGGGTCGCGATGCTAGAAAGAAGATCTTTGCCACTCATATGGAGGAGATAGAGATGGCCCCCAGCGTAGACTTCGCGGAGTTGGCCGATCTGACAGAGGGATACAGCGGACGGGACATCAGTGTTGTGTGTCGAGAGGCGGCAATGGAACCGATTCGAGAACTCCAAACAAGTGGACGGTTGGATGAGGATGCGGAAATATTCGACCTGAGACCTGTTGAACGTTATGACTTCTTATCAGCTATAGAAAACATCAGACCTGCAACATCGCCCGAAGATGTCAAGCGGTATATAGACTGGGCGGAGGGCTCATAGCTGATGAATGTTCGTGAGAGGTCAAAAGAGAAGAAGAAGACCGTCGAGAAGAAGCGTGAGTCGGAAGAAGAGTCAGAAGAGCAAATTGTGATCAAGACTCCCACGGATCAACAAATACCCGAAGTCAGTGTCAGAGAGGCTGTGACCGTCACAGAGTCCGAAGAACAGGCTGCTGTACCGCAGGAGCCTGCAAGTGAAGTCGAGGATATCTTGCCGCAGTGGGGGCATGCTGAAGACTCGGAGTGGATGTACCAAGTTCCAGATTACGAGGAGGGTAGACAACTCTGGGCAAGAGATTGGACAGACTTCATACTCACATGGATGGAGAACCAGAAACTTCATGTCATATCGATCACGACTTTCATAACCGAGAGTCCATTTAGCGAGATTGTTGGCAAGGCGGATGCGTTTGAGATTCTTGGAGATACCCTTGTAGAAAAGAACATAGCACAATGGATTGGAGATGAGAAGCGTCAGCTTCGAGTCTACTGGCGGCCTTTGGAGGACTGGGCGGATCATGTCTACCGATGGGCACTCGAAACAGGCTTGATGCGTCTCGATGTGAAGTCGATCGTCATCCAACAGGGTAGAGAAGGTTTCGGACGCCTCCCGGAGGGCGACCTTCGCCGTATCATGGAACTGCTTGTAGAACGCGGCTATGCAAGATGGGTGGACAAGGAGCGCGGCGCTGTTGTGCTGGTTGTATGACACGCTAGCGATTATGCTTGCCGTTCGAGTCGACATCTGTCCTTGATCTTAGGCCCGGGAAGTAGTATCTTCCCCCCGTGCTAAATCGGATGTCGGCCACAGCCATGCCAGCCTCCACAAGACTGGAGAGGACAGTTCGAGCGTGATCTTCAGACCATTTCAACTTCATGATTACCTCCTCAATAGAGACAAATCCTTTGGACGCTGCGAGATTAATCACATCAGCCTGGTCTTGCCGTAGTTCCAAAGGCCTCAATTCGACAACTTTGACGCCTCCGCTCAGTGTTCGAATCCCTGGGATGAGACCGTGCTCTGCAACTCGATTCACAGCCTCGATCACATCGTTATAGCTGACGGATTTGAGTTCGGGGGTTCGTCGTACAACGTCGACAATCAGCTCTGCCAGCCCCATAAGACCCTTTGATGCGTTCTCAGTTGCAACGTCAAGCACCGCCAGACCAATGTAGTCATAGTATTCATCCGATGTCATCCCCTGCATGGAAGCAGCAGACTGTTGTGGTAGAATTCGAAGCAGTCCTGCGGCTTCGGGGAAGCGGGAAACAATGCCCTCACTCTCAAAGAATCCGGTTACATCTCTACCCATCCGACGCATTCTATCAAGATTCTCTCGGATGTCCATGACAAGAGCCTCTGATTCGCGCTCGTAGGAACGAACATCCACTGCACCCATGTCGAACATCTTCTTGAACTGATCCAGCGTGGCTATCGACGCGTAGAGCTCAGATTCAACACGATCATCCATCTCTATTGCTACCTCGCGTTTATACGGTCGACTCTGTACTGGAGTGAGTTGGAAGCAGCCTCCTTTAAGAGGGAGTATTATTGAGCACCGACTCAAGCACACGCTTCGCGATAGCACAAAGAACATATGTGCAAAACATATCGGAAGGACACGAAATCCTGGAGAGGTTGAAGAAATGTCACTACATTGCCATGATATGAAAAAAGGACAAGTCTATGCATGCGAGACCTGTGGCCTTGAAATCAAGATCCTCAGCGAGTGTACGGAGTGCTGCAACGACGAGGACCAGTGCGGCTGCAGTTTCACCTGTTGCGGTGATGACTTGACGCTGAAGGAATAGAACCGATATCCTTCATCTGAAATAGGCCGTGGGCCAAAGCCTCGGCCATAACTTTTTTCGCTCCGACTATTGGTGTGTTCATCCCAAGTCCCAAGTTGGAGATTGTGTACAGCAAGTGCAGCATTATGGCGAAAGGTACCTCGAGTCCGCATATTGGAACGCTAAAAGAGCGCTCACTCCATGCTGGATTGAAGGAATGGTACAAAGAACCGGGCGATTGTTTTGAGGCTGAGGTAGATGGATACGTAATTGATATCGCCCGAGAGAATCTGTTGGTAGAGATACAGACCACAGGTTTCTCAGTAATCAAAGCGAAACTCCGGGATCTTCTCACCAGACACAATGTGCGTCTCGTCTATCCAGTGATATCAGAGAAGTATATAGTGAAAGAAACGCCTGATGGATCAGAAGTGATCGAGAAACGTCTCTCACCCAAGAAGGAGAGTTTCCACGACGTCTTCTATGAGATGGTTTACCTTCCGAGACTCATCGAACATCCTCGTTTCAGTATCGATGTCTTGCAGGTCAGGGCAGAGGAGACTCGCCGACGGGACGGACATGGTAGTTGGAGACGCAGAGGCTGGAGTATCGTTGATACTGAACTAGTGGAAGTAGTAGATAGGCAGTTGTTTGAGAGCCCATCAGATCTACTGAGGCTTATCCCACAAGACCTGACGAATCCGTTCACCAATGCTGAACTGGCAGAGCGAATCAAGCGGCCATCTGCTTTGGCAAGGAAGATGACGTATACTCTCAGGAAGATAGGAATCGTGAAGTTAGTGGGTAGACGCGGAAGAGCCCATCTCCATTCCATCACCTAGTTTCGGCAGAGGGGCCAAGACGGAAACTGAGCCGCCTTGACGATGGGTCTGATGCCGTGAGAAAGCCAATGGAGCCGCTCTTCGTTCGGCTGACCTCTATGGCATGAGCCGGTCCCGATCTCTCGGAAGAAGTGTTGCCTCTCGGATATTCTCAATACCCAGCAGCTGCATTGTTAGTCTCTCGAGGCCAAGGCCAAATCCTCCATGTGGAGGGGCACCGAATTTGAAGGGCTCGAGATAGAAGGTGAAATGGTCCGGATTGAACCCCTTGGCCTTGAAGCGTTCCACAAGTAAGTCATAGAGATGTATCCGTTGACCCCCTGTTGTGATCTCCATTCCCTTGTAGGTCAAATCGAAGCTCTCAGTCATGCCCTCATCCGTCATGCTGGGCATTGTATAGGCGGGGCGTAGTTCCAGAGGATACTGTGTGATGAAGACCATGTTGGTACCGAATCTCTCCGGAAAGACTTCACCAAGAATCCTCTCACTCTCAGGATCTAGATCGTCTTCAATGGATATCTCTTTCCCCTCATCCCGAAGGATATCGATTGCCTCCGAGTACTTGATTCGTTTGAAGGGAAGAGAGGGTACTTCCAGCTCTACCCCAAGAAGCTCCAGTTCAGTGGATGCGGTTTCAGCGGTCTTCTGGAAGGCATAGTGGAGCATCTTCTCTTCCACTTCCATGATGTCTTCTACACTGCTGATCCAGGCCATTTCCAAGTCGAATGATGTGTATTCGTTGACATGACGGCGTGTATTGTGCTTCTCTGCTCGGAAGACTGGCCCAATCTCAAAGACCTTGCCAAAGCCAGCAAGGAGCATGAGCTGTTTGTAGAACTGTGGGCTCTGCGCCAGATAGGCAGGTCTGTCGAAGTACTTGATTTCGAAGAGGTTCGCACCACCCTCTGTAGACTCAGCCACTATCTTTGGTGTATGGATCTCCACAAATCCATCCCTCTCAAGGTATTCTCGGGAGAATCTTGCAAGACTGTGCTGCACTCTGAACACTGCATTGACGCGAGGTTTCCGTAGGTCAAGAATCCTATAGTTCAGCCTCGTGTCAAGGTCGATGTCCACTTTGTCCTCGACAACATCAATTGGTAGCCGCTCCGATGTATTGATCACCTTGAGCGAACTAGGAATGATCTCTATGCCAGACTCTGTGTGCTTCGTTGCAACTACTTCCCCAATAACCTCGACAGCATACTCAGAGCCAAGACTGTCAGAGACCTCGAATACCTCAGAGGTGACTTTCTTCTTAGGTATGGTGACCTGGATCAGACCGCGTTCGTCTCTGAGGATGAGAAACTTGATTCCACCCTTATCACGGAGAATATGAACCCAGCCGAAGAGAACCACCGTTTCGCCCACATTGTCGGGACTCAGTTCGATGGTGTAGTGAGTCCTTTCGGCACTAATAGGTTGCACACCTGCATCTTCATAGAACTTCATTACTGCACCTCGCATTGGGACTAGTCAAGTCGGGAGTTAACAGATTATGAGGCTTTTGGCTCGTCGCTCGTACCTCAGACTTGGGTTGTGGGCTAGAAAGGCGTTTCCGTGAGCTCATATACTGTCATCCTTCCGTCTTCAGCATGCCCCTCTTCCTTGACCAGACCCAGATCCTTCAGTCGGCTCAGGCCATAGTTGACCGTTCGAGGGGGCAAGTAGGTTGTGGTGATCAAGTCCTGCCGCGACATGCGTCGCTCGCGCTTAAGCAGCACGTACAGGAATTTGGCGGAAGGAGGTAGTGACAAGAAAGAGCGACGGGCAAACACGATTCCTCCATTGAACTGTTGCCATGTCTATAGTAGACCTCCTTAGTTATGTTGCAGATTACCTTACGTTTTTCCATTTAAGGATTGCTTCCTAGGAACTAAGACGGCTTTCTGAACACCAACACCCACTCGCCGTTCATTCTCTCTGGACGGGGAATCCTGATGAAATGTCTGATGAGGCCAGAGAAGAAGCGCTTCTCCAGCTCGAACCCCGCACGTCTAACCGCTATTTCGGAGAGGATATCTTGAGAGGGAATCTCATGACCACGGATGACATTGTTGCCGATTACGACGCAATAGTGCGCATCAGGCCTCAAGACTCGACGCATCTCAAAGAATTGCTTCTCCATATCTTTGAAGAACTTGTATACGATATAGGATCGTCGGGGGTCAACTTCAAAGATAGCCTCGAGCAGTCGGTCAAGCGAATCCAGACCAGAAACACGGAGATTCTTGTAGTCCTCTTTGTAGACCGTTTCGGTCCCTATGTACTTCCGTTTCATCTGGGAGAGAGGACCGTCTGGAACCATGTCTAACCAGTACATCTCCAGCTGGTGGGTTCGCGGATAGTCTACCGCATTGATATAGGGTGGCGAGGTGACTGCAAGGTCGATAGACCGGCTTTCCAAGCCCGTTTCCGTTGCTGTGCTTCGTGGCAGAGTCGGTGATGGGAGGGCAGCCTCACTGCAGAGTGTCCAGAATTCGCTCATTGTATCTATCTGTGCCTCAAGGGCTTCAGAGAACTCTTGCAGCGCTTCTCCAGGACTCATGTTGCGTATTTTCTTCTTGCGAATAACGGTTCGCGTACAATGAGGATCGGCATTTGACACGCCACGAACGATTGAGGAGAATACTACTCGAAAGAAGTCGAACAGCCTGCCCTGCTCGTGTGTTTCAATCCCTCCAGCCCATAGGTCACGATCTCTGATACACTCTAAGATAAGGCCCAGTTCCCGTAACACGTGAGACTGAAACCATGAATCACGATAGTGGAAATCCGGTATCGGTGGCCGATGTCCCGAAGCAAATCGCGCGTTCAATTCCTGGCTCAGGCGATCGGTTGCCAAGAAGAGCGTATCCGGGTTCAGAGCTGTTGTCTTGACGCGCGTGACGAGACGGGCAATCGGATCAATATCTATACCAATCCCTCTCCTCTGGCCAAGCATAGCCTCCAATACAACCGTTCCGCTGCCACACATGGGATCTAGTACTGAATCCATCCGATGGGAATACTTCCTAATCAAATATCGAGGTAACTCGGGGAAGAACTTGGCAGGAAACTTATGGATGCCATGAGTCAGATACGACTGGTCATTACTGATCACCAGAATGCGTGAACCATCAGGAATCTCGGTCTTCGGATCGATATCACCTTCAATCTCCAATAGACCATCATGTTCACTCGATGAGTCCTCTCCACAGCACGAGTCCGACGATATATCCAATGAATGTCAAGCTCCGTGGTCGACAGAGGGCAAAGAACTGCACGCAGTTATTAATCTAGCCGCACTGTGGATGCGACCAAGGACTACGTCTTGAAGGACAATTCCTGCAAATACGGCAAACGTCGGAGTATGCATTCAAAAGAATGCATTATAGTTATATTCTCTTACTCCCTCAACAGACTTGCTCTCAAGAACGGAGTGAATGTAATGGCAAAGAGTCAAGCTACGAAGATTGGTGAGCTGTTATGCCTCATAGGCGGACTCCTCGGTCTGCTATATGGGATTCTGCAGATATTGGGAATGGGTTTTGCTTTCCTTCCGGGTCTAGGTATAGGGGGTATTCTTGGTGGTCTGATCACCGGTATAATCCTCATCATAATCTCTCTTGTTGTCTTGACAACAAGTGGAGTGATCAACATACCTGCTCTGAAATTGGAGAAGAACTGGATAATCATGTTGATTCTGGGAATCCTCCTCTACGTCTTCGGAGGCGGTCTGCCAGGAGTCTTGGTGATTGTCGGCGCCATCCTGATGCTGCTATAGAGAAGCACTGGTCCATACCACTGAGATAGGCTCACGGTATGGATCCTCTTTCTTTTTCTCTGTCTATCCGGAGTCGGATAGAAGTTGTAACTAACCGTCAAAGGCTTTCTTCTTTCAGAGGTCAGTTGTTGACAGAGCCTTGTCAAGGCGTTCGGCCATATCATCAATCTGCTCTTTCGTAATCACGTAGCTGGGAGTGAACCGTATGCAGTTCTGCCCAGAACCGAGGATCCATAGCTTCTGCTTCTGAACCAGATTCTTCACCAGCTTGTTTCGATAATCAACAGCCTTCTCCTTCGTCTTCGGATCCTTAACCAACTCGATTCCAACCATCAGGCCCAACCCTCGAACATCGCCAATGACGTCATGCTTCTCTTTCAGTTCGTTTAGCCGTTGCATCAGGTAGTTGCCCATCTCAACATTTCTATCGAGATATCCTCCATCTTCTATGTGTTTAAGATGCCAGAGTGCGATGAGAGACATCTTGGGTTCGGCAGAGAAGGTCTCAGAGTGACGAGCAGGTCCTGTGAACATAGGAGCAGGGCCAATAGAGGCACCCAAGGGATAGCCACCCCCCAACGCCTTCGCTAGTGCCACGTAGTCAGGCGCTATGTCGAAGTTCTCAATAGCACACCATTTCCCTGTTCGGCCCATTCCGGCCTGTACCTCATCCGATATCAAGTATGCACCAATGTCTTTTGTGACCTCATGGATGCCCTTCACGGCCTTCTTCGGGGGCACAATCAACCCACCCTCACCGCATAGTGGTTCCATTACTGTCGCCGCAATGTCATTACCCTCAACTTGGAGCGCGTAACGTAGAGCCTCTACACACTCTATGTTGCAGTCCTCAACATTCTGTCCATAGGGGCAGCGATAGCAGTAAGGGTAGAACACACGAATCACGTCAACACCCTGAGGGTAGCCCACTTTGTGCTTGGAATTGGAGGCTGTGACGGCGAGCGCATATCCAGTTCGTCCATGAAACGCGGGACGAAAACCGATGAATCGGCCCTTCTTGCTCAAGTCCATGGACGACTTCATACAGCCCTCTACGGCACGCCCACCCGATGTTGTGAAAGTCACCCGTTTCGTACTATTGCCGGGCATCAATGAGATAAGCCTCTCGGCCAGTAGAGTCTGAGGTATGGCATCAAAGTCCATCCCCGGTAGCTCCTTGATGACATCGTTGACCCGTATCTCGAAGTCCATGAAGGGCTTGTATCGGAGGCCAAGTGCGCGAACCGCCACCCCGCCGGTCATGTCAAGGTACTTTGTGCCCTCTATATCATAGAGATCCAGCCCGTCACCCCTTGTATGATCCAGACAGCCGTATATGTCACGTGCTTGAGTAGTGATTGCCAGAGCGTTCGCACCGCGTTCCTTCCAATAATCATTCGTCATCTTGTCTGGGCCAACATCCATGAAGCCCAATTCTTTCAAAATGTCAAAGTCCTTATCGTCCATCATCTACACAATCCACGAAATCGACACGAGCTGCAAGATGGCACCCCTATTATCTAATTTGCTATGCCGGCCACCTCAGACAACACTGGAGCCAAGGAACGAGAATCCATTTGACTCAGACAATGCACAGCCTAATCGGGCGGATGATAGATACGACTCTGCAGAACGGCTCCAAGGACTATGAGTATCGCTCCGATGTGCCCACCAAAGAGCATCATTATGAAACCAATCACAAGAAGAGACTGCCAAGCTCTGGTTGGTCGGATGAAATCCAAGTGGATACTGCCTCGTGTCCGGAGGACAATCACAGAGAGAATCACCAGTACTAAGCCCTGCAGGATGGATCCCAGGCCGAGAAAGATCACGCTCAAATCGATATATGGAATACCGAAGC
Organism: uncultured archaeon; assembly: GCA_964558645.1. Classification (GTDB taxonomy): domain Archaea; phylum Asgardarchaeota; class Thorarchaeia; order Thorarchaeales; family Thorarchaeaceae; genus TEKIR-12S. Next base: position 61,132 of record CAZLEV010000002.1, read on the forward strand.
TGACGAACACTCCGAAGTTGAGGAGGAAGAGTGCGCCAATCACTAGATCAATACCTCCTCCCGTCAGGACCATGACTTCACCGATGCGAAGAGCATCATTCTCTGAACTGTTAACCGGAATCACCCACGCGGACTGCTTCTCGTCATTATAAGAAGACCTGCGATGAGGAACATAAGGCCAGCAAGCATGCCAATATTCTGAAGCCAAGACAGTATGTCAAAGTTAAGCCCTCGGCCAACTATGACAATGGAAAGAAATCCAAAGAGAGCAAGTAAAGCCCCGCTCCGTCTGATCTTCCAGTAGATGAATCCACATGCGTCTATTCCCAGCAATGCCATAAGCAGCAAGAGAATACCGAGAACAGTGTTGATGACTCCATCGAAGCTACCACCCAGAGCCGCGTTGAGTCCCGGAATAAGTAGCTGGAATAGAGCGAACACAATAAGCACTATTGCTCCTAGCAATGTATATCCTTGTGCAGCACCTTCAGCTTTCGCACCCATCGTTTATCTCTCCTGATTTACCCGATATCGAATGAAAGGAAGTCACAGAAGATATAGTTTCCGAAAGTCTGGCTGTCCAGACCCGTTCATGTGTGAATTACTAGCGTAATACTCGGAGTTGTATTTCCAAAATGCCTGAGTTCATCTGCATTTTACTCTGAGGTGGCCATAACGAAATACGATTCCTACCGCGAAGAGCGAGACAGTGAGCGACCAGTTAGACTCGACAGAACAGAAGGATTCGTGGTAATCGAGGGAAAGGCCTACCCTGCGAGAGAGCTCGTTGAGGCTCTAGCCCAGAGTGGATATGCCGAACTCAGAGCAAACGGCGACTCGCTTGTCCTTGGTAGAAAGAGGATAACGCCCATTTTTAAGTCAAGCCAAGAGAGGGCCATGGCATCGCTGTGTCATGGAAGCCCGGCATATTGTTGTCCCCTTTCAAAACGTTGTGCAGAGCGGGACCGCGCTCTTGAGGTGCTGAGTCTGACCAAGGAGGATTACGAGCAGCTCAAGAATGGTTCCCACTCCATGTTCATGGACGCATCAAAAGGATTCAGCCCAACAGGCAGCCAGTGGAATTATGACGTTAACGGGCGTTCCGTGAATAGACCGGCCATCGACACTGGATTTGGCTCTGATGACTACAGGCGCGATTTCGATACTCTGGACCGCGCACTTCAAGACCGCGACCGCAGAGAACCCTCAAGTGAGAGTCGATATCGAGATGGGCTGAATAGGCAAGAATCACCACGAGCAGCATCCAGGTACCTTGATCGAGACAGAGAACCAATCAAGGAGGTTCCTTTGGATAGACGCCGATTCGAGGATTATGGAAGAAGTGGGAGCGGTTCATTCGGTGGCTGCAACCTGAATACAGATGAGTCAGTTGAGGGGTTAGGAGCCCTCTTCACTCAAGGGGAGTTGAGCCCATTCAACGAGGAGATGGAGGGTGAACAATCACGACCTTCTTTCTGTTTCTCCTGTGGGCGAACCATAGAGAGGGGGACAGGTAGATGCCCATATTGTGGAGCTTCTCAATAGTTGCCTATTGCGGCTTCGCGACGTGTTGAGTAGTCCGCCGGATAGTGGAAGCTTGTTATGAGTCGGCTGATACCTGCATCTTGCGCAATTGCCTTCATCTCCTGCACCTGGCCCATCTCACTGACTCCCCATCTGAATAGTGACACATGTCCTCCGCGTCGCTCGAACTCCTTGACAAAATACAGTGACTCAACGAGCTCCGAGTACTCCTTGCTCCCTTTGCCGGGAAGAAGCGGGGACCAGGGATAGAGGTTGATCAGCAGGTTTCCCGTGATATCGTTGATTCGAGAATAGTCATAGCCATACTCGTTCTTCCCTCCTTCTGCAAGGCCTGTTTCAGGATCCATCAGAATCTCAACGGTAATCCTCAGGGGGTTCTCTCGTCCAACCATTTCATCGGCATCTCTTGCGGCGTCCTGTAAGTATGTGATGCCCTGCATTACTTTGTCTGTTCTCCAGCTGTGCCACTTGCTGTGATAGTCAGGATTCTCAATGATATACTGATAGCTCAATCGTTCAGGTTCCTGATTCACCATGGGCGCAAATTCATTCCTGCAGCGGTCACAGAAGCAGAACTGATCTCTTATGAAACCGGTGCCGAACAAGAGAATCTCGTTGACTGGATATGACCCCATCTCCTTCACAATTTCTGCGCCATACTGCCAGAACTCTTCTCGGTTAGGGCAGATCTGATGGCTCATTGCGTTCCCCCGTGCATTGACGGTCTGATATTTCGGGTCACGACCGAACCAAGCATCTGTGTAGAAGTCCATACTCAAAGCGGAATTCAGTTCGAGAGCGTCCGCAAGAGTGACCCAGTCGTCGAAGAACTTGGAATGTTCCTCATCGACGGGTGCAGTTCTGCTTGGATATATCGTATGTCCATCTGGGCGCTTGCCCACAAGCCCCGCCCCCTGCATATAAGAGGCGAACGTGGACATGAACTCCTTGGCTTCCATCTCTACATCTTCAGGTCGAAACACGACGAGTAGATCACTCATCAAGAATTCTCTATAGTTCAGCTTCATCTTTGAATCCCCGGGCACCGGAATATCACATTCGGTTATGGCTCAGATTGTCACAAGGTCTGGAGTGGGCTATAAGAATTTCTTAGTCGGACTGTTTCCAGAATGAAAGGCTCAAGGAGGCTAAAAGAACTGGTCAAGTGTGGTGAATCCCATGAGTTCTTCGAAGTCTATACCAACAGAATCCAGCACCTGACCGAATACCGATCTCAACGTATCAATGTACTTGTCCTTGTCAATGAAATAGGTTCCCTCCTCGGCCAATTCAACGGGAAGGACGCCCTCGGGACCCTTAGTCTTGATGTATTCAACAATAGTTCCCGACGGCACCTCATAGCCTGCATCACGAAGCTGGATTGCAGCGCGGACATGCTGTGGTGTCGTCTTACCATATTGTGCTATCTCCTTGGTCATCTGAACCCGGAAGGCCAGGTCTTCTGGGCTATACGGTTCAGTCTTCCCTTCAAGCCTATCAAGAACAACATTGACAATCTCACGAATCTCGTCTTTTGCTGCTTTGAATCCCTCTCTGTTGTCAACACGGCTCAAAACATCGAGCATCTCTCTGAAGGCGTCTTGCACAAAGTCGGGAGTGTTACGTTTCTTTCCACTGAGACCCTTGACCTCAACATAACCCGAGTCGTAGACCCCGATGTAGTTCTTCTTTCGATCGGAGAGTGCAACATACTTGTAGGTCTTCTCTACCTCGAGATCTATACCCAGTTCATCTTGAGACCATTTGACAAGCTCAGCTTGTTGTTCAGAGGTCGGATTGTCCAGAAACACGGAGTCGGTGTCGCCATAGAGGACCCGAACGCCCATGGACTCTGCTTTCTCTTTCGTCCTGATAATTGCGTGTCGTCCATAAGCTGTGACGCTCTCGGCAGCGGGCATACAGAACAGCTCGAAATGCTGAGCTCCTGTGACCCCGTAGCTGTTGTGCACTACAATTCCATTGGTTGACACAAAGAGTCCATTTCCTGTTTCAAGGTCGTAAGTCTGCTCAGGGTCAGCTCTCCTCTCTATCGAGCGGATTCTCACGGTACGAGTGCCGTTGAAGTCAATCAATCCTCGCCCCGTTCGCTGGTACTTCAGCCCCTTCGTTTCGACAACACGATAGATAGATTCATCGCGATGCACGGATGCATGTCTTCCCAATGCTCCGAGGAGATACAGAATATCATGAGCCAGTTGCTTGCTAGAAGTGGTATATCGCCTATTACCACGGACATTGATGTTCCCATCACCCTTGAAGAACGATTCAAGGACAACTCGCGCTCTTCTTTCATCAAGCAGTCGAAGGGGAATGGATTTGCTCTTTGAGTAACTGCCACAAAGGTGCTCCATGATTGCTGCGAGTGTCTTCGAGTGAATGACATGGTCTTTCTTCGAATAGACGGCAAAGGGTAGGTCCATCCGTTGCAAGAGTGACCCAATCTCATTGAAGTAGACTGGATTGACTTCCTGATACTGTGAAATGGATACCCGATTGACACCTACATGCCCTTCCGATAAATACCATCCCATAAATGCGAAGAAGTCCTCATCAAGCTCGATTCTGATATTCTCCCATTGGCCTGCTTCACGCCATCTTCCACTTCTCTCGATCAGTTTGATGTAGAAAGGCAATGTGTCTGTTTCATTTCGTCTGATTAATTCTCTCGCCTCATCGGAGAGGTCACACCACCGAGCACGATACCATTTGCTTGCCTTTGAGTATCTGAATTCCTTGTTTATTAGAGATATCAGAGGGTTGTCATTTCTTTGGGATCTCCTATACGAGAACTTGGTGTAGTCACTTCTCTTTACCCCGACATGTATTGATTCCTGAGGTATAAGGTCTGGGACAAATAGCGTTTCGGGAGGATGTGCTGTTAGCGGCAATCGTTCTGCCATGAGAATATCATCATTTACTCGAAGATCTTCGGCAGCGACATATTCGATTGAAAGGGGTTTCTTCGAGATAACCTTTCGGTGCTTTCGCTTGTGCTTAGGAAGAAGCCTTGGAAAGACATGATTATCTGTACATCGAATAGTCCGCCCGTCCCTTAGACATATATCCAGAAGTCTCGCACTTCCACTCTTCCGAAAGCCGACAATAGGAACAAATATCGGTTTTCCAAAGGGCGATGACCCCCAATTGTTATCAATGCTGAGAATCTCAAGGTCGCTCCATTCATGTTCCAAGCTGCCAATGGCCCTTCTAGATATCAGACCATGAGAATCCCGAACTATAACCGCTTCATCGAAGGGAAGACAGGCGTTGACGAAGACCTTTAGTGCTTTCTCCACAACTGAGTACCAGTCCCGTGTTCTCTCATCCAAGGAGCCATCTTTGCTCTTCCTCTTGAACCAGCGCACCCTGGTATCTCTGAAGAAACCTATTGTCTCGCTGATCATCCCTGTGCGTTTCTTGCAGGTCCAGTGATCGGTTTCAGGCACACGATTGTCGGTTGCATTCCGGCAGCTCTCGTGGGGGCAGTCAACGGTCTCATAGCTTATGTTGTGCCGCTTCATGATGGTGGGATACAGGCTTGCAAAGTCCAGAACTGTGGCATTGAAATGAACACCAGCAACTGGTTCAATCACGATGGCACCCTTGAAGCTCTTGTCTTTGATCATCGCCTCAGTATGAGCCTCAGACGGTTTCATCGACTCGATGTCGTCACGCTTGGGAATGAGTGCCTTTCGTGACCGATGCTCCTGTCTGAACAGGGACTGAATCCATGAAGATATACCCTGTCGGGTCACATCCTCCATAGAGAGTCGCGAGATACGCATGAGCAGGACAATGAGACGAAAGAGCAGGTTGTTCTTGAAAGTTGTAATTCGGAGTGTGATATTGGCATCGAGCCAGCAGTAGTGTGCTAGTTCGTAATATGGTAAGTCGGAGATCTCAGTATTCAGCTCAAGCTTGCCAATTCCTAGGATTCCCTGGGCGATGGATTCCAAGTTATTTCGTTCATATGCCCCCGAGAGAGCATAGATTCGCACAGAGGGATTCTTCAGAAATCGGTAAAGGTCAACGTGAATACCTCTCTTGAGAAGTGCAACCTCACGACCCAAGTATATTGGACACTGTGTCTGAACATCTATGCCAATCTTCTTGGCACGATGATAGAGATAGTTCAGGTCGAATGCATCTCCAACAAAGGTGAGAACGATGGGATACTGGTCAACTAGTTTAAAGACCTCAAGAATCATCTCTCTCTCATCTGTATAGAAGACGAGTTCCAGTTCCTCAGGATAACCAGATGTCTTCTCGCCCATCTCCTGACCTTTCCGCTCAAGAACAAAGCACTTGTTGAAGCCCTCATTGTCTGATAGCCCAACTGCAGTGACAGGATACGGAGCCGTAGACGCGTCAGGAATGCGATTCTTCACGGGCGTATATACCTCGATGTCCAAGGCAAGCCGTTTCACATCCGGAACCTCTGTGAAGAACATAGGCGCATAAGTAGAGATTATTCGGTCTAGCCCTTCATCTGGATCGAGGGTTTCTTTGAACTCGTCAAGCGTTTCTTTGTCCAGCTTTGGAGGGCATGGAACAAGGTGTCCATCCTCAACCTTGTACATCAGTCCGGCTACAATCTCTCGGTCGTAGGTGTACGTGTTGCGATATCTTATGTTGGCCTCCCAAGCGTGACTCACTTCCTCATAAGGATTGGAAGGATCACCAGTTGATACTCTCTCGGTGAGCAACTCCCTGATTGATCCTTGGCGACCACCGATGCTTAGAGGGTCTTCTGCAAGAATCTTGGTCATAGTAACTTCTTTGTCTCTAAGCAAGTCCCGAAGCTCGACCTCTTCAGTTTGAGAGAAGCCGGGGTGTCTTCCTGCTTTCTGCTGGGCAACTTGCGGCGGAAAATCTGTCAGGCAGTAGGGTTTGTGACCAGTGTCATCGAACCAGAAGAACAACTCCTTCGTTTCGGGACGATAGAGCCGCGCAATGGCCTTCGCCTTCTGTCCATCATAGTCTATTGATAGTAAGAAAGAGGGGGGAAGATTCTGTGGCACATCACGTTCACCAATGACATACTCCCCCACAGACTCTTCTTCATCGACAATACCTTCTTCTTCGAGGCTGTCTTCTCGGTCGACTATTGTTGCACGAGATTTTGCGGATCGCCCCGTTGCAGAGGTGGTTTCAGACTGAGCAGGACTGTGTTTTTCTGCGCGAGTTGTAGGGCTTGCCCTATCTTGACTCTCAGGTTCTGAAGAGCTCATGTAGTCTTCAAGAGAAGGCTGATTGTCTTTGGTCATTCGAAATGAGACCCCACTGTGTTTCGTGGAGGAGGTAGCCTTGATAAGCACTTCCTATACTGAGAGAGAAGAAAGGAATGAGGCAGTGGTCATATGGTCAAAGCAACTATTACAGATTCTGCAAGGACAATAGTCGCACGCCTTATGCCGGGAGAGGACATCCTCGAATCCATTGAGGCATTGGCAGATGAACATGATATTAGAAGCGGACAGATAAGCTTGATAGGGGCCATCAAACAAGCAACACTAGGCTATTTTGACAGGCACGCTTGTGAGTATCGGAATTTTTCAATCGATGAAGACCTAGAGGTTGTTTCTTGTGTTGGAAACATCTCGCGATTAAGAAGCGGCGAGGTGGCAGTACACGCACATATGGTGGTGGCAGACGAGCAAGGCAAGTGTTATGGAGGGCACCTCATGAATGGGTGTGTGGTTTCAGTCACGATCGAAGTTGTCATCATTGAACTAGAGGCTGACATCTATCGAAACAAGGACAAGGCGACAGGGCTCAATCTTCTGGATATCTGAGAACTATGTCAAGTGCTGGGCATCTAGGCCGTATTGAGCTCTGACGCAATCTTATCAAGGCGATCACGATCTGCCATCTCGCTTCTGTAGCCATCAGGGAAACGGAAGCCAAAGTCATCGCCGTGATTACGGGGAATTACGTGGAAGTGCAGATGGGGTATCTCCTGACCAGCGCCTTTTCCATTTGCGGCAGAAGTCAGAATCCCATCTGGCTCTATTACGGTATTCACCTTGCGTGTCAAATCAACCAGTCTTCTGGCCAGGTGGGCCGCCACATCTTCATCGACATCGAGAAGATTTTGGTAATGCTCCTTGGGTATCAACAGACAGTGTCCCTCTCTAACGGGAAACACATCCATGAAAGCCATGCAGATTTCATCCTCGAATATCTTGGAGGAGGGAATCTCTCCTCTAACTATCTTGCAGAATATGCAGTCTTCAGAGTTGTTCATAGGCTCTTGGATATCATGGGCTCAACATAAAGACTGCGCCTCGATAATATCTGCGGAAGTCTCATTAATCATTTGACACACCATGAATCGACGATTGCCATCAGGTGGGCCTTCAGTGAGCCGAAGAAAGCAAGTATTTTTCGACCAAACGCAGAACGAAAGAGGAAAAATCGATTCAACTTACTCTGAGTTGGCACAACTCCTGGAGGACAACGACTATGATGTGGAAGCCTATACTGAGTTCATGATTCTCAAGAACAAGATAGAGAATGCTGACGCTATAGTCTTTGGCTGTCCCAACAGCTCGAAACTACGGGCGAACGAGATTGGTGCTCTCAAGGCATATGTCGAGGGTGGAGGGGGTCTCATGCTACTGGCCCTCTCTGGCGGAGATAAGGGACTCATGAACAACATGAGTAGACTCTCAGAGGATTTTGGAATCACGTTCGAGAATACAGCAGTCAAAGATGAACGGATGAATGCAGGCTTACCCACAATGCCAATCATTGCCGATTTTGAGGGGCACCCCATTACCGAGGGAGTTGACAGTCTGTTGCTGCCTTCGGCCTGCACATTGAAAACATCAGGGAAGGCCAAAGCCGTGGGAATCACATCGGCCACCGCAGATCCCCCAGCTCAACCTGTGATTGCAGTCGCAGAGAAGGGAAAGGGCAGGGTAGTCTGCGTAGGCAGCTACGAGGTGTTCAGACGAGGAGGGGGCATGAAGGGCGACGGAAACAGAACATTCGCGCTTAATGCATTCAGATGGCTCTGTGGAGATGAACGACTGATGAAGGAGAAAGAGAAGAGATCTGTTTCCACCGAGAGAAGAGAGGAGTCAGAGACTGCTGAGGTCGTTCGAGGAGAGCTAGAGAAGACCATGAGGAGGCTGGTCAATGCAGTCTTCGACCTCCAGAAAGACATCAAGGGGCTCGAAAGGAAGATAGATAGCACGGACACCAACATCGCGCGTCTTCGGGAGCAATTCCAGAGCTTCGCAGAGAAGACACAAGATCAGCTCGGTCTCATCATTCCTGCGAAGCAATTCAAGACAGAAGAGGAGAACATAGTAGCTGATCTAAAGGGAGATATATCGGCCCTTGAGAAAGAAGTCAAGTCGGTGACTCAGCTCCGAGATCACGTCGCTCAGAGACATGAATCGGGAGCCATATCCAGAGAGACCTACGAGGAACAATCCAAGAAGCTTGAGGAACGTCTGAAGAGGCTTGGGAAGAGACTCGACGAAAAGAAGGACGAACTCCAAGCACTAACGACCTAAGGCTGACTACCTTTCAAGCCGTCTGCGCACCAACATGATTCGCTGTGAGAGCACACCTCGTAATCTGGAAATGAAGCTTCCAATTACGGCTCTATACAGAAGATAGAGCAAGAGTGTAAATACCAGATAGATGATGTAGATGTTGCGGTCAGCAAGGACAATCAAGAAACTCCAGCCAATTGGCAAGATCATCATACTGGGCGATATTGAAACAGGTCCCGTTCTCGCTGAGCACATTCGTGATGATGCCATTATACTGATGAATGGGATTATTGCCACAGTGTAGTACTTGTAGATACCTCTGGGAGACCAGATATGTAACCATAGAACCAGCAAGAGGGTCAGATAGAATATGGTCCGCCAGTATTCTCGTAGGGCTCTGTCGTCCTTCTCTTTCAATAGCATCAAAGCGAGAAGGGGAATCACACCAGCCACAAGACCTACCGAGTAGTAAGATACCAGATTGATGCCCTGGATGAACCACGGAGGAAATCCCAGGGCTATGAAGGGAACGGCCAGAGTGATCGGACTGTTACTTGCAGGCACGGTTGTGAGGTCTTGGAGGAGAGTGGCTCCAGCACGCTGGAAGATGTACTCAAAGTAGTTGCCGATATCCGGAAGATAAGGAAGAGAGACTGCTCCGACAAAGGCGATCACCACAAGCACTGTCTTCCCAAATCCCACAAGATCCAGTTCGTCGCCTGGAGGCCGCCCATCATGCGCCTCATCCTGTAGGGGTGATTCTTCTGGAGCACGTTTTAGGAGATAGGCGATCAGAGGAAGTCCGAAGAAGAAAGCAGTCTGCTTCAAGAGTGCTGCGGTCACAATTGACAAGACCCCCGGAATCCGTTTCTTTCGCATCAGCAGGAAGAACCCGAGCAGGGAGAAGAAGACAAAGGGAGCAGGGTTCAGCCACTCGAATGTGACATAGTAAAGTGTGAGCGGGTTCAACAAGTAGGTGGCAACTGATATGACTGCCACCTGGCGATTAGAAGATAGATACTCAGCAATGCCGTATATAGGAAACGCTGTCAGGAAGCCAAAGACTGTGATGACCAGCCCAATACCGCAGGGTTGAATCGGAAACAACCTTCCGAACGCACAGAGGTAGACATAGAGCGGGGGAAAGAAGTAGGGCGTATGATATTCTGTGCCATCTATAATCGGGTGGTTGAAAGCGTCCGTATAGGGAAGATGACCATTGAGGAACTGATCGGCCCAACTAACGTAGTAGTAGTCATAGTCCGCCCATCCCTCAAGATTGTACGTGATTGTATAACCGAAGATAGGAAACTCTCCGGCCCCATTCCAAACAGCCCGATAGGGGCGGATGCCTCCGAAGGTAGAGCATGCATTGTCGAAGACAATCCACCAGACTATAGCTCCCACGACGAGTACAAAGAGAAGTAGCCAGTACTCCCGTAGTCGTTCTCTTGCTTTCTGAACCGGCTCCATTCTTCCCATCTACCTTTCTCTAGACAGCCACCTCTTTCGAGGAATTCTGTGGGGTCCTGCTATTTGCTGCCGAGAAATCGTGATATGACCATTTCATAAAACCCCGCCATCTACTCCGCAAGACCCGAAATCTGTGTTGAGTATGATTGCTGATGATATTGGACAAATAACGGACTGGCACTGTCATGATCTTCCAAAATCGACCGACCTGTTCTGACAACACGAACCCCACCAATATGATAAAAACGGCAAATAGATACACAGTCCGACTCGGAAGAAGAATTGCAGCACTCAGCAAAAAGGGCAATACCAGCATTGAGAGAGATGGGCCCATTCTCGAGCTGTCACTCTCTATCATCCGTCGCGATGAGAATATCGAAAAGAAGGGTGCAAAGAGGGTGAAGTAGTACTTGTATACACCGCGAGGACCAGTTAGATTCACCCAGAGCATCAGTAGCATGGCAAAATACAGCAGCCGTCTTAAGAATCGTCTTTCTTCACCATGCCTCTTGGGTTCCATAAGCATGACACCGGCAAAGACGACTGTGCCAATTACTAGCAGGAACTTGGTGTACACAAGCATATCCATGATTTGGGCGATTTCCGGCAATCCAGCAACAACCGGGAGGACCTGCAGACGCATCGGACTGGTGTAACCAGGAATTTCAGTGAAAGAATCGAGGGGATAGCCTCCAGCAGCCAAGCTCATGAAGAGTAACGTGTGTTCCTGTGCCAACAAGAACGGAAACATCACGGCGAGAACAAATGAGAGAACCATGAGTGTACTCACTGCAAATCCTTGGAGGTCCACATAGCTCGCAGCCCTTCGAAGGCCATTGACCACCAGGTCACCAATTGTAGGACTCTCCGTGCCTGTGTCAGAGGAGGTTTCAGATACAACAGGTCTTGCTCTGAGAAGCAGATAGATCACTAGAGGAATTCCCAAGAACCATGCGGTCTGCTTGAACAATGCGGCTATTACAATCGAGAGTGTTCCAAGGTGCCGTTTGCCACGTACCAAGAAGTAGAAGCCACTCATGAAGAAGAAGATGAAGGGTGCAGGATTGAACCAAGAGAATACTACATGATACAGAATCATCGGATTAAGCAAGTAAGTCAGAGCTGCAATCTCGCCGACGTGCCGATTGCCAGAGAACTCTCTCGCTAGACCATATACCGGAAACACTGTTAGGAATCCAAGAGATACGATAAGATAGGCGATCCCGAGGTCTCCAAGGGGAAGAGCTGTTCCCAAGCCGTACAGATAAGCCGTGAGAGGTGGGAAGATGTACAGACCATTTCTATTGAGAATGCCGTCACGAAGAAGGTGGCCGAATTCATCACAGTACGGCATCACGCCCTTCAGCATGTTGTGGCCCCAATGAACGTAAAAGAATGAGTAATCACTGTAACCCTCGAGTTGATACTGCACAGTATAGCCAAAGAGCTCATACACTCCGTCGCCCCTCCATACAGCCCTCGTATTCCAGTTGTTCGTACTGAAGTAGTCAACTACTGCAGCATCAAACACCATGGACCAGACGAAGGCTGAGATGATCAGTACAACTGCAAGTATCCAGTACTCAAGGATGAAGCGAAGTAATCGCTTGCCGACGCGACGAGAGTCCATAGGGTGGCAGGAGGTGAAGGTCACTCATATACTTGTCTTCAAGTCCAGAAGACTCACTCAGGGCTCACCAGCAGAGTAGCAGTACTGGAAGTGCCGCTCTTGGCAACATCAACCACTGGGACTCCCTCCCATCCCTGCACGTCAGTATGTGTGATCAGAAATATCTGTTCGAAACTCTGGTCATTCACAAGGGTCTTGACAACGGATAGTCTTCGATTCCGATCCAAGCCGCCGAGAGGTTCGTCTAGAAGGACAGAACGTACTCGTGGAGCTGTCATGGGTGTGTCCTTCAGCGGGCGGATACCACTCATGGTACGACTGATACCCAAGCGAAGCCCCAGACTTATGGCGGTCCTGTCACCGAAACTGAGCTGAGAGGTCTTCTTGGTGGCATTGTCACGTTCATCACGAATCAGGAGCTGCAGGCCAGCACCGGAACGGCCTTTTGCAGGTGTCGGCTCAAGATCCACTGAGGAATACTGGTTGTTCGTGAAGGCTCGGACATATTGATTGGTGGCAGTGCGGATGATACCAATGAGGCGCTTCTGGAAGACCCAGTCCGAAACAAATCCTCTGACCAGTTTTCGTCGAACATACTTGGCATGTTCCTCCAGCATCTGATAGGACTCTATCTGAGCGCCAAGTTCTCTCATTCTGGTGACTTCTTGTTCCAGATTAGCAATCTCTTCTGTGTCTTTCTGCAGGCTATCTTGAATCAGATTCTGTTCCCGCTCAAGAGAATCAATCTTTGTTCTCAGGACTGCTACCTTCCGCTTCAAGTCAGAGAGATCATCGGCATCAAAGGACCCTATCAGTGAGTCCAGATCTTCGACCTCTAACTCGCTTATCGTTTCATTCAGCTTCATCTCTTGTTCTTCGAGCTTGGACTTGGTGGACCCGACCTGCTCCTTTCTGTCAGTAATCCGTTCGATGGTGTCCAGTGTTCGAATGACCTTTGCCAATCGGTCATCAGACTTCTTCAAGCGCTTCTGTTTCTCTTCCCTCTGGATCTTCAGACGCTCGATATCAGTCGTTCCGGTGGCGATTCGGGTCTTGTAATCATCCAGCAGCCTGTCACGCTCTTGCGAAGTGAGAGGTTTAGAGCATGTGGGACATACGGAGTCTTCACCAGAGGCTGAGGGACGCTTCAAGAGAGCAATCTTCTCCTTAAGATCTGCAATCATTCCTTGGATACTACCAATCTTCTGGTTGATAGCAGACATATCAGACTCAAGGCTGTCTCTCAAGTCCTTTAGACGGTCTCGCTCCAACTCCAAGTACTCGATTCGTCCTTCGATTTCATCCTCATCGGTACTGGATAGGCCAGTCCCATCGAACTCCCGTTCCATCTCCCTGAGGGCACGATCATAGTCACGTCTGTGTTGCTCTACAGTCTTCGACAGGGTCTCTATATCAGAGAGAATCTCTTCGTCTGGAGCCCTCTCAACCAGCTTCTCAAGCTCTTCCATAGATTCCGCAGTCTCCTTCATCCTCTGCTTGTGCTCTTCAAGCCTCTCCTTGAGAGCCTCTATCTTCTCAAGAACCCGATCGGGTTTCTGATAGTCATCTTGCAGACTACGAATCCGTGCTGAGAGGTCATTTTCGAAGTAGTCAAGATGCTTAGACATCTGATCGAGAAGCTCGATATTGTACACCTTGACAAGAAGCTCTCTCAAATCAGATGCGGATGCAGTTGCAATCTTTGCGACCTCCCCTTGCCTGACAAGGAGTGTGTTCAGTGCCTGATTCAGCTGTAAGTTGAGAATGTCTTCCAGCCTTCTTTCAACCGATGTGGCCTTGTCCGCAATCCTCTTCCATACATCCTTCTTCCCCACATAGAGTACAGCAGATGTGCCCTGTGCGGGGTCATATGAACGGTCAATCTTGTACCGTATTCCATCGACTTCGAAGACAATCACAGCATTGCAGAATGAAGATGCGAAACTGATGAGTTCTTCATTTGTAGGGTCAACTGCATTTGGCCCCCAGAGACCCCAGAGTATTCCCTCAAAGAGAGACGATTTGCCTGTAGAATTCGGCCCCCGAACGAGAATCAGACCGTCTGGTAGGTCTCCCTCCGACGGGAGCTCCAAGTCACGGAATGGTTTGAAGTTCTTCAGGGATACTCGCAGAATCTTCAGTCGGAGCCCTCCTTCGAGAGTGTATCAATCGTGAAACTACCCTCATCCCGTCCCACTGCAAACTCAAGTGCCCTCACAGCCACCTTTGTCAGAATGTCAGAGTCATACTCCTCGCCAATCTTCAAAGTGTCCAAATAGGACTGAAAGTCTTTCTGGGGGTCCTCGATGAGATACTCGGACTCAATCTCGGGATAGGCCGCAGAATCATGAGTGATGTCTCTCTGCTTAATCGACCATACGAGCTGAGAGATATTGTAGTTGGAGTCGGGAGATAAGACATCAACCCTCATTCCTTCCATGGCCACTGTTAGGTCAAGTCCGCTGAATCGTGGCGAGTCCCCACTGAAGACAAGCCTCACTCTTGCAGCAGTACTCGGGTTCCAGTCCGCCCGCAGACTCTCCGCTGCGAAGAAATCCTGTATCTTTGCCACCACGCTCTGAACCGTATCGTCAACCTCAATCTCTATTTCCTTGTTCAGCACCGGTCGGGCATATTCAAGAGTGTGCTTGGTGACCTCGGGCATCTTTCCGTTCTCAAGATTGACCTCTAGGAAGCCCTTTTCATGACGGACCTCATCAAATCGCCATCGCTCTGGCGACCCAGCATACCACGCCTTATCTGAATGCTTGTGTAGATGATGATCATGGCCCAGGGCGATATAGTCGTAGTTCATACTGAATATCGCACCAAATAGGCTCTCATCTAGCTCCATTCCGTGAGCCACCGCCACAGAGGGTCGTTTGCTGTCAGGCTTCTGATAGGTTGTAATCCAATCATTGAAATCGGCGACCAGATTTGCTGACTCAAGAACAGATTGCTCTATGAACGGGAAACAGAATACATCGAGTTTCTCATACGAGAACTTCAACGGTTTCCCTGCAGAGAGAGCTTGCTTGAGGTCTACTTGGGTGGCTACATTCAACTTCTCAACCGATATGTTCAGAGAGTCCAAGAGAGAGACATCCAAGGTACGATAGAGCCCGTGGTTTCCCTCAATAATCAGCACCGGAATGCCCGTCGTCTCTATGAATCCCTTCAACACTGAGAGAGCGGTCTCTTGGGCAACCACAGGGGGCTGAGAGGGATTGCCCTCCCAAGGAGAGTCATAGAGGTCTCCAGAGTGAACCACCAAGTCTACAGGTGGATCAAGAGCTGCAATCCTATCGAAGACCTCCTGAAACCGCTGATAGAAGTCGTCTTCCAAGAGGCGAACTCTCATCTCCACGGCCCACAGGTTCTGCTTGATACCCTCCCTGGGTCTTGCCCCAAGATGCGTATCCGATAGATGTGCGATTCTAGCAGACATCATTCATCATCTCACAGAACGTGTTTCTCAGCAGCTGTACTGGACATCTTCCCCTTGTAACGTGGATTGTCCTCTCCAAACAAATCATCAAATAGTGGAATCTTAACTGGGAGGGGTAGCTCCCGATACGACGCCGTTATGAGAGCCTCTCCCCGAGACATGACCCTGAACTCGTTCTGAAATCCTGAGATATTGACACTGGCATTCTCGATGCATGACTTGATCTCCCGTTCATTGCCCAGTCGGAGATTAATCTCTGTATTCATCTGACTCAGTATGACATTGTCCAAGACGCTTACCTGCTGGCTAATGACGAGGAGCCCGATGTTGAACTTACGTCCCTGTCGTGATATGTCCTTGAAGACTGACTGTCCGCGCATGAGTTGAGGATTCAGTATCGAGGGGGCCTCTTCGACAGTGACCAATAGCACAGGAAGACTTCGTGGATCCTTGACCGAGGCAGAGTCGCTGGTACCACCAAAGCCGTAGAATGCTCGTGCACGCTCTCGAACTCTCTTGAAGAAGGAGCCAGGCAGTCTCATTCCGGCCTGGGCATCGAAATCGCCCAGATTGCCGCTGCTCTTCAGAGCCTTCCGCAGGTCTGACAGCGTTCGCGTAACAACAGTGGTAAGTAAGAATTGCTCCATGTCGCTCATCAGACTCGTGTTGACCACAAGGATTCTACCAGTCTCCATCGACTCGTAGATGTCACCCAATACAGAACTCCCGCCACGTATGAAGATAGGGGAACGATCAACGAAACGAAGACGTCGCTGGACAGCACGAAGAGTGCCCTTTGGCGTGCCATCAGGATCGTCGTCCATATCGAGGATCTCTGCAATCCAGTCATCCCTAGCTCGCGAGTATATCATATCGATGAATGCATACATCTGCCCTGTGAAGTCCATGATGGAGTAGAGGTCCTGCGGCTTGACCTCCTCCCACAAGATGCGCAGTTCCTTCCCGTAGCGCCTTACTTCACGAGGAGCCGCCTGAAGATGTGTGGTCAGGTAGTAGAAATCACCCAGTACTTCCTGGCGTGTCTTTGCATCCATGGATTCCACAATGTCTTGGATGCCATATTTGTCGACGCCCTGAGCGAACTCGTCATGAGGATCGATACAGAATGCTGAGATGTTGAATCTTCCAGCCGACTCTCCCGATAGTCTATCCAGATTGTTGTCTATGATAGACTTGATCAGAACCATCATCAAGTTGCTCTTACCCGACCCGGTCGCGCCGAAGATGCCCACGTGCATGGGGAGGAATTCAGCGGGAATGTGCACAGGAACATCTAGAGTTTCTTCTCCGACCTGCAAGTCACCAACAAAGACCTCGCCACCTGTTTGGCTGGTCAGCATGTCACGAACCGTTTCATCGGAGGTTCCGCGCACTGGCCTATAGACCTCTGCAAGGTGATCGGGAAGGCGTCTGGGAGGCCTGAAGACCCAATCCCCTCCATCGCCTCGTTCGGCATAACCCAACATCTTACCGTCAATTGAGAGGAGCTTATTCCTATCAATGCCCGACAGATACGAGTCACCCTCGACCATCAAGGTACTGGCAACACGACCAATATCATCAACCTGCCGCAGGTAGTTCTGAAGTCCCAATACTCTGAAGAAGAAGACCCGTTCATGGCCCTCGCGCTCGGAGTATATCATGAAGATCTCTCCTACGCTGATGTCCTGATTACGACCCATAAGGCCGAGCATGTTCTGGTCGCCAACACCAACGCGCCCGTAGAGCTTCCCGAGTTTATCTTTGTCTAATGTCATCATGAATCACACTCACAGATTGAAATCGGTTCGTGGAGGTTCCATTCTCCGTTCGTCCATGCCCATCTCCTGCCTCACATCCCAGCATATCTCCCGAGCCAAGCGGACATCCTGATAGCTCAGCTTGCACTGCTCGTGAGCGACAGCGAGGGGAACAGGATATCCATACCATCTAGCATCTCTTGACATGAACTCTATCTCTCTGAACAATGCCTTCTCGTTCTCTCGAGTGGCTATGGGGTCATTCTCAACAAATATGTTTTCTAACCACCAAATCCTGTCGAAATCTATCCGCGAGGGGCGGTTGTCGCGAGAGAAGCTGAAGAGATAAGGAACAGCTAGCATCGGGGGTATGTACGTCCGCGACTGTGTGATGTGAAGGCCGCCCCCTGGATCGTCATTGCCTGGAAGATGACAGAACCACTTGCTACTTCCACCAAATACATCCTCGGCCATCTGAGCAATCCTGTGCGCAAAGGGTATCGTGTGAGTCTTGCTCAATGCGCAGAGAATCACTCCTTCTTTTCGCGCCCGTGTACACATCTCTCTGAGCAGAAACCCGCTTGGCATCGAGGGGTAGTTTCTGATGTGATGCATGAACACAGACATTGCCCCGTCAAGCAACAGATACTTGGGGTGCAACGGACTGTCGAGAATCTTCCGAGCAGCTGCATATTCGGAAACGGTTCGCAGTTGGTCATGAACGGTGCTGTTGGTCAGATTGACCCTAGATATCAGGCTCTGAATGCTCTCCAGTCGAGAAAGGTACTTGGCATACTTGGAGTTCTTGAGGTCGCTCCAGGAATCGATCTCACCACGAGTGAAGTCGCGAAAGAAGGGCAGGACAAGCTTGACGGGGTCGGAGACCGAAGAGATGTATTCGATGTATTCAGCCATCTTTGCCCGTGCATCGTCCTTGACCCCAGTATACCAGAAGGTTTCAAGATGCGGCTGGCTGCTGCCTAGACATTCTTCTATCTCACCCCCGTCAAGAGGGGTGAAGAGATCACCAGATTTGGTGCTAGTATTGAGGATGACACAGGCTGTGCTGAACAGATGTACCCTCACATCGTCAAGTAGAGCAAGGCCGTCACTTCCGGATCCGTCCACAGCTCCAACAAGGAAATCCTTGTCGAAGACAACGTCTTGGGGAAAGGGCTCTACAGTATCTAACAACTGCTCCTTAATACGCGCCTCGTCTTTCGCGAATTCCTTCTCATCCCGGATGTCTTGCTGTTGCTGGATGTCCATGAAGGTCGCCTTAAGCGAGTCCCTGAACTTCTTTGTTAGGATTCGTTCGAGCATGGTACCCCTCGTCCTTGTTCACTACATCAGCAGCTGGCTGGTGGTCATGTTTATGTCATCGACTGATTCATAAAAACATAGCACTCGGCAACGACGAGTCCTCCACCAGAGTGCGTACGTATCTCCAAGAAGCCAGCCGGTGCCCAATTTCCTTTTAAGTAAGGAGAAGCATCAGGTACTCAGCCGCATGTGCTCAGGCTACTTGTGAATCGGTACTCTAGGATGGATGTGATTCAGTGCTCAGGATTACCTATCTAGGAAAAACATCATTCAGATTGGAATCAGAGGAGATGTCAGTCCTGCTCAATCCGGGAATATGGCAGGGAGAGGCCGTTACACCCGTTGACACCGAGGCTAAGGTCATCATCGCGACTAATGAGGCCATAGATGCATTGGGAAATGCAACTGAAGTGGCAACAAACTCTAAGGCATGGATACTGGGCAACGAGTCCACAATCGAAGTAGTGAAGGAGCAGGGTGGAAAACCGTGGCTGCTTCATGTCCTCGAGGCAGAGGAGCCCTACGAGATTCCCGGTCTGAGAGTGATAGCTTACTCTCTGAAGAGAGACCATCCTCAAACAGGAGAACCCATGGAGAACCTCGGCCTCTATCTCGAGATAGGCAAGATGAGAGTGGCCTATCTTGGGGACTCGAAGGTTAGAGGGCCGTTTGGGCAGTTTGAAGTTGACATTATCATTGTGCCAATCAGTGGAGATGGTGTCTTTGCAATCAAGGATGCAGTGGGACTCTGTATCGATGCCAAACCAAAGCTGGGAATACCCATGAGATGGGTTTCAGATGACCAACCACAGAAGTTTGCGAAATACCTTGACCAATTCGCAAAAGGGGTTACAGCCCTTGTGATGGAGGACAACCAGACTATCGAAACACACTGGGCTGCAGGGAATGAATTCAGATACGAAGTAAGCTAATATCCTTGCGTTGCCTACTCGTAGCCAAGAGCCTAGAGAAGCCAAGTTGGTGAGGACACGTTGAATAGTCATAAGACAATCGTAATCGACCTCGAAGAGAACGAGAAGTGCCAGATAGGCCAGTTCAATGAACTGGAAAAGGCGGAGGTATCTTCAGTCCTCAGTGTCAAGAACGTCTCGGAGAAAAACAGAATCTGGAACGTAAGGGTACACCTTGCGGATTCAAGGGGCGGAACAGACATTGATGATGAAAATCTTGTTGCCGGAGAGATCGATGCCGGAGCTGAATGGGAATACAACTATGCTGTCGACATAGATGCACCACTGTTAGTGGTGAATGAGGTCTTCAATACATGTTCGGAAGTGCACACGGAAGACCCACACTGGGCGTATGCGTTCGGTAAGAAGAATCCTGTTGAGATTGTTCTTACAGTGAAGAACAACAGCAGTGGAGTCATCGATAACATAATCGTGAACAAGACAATTCCGAAGGAATTGAGTCAGGTTACGGTTCAAGTCTCAGAGAAGGGGAGTGCGGAGTACGACGAGGGAACCAAACAGGTCTTCTGGAAAGATGTGAAGGTCGATCCAGGTGAAAAGGCCAGGCTCTCGATTACTGCCATCGGAGAAGTAGAAGACTCTGAGATGAAGAATGCTGGAGAGCTTGTTGTTAGCTATCGCGCTGAAGGGCAACAGAAATCATCCCTCAATCCAGATTTGACCGGTCTGACTGAGTTTCTGACTGGAATAGAAACAGCAGAGACCGAACCGAATTGTTGGAAGGTCACTCTGGAATGCTCCAACGAGAGCGATCTCATGGTTCGTCTAGAAAAGGCACAGATATTTCTCCACCCCGAGGAGGGAGGAGAGAAGCAACTCATGGTGGACGACAAACCCGCATTAGAAATGGAGCCGGGCCTGGAATGGACAACTTCCTTCGAGGTTGAGAGCAAGTCGCCTCCAAAATGCACCCAAGAAGTCACCTATACTCCGATGCGAGTCATAGAGAAACGAGTGCTTGGCAGAATGGTGAAAGAGCCACAGCAGATTCCTGTCTATGAGGTTGATTATTCGAAGACCTTTGACCCGCCGGAGGTGAGCAGTTTCGATAAGACACCCATTGAAGTCAACATTGACGTCAAGAATACGGGTTCTGCGCCTATCAATGAGATAGTCATCGAGGATCATCTACCTAACGATGTCATGCCTCCGAAGAAAGAACATGTCACGATCTGGATTGGTGGTGACGAGTATAACGGTCCATTTGATCTCGTCATGGAACCCGATGATCAAGACCCTGAGACACCTCACAAACTGACCTTCACAATAGGAGGGCTCAAAGAGATTGTTGGGGAGCTTGAACCAGGAAAGAGTCTGAAGATCAACTACGCGGTAATGGCATGGAAGAGCCGTCCCGAGAAGGATTACCCAAGTCCGATTCGAGTTGCAGCCAACATACATCCTCCAGGGCTTGTGACAGAGATCAGCAGTGAAGAGGGCAAACACAAGATCGGAGTTGTATACAAGAAGAGGCGTATATCAACCAAGAAAGCCATAAACAAGGGGGCTGGCGCTGGCGAGTATTCGGTGCTTCTTGTTGTAGAGAATCGAGGTGAAGTGACCGTCGAGAATGTGAAAGTCACGGACTGGATTCCTTCAGGGTTCGAATTTGTTTCGGTGGAGCCTCCTGAAGAGGAACCCGCTCTGGCCCAAGTTGAGGACGGCACCAATATCACTTGGCTCTGGACAAGAATGAATCCGGGAGATAAGAAGAAACTACGGGTCCATGTCAGAGGTGAGGGAGAATACGAGCGACGTGAGCCCAAAGTCATCTCCGACTAGCAGACTGCTCAATCAATTTGGCTCAGGTTGGTGATGGGGACTTTTGTCCCCCACCTTCCATCAAAGAACTAAGATACTTCCTTTTCGAGCTCTTGGAGCTCCTTTCTTGTGGCTTCCAGCTCCGCATCTATATCTTCCAGCGGGATATAGTCCTCGTCCTCTTCCATCGGATGCGTATCCAGCGTGTAGAGGACGTTGAATCCAGCAAGCGTGGCATGAAGCGCATTGGCAATCTCGATAATTGCCGTGGTGAGGTCCTTCTCACTCATGTCCTCCTCAGAATGCTCGTAGACAAAATCGTAGGCACCGCGAATGGGTGTGAATCCGAGCTCCAGTAGTTTCTGGATGATAAGAGAGGGCGATGCACCTTCACTATTGAACCATACACTGACTCGTGTAACATAACCAGACATCTAATTAGAGACCTCCACTGTGTTGAACAGATGCACCGCACATGCAAATCCTTTAAGCATTTCCTAGAGGACCTCGTCCGATGTCCTCGTGCACAAACATCGACGGTCCCTCATGAAGAAGGGTATGCTCCCAGATACGCTTGCAGTCACATTCTACCTCAAGGAGCCTCTGGGTATCCTGGGTCAAGGAGTATTCCCGGACTGCCTTGACGATGGTCGAATCACATTTCCCGCAGTTGTGGGTACCACGCGACTTGCCCCCAGCCACAGGATCACAGAGAATTCTCATGCTGACAGGATGTGACTCTCGAGACCGGCGAAGTATCTCAATCAAGGTCCAGAGCCAGGGCGGGCGATAATCACCTCTCCGCCAGAGCTGCTCGACCAGCGTGAAGCGCTGGATGTTCACAGGGTTGACCGACACAGTGGTGACCTTCATATCTGCTGCATCTGATATCGTTCTGACTGCATCCTCCAGAGCAGCTCGCTCGGTCATGAAGGGGGGCTTGACCAGAACATATGCTCGGGTTCCCACTCCGAATTCCAGTGCCCTCTCTACCGCGGATTTGAAATCTTCCGTGCTGAAGCCCTTGTTGATGCATATCTGTCTCACGAGGTCATTGCTGCTCTCGAGACCCATCCCAATCTCAACATGCTTGTTTTCAAGTGTCTGAGCGATGAATTGAAGGGCACTGTCAGTAACAAACTCAGGTCGCGACTCAAGGACCACTTCTTTGACACGGTCATCACTGCCTAAATGCTCAACTATTGCTCGACGGGCGTCTAGTGGTACCTCGCTTTCGTCAAGAAAACTGCCACTTGTGTATATTTTCACGGAGAGCGGTTCTGTTTCTCCTGCTAATGCGTCCATGCCCTTTTCGAATTGTGACAACAGATGATCTGAGGACACCGCCCTATTCGTGCCGTCAAGAAGGTAGCTACACATGGTACACCCCCCAGCCTCACTCAGGGCATATGAACAACCATGTGTCGAGAGAACCAGAGAGAGAGCAGTTCCGGTCGCCTGCCCGATCGGTGCGGAGGCCACCCATTTTGCAGCAGGCCTTGTAGGGTCACGTCTTCTTCTGCGAGATATCGAGGATTTCCTGGCCCGTATATTGGCCTCCCGAATCAGTTGTCCAATGTCTGCTAGTGCTTTTGACATCATCATCACTCCAGAGTATGCCGCAAGGATATGGCTCTTCCATTATCAAAGGCACACATCTCGCGACCAGACATCTCACTCTTTCCCACGCCCACTACCTCGTCATCGACGTTTATTACGACGACCTCATCACCCGGCCGAATGGACGAATCGGCATCGGATATGCCCACCGCAAACAGAGAACCGCCCCGGATGCGTTTTCCGTCGAATTTGACCCAATACCGACCAGTCTCCTTCAGAATGGCTCCTCCCTCCAAGGTCAAGGATAGAAGGCCATTCTGTCCGACAAAGGAACACAACTGCGAGCCCTCCAGTTCGCAGATCACCAGATGAAAGAGCTTCCCGCGGAGGTCAGCACCTTCAGGTATCAATAATCGGCCTGTTCCTCTGCCGAACTGAAAATCGGCTGTGGCTCGAAGGGCTTCCTCGCGTTTCACAGGAGGGGCCGCCTCCAGTGGGATGACACCGCGCATATCAGTGAGTGTTGCTTCCAATGAAGACAGAGCATCGCGCCGTGTTGCAGAGTCATCAGAGTCGGTGTATATTATCGGCTGCTGAACTCTGTCCTCAGCCTCTGCAACTACCTGACGGTATCCACCGGAGACGTGAGCTACCACCACAGCTTCGTCAGAGAATTTCGATAGGTGATTAACCAGAGCATCTGCTGCAAGCCTCAACTCCTCCGAGTCCCAGTCACCGGTCACGGGAATATCGTAGTTCGCCACAGGGAATATCCTTTCGAGCTCACGAGGAATGACACCTAGTGGTGAGGTGAGTATCGTCTCTGCAACCTCACGGCGTGCACCACCAATTGCCGAAGAAATCGTGCGGTCAAAGAGATGATGCGAACGCGACTCAGAATAGGGCTTTCTGGCTGAACAGGGCAGGAGGAGGACAAGTTTCTTCCTCGTCGGAGGTGTGTAACGGTCAGCGAGGCGTTCTCGGAAGCGACGTACTGCAGGTGCGTTGTAACTCTCGGGACCGATCAAGGGCAGGACTTGGTCTCCTGCGGTAGGTGTGAACTCCTCGATGAAATCATACAGATCCGCATCAACCCTGCGTAGTGCGGATGCAAGAGAGGGGCTTCTATGCGTCATGCCCTCAACAAGTGCCCTCAAAAGCCCTGTGTCCATCCCATGGCGAGCCTCTGAGAGTACTCCCTTGTAGCTCTCAAGATTGTGCCCTGTGATGATGTCATAACGCACCGATTCGGTCAGTTCGGTCAGATTCTTACCTTTGCACGAACTGCAGGCACAATACCTCGGAGCGATATGTTTCTCTTTCACGCTCTCTATTCCATCTCTCCATAGTCGGGTATCAATAGCAGCTGCACGCTGGGAGAATGCGGTGTCCAGAACATCAAAACCAAGATAGTAGAGCAGAGGGATGTGTGCCGGTTCAATTCTCCCCAAGGCTAGGCAGGTCCAGTTTAGAGGCAGAATCCTTCGAAGACAGACGGCCCTCATATCGTGTGGTCCAAACGTTCCGTCGAGAGTAAACGATGCAGCACGTACACCCAAGCTCTCAAAGGCCGAGAGTGACTCAGATAGAACCTTCGAGGATACCCGGTTTGGAATGCGAGCAATCGCTCGCACAGGATCCAGCTCAAGCTTATTGTCCCTTAGTATCTCCAGTTGCCTATTGAGAATATGCTGTCCGATAGCCTCGTCCAATGTCGAAGAGCCTGGCAGAGATGGGAGGAGATAGAGATCGGTTTCAGAGATGCCAATTGCCTTTGTGAATATCCCCTCAGAGAGCGAGTAGATACAGCAATCCCGTGATTCTCGGCCCCAAATATCGAGAAACCTGTAACGTCCGGCTGTATCGGTTTCTTCGTCCAGCCGCAGGAGAGCAGGAAGAGGAATCTTCGCTCCGTTCAGTTCGATGTGCCCGATTCTTGCCGGACCGTAGTGCCCCCGTTCAATCATCAACATCTTCAATCACCTCAATATCTAGACCAGTGGCTCATACCTTCTGTAGGCCTTCGTATCAACACTCGTCTCTGTTCCAGTCAGTACTTGCCGCACAGCATCAAGAGCCCCGTATCGAAAGAGCGGCTTGTTGTTGTTGCCGCACTGATATGAATAAGTACAGAGAGGACAACCGTCCACGGTCTTACAATCACACTTCGCCAATATGGTTTCGGTACGTTCAAAGGCCTCCCGGAGTCGTCCATAAAGAAGCTTGGAAGCACCATTACCCCCCGGGCTACCATCATAGACGAAGATGATCCCCGAGTCGCCCATAGAAACACCGCCAATCTCCCGCGTGCTGCCCCCAGTGAGCATATCGCTGGATTCAATCAACACATGTTCAAATGCGTGAAATGCTCCGCCATATAGCTCCGGTGGACCCATCCGATCGCCCGCTAGATGACTGAGTGAACCTTCTAGGTAGTCATTGACAGATTTCACAGGCTCAGGAGACTTGAAGGCGAAGCCGCGAGTCAGATAGCTATACTCAAGGGGAAAATCAAGCTGGGACCGTGAGACTACTCTACCACTTCGGGTCTCTCTTGTCACATAACCGTCAACCGTCTGGGTCATCTCAAGCGTACAGTATATCACTCCAAGCCCGAGGAGGTCCTGTTCCTCATGAACCTCGACGATACGTGGCATCGTACTATACAGGGGACGTGTGTGGATGGACCTGTCCCTGTAAGGAACAACAACGGCACGCCCCAATCCCTTTGTGTAGTCGAACTCGATCGACTTGTAGTTCTTGCCCCCGTGCAGATAGATTGCGCCCGGGTGTAGCTCTTGGGCTGCCATCGGCATGTTTCGTTCGCCCAGCGTCTTCTTTCCGGACTTGATCTGAACGGTGTCACCTATCCCGCGAATTGAGTAGCCCCGCCACTCGCGCTGAGCTCTCTGAGGGTCAATCACAGTGACGGCTCCATCCTCCGATACTTCAACAATATCCTCGTCTTCTAAGCGAGAGAGAATCCCGCGCTGACGAGGAAAGGTATCAGCTGACAACTTACCACTCATCGCTGCAGCAATCAGCTGGTAGTATCCCACAACTTCGTTATCCGGCTCCATATATGCCGCATCGATATCCGTGAAGTACTTCTCGGGTTTGTGTCTGTAAAAGGATGAGATTGGGTCGTTCTCTCTGAGTGCAAGAACAGCAACACTCTCTTGGCCCTGCCTGCCTGCACGTCCAATCCTCTGAGTCAGGCGAGTTATGGATACAATCATGCTCACAACGCTATCAAGGTCTCCGATGTCGATACCGAGCTCAAGAGTGGGTGTGGATACAATCACCGACAGGGCTCCTGAACGAAACTGTTCCTCGACTTCATTCCTGTATTTCTTTGGAAGGCCTGCTCTGTGGACCTTCGATCTCATCCCCTGCTCGCTGATGAGCATGTTGAGTACTTCTGCCTCTGAATGAGTGTTACCGAAAACAAGAGTCTTGAAACCGCCTCTCTGGAGCATTCCAACAATATCAACTATCATGCTGTACTTGCTTCGCTCACCAGGATAGTACATCATGAAGTGGATTGGACCCCGCTTAGCCCTGTCTGATTCAATCAGTCTGACATCTGAGTCGAAGACCTGTTCAGCAAATTCCTTGGGGTTTGAAACCGTAGCAGATGCTCCAATCTTCTGAAACTCACCAGACTCCAGAGCAAGACGTCTAAGAATGTAGTAGACATTAGAGCCCATGGAACCCGTATAGAGGTGAATCTCATCCAAGACAACATATTGTACTGTGCGAAGAATCGGTATCAGCCGAGAGCGATTCCATCCCAGATGGTAGTGCAGAACATCCGGATTCGTCAGGAGGATATCAGGAGGCCGGGCGTAGATCTTACGTCTCGCATTCTGCCCGACATCTCCGTCGAAGATACCCACTGTGAGAGTGGACTCCTCGCACATCCTCTGGATCTTCTCGTATTGGTCTCTTGCTAGAGCCTTTGTTGGATATACCAATAGCGCCCGGACGCCAGGGTTTCCAAAAGACTCCCGAGCACCGAGCAACAGTTGCCTGATGATTGGAAGTATGAAGGCTTCCGTCTTCCCCTGGGCAGTTGGAGCTGCGATGACTACATTCTCACCATGCTGGATGGCGTGGTAGGCCTCAGTCTGAAACCTGTACATCCGCTCTATACCCTTTGATAGTAGATGTTCTTTGAGTCGTGTTGGAATCTTGAGTTCCTCGAGACTCTCTCCATATTCTGCTTCGCTCGTGGGAAAATGCTTGTATGCGACCAGATAGTCCCTGCCGGCGGAGAGGAGTGTCCGGATCTGTTCGGGAAGGTCGTTGAGCCCAATGCCCTCTTCAGATACAAGCTCTCGAATCTTGTCCACGGACTGCACCTTGGAGGATGAAATTCTACCCCGTCTCTTTCTGGGTGCTTGAGAGGTGGAGCTCTCGGTTTTCACAGTCTGGCCACCAGACTGAGGTGTTCCTATGGACCCACTCTGGATCGCCTTGGTATACGCATCATAGGCATCAAAGAGGTCGTTTCTTCTACCGTCTAGAGAGATCTCTGCATTGCACGATGGACAGAGAACTGTCCATATACCACCACTCTTGAATATATCAAGTTTTGAGCCACATTTGGCACAATGCAGTACTGGCACATCAATCGAGCAAAGGTCTTCTGAGGTTCTTATCAAGGTTTACAAGTGACTTGCACTCGAGTAGGACCATCCTAAAGAGGATGATACATCACAATACTTTTAACGGGTGTGCAGGAAATCTACACAACCGACCGTATGAATCGGGAGATGATGATTGATGGTAGAAGAAATCGATGCAAAAGAACTGGAGAAAGTAATCGCTGAGAACAAGGTGGTCTTTGTGGACTGTCATGCAGTCTGGTGCCACCCCTGCAAGATGCTTACCCCGATCATGGAAGAACTTCATGAGAAGTACTCTGAGAAGGGCTTCAAGGTAGTCAAGTTAGATGTTGATCAGAACCGACAGTTTAGCGCCGAGAACAGAATAACAGGCGTGCCAAGTGTTCTGGTCTATACTGATGGGCAGAGAGTCGTCTTCGACGATGGAAGCGGAAAGAAGACAGACAAGCTTGTAGGAGTCATGCCACAAGAAGTCTATGGCGAGCTTGTTGAGAACCTGCTTGCTCAATCTACGGCATAATCGAACAATCGTATCGTACTGGGAGGGGCACTCTCCCCTCCTTTCATCTCTATTTCTTCATTCTGCTGACACACTAGTTACATTCATAGGTGCCTACCATACTGGCGCCAGTGAGCGTGAATGACTTGGTGAAGGACGCTGTGCCCGTTGATGTTCAGAGAATTGCGGATTCTAAGGAATTGGTCATTGTAGATTGTTGGGCTCCTTGGTGCGGACCGTGTCGAACATTAGGACCAATACTGGAAGAGCTGGAATCGAAGTACTCGGACCAAGATGATATTGCCTTTCTGAAGATCGATGTTCAAGAGCACAGAGATTTTGCCGCCAGCAATCGTATCTCTGCAATTCCCTGTGTGCTGGTATATCACAATGGAAACAGGGTGAAGTTTCATGTTCCGGGGCCAAAAGGAGCGAAGATAGAGACCGATCGCGTCATTGGCCTGAGGGCGCCAGAAGATTATGAGTTCGTCATCAAGCAATTCCTCTAGCTCTGGCTATACTATATGATGTTTTATATCGCAGTAGACAGTGGTGTAGACAATAGACTTGTGGAGACACAGATAATGCCCGTACTACCTTTTGGCGATAAGAACCCAAGTATTCACTCGACAGCATTCGTAAGTCCACAGGCCACTGTTGTCGGAGATGTGGAGATAGGAGCTAGGGCCAGCATCTGGCCGGGAGCTGTCATCAGAGGCGACTATGCTTCGGTGAGAATAGGAGAAGAGACCTGTGTTCAGGATAGTGTTGTCATCCATGCGCATGAGGAGGATAACCCGGCCATCATTGGAGGCAAGACGGTGATTGGTAGCGCTTCAGTGCTTCATGGCGTCTATGTGGGAGATGCTGCCAATATCGGAGAGGGCTGCGTTGTGTTCGATGGTGCCACACTGGGAGAGGGAGTACTACTTACACCGGGAAGCATCGTGCCCGCCAACGTTGTCATCCCGCCCAGAAGTCTCAACAGTGGTGCCCCAGCAGCTCAGGTAAGGGAACTCTCTCGTGAAGAAGTGGAGAAGCAGACCTATAGAGCGGAAATCATCGCTCAGGTATTCCAGAAACTCAGGAACTGGCAGCTGATTGTATAGGTCACATCGTTTCACGAGATAGATTGGTCATGTTCTCTGGCCCGTTTTCTGTGATCAGATACATATCAGATATCTTCACAGCACCCTCGTCAGAGTCAGCACACATGGGAGTCAGCGTCAGGACCATTCTTTCCCTGAGAGTGCCTTCAGATTCTGGCATGAGAAACGGAGGTTCAATCAGGTCGAGGCCGATGGAGTTTCCGTAAGGCTTGTACAGATTCCACGACAATCCGCATTTCTGGAACTCGTCACGGATTGCCATGCCCACTTCTCGCACTGGCGTTCCCGAAACAAGAATATCCTCGAATCGTGTTGTCAGGCTCAAGATGCCATTGAATGCCGCAGACTGTTCTTCAGAGGGGGATCCTGCATGGACGGTGCGTGCAATCTCTGCGAAGTAACCTAGATGACTCACGGTGATATCAATGATCACAAGGTCGTCCTCCTCGATCCGCTGGGCACCGGGTTGAGCAAAGGGATATCTCGCATGTGAGCCCGTGAGTACAGCAGCTCTGATGCCTCTCAGCTGACCTCCAGCGCCACGCATCGCTGCTTCAATCTCAAGCGAGGCCTCGCTCTCAGTCTTCCCGGCGGTCACAAGCTCAAGAGCGGTTCTGATCCCAATCTCAGCCACACTGATTGCACGGCGGATAGTGTCTATCTCAGAGGGGTCCTTCACCTGTCTGAGCCTGTATAGAGCCGAAGAGTAGTCCTTGAACCCAGCACCGGGAAGAGAGCTCTTCAGTAGCTCGAATTCGTCTATGGTGAGCCAGTCGTGTTGAAGGCCGATTATCGACTTGTGTACTCCAGAGTCGCGTATGGTTTGGACGATACGCTTCCAGAACTGAGGGGTGTATGTTGAATACCAGCGCTCTGTGGTTTCATCCTGAAACGTGAGTACTCTCCCCATCACCGACTCCTCGACTAGAAGCTCCTTCTGTAACTCAGAAACAATGAGCCGGGGGTTCTCGTTCTTCACGATGAGGCAGCCCATCGGAAGGTGGTCATGTGGGCTCTCGTAGCCGGTCATATACTGCACGTCAGACCGCCGCGTCGCTATGATGGCTTCCACTCCTTCGTGATCCATTGACCGATGGACCCGTTCGAGTCGCTGTGGCGTGAACTGCATTTCATACATTCCTCAGGCACTTGCACATCTAGGATGTGTAATCCATCGCAACTGACCGTTCGACATTGTCAGGCATTTAAGCTTCTCGCATGCGTCATGGAAAAAGTGCTCTCGGAGAAGATGGCGGGACCGCCCCGATTTGAAAAGAATCGCAGGACCATATATCGGCGAGATTGGGGAGATGTTGAGTATTCAACCTTCTCGCTCATGTCGAAGTTCCTTCGGTTAGGGTATCTCGACAAGGTCTCTTATCGATCATTCGAGCTCGTCTGACAACTCAGACTGGGGTATCAAGTAATACCATTTGATGGGTTCCCCACTGCCAGAGCCGTAGAAGGTTGAAACCTTACCCTCGATTCTTGACACATACTCCTCTTCAAACCCGAGGTTCTCTAGCTCCGATAGAAGGTCGGCCTCGGTCATGCAACCCAGACCCTCTTCGGTTTCCTGCCCTCTCAGTAGTCTGATGACTGCCTTCTTTCTGTCTGGCAGATTGCGAAGGCTCTCAGATTCCTTCTCGGTCAGCAAGCGGAGAGACCATGTTTCTTCGTCGATAGGCTCGCCATCCTCGTTCCGTGGGCTATCGATCGTCTTCTCGACCAGCCACTGGTCTAGCGCATATTCGATTGCATGAGAGGCCAACTCCGAATCATCGATCGATAGGTCGTCGCGTATGCGCTTCTCTAGTTCCTGCCTTGTCCAGTCGACAGGTGCACCACGGCTCCCAGCATCTCGTAGTATGTCCAGTAGGACGGCGACTGCTTTGTCTGTCATCACACTCATCAATTACTCCGCCCAATTCGATTTCAACTCCCTGCTTCGGAGGAGGAGGGACTGAGAATTAGATGTGGTTTGACCAGCCACCTTTTCTGTTTTTGCTCGCGAAACTCTTCTTGCAGAAACAAGCCATTCATCCAATTCACTTATTGCTTCAGGACTCTGCTTCGACTGGGGTAGTCCGTGAAGCCTGCTTAGATTATTCGAGTCCAGAAGACAGGTCTGAATTATCGTAACATTGAAGACTGGCCGGTCACCTGTTCACATGGTGAGTAGGTGTGATGGTAATTGAGAGGTTGGTTGTGCACAGACTGCTTCAGGCAGTACCGCCCAGAGAGGCGCCAACCATAGAATTCCCATCCGAATGGATTCTCCTCACCGCATTTGTTTCTCTGTTGTGTATCGCCTTCATCGTGCAAAAAGTGATCTCTCAACAAAGAGAAAGAGAGGGTCAAGGAATCCCAACCACGTTTGCGAAATACCTCGACGTCACCTCAGTGTTTCTGATAATGACCCTCTTGGGCACGCTGGCCCCGTATGGAATATCTTACCGAGGTTATACAGATTACTCGACCACGGAGTTCTTCTTCAGTCTGCAGCTAGTTTCTTTCCTCTGGTTTCTCTGGTTTGGAACAGATTCTTGGGGGTTCTACCTGCTTTCTTTGCCGAACCTTGCATGGTCACTAACCTTGCTGACATTCTACCTCATCTACGTGTATGAGGTGATTGAGTATTGTCAGGGCCAAACAGGCTGGATGAGAGTGGTCTTGACATGGCTAGTCAGTCAACTGCCCGTTCTGATTATGCTCATCCCTAACTATCTGGCAGGATTGTTCCTCAGGGAGCTCTTCTATGAGGGGCCCACGTTCATCACCATTGTAGTGGGGCTGATCATAATGAGAATCGCAAACCCAAAACCATCAAGAGAGCCTTGGTGACTAGAACTGAGATCTGCGGATTTCTTCATTTGTGTGGGATGGGTGGCGGACTTATCGGGTCCTCAGTTGAATCACCCTTCCTGCCATTTTTCATTGCAGATCGGTGCAAGTCTTGGGCATCCTACGCTTCAAGGTGCGGCGAGGTATAGATGGCGGGACCGCCCCGATTTGAACTATTATGATATACCTCGACTAGGTTTTTATAGCACCGAACGTTCTTCCACACCTTGTGGAATGGAGGCTGAAGACGATTGGCACTCGTTTCTGTTGCACCGACGGAGAAGACAGAAAACCTCGTATACCTGCTATTTCCCACCGCGGTTGCTCTATATCTAGCAACCACGTGGACATCTCATGTTGCAGCATGGCCTCTATTGATTGGAATTGTTGCACCCCTAGGTGGCATCGTCCTCTATGAAATTCCAATTGATCTATGGGTCGCCAAGGAGTTCTACCGGAAACGAATCAGAAAGGGAGAATGGTCAAGCACTAACGGAGCGGAGCCGAAGGTGCTTCTTAGGCTCAGGAAGGACATGGCAAAGGCATATCTGATACTAAGAGCATATGAAAACACTGTCACATTTCCCGGATTACCATCGAATGTTGATGACGTGCACATACGCGATACCGATGTCCAGCTTCAGGATACTGTTTCTAGCCACTACGTCCACCGCAGGCTCTGGGAAGTTCGTGCCACCATCTGGATATTGGTTTCTACACCCTTTCTGATTTTCACGCTTGGTCCACTTGCATTGAGAGTCAATGTGGTTCCCTCCAGCTTAGTCATGGTTGGAACTCCCGCATCTGCTGCATTTCTAGCAGTGTTAATCCTTGTCTTCGACTGGAACCGGAAGAAGAACAAGTTCCGCAATGATCTAAGGTACATAGTATTCGGCCTGTTCTTGCTCTATATCTCATTCTGTATAGTCTTTTTTCCTCCCAGCTGGAACCAGACAAACCTGATTCTGACTTCTCTTACCGCTACAACCATAGTCGCCATTCTATATGCGAATATACGACGGAACCACCACCTCGTAAGACACATAGAGCTTCTCATCACCTACTACTACTGGCAAAGGCACATAGCAATATGGTCGGGAGCAAAAGTAGAGGAAGCGGACGCTCATAGGAGTGCGATTCGCAGGGAACTTGACAACCTGCAGACTCTACTCAACCGCAATGACACATCCGTGTTCGCTTCTCGATGGAGGGATATGCATCAAAGCATGATTCGCCGGTTTGAGGATGAATTCCCGGAGTATCTGAGAAAACACGCATTCCAGAAATGGATGAGAGTTCTCCATCTTCATGGTAATGGGGAGAATGCATCAGACGAGAGAAACCAACTGGGTTGGATGCTCTTCTATATGTGGCATACCGAGATGAGTCCCTGCGATAAGGATGAAACTGCCCAGAAAATCATGCTACATCTCATGACCGAGTTCTATGAGAATGGCGAATTGAGAGATCTTGATGCCTCAGGAGTGTTAGAGCTCTTGCCAGATGAGAGTCTCGCTCCAGATGAGAAACGGAAGGCTAACCCATCAGATCTATTGCCTGCAATCGGAATTGCGTTTGCTGGAAAGCCCATTCCGAACGCCTCGGAACTCGCCAGAACCATGGTCAACGATTTCGGTCGATGCAGTGATATTGGGTTTGATAGGACTCAAGTTGCCAGCTTCCTAGTACGATACGCAACTATGGTATTCCAAGCAGACCCCGCCAAGAGGAAGTACATCTTCACCAATACAGAATGTAGTCGTTTCAGAGAGATCTTTGACAAGGCGCAGGACCATCCGAATAGACTCTACTTGCTCATAGATTTCGTCGAAAGCAGTGACTCCGAGCAGAAGACCACACTACTTCGGGAATCAATGGCTGCACTTGCGGAGTCGAGTCCGAGAATATGGATGCAATTCCTTGCTTTGCGAGAGGGGGGGAATCTTACTCAAAGACTGAAAGAAGAGTTGGTCAAAGCTCACTTCTCACGGGAATCTTACCTGTTTGGTAAAGCCGAGGATTCCGAGGAGAGATTCAAGCTCGTTGCAAGAATGATGGCAGTGTTCCTTGATTGGGGTTTGGTGGGAAGATGTAACGAGATAGAACGGCTGATACTTCAAAAGCTCGCCAGCCTTCACTCAGAAGCACAAGGAATTCTCAGGGAAAAATGGGGACGTAAAGATAGGCAACGAGAGAGAGAAAGGCTCGTGGCTGAGCTCAGAGAGTTGGCAGGGGAGAAGTATGTTCATCTTTTTAGATCAGAGTCTGGAGAAGCGTGATGACTAGTGGTGTCAATAGGCTTCGGGTTCTCCAAAGGTTGATTTGACTCCAGGGTCTTTCCGCTTTGCACCGCTTTCAATCAAACAGTCGGAAGATTGGCAGTGTATTGTCGGCTTCAAGTTTCGAAGGAGTCTTTCGCGTTTCTCTGTGCGAAGTCTTGTGGCTTCAGCCTTCATCTACTATGTAGCTCCGGCCCCGAGGTTGAGAGTAGAGAGCAGAGAGGCGGTTGAACCAGAAGAAAGCTGAAAACTGAAGTGGCCTAATTTGTGTGTGATTCGGCCGTTTCTTGGCCAAACCAATATTATAGCAAGGTAGACGGCGGGACCGGCCGGATTTGGACGTCCAGAGAACAATTCAGTATGCATCTGCAGACTGTAAAACGCGACCACTATGGCACATGCACCCTAACATAAACGCTGGAAGCATCTAGGGAAGATTCAAGAGGTAGGTATTCTTCTTACAATACTCGTAGTCGATATCCATTCTGGGGAATTTCAATTGTCATTCGAAGAAAATGTGATGCATTTTGATGAAGATGGTTCAATCAGAGAGAAAGTAGATGAAGGCCTAGAAGTGCTAGAGGAATTCAGACAAAGATTCCCATTCCATCGCGATTCTCAGGCAATCGAGAACCTGACTGGCGAAGATGTCTATGATCCACGAGTCAGCAAGGACTATTTCTTCTACTGGCTCGAATACAAGCTAAAACCCCTAGGTAGGATGGCAGTGGGGTCTACACTTGGATATCGTAGTGCCCGTGACCATATCGAAGTGTTCAAGGAACTCCTCAAGAGTGCTGTCACGCCAAATTTGGGGCTTGCTGAGAAGGTGGATTTGGAGTGGGAAGAGCTAAGAGGTTTCGGAAACGAGAAGATAATCGCAAAGAAGATCATATCGGTGTACGACGGTGATGTTCTACCCGTCTGGAAGACATCTCACCTGAAGCATTTCTATGATGCCTTGGTGGGACGTGGCACACTTCCACGAGACTTTGATAGGCGATCACTGGGACAGAAATACGAAGTATTGATGGATGGTCTTAGAGGAGTGAAGAGGGGCTCTGACGTGACGTCGGGCTGGCATAGTGCATATTTCGTCAAGTTCCTTTACGCGTTCTACTATGAACAGGAAATCACTGTGGAACAGCCTCCTGTTTCAATCGAGGCTGTGAGAAATATCGGTCTCAACAACTACCCCCTGACAGAGATGGATGTTGTCTTCATGTTCTCCAAGCTCCACGAAGAACTCGGCTTCCCCTATATTGTAAAGATGCAGACGGAATATCCAGACATTCAAGCTCTAGATGAACACAACGATATGATTCGTATAGAGGCGGAATACCGAGCCAGTCATTTCATTCAACATGGGCACCAACCTGAAGGTTGTGATGTGGTTGTCTGTTGGGAGAGCGATATTGGTGACGATTGGCCAGATCACTGGCCACAAATCATCTCATTACGTGAATATCTCAGTGAGAAATAGGTTTGAATGAACTCGGCGGGAGGTAAGGCAGAATGGGTGAGGAATTCTTCACTTGGCTCGACAACCAAGTAGCATCAGAACTATCGCGTCAAGAGAAGAAGGGCATATTAGAGCTTCTCCAGAGAATATACATGGGAAGCCACATACGCGAGGAGGGAGTTAGGCAGGATGAGGATTTCATCAGTCAGAATGAATCGCATCTTGAAATCCTTTCCTCTTCGGAACTTGTCAAGAGCCGCAAGTGGTATGGGAACAGAGTGGTGGCCCCTACAAACAGAGGTATAGGCTTTGCTAAGACCATCATCCAAGAGAATCTTCAGAGGAACTCTGGGGTAATCAAATCATTGATTTCCTCAATCAATGAATCATTGCTTGGGTTCATAGTCAATCACTTGCTGTCGAGAACGCTTTCACTCGAAGTGTCGGAGGCAGATATTGGGGAGTACTACTGGGATTGGCAAGAAATCATCTTTCTGGACAAGCGGGCCAAGCGAGCGAAAAATGAACTCCTTGAAGGTCTAAAAAGTTTGGGACTTTCTGTTTCCGTGCACTACTATGTTTCAACTCGCGGAAAGGAATTGCGTGAACTCAATTACGTCATTGCACCGGAGATTCGGAGATACCTGCAAGATGAAGTCTGTTTTCCGGAGATATCTTGGCAGATTATCGCAAATCTGAGAGTTGCAGCGGCCCTCTGCAACGGGTATACATCTGATGAAGAATATGATGTCTTCTTCTCTTTCGATGATGAACCCGAGATACCAGAAAAATACCAACTCGCGGCAGCAAGCAAAGCGTTGATGGCCTTGCGTGAAAAGAGCGGTTTGAAATATCACACCATCGATAATGAAGGCTTTGAGATTCGTGCGGTAAATCAAGAGTCTGTACATCGGATAGCCAAAGGAATCGTCACTGAGTGCGTCGACGAGTTGCTATCGCCGGAAGACTCCAAAGAACAGAATCAACTAACAGATGCACAAGAGCATCTCGAGGCTGGAGAGATACCAAGGTTAATCAAAGAGCTTGTCGAAAAGAAAATGCAGTTGTTTCGGGCCTGTGCTCGAGTCCATCAGAAGAGCCTCTTTCGATCCACCCCCTCGACAGAGCAGATAGTTGTTAGGCTTCAATTATTGCCTCATAATGAAGAGGGTCTGTCTGTCTTCGTTAACCTGCTTCATCATTTCTTGATTGAAGCATCAGATATGGTACTGCAATTCAATCAATCCGAAGAAAGAGAGCACAAGCTAATCTACAACTGGCTAGGTTTCAGCATTGGTTCAGAGCGCCGCGAAAAATACAACCAAGCAGGTATGTTCTTCCGGGAATTAAACAATCTCAGGAACTACTTCAGCCACCTAGAACACCCTGAAACTGTTTCTGTTGCCTGCGACATTCTTGAACAATGGACTAGAAACGCATTCCCATATACACGGGAAGAGATTCTTTCTGCAAAGGTCAGAATTCTAAGCCTCGCAAAGAGTGCATTAAGCTCTCTGGAGCATCTGATACAACAAGACTACCGTGCCGACGTGAAGTGAAAGAAAAGGGGGAATCCAACAATGTCCATGGCATCGTAGAGAACGGGAAGTGAGGTGGAGGAAGAAGCGGCGGGGCTCCCCACATTCACCCCTCCCCCATTCGCGCCGAAGCTCCTTCTGCAGAGAGATCTTGTCGAGCTCTTCCATTGTCTGCTTGAAGTCCTCGGTCAGCTCGAACTCGGGAATCAGGCGGATCCATTTCACGAGTTTGCCTTCTTCAGCCTTGAAGACATCAGAAACACGAATATCCGCAATCGGGACATACTGAGTTTCGAATCCTTTGTCTTGCAGTCTTTTCAAGAGCTCCTCGGCCCTCATCATCCCCAACCTCCGTTCGGTCTCCTGACGCCTAAGGATTCTTATGATTTGCTTCTTGATGTCAGGCAACTGCTTCAATTCCTCAGACTCTTCTTCACTGAGTGCACGCAAGAACCAGCGTAACTCCCCAACCTCTACGCCCCTACTGTCACGGCAATAATCGATTGTCTTGTCGATGAGCCAGTTGTCTAGGGCGTATTGGATGGCCTGATTTGCCAGACTTGGCTTGTTCAGGTCACCCTGAGATTCAATCCTGTCTTTGAGAGCTTCTTCCAGGTCCTCAAGAGGTAACCCTCGCTGGCCGCACGTGTCCAGCAAATCCATTAGAATTGCGACAGCTCCATCTATCATCTTGTTCTCTCTCAGGTTTCTCCATATGCAATTTCAACTCATTGCCAAGTTCCTCCGACTGCGACTTCAGACAAGCCGCGGACACGATACCGATGAATAGAGTCGAGAACACCACGAAGAGGACTAGGCCCCCGATGTTCGCGGAGGCCTCCGGGTATAGGTCAAGGGGGAGCATCGACGCGGTGGTCAGGACCAGCACGACGCGGAGCACAGCAATGAACCTGAAGAGGGCGACCTTCAGGCCACCATTCTCGGTCATGATTCACACACCTCTCATCGTACAATACGGTGTATCGGTATTGCTTGAATGTTCGGACAGAGAAAGCAGAGAGCGGATAGAGGTATTGGATGCCTTTAGCAGTGTAATTAGAGTTGCTTTATTTAAAAGAGGTAATTGACCCTTTGTTACCATTTTGGAGCAATATGGCGTGCTATTATTGGCGGCTACTGTATACTAGTGCACGGATTTCGCAATCTAGCTCCTCATTCTCAGGGGGCATCTCTATTGTCTTTAGTTGATGTTACCTCCAAAACGCCCTTCATCGAAACATCGATTGGGTTTGATAATCAGTTAGACGGATGGCGAAGGTGGCCACCAGCGAGGGGCGTGCGTTTCAAAGGCCTCTGGTTGGACAATGCCACATCTCGCAAGAACACTCACGAATTCTCTTGAGTCAAGAAGCCCTGAGAGAGCCCAGACATATAGTAGAGCGAAAGTCGAAGCATCAAGGAGTGTCACACCTCTATCCTTTGCCACAGAATGAAGATTTCTATCGAAAGTAAGCCAACCTACAGTAATTCTGTGTGTTGACCGCCCTTGACATTTCTGGAGCGGGGAGAGCGCATCGGAATGACTTTCGATTGGCGTTCCGTCAGTCCTAGTCTTTGCTTCAAAACAAAGCCTTACCTTACCTCCTGAGGAAACAAGGTATGCTTCCGGCCGAGGTATGTTGGCACCTGCGCCCCGATCACGTACCTGCTGCGATTCAAGCCCAGGCCAGAACTGCCCAAGCCCGGTAATTGCACTCCGGACTCCTTCTTCAAAAGCATCGGGCCCGTGTAGAAGCTTCTCTACGTTATCTGTGAATTTGCCCATGTACTTCGCCAATAATCGGACGTACTCCGCTCTTCGTCTGGTCAAATCCTCGACTGACCAAAGGGCTCGAGCCTTGCAGTCATAGAACTCTCGCGAGCTCAGCCCAGTATCTCGAGGTGAAAAGTCCTCATAAGGATACTCTAGGAGATCTCTTACTGTCGATATATCCATCCTTCGAAGACTTTGAACAATCTTTCTTCCATTAACATCGCGCCGAAAGAGACGTATCAGGTCTGCGCTAGCGTGGTCCGACCCGATTTCTAGACTGTCACGAAGTCTCCTGAGGTGTGAAATCAAATGCCCACAACTGCCGACCTTCTCCGGACCGCATTTGTCAGCTATCGTCAAGTACTGCTGTAGCACTTCCACCGCACTAGGAACTAGCCGCTCAATGACTTCCTCGGGAGAATGGAACTGTCCTAGCTTGTCGCCTATATCCTTCAGTGACTCTTCCGAAATTGATGAGTCTAAGAGTGATGCACAGAAATACGCTTGTTGACGGCGACGTGTTACTTGCACGGTCATTTCACGACCAGAGCTGTCCATATTGGCGATATATCGGCTATACTGCGATTCGTTCGATACTTCATGGCCGAAGAAGGAGCTGTCGAATCGGCTAGTCAAGCATAGATAGAAGAGGGCAGCCATCCGGTCAAACGCCTTTCCTCTGAAGACCTCCGACGACTCACCTAGGTTTCTAATCAGAAGACAGGCATCGCTCGGTATCGCACCACTAGTGATGACCGCCCGCCCCAGGTCTGTACACTCATAGCGGGTTTCCGATTCGTTTCCATCTGAGGAGATGAACCCATATCTTGTGAGCGCATCAAGAGAATTCTTCAGAGTCAGTTCCGTTCTTCGGTCCATATCAGGGGGAGCAAAACTTCTGGAAAGAGTTACCTCGAGTTGCGAGAGAGATCGCATCCCCTGCCAGATCCATGACAGGAGTGCTAACTGAGTTTCCGAAGCGTCGCGGAGAAGATAGGATTCGAGCCGTGGCTCTGTGTCCAGGATGTATTCGTCCAAAGAGGATTCCATATCCATGGTCGATTCTGTCAGAATCACGCTTTCGCCCTCTTCTTGGAGTCCAGATCGACCGGCACGTCCAGCCATATTCTTGTACTTGACTGATGATATTGAAGATTGGGCAACTCTGGTATCGTAGAAGTACACACGCGATGCAGGAAGATTGACCCCAACGCCCAAGGTGGTTGTCGACACCAATACTATCAGTCGCCGTTGCCTGAACTCAGATTCAATCAAGGATCGGAGGGTCTTTCCAAGACCCGCATGGTGATATGCAACTCCAGTTGAGAAGAGCTTGTGGAAGGTGCGGATAGTATTCTCTGATGAGTAGCGAATCTCGTCAAGCAGTTTATGTGAACGAATGATGTCTTCTTCGGGGAGTTCAATATCTTCAGACGCAATCCTGCCAGCTAGGTGTTTCGAGATGATCTGGGCAAGCCTTCGAGCATCCTTTCGCGTTGGTACAAAGATGATAACCTGAGCGCGAATGTCAGTATCACTTTCCAAGTAGTCTAGCACCATGTACACGAGAACTGCATCCTTGTCCAAATCCGACTCGTACTCAAGCTCTTCATGAGAGACCAGACTTCCATTCTCATAGAAGTCGATAGTGTGCGTGTCGGGGTCGAGAACTCCTTCACGAAGCGGCGTTGGCCTCCAATGAGACAAGACAGAGTGCTTTTCGCATTCAAGCCACTGCTCTATCTGGTCAGTGTTTGAAACCACGGAGCAGAGGGCCAGGATCGGAGGACGCTGTGGATTAGCAAGAAGCTGGGTAATGGCCGCCTCCTGACGAGCTCCTCGCCTGTGTTCTTCGATGAAGTGCAGTTCATCCACGACAACAAGATCTACACTCAGGACTCTCTCCAAACTTGTCCTCAGCATCAGCTGGAACAGCTCATATGTGAGGACCAGTACGTTGCTCTCCACCAACGGATCTCCATCTATCGCCTCGTCACCTGTCCATATGTTAACCTGTCTGCCGAAAGATGTATTCTCGAGAAAGGAGAAGCGCTCCCCGATCTCTCTAGCCATAGCCTTGTACGGCACCAGATATAGAATCAGTCCGTGTATATTCTGGTACAGCTTCTTCATTATCGCTAGTTCAGCTACGAATGTCTTGCCGCTGCCGTGCGGTGCACTCACCAAGAAACTGTCCCACTCGAAATCCAAGAGACCCTTCTCTATTGCCTCAGCCTGCGCAGGCCAAATCTCATTAAGAGATCTCTCCTTTAGTATTTTCAAGTAACTACTAGGGAAGTACTTACTAAGTTCTGAAACGTTCATCCCAAACACCACCGATATGGGGCTATGCTCTTCCCGGATTTCAGTCTTTGCTCGCGAGTACCTCGAAGTGACTAAATGAGCTGAATCGGCCGTTGTCCTGATGTTAGCACAAGAAATCAATGCGGGACCTCCCCGATTTGAAAACCTTCGCCGCCTTTCTTGTTCCGTGCGTAAGAAGAGGCAATCCCACTAGATTAACCAAAAGAGATCATCATTGCGGCAAACCAGATGGCAGGCCTAAGTCGGCCTTGAAGCTCGATGCAATGAATTTGACAGTGTGCCATGCCAGATCCTATTTCCATGCACGCAATCCTTTGAGGTTTTCTAGGGCTAGGTTCTTTATATCATCAGCGAGTCCTCCACGCGATTTGACTCTGTCGTAGAAGTTCCTCTTGACCTCGTCTGATATCTTTGCGTCACGAACTGCGAGAATGAATTCCCTTGTTGTTCTATTCAGAGGGTTGGGGTTCTCGGCCAGTTTCTCGTACGCCTCATTGGATAGACTATTCCCATCATACTCGCAGGCAAAGGAATAGAACTTCTCACCTAGGGCCGAAGAGGCAGGATAGTACTGCTTCGCGGCTGCGTTGATCCATCTGACCTTCTCTTCTTCGTCAAGACTGTCAAATGCAGTTCTTAGTAATCCCGCAATGTTAGACCGGTTCTTGTAAGTGCGATTGTCCCCAACCGGCTGAGAGAATACAGCTTCGGGCTTGAAGAAGTTGTCCGGTGTGGGAATGAGAGTCAAATTCAGCTCGTCAAATTGACCCGTCATCTCGAACACAGCCATCAGATTCTCAAACCATCTCTTAAGGCGTTCACAGTTTTCCCCATTGGCCTTCTTGATGGTACACTCAGCAAAGGCACCTTGCCAAGCTGCGAGTAGTACATGAGAGGTAGGGGAAACCCGTGACATGGCTTCTCTCATCTCATAGAGAAACCAATCGTACGTGTTGGAAAAGCGGCTCCATTGTCCTGCAGAGGCTATCCGTTCTAAATCGCTTGCGGCATCTTTCAGCCGTTCGATGATATTCATTCGTGTTTCCTCCCCGATAGGCGACTCGGTGGGGTGCCAATTTTGCAGTGCGTCTTTAGCGTAGTCAACAAACGCTATCCGCTCTAGGCGTTGTGTGATTTCTCTTGCAGTTCCTCGCAAAGCTGTGTCGACAATGATCAGAGGCCCAATTAAAACTGCAAGGGCTAGTATGAGCCAACTGAGGCCTAACAAGTATTCCCACAGAGCAATACTCCAGAGAATGAACAGGATGCCGACACCTGCTCGGCGCTTGAGTTTCCAGAGCATTTTCTGAACGACCAACGAGTCCATTGCACCCTCGACTATATTGAGTGTGCTTTCAGAAGTAGCAGTCCATGTTGGTTTGTACCAGTTTGTGACAACCTGGTCTATTGTGGCTACCAGACATTGGAGATCACTGTTGCACTCACGACTGTCCTTCCAGAAGAGTAATGCATCTCGCTTTGAACCGTACTTGGCCACTCCTTCGATCCACTTGTCAGCTGCCTTGTCAACATTGCTGATGAACAACAGAGCTGTGATGAGTCCAGTGCCTCCACCCAGGATAAGCAAGGTACTCAACGTGGCAGTTAGGACATCGTCGATCCCCGTTTCAAATAGAGTTGGGAGTAAATCCAGCAACAACGGTGTCAGTAATGCTGTCAAAGAGAAACCGATGGCAGTATAAAATCCAATGTGGTCCTCGGATGATAGCATCTGGTTCAGTGACAATTTCGCATTCCCCGTGGTCCATTGTCCACGTTTCTGTTCACGTCTTTAGGGGAGTTAAGCCAATTATGGTTTTCCATCGGAAGAAGGAACGTCTATGGTGCTTCTTCTCGATTCCTATGGAGGGGTAGTTTCACTCACATTAGTCTATATGAAGCTCTTCATATCTTCTCATCAGATACCCCAATATCTTGTCGAGGATGACACTGCTTTCCGAGAGAAGGTCCATCTGATCGGTATCCTTGTAGCCTTTCTCACCATGGACCAAGTTGCATCGGACTTTATACAGCCACATCAAAAGGGTTCTGATAGCCTCTCTTGATTCATCTGAACTGATTGCCTCCTTAAGCTTCTTTGTGATTGGCAGTCCAGAAGGAGGTCTAGGCCAATACTCCTCTCGATAAATAGGAAGCATATTCAAGTATCGATCTAGACAAGGCCGTAGCAAGGAAATCAGTTCATCTGGGTCTTCTACCAGATCAATGGTAGCAATTGCTCGTGTAGAATCCCCGCTCGATAGATCAGCTCCTGGATATTTCGTCTTCTTGTATAGATTGTATAGGATATTGTAGGCTATAAAGACCGAAATGTACCTATTGAAGGCATCGACCTCTTGCTTGGCCTTATGTTGCCATTCCCTTACTTTTCCAAGAAACATCTCTCGTTTTTTGTTCTCCATCTGAAATCCACTCCCCTGATATTGCCCACTTGGCGGACGTTGATACATCGTAACAGTATCCCGACTTATAAAAGTGCCTTGCTGGCAATCATTGATTATCACATAATACGGCACCTACCCAATTCCCACCATGATAAAACTCAATGCCCGTGAAGCATCCGAAACTAGGACCTACACAAACTATCTCAGGATTTTATTGAGAGTGGAGAAGTGAGTAGATTAGCCGGTTCGACCGGATTCAAAGCCAGAGAGGCAAGGGAAATTGCCGATTGTGACTTCAAGCAGCAGGGAGAAGACTATCCGCGATAGAATAATACGTTCCCGTGTTATCTACTCATAGGCATTTCAATTGAGG
The DNA here is from genome assembly GCA_964558645.1 of uncultured archaeon. Classification (GTDB taxonomy): domain Archaea; phylum Asgardarchaeota; class Thorarchaeia; order Thorarchaeales; family Thorarchaeaceae; genus TEKIR-12S. The sequence goes on from CAZLEV010000002.1 coordinate 105,392, forward strand.
CTAACCACTAGACAGAGAAAGATGATTGAGAATCTTGAAAGAGGGGCAATAGTATGCCGAACTGGATTGCTCTCTAATCCCCTAGTTGGAAAACAGTCGAATTCTCTCGCGGATTCCATTATCTGTTTCGTTCACAACTATGCCCATGAACGACAGGGCGCCGCCCAAGGATACCGAACACTAGCGGCCCTCTCCGTTGAGAGGGAGATTCCGCGGTCGTCCAGATACATCAAACCGTCGGATGTGAGAAGAGTTTGGGAAGTCTACAAGGAACTGGCTGGGAAGTACTTCCCCGATCTCTCACTCAACCCCACGAACAATCCTATCAATGAAGACAAGGGTGTCCTGAGTGTTCTGTGTGAAGACAAGACTCCAAACCTTTACGGTCGTGTTACGAATCTTCTGACCCGCGGCGAAGCGAAAGCAGCGCATGATTTCATTAAACAGATTCGAGGTGTGGGAAACAAGATTGCCGCATTCTATCTTAGAGATATCGTATGCATTGAGAAAATCCCTGAAGATGAATTAGACACCATACACCTCATACAGCCTGTTGACACGTGGGTCCGACAAGCATATTCCGTGGTTATGGGAAAGAATCTGCCCCAAGACCAGATTGAAGCGATGAAGGATGTTGCAGATTTGTGCAAAGCAGCACAGTGTTCCCACGTAGAGTTCAATCAGGGAGCATGGGCCTGCGGTAGTCTGCTCGGCAAGGACATCTACCACCTACGGAGAATAGCAGAAGGATTTGATGACCGGATTCGAGAAAGCTTTGAAGAGGTAAAAAATCTCGCGAAAGGCATGGCAAAATACTTCGATACAGAGACCTAGAAATCCCGTCTACGTCGGTATTGACACGCCTAATCAGAAACCCGTTTGATATGGTGTCCACATCCGGTTATCTGTCCATCGGCATAGTCCTCATCCGGAGCGTAGCTCCAACCTCCATGAGGAACAGACATATCTGTCAAAGTCTACATCTGTGATTAACCGAGAGTTGGGGGTTCATCTGAATGATCTCTACCCTTTTCTATAGGCCAGAGAGAAGAATCGAGGATATGCTAACCCATTGGTTTCTTGCCTTTCTTGACCGATTAGCTGAACATCAATCCCCTGCTTGTAGGGATTTGTTCGAAGAACTGGGGTTCAAGCTCGGAGATAATTGGAAGAAGGATTTCAGAGTTGAAAGCCAAGTCAATATTGGAGAGGGGCGAAGAATCGATGGACTGATCACTGGTCAGAAATATGTTATCGGGTTTGAAAACAAGATAGATGACAAGCACAAAATGAGCCAGATTCGAGAGTACTACAAACTACTCCATGAGAAACATGAGCAAGATTGTGCACTCCTGCTGACGTTCGACTGGAATACTCAAACAAGAAATGAGGTAGAAAAACTGATTCGAGCGGGAGAGGTCCCCGAAAAGGATGTGAGACTTGCGACTTGGCAAGACGTCCACCAAATTCTCATAGATATTGCAGAGAAAAGCCGCGGCACCGGGTTTGCCTCATTCCTGTGCCGTGAAATGGCCCGGGTATTGGAGAAAATGAAGATGAAATCATACACTGGAATCAACAAAGAACAGATAAAATCCTATTTTGATGTAAAGCAGAATCTTTCGGTGCTAGACCAACTAATTAGAGAATCGGTGAAGGCTAAGTTTGACTGGTTATTGGAAGGGAGCGGTTCGGATGGTAGTCTTACAAGAAAGAGAATCACATTTCCTTTCAGAAAGGGCGAGAAGAGCACGTTTCTTTTCTTTAGGTTGGGTGAGGACTCCCTTCACATTGGCGTTCGATGCCCTAGGCGGAGTACAGATCTCGAACGACTCAAGGAGAGATTGGATTATCGGTCCCTTCTGAACATACTAGAGAAGTCGAAGGAGTATGAGGTGTATGGTTTCGCGCCCGCATTGGACAAATCACATGGATATGAGGAGATTAGGCAGTTGGATGGCAAACCGAAACTGCATGATCGGCTCCAAGTTTCGAAAGAAGTGCGCCTCGAAGAAATGAGTAGAAAAGATTTCAAGGACCACATAAAAGACGAGATAGACTCATTGGAAGGTCTAGTCGTTTTTCTCCATCAAACACTCGTAGAATAGACAAACTAGGTCCAGACAGTCTAATGGTGAGCATACAGCTCAATCGTGAGCTGCACACCCTCCAGCCCCACTAAGTGCGACTGAATACCTCGAGAACAGTTCGCAGAATACTCTGCTCACCGTCGAGCCAATCGGCAATCCATCGGAGCGCCATCGCCGAATCTGTTTCCGAAGTCCAAATCCTGAAGCGAGCCTTGGCTTTGCCCAGGCCCAAGCGGCGCAGATGACTGCGTACTCCATAATTGACAACAATATTTCTAGAACGAATGCTGGAGTTATGTTAACTACAACCACTGTTCATTTCTCGAGCCGCGTGCATGGTCAACAGAGGACTTGTAGCCGCTGCATCATCCCATCCATCATGGTAAGGATTCATTCGTAGAGCCACGATAAAAGAGCTACTTGTACGTACTCTTCTACCAGGAGGTCTGGGACATCCATGTCCCAATGAAAAGGACTGGGCTAGCAACCTTTGCTCTGTTCTAGCTCGGGAGAAGAAGCAACACCGAAAATCTCCTTGATAGAGTTGTTGGAAAACGTGGAGCGCAACTGTATTTGTCAACTATGTTTTCGTTTCCGTGGAATAGTCGATTGTGTGACTAGGAAAGAAGCGTCCAAGATAGGTCCTGCTTCTATTCATTGACTCTAGAGGAGTTTCTATGCGAAAAGGATTTGAATGATGGCATAGACTAGCCGGTGAGATTCCACCGAAGTAGTGAGGGATAGACTATTGACGGCAAGAGGCCAAAAAGCTGCTAAGAGAGATTCTAGAGGATTCCGACGATGAGTCGGTATCAACAAGTAGTCTTCTCAGAATGGCCTTGAGAGCAGCCGAGCTGCTTGACCCAGAAAGCGATGAGCATGTTTGGATAGCGCTGGAACTCCAAGGCTATCCTCAAGGAGGTCTACTGAAAGAAGAAGACACTGTTCCGCCGAAATATCGAACCCCACTGTACAGGTGGGCCGATCTCTTGGCAAGTGGTCCAGAACCAAGAATAACCTACAGCCCGCCCGATTCAGACCTTCTAGAAAGGATACACCGGGCAAATGATGTCAGATCCATCACATTCTTAGTAAGTGAACCAATCGAGGTTCTTGAAGAGGCAAATACTCCTGTTTTTCGTTCGGATTCCATTGTTCAAGATGATGGTTTCAATAAGACAATCGTAACTTGGGTTGCGACCATGCCCGTGTATCGCATGCAGAGTATCGTCAAGGCAGTCAGGTCACGAGTCCACGCTTTCGCACTCACAAAGCTCGTTTCTATCGAGTTCGGAGAAGCGACAAAGCATTTGCTTGAGGGAAGCAGAGTGTATGTTGCAGAGAAAATGGAAATCCTCAGCCCAGATTTGCTAAGGGAATTGCTTGAAACATTGGAGAAACAAGAGAGTGGAAGAACTGACATCAACTCCAGAATAGTGGTTCAGAACTGCCTGACTTTCGTTCAGAGGATAACAGATATACTACTACGCGACAGCATGATTCCCGAGAGTGAATCAAGACCCTCAACCGGCCAAACCCGAAACAAACTAAGCCTAATTCTTGCTTGGGCCAAAAAGAATAGTACCAAAAAGCTTGATGAAGAAAGAGAGTTGGTGAAAAGGACCTTCAATCACTTCTTCTTCTACTCGAAATCTCTTCAGAAAACAATCGATAAACAACGCCACAAGGATCCGATTCTCGTTAGCAAGGATGAAGTGGACAGAATCCTCGTCTACCTCCTGACTTGGCTTGCCGACCTACTCAGAATATTAGACCACGCAAACTATGAATGGGAATCCTAGTAGACCTGCAACTGCTAAGTGAGATGCATGGCAACCAAATCTCTCAATCACGAAGCATACTCTGAAGAGGTATTCACCCGGGCTTTCTCATCGTCCGTTTGTAGTGCACAATCGACTCATAGACGCATTTCCCGCTCTATCACCCTGTTTGGGGTCTATGTTCCCTTACATTCCCCATCTGGATTCAGACCCGAAGTCGACAGGATGTCGTGAAACCAAGTTGAGTCCTTTCTTCCGCTTGATCTACACTCCAAAAGAATCACATGTAGAATCTATAGCTTGTTCTTGGCTCTGTTCGAGTTTCCGATTCGGACAAAAGACCACCAACTGTTCTTGAGAAGCTCAGAGTTATTGGCTCCTTGAGGCAATAGGCGGCCGAGTTCCAGTTCATCTTTGTTAGTCCGAGGATATCTTCGCATAGTGCTTGGTTAGGAGAATCTCCGACGTGCTGCAGTAGAGACAAAGGGCGAGGTGTAGAAGGGCCCCAATACTGTCCCATAAACGGCACATATCCCTTCGTGTAGAGATGTAATCGATTATCGGTCGTAACCGAGTAGGTTCCTCGAATCGGTGGATGATCACCTGCCCTTAGCAGGCGAAAGCCGGATCCTCCAACTGCAACTAGATCGGATTGCTCAACACTATCTAGAGCAGATAGAACTCCATCGGATTCCTCCTCGCTGAACTTGGAGCTCTTGTGAATGACTACCTTGTGAGGAGGATGTCCCTCCTGCCGCCTATATGTGTCCAAGACCTGTTCAAGAAGCCTCTTGGCACTCCCCCTCTTCAGGTGTGGTTGGCGATCAGACTCCTCCTTTCTTGCCTTGCCGCCCTTTAGCACTAAGCCCTCACCACGGTGAGAGAATACCTGAGCAACACTGGTCTTGAGATCTAGATTCGTCTTTGACTCATAGAAAGAGATGCCGACAAAACACGTTCCGATGGAGGCATTGGCCAGCCGCCACGGATGACCACCAGCCTTGTAACAAAACGCAACAGCCAGATTCCAAGCAACTGTACACATATCCTGAACATTTGTTCCTAGGAGCGTCGACGGTCTGATAACCTGAGTCGGAATGCCCAATTGCATTCCCTTGGACTTGATCACTCTCCACATGGAGCTGAAATGAATCTCTTCAGCCTCCTCTGTCATTACCTCCTCAAGTGCTTCATACTCATCATGAGGGTCAGTCCTGACTTTCCGGCGTTTCTTGGCAATTGGCCGGCCGAACCTATCCCAATATTTCGTACATTCTTCTTCGAACTCGGGAGGTAATGCGACGACTACAATCTGAGGTTTCGGCTCCCTTTCAGAGAAATTCTGCAATTTCTGCTCCAGACAGCCATATGCGAATCTTACTTTCCCGTCGAAGTCCTTCTTTTCACTCAGCTGCTTCAATTCCTTGGCCGTGATTATCTGGCAATCGGTCGTACTACATTCGATAGAAAAACCAAGCGGCGAATCCATCGATAGACCCGGGAAGTCTGGCATGAAGCCTTTTGACGGAGGAGACCAAATAGGACGCGCAAGTCGTCCTATCAGATTGAGTAGCAAGTCACTTGTTCTCTTGGAGCCAATGACCCCTAGAGAAATGCGCATGGGTATTTCGGTGCCACGGGGTAGAATAGGACCAAACAAGCTCAGGCCCGTTCTCTGGTCGATACACCGGTTTCCTCCGCCAAAGAGAAGCTCAACATCGGGAACAATCCCGACTTCGCTAATTCCAGACATCGTCTTCTTCCTCCCCGCAACCAAATTCCTGTTCCGTGATTTGATGGTCGTCTACGTCAAAGCTGTATTCTTCGAGCGTTGGCTGCCTTGCATGATATAGATTACAGACCGGACGTCTGATACGCTCCGAAAGGCGTTTCTGAAAATCTTCAGGAATGCCGAAGCCGACTTGGCAGTCTACAGGACTAGCATCGATTTGAATTGGAGGGCCCCCTGTGGCTATTTCCAGAGTGGGTTTTCCCCCTGAAACCAGATTCATCCAAAACATGAGGTCGAATAGAAGGCGTCTGTTACCGTGTCGAGCCCAAGCTCCGGATGACAACTTCGTCATCAGTCTTGCCTTTACACGATTCTGTCCATCTGTCGTGAAGTAGAATCCGGGCTGCAGCATTAGGTAGTACTCGTCACCCATCTGCATAAACCGCAGCGAAATCCCCTGATGTTTCCAGAAGGATTTCTTCTCCTTCGTAAGCACCCGTGTTATTCGTCGCGTTCCAGGCTTCCACTCACAATAGCACTCAAGTCCGTCATCAGACGGAAAGAAGAACATCGGTCGCCCCGACCTACTTCGTTTCCACATTCCAAGGGACTTAAGATGAGAGTATGCTGATTCATTCAGTAAGTGAGTGAGCCATCTCTTCTTCTCAGAAGTGTCGAAGACCTCGGTAATTGGTTTGAGCCAGACCGTATTGTCCGATTTCGCCTCGGCCAATGGGTTTTCAGTTTTGTTCAAATCAGAGAAGGTTAGTATTCTTCGTTCCCGCAAAATGAAAGGGTCAGGTCGCTCACCTATATCCTCCAGCAAGTCCCTGGCCCATCTGTAGTCAGTTCTGGCAGCATAGATAGACGTGGGAAATTCTAGCACACCATAGAGGTTTGTTACAAGTGTTTCTTGAAGGGAGGGTATTTCGCCCATTCCAGATAGTGCATCTGCAATCTGCTTTGCCGGAAGAACCAAGCGGGAAAGGGTACTCTGGACAAGCCTATTGTCTGACTGAATGAACCGGTCTATTGTCAGAATATCCCCGCAATACACTTCGGATCTTGAAATGAATGACTTCAGGACATCAATATCCAGACCGGAGAGAGCTTCTGCAGCGGCCTTGTCTTCGCTCCTTGTATTCTTCTGAAGCACTTCTACCGCTCTTCCAAGCAAACCAAGTGCCTCATCCCAGTCGTAGTTCTCGAATACCTTCTCAAGGAGTTCGTGGTTTGAGAAGGACCGAGCGAAGTATATGAAGCGGAATCGATCTTCAGGCAGGAGCTTGGAGAACTTGAACAGTTGACGTCCGAATGGAAGGAGGAAAGTTTCTGAGAAGGGTGAAACTCGCGTATTCTTGCATTCGACTAGGACCTTAGTGTCCTGTCTATCTAGGAAGATGATATCTTCGTATGACCCTTCTATCGGGGATTCTACTATCTTAAGAAGCCCTTTCTGTTCCAAGAAACGAGAAACAGCATGGCGGTATTGTTCACCACTGTAATGTTGCGCTTCCCGTCCCTTTCCCAGAGTGTAGAAGCCCAATTCGTTACAACCCTCCGAGAGGAACAGATGGGGCCATGACTATATGAAGGTATGCCAAAGAGAGGCAGTTTCTAGAACATGCGCAACGTTCAATGCCCATCACCCTTCCCGCTCGCGCCGAAGCTCCTTCTGCAAGGACATTTCATCGAGCTCTCTCATTCCCTGGTTGTATTCCTCGGTCAGCTCGAACTCGGGAATCAAATAGTGCCATCTTACTAGTTTGCCATCCTCAGTTGTGAAGAAATCGGCTACATGGCCCTCGACCATTGGTACAGACTTCGCTTCAACTCCTCTTGCCCTGAGCGTTTCCAGAAGGTTCGTTGTTCTTATCGTTCCAAGATCATCTTCGGTTTCTTGCTCTCTGAGTATTCTTATGATCTCCTTCTCGATCTCAGGCAGTTGCTTCAGTTCTTCAGACTCTTCCTGTGTGAGCTTCCGGCAGAACCAGATGAGCGGTCCAACCTCTACGCCTCTCTCATTGTGGCGATAGTCAATGGTCTGGTCGATGAGCCAATTGTCCAAGGCATGCCGGATAGCCTGATTTGCCAGATTATTGTCGTCTAAGTCACTCTCGGCACGAATCCTATCAGTCAGAGCTTGTTTCAAGTCCTCAAGAGGTAGTCCTCGTTTGTCGCATGAATCCAACAAATCCATGAGATTCGCCACAGCTCTATCCAACATCTTACTCACGAATAGATTCCTCCCTTCTGGATTTTAACTCCTCGTCTAATCAGCTCCGCCCTTATCTGCGACACCTGCTCGTGTCTCTCTTCCAAGTAACCACTAAGTAGCCTTCTCTTCCTGACATCATTGGGAGGAGCAATGAGAGCCAGCCTGATCATATCGTCGATAGTTCTAGTGCGAGCATACCATGAAATCGATACCCTATCGCTCTTGCGCATGAGTCTAAGAGTGCCTGGAGAAATGGCCACCTTGACCCCCAGTGTGGCGGCGATGTCTTGCATGTTCTTTACCAGTCTGTTCGGATTCTGCATGATTTTCTCTGCGATGCTTAGAGCAAGCCTACTAGTGACCCTGTCCGCGGACTTGGCAAGTCTATCGATATCACCCCATTCTAGGCTCCAGCATTTTCTCCTCGGTTTTCCAAACTCTTTGATGAGTGCTACCTCCTCGTTGTCGAGGATTGGCTCGAAGTCGTAGGCCTCCCTCTTGTTCCCTGCATTCAGAGCATTGGAGAATGTCCAAGAGATTGCCCTCGGCAACACCGTGCCATCCTGTGGAATCGAGTCCTCGATGATTGCGCAGAGAGCCTCCCAAGACTCCCGGAACAGTGAGAGGTCTATCTCCGGATTGTGAATCGTCTTGTCGCCTGTGGGTAGACCAAGTTCCTGTAGTACCCGTCCAATCACGGCAGGAAGATGAGCGATGTAGCAATTATGGTCTTTCCGCCACTGAGGGTCGAGAAAGACTTCACCTAGCCTCTGTACGGTCCGTTCAAAGATCTCGATCCGCGCGATTTCAGGCTCATGGTAAGCTACCGCAGCGGTCTTCTTCAGACTCCCATCGCAGACTATCGTCGCGATTACCCTTGCCCAGATCACCAACAGGTCCTCTCTAGAGGGAAACTTCGGATTGGGGATACCACCCATCCCATTCTCTGTTGTGATCTTTGAAATCTCGCCCTCAAGATCGCGGATCGACCGATTCGATACACTAAGAAGAAACTCAAGATGGTCACCGCGGATTCGCATCTTGGTGATGTTGACTCGCGGGACCTTGTGCGGACCGAATACATCGTCCATGAGACGCTCGAGTCTCTCAGCAGTGCTCCGCAACTCGCCGCCTCTGTTTCCGGTAAGAGCCTCCTTGACATCCGCGAGCAACGACGCAAAGGAATTGATATCGTTGAAGTAGAAGAACTGGTCATGGTACATATGGAGCAGGCTCATCCGATCGGGATTCAGCTCGAACTCGAGAACCTCCCGTTCACTGATTCTGCGGATATATCGCTCGGTGTTCTCAAGCCTTCCCTCTAGGGGAAGTCTCAGTTTTCTTTGCCGATACCACTCCTCGAGAATGCGCTCCTCCTCCTGTCGCCGTAGGTCAGAGATGTCACGTGGTTCCGTATCTCGCAGCCACTGACTGATTGTTGTGTCGGACACCTCGTACTTCAGTGCCAAGTCCTTTTGTAGGGTCTCCGGTTCGGCTAGCACACTGAAGTACTTCTCGCACAGCTCGTAGTCGACCTTCTTTTCCCGCCCGTGTCTGGCCGCCAGTTTCCGTACATCGCCTGTTGACTCGATACAGACCTCAGGCGGCCCACCATTGGCCCCTACGTACAACCGTTTCAGCTCCAGTCGATGAAGTTCGCTCAGGAAACTAGGGACTTCCTCTTCTCTTGCCCATCTACGTATCTTCCTCACAGCTATGTTGTGCTCCTCTGCGAATCCCTTTTGATTGACCTTGCCCTGTTCCAGGGACAACTTCAGTTTGAAGAACACGCGCACGTCATTATCTCGATCATCGAAATCCAGTCGAAATCTGAGATGCTGATGCCGTGCAAGGGACTCCTCGTACTGCCGCTCTGTGACAATGATACAACGCTTGTCCCAAGAAAGATTCTCAACTGACTCAAGAGGATTCTCTCTCACACCTGCGCCAGAGTTGCCAGAGAGATTGTTGAGCTGACCTAAGAGAATCTCTGCCCAACGCCGTTCCACCTCCAAGTTCCAGATGTCCTTCACAAGCTCGGGTGCGTTGGCGTCGTCTGCGAGTTTCTCGAGATTCTCTCTGTCAATCCCGAGCTCCTCGGACAGCTCATCAAGGCCTTCGGGGTCTTCCAAGTTCTCAAGCGCCTCTCTCACCCGTATGAAAGTCTCTGCATCCCGAATCTTCTCATCTTGGTCATCGTCGTCAATCGACTCTCTGTGCATCTTGAGATGCTTCTCTAGGTCTTCTGTCTTCATGGAATCCTTGATTGCATTCCGTATCTGTTCCTTCTCCTCTTCGGAAAGTTTGTCAAACTCCTCCTTAAGCACCCTCCTGAGGCGTTCCTCTCGCGTTTCGGGGAACATCGACGGCCACACAGGGTCGCCGTCAGGAAACATAGTTGAGCGTCCTCCGAATCGAGTAGTGTGTTCATTGTGGGTGTTTCTTCTATCCCTGTTAGCCTCGTCCTCGTCGACTGCATCCTCTCTCTCCGATGTGTTCTCAGTGGGAGCCTCTTCCCTCTCCTCAGTGGCATTCTCGCATTCCGCTACATCAGTCCCAACATCAGGTTCAGGTGATTCTGCCTGCGTGGCATCATCCCTCGAGTTCTTCTCGGGCTCCATTCCCTCAGGAACTTCCATGCCTTGGGGATTCGGGGTTTGCTTCTCCTTAGACCCCATATCCTCTTCAACGGTTCTGATATCGTCTTCCTCGGCCTTCTCCGGTGCTTCCTCCGAAGTGTCTCGTTCTTTCGACCTTTTGTCTCCCTCACTCTCTTCGGATACCTCGCTCGATATTTCTTCGGAAACCTCTTCACTTGTCTTCTCCTCAGTACCAATCTCTGAATCCTCAGTCTGCAAACGCTTCTCAGTAGCCTCCTCCGGATCTGCGGTGCTCTCAACCTCCATGGTGACTGTGACCTGCTGGCTCCCCGCATTCTCCTCCACATGGTCTTCATTCCGCTCCGATTGATCAGTGTCTGATTGCTCGGGGGTCTCTTCAGGCTCGGCATGAATCCGGCCCTCCCCCTCGTCTGACTCGAGTTTTTCCTTCATTTCTGACCTGTACTGCTCCTGGAGTTGTTCGGAGGTGTCCTTTATCTGAGAGGCCCTCTCAGATGGTGATTCGCCAGTGTTGTCACCGACATCATCCACCTCGGCTGCGCCACTATTCCCCACATTCTCTTCTTGCTCCAGTTCCTCCCTGAACTTGCGGACCCGCGCATCAACATCAACTCGTTCCAGTTCCTCCCTGAATTCACGCATCCGTGACTCAAGCTCTTCTTCGGCCTCGATTTCTCCTCTAAACTCCCTCATCTGATTCTCAACATCGAGCCGATTCTCCCGTATATCCTCAGTATCAGAGTGTTCTTCGTTAGCCTCATTCTTATGATACTCCTTGCCTTGCCCGGGGTTGTCGACCACAGCCACGACCCCATCAAGCAGTTCCTTGGATTGCCCGCCGGATGGACTCCGCCATGAGCACATCCTGTGGAGCATCAAGAATCACCACAGCACGCTCAAACAACCACTTGGCGACATGATGCGCATTGCAGCCCTCAGGGCCAAATTTCTCAGCGAATCGAATCAGCATACGTCTTATCTTGCCAAAATCCCCATCTACTGCCTCTCTTAGACTCTCGTAGTACATCGACGAAAAGCTATGCGTTTCGATTGCAGCCAAGAAGAACCGTTGGGTTTCGGCATCAAGGTCTTGCTCAGTAGGCTGAGCTGTTGGGGCTTCTTCTTGCTCCGCGACCTCAGACGCATTCCATTTCTTCTTGAGAAGTGCCAGTTCTTCCTGGACGATATCTCGGAAGGGAATGGATATCCGCCTATCAACATGCGAGCTGTACTCGTCAACGACCTTGAGCAGAACTGTGATTCGCTCTTCGTATAGCTGTTCTTGAAAGTCGAGCTGTCTTCGTCCGAAATGCGCCCACAACTCATCCACCAGTATCTCGTGCCGTGCAGCCTCTGACTCCTCCATGTTATCAGGACGCAGTACCTGAAGGAACAGGCTCACAAAAGGCTCAGAGATTGAATCTCCTGTTATGCGTTCAAGAACAACCCAGAGCAGTTCGGCTAGCTTGGTCAGCAATATGATCTTTTTCCGCCGCAGGAAAGGTATGTAGTTCTTTACGAGAAAATCGGAACGAGCAAAACTCACTACATTCCATGCTACTCTGAGGTCGATCTCAACTGATGCACCGGTCGGTGATTCTGAGGTCTCAAGAAACACGAAGGGATTGCTGAGCCCTACACTGATTGCAGGGTACTCCTTGTAGACCTGCGCCATGCGTTCTCGTACCCAGTCTCTCAGACTGGTTTTCGTCCCTGCCCTGACTGGTACTCTCTTTGGAGGAGGATGCACCGAGATGTACATGGGTTGCCCATCACCTGCGAACTTGGCAATAGCATGTCCCACAGGCAGAGAACCGACCATCTTCAGCTGCTCCTCGTTGAGGTCAAGTTTCATCGCTATCGTTCTCCGGTCTACACCTGTAGACAGACGATGTAAGATGGTGGTGACCGGGAGGCTCATGGCGTGTTCGTCAAGACTAGAGGGAAGTTGATCTAAGATCACAACCCCCAGACCATTACGACGCGACTCGCGCAGTACCTCCACAATGGAGCGGATGGCATGACTTCGGGCTGCGTGCTCCTCATCCACCGATCGCTCACCAGTTCGAACAAGAAAGTGATGAGCCTCCTCCAAAACGAGCAGGAACTGCAGAGGTTTCGCCTCAGCCATCTCCAGAGCTTTTGCCTGGAAGTACCGAGCCACATTGACGACGAGGAGTGAAGCAAAGAGTGCCCGCTCATCTGCGCTTAGACCATCCAATGCTATGATGGTGGGAGCCGAGACCAGCTCCTCGACAGTCATGCCCGTCAACGTGTTGAATACCCGGTAGAGTGGACCACTCATCAACGACCGGAATCTGCCCCGAAGTGCACCAATGAGGTCCTGGTTCTGCCTGTCACTGTATTCAAGGACATCGCATTCGAGGTGAACGACAGAATCAAGGAGGTCAGACATAAGGACGGCATGTCCGTGGTCGTTGTGATCGCGGTCGTACTGACATCGTTCGAAACTGTTGTCTATGCACATCTCCGTGTACTCCCTCACGATTCCAATACTGGGTGCAGAGGCGATGTAGGCCGCCTTGACATCAGCTAGGATGGTATTCACCAACACCCCCTCCGAGAATTCATGAGGGTTGAACCGCAGTGGAGCCGTCTGCTCATCGCCGGGAGTGAAGAAGCGCAATGAGGGGATCTTGTCGGCAAGAGAGACATAGTCATCAGTCAGGGTGGGGGTCAAGACAAGAAACGGTATCTTGGACCCGTTAACAGAACTGAGTATTCGCTTGACAGTGGACGTCTTACCGCTCCCAGTATCACCGAATACCTCCACATGGCGAACCATGTCTTCAAGCGCGAAGTGAACGGGGCCCACCTTAGCCCCTGACTCATCAAGCTCCGAGCCCAGACTGAACCGGCCTGCCCCTTGAGGGGGTGTGGTTCTGCGCCGCGGGGTTTCGGCCGGTGGATTCTCCGCAGACTGAGTCTTGCCTGTTACGAATCGCGCACGATTGACCACCTCCAGGCCAAGATCAATGGGTGGGATGACCATAACAGGAACAATCTCCTCTGGGACCATGAGGGTCCAGTTGGGAGGTTGCCTGCCATTTGCCAGTGCCCTGAGAGTGTTGTTGTTCTTCTTGGTCTTGATTGACAGTCCAGTGCGCTCAGATGATGGTCGAACGCGCCCCATGATTGCCGCCAGTATATCCCTTGCACACTGCTCTGCAATACTACGGGTATATTCCTCACATGTCACAGAGATCGACGCCTTACACGCATCAGTTGCCTCGTGGCGCCTTATCTGCATGGTCAGGTCTTTCGCCTCGTTGGACGCATCAATGTCTGTGAAGGTAACAGATTCGTGATTGTTCTGTCGAAGGAGGCCACCACCCGTATGCGAGACCGTCCTTGATGCACGGCCTGTCGCGTACTCGAAGTCCCGTTTCAGCCCATTGAGTTTCCACCGTGACGGACGCGCTGGCTCGACCAGGACTTGGATGGACCCTGCGCCAATACTTCTGAGGTATCCGATAGCAATAGTCAGTCCATCGGCCGCCTCTTGGCCGACTTGGACGGGAGCAAGTGGACCGTCGAGGTAGGCAGTGACCTCGGCATCTCGTGGACTTTGCTCGTCAATGACAAGCTCATTGTGCGTTGTCAGAGTAAACCCCTTGAGAGAACTTGACAGTATATTGTGAAGCTTCCAGACTCTGTTTCGTAGTTCGGACGTGTCCTCAGCATAGGTGAGATAGATGAGACGGAGTTTCCCTACGGTCCGCTTCAACATGAATCCGAAAGGGATTCCGCTCATCCGCACGGCCCTGACTATCTGATAGAACATCTCGGCACGATGGATCGCTTCCTCCCTTGTGTCACCGTCCGCCACATACGTGCTGGGTATCTGCGTCACCTCCACACCTCCAAACACCTTCTTGCTTCTCCCGATGAGAGCTGCAAGCGCCCTGCCAACTCGTTGGAGTATGCTCCTGCCTGTGGTGTCCTTCGAAGCCGCCAGAATGGAATGCTTGCTGTGTACGTAGAATGGGAAAGAAACCAAAGCGGTTCCCACCCCCAGAGGGGCAGAAACCTTCTGGAATGCGACCAGACAGTCCAGAACCAATCCATTACTGCGTTCAAGCATCAAGGTTGACAGGAACAACACAGCCGTTAAGGGCGTGTATGTCTGGGCGGTGGGCTTCATGAGATTTGCTCCACATACCCACTTGTCAGATAACCGAAAGAGTCCGGTCATGACAGACGTATTCCAGAGGGCGGGTGCAAGCGCCAAAAGGGCTACCGCAATGCCCATAGCCGCCATCGGGAGCAATCCGGAGAAGAACTGTGCTCTTGCCAGACTATCGACTCTGTCTGGCGTTCCTCGTGGTTTCAACATGTATACCTATACCTCCTGTAACGGGGAGGGCGGACCCGAGCGGCCCGCATGCCCCGTTTCTCATTCACCACAGCATTCGCGAGGAAAGAGATAAGATGTAGGTCGGATAACAAAATGGGTTATCCTCAGCCCTCTCCGAGCCTTAACCGTTAAGACGTCCCCGTTATTTCTATTGAGCGCCAGTAGCTGCTGAAATAGTAGGAATGGCGGTTATGAGGTTCTTTTCGGAATGTCAATTGGACAAATGTATACAATGAAACACGCCCCGACCGACCTGTTGATTGGCGTCGCTATGGCATACGATCAACAATGCCTCACTCCCGTGCGAGCCTCCGTCTATAGCGAACAGGAGTGGCAAGGAACACGGCCATCACACCCGACAGAAACACCAAGAGAATAGGTGGCGGGACCGCCCCGATTCGAACGGGGGAACCCCAGCTCTCCGCAGACGACTGAAGTCTACCGCAGGCTGGTGCCTTATGTACAGCCCTGGGGGGAAGACCTCCAGAGACCATGCTAGACTACGGCCCCGTTTCGAGTCTGCGAGGATTTATCTTATAGATGCTTCGCTGTGAGCCCCCGCTGTCCTACATTCCTCGTTTCTGTTGTCCTGAATCACAATAGTTAACTCCGACCGGTGTATAGCTCAATGCCATGAACGATGAATCTTCACCGAAGGGAATCCCCGGCCCGACGAACGTGGACGAGTATCTAGCCACGCTCTCGGAGGAATCGCAGATTGTGTTAAGGAATCTTCGTCAGACCATCAGATCTATCGTGCCGGATGCTGTTGAGACCATCAGTTACAGGATTCCGACCGTCAAGTACAGAGGGAGACCACTGGTGGCGTTCTCGGCAGCCAAGAACCACCTGAGTTTCCACGTCATGAGTCCGTCCGTCCTGGAGGAACATAGGGCCGACCTGGTTGCGTATGGCACTACGGATGCCACGATACACTTCACTCCGGCCCGGCCGCTCCCGCGCTCGCTCCTCGAGAAGCTGATCAGGGCTCGCATCGAGGAGAACAAAAAGGAGTAGGGAGTCCCCTTGGGGCACCGGTGAAACTGCGTGATTCAGAGCGGTCTCAGTCTAGTGGAGGAGAACCACCTCGGCTCTGCCACCCACCTTGGTGACGCGCATGGTGGCCTCGACGGTCTGGATAATGAAGCTCTCACCCTCATCCAGATTCTCGAGGACGTTCCTGCCAGAGTGGCTGTTGAGATAGCGAGCGAACTTCTCGGCAACCTCGCAGGCGCGCCGTTCAGTCTCCGAGTTTAATAGCGTCATGGGGGTGGTCACCGCCGTATTGTAGCAGATGGAGCGTTATAAAGCACCCAAAACAGAATGAACGGAGGTGTTTTTAGACTCGAACATCGTTAGTCTAACTGGTCGAGAGATGTTCTGAAACCGTTTGCCGTAAGAGGCGCATGCACATCGCTCTTGATGGGAGATGCCTGAGTTGAAACTCCGGGCATAATCGTCCCAGTACACAAGTGTAATCGCGTAATCGATGGTGGTTGGTCGAATTGGATGAGGAGGGTACTGTGTCTCAAGATGAGATTGAGTCCGCCCTACGGGGAAAGACTCTGAGAGTGTACTGGTGGCTGCTGAGTCATCCGGATCCTCATAGCGGTCGCGAGGTCCAACGAGCACTTGGACTCTCAAGTCCCAGTCTGGCAATCTATCATATCGACAAGCTCAAGGAAATCGGCCTCGTGCGAACTGATAGGGATGGAATGCATCACGTATCGCGGGAGGTGAGTGCTGGCCTCCTGAAGTTCTTTGCCAATCTCGGCCGTTTCGTCTTCCCTCGCTATCTCTTCTACGCTCTCTTCTACACATCCTGTCTGTTGCTGATGCCCGTCCTCTTTCCCATCTACTTCAGCCCGGTCCTCATCATCTGCTATGTTGTATTGGGCTTCGGGGCCGTTTCCTCCTGGTACGAAACCGTCAGGACCTGGAGATACCAACCCTTCTAGTTCTTGTACAAGGCCTTACTAAACATAGGATTATGAACATGATTGAGATTCTACCTGACTAGTGGTGAAGATGAAACGCAGGGGTTCTGGAGGTCTTGTTGTTGTCGTCATACTGGTCCTCATCTCAGCGATATCAACATCGCAGGCTCAGGTAGAAATAGATGGGTTCTACTTCCGGATGAGCACCTATACGCCGGTGAATCAGACAGTTTTCGCATCACTGGTGGCGGAGGAGAGAGATTTGGCTGTGTATCCAGCAACGTATCAGATAGAGGAAATCCCGGTGTTCAAGATAATCGGGGACTACTCGAAGGATATTGAGGTTTCCGAGGAGGAGGCTGTGAACACATCAATGGAGTTTATGTCGCGATATCTTCCAGAGAACCTCACAGTAGGACTACGAGTTGCACTCCCCTATGAGGATTACTGGCCCGGCGCTCCACAACTCATTCTGGACTCTTGGCCCCGCTGGGGACTAACATTGCTTTCTGATTATCTTGAGGCATGGGTCTTCGTCAATGCCATTACGGGAACTGTTGTTGGTGCTCATCTCCACATTGGCAATTCAGTATTGGAATCTGCAGGGTTCTATCGAGATTCCCCACTGAGCAAGACTGAAGCAGAGCTGATTGTCAAGGATTTTCTCCTCCTGCAGAACTACACTCTTCCGCCCGATGCCTTCTATTCTGAGATTCCATGGGATATGCCAACAGGAAACAAGAGCTATACATTTACTTACGGGATTGCCCTTTGCCAGTTCGTTCAGGGGGTACGCATTCCATGGGGAGAGATCTATGTCGGAGTCCAGTCAGACAGCGGGCTGGTAAGATCATTCACCTACAAATGGATTGACATCCAGTCGATTTCACTGCAAGGGATAATCACTGAAGACGAGGCACGAAGTAGAGTCTTGGAAAGCCTTCCAGACCCTTCCATGGGAAACATCGTCGATTCGATACTTGAGCTGAGGACAAGTACAGTCAATTCCAGCGAAACCGCTTTCGAGATGACATTGGCATACGAGTTGACCCTTGTCACGACGTGGGGGACGAGATACGTGGTCGATGCCAATACAGGGGTCATCCTCAAGGCCGTTCCACTCTTGGGTGGAGGCCAAGATGTTCTGTTCTATTCTCCCTATGCTAGAATCGTCTATCTGTTTGGGGGCTGTCTTGTCATTGCTCTGGCTGGAAATTGCATCGCCCGTCGTCGACTTCTTGTTAGGGAAGCGTGACAGAATCAGAAGCCTTCCAGACAGCAGAACGAGATGGCGGGACCGTCAGGACTCGAACCTGAGACATCCAGCTCCGGAGGCTGGCGCCTTATGCGCACCCCACCGGGGCGAACCCCGGCGGGCCCATACTAGACTACGGTCCCTACAGACCGGCTTCTCAGAAGTTCTTTAAAGATTTGCTCCCGACCGTCCCGACCCGACCACCACGCTACTCGGTGATGTACTCCTCGTTGATAAGCCACCAGGCCCCGCGCTTGCCCTGCACGATTCCGCGCTCGTAGGCCAGTATCGGCACGCCGATGACCCGCATGGCATTCTCGTTGAGCTTGTCGATGCGGTCCAGTATGGTGCGTCGTTTGTCCTCAGTACCCAGCAGTGCCTCGGAGAGTTCGGGGGTTGTGGCGCCGCCTTCTCGCATTATGTGAGCCATGATGTCACGTTCCAAGTCATCACGACAGATCTCTCGTTCTAGGGTCTCGTTCATCTTGCCATGGTACAGGTCGGTCTCCTGCACGGACTCCAGATGCTCAACTCGGGCACGGAGCTCGGCCACCTCCTCGGAGAGCTCCAACACCACGGGAGGTATCTCCTGGTCCAGCCGCCAGAGGATGGCCTCGCGGATCCAGTGCTGTCTTCCTCGACTTCCGGCAACCTTGTCGATTCTCTCGAGCAAGTCCTCATCAAGGCGAATCCGAATGCTTGTCTTGTCATCTTCACCGGGTGACATGTCGCACCAATCTCCTGCACATCCATCTGGGGATGAACTAGACCCTGACATGGCAAAAAGGGTTGTCATGAAGAAATCCCGACACAGTTATAAAAGAACTTTCAAACCCTCACGCCGAAGCGATGGGGTTAGCACACATGACCACCGAAAGAACTCTCGAACGAGAACTGGCACGCTTGCGGAAACGACAGAATCCCACGGTTGTTGATCTCAGACAGATGCGGAAGCTTCGCGCCGCTCATACCAAGTACTGGAAGAGAAAGAAGAGAGCAGTGAACCGAGGCGAAGAAGCAGTAGAAGTACCGAAGTCAGAGCCAAAGAAAGAGAAGAAGAAGGAGAAAGAGCCCGAACTCGAGGTTCTTGATGAGTGACTTCAACCGGCTAGTGGTCATCAACACCGAAGGCCAGAAGGGCCAAGGCATGGTATTTCGTGACAAGAGCAAGACTTAGGTAAGAGTCCGTGTCCGGTTACACCGCCCTTTGTACTGACCGGGTCAGAAGAGAAGATTGGTGTTCGGAATGACGACTCTGAAAGATATTGTAAACCACCTGAACCTGATTGCACCAGAGAGTTACACGTTTCGCGGTCTGGTGAATAGAGTTGAGATAGGCCCACAGACAGAGAAAGAACAAGACAACACAACAGTGAACCGTGTGTTGGTGGTCACATATCCCTCTGCCCGCGCTGTGACAAAGGCAACTCAAGAGAAAGCAAACCTCATGATATCGCACCATCCAATACTATCCCATCCAACCGACAGACTGGAGGGCAACAATCTCCTTAGAATCAGGCTACTCACTAAGAACTACATCTCCACATTCGTACTTCAGTCGCCCTGGGTAGCAGCGAGAAACGGTCTCACAGATGCCTTTGTCGGTGCGCTGGGGCTTGAAACTGAGAAAGACTTCGAGATTCCCGGTGACGTGTCGCCGCTGGTCCCCATCGGCCGAATATGCAGACCACCCAGTGTTATGAATCACTCAGGGTTCGTGAACTTCTGTGCAAGAAAGATGGAGAGCGAACAGGTTGTGTTCACGGGAGGTCTAGATCAGGATGTTGATAGAATACTCATCATTGCCGGGTCATCTGTTGATCGGAATGAGGTGAAAGAGGCAAAGAGACTGAACATCTCCACACTGGTCACAGGGGAGTTGACGCCTGAGGTGCGATGGTTTGCAAAAGAACAAGATGTCAACACTCTTGAGCTAGGCAGTATCGTAACCGAGGAACCAGGGATGAGACAGCTGAAGGGATACTTGAGTCTGGAGTTTCCGGACCTGAAGATTGGGTTCTTCGCCTCGGAACCTATCGAAAGGGTCCTGAGACCGTATAGCAAGGATGTGGCCAAGTAGTCATTTCTTCGGCATCCGGATCAGGACTATGTTCTTGTTCGTGGAAACACCAACATGGTCTGCCACAGTCTCGCACTTTGTGCGCATGATATGGATGATAGGCACAGAGAGATCGAGTTCGGTGATTGATTCGTAGTTCCCCATGCCTTTTGCAACAATCAGATCTGTCGAGTAGAGCGCATCCTTGAATTCCTCAGAGTTCCGTTCGAGGTTCACGCCGATTGCAGCTGCACCTGTATCACGTACCTCATCTGCATATTGATCGAGGCCAACGGCTCTTGCATCCTCCATCGTTGCATCATTGAGAATAGGACCTCCCTTGACATAAGCGATGACGCGGGTGCCAAGATTCCTCATCTCTGAGATGAGTATCATGTCAAGGACTATCTCGCCAGCATTGTCCATCAAGTAGAGGGCTTCTGTGGCTTCTCTGCACAGCTTCCGGAATTCGTCCACCTGATCCACAGCTAGGTCCTGTTCTACATTGTCCAAGATATGTCTCAGCTCATCGAGACTGAACTCCCGTCCGGATACGTCGAATTCTATCGCGTTTGCTGCTGCAGCTATCAACGCGGCCCGTCGAAAACGTGCCTCCAACGAATTCTCCTCATCAAGTAGTCTCTGCAGATCGGGGAGAATGGTGAGCGCCATCTCATTTGACATGACCTTAAGATCAGCATAGGGATCCTTGCCCGTCATCCTCTGAACAAGCAGATCGCGGTCTGTGCCGATATGGCTGGGTACAGAGTCTTCATTCAAGTGTTCCCCGAGAAACTCAGTCATGGCCGCAATCACTCTCATCTGGAGTTCTGGATCATCGGTGGCCAGCTTGACCTGCTTCACAGCTCGTTCCAAGAGGCAATGTGCGCACTGCAGAGATACCTTCAACTCAATCGCCACTCGGTCGATGAACTGGCCCGTGAAAAATAGCACGGAAGAGGACTATTTGATGGCTGCGATGAGCCCCTTCAAGACCTCTACAGGTCTGTCAGATTTCGCAACTGCTGATGCAAGCAAGACACCTTGAGAACCGAGTCTGATGGCAGACTCAACGTCATCACCAGTTGAGATACCAGCACCGCAGAGAATCACAACATCCTCATTGACCTTGCGTATCTTCTCGACGGTCCCTGAGATGATCTCGGGTTGGGCATCGGAAACTGAGATACCCGTTCCGATTAACTCAGGAGGCTCAACAGCGACTGCAGATGGCTCAAGAGATGCAGCCGCAACACTGACCAGTGGGTTGTTTGTGCACACGATTGTGTAGAGCTGAAGGCTGTCAGCCTTTCGTATCGCAGCCTCTATGTCAGCCAGTTGCATCCTGTTCTCTGAATGATTGAGCAGAGTGCCTGAACACCCGCTCTCAACAAGCGTCTCTCCTATCACATGACCAGTATATCGACCTGGTTCACCGGGGTCCATATGTTGCGCAAAGACCGGAATGTCAACAGCACGGCAGACCCGGTAGAGATCGGGCGTCTGCGGGGCCACCACTATCGACACATCATATTCCTTTGCCACTTTCTCGCAGTTTTGAGCCAACAGAACAGCTCTCTCGCCAGTGGCCTGAGGATACGTCTTAAAGTTGATTGCAATCACGGGAAGATCTATTTCGGCCATACGTCTCTCCTCTACCGAACAGCACCAATGAGCAGCTTCAGCAGAGGAACCCGCGCATAGCCCCTCCTATTAAGATTGCTAATGTCCTTCCGGAGGGTGATCTTTACGAACTTGCCAGGTTGAGGGCTCTTGTAGTGTTCTATGTATATCTTCGAGAACTCCTGAAAGTTCGCAGCCCCAAGCAATTCTTGGGCGGTTTCGTTGGAGATACGAATGTGAGCGTCTTCATCGGACACCGCTCCAGTACCAACTTCAACATCGCCCATCTCGGGTTTCCTCACCCATATGCGTTCTCCTAGAACCATGAATTCGAGAGCGAAGGAATCTGTGTTCTCCATGTCGGAGGTGATCTCGTCGTCATTGAACATGTATTCAAGACGCTCAGGAAACGTTGACTGATAGGGGATTGTTGCACCTACTTTGACAGCCGCATCTTCCTCATCTTCTCCTTCTTCCACCTCAGCCTCTACTGCCGCTTCTGATCCCTCAACGGCCTCTTCGGCCTCAGCATCTTTCTCAACTACTTCTTCAGCCTCAGATTCGTCGTCCTCATCATCGTCCTTTCGTCCAAAGATTCTACGCAAGACCATTACAATACATTCTCCTTACTCAAATGTCATATCTTCCGTCAATGTCACTGCATGTCGGTGAATACGCATTCGCCTATGGGATGGATGCTTCCCGGCATAGAAAAACTTAGCTCAGTTGTACACTACTGAGGAGAGGGTTGGACTTCAGAATTGGCCTCTAAATCAACGAGTTGCTCCAGCTGAGCAATGAGAGGGAGAGAGCTTGTCTGCCTCTTCTCGCCCCATAGTTCGTCAACAAGAAGGTCTCGAATCGCTATGCGAATCACTTCGCTTCGATTGGGGTACATGCCTTTCTTGATTAGTTTGTCCACTCCATCAACATAAGACTCGGGCATGCAGATTGTGACAACTTTCACTTTTCTCGCCAGTCTATCAAGAACAAATGAGTCTAATATAGGGGTGTAGGATTACCGTGCGTACCCAGATAATACTCGCTTGATGAAGAAACCTGTTCGGAATTGAACAGATTTAACAACAGTTGTGGGACTCTCGACAGCGTCATTTGCGACCGTATCGAGTTGATAACTATGGGAAACAAAGGGAAAGTACGAGCCAGCCACATTCTTGTCCAGAAGCACAGTGATGCATTGAAAATCATCAGTAGACTAAACGAGGGCGAGGACTTCAAGAAACTCGCCAAGGAATTCAGCGAGTGTCCCTCCCGAAAGAAAGGAGGGGACCTGGGATGGTTTGCACGAGGACAGATGGTCAGGGAATTCGAGTCCGCTGTCTACAACATGAATGTGGGCCAGACAACACATGATCCTGTCAAGACAAAATTCGGATATCATGTGATCCGTAGAACCGGTTAGAACGAGAAATAGCAGTGTGCCAGTAAGCAGGGCCAACTGCGGGATATCAAGATAGCAAAAATGAAGGATGAAGCAAGGACAGGTTCCTTGCTTCATGATATCTCTTATTCTACGGATGACTCTTCTTCTTTCTTAGATTTCTTCTCAGGGACTATCTCTTCCTCAGTAAAACGAGCTCCACACTTGTCGAGAACCCGTGGAAGTGTTGTGTATTCCATATCAAGGTCATGCAGTCTGTGAGGCATGAATGGCCCATGACGGCGTAGATAGTCCACTGTCTCCATTGCGCGCTGTCGAGTGATATCAAAGGCTACGTCCTCGAAGAAGTCGATTGGACCAATGAGTTCTCCATTGGATATCTGGAAGCCTAATCCGATCACTCGCGGCGGGCCGTCGAAACGAGTACAACGTGAGTCCTTGATTGCAACCGGCATTAGTGGCCCGATGTGGGAGCCACGCATCCATCCTGAAACCATGTGTGGGAGAGTGAAGGCCTCAAGCACCTCGCCCATGGCAGGAAGACCAGAATGCGCCCTTACTATGGCCACGGGGTCATCCTTCCCGATGTATTTGCCAGCAATCTGATGAAGCTTGTCGGTGCTGACTGCTGCGGCAATCATTCCATCACGGCGATATATCTTCTTGATTGTATAGCGACCGGTGCTGCCAAGAAGTGCGAGAAGGTCGTACATGTCTTCAGGGCACACCATATCTACGTAGCAGGGTACTTCCTTCTTGATATCCTGAATGATGAATCGGAATCCTTGATGCAGATTAGGATCAATGACCAGCCCTGCAGTACAAAACGGATCTGCAAACATTCGGAAGAGCGGGAAGTTGAATGCACCAGGTTCGGTCTTGTCTGCCATGAATATGGCAAAGGGTTCAGATTTGCGTTCTTCGATGGTCATCTCGGCTGACCCTGGACCTTGCCCCTTCACATTCCCACTGAAAGTGTCGGCAAGAATGTCCTGACCGGCTGCATAGATCTTCTTCTTCCGGCCTAACTCCGCGCCTTCGAGGAAAGTATCCCAAGCCAATTGATGAACTTCCTCATTGTCCTCGCCCTTGTCATGAGTCATAATCAGCTCCAGGTCATCACCCGCGTGAGTCACATAGAAGTCTTTGATAGTCTTCTCATTGACTGCTTCTTTCAGTCGCTTCCTCGCTAATTCCAAGAGAAAGTCCGGAACAATCACGTGGCCAGCAAGAGAACCTATGTCTGCTTTTATTACGCTAATAGTGGTCTCAACCATTCTCAACTTGCTCCTGATTCGATATACTTGATCTGAGAGCTGAGCATTGCTCCCGTGGGGACGTCGGACCCGAGAGTCCCGCCTAATAGGCGTGTCGGAAGCTCACCGACTCTTTTCGCCCTCACAGGGCGAACTGTTATACACCCATATAATAGTTTTCAGAAACTATTGTTAAACAGAGGTCATCCATTGCGCATAAGATTCTTGAGTTCCTTCGTGATACGCAGGGCATCCTCCCACTCGCGCTGCCAGAGATTACGCCCGAAGATCAGACCGGTAGCTCCCTGTTCTAGGCAAGTTCTGGCTCGGTGAAGGAGATCCTCATCCCCCAGTTTGCTGCCTCCTGAAAAGAGAACCAGCGTTTTCCCTGCTGAGTCAACCACCTTGCGGACCCGCTCTGCATATGTGAGTTCTAATTCATCATAGGGTGCAGGTTGCTCTGAACGTCGTTCAGGATCATCCTTGGGAACATTGAGTTTCACAACATCAGCACCGAGTTCACAGGCAACCCGCGCAGCATAGTCAACCGCGTAGAGCGAGTCACGGCCCCCCTTCTTTGCAATTGCCTCTCCACGGGGATAAGACCACATGATAACGGGCATACCAAATCTTTCTGCTTCTGCTCTCACGCTCTTGAACTGCATAATATCGGTATGCTGATTGGGACTTCCTACATACAGAGTATAGCCCACTGCATCTGCCCCTATCCTCACTGCATCCTCAACGCTAGCCGTCAGAGGAGAGAGAGCATGACTATCGGACGGGATGCGAGTCTTCCCGTTGACCTTGAGAACTATAGGTACCTGACCCGCATATTTCCGCGCATACTTCTCGGCCAGCCCGATGTGCAGCGCAATGCCCGAATATCCACCTTCTTTGGCCAGTCGAAACTGAAAGTCCGGGTCCGCAGACACTGGATTGGGGAAGAAATCAACAGGACCATGTTCAAGACCTTGGTCGATAGGGAGAATCAGCATGTGGCCGTTTCCAGGGCCATAGTCGTACAGCAGCCTCTGAAGACGTACTCTCTTTCCAAGACTCAAGTGCTCTAACTCATCAAGTTTCTTCATGGTTGTCCATCAAGTGGTATCTACATGACTACTTATGTGCTATGCAGTCCCTCTGTATAGCAGAAAGCCACAAATGACACCTACACCATAGTACCAGTGATTCATAATGAATGATGATAGAGTATCGGCAACCAGACCAGAGACCCCTGACCGGCTTCAGTATCATCTGGAGGTTGGAGAGGATGATGTGGCTCACATTGCCCTATTACCCGGAGACCCTCAACGTGTGAGGAGGATAAGCTCCTTCTGGGATGAAAGCGTTGAGGTCGCACACCATCGACAGTTTGTGACTCATACTGGCACCTACAGAGGCGTTCCGATATCAGCATGTTCCACCGGCATTGGAGGACCAGGTGCGGCCATAGTTATGGAGGAGCTTGCAAACGTTGGAGTTAGAGATTTCATCAGAGTTGGATCCTGTGCCACTCTCAAGGAAGACATCGAGATTGGAGACATCATCATATCAACAGCTGCTGTCAGACTGGAGGGCACGAGTCGGCAGTACGTTCGGCCAGAGTTCCCAGCATCAGCATCTCACGAGGTCGTCCTGGCCATGATGGAGGCTGCTGACAGTCTCGGCTACAATTATCATCTTGGCATCACCGCCTCTACTGACTCGTTCTATCTGGGTCAATCTCGACCGGGATTTGGCGACTATATGCAGGATGAGAGCCGCGAGTTGATTGACTACCTGACCAGAGCGAACGTCGCCAATTTTGAGATGGAGGCTGCAACCATCTTCACCTTGGGCAATATCTATGGCTTCAGAACCGGAGCGGCATGTGCAGTCTATGCCAATCGCGTCAAAGACGAGTTTACGGTAAAAGGGGAGGATGCCGTAATCAAATGCGGCAACGAAGCAGTGCGAATACTTGCGGAGATGGATGAAGAGAAAGAGACCTCCAAGAAGGAATACTGGCATCGCGGACTAGCACGCAAGTAACATCTACTTGCCAACATAGTAGTAATTGCCTGCGGCCTTCTGCTCTTGGTCCAGCCGAGAGCCTCTCTTGTTGACCCTTGGTCGACCTGTCTGCGGGTCCCTCCTGAAGGTCACACCCATACGCTTCAGAAACATGTTCATTCCTGTCTTCAGAGTGAGAACAGAGGAGGCAACACCCCGTTTTCCTGGAGTGCCATCGAAGACTACCATGCTGTCACTCATATAGTCAGCCATCAAAATAGAGTGCTCAACCACAAAAGCGGTACTCAATTTGGCCTGAATCGTGCGCCTGATAGCACTTGAAGTTGCCAGACGCTGTTCGATGTCAAGGAAGGCTGACGGCTCGTCAAAGAGATAGATATCTGCATTCTTCGCAAGACATGCAGCAATGGCAGCTCTCTGGAGCTCTCCTCCGCTCAGATCAGCAACGGCATGATCCAGAAGGTGGTCCAACTGGAGCTTGTTGACTACTGATGTCTTGAAATCAGGGCTATCTGCCGTGGGTCCCCCGGCGTCACGCAGGTAGAGCCTGACGGTGCCGGGATACTCTTGGCTGATATACTGCGGTTTGTAGCTCACTTTCAAATCGAAGCCGCTTGCCGTTCGGGTGGGAATCTCACCCTCATCAGGCTGCAGTTCTCCAGCCAGCATCTTCACGAAGGTCGTCTTCCCGATACCGTTGGGGCCTAGTATGCCTACGAGCTGTCCCTTGGATATCTTACCGCCTCTCACTTTGAGTTCAAAGTCATCGAACCGTTTGATTATGTCCCCGTACTCCACCAGAGTCTCCGTGCCCCTGAACTCCTGATCTTCACCTGTCATGCCCTTGAAAGAGATTGACGTGTCGCGAAACCGCATGTTTTCGTCTGGGATGTAGCCGTCAAGGAAGATGTTCACACCCACTCTGGTGCTATGAGGATGCGAAACAATGCCGTACACGCCCGGGTCGCCATAGAACATGCAGACAAGATCAGAAACATAGTCCAGGATAGAGAGATCGTGCTCGACCACAACAACCGTCTTCCCCCGATCAGACAGGTCACGTATCGCACGGGCCACTCGGAGTCGCTCACGCACGTCTAGGTAGGCTGTCGGTTCGTCAAAGAAGTAGATGTCGCCATCACGGACGATTGCAGCAGTTATGGCCACACGCTGAAGCTCGCCCCCGCTCAAGTGTCTGACCTCCCGATCCCAGATGTCACCGAGGTTCATGTCTTCCTTCAGTTCGTCAAGACGGTCGCTCTCGTCTGTCGATTCAAGCAGATCCCTGATGGGCTGTCCTGCAATAGACTTCAACTTCGGAAGCTCTGTGATGGTCTGTGGTTTATGTATGGCCTTTATGTCCCCCGACTGCATCTTCTCGAAGAAGGGCTGCAGCTCTGACCCGCGGTATTCTAGGATTATCTCGTCCCAATCCGGAGGGTCATCGATCCGACCAAAATTGGGGCGGATTTCTCCTGCGAGAATGCGGATGGCAGTGGTCTTGCCGACTCCATTGGGGCCGATGAGTCCCAGCACTTGCCCCTCCTTTGGGATAGGCAGTCGGAACAACTGGAATGCGTTCTTGCCGTATCGATGACTGGCATCAGTCTGGAGTTTCTCGGGGAGGTTAACTACACTGATAACATGATAGGGACACTTCTTCACGCATATCCCCTCACCAGAACAGAGCTCTTCCACTATAACAGGAGGTTTGTCTGGCCCGTCGGGAAAGACCACTGTTTCATCACCAGTACGGACTCTCGGGCAGAATCTCCTGCACTCGTGTGTACAATCCTTTGGCCTGCATCTATCCCGGTCGATGACGGCAATTCGCATGGTATTCACTGCTCCTATGTGTGGTCCGGAGTGTGTTGACTTCGAATCGTATATAGCGCTTTGGCTCTGGTGGGAAGTGCTGAATCGGAAACCCTTTTGTGAGTAAACTGAAGTCTTGATGGTGAGTTTCACAATGAGTCTACTTGACAGATTACTGAGTCTATTCGGTCGGGGGCCGGGGGAAGTTCTTGGTGCAGTTTCACAGCCAGCTGACCTTCTAGATTTTGTGTATCGTGTCAGAAATCAGACCTATCAAAGGATCACCGGAAAGAGTATTCCACCGTTCTATGTTCCCGGGCTGAAGCAGAAGCAAGAGACTGGAACGAGTCTGTCACACCTTAGAAGGGTGATCAGAAGATAGTCAATGCCAGATGACAGCATCTCTCTTTTGTGTATACATCGTGAAACTAATGTGTACGTAGAGTAGTTCTTCAACGAGGCGGTATACCCTTGAGTGACTTCGTGTGTAATCACAACGGCAAATGTGATCATGTGAGGGTCTGCTGCACCGAGACCGAGATGACACTGACTCAAGAGGATATCGAACGGATAGAGGGACTAGGGTATTCGCGTCATGACTTCATCGTCGATGCAGATGACGGATTCTCAGAACTGAGAAACGTGGATGGATTGTGCTTTTTCTATGACCCGGAGAAGCACAAATGCCGCATCTACAAGCATCGGCCCGAGGGTTGCCAGTACTACCCAGTGGTGTACGATTTTCGCAAGAAGAAGTGTGTTGTTGACAGAGATTGCCCCTCCTGGGAGACCATGGACGAGGCAACAATAGAGAGAATCTGTCCCAAGGTCAAATCACTTGTCGAGAAACTGGTCAAGGAGGCGACCCAGACTGAAGAATAGAGCAGATCTTCATACTCACTCCAATGTTTCAGATGGAGTTGACCCACCTCCAAGACTGGTCGAGATGGCACATAGGATGGGCTTGGGAGCTGTTGCACTCACAGATCATGACACGCTCGATGGGCTGGGAGAGTTTCTTGGTGCAGGTAATCATGAAGGCTTGAAACTCATTCCAGGTGTAGAAATCAGCACATCCTACCGCGGAAAAGAAGCACATCTGCTGGGCTATTTTACACCGCCAGATGCGACCAGACTGCAGAAGAGACTGAAGTGGCTCGAAGATGTTAGAAAGCGAAGATTCCCTAAAATGCTGGATAGACTTGAGGAGCTTGATATCGAGTTCTCAGAAAAGCAGATTGACGATATTATGGAGGGGGTACAGACGCCCGGTCGCCCTCATCTGGCGAGACTTTTGGTGGAGAGTGGAGTTGTGGAGGACACCGTTGAGGCCTTTGATCAATATCTTGGAAAGGGAAAGCCCGCCTATGTGAGGAAAGACCTGATGGATATCAAGGAGGGTATAGCACTTCTTCGGGAGGCGGGAAGCGTACCCGTGCTTGCACACCCGTTCACTGTGAAACTTGACAACCTGTATGAAGATCTGAGAGAGCTAAAGCAGAGCGGAATGCTGGGTGTAGAGGTCAACTACGAGTATGGTCATCTTCACATCGATGCAGACAAGGAAGAACTGGCTCGCACCGCGGATAGATTGGACCTGATCAAGACAGGGGGCAGTGACCATCATGGAGATGAGGCAAGGCACATGATGGGGAGCGTGACTGTTGCTATTGAGGTGGTGGAGAGTCTATCCATTGCTTCAATTGAGCTGGGCGGAGAGGGACTTGAAACGGGGCGGTGATTCATGACCAGATTTGTGGTGGATGCAATGCTGGGTAAGGTCGCACTCTGGCTCAGATTGACGGGGAACGATACATTCTACTCTACTGATGCTGAGGACGAGGATTTACTCACTCTGGCCGAAGAAGAAGGCCGTGTACTGCTGACTTCAGACGGGGACCTCCACAAGAGAGCTATGAAGCAGGATCTAAAGAGCCATCTTCTCAGAGGATCTGTGGACGAGAAGGTTGCAGAAGTCTTCGAGACCTTCGACATCAGGCCAAGAGTAGACCCCTCCACTGCCAGATGCTCCAAGTGTAACGGCAATCTGAGAGAGCTTGAGGGCCAAGAAAAGAGCATCATAAAGGACAAGGTGTATCCACGGACGTACAACCACTATGACGTGTTCTGGTTATGCGAGGATTGCGGAAGCGTATACTTCCAGGGTGGATACTGGAAGAATGTTGTGGAATACATGAACAGAATTGACCAGATGATGAACCAAAGGCATGCTTGATTGTTCGGAGTTCTATTATCTCTCTCTTACCTTGATGGCATACTCTATCGGAATGCAGTCTTTGGTCGACCTAGTGAGAGGACAGTATTTCTTGGCCAGCTCGACGCATCGCTCACCGAGATAGAGAGCATCCTCACCAACTTCCACTTCTCCTGTGACCAGCAGTTTCGTGATGGAATATCCCTCTCCATCGAACTGAACGATAAGCTTCCCCTCCAGAGAGAAGGAGATCAGCTCCAGCTCCGAACGCCGCTTGACATCGAGGAAGGTATTGTTGAGGCAGCCGAGCACGCCTGCGATGAATAACCTATAGGGACATAGTCCCTGACCTCGACCACCGTATGTTTCTGGAGTGTCAAAGACTAGCTCTGACGCCCTGAGCCTGGCAATGCCACCGGTCTTGCCGTCCCATTCCGTACTAGCGACGTATTCCATCGTTTCAGGGTACTTGGGTCTCGACTTCAAAACTGAGTCCTCAAGCGCGAGGTCTCGAATGTCACATTAAGGGTTTTGGTTAGTACTGGCGCCGAGCAATCAATTTATACAACACAATCCAGAAACCGAGTAAGGGATATACTGTGAGTCCGAAGATGAAAGCCGCGATGTTCTATGATGTGGGAGATGTAAGATACATCGAAACAGACATACCTCAGATAGGCCCCCGAGAGATACTCATCAAAGTGCATGCCGCCCTCACATGTGGAACTGATGTCAAGACATACAAACGAGGACATCCGCTCCTGCTCCAGAATGCCCCCTCTCTCTTTGGTCACGAGTATGCGGGAACAGTGGAAAGAACCGGAGATGAAGTAGAGGAGTTTCAACCAGGGATGAGAGTCGTGGCAACAAACTCGGCACCCTGTGGCACCTGTTTCTTCTGCAAACGAGGAAGGCCCAATCTCTGTCCCCAGCTGAAGAGGACACTTGTCAACGGAGCCTTTGCCGAGTATATCAGGGTCCCCGAGGCTGTTGTGAGATGGAACACCCATCAGATTCCGGATACCCTTTCATTCAGAGATGCAGCCCTCACCGAGCCCTTGGCCTGTGTTGTTCACGGCATAGAAGAGGCGGGTATCAGACTCGGCGATACCGTTGCCATCATCGGAGCGGGACCCATAGGTCAGATGATGATAATGCTTGCGAAGAAGAGCGGTGCGTCTACCGTCGTGGTATCAGATCTTGTAGAGCTCCGGAGAGAGATGGCCCTTAAGTCGGGAGCAGACCGTGTGATCGACCCGGGTGTAGAAGACCCTGTGGCTGTAGTCAAGGAGATCACGGATGGTTATGGAGCAGATGTGGCAATTGAGGCCGTAGGACTGCCAAAGACCTGGGAGCAGGCAGTAGAGATGACAAGAGATGCGGGTACAACCGTCTTGTTTGGTGGTGCGGCATCGGGCTCGAAGTTCGAGATTGACACGGGGCGCTTCCACTACGGACAGCTCACCATAAAGGGCGTCTTCCATCTGACCCCAAGACATGTGAAACAGGCGTTACGACTCCTCATTGCAGGGGATATCGACCCGGATATTCTCATTTCTCACGAGATGCCTCTTAGCAGAATCAAAGAAGCATTAGAGATGATGGGTCGGGGCGAGAGTATGAAGATAGCAATCAAGCCGTAGAGTATTGGTGGTAGGATTGAACGACTGCCCACAGAACGGGAGAGATGACTCCATCAAAAAGCTGGAAGAGAACGAGCGGGAGCTACTTGAACTTCTTGAACGGCTTGATACCGAGTATCCCGAGATTCTGATCGTGGTCGAGGGAACTCGCGACGAGGACATCCTACGAGACTTAGGAGTCAAATCTAAGATTATCAGAACCCAGTCAGGTAGACCCCGTCCCGAATTGATACAACACATCATAGATGAGTCAAGCCCGAATCGTCCAATTCTCATACTCACAGACTTTGATCGCGAAGGTCGCCAGATGGCAAAGCTGATCCGGAGAGAACTTGAGATACGAAAGATTCAGACTCTGCATCGTGTTCGAAGACGAATAGGAAACTTGATGTCAAATCTGCGATGTATCGAGGAATTGGTCAGTCTTCTAAAGAGACGAGACTTTCCAGGTCGTCCTTATCTATGAGGATATCTGGAGGGCGTTTCCGTAACCAAGTCTCCAGCACTATGAGGGCAGGAACAGCTGTGAGGAGAAGATAGACTCCGATTCCGTCATGTATCATCGCAAGACCTCCAGTCAGTGCAAAGAATCCGATGAAGAGGAGATACATGATCACTATTACAGCCATGAGAGGGATCCACAGCACAAGAGTGAGTTTCAGTGGAGCGTCACGACGAAATAACGAGAGGGAGATGATTATGCTAATCATAATCATGATACTGGGAACGAACCAGCCGCTTATTCCGAATACCGAACGATAGATCTCAATAAAGTCCAAGAAACTCAGGACTGCGCGACCTGAGATTGCGAAGAAGGGTGTGACTAGGCCGAGACCTAACATAGTGATGCCTACGAAGATGGGCAGCTCGTCAGCGATTTTGCGAAGCGATGGGCGCCATAACTTATTGAGGAAGAGGAAGATGAGAGTGAGAGAAGATGTCAACAGAAGAGCCGGAAACAGGAAGCTGCCACCCCAGCTTACCTCGACTTCGCTAGACCAACCAGGAGTGCGGTCTGGAGAAGTGCAGATGAAGAACCATACTGATCCGAGGTTGGTTGGGGACAGCACAGCCTCATACCCAGTTTCAGAGGGGGCCATTTTCGTAGCAACCCAAGAGGCCCCGGGTTCGTCTGTTCTCCACACTGCATAGAGAGAGCCCTCATAATCAGTGCTCACTTCAACACTAAGACCATAGCCTATGGGTGAGAGTGCCATTTCATGCCAGACGTCAAACTGAGGAGTATCTAAATCATCTGTGAGTTTCGCATGTATCCACTGGCGAATCAAGACGTTGCGCTCAGGTACCAAATCATGGCCAGAGTTGGGAACGATGTTTAGCGTGACATCAGACGCAACCTCCTTGTATGTGCTGATGAAGCTGGTGATTGGAAAGAACTCGTCGCCAGTGCCAAAAAGCATGAACACCGGACATTCGATCTGACGGGCATAACCAATCGGGTCAAACCACCGAACAAGTCGTGCCATCATCTCGGAGTCTGCCGTATATGCTGGATTGATGACCGTATTCAGAAAAGAACCGGATGCTATACTGTTCATGAAATTTCCGCATGCATCGATGGGAACAGCAGCATCCACACGACCATCTATTGCGGACAGTATGAAAGTCTGAAGTCCGCCCATAGATGCCCCGAGTACAACAGATCGTTCATCATCAACATACTCCAATCTCTCCAGAAGGCCCACCGCTCGCGATGCCGCCCAGACAGAGTGGTAGATGTGAGCATCTTGAGGACTGGAGGTCACATTGAAGAGAGTTCGCGGATTCAGAGGCAACGTCATCGATGACTGGCCGCATCCTGGAGCATCAATGGCCAATGCCACAAATCCATTCACCACGAATTCAAGCATCATGGGAACGAAATCGCTGGCCTGACTTCCGTAACCATGGAGAAACAAGACGGAAGGCATGGGTTCTGAGTGGTTCGTGGGCGACATGAGTATGGAACCGATTCGCAAGGGACTTCCAGAGTAGTTCTCGCTGAAAAAGGTGAAACGCCAATCCAACATCGGAATCTGCTCCCCCTGATAAGAAACATTGCGGACTCTAGATGATATGTTCTGCAGATTATAGGGGGCATCTTCTACGGTGTCCAGGTTCCAGAACGAGATGTCATACTCCTCTACGTCGCCCGCAGGGACAAGAGCATGAGGATAACTGAACGCGGTGGAGAAGAGAATGGCAATCAGACTGCCTATCAGTATCAGCACAGCAGTGAAGGTGATAATCCGACTCTTCTCGAGTATCATGGGTAGCAAGAATTCCTCACAGGTTCTTATTAAAGGTGCACAGAGGCCTCTAACAGCCCATCACTGAATGGTAGAACCACAGTTGGGGCAGATGTAGCTGCCTCCGGGGATATTCTCGCCACATACCCTGCAGATTCGTTCCTTCCTGAGACGAACAGTATCTACGACGGCGCCAGTCTGAGGTACCAGAATGAACCTGTTGTCCTCAAATGATATCCTGAACTCCTTTGGGTTACCGGCCTTTTGAAGCAAGTCAGTCGGCATTGGCAGACGGTCGTTGTTATCGAGTCGAACTATACGGGTATCATCAAGCATGTCAAGGTCGATACCCATCTGATGGAATCCTGAAATGATTCCGTCTCGAATCTCTACTGTGATGTCGGCCTTGGATGCAACCTGCTGACTGTGGGTCACGATGAAGAATGATGTCCCGAGCGTTTCATTCAGCTCCTGAAAGAGCTCCAGAATTCGTTCGGCAGTCTCAGGGTCAAGGTCTCCGGTGGGTTCATCACAAAGGACCAGCCCCTTGCCTTCGGTATCGATTAGGTTGACCAGCGCACTGGCAATGGCAACCCGTGACCGCTCGCCGCCGCTCAGAGTGGTGGCTTTGTTACGCTTCCGTTCCTCCAGACCAACCATCTTGATGAGTCGGTCAACGCGTTCGTGGCGTACCTTTCTGGGCACACCTGCAATACGAGCCGCCAGCTCTACATTCTGCCATGCATTCAGATGAGGCAGCAAGTTCGCGACCTGAAACACGAAACCGATGAAATTGCGACGTGCCTCAGTCAACGTTCTCTCACCTAGCTTGGTGATATCGGTGCGCAGATTTGCCCAGTAGACTTGACCCACGGTCGCCTTCGTAATCCCACCGATGATGTTCGTCAGGGTTGTTTTTCCAGAACCGCTCGGACCAACAACGCACATAATCTTCCCTTCGATGATCTGAAGAGACACACCGCTGAGAGCAACCACCTCTAGGTCATTGGTCTTGTAGATCTTGTAGACATTTTCAGCGGAAACCACTACGTCATCCGGATAATTGGAGTAGATGTCGATTTCTTCTGCGGTCACCATGGTGAAATCACTCCTGTTCGCAATTGACATTCTGATAAGGTTATGGAGTGGCGCATTTCGCGTTTCTGAACGGCTGTACTCAAGACTGCTCTCATTCACTCTCACCTCATAGGTTTCGCAGGACATACGCCGGATCCACGGAACCAGCACTTCGAGCCGGGAAGTAGCAAGCACCAAGCATCACCAGACTCTCCAGTGAGAGGATCAGGGCCATCAATGTCACGGGAAGTGCCAGAACCTCGCCCAGAAGCGGCGAGAATGGTGATATGCCCAGTGTGAGCACGCTCATCGAGTAGCCAAAGACAAGCCCAAGGAGTATACTGACTGTGATGGATGCAATCACGGTCCCGGCAAATTCACCGAACACCATGGAGACCACCTGTCTTCGTGTCCCGCCTAGTGCTCGAAAAATGGCATATTCCTGTTTGCGCTCCAGAACTGCAGAGCCCAGAAAGAGGGCAATTGTAGAGAGGCCCATGATGGCACAGAGGATGAAGGCAATCATGGTAAGACCCTCGATTCCCGAGAGAAAGAGCCTGATTGAATATGACTCTTCGGCCAGGTCATAGGTCTCAGCTGAGTAAGCCGTGACTCCATAGACAGAACTGATCTCGTTGACTACTTCGGTCATATTGGCGAAACTGACAACATCAGCAAGGAACAGCTTCGCAGTCTCTATCTGAGTAACGTTCTGGAGATGGTCGAGGTTGACCAGCGCGAACCCGCCGCGAAGCACTTGGAAGCCTGTCTGGGCTGCAAAGGTCATACCGACCTGGTCCTCGGTGGATGCAAACCCGAAGCCAGGGGCACTCTTCGCTATACCGACTATCTGGAAATCTAGAGAGACACTTCCGCCTTTGGTTCCGAGCAACACCTTCACAGTCTCTCCCACCTTCCTGTTCCAGAGCTCGGAGTATCTCTGACTGATGATAATCCCATCTGAGGTATTAGCTAGCGCAGCTAGGACGCCGGCAGGTGAGCCACTCACGAAACTCTCGGATACGAATCCACCGATGGTATAGTACTGCTGGGGGTCTATACCCTCCAAGAAGAACGCATTGCTTCCCACAGTGGCCCAAGTCTCAAGCACGGGTGTGGTCCTGTAGATCCCAGGTACGCGAAGGATGTTCTGGGTGTAGTTGAGAGGCAGTGCGTCGCCTTCAACTCGCACATCAGCCCCGATTGCATATGCAAGTTCGTTGTCAACGGTTGCTTTGAAACTGTTGGACTGAATCAGCATCATCGATGTTGTTGTCAATGTCAGGGTGAGAATGACTAGCATAGGAATGAACTGAGACCGTCTCTTCCTCAGGCTCTGACTCAAGTACAGGCTCTTCTCGCCGAAGAGAAAACTTGTCTCCACTGACAGGCGAGCGGTCACAAGGCGCATCCCTCTAGAACCAAGATAGGCGGCCACAAAGAGAATCAGGGTCGCGAGAATAATCTGCCCCATAGCCATGATACCGCGAGGAGAGAATATCATGGGCATCACGAGGAGTCCAGAGAGCACAGCAGCTAACCCCAGACCGTATCTCCAGCCACTAGTCGAATCAGCAGTTTCTTCGTCAGGCAGAGTGGCAGAGGGTTGACCAACCTCAGAGACGTCTATACGTCTGGCAACATGAAGAAGATATGCAGCCGGGAGATATAGTGCTATAGCCGCTCCAATGACTATTGCCAGGGGCGGAATAGATAGGTGTTGCATGAATGAAGAGTAGAGGGCTGTATCAAACAGGAACAGCCCAACTGTAGAACCAATGAGAGGGGCCATGGCGAAGGCCATCAGTAGTCCTATGATGAAGCCTGCAATCGAGAGAAACAATGACTCCCACATGAAGGTAGCAAAGACTTGGTTGAAAGAAGCACCCTTTGCCCGAAGTGCACTGATCTCTCCTTTTCTTCTGGACACTGAGGTCTCCGAGGTAAACACAGTGAGCATCAGGCTCATAATCAGTACAGGGAATACTATCACGGTGAGAATCTGGCTCTGAAGATACGTGTTGATGGTGCCCGTTAAAGCCCAGATCTCAGATAGGCCGCCAATTGTCACCTTCAAGAACTGCTCTTGGACGGACTCCTGTACTGAAACCAGGTGCCCCCCAATAGATGCTGCTCCAGCCTCTAAGAGGTCTTCGACTGATGAACGGATGTATCCGACGGGCTCGTTAAAGCCCCGGTTTGCAACTTCGGACACAACATCAGGACCAACTTCGTCTTGAAGAATCATCACGGAATCAGCAAGTCCCAAGACGGCATTGCTGGACAGGGCCATGGGATCCCAATTCTTCCGGTAGACCGAGAGAATTGTCCTAGTAAGGATTGTACGTATTGGTTTGTGTTCATATATCCCCACGACTTCGAGGCCCGTGAGCGCAAGGGCACCGAGGTCTTCAGGTGTGCTGGGACTTGGAGACCCCGGTCTGTCATTCCGTGCCGCGTATCTCAGCAAGTCTAGGTCAATGGTGCTTCCTACACCTATCTGCATTCCATGACAATCTTCTGTATAGTCGACAAAACCCTGCGATACCAGAATCTTACCAGTGGTGAGAGAGAAATTCCCACTGTAGGTAAACTCCGAAACCCAAGTATCGAGCATCTCATCTGTGACGAGCATAATCCTGCCATCTTTGATACCATAGGCATAGTTTGTTCGATATCTTGAGTAGTCTGACCAGCTTGGTATTGACTCGCCTTGAAGGATTCCGACAGTCGATGGGAGAAGGTCAACACGCTCGACGTACTTGTGATTCTCAAGCCAGGCAATGGCCCCAGCCATATTTGACGAGGTGTACGACTCGCCAGATCCAGGTCTGAGATATAGCTGGTATATGTTCTCGTTGAAGTAATCGCTTACAACTAGCTGGGTTCCCGAAGAGGTCCAGACGAACACTGTTGTTGGCAGAGCAACTCCAAGAGAGAGAACAAGTGCAATACCCATGTTGCGGAGAGGATAGTTCTTCAACGATGTGAGAGCATAAGACACAGCCCACCACGGGTTGCCCTTGAGAAGTTTTGGCTGTCTTTGGGAAGTCATCTGGTAACCTCATAGATTTCTCAGTACGATAGCGGGGTCGGTCTTGGCAGCTTCCCTTGCAGGGAAGTAAGAACCCCCGATCATGGCCATCACTTCCAAGAGAAGCACCACAGTGAGGAGTCCGGTTGGGAAAGTTATGGCTGCAGGAAGGGCTCTAGAGAACGGACTCATGGAGAAGATCACCACGCTCATGATAAAACCGAAGATTGCACCAAGAACCAGGCTCAACGTCACAGATGCAAGAACCACGCCCGAGAATTCAGCCACCACAACGCGAATGATCTGTTTCTTTGAACTGCCCACAGCCCGCAGGATTGCATAGTCTCGCTTTCTCTCTCTGACGACAGATCCGAGGAAGAGGGTGAGCGCGAAGATGCTCAATAGAAATGACATGGCGAACCCAATCGAGAACAGCCCCTCGACGGTGCTGAGGAAGAGAGCTGTGCCGAAGGATCTTCTCCGAAGATCGAATGAGTCTGGTGTGGTAGCGGATACCCCCGGCAGGTCACCCAGTGCTCGAAGTAGGAAGTCTTCATTCAACACGCTAACGAGATCTGCCAGAAAGAGAGTTGCGGTTGTGATCTCGGTCTGCTCAGAGAGGTATTCTATATTCACTAGAGCAAAGCCTGAATGTGGGGCCTGAAGGCCAAAGCCAGCACCGAGGCGGGACTTGGGAATGTCTGTTTCAGCTGCATAGCCTAGACCAGGTGCGGTATAGACAAAACCTGTGATTCTGAAGGTTACCTGCACTGGCCCAAGACGCCCACCCACAGCAAGCATGAGGTCATCACCAATACTCTTGTTCCATCGGCGGGCATGGTACTCACTTAGTACAATCCCATTCTCCACCTTATCCAGTGCGGAAAGCACCTGTTCATGAGCACGATCTCCAAAGCTAGTATCATCAAAGTGGCCTATCTGCGCGTATTCAATCGGTTCAAGCCCCGCAACAGTGATTCTCTCTTGCCCCAGCTGACCATAAGTTCTCAAGATCGGCACAGCACGCTTGACGCCAGGATACTCCTTGATAGTACCGTTAAATGAGAAGGGTTGGCCTGTACACGTGACTCTCAGGTCTGCGCCAAGTGAGTAGTCTATCTCTTGTGCTAGGTCTTGCTGAAAGCTATAAGCCTGTACTGTGAATGCGATGGTTGAGGATAAGGTCAGGGCGAGAACCACCATCAGAGGAACAATCCGCCCCTTTCTCATCTTCAAATTGCCCGCAGCAATGACATTCTTCTCGCCCAACACGAAGGATATCTTTGAAGCCAAACGTGCAAAACCAAGTCGGGAGTATCTCGATCCATTGTATGCAAGGAAGAACCAAGCTGCAGTACCCAGTCCTAGTTCAATCATGAGCATAGTAGGATTGGCCGGTAGGAACAGAACGGCACCAAGAACCATAGCCAACAGGACAATAGAAGCTCCGATAGTGAAACCATATGCACCCGCCTCTTCGCTCACGGGTTCAGCCGTCTCAACGAGTGTTGACCCAATCTCGGTCCGAGCCGCTTTCCGCGCTGAGTTCAGGATGAAGAGCAAAGGAGGAACAAGACAGATGAGAACGGTATAGACAAGAGCCTCGGGCTTGATGACCGTGTTAGAGAAGTAGTAGACATAATCCTGTGCATTGAACGTCATGAAGCCGGTCGTTGCAGGCATCAGAGCTGCAAAGAGTACGCTGAGCACTAGTCCCAGAATCATGCTCACGATGGCCATGACTACTGCTTCCGAGATGAATATCCCATAGATCTGTGAGGAACTGGCACCCTTTGCACGGAGAGAACTCACTTCTGGCTTTCGTGCAGTCATGAACGTTTCAGCCGCAAACACTGAAAGAAAGAGTGCTAGGATGAAGATGGGAAGATTGAGCATGACGAGCGGCGTCGATGACATGTACGTGTCAACGAGAGATTGGAGATACAGCACCTCAGACAGACCTTGAACCGTGAGGTCGAAACGCTGATCCATCTGTGTCTTGAGGTTGATGAGATTTTCAGAAATGCTACCCGGGCCAAGACTGACAAGTGCAGTCGATGAGGCGCGGATGAATGTCCTGGGGCCGAAGAATCCCTCCTCAGCAACATCGTCTAACTCGATACCCTCTGAGAGAACTATGATGCTGTCACGAATGCCCAGCACCGGGCGATCATACAACAGGTAGTCATAGTTTGACCGCATCTTGGATGGAAAAGCAGTTTCTATGAGGCCCTCGTATCCCCTGACCTCGTAGATGCCAGCTATGGTCAGGGACTCTAGACTCATTCGGCCCAAGTCGCCAATTGGTGCCTCCGAACCCGAGGGGGCCCTCATGAGCAGCTCGATACTGAAGGTGGAATTGAGAGTAAGAGTGATTCCGAAGACCTCACGAACGTACCCCACAAACTGCCAAGAAACCAGCGCCTGTCCAGAATCGAGGGAGAACTCACCCTCATAATCGAAATCGCGCCGCATCTCGTCAAGAAGAGGTCCATTAGCGAATAGGACCTGACAGTCTTTGAGCCCATACGTATAGATCGGGTTGTCTATGCCGTATACGACGCTATCGGGTAATTGGGTTCCGTAGACGAGTCCCACCGTAGAGTTGACACGTCGTACGCTTTCGATGAGGGGGCTATCGCGAGCAAACTGCTCAGCAAGATCCATCTCTGTCGTAGGACCAACAGGAGTTTGCATCATCATCTGATAGGCACGGGAATCGAAATACTCAGATACACTGACTTGGACACCTGTGTCGGCCCAGATGAACATAGACCCAACGAGGGACACGCCAAGACTGAGTGTGAGAGCAAGGCTGAGAGCCCTGAAGGGGTATGCCCTCATGGAACTCAGCGCGTAAGAGAACGCATAGAGAGGGTTCCCAGTGGATGAGCCATTCCTTGCTGACCTAGCAACCACCAGTCATTCACCTCATAGCCGTAGATTCATCCGGCCGGCCTGAGGTTCCACCCGGTGTTGACACATCGACCTTGCTCGCCTTGAAGAAGGCACTGATAAGCTCTTCAACGAGCTGGCCATCCCGCAGAAGCATGATCTTGTCTGCCATTCGGGCAACTTCAGGATCATGTGTCACGACAAGTACTGCTCTCTTCTGTTTCTTTGCCAAGTCTTTCATGAGTTTGATGATCTCTCCCCCTGTCTTGTGGTCAAGGTCCCCGGTAGGTTCATCACACAGCAAGACGGCAGGGTCATTGGCCAAGGCACGGGCCAGGGCAACTCGGGAACGCATTCCACCTGAAAGCTCGTGGGGCATGTGATGTGCCCGGTGATCCACACCCACCGCCTCTAACAGCTTCATCGCCTTCTCCTCTCGAATCTTCCGCCGTACCTCATTGAGAAGCATTGGAACCTGAACGTTCTCAGTAGCTGTGAATACAGGCAAGAGGTGCTGATCTTGGAAGAGGATTCCTATCTTATCACGGCGCATTCGTGATAGTTCATCGTCATTCAAGGGGGTGATCTCAATCTGGTCAACCAAGATAGCTCCACTGTTCGGACGGTCTAATCCTCCAATGAGGTTGAGAAGAGTTGTCTTCCCAGAACCCGAAGCTCCAACAATGGCCACGAAGTCGCCTTTGTAGACTTTCAGGTCGGTTCCTCTCAGGACATCGATGGTCCGCGTGCCGTCCTGAAATGATCTGTGAACATCGATGCATTCGACCGCAATTGAGTCATCACTAGCCATTGCCATTGTCTCCGAGAGGTTATCCATTAGGTACCGATTTTTAAGGTTGCTACAAGAGCAAGCGGTACTACTGGTGCAATGCCACATTCAAGAGATATACTTCTAGTGGATTATGCATCAATGGGGGCATAATGGTCACGCTGACTGATTCGTATCATGGCGCACTTCAAAACCTTAATCTGGAGCCCCACAGCCAGTGCGGTACATGAGTCGGGTCAAACCATGCACCTGCCTAGCGGTCATGCTGCTGTTCATCATAGTAATGGCGCCACTAGTAGAGGAGCCCTATGAGCTGACAGACAAGACTCTGTACGACCCCGACTCGCTGATGAAGACCAGTGCCACACGGTCCGTGGTAGACGTATGGAAATCCATCTTCAATAATATCAAGCAAGAGAACATCGAAGACATTGTGAAGACCCTCAGTCTCAACTACTCAGGCCGAATATGGGACTCCGGAAGCAAGGAGCCATCCCCGGTTCTTTCAAGTGCCTGGGATTACGCCAATACGACACTATCAAATTTCACAGCTGGAGAAGTCACCTTCAGGCTTGTGACAGATGAAAAGAACCTCGTTGCCGTCATGAACGGGACAGCATCCCAACGAACACCCATCATCATCAGCGGCACGATTGCATCGTTAGAGAATCAGGGAGCCAATGGCTATGCAGCCTCTACTGCTGCGGTCCTCGAGTGTGCCCGATTGCTCTCAACGGTGAGCATGACAAATGATGTAATGTTCGTGTTATCGAACACTATCCTTGGTGGGATTGGAGGAGAAACCAGAGGAAATGTGGGATTGCGTGCACTTCTGGACCATCTTGAGGACCAGAGAAGAGAACCAGCCGCAGTCTTCTGGCTCTCGGCCCTTCTCTTTGATTCAGAAGAGGCAGATGGCGACCATATCGGCTTGCGTTCAGACTATCCCACACTTCATCTTGAAGCAACCAATCTTATCGGCTACATGGTCGAGAGAGCATCTGAGGCGGGCTCTGAGATTGGAATCGGTACGGATGTTGACCTGATACAAGGGACGGATATAATATGGCTCCACTCAGGAGCACAGGAGGCAGCAGGAAGGGGAATACCCAGTTTCTGCGTGGCTCAGAGAAACGGTGACCCCCTTCTGAAGACCAGTGATGATGTCTGGAACCATCCGCATTATGATTACGAGATGGCCGTTGAAGCAGTGGGGATTGTCACCTCGGTTGTCTGGCTACTGGGCAACATGGGTGGCGGAGACCAGCTTACTATGACTGGATCAATCTTCGTACCGGATATGCGGTCCAGAAATACTTCACTCGCTCTGGCAGGTCAAAGCCTTCTCATCGTCAATGTAGACTGGGATGAGAATCAGACACTTGTGACGAGATTGGTCGATGACACGGGCGAGACCGTGGTAACTCGATGGGATGATGACGGAGACCTTACGCTCTCCTATCAGATATCTTATCCCTCGTGGTATACACTGGTCTTTGAAAACGAAGGCGAGGAGAACATGGTGGTCTCGTATAGCTACTTGTTCTATTACGACTATGATCGCGACGGACTGAATGACTACGAAGAGAGCCAGTTCGGTACGGACAGCCTATGTGCAGACACCGACGGGGATGGGCTGGATGACCCTGTCGAGAGAGAACTGGGCACCAATCCCCGAAGGATGGATACGGACTTGGATGGG
Organism: uncultured archaeon; assembly: GCA_964558645.1. GTDB lineage: Archaea > Asgardarchaeota > Thorarchaeia > Thorarchaeales > Thorarchaeaceae > TEKIR-12S. The sequence goes on from CAZLEV010000002.1 coordinate 149,180, forward strand.
TTGCCTGACGGACTTGAGATTGAATACGGTTGCTCACCACTGATTGCAGACACGGACGGCGACGGGCTCTTAGATGGTTTTGAGGTCGATTATGGACTTGACCCCACACATAGAGACACAGATAGAGACTTCCTGGATGACGGCCTAGAGTTCGAATACGGAACGGACCCGCTAAACCCAGATACCGACGGAGACGGCCTTTTCGATGGATACGAGATTGGCAACTCAACAGACCCGCTAAATCCCGATACGGACGGGGACGGGCTGACGGACCTCTTTGAAATTCTGAATGGTCTCGACCCACTCTCAAATGACACAGACGGGGATGGGCTGACAGACCTATATGAAGTGGAGAATGGGCTCCTTCCATTCAACAACGATACGGACGGGGACGGGATAATCGACTCGTTGGATTGGGCACCAGAGTCCCATTGGATGAACTCGATACCGGGCGTGATGGTGGGAGTCTTTGCGTTGTCTTTTATCGTGTTGCTTGTCGTGAAGAAACGAAGATACGACCGGGGGGAGCAGTAGATGACAAAGACAGACAGAAACGGTGACTGCGTCCGTGATAATCAGTCTAGCAATGACAGGAGCAGGACTCCGTCCATGCCTGGCGGCTCGAAACGCAAGATCCTGTTCGTCATGGGTCTCATCTTCCTCTTGCAGTCGGCTCTCATGCCAGTCACTCAGAATGCCCCTCAAGAAAGAAACAGCGGTTTAGTACTGAACTCCAGCAGCCAGATAGCAGAAGGGGGATACACCAATATCACAGCAACCTGGGAGGAGGTCTTCAAAGCCACGTCAAAAGCAAGAATAGAGAACCACACGCGAGTCATATCACAGCAGTTCTCGAATCGCATCTGGTATGAAAACATGACCCCCACACAGAAACTCCAAGATGCTTGGACTTGGGCGAACATAACACTTGGTGAGAACACCGATGGCGAGCTCTCCTTCCAGCAGGTCACGGAATACCAGACGCTTGTGGCAGTGAAGAACGGAACTCTTCCAGAGCCCAGGACAGGAGTCATCATCGCTGGAATCATCGACAGTGTTGAAACGCCCGGGGCAAATGACATGGGTGTCAGTGTTGCAGCAGTATTGGAATGTGCCAGAATCCTGCATGACTTCAGTCTGGGGTTCGATGTATATTACGTCCTGACAAACGGCCATAACCTTGACCCTGACTATGACCTAGGTGCCAGGGCTTTTGCTGAGTGGCTGGAAGAGAACGCAATTCAGACTCTGACCGCCTTTACGTTCACGCGGCTTCTCTTTCATCGAGTGCAGTACCTATATGGAACCAAGATATCGCTTCGTACCTACGACAAGACGACGGACTATCATGAGACCCTTCGGATGCCCGATCTTCTGGTCTCGATATCTGCATCATATGGCTCGTCGCGACTCCAGCATGTATCAGACCATGGCGTCGCCAGAAAGTCTCTCGCATACGAGATGTGGGAGAGAGGGAGGACTGCGCTCCATGTTGCACAGGGCTATTGGCATGAATCCTACAGCGCTTCACCTGCCGATGTCTGGAACTCGGGCGATTACAACTATTTCAAGGCAACAGAGGCAGTAGCATCAGTTCTTGCAGGGATTGCCTATATCGGACAGATGCATGAGGGGGACAATCCTGCATTCTATGAAAAGGGAGAACTAGGAAACTCATCCACAACTCAGCAGATTCTCTCACTCACCATAGGTGGGTATGTCAATGCCACAGTATGGTGGGATGCCAATGTGACGCTGAGAGCAGAGATTCAAAGAGATGACACAGCGAGTGTGGTGTATCGGCGTACAGAGGACGACGGTCTCATCAAACTTAGGTATCTAAGTTCTACCATCGGCACATATAGACTCGTCATCAGAAACCTGGGATCCGAGCCCACAGCGTTCGGGTTCAACCTCACACACCTCTCCGACTGTGACGGTGATACGCTCTCTGACGCTTACGAAGCGATACTGGGTACCAACCCCTACTCTCTGGATAGCGACGGTGATGGACTGACAGACGATTTGGAACTCGAAATCGGAAGCGATCCGCTGTCGGAAGATACAGACAATGATGGGGCACTAGACGGGATGGAGTATGCAATCGGTTCAAGTCTTGTTCTGAATGATACTGATCACGATGGACTCCTCGATGGGGTAGAACTGGAACTGGGTACGAGTCCACTTCTGGCAGATACTGATGCCGACGGGCTCACCGACTATGAAGAAGTCTATATCTATTTCACAGACCCAACTCATCCGGATACTGACCGGGATGGACTGGAAGACGGTATTGAGGTGCAGTTCGGTCTTGATCCGCTCTCACCAGACTCGGACAATGATACTCTGAGTGACTTGTTTGAGATACTGATTGGGACGAACCCGCTAAATCCAGATACCGACGCGGACGGCTGGGGCGACGCCTACGAGGTCGAATACGGTATGCAGCCTGACAATGCCGATACCGATGGTGACTTCTTACCGGATGGCTGGGACTGGAATCCACGAGAGCACTGGGTCAATGAGATTGCACCTATCAGCCTTCTCAGCACCGTCATGCTCCTAGGCATCTATGCTCTGATGAAATACAGGGCCTACAAGAGGATAGAAGAGGAGACTGGCTGAGTCCCTTTCAGCGACTTCTTAGCTATCTATGTCGACATGCCTAATTGTCGGGTCATGAGTCAATAGACAGCCTGACCAGAATCGATGGTTCAGACAATCTATGGCTATCATCCCTGTCAGGTTGCCAGAGGAGGCGAAAATCTCCGAGGATAGAGCAACAGAGAGAGCTCCGTTTTGCTTTCCCCATTGACCTACGTCCTAGCACAATACTCATGTTCTCTCCGTGGTGCTACATGATGAGATGCGGCAGGTATCTACGAACCGATTCGACTTGACTGATACCTTGGAGTGTGGTCAGACCTTCACGTGGCAGAGGTGCGGGCAAGGCTATGTGAACTCGGACATTGGTCAGGTGGTATATGTCGAGCAGAAAGGGACCAGGCTCCTCTATGAGAGCTCAGCCTCGGATGTCCCTATCAATCAGATGTTCCGACTTGATGACCCTTTGGACTTGATACAACAGGAGATTGCCAAGGACGAGCTGATACGCAAAAGCATCTCCTTTGCCCCAGGACTCCGAGTCATATCAGACGATTTCTTCCCGTGCCTGATCTCCTTCATCTGTTCCACCTTCAACAATATTCCTCGAATACAGGGAATGGTGAAGACGCTACGGGAGAGGTATGGTTCCACCTATGAGTTCAGAGGACAGAAGTGGCACGGGATGCCCACTCCCGAACAACTTGCCGCTGTAACCCCGAATGAGCTGAGATCTCTCGGCTTTGGCTGGCGGGGAGAGTTCATAGCGAAGTCAACGCAAGCAGTCCTGAGGAAAGATATCATCCCTGAGGAACTCTCCGAGATGCAATATCCTGAAGCGCATCGTCGCCTCAAGACACTACATGGAGTCGGGAACAAGGTCGCAGACTGTGTATGTCTTTTCTCGTTGGGTTTTCTGGAGGCCTTCCCTATTGATGTCTGGATCGAACGAGTGATTCAGGAGGAATATGGCATATTTGCCGACACAGGGAAATCATACGCCAAGAAATCTGCTGTTGCCCGAGAGTACTTCGGGCCCTACGCAGGCTACACTCAGCAATACCTGTTCCACTATGTACGATGCCGTGCGCGGCAGAAGTGCAATGAGAATGCCACAGAATGACACGAACACTAGGCTGACAATCAATGACTCTTACCGCAGATGTTGCCTCTTTTTCTTTTTGCGGGCGTACCATGAATGGTCCTGCACTCCTTTTGACATCTCCCAGGCTCTGGTCTCATAGAAACTCAGGGGATGAGAGATATACTCGCATAGCGGATCAAATGCCTCGCCTAAGTAGACAGGGCAGAGACTGTCTGACTGCAATTTCCTACAACTGGGAGGTGTATAGGCATCCCGGCCCCCTCGCTCCCCCGCGATATGCTTGACCTGATACTCGGCCAGACTATTGACATAGTCCCGTGCTGCACGAAAGACATCGACTACTTCGGGCACCGACATTCCAATGTTGAGCAGGAAGGATGCCAGGGCGAACCTTGCACTATGAGACAGGTTCTTGCCAGCCAGCGTGTCCTTGTGCATCTGAGAGATGCAGGGAGGGAAGGCATCTACACTCTCTTCAGTGAGCTCTACTGGGCCGGTTGATTTGATCTTCCTGCTGAGCTCACTCTCAATACGCTGAATACTCTCTGCAAGGCGCCGAGGTAATGGTGGTACACTGATATGGCTACTCAGAATGATCTGGTTGAACTTACCGGAGATAAGACGGGAGAGCTCCGACTTCTGAACGGGAACCCAGCCACTGTCCAGATATCGATTGACCAGTTTCCATACTGGTTCATGGAAATCAGGTGCCACCTCCAGAAAATCCTGGAACTGAATCTTGAACTCATAAGTTCGGAGTTCAGGGGGTAGACGCGCTCTCTGGGTGATATTTCCCATTGACTTGACATGCCATCCAAAAGAGTCGCTGGCAAGTTCCATGATGAACTCATCATCTTCCTTACCGAGAAACTTGTTTACCGCCTTCGATTCAATCTCGGCTTGGTATTCTTTCAGTCGGCTGTTACCTATCGCTTCAACAATCAACCGTGCAGTGGGGTAGATGAGAAAATCCCGATCGTCGTTAGTATTCACCAACTTGATCTCTGATTTGTCAAGAGCGGCTGCTACCCGGGCCTCTGCATGCTCTACGATATGCTCATTCTCGTCCTTGTCAAGGAGTTTCACCAATTCTCCGACATCACGAGCCACGGAACTGGATAGCTCTCTTGCATGGCGAGAGAAGGGGTATCTGAGCATCTGAGTCCGCGTTACCATTTTTACTCCTCAATCAACGATACTACAGGAGACCTAATGACCTAAACTAAAGTCTGGGCTATAACTGTCTGCTTCTTCATGATGTCAACCTGAGCTTTTGAGTCCTATCACGATGGCTACGAAGTCGGTCACCATCACATATTGTGAGGAGTGATAGTTCGCATCGTGGAAGAAACTCTGGATGTCTTCTACGCTATGCTTGCACATGTGCGGGTATTTCTTTCTCGCACGTTTTTCGTCCATGCCTCGTGCTATCATTCCCTCAACAAAGGCCTCTTCGTCGCCAGACACAAAGTCGTAGATAGCATAGACACCATTATTCTTCAACAGCTTGCAGGCAGACTGGATGTGCTCGAATGGTGCTGAGATCTCATGCAAGAGGTATCCAGAGAAGGCCAGGTCAGCAATCCCGGGCTCGAAGGGAATCGTGTCAGTATCAAGATTGAGCTGAATCAGGGTGAACTGCGTGGGGCTGAGTACTCTGGATAGAAACATCTTGGCTTGCTCAATCATCTCAGTGCTCTCATCGATTCCATAGACTCTACTCGCACCAAGCCTCTTGACGGCATCAACCAGAAACAGCCCAGGCCCCGAGCCGAACTCCAAGACGTCGCTCACCGACATGGATTTCATCAGCTTGGAGAACGCTCTCCAGAATGGTTCGCCATATCGTTCCCCGTAAGACTCTGACAGGCTTTCAACCCGCTCAGAATCGCTCCAATCTGCCTTTCCCAAGTGCGGCATCACTTGTTACGTCCCAAGATGTAGTCCCCACGGAGAATCATATCCAGGAACTCTCCTAGGCTCTGGCGCAGTATCTCAGGGTCACCATAGAGCTTCCTGAGTTCTTCTCGACGTTCGTCTACAGAGCCATTCGGAATCTCATTCATTACCTTGTAGGCCGCATTGGGGCGCTCAACCCAGCGCAGCAGCTCCTCATTCTCACTGTTCAAAAATAGCACGACGGGTGTCTTTCTCTTCCCGTTCACTGTGAAATTCTGATGAAAGCGTGCATTCTTATCGCTGTCAATGATGCGAAGATTCAGGGTAGGTGCGATCGAAACGATTCTGGCGAGCACCGGTAGATTCCCTGCCGTGTCGTTACAGCGGTCTGTCCCGATGACCAGAATATTCATCTCGTTCTCTATGCTCCGAAGGAGGTCTATCTCTTCCTCGTTGATCATCAAATCGTTGAATCTGGCCTTCATGAGCTCGACGTTTTCGCGGGCAGACCCTATGAATTCGTCGTACTCGATAGCCTCATCCCACTCTGAGATACCTGACATTTTTGATCACTTCAATCAGCTAAGAACTCTACTGTATCAGACAGCAGGAACCTCTTTCACTTCTATGAATAAAAGGATTCTCCGGTGATAGGTAGAGTCAAGAGAATATATCATCATTTGATACTAAGACTCTTACGATTGAAGAAGGATTGTCTATGACAACCACTGCAGCCAAGAACATCATGAGAATCTTGCGTGAGAATGCCGATGCGAAGCAGGCTGCACAGAGTGCTAGTTATCTGAAGACATCGGACCTGGAGTTCCTCGATGCGAAACTCCCTGGAATCCACTCTGCAATGAGGGAAAGCACCAGGGGGCTCGAATTCAGAGAGCTTGAACAGACTGTGTCAGACCTCTAGCATGAGGAGATCTATGAGTTCTTTATGGCAAAAGCAGTGGGCTGGGTGTTAGGAGAACTGAGCAAGCGAGAGCCAGGGATTGCCTGGAAGTTCATAGAGAAAAACCGGGATGTGATGTCTGCATTGGCAATCCGTGAGGGGAGCAAGAAACTGAGATGATCCGCCTGGTGGAGGGAGTACTTTCGGCCACCTGTTGTGCTTATTTTTCCTCTGTGTAGCATACACACGGAGCAGATCCCAGATTGAAACGTTCAGGCGTTGCGGACCTCAAACTTCACCCGGGCAAAGCACCACACTGGCTCATCAAGCGAATGATGCCCATGGCCAGTGCAGTCTGCGAGTTCATTGTGGAAGAATATGGGACACTAGAGCTGCTCAAGAGGTTATCCGACCCCATCTACTTCCAGGCCCTGTCAAATGCGTTAGGTTATGACTGGGACAGCTCGGGTTCAACAACCGTGACCTGTGGAGTCCTCAAGTCAGTCCTGAGCTTTGAGAAACACGACATGATTGCTGTCGGGGGCAAGGGAAGGGCCTCCCTCAAGACACCACAGCAATTGCTTGCACTTCATGACTTTGGGATGGATGGTGCAGGTCTGGCAGACTGCAGTAAGATCATCGCCAAAGTAGACAATGCAGCCATCCAGGATGGATACCAGCTCTATCAGCACGTCTTCTTCGTGGATACAGAGGAGAATTGGACCGTCGTACAGCAGGGTATGAATGATGGTACCGATGACGCGCGGAGGTATCACTGGTCATCAGAGAATGTGAAGAGCTTCATAGAAGAGCCGCACACAGGAATGATTTCAGGAGAGATTGGGAACACCACACTTGACATGACCGCCAAGGTGTCCGATGAGTGCAGAAAGACCAGTGTCGATGTGGCACAGGAAGACCCACTGAGAGTACGCAGGCACTTCGACAATCTGAAGCCCTATGGAGAAACAACTCTGTTGCCATGGCTAGAGGAGGGAGGCAATGTTGTCGAGCTCCCTGCGTACAAGGTGATTCCTCGAAGAATGGACTGGAGAGCAGTCAGGAAGGCCTACGAGAGGCAGCCTCGTGACTATGAACAACTCGTCAGAATAAATGGGATTGGACCGGCCACTGTCAGAGGACTGGCGCTTATCTCTGAGATGATCTACGGCTCACCCCCCTCATGGTCCGATCCCGTTCGAATGACGTTTGCCTTTGGTGGTAAAGACGGCGTTCCCTTTCCTGTACCGAAGAAAGCGTATGACCAGGCAATCCAGTTCATGGAGGAGGCCCTTCAAGAGAGTAGGCTCGGGCGACCAGACAAGATTCGTGCATTGAAACGACTCAAGAAGTATGCGCCACCATTCATCAAACAGAATGCCACGTAAGACTCCTCTAGTCCTTCCTTCTCATTGAGAACCTGTCACGGAAGCTCCGCGTTGCTTTCTCGTGCTTGCGCCGCTCGCGTTCTGCCTTCTTCTGCTTGGAACAATTGATACGGGCAGTACGATGCAGCTCGTGCATTCGATCGGCCGCCTTCTTCTCCCCTTTCTTACGAAGCAGCTTTCGTGCTTGTTCCCATGCATCAGCTGCTGCACAGAAGTCATTGAGGCGAGCATAGGTGGTGGCTGCTGCGTTCCAGATACTGGGGTCATCCTTGACCAGACGGGTCAGCCTTCTGAAGGCCTTCCGAGCCTGTTCCCACTCCTCGAGCTCAACACTGATGAAGCCTAAGTTCTTCAGGGCAGGAGCATAGTCATGCTTCTTGACAAGGGCCCGTTTGAAGTGTTTAGTGGCCTCTCGTTCCATCCCCTTCCTGAACGCAGCCATGCCCATGGTATTCTCTATTGTGGGGTCTTCCGGGTCCAGGTGTGCTGCCTCCTTCAGAGCCTTCATGGCGGGTCCGAACTTGTCGGCCCGCAGATAGATATCCCCAAGAGCCCGCCATGGCTCAAGCCCATCAGGAGCCAACTCTGTGGCGCGCTTTGCGGAATCGATTGCTTCACTCCATCTCTCATCCAATGAGAATGCAATACCTCGGTGAACGAGAGCAGGAACTGCATCGGGATTTAGTTCCAATGCTCGATTATAGCTCTCAACACTCTGTCGAGTGTGTCCAAGCTCCAGTTCGATATCTCCACGCCGTATCCAGATACCCCACTCATCAGGAGCCTTCTCGAGAAGGCGGCGGATTGTCTCAAGCTCCTCTTTTGACTTGCCAGCGATACGCAGTGCAAATGCTTTGTCCTTCAGGGCTTGAACGTTCCCAGGAGAGAGCTCCAGTGCAGTATCAAAGGAGTCGAGTGCCTTGTCCGCATTCTCTGGTCCGATGGAGAGCAATACACGACCACGGTTGGTGTAAGCCTCAGCAAGCTCAGGATTTAATCGAATAGCCCGGTCGAGGGCTCGAATGGCAGCGCCAAAGTCCTTCATCTGTGCAAGAAGGACACCTTTGCTGTTCCAAGCAGAAGCATCATTGGGACTCTCCTTCAAGTGCTTCTCTATTTCATTGAGGGCTTCCTGAACTGAGGGCATCGTGTCTCAGGGGATACCCCACAAGAGATACAGAAAAGGATTGACATGAGCACATCTGACAATAGAGTGATAAGTGGAGTCGAGGTCGCTCAGAAGTGAGAGTCATGCGTCTGGCTAACCATAGAGCAGTCATATTCGATCTTGGAGGTACGTTGTATGAGCCAGCAGGAGAGTTCTGTGGAGTCATCAGAAGGTTTCTGGAAGAGATAGGTGTCGGCCTCGATGACGAGGTGAGCGACGAGGAACTATCTCAGACCCTTGCAAGTAGCGCAGAGAGGTGGCTCGAAGAGTACATGGTGTCCGAGGGCGTAGGGCAGTACTGGGAACCATCGCGAGATATCTGGTTGGAGTATGACAAGAAGTTTCTATCAGCACTGGGAATAGAGGGCGACCTCGATGACCTGGCACACCAGTACCAGAACAGATGGGACAGGTTGATACAGGGGCTCACTGCCACGCTTCTTCCCAAGGTGAAGGAGTCCCTTGAGACCCTACGACAGGGCGGTTTGCGCCTTGCCATAGCCTCCAACAGATTCGGTGATCCATCGGGCTACCTCGAGCGAGATGGAATCACAGACCTCTTCGAGACCGTCGAATACACAAACGTCCCAGGATATCGCAAGCCGTCGCCGTTCATGCTGTTGAAGGTGGCATCCACGCTTGGTCTCAATCCCAGACTCTGCATGTATGTCGGAAACATGGTTCAGTACGATGTGGCAGCTGCTGAGAGAGCAGAGATGACATCGGTTCTGCTAACGTGGGTTGACACCGAAGAAGTTGATAAGGCACCGTCCACTACGCATGTTTTCGACAGCATTGGTGCCTTTGTTGATGCCATTGCGGAATAGGAGAGCAGCGAGATGAAGCCACCAGACGAAGAGATCATAGAAGTGAAATGTGCCAAAGACAGGGCCGAGGTGACCGTCTCCGTTGGCCAGCTGTTCTGCCACTGGTGGACACGACATGGCTCGGTCGGAGTGGACAAGGACTTCACCATCATCGACGAGGATATTGTTGCTCTTCAAGGCAGTGAGTGCGAGTACTTGTATCCTGAGAGGATGAAGCCAGGCTGGACTGGGGGCGACAAGGAGCGCTGCAGATGGATCTTCAAGGCCCTCAGAACTGGAACAACTGAGATCATCTTTCGGGATATATTCAGATTTGAGGTAGAGGACCAGTGCACTCTGAAGGTCCAAGTCGAGTAATCGCATCCAGACCGATGCTCTAGGAGATATGCTGTGCCACAGTGTGAATCCCTGCACGTAGACCCTCGACAAGGTCACCCTTGGTTCCCCAGACGAAGGTATAGCGCGGGGTGTAGATGAGCCGTTGATCCGAATGGATGACTTCTCGGAGTCTCGCAAGACCCTCGTTGTATTGCTCCTGCGTGATTTTGTGTAGCATCGAGTAGCCCCGCTTCTGTACGGTCTCGAGGTATGCCTCTCCAAGGTCGACTGTTGGGAACTCGTACGTATCCGACCGAACCTTCACGAAGTGATTGTCCAGCATTGCGGCCTCGATGTTTCTGATTCTTGGATATCTGCTCTTGTCAATCTTCACAGTCGCAGGAAAGAAACGTGAAGTAACTCGACTGTCGATCTGCGCATGAGACTGCGTGACGACACAGAGCTGGCCGTGGTTGCGCAACACCCTGTTTGCTGCTGCGATTGCGGTACGGAAGTCAGGCAGGTGATGGATCACCTCAGTCATGTAAGTGAGATCAAACGAGCAGGTCCTGAAGGGCATCAAGTCAGCCGAAGACTGGATGAGGTTGAGCTGAGAGCCCTTCTGGCAGGCCTTGTCCAGCATCCCTCGTGAGAGGTCGATTCCCACCACTCGAGTGTTCGAGGCCTTCATGAAGAGCAACGTGTTGTTGCACGTTCCGCAACCGATATCGAGAATGAGGTTGCCCTCGTTGACAGATGCACCCTTCAGCATTTCGTGGACCATCTGCGGATTACCGCTCCGAACCTGGTCGTATACCTTCGAAACACTGTCGTAGTCAATGGACTTCGAACGGTCACCAGTCCCAGCATCAGTCATCTTGCAGTGACTCCTTCAGGCGACCAACCGATAGATGCCTTATATCTAGTCTTCTCTCCAAGTACCACCAGACTGAAGATGTGACAATAGTTGGCTGTGGCGACGGGCATCAATGATAACAAGAAAACTATAAGCAGATTACTCTCACCACTCGTCTGTAGGTAAGACACCTGACATTCAAGATGAACGATCTGGTTCCAATGCAGCGATGTCAGGTTTGGAGAAAGAATTCGCAGTCACACGGAGGATTACGAGAGTGAGTAATGAGATAAGAGAGGAGGAGAAGGCACCTTCGCATGATTCATCAGCAACTGGTAGAATCTTGGCCGTCGCTGAAGTCATCATTGTGAGATTTGTAGTCTTTGCCCTGCTAGCCCGTGGCCTGCTTCAGCTTGTATACGGGACAGTCAGTCCAGATCCGACACTCCTTGAGGTACCATACCTCATAGGGAGTCTGTGGTTCCTGATACCAGTGCTGATGATTCTTGGACTCAGACGAAATCCTGGTGTGTACGGCCTCACTACTGAGCGAGGACCGGAGAGTATTGAGCTTGTGCTCGAAGCCTTTCCATTCTTTGTGCTGACAAACGTTGGATTCATCATCCTGGTGTTCATGGGCTGGTCGTACTTGGAACCTCTGGGGGCTCTTGTCCTAACAGCGTTCTTCGTGCTTGCACTCATGTTGATCACTAATCTTATTCAGAAGAAGTATTCCAACTTCGAACAGCTGGAAGTCTCTAGGAGGATACACATCAAGAACATGCTTGTGCTTCTCATAGTACTACTATTGCCGATCATCCTGGCCCTGCCTCTGGGGAAGCTTTCAATCACCCTCGTATCGGTTGTAGTCTGGCAGTTCATCTTCTCGGGCTTCGGGGAGGAGATCTTCTTCCGAGGCTATATCCAGTCGAGGTTGAATGACGCCTTCGGAAGACCCTATGAGTGGAGAGGAATCCAGTTCGGTGCAGGCCTCTTCATCGCAGCAGGTATCTTCTCCGTCACGCATATGCTGAACACTGCAGACATATGGGCCGGTGACTTCAATCTTGCGTGGTGGTGGGGCTCCTTCACGTTTGTGGGAGGGCTCCTCTTCGGCCTGCTACGCGAAAAGACAGGGTCTGTCTTGGCCCCCGGCCTCCTGCATGGGCTTGAGGCAGTAGGCGAAGGTCTCGGGCTGCTCTTGTAGCACCTAGCAGTGGTGTTGCCGTCAGAGGCAAACCGTGCCCCTGCAGCGGAAACCCTAACCAGGTGATCGGTGCCAGTATCTAAGGTCATCAGCAGATACCGCTCATCTGAAGACGCATAAATCGGTAGGTTGTGGAGTTGGCTGCAACCCTTGGCGGCATCCTGTTTTGGTCTGTTTCACTTCTTGATAAACCATTTCTGACACATTGAGGCACCTCAACCTGTCGGAACCTTCTGTGTTCAGCCTGTCCCCTGCCAGCGTCACCGCCCCCAGCAGTCCCAGAGGACCTGAGGCAGCAGAGGCTTTGTCCGTGCTCATCGGGATGGGATTCCTCCCACGGTCCTGGCTTCCTCCTCCTGTGCGTGTCCTGAGGCATCACGCTCAGCCACAGTGAGGCTTTCCACAGTTCTTACCACGGCGGGTTCATGATCACCCTTGTTGGCTCCGTCACCGAAGGCAGCAAGGCTCGATTGAGCAAGGTGAACAGCCGCGGACTCTCCGGGAGCTGATGCGATCCCTTTGGGGAGGAGTATGGACTTCCGTCGAGAAGTCTGGAACTTCCCTCGGACCTTCGGCCGCGAGCTCCGTGCTACAGCACTGGCCCAATTGCCTAGTCCAGTATGCTAGTCGTGACGCTGGTCGATAATCTCCTCCCGGTATGGTCTCTTCAGGGGAAAACAAGCAAGAATCTGACACTTTACCTAGAAAAAGGGCATGTTTGCATTTCTCTTGATTCATCGTCGTTTCTTGCGTGCTTCTCGTCGTGCCTTGCGTTCCGTCCGGTTCTGAAGGATCAGATGGATTGCGGGCAGACTCAAGACGAGGCCGATGATTATCACAGGGCCTGCCGCTACCAGCCCTCCAATGATGTCAATATTGGGAAACGCCCATCCGCCCGGACTCGTTCCGAATTCCTCTTCTATGAGGTCAAGGTACCACTGAGGAATGGTGTATTCTGGTTCTTCTATCACATAGATCTCTTCCTCCAGCGCATCGAGATGGCCACACATATCCAGAATATCCAATGCACACTCCAACCACACGAATCGCTCGCTGCTCAGAGGGGCGTCTGGAAACGGAAGAAACGCGCCGTTCCGCGTCGTCTGACAGGCAAAGACCCAATCTACAATCTTTTCGGAGTCAACATAGGACAACGCAGTGAGGTTCTCCATGCACATCAAGAAGCGCCGTGTCTTTCGCAATGACTCGGTTATCGTGTGTCCTGAGGAATTATCCCAGTGCTGGAGGAGATAGTCCAGTGTGTCATCATGCCGGATGTGATCGTCCGCACCCAAGATTCGCAGAGACCAGAGACCGAGGGGTACGAAATCCAAGAGAGAATCTTGACTCGGGCGACCCGAGAATCCTCCGTCGTCAGTGTAGCAAGAGAGAACGAAGTCAGTGGCCGCGTCTATGTCGATGGCGTCGAGGCCATCCATGAGATAGAGTGCCTCAAGAGCGAAATGGGTGACGATGAGATCTGCATACTCGAACACTTCGCTGTACCATTCGACGAAGCCTCCACTGGGTAGTTGTAGGCCTGCAATGTACTCAATCATAGTATCGTACTTGAGAAGATGTTCAAGACCAAATTCCGGAAAGATATGAAGGGCATCGTTGCAGGTGAAGACCCCGGGCCCGGAACCGGCTGAGCTGTTGATCAGCTGGTAGAAGTAGCTCCCGGGGTCATCATTATACAGGGACTCTAAGGTGGCTTTGCATGCGGACCAGTCGATTGTGTCAAGCGCGTCCAACGTCTGCAATGCATAATAGAAATTATCAATGTCACTCATAGATGGGTAGAGTCCCAAACGAGGATCCATGGGTGTGCCCCTTAAGAATGCATAGAAGTATCCGTCCTCGTGGTACAATGCAAGAATATAATCGATCATTGCCTGACGACGCGTCTTCATTTCTGCAAGAGAGAGCCCCCCGTCCACTGACAAGACAGTCTGGTCAACGGACAGCCAAGGACTCGGAGGCGCCACTCTCATCATAGTACAGAGGAGGATGAGCACCATCAATCCTGCAGTCTTTGAGCGCGTTTCAGGAATCAATCATTGTCACCTCATTCCAACTGGCAACTGCTCTGCCTAGTGAGTCCCGATTATCGGGCGAGAGGAAGATCCTCCAGCAGCCTCCCAGACGAACCCGGGTACACTCACATCCCCGACATGATGCCAATTATCGATAGCTGTCTCTAATGCGGAGAGGAATGCCCAGCACAAGACCAATGTGGCTAGCTCAGAAACTAGTTCCTCCAGAAAAATTGCTCCGATTCCCGACTTTGCACAAGCAGCAATTGCACCAACAATCGTTCCCACCGTGACTCCTGCTACCAGCGGAAGAATCAAGAGATTGGTTTCTATCTTGTTCTTCGTTCCCTCATACGCCACTGCTGAGCTGAGCGTTTCAGACCTGGAATACGCGCCATGCACCTTCCAGAATGACTGGCTGATTATAGTTGCGGCTCCAATCGTAACAGGACCATAATATGCCATTACAACTTCTATCGAAGTACGATGTCGTAGCGCGGCTACCAAGTCATAGTCCATATACGGGTGCTTTCCCAATGCATAACAAGAACTAAGATACAGTAGCTTGCAGCTGCCTTCTTCAAGAGACCACGCGTTGACAATGTTCTTGGTGAGTTTGCTATTGTATAATGTCACAACGGAATCTCTTATGTTCATGTCGTAATATCCGTGCGCCGATATATGGATTCTATCTGTAGTTTCTATGTATTGCATTAGTTTGTTGACCGTGGCGCCTCTGTCCACTGCCGAGTAGATGCTGTATTTGTCGCCATATTTCTCATTGAATTCGACGAAGATATCTCTGACAGACGCCATCTCATAATACACATCTCCAGATTTCTCTGGGGACATGAAGGCAACAGGATAAGCATCCAGCACTGCAGAGGCTCTGAGAGATTGGGGGTCTATCCTCATATTGTTACCGGCAGTTCCGATGGCTACTAACCATGGAGTCATGACAAATGCGACTGTTATGGCCGGTAAAATCACATATAGCGTAAGTAACTTGAGGGCAATTCTCCTCGGAAACAAGTTTCCTTCCTCCATCCTTCCACATTACGTGCAACATTCAAGTATAGGCAGTCTTCCTTTATTTTTTTTTCGGCGGATTTTGGTTCAACGCAAAATGAACATGACATATTATCAAGATATGACATATGATTGCGTTGCACCAACTTCTCTCACTTCCAAAACCCCCTCAACAAAGTGATGTGAAGCCTTCGTATGTAGACTTCAACAGGACTTGCCTCATCTGCTAGTTGTTATGACCGGGGTCTCGGCGGTTTCCGTATGGCGACGCATCCATCTGTTGCTCCTAGCGATATGGGTGCACTCAAGTCTGAGATAGACACTTATTTCCATCCTCTACTGTACTACCCGGTAGGAATGAACCGGTCAATTGCCAATCTGCTTGCCATCTTTGGAAGCGTACTGCTTGTAGTATCGGTGATAAGCTCGGTGTACCACGTGAACCTGCGAGCGGAGCAGCCGATAGATATTGGAACATTCAGTTTCATCTTGCGATCAGGTGGAAGCCTGTCTAGGCCTAATGAGCCAGAGTGGTATCCGCTCACGCACAGCATGTATGATCCCGGAAACATTACCATCCGCAAGATTCCAGTATTCGAGTCATTTGATGTTCTCCACCAGATTGCTTTCGGACTGTCTATTCTCGAAAATGGCACTGAGAATACGAATCCAGACCCGCTGCCTCCTAACATCCAGTATGATATGTGGCTTAATGTCAACTCATCAATCATAGTTGTTTCACCCCACAACAGTAGTGAGCATCCTCTTGACCAGATAGAGGCACTCCAGCTGAACGAGTCAACAGCAGAACAATCATTCATTAGGCGACACATCAACATGAGGTTCGAAGTGGCTGAAGGCACGACCACCTTCCTCTATGACAGTGTACGGACAGGGAATAACACTCCATGTGATCCATCAGGGCTTCTCCTAAATCCCGAGGCCCTTACCGTAACCCTCAACCAGTCTTTAACGGTAGGGATTGTGTCGAGATGGAGCGCTCGCTTCAACTCCACAGGTGGGTCAGACATCACCTATTCGGGAGAGGCGGTCACATGGCAATTTCTCCTCAATCGAACGGACAATGAGACATGCTCTCTTGAGGGATTCTTCCGATGCTTCTTCGGGGATGACAGAGTGAAGGTGCTTGTCCCGTATACTCCCCTAGTCGAAGGGGTCGTCGCTGTGGGCGGAGTCATCATGCTGGCCATGGCTCTGTATCCATGGAAGAAGAAAGACGACCCTGTCATGGATACTTGAGAGAGAGCCTTCTCACCTGATTGACCCCCTTACGAAGGAACTATAAGCAAGCCACCATCCAGAGCCAACCATCCGACCTAGGACTACACCTGAGAGGTAGTTTGTCATGCACTTTGAAGAATCAGATGAAGAAAAAATGTTCCGCGAGGCCGTGCGCGAGTTCGCTGAGAGATACGTTGCACCAGCCTGGCGAGACTATGATAAGAATCATGAGATTCCAAGAGATTTGATCAAGAAGATGGCTGAGATGCAACTCTGGGCCCCAACGGTCTCCGAGGAATACGGTGGCGCCGGCATCTCCATGACCATGGCCTGTATCGCCGCAGAGGAACTTGCGCGTGCAGACCTCTCAATCGCACTCCCGGTCATGTATCTGGTCGAGGCATCATGGGGATTCATCTTCGACCTCTACGGTACCCACGAGGCGAAGAGCGAGATCCTGCCACGGGTCACCAAGGGCGACCTGTTCTTCGGTATCGCCACCACGGAACCCACCGGCGGGTCAGACCTCGTCAACTCGACCAAGACCATCATCAAGCCCAAGGGCGACGGCTTCGTTGTCAATGGTGAGAAGGTATACATCTCCGGCGTCAACGAGTCCGAGAAATACGGCGGTGTCTACTTCACGCTAGCGAAGGAGGACCCCAAAGGCGACCACAAGGCTTTCACGTCCTTCATCCTACCGCTCAATATGGGCGACGGGCTCCATCCCGGCATCACCACCACCCTGTTCGAGGACATGGGCCGGATGGGCGTCTCCACCGGCGGTTTCAACATCGAGGACGTCGAAATCCCCGAGCACTACATCATCGGTGAGCGCGGGCGTGGATTCTACTATTCGATGGCCGGTTTTTCAGCAGCCCGCTGCCTCATTGCGGCAACCTGTCTGGGTTCAGCACGAGGATGCTTCGATATAGGCGTAGACTACGTGAAACAGCGCAAGCAGTTCGGCAGACCCCTTGCAGCCTTTGAGGGCATCCAGTTTGAGGGGGTTCACCGCTGGATGGCCATGGAGGCAGACAGGCTTCTCGCCTACAAGGCAGCCTGGCTCATGGATCAGCATTACCGCGAAAACAACAAGTCGGTCTCGCCGTTAGATATCGCACAATGGACTGCTGCAGCAAAATACAGAGCTCCACATGATGCTCTGGATTTGATTGAAACCGTCATGACTTGGCATGGAGCCTTCGGTTACACCAAGGAATGTCCCCTCGAAGCAGCATACAGAGGAGTTCGGTCATACACAGTTGGCGCTGAGGGTGGCTCGCACATCCAATTAGTCGTCCAAGCAAGAGAAATCTTCGGAAAGGAGAACCTTCCATATCGCCAAGACAAGCAGCTTTAATGAATCCAATATATGAGAGAGGGTCGTCCTCTTTCATTCTCTCTTTTTTCTATCTTTCGTTATGCGTTTTATCGTATGATGATTAACTGCAGAGCCAAATTCGTCATAGAATGATTCGCTAATCTCTCACGGCGTCAGGTCTTGTACCCTCATGATCAAAATGAAGTCAATCTCTGCGCGAGTAAGACGGTCATCTCGGACCTTTCTTTGTGCACAGAGGCTCTGCTGAGAAACTCGAACACAGAGTTTAAGTCGCATGAGAGCAAGTACTGAATTAGGGAGGAGAATTGAGAACTAGAGTTTTCCCTCTACTGATACTAGTGTTGATGACACTGTCGAATCCATCTGTCCGACCAAGCGTACCATTGTCCACAGAGAAGGGGTCTTTTTCGGTTGACGCAAATACGTCTTACGCAGTAACAGAAGATACAATCGTTATCTCTTCAAAGTCAGATTTTGAGACCTGGTCATCAAGTGGAAACGGGACGGAAGAGAACCCCTACATGGTTAGCGGGTTAAACATAGCCAGAGTGGCTCCTGCCCTAGTATTTGAGAATTCTAGATACCATTTCACCCTCAGAAACTGTAGTTTCGTTGGAGATGGAATTCACGATGCGTATCTGTTGGACCACTTCTTCTCTCTGTCTCCTCGAGAAGCAATTGTTATTCTAGACAATGTTAGCAACGGGAGGATAATAAACTGCTCTGCGAGTAATATCTCAGTTGGTGTTGCCCTACATAATTCGGAGAACTGTGAAGTCATCAATAGCTCGGTCACACTCTCAGGATGTGGGATTCTTCTGGAGAATTCTACGTCATGTGCTGTTCGCAACAGCGTCATTACCGATTCGTTCTACGGAATCAGTTTCCAAGAAACGGCTTCATCTCAAGTGTGGGAAAACACACTATCGGACTGTACCGAGTCCGGTATCTACCTCTCTCAGACAACAGCCTGTAGCATTATCAACAATACGATGACAGGAGGGGGAATAGAATTTGCCAGATCTGAAGACTCTGCTCTGCGGCATTTCGAGCACGAGATCGAGACCAATGAGGTTGGAGGACGCCAGATTCTCTATCTTCGTGAGAATCATAATCGAATGCTGGATTGCAGCGATTATTCACAGATGATTATCGTTGATTCAGACAACATCACACTGAGATCCGGAGAGTTCAGAAATGTATCAACAGCTGTTTTGCTCGCATTTTCACCTAGGTGCAGAGTGGAAGACAGTACTATCTCGTTTTCAGGCTCGGGAATCTCGATTCGTGAATCATATGATTGCAGCGTCAAGAACATTTCAGCGGCGTTCTGTGGTACTGCTGTTGAGGCGACTTCGTCCGAATCATTCATGGGCAGTGAAAACCATTTCCTGGCCTGCAATCAGGGCTTCTCTATTATCAACAGCTCCGATTGTGTCATATCACTGAATGATTTGGATGTGATACCAGGGCATCTGCGTGCAAGTGGAATCTGGGCATTCTATTCAACTGGGCTCTCTATTCTAAACAACTCAATTTACTTGGATAGGAATCATATGAACACCCTATTGAGTCTGCAAAGCACTGCAATAAACCCAATTTGGATTGGTGGAGGGATAAATCAGATGGATCCTCTCGTTCCGAAACTTGCGCCCGTTCCCCATTATATGTCCGGTGTAGCCATCCATGACATGAATAAGGCTTCCATTCGGTACAATAACATATCCGGATTCTCCTATGGCGTCCATATGGCCAGCTGTAACTCATGCGTCATAGCCCGAAACCAGTTCCAGGAAATCGTGCATTCATGTGTTACTCTTTTGCCATCTTGTACGAACAATGCCATCTACGGAAATATCTTTCAAGCTGCTAGGACGCCACTCGCAGCAGACTACGGGATAGGGAACACTTGGTACAACTCTACAAGCGGCGGCAACTACTGGAGCAACTACGGAGGCTGGGGGCCGTATCTGGTTGGCGGAAATGCGTCAAGTATTGACTGGTATCCAAATGGGCAAAAGGGATTTCTTCATGTGTTCATCAGTGCTGCCGTTATAGCGGGGGTTTTTGTTATTGTAGTGATTCAATCAAAGATACGTGATGGTGAGGTTGCTGTGGCCAAATGCGCTCGTATTTCATCTTCAAACATGTCAATAGGCCAGCAAATGCAATGACTATGATAGCAGAGTATCCAATAGGGAGAGATATACTTTGGAGTAAAGAAACCACTACCAAATCAACGCATTCGCGGCTAGATTTCCGTATTTGCATCGAGTTCAATGGCATATAACCCATCCTCAGAACGGGCAACCCTCATTTTGTTGTCCCTCAACCTGCTCTTGCCCATGATGGCACGAACGACATTCTTGGTTTCCCATAACGACTTGTAATGAGTTACCTGGTCCCGGGCGGCTGAAGCAGAAAGAGATGGTGGCTCGGCGGTCGTCCGACGCCGACTAAGTACTGAGCTATTCTTCACTTCTATGAAGAGCGATGTTCCATTAGCAGTTGCAACAAGATCGACCTTCCCCCCGAGTACGGCTTGTTCCGACAGAAGCTCTGCAACTCCACCCACACCTAGATGAGTAGCGAGTTCGTCCCAAGTAGTTTCGATGCACTTCTTCGAAAAGGCTTGGAGATACAGCTCTGACCTGTTTATTCTGCGGTCCGGGTTTCTTCGTCCGGTTAGTACATCTTCGAGGATAGCCACCGGCTCTGCATTCATCCGCTGTTCGCAGGTGATGAACCATGGCAGAGCATCGACCCGCCGCCGACCTGTTTCAAACTGATTATAACCAAAGACACGTTCAACATTCTCAAGTGGAACCTGAAAGTGCGACTTGCCGAATTGCATGCGAGATACTAGATTTGCACCCAAACGAGAGTACTCGTTCTTGAAGATGAACAAGCCACTCTTCTCCGTTTTCTTGATTCTCTTCAATCTCAGGCGGTAGGGAAAATAGTGATTGCCGCGGTTTCTACCCTTCTTTACTGCCTTCCATTTCGTATCCCCGCAGACTGGAACAGGGTCGTATTCTTCATTGCCCACGGCTATACCCTTCGCATATTCTCTGGGGATATACTTCTTTACGACTCTATACAAATCATACAGGCGAAAAGAGTGATAGAATGAGTAGTAGTCGCCCTCATCAATGTCGAGGAAGGCCCAGCGTCCGTGCGCCCCTTCCGGAAATCCCGCAGTTTCATGCTCTATAGAGATCATCAAGTTCTCGAGTGTGGCCATCAGATGGATGTAGAACTTGGGTCTTAGATAGAACTCACGAGGGATGTGTATGCTGAATTCATCAATAATAGGGAAAACCTCAGTTGGCGATTCTTGACCGACAACCACCGGGGGTATCTTCCTCGTTCTCAGTTTGACTGGACCTCGAGCCGTTCGCGCAGAGAATGGTTTTTTTCTGTCGTCCCTCAGTTTATAGTATCCATTGCCTTTCATTTCGAACACGGTGGGTTTTCTGGACATCTCGGTACGTAGAGATGCCCAAGGGGTCTTCCGTGACATCGGATTCGGGGGAGGTATAAGCCCCTTTTCCACAGCAAGGCTGGTGATTGTCTGGTAGTGAAGGGCTTCACCCGCCTCCTCAAGAATCTGCTTCGCTGCTTTCCACTTAGGAATGTACTTCGCACTCATTGATATACCCAACTCCAAAGATTGAACATGCACGCTTATGGGATGGGCAGCTAATATGTGTACTTGATGCTTGGTTGGTAGCCATAGTTCGCTCGGTTGTTCCGAGTGAAATCATCAAAAGAGAATCATGGGAGTATATCTTGAGGACAGGGTCATCGTGAATGCAGTGAGGGCAGTTCCAAACACCAAAGGGTTCGTGGAAAGCCTCTCATACTTTTCGATAGAGAACATCCTTGTCGACGTGTTCCTCAGATCCTATCCCCTTGACACTGACGTGCCAAAGGGCCTTCTGGATAAGATTCGGTGTATAAGAATCATCCAGATATCTGAGGATACTCTGACCGTGGGCCCCAAAAAACCGTTCGTCACCGCCATCATTCCATTCGATGAGATTGCCGCCATCACGGTTTCATCTGAAACGACTCGTCCGGATGAGGACGAAATCGACGAGCGCATTGAGGCAGAGTGTCCCGCCTGGGAGAGAGAGTTCGCCGCGGAGATTGGGTCAAAGAGGAGAAAGATGATGAAGAGAAACAAGTCAGATGCCATCCAGAGTCTGCATCCCGCTGAGTTCTGGGACTGTGTCAAGTCAGAAGAGTACGCCGTTGTCGATGTCTATGCTCCGTGGTGTCAACCGTGCAAGGAGGTGGAGGTTGTCCTGCAAGAGCTCGCCGAGAATCACGGAAACCGGGCGATCTTTGCCAGACTCGACGGTGATGAAGACGACAAGTTGACCGAGGAGCTGAACATCAGCGCGTATCCCACCGTTCTCCTGTTCCAGAACGGACAAATTGAGAGAACCATCGAAGGCGCGAGAAGCTTCGAGCGATACGAGAGGGAGATCGAGATACTGCTCGGCCTCCGCAAGAGGGAGGAACTCCGGAACGAGAGAGCCGATGGGAGTGTGAGCATCCTCTCCTCCGAGACCCTGATGGACTATGTTGATGATTCGATGGCCTCTGTCATCATGTTCTTCGAGCGAGGGGACTACGAGTGTCAGTTGCAGTCCCGCGTGATGCGAGAGCTTGCTCAGGAGTATAGGGGGCGCGTCCTGTTTGCCAAGGCAGATGTGGATGCAGAGAAGGAGCTGGCCGAGCTATTCGAAGTTGAGGGAACTCCAGAGCTGTATTTCGTCCTCGATGGCGAGGTCGTTGCCTATGTTGATGGACGCATGACAAGAGGCGATCTTCGTCAGGAGTTGAACGAATTGCTCAAGGAAGCAGGATTGTCGTAGCAGGGAAGGCAGACTGCTCTCCGGCATTTCTCGGGACAAGACTGATAAGAAGTGAAGAGGTTCATCCTGTGGATACATTCTATCGTGGTGGGTTTCTATGAATCTCGAGAGACTGAGGGTATACGGTTATGCTGTCCTAATCAACAAGTTCGAGGCGGAGTTCAGAGAGTTTCTCTCAAACGATGTTCTTGCACTGAAGTACGGCCATCTGTGGCAGCAGGGGGTACCGAAAGGGATTGTGCAGATGGCTCGCGACCTTGCAGAAGTGAACAGATTTGAAGACCCGATGGACTTGCTGGATTACGTAGGATTCCCCCATCTCAAAGAGATAGCAGCATACAGAAACAACTACACATCTTGTGACAGCTTTCTGGGAGAACTCTCGAAATCGGAGTTCACACGAGTCATGGATGAGCTAGCCAAGCTAAGAAACAAAATAGCGCACGTGCGTCGGGCGTTTTCTCTTCTGGATTTTGACCGCCTCTTGGAACTTGTCGGCGTTCTATGCCAAGGGTATGCTGCCGCGGAAGTACGGGACTACGTCAGACTTGAGAGATACTGCGAGTTCGAAGATATACCACCCGGATTTGTCGTTGAGGAACAAGACTTCTCAATAACGTCGAATCTGCCCCCTGAGGAATACCATCTTGAGGGAGGATTCGTCGGAAGAAAAGAAGACAAGAAAAGGCTTGAAGAAGTACTCTTCTCCGATTTGGATCGGGTCATTACTCTGACAGGAAGCGGTGGAGTAGGAAAGACTGCTCTCGCCCTCAACGTTGCATACAGTATCTGTGATGCCAAGGACTGTCCATTCACGGCGATTGTCTGGTTTAGCGCCAAGACATCTAGGCTTACTCCAAAAGGAATAAGCGAACAAGCACCTGAAATACAGAACTTCGAGGAGTTTGTTAGAAGGGTTGTCAGCATACTGATTCCAAGTGCATCGGACATAATCGCTTCCGACGTTCCTCTTGAGAAGCTTGTACAACACCTAACAGACTATCTCTCAGAGAATCCTACATTATTGATTATCGATAATCTCGAAACAATTATGGAGGATCATGACCTTGTCAAGTTCCTCAAGGATGTGCCACGACCATCGAAGGCTCTAATCACAAGCAGAAGAGGATTAGGAGAAGTAGAGAGACGTATTTTTCTGGATGCTCTGTCAGAAGCGGACGCGATTCGGCTGTTCCGCTTGATTTGCAGAGACAAGGGTTTGAAGGCCTACCGTGAACTGCCAAACAAGCAGATTGCGGACCTCGTGGAAAGGGTCCAGAGATATCCACTCGCAATAAAGTGGTCTCTAGGAAAGGCTGCATTGGGCAAAGACGTCAATGAGGCATTTGAACTGCCTCTGAAGGGTACAAGCGATATTGCGAAATTCTGCTTTGAAGACATCTTTGGGATGCTATCGACTGAAGCCAGGCATTGTCTCTACGGCATATCGATGTTTGATGAGCCGCCTTCAGGTACTCTTCTTAGGTATTTGATGGATCTCGATGATGATGTTTTCGAGGATGCAATTCAAGAGCTAACCTTAGCTTCTTTTGTCTTCTATGACTCTCTCGAATCAGGTGACGGAGGAGTCACCACGGGATACGGGATCCTCTCTCTCACACAGGATTACGTTCAAGAGAAACTGAATCAAGAGGAAGAAGTACGAGTCAAATTAACAGACCGATTCTATAGGCTTAGGCAAATGGTGGAACAAGAAGAGAAAGTGAGGTCACTCAGGTCATACTCGGTGTATAGTTTGGGTGCCAAGACTCCGGAGGATAGAGTCGCGGTCAACATGGTGAAAACGGCGAAAAGTCTGGCAAGTGACAGGAAATACTCTGAAGCGTCAGAACTATTCGAGAAGGCATTGGAGGTGGCCCCGACTCTAACATACGTCATTACAGAATATGCTAAGTATGAAGCGAGTAGAAGAAGATTCCGAGAGGCAGAAAGGCTTCTTGAGAGAGCTCTTGATGTGGAACCAACCAATTTCCACATATGGTATCAAGGGGGCATCCTGAAGAAACGGCAACATAAGCTTCAGGAAGCCAAAGGTATGCTGGAGAGAGGGCTTGAACTAAACCCAGACCACCCCAATCTTAGCATAGAACTGGGCCGAGTCCTCACATTTCTGGAGGGTTTTGAGAATGCTGACACACTCTTTCGTCAGACTCTACAGAAAACGTCTCTAATCACAGGCAGACAAAAAGCAATACTGCTATCGCATCTGGCTGACAACTACCGACGATGGGGACAGGCTGAGAAACGACGGGGAAATCAAGATGAGGCAATTCGACTACTGAAAATGGGGTTGGAGCAGATTGACAAAGCCTTGAAGCTGTTGCCCGACAGAAGAACCGGTGATTCATGGAGGCGAGTTCATCAGGACTACGGCATTCTTCTCTGCCAGTGCGGCAAGATAGACGAGGGAGTCGCCCAGCTCGAAGCCGCCCTTCAGTCCATCAAGATTGGGGATAGAGAAATGCCTCTTGATCGTGAGTTCGAGGCCGGCACCTACTTCTATATTGCCGCCTACGAGATGAAAAGCAATAAGCCGAGACTCGACAGAGTACGAGCATTTGTTCAAAAGGGCCTATCTATTGTGCCGCAAAAGAGTAAATACAAGAAGAAACTTCAGAACCTGTCTGCAACTGCAAGGGAGGAGAAGGATCGCACAATAGGACGTATTCGCTTCTTCAATTCAAGAAGGGGCTACGGAATCATTGATACCTCAGATGAAACCTGTATATTCTATCCGTCTAGCTTTCGAGATTCTATCCAGAGTATTGCTCCTTCGTCCTTGAAGGGAACACATGTTAGTTTTGTGGGAGAACCAACTAGAGAGTTCAGAGGAAAATGCCTAGCTTCAGATATTGTGATGGTGAGTTGAAGACCGGGGTCATCTATGCTGGATTCGGGCTACTGCCCGTAAACCGCTGACGGAACAACGTACTACTCCTCGTCTTCTTCCGGCCATAGTATGCGGTAGTTGTAGTCGGACTCGCTCAGGTTCAGCTCTTTTCTGATACGCTTCAAGATGAGATTTGTGCGTTCTCGCAAGAAGCGCCGGTACTTTCGTAGGTCAAGTAGATCCCTTTCTATCAGCGCTCTTTTCATCTCGGATTCTACCACATCTGCGAAGTAGTCTTTCGGATGTGAGTCGCTTTTTTGCCGGTTCTTTGACCTCGCAAGAATCCAAAAATTCGCAACATGATTTATCTCGGACCACTCATATCTATCAGATAGAAGGGCTTTGGGAAATATGTGATCGATTTCAGGTGCGTTGCCCTGATATTTGAGACCAGTCAGGTTCCTACCTTGAATGAGATGATGAGTCAGGTAAGTGTTCTCTCCTAGCATATCAGCATCGAGCTCAGAGAACCTGTGGTAGTCGTATACCCACTTGACTCCTTCTCTCAGAGGGAATGTATAGTCATTCTGTTCGACTCGCGGTTGAATATGGTTTCTGATGAACTTCCAAGGTCGAGAGTCCGCGTATCGTGAGAAAGGAGAAACCCAACTGAAAAGATAGACAGACTTCTTCGCAGCCTCAACTTGACCTTGCGGTACCTGGTGATTCGGCGCGTGATAGAGATAGTAGATCAGAGGAATCAGGTTGTTATTGCTCGATATGAGCTTCTCACTTCTCAGGTGGCATTCTTCTGTCACAAAATCCACTGCAGCCGATATGGCTGCTACACCCTCATCGAAGTTTCGCATAATCAGGTCGACATTTGATTTCTTCCGCAGACGGTCCAAATCGAATCTGGTCCCAAGACCAGAAACAGCGTAAAGACATCGAATCACAAAATCGTTTGTGATATCCAGATAGTTGCCTTCATTTATGTCGCGTACAAAGTCAGGAAGACGCACAGCTGAGTCCCGCCACTGCAGCTTCAAGAGACTGAATATCAGATCGGACCGTGCCAGTGGAGTACCTTCTCGGTTCACCCTGAAGAAAGCCTCCAAGACATCTGACTCCGATTTCCTGCTCCGATCATCCTCCATTTTTCCTTCGTCAATGACTGACCATTTCAGGATGTATCCGTCCATTGCAATTGCATCAACGAGTCGCCCCATGTTGACACGGATTCTTAGACGCTCGTCCGGAGGTAATGAATAGTCCTCCGCAATCTTGTCTTCCAATGCCATTCGTCCTTGATGCCCCATTTTGATGATGTCTTTAACTCTGATGGAGTATTCCACCGATTCCCAGTCAACATCATCTCCTTCCCCCTTGACATAGTCAAGGTTCTCGTTATTCCCTTCCTCCGCTTCATCTCGTTTCAAGAAGAAGAATTCATACTTCTCTTCTTTGAAGTCATCTCCATCGTAACCACTGAGAATGTTCAAGTAGAGCTGCCTTCCCTCATAGCTCCCGTTGAGTGCCAGATAGAGTGCCTGCAGCCGCTGTTGACCGTCCAACACTAGTTTCAGGTGTTTCTTGCGGGGATTATCCTCGAATATATGAGGGATATCAGGTTGATAGTCCTTCAGAAACTTCCTGTGGTCGATGTCTTTGAAAGTGTCCCACAGCAGGACGATACCTATAGGGTACCCACGCATCAGGGAATCAAACAACTTGGTAATCTTGTCTTCATCCCAAACGAAGTCTCTTTGAATTGCAGGTAGTACAATACTTCCGCGTTCAATCTCACCCAGCAACTGCATTATGGTCATTCGCGACCCTCCTATATCACAATCCGGAACTGTACACAGGGTATACTGCTGTCCCATATAAATGGAGATGGTTCTCGACAGTTCTAATCGCAGATAGTGCCGCCCCGGGACATCTTCCATACCAACAAGCAGAACAGATGTCGGTTTCTGTCAGAGGGGACCTTATGGCTTTCCTCTCTCCTCTTTCTACAGATCTCTTGTCACAAAAGTGATTCGAATGATTTTCAGCGAATCTTCTATACAGTGGAACGAGGCATAGTTTCTCGTTTAACCGGAGATGGTCCACGGAAGCGCATGCCCGAAATCACATAGGTGGTGGGAGTGGATGGGTAGGAAGGGACGCAGTCCCGATGGCCATAGGTCGGACTCAAAGAACTCAAACAACCCGGCGTATCAGGAAGCAGTGGACAACAGGGCAAACCAGCTGAACCCGGAGCAGAAAGCATGTCGTTCGTCACGGAAATCGGAAGCGGACGACTCGGATGACGAGTGATTGGTTTGTGTCACAGGATGAATCGACTACACGTCAGATCCTGGAGGGGGCATCATGGCCCCCTTTTTCCCCTTCTTAATGACCTATATCGAGCAATCCGACCTTCAGGGATATCAACGACTAAGAAGGGGAACTGGGTCACACGCCTCCCACCTCTTCCATACCAGAGTTCCCGCAAGGGCAAGAACTCATTAGCAAAGGCGAGCAATGTGTTGTGACGCATAGTCACGTCGAGAATGTAACGACGGAGGTTCAACAGCATGGCGATAATCGTGGGTTATTTCCCACTCCTCACCTACATCATCTTGATTTTGACGGTCATATATCTCGTCTACAGGAAAAACTGGATAGAGGATGAAGGCAGTTTTCGAATGAAAGCACTCACCGTTCTTGGCATCATCATCGCGTGTTCACTCCTGAACACGATACTATTGACAGCCCCAATTCTCGATGGAACGGGGTTTGCCAGCAGCCTACCTGAACTCGTGATGTGGATATGGCCTGATCTCCTAGTACTTGTGGTCTTGGGTGCGGACATCATCAGGACCGGCGGTTTCCGTATTTTAAGAGAGTAATGGCTCTACAACCGGGACGAGCTTGGTTATCAATGAGTGTCAGTTCCAAAGAATGGCACGCAAAAGAGATCGGATTTGAGTGCCTGCCTTTACCACCCTGAGGTGCCGGTTTCTTTCCCTCGATGAATCCTACAAGCATGAGCCAGTGAACAACCCTGCATCCCTCAACTCCGGGGTGTACCCATCATCTCTACCTAACTACCACTTCGAAAACTGTAGACTGATTAGTGATCTTCATCTCTCAGTCTGAATCTGTGGTTATGAGATGGCATCTGAACCGAGATATTGGGAATCACGGAAAGGCCGAGTAGTTCAGACCTCTCCGTATGACTCCCACACTCGGGAATTCGGCCTCTGAAGCGTCACGTACTGCACACTGACAAGATCAACTGCCAGTCACGCCTTTGGCGATGCGGTCGCCGATTCCTTTGTCTATGTTGCGCCAGTACTCCAATGCTCGTTCAAGCACCGGCTCTGTTACGCCATTCTTGAGATGTCCAACGACGTTGGATACCAGACGGTCACGCTGTGCATCGTTCATGACCTTGCGTATCAACGTTCCGGCCTGCCCCCAGTCATCATCATCTTTTCGCAAGGTATATGCAGCACGGACGAACTCTCCGCTGGCCTTCCATATCTCAACCTGGGGATAGCGCTCTCCGTCAGCCTTCGGACCTCCCTTCGAGTTTGGTGCGTACACGGGGTCGGAAACGTTGTCGATTCGCATCGCCCCGTCCTTACTGTAGCTATGCACAGGAGACTTTGGTCGGTTGACCGGAATCTGGTGGTAGTTGACACCCAAGCGGGCGCGGTGGGCGTCAGCATATGAGAAGAGGCGAGCGAGTAACATCTTGTCTGGGCTGGGGCCGATACCCGGCACGAGGTTGTTTGGTTGGAACGCCGCTTGCTCAATCTCGGTGTGGAAATCGGTCGGGTTGCGATTCAGTGTGAGTCGGCCAACCTCATGCAACGGGTAGTCACCGTGCGGCCAGACCTTGGTCAGGTCGAAGGGGTTGAACCGGTAGGTCTCGGCTTCTTTGAAGGGCATAATCTGTACCTTCAGCGTCCAGCTGGGGTAATCACCTCGCTTGATTGCATCAAACAGGTCTCGCCGGTGGTAGTCTGCATCCTCGCCAGCGATTCTGTCAGCCTCTTCCTGGGTGAGGATCTCGATGCCCTGGTCTGTCTTGAAGTGATATTTCACCCAGAACCGATCACCTTCTGCGTTGACCCACATGTAGGTGTGACTTGAATAGCCGTTCATGTGCCGCCAAGTCTTGGGAACCCCGCGATCACTGAACAGTATCGTGACTTGGTGCGCTGACTCGGGCGACAGGGTCCAGAAGTCCCATTGCATGTCATTGTCACGCAACCCGCTGTCCGCCCGGCGCTTCTGGGAGCGGATGAAGTGCTGGAACTTCATAGGATCTCGGAGGAAGAATACAGGTGTGTTGTTGCCCACCATGTCATAATTGCCTTCGGTGGTATAGAACCTCAATGCGAAACCGCGCACATCTCGCCAAGTATCGGGGCTGCCGCGCTCACCGGCCACAGTGGAGAAGCGAATGAGGGTATCGGTCTTTGTGTCCGGTTGAAACACCGCTGCCTTGGTATAAGCGCTGACGTCTTTAGTCACCTCGAATTGACCAAAGGCGCCTGAACCCTTTGCGTGGGGCTGACGCTCAGGGATTCGCTCCCGATTGAAGTTTGCCATCTGCTCGATGAGGTAAGCGTCCTGCAACAGGATTGGGCCATCAGGTCCAACAGTGAGGGAAAACTCGTCGCTGGCAACAGGAATCCCAGCATCAGTCGTTGTGGGTTTGCGTTCTTCTTTCTTCATGACTATATCACCATTATAGTTTAGTTCGTAGACAAGCCCATCATTCTATATGCTTGATGGGCTTAAGGTATGAGTGAACCACAAACATGAGGGTCATTGACCTTAAAAAGTCCTCCACCACAATGTTCGTTTCGTCTGATTCTGCCTTCAACATTCTGATCGTAAATTGAGAGGGGTCGTTCCTCTCTCCGTCACTTCTTTTGCACAATTAGCATCCTATAGAGTGAGTTGTTCTTTGGAAATCGCACATACGCATCCTGAAGGTGATTCCAATCTCCCTGTGCCTCGTCGAATATGGACGCGAGGACAGACTCAGCGGTCTTTGACTTGTTTATCAAGATGCAGAGAACTGCGCCAACTCTCATTTCCCTCATAATACGCTGGACCAATGCAACCTCTTTCTCCCTATCCCGCTTGTAGAAATGAAGCATTGAATCAAGCAGGATGAGGTCGAAGCTTGGGTCAATAGGAAAATCGTAGATATCAGCAATGATGCCCTTCACTTCGAGATCATGCTTCGTGGCTTCTCGCATCATCTGGTCAATACCGACCTTTGAAATATCAACTCCCGTGACCTCATATCCAAGATGAGCCAGAGCAAGGGCATCTCGTCCCTGTCCACATCCTAGGTCCAGTACACTCCCTCTATCAGGATGCTCAGAGAAGTACTCTACTAGTTCAGAAACAGGTTCACCGAAGTGGTGTTCCTCCTCGTAGTACTTGTCATATCTCACCAATGTGATTCATTTTGAAGAAGCAACCCCGATTCATAAGCGTCATGGAACGGGAGGCCTTCGGACCTGAGTACATGCCGCATCGCGAAGACAAGAAGATGTAGGAGTTGCTCTCCAACCTGGGAGTATAGCCCTTCCTTCGTCATTTCACCCATTTGCCGTCCCCATAGATCATCTTACCGCACCGGGGTTATGTCTTCAAGGCACAAGTCGAGTGACTTGGCTATCGGCTGGATGATTCCGGTCAGGATGCTCTTTTATGCGCACACATCCTAGCCAGACTAGGATATCATTACGTACCAGGTGAAGGACCATGATTGAAGACCTAGAACTACTACTTGTGATTGCTGAGATCACCGGGGTCTTTGTGGGCTTTGGTGCCCTCATTGGCCTGAGCCGCCCTAGAGACGTGGATGCTTCGCAAGTAGTCCACGTTCGTGGCGTGGTCTCCATCGGGCTCACGGTCTTTGTTGTCGCACTCCTTCCCGTTCTCCTGAACCGGTATGGGGTTGAGGGACATGCCCTCTGGTTCGTCTGTAGCCTCATCTATCTGGTGCTGAATTGGGGCAGTCTGATCCAGGGGTTCCGAGAGCCTGAGAGCCGAGCCGTGGCAACAACCCAGGCCCGAGCCCGCCCATTTCGTACCCTGTTCTTCTGGCTCTTGCTTGAGGTGCTTGTGCAGGGTCCGCTGTACCTCATTCTGTTGGGCCTGTCTCCAGACTTGGGGTCTGCGCTCTACACCACCGCGCTGCTCTTCAACCTGTTTGAGGGCGTGTTTATGCTGGCGCAGCTCGTCTATGGCCATGTCACGCCCTCAGACACCGACCATACGCCCCACGTCATCCATAGCTAGGCCATGATGAGGAGAATAAGAGGCACGTTAGTCGGAAGACTACCAACTCGCCAATTGCCCCCATCTCCCCGGTTCTGGTCATACAACAATAGGGTGACGAGTCTACCTAGAGTGCTCTGCCCTAGGTCTCATTCAGCCATGCTCCAAGTTTCCTATTTCCTTGTCACTCTTCATGCTCACAGATGATGCCTCCACAGCCTGGACGCTCCTGAGCAGTAATCCATAAGAGGTGCCTACGGAGTACTCTACAGCGAGAGTAGTATGATGATGCAAGAAGGACAGACCATGTTTGCCTTCAATATTCCGTCCATCCTGGCACTGGGATTCATCCTTGCTGTGGTCCTCATGGTGTTAGGCTATCGCGAGAGTCAGACTCCAAGTCGTGCCAATCTGCTCTTCAGAGCCGGCCTCACGTTTCTTGGTGTGATGATTGCACTCACACCGATGGTATGGTATGTGTACCTGGAGCTCTATCTGACTGGTTTCGTCATGTCATTGTCTGATATGGCCATCTTTGGATTGGGTATGTTTTCTGGAGGCACAGTCACAGGCGTCGGTGCCACATTCAGGTTGCGGAAGTGAGGCTTGGCCTAGACTGATTCAAGACTTCCTCCGGACTGGAGCAGGCTCCGATACGAGGGTAGTTACAGGCCACCATAGAACAGTGTCTATGGTAGGCGCTGTTAGTGGGTGAACTTCAGGGGGTTTCAGCGCGCAAACAGAGAAGAGAGCTACAGTCCTGAATACGTCACATTGGGCCGAGAGAAACGGACGTAGCTTCTGTCCAGAAAGCCGGGTCCTCTGACCCCCTCGTCGTCTTATTCCACTTTACCGCCGGCATCAAGCAATCCAGCCTTCAGGAAGACCAACGCCCAAGAAAGCGACCGGGTTCACAGGCCTTCTACCTCTTTCGCACCAGAGTTACTACGAGGGCAAGAACTCATTAGCAGAAGTGGGCAATGCATTGTGACGCATAGTCACATGAGGATATAACGGCAGGGGTTCATCAGCATGGCAATAATCGTGAGTTACTTCCCGCTCCTCACTTACATCATCCTTATTCTGGGTGTCATATATCTCCTCTACAGGAAACACTGGATAGAACAAGGTAGTTTTCGGAGGAAAGCACTCACCGTTCTTGGCATCAGCATCTCGTGTTCACTCCTGAACCTCATATTACTGACAGCCCCAATTCTCGATGGAGATGCGTTTGTCAACAGCCTATCAGAGCTCGTGATGTGGATATGGCCTGACCTCCTCATGCTTGCGGTCTTGAGTACTGATATCATCAGGACACCTGGTGTCCGTGTTCCACGAGAGTGATAGCTCTTCCACCAGGGCGAGTTTGGTCTTCAATCATCATCGGTTCTTAAGAATGCCACACGAGGTGTCTGACCCGTGTCGCCTATCCAGATGGGTCTTCTTAGGTCGTCCAGCTACAGTGCTCTCTCGATGTCTTCGATTAGATCGTCGATATCCTCGATGCCTACCGAGACCCGTACAAGATTGTCCTTGATACCAACCTGTTCCCTTGTTTCTCTGGGAATGCTTGCATGGGTCATAGTAGCAGGATGTTCTATCAGTGATTCAACTCCGCCCAGGCTCTCTGCAAGCAGAAAGACTCGGAGTTTCTTCATGAACTCTCTCACTGCCTGGATATCGCCTTTCAACTCGAAGGAAAGCATTCCCCCAAAGCCTCTCATCTGTTTCTGAGCAAGTTCATGCTGGGGATGACTTGGAAGACCCGGATAATAGACTTGATCCACTCTATCGTTGTCTTGGAGGTATGTGGCAATCCTGAGGGCATTGTCTGCGTGTTTCTCCATCCTCAGAGGTAGTGTCTTTATTCCTCGAAGGACCAAGAAGCAGTCGAATGGAGAGGGCACGGCTCCCACAGCGTTCTGGTTGAACCTGACCTTCTCATGTAGATCATCATCGGACAGCACGACTGCTCCTCCAACTACGTCGCTGTGTCCACCGAGGTACTTCGTGGTACTATAGACAACAACATCAGCTCCAAGAGACAGGGGGGACTGGAAATACGGGCTCATGAAGGTGTTGTCCACTGCGGTGATGACTCCCTCTTCTCGTGAGATATCTGCAATCTCTCGTATGTCACACATACGCATCAGTGGATTAGTAGGTGTTTCCAACCAGACTAGTTTGGTCTTGTCGGTTATTGCTTGGTGCACATTCTCAGAGTCTCGTGCATCGACATAGGTAAACTCCACTCCAAACTTGGCCAGAACACTGTCAAACAACCGGCGTGTTCCGCCGTATAGGTCATCAAATGCGACAACATGGTCCCCCGCGCTGCAGACTGAGAGGAGCAGGGTGGTCTCCGCTGCCATCCCAGAGGCAAAGGTCACGCTATGCCGAGCATCGTCAAGAGATGCAAGCCGCGTTTCCAGAGCGTCTCGGGTAGCATTCCCGGTTCGAGAGTACTCATAACCCCCGGTGGGTCTATCCAGTTCCCTTCTGGCAAACGTAGATGCCAGATGAATTGGCGTCACAACATCTCCATATCCCCTCTGATTCAGCCTCGGCTCTTCTCCGATGTGAATCGCTTTGGTCGCTATCTTCATACCGCACATTCCTCCTCTGTTCCCTCTAGGAGTCCCTGTTCTCTCATCCACTCATCCGAGAAGATCTTGCTGAGATAGTTCCTGCTGGTATCAGGTAGTAAGACCACAAGGAATTGGTTCTCTTCCATTCCTTTGGCGACCTGTAGGGCTGCATGCATAGCTGCTCCTGACGACCCTCCTGCCAGGATGCCCTCTTCTCGCACAAGCCTTCTGGCTGTCAGCAACGCATCCTTGTCACTGACTGTCACAATCTCATCAATGGTCTCCATGTCGAGGGTGTCCGGCATGAAGTCCTCTCCAATCCCCTCTGTCAGATATGTGTGTGTATCTCCCTTGGTATTGTAGAACTCGTGGTGGTACATTGAACCTTCGGGATCCACTCCTATCACTCTGATCTCAGGATTGTTCTCCTTCAGGTATCTTCCAGTCCCAGTGATGGTACCCCCCGTACCGATTCCTGCCACGAAGACATCGACCTTTCCATCAGTCTGTCTCCAGATCTCGGGCCCTGTTGTCTTGTAATGGACAGCCGGATTTGCCATATTGTAGTACTGGTTCATCATGAATGTACGTGGATTCTCCTCAGCTATTCGTTCGGCGACCCTCACATAGCTCTCGGGATCATCTGGTTCAACATCAGTTGGAGTAACGATCACCTTTGCGCATAGCGATCGTAGGAGCGCGATCTTCTCTTGACTCATCTTATCCGGAATGGTTACTATCATCTTGTAGCCCTTCACAACGGCCGCTAATGCCAAGCCAATGCCTGTGTTCCCAGAAGTGGGTTCTACCAGTGTGTCTCCTGGCTTGATCTTTCCCCTCTTCTCAGCCTCATCGATCATCGCAATGCCGATCCGGTCTTTCACACTACCTCCCGGATTGAAGAACTCGGCCTTCGCGAGAATTGTGGGTCTTAGGCCCTTGCTCATCCTCTGAATCTTGACCAGAGGAGTGTTTCCAATCGTATCCAAGACGGTTTCATGCACATCCATGTTCTTCTCACCTTCATGATGACTAAACACTACGCCCCGCAGGGATGACGCACAGAGAGTCACCACGCCAACATAACCATAGTTAATACCATGATATGTATTTCGATTTCTACATCTCCAATTGAATACGACCAGTGATGGCAACAGATTATTATGGCATTTAGAAACCTACACCAAAGGTTCAACACCCATCTAAGGGATGTCCAACTCTGTCCTGATTTTAAGAAACTGCTGAATACCCTGAGAACTTCCAGTACCGCTGGGAGAGTCAGGTTCAGGTTCGGTAGCGACCAGAAGGAGTCTCACCTCTCTATCCATATCATTCTACTCCAGAGCATCAGCAAGCTCCTGAAGCGACACGCCAGTCACATCCTGAGTTGTCCTGACGACTCTGATAGCATAGTCGCGATACTCGTTCTGAAACAGGGAGGCTGTTTCCTCGGTCTCGCTCATGATCCGATGATTGAACACAGAAGAGTAGATTCTGAGCAGATTCCAGAGCGATGAGAGCACCATGAAGTACTCAAGTTCCTGAACCTTCTTCCCGGAGAGAGACTGGTACTGTGCCACGACTTCCTCCCGCACATCAAATCCCATTGAGCTGAGAAACATGACCGCGAAGCTCAAGTCGTACCTGCAGTCCCCCAGTCTGGTATTCGCCCAGTCGATGGTTGCAATACCATCAGAGGGTCTCACGAGATTGTTCAGCCCGTGGTAATCTGCATGCAAGAGGACAGGAGGTCCGACACCCACCTGGTTGGTCTCCATCCAGTCGATAACGGGCAAGAGGGCACCTATCCGATGTTCCTTGATAGTCCTCCTCGGAGCTGTCAACTCATTGGTGATGAAGAGCTGTGGATCTTCGGCTATGCCCATCCTGTCAAGAAAGCCGAGTCCTTCTGTCCAGTCCACCGAATGTATCGCGACAAGATTCCTCACGAACATCTCCACCAGTTCGTTGAATCGGTGTGTGGATTGTGAGGCAAGAAGCTCCTCGGAGAGGAGGGGTCCATCGATGCGTTCCATGATGATATACGCCCTCCCGGTCACGCTGGACTCTCCATTATAGATATACGGCCGAGGAACACCCACACCCCTCGCGTAGAGATTCTGTAAGACACGGAACTCCTTTCTTCCGGTACCAGAGGCCTGAGGGCGGTAGATTCGTAGGATGAAAGGGAGGGAATGGGAATCCGACACGAGATCAAAGCTAAAGATGGTTGTGTCAGCACCTCCAAGAATCTGCTTGAACGCGCTCAGCCCACAGTCTCGATACTCTGGATACTTCTCAGATACGAGTTCGAGAATCTCATCCCTGTATTCACTCATGTTGAGTCCTCCAAATAACTGTCATGCAGTACTGATTCAGGTGTCTGATAGTCATTGTGGCTCATGAAAACTTCGGAGTCGAGTGCCTTTCGTATCGCCAGGAGCAGATCTAGATGACCAGCTTGGGATTGCGCAGTATCCCTCTCGCTTTCCTTCTGCGACAACAGTTAATATCAGGGGGCACTGCCCTATGATTGACACCGATAGGTGAGAGAGATGAAGGCCAAACGGATTCTGCGATATATCTTGCTTCTGCTCTGCTATGCCATCATAGGCCTCTTTGGATTCATCACAGTCCTCTACCTCTTCCTTGACTCATCCACGCTCGGCTGGCTCATCACTCTGATCTATCCCAGTGTTGCACCACTCCTCTTCATCCTAGTTCTGACAAGTGGAGTGATAATCATCAGGTTCTCCTTCATGAGGAAACGAAGAGAGATGGCAGTCGTTGGGGCCATCTGTACCTTCATCTTCATCGGAGCCATCATCCCCTACCCAGCGATTCCCTTTGGTCTTGCTGAGACCGAGCAGCAGATGTTGTCAGTCTATGGGACACAGTACACCGACCTAGATACTTCAGGAATGAGACCTGTTCCCTACTCAGTCTTCGACAGCCTGTTCGGGATGCCTATCGATCAGACAGGATTCAATGTCCAACACGACATACCCTATCTCGACAATGGCCAAGACACCTTCCGCTTCGACTGGTACTGTCCTGCGGGAGAGGGTCCATTCCCCGTGATCATAGCAATCCATGGTGGTGCATGGGTTCTTGGCAACAAAGGGAGCATGAACATCCCCCTCTTCAACAAGTACTTCGCGTCGAGGGGATTTGCTGTGTTCGATATTCAATACGGGCTCTTTGACGTCTCAACCCTGCCCGAGAGTTCGTTCGGTGTGTTCTCCAATCTTGCCTCACTTACTTCCTTCACCTACAATGGGAGCTACAACATTGAGGATCAGGTCGAGAACGTAGGGTATTTCACGAAGATGCTCGAACTCAACAGCTCAAGATACAGGGTGGACATGGGCAATGTCTTCGTTGTGGGAAGGTCGGCAGGAGGAAATCTTGCATCTCTCGTGACTCTGGGCCACAAGAACCCGTTGTTTGCAGGTAACTTCTCCACCACCATGACTGTCAGAGGGGGCATCTGGGTCTATCCGGTGACCAACATCACGAGGGATGAGTCAGGCTCCTTTGACCCCTTTGTTGAAGGAAACCTCCCTATCGAGGAGCAGTACAAGAAGCTCTTTGCAGCCTCGCTCATCTCGAACAGCACGGTTGTTCCTCCCATCATGATTGTCCATGGGAGTAAGGATGGACTGGCCGACTATGAGAGTCAGGGAGTGAGATTCTATCGGCTAGCGAATAGCCTTGGGCGCAGATGCATTCTCATCACCATCCCGTGGGCAGGACATGGCTTTGACTACAACTTCTATGGCTACGGAGGACAGATCTCGACGTACTACATTGAACGTTTTATGGCCGTAGAACTGGGAGGTGAATAGGTGTGCAGGCGATAGAACATCTCACAAGCCGCACAGTGCTGAGGATATACTCGTTCCTGACGTCGTTGATATTGACCCTCAGTATTCTTTTGTCTCAATTCGGTACCATGGGCAGTTTCCTGATCCAATCGACCGCGTCGGCAACAATCGTTGTTGGGACCCTTCTCATGCTATTCCAAATCCTGCTGGCCATTCAGCTAGCAGACAGAAATGACAATGTCGGATGGGTCCTCCATCTGTTCGCATATGTGACATTGTTAGTCATGATATTCTCATTTCTCTCAGTGGTCGGAGCCACGTTTCTCTCGTCCTTTTCCGTCGTCGGAGGGAATCTCATGGTCATTGCTGTGATTGGGTATACCATGCAGGCCAGCTTTGGAATATGCCTTTCAGCAGTCTGCTATCACTTCCTACAGATTGAAGAGGCCTGACAGAAGTAGTCGATAGAAGGCGTCGGATATACTGCAACGAGATTTCTCTCTCCAAATGTGCTTAGCGGTACAGGAGTATGTTCAGGAACCTCGCGATCGGCCATTCATCCTCTTTGAGGCTTTTCCACCGTGGTTAATCTGCCACATCTGGACCCTTACGCAGGATAACCAACTGTCTGAGCAAACAGAACCCGCTGAGTGGGACGGAGGTCGAACTCGGCTCTGACACGATCTCTATCGCAGTTATGGAACCATGTTGCCAGTCCCTCCAACGCAGCAAAGAGGTGGACGTTCTGCACGATGAATCCAGTATCTGTATAGTAGTACGATTTCTGGACTTCTAGGTCACCAATGAGGGGGTCAGGCGGCGCAGGCCCAAGGTCATACCGTGAGAAACCTGCGACATAGAAGATGTTCACAGGGGCGTCCTTGGTGAGCTTTGATGTTCCACGGTTGATGGACAGCGTGCGAAAGTCCGCGTCAGCAATGGGGATCAGCTGATGAGGAGCTGTCTCATACTGGAGACCGTCCTTCAGAGCGACATAGAGACCGACCCCCTGTGAGTTGCTTGCCGATGCAGCCGTGCGGCCGGGTCTGCCAAAAGATGCCTTCTCACGATTCACTCGGAAAACCGCCCAGAGGATGTTTGAGAGGACCTGTAGTGGAAGTTCTCTTGGACCGATTTTCCGGGTGGTCTGCCTGAGTTGCAGGGTTTCCAGTAGGGGCTTACCACCTCCTCTCTCAGGATCTACTAAGATGATTGGATCCATCGTGCATCCTACTCCGCCTCTAGGTCACATTTCTGATAGACAGCGTCGATGCCACCGCCCACAATCTCGATGTCATCTATCTCTCCCATGCCGGCCTCATGGAGCCAGCGTATATGGCCTGTGGTATAGGAATCGATGCCGTTGCATCTGTGCACCTGTTGCATCTACGGCCACCGGGTCGACACAGGCTATGATTGTGTCCATCTTCACCGGTATGCCACTCCATGGCCCCCTGCCGGACTTACCGAAGAAGCCATCGATGAAACTGAGAGTGGGTGGTAGAGTCTTGCAGATGTTGTAGACGAAGTTGTTGGTTCCGAACTTTTGCATGGCGTATTTGTTACGGGTCGTGGCATACCGAACATGTTCTTCAGACCCATCGTGATTGTTGTATGACCCAGTGTCTTCATGCTTGGTACAGTGATGATAGCTGACTATACAGCGAGCCGGGCTACGTCGAACCTCTCAATGGCACGATGACCCTCTACCTCCATTTCGACCGCGTCACCGAGCCTTCCTGTGTTGATGTACTCAGAACCCAGTCGCTCGATAACTTCCATCATACCTGTTTCAACGATTGCCCCGTCTGGTGATGAGATCCCACCCTCCGTTTCAACCACTATGGCCTTCTTGTCGAGTTCCATGACCTTCATGATCACAGCTTCCACCACTACAGGGTCGGTTGTTATGCCCCTCTCGAAGGTGTGGTTTGTGATCAGATTCGGTTTCACTAAGACAGTGTCATAGGGGGAAGGAACCTCCCCGAAAGGTATCAGCCCCATTGCCCTGAATACGGGTTCAACTCCACGTTCTCCCTTCACAACAGCTACCAGAGACATGGCACCATTTATAGCGAATCAGGCATTTAAGTCTTGGAAGGGATAGAGGATGTTCCTTGTGACAATCCTATGATTCTGGCAGTCTTCTTACATAGATGTGTTCTCTACTGCTGAGAGCTGCAGATGTGATTTCTGGCCGCCAGACAGAAATGACAAACTACAAGTTTAACAGCAAAGAAGGTGATAGAAGAATGTCAGAAAGAATCAGGATGGTGGTTTTTCA
Organism: uncultured archaeon; assembly: GCA_964558645.1. GTDB lineage: Archaea > Asgardarchaeota > Thorarchaeia > Thorarchaeales > Thorarchaeaceae > TEKIR-12S. The sequence goes on from CAZLEV010000002.1 coordinate 189,844, forward strand.
ATGCAAGTAGAATACGACCAGGTTGCAGATGCCGTCTACTTCAGACTGAGAGGAGAAAAGGTGGTGGAGAGTGTTGAGATTTCTGACGGAGTAGTTGTCGACTACGATGCTAAGGGGGAGATCTGTGGTATTGAGATTCTTGCCTTTTCAAAGAAGGAGCTAGATCTCAACAGGCTGGTGAAGCTTCGGGACGAAGAGCTGGTCGCTGAGGTTGCTACGGCGTGATTGTCTTCACGAAGCATGCCCTCGAGAGAATGAGGCAACGTAGCATCACCAGGGATGAGGTTGTTCTAGTGTTAGCCAAATCAGATGAGAGTTTGACTGATAGATCTGGACACTCGATTGCTCAGATGGAGCGCAATGGAAAGATTCTGAGAGTCTTCTTCACTGAGAGAGATGACAACATCATTGTAATCACGGTCTACAAGACAAGCAAAGAGAAGTACAGAATAGAGCAGACCTAGATTATAGTGGCGTAAGAGGTTTCTGGCTTGGGGTATAGCAACAGCTACAGAAAACTTGGGCAAAGTTGGACATCTCAGACTAGGATTTCAGAGCGATGTTTTCAGTCAACACTGGAGTACAGACCTGTACTCAGCATCCGGTCGCACTTTTGAAACCATCAATGTACTATCAGACGCCAAGACTGCTCGCGCTTCTTGCCTCCTCTCAGGGCTTAAAGACCTTCTATGTCAGCTTCAGCATTCATCAAGACGTTGGAATGAGGCCGAACCTTGTCACCAGCAGTACCATAGCACCAGCAGCCATGAGTCCAAGCCCAAAGACAATGACATTATTGTTGACACCGAGAGTCGTGAGTATCACGTCCATGAATAGCGATTCGTCGGAGTCCGTCACAAACACAAGAGCATAATAACCCGGGGAGGGTATTCCCACTATGTCAACAAACGAGGTTATGTTCTCAGCAGCAAATAGGGGGGACAGAAGACTTAGTGACTTGTTCTGTACAATGGTCTCGTTGGCGTCCTGCCATGTCACGAGGTACATCGAGAATTCGACAGGTCTGAAGGGCTGGGTTGCGTTGACATGGATGTCTTGATTAGTTCCAAACACGAGGCCCTCAGGGGAGCCCCTCTGGACAGAAACATATGTGGGATAGACATGTGTACCGTTACCGACTCCTGTCGCTAGGCAGACTAGTCCGACTAGGAACAAGGCGTAAGCTAATCGCTTCACATCAACACCTCAGAACTCTGTCCTTTTGAAGACCCAGATGCTGACGAAGAGGACTACAAGGCCTAATCCAACAGATACAGCAAGGCCGGTAAGTATGTCAGGAACCGAGATCATGCCATAACGGCCGGTCAGGAAGCCGAGTGTAGTACTCAGAGGAAGAAGTAACGCCAAAAACATAGGGGCAATTTCCAAGCTCCCCAGTAGGGTGAAGGACACTATCCAGTAAGCACTCCCTACTACTAGAGTCGATGACACCTTCTTAGTGACGACCGCGATAGGTGTAGACACAGCACAGAGAACGAACACTTGTGCCCATACGCCGCTGATTACAAGGCCTAGACTCTCCAGAGACGGAAAACCCGGGATGACAAGCCATACTACACACAGAAGAGCTGTTGTGATTGTCGAAGCCAGTAACAAGACCATTAGCACCACTTTCGTCAGAACCAGCTCTAGCCTCTTGATGGGATAGGTGAGGAGTGTCCGCACATAGCCGTCCTCTATGGGACCCGCTATTGAAAGGGCCACTAAGACAGGTACTATGATTCCTAGCCAGATGGCCCATAGACTCATACTCGTTTCCATCACGATTTCTGGTGAAGCGAATATGACCTGGGAGAAGCGGTCATAGTGTCCGACACCAAAAGGCATCACAGGCCAGACAGTAAATGAGTTCCAAAATGTCCCAAGAAAAATGACGCCTATGACCCCCTCTGCTATTGGATATCTGTAAGCGGAACCAGTCTCAATTCTTAGTACAGCTAGGATCCGTTCAGTCCATTCCTTCATAGATTACCTCCTTAAATGCATCTTCTAGGGCAGATGACTCCTCAATACTGAAGACCTTCACCCCAGTCCTTGCTGCTTCTTGCTCAATGGTTCCGAGTACGTCCCTGATATCACCTTCAATCTTGATACTGACAGTATTTGGCCCCATGGTTCGGACGTCGAGTAGCCCCTCTGCACCAGTCAGCTCCTCAGCTAGTGTGTGTGCTTCAGAGCACCTTATGATATACCTGTCCTTGGTGTATTTCTGGATGAGGTCATAAGTATCACCGTGCTCGACGATAAGCCCTTCTTTGATGAAGGCAATCCTGTTACATACTCGTTGCACTTCTGAGAGTATATGAGAGGTGATAACAAAGGAAACCCCGGTCTCATTGTGCAGGTCATAGATCAGGTCCAAGACCTTTTCACGTCCCAGGACATCGAGGTTGGAGGTGGGCTCATCTAGGAACACCAGTTCGGGGTCTCCAGCAAATGCCAGGGCGATGCCCAGCCGCTGCCTCATACCAGCAGACAGGTCTCTTATCCTACGGCCCCCTATGTCCACAAGCCCGATCATCTCCAGGAGCTGTTTGGGGTTAACTTCACTTCTATAGAAACGCTTTACTTGGTACAGATAATCAATAGGAAGCATATGAGCAGGAACGACTGTCCGTTCATGAAGCACACCAATCTTCTGCCTAATCTTTAGACTTTCAGTCCTCACGTCCATCCCAAGTACCTCTGCACTCCCTGCATCAAAGGGCACGAGGCCAAGTAGAATACGGAGTAGCGTTGTCTTTCCGGCGCCATTTGGACCAATAAGACCAAAAATCCCGGGGGCGATTGTCAAATCAATACCATTGAGTGCTTTGACGTCTCCAAACGTCTTCTTGGCATCTGAAACGGAAACGACCAAAGGACTCATAGTTACATCCCTCTGTATCCAGAATTATGTGATACAACCACATCAGACTACAACGAAATCCCAGTCAACCTGATGACCGTTGCCCGTGACCACTGACCATCATTACAATAGGGCCAGATACTTATGTCTTCTGTCGCTCTTGGCCTTGTGTAGAAAATCAATAACGGTGGTCTGGCTGGGACAAGTCACATCATGTCCATGTACGGATCCTAGACCCTATCTCTTCCTTTGGTAGAAAAGAAGGATAAATGTGATGAAGAATGACACCAAACAAACCGATAGTTATAGATTCCTTGACGAAGACCTTTGATGAGATCATTGCCCTTGATGACCTGAGCCTCAGTACAGAGGCAGGTGTACTCGGACTCATTGGCCCAAATGGAGCAGGGAAGACCACACTGCTCCGAACACTGCTAGGGTTGATAGCGCCAGATTCTGGAAGAGCTATGGTCCTTGGCTTGGACGTGGAAGAGTCTTCATTAGAAATAAGAGGACGTATTGGTGTATTGCATGAGAGGATGGTGTTCCCTGCACAAATGGAGGCGCGTGAGTATCTGAGTGATGTCGTCGGACTCTATGATGGGGTGCAAGAACCTGACGACCTCCTTGGAATGGTCGGCCTAGGAGCTGCTGCGGGCAGACAGATAGGCAACTTTTCCGCAGGGATGAGGCAGCGGCTGGGCATCGCCCTGGCATTTGCTGGAGACCCCGAACTGGTGTTCCTAGATGAGCCCACCTCCAACCTCGATGTCCTGGGACGTGACCAGATACTAGGACTGATTGTTGACCTCTATCAGGAGTCTGGTGTGTCCTTCATCATAGCATCTCATGTGCTCTCTGAACTTGAAAGGGTCTGTAGTCATGTGGCCTTCATCGACAGGGGGAGGATACTCGAGCATGGCACTACCAATGGTGTGATCCAACGCCATGGAGGAAACAAGTTCAGGATACTCTGTTCTGACTCTGACAAGCTACTCTCTTATGTGAAACAAATGGATTCTGTGCGGTTCATCCAGCGGCTCGGGACTACGGGGATCCAGGTAGAGATTGAAGACGACCCACAAAGGGTCCTGGAACAGCTGGGTGAGTTCGCTGAGTCTGTAGGGGTGAAGTTCTATGGCCTTGAGAAGTCAGCAACACTTGAAGACGCATTCAAGGGGGCGATATCATGAAGTCACGACTGAAACACATGTTTCATCTGGCTAGAGTCGAACTTGCGCTCTATTACCGTTTTCCTATCGTAGAAGGGCTGGCAGCAACGGTGTTCTTCATTATCCTCTATAACACCTATGCTATAGGTGGACAGAGTGGGAGCATCACAATTGGCGATTACGATAGGGTATCGGAATTCATGGGCCAAATAACATCCCGCACACTCAACTCGGGACTGATAGGGTTCTACAACTTGCTGGTCCTCTTTATCCCGTTCGTTGTCTCGTTTGCCATCGCAAGACCATACGAAGACGGATACTTCCGTACATTGCTGACATACCCTACTAGGAGAAGTCAAGTCTTTATCATGAAAGTCGTAGTCGCAATCATCATTCCAGCCACACTGGTCACCACAGCCCTCCTCAGCTCAGTGTCTTTCGTGTTTCAGGTAGCTCCAACACTAAACCAGACAGCAGCAATCATAGCTGGTATATGGTTGTTTGTGCTAGTCCAGGTGTCTCTGGTCACCTTCGTGGCCACACTGACAGAACGACTCTCTATAACATTGATAGCAAATGCCGGGTATTGGATTGCGGTCACAGCCCTGGTGGCGAACCCGGGCCTGCATCCGGTACTAATCGGACTCCTCCATCCAATCAGAGCTGCGGCCGGGTATGTGGGTCTACTCCCGACTCCCTTCACTCTCACAGACCTAGTTGTCGGTGGATTCCTGAACCTAGTCCTCTGTGTGTTCTTACTCGCCTTCAGTCTGTATACTTTCAGGAGAGCCGAGCTATGAAGAGAACGCTGTCGAAGACAGGGAAACTACTCATGACTCTGGGACTGGTGATAATCTTGATTCCCTATACGGGACAGTACTTCCGACATGAACATGGCGAGTTCTTGGGCGTTTCTGACGACAGGCCCGGGGCATTCCTTGTCAGTACCAATAGGCCCCTCCTGCATGTTAACATCACACTTGACAGAGGGGACCAGCCATTCTCAATGTATGTCCTGACTTGGCAAGACGCGAATGAAACTTTTGTCCAGGACAGGTCGATAAATGAGGCGGACCCCATCGCCAGTTTTGAGAATCTGACACACTTCTACGACACAATTGCAGTTCCTGAGCCAGGCCTGTATTGCTTTGTCTTTACGACCTCATCCGAGGAAGTCATGTACCTAGACGCAGGCATCAGAGAGATAGGTATGAGTGTGGGGCTCCTGACAGTCGGAAGTGGGGTCTTTGCTGCTGGTGCGCTCTGCTTCATTCTCGCACTCATCTATAGAAGAAGATAGGACACCTCTGACAAAGAGCCACGGAACCCAATGATTGGAAATCAGCCGTGAATGTCGTATCCATTTCTTCCAGTTGCCAGTCTTTACTGCCCAGCCCTCTGTCGATCTCTATGGAAACGTGGAGAGAACCAATGATAGGGACATCTTCGGTAGATATCACATAGAACACTATTGTATAAGTCCCCCATTACTCTCCGAGGTTGTCATAGCCAAATACGCCTCCCCAGTCACCACGTGTCACGTTCCGGAAGTCCCTGCACAGGTCTACCGTTCATTGTATGTGGGACAAAAGATATGAGTCTTCTTCCATACGAATGTGATTCAGGACTAGATGGGTCGCGTCCAGGTTCATCACCATGATGATGGTAGACAAACTCGGACACCAGAGAGTTGTCCCCCCAGGTAAGCGCACTGGGTGGTCTCTGTCGTGGTCAGCGATACTGTGTGAGTGACCAGCTCTCAGTTGTGGGCTGGAGGATATAGACTCCTATACTGGAGTGTCCCACCCTGTCGACGTTTTCGGTAGCTGTTGGTCTACCCTTGCTGTATAGCCCAGCTGTTCGAACTCCTCTGACGGCATGTTCAGTAGCTGGTGAGTATAGCTCAGTCTGTTCGGACAGTTCCCCCAATCGAGGACAAAGACATCATAGTACAGGACGTTAGAGAACCCAGGGTGCGGCGGAGGTACATAAGACTCCATGATGACCCACTCTCCGAGGTGGACGTACTCGCCATCTTCAGAGATCTGGTAGTGGGACTAAGGGTCTCGCTCACTATGCTCTGGGAGTAGACTGCAGTGCCCAACCCGAAGGTCATCAGGACTAGGCCGACGACTGCCAGGGCAGATGCAGCCATTTCCCGAGGACAGCCGGTTTCTTGGGATTGATCTGTCCGCCCTCTTGATTTGAGAGCACGGCTGATGGGTGTGCACTAGGCACAATAGAACTTGAAGAACAACCATGTATCAAGCTACATCTGGTCAGAGCTGCTCATCTGTGCCGTGATTGAACGGATATTTAGACGATAATCATCATTCGAGCCGTCGCATCTGTGCACACACAGCTCTTCATCTAAGACCTGGCGACGTAATATCTCAACCTACCATTTGCTTTGTTATCTCGGCTATCCGCTTTCCATAGTCTCTAGCAATCTCAAGTTCAGCATCGGAGGGCTGTCGAGAACCATCTGAACCTGCTGTTGTCGATGGCCCATACGGAGTGCCTCCACCCATGTTTGTGTTGATTCCAGGAGAGGTATATCCCTGAGGAACTATAATCATGCCCTGGTGCATCAAGGGAATCATCATCGTCACCAGAGTGGTCTCCTGCCCACCATGGGGTGTGGCCGTACTCGTAAAGACTCCTGCAACCTTGTTCACAAGCTTTCCTTCGGCCCACAGGCCTCCTGTCTGATCGATGAAGTTCTTCATCTGAGCAGTCATATTTCCGTATCGTGTTGGACTACCAAAGATGATGGCGTCGTATTCAGGCAGTTCGTCCACGCTGGCCACAGGGACATCCTTCTGCATTTCCACCCCCCGCTTCAACCCCTCATTCTTATCGATGATCTCCTGCGGGACGAGTTCAGCAACACGTTTCAGATCCACCTCAGCACCACCGTCAACGGCTCCTTCCTTCACGGCACGCGCCATCTTCAGTGTGTGTCCATAGCTACTATAATACAATACCAATATCTTCATGCTTCATCATTGTTAACTCGAAGAATATAAACGCAGGGAAACATGCATCAGGATCCAGCCTCTGGCATGATTTTCAGTTCGGAGCAAACACAAGGGTTATAGGCGGAAGTAAACAATAGTTAAACATCATGTTGCCAGTCTATCTCGTAGTCGGTGCTGTCGTCCTCACCGCCATCTTCTACGTCTATAGTCGGTATATCGAAACGAGCACCCATAGAGGCAGCCCCGACCGAACCCCCTATCGCGGGCGGGACATGTGGAGAGCCTCCTTGCTAGATTGCGACTATGAACCAGCGAAGTACGTCTTCGGGCCTGGCAAGGCGATTCCCGCGGAAACTGGCCTGACTCGGCTGTCCTCTGATACTCCATTCCACGTCCACAAAGAGCACAGCTAGGGCTCGCAGCCTTAGAGGATCTCTCTGTAGACATCTCATATCAACGATGACACGTTCTTAGCGGTTTTCTACATAGAAGGAGATAGAATAGAGACCCTCTTCATCACGTCGAAGCCAGATTCCTTCAAGAGGAGAGGTGTGATATGGCCCAAATAGTAGTCGACTTGGAGAATATGGACATCAGATACGATTCGAAGAACGATGCGGTCTAAGTCAGTTCTGGACCTGTCCAGGAAGCCGATGATTCCGAGATGCTTCCAAATGGCATTGTTGTACGATACAAGGATGGGCAGCCTATCGGCCTTACTGTTGTCGGGACAAAGGAACCTTAGGCGTCAGCCTCTTTCATCATACCAATGGTTTTCTCGTTCAGCGTATTCTTCAAGCGAGAGGAAACGATCTGTCTGGCAGTCGAACTCACCAGTTTATTGTAAGTTAGATAAACTTGGAGGCCAGAGAGTCGTTTCACTGCGGCCTTTGGAAGGCGCCCTCTGCTGTCCGACATACAACGAACTGTATCGCCCAGGACGTTCGAGATAGTAGGTCAGTCCCTGCAATGAACACTACGGCCAAGTGTATGGCTTCACCTCTTCCCAGAGAAGTCCCTCTGCAGGGCCAGACACCAGCACGAAGTAATAGAGGCCCGTGTGATATCCCTGTAACTCAAGGACTGGACTACTGGGCGTGACGACGAACTCATGCACGACTGTGAGATTGGAGGCAAGAACAAAACCGAAGAAGTCACCCTCCAGCTCTCCTGCAATGAAATCGTAAGCCATTCCGAACTCTATGTAGATGTATCCTTTAAGCAACCCACCATACCAATCCCACGAGTCGACAAGCCAGTGATAACTCTCACCACCCTGAACTGGACTGTCAGCGTTGGACGGCAGCTCGGTGGTTGGTGTCACCACCATGGTGATGTTGGCCGGACTGTCTAGAACGTTCTCTTTGATGAAGATCAGTCGAGTGATGGTGGTGGGGCCTGCTATCGGATCGATGACATATCCCGGCCAAGTCCCATTCACTATCTCTTTCACGAACGTGTCATTCGTCCCGTCTGACCAGAATCTCAAAATGGTTATCTTCCAGTGTGACGGGTCACCACTCCAGTTGAGGAATACAGAGAAGGCCTGAGTGCTGTTGATATCAATCACCTCGTACACGGACTCTCCGGGTTGGACAGTGGTGGTATCGCCCATAGTCTCGTTATTGTAGGTTATCTCTATGCTTGGAACAACCCGCATGGATACTCTCCCACTGGCAGCACCCTCTGTGACCGACTTGATGACCCAGATGCGAGCTATCTTCTTCTCTCCATCCGGCTCGATGAAGACCTCACCCTCCTGTGTAGTCTTGTTCAGGGGGACTAGGAGGGTCTCATTCGTGCCGTCCTCATAGAATACCAGAACGACGGCCGTCCAGTTCTGTGCGGGACCACTGTAATTGAGCTGTACTCGGAAGGAAGTGCTGTTGGATATCTCGACCTCCTCGATCACAGCACCGCCGCCGCCTCGAACTCCCACGGTATCGCCGATTGCTCCTCCGGTGTAGTTAAGTCTGATGTGGGGTGTATAGACTGGAACACCATTAGCGTGGTGAGAATCAAGAAAGAGCCAGCTGAGAAAGCGGGCATATATCTCGGACCAGGTCATGTTCAGCGCGGTCGCAAGAGCATCCTTTGGATCAACGTTGCGGGCATCTCCGGGTCCGTAGTATCTGGTCGCATTGAAGACCTCAAGAAGCTTTTCGGCCCCGTAGGTCTCATTGATGAACTTGATGAACAGAAATGATGCCATGTAGGAGTTCCAGCTGTGGTCCCAACCATGGAAGGGGCTGGTCCCGTTCGTGTCACGGAAATGGTCGAACCAGTTGAGCGAGCCGATGGCACGAGCCATGTCATTCCAGGCCGACATGGTCATGTTTGGATAGTTCTTGAGCATGGAATATACTCCCCAGAACTCGGCCATTCCCTCATCCCACCAGTAGTCAGGTTCATGTAGAGGATAATACGAACCACCTAGTGAGTCCGTGCGGGTCTTGAACTGGAAGAGGTGGAACAGCTCATGCTCCCCGACCACTTTGAGTTCTTCTTTAGTTGCCCTAGTTCCCACTCTGATGACGATCTCTCCACTGCTTCTGGATACACCTGTAGACTCAGCAGAACCGCTTCTCACCAGACGGATCTTGATCTCATTTCCGGCTGCCGTGGCAGGATCGGTGAAGTTATGCTCTCTGAAGAAGTTCAGCGAGAAGTTGATGTGCTCTTTGACTAGAGCAATGACTGATGCGTTCACGCCGGGCCCCGCCGTAACCGTCACATTCTCTCCGCGTTGCACATCAGGACGGACTATCCCATCGAAGTCATCAACAAGCCTGATGCTGTTAGTGAACAAGATCTGTTCTCCGCCGAAATCACCAGTTGTTGTGAAGAGCTCGGTATTCGGCTCTCCGGGAGTCTGAATGGTTGATATCCATGAGCTGGAGTATCCTTCGGAGTTTCCCATGAGTGAGATCGAGTGGTTGTCGCCAGGAGAGATACTCACGCCCATCTCCTCATTGGGCCAATCACCCATGACGGGATCACCATTGCCTCCTCCGTATCGCATGAAACTGACGAGAGCACCGGTAGCGTCGTGGAGACCCACTTCGTCGCCGGGAAGATCCAAGTGCTTTGTTGTTGAACCTGTATAGATAGTCGCCTGTCCGTCACCCACATCGAGGTCATTGGTCCCCGAGCCAGACACAACCAGAATGAATGCGAACTCGGAGTCACCGGTCAAAGTAGGTAACACGATACGGTCGTCATCATATGTTGTGAGGATCCAGCCGGTGATGTCCTCAAGACCCCCGTCCGTATAGAGCTCTACATACTCAGGAGAGTCGTCATGACTGGGCATGACTTCATTGATTATGATAGCCTGAGATGAAGCGGAGGGAATGTCTCTCAGTTCGACAGGCTGTTCGGTTTTCGACAACTGAAGATAGACATAGGATCCAGCTGCAACTCCAATAATGAGAATAACGACGAATGCAACTATGCGGCGGTTCATAGGCTCACCTTCTCGTGGCCTTCACTATGGTTAACTAACTATTTAACGGTTTCTTTTGTATCCTGATAATCTGTTTCTTGAAGTTAGGTGAGTGAACGTCACCTGTAAGAAACTTCTGCGTTCCACCCCTCCCCTAACTGGGGTATTTCCTCTTCAGTGCTTCAAGCGGGATGGTGACCATCCAGTCTCTACCGACCTTCCAACTGCCGTTGTCAAGATCGTAATTCTCGGGATAGAACCAATAGAGCGAGCTGTGATTCCCAACTGTGTCCATGGTGAAGACCTTCAGCTTGGGGAGATACCTCCAGAGTGAATAGAAGAGACGGTGTTCGTGAGTGGGAGGCATTCGTCCCCATATCAGGACTGCATCCTGACTCAAGAGATCGATTGACAGGGGGAAGGGAGGCGCATCGTCTCTCTGAAGAGCGTTGAATATCTTCTGCCGGACTCCTTTTGCAGCCTGCGAGCAGTAGAAGAGCTTCGTTGACGTGACATCAAATCGAGACCTGTCAATCCTGGCACGTATAGACTCGATGTACTGCTCCTTCACGGCCGTCATCTTTCTGCTCGCTGTGCTCTGGGAGATGGAATATTTCTCCTGTAACTCGCGTTGAGAGATGTCTGCATTCGATGTCAGGTCTCTCAGGATATTCAGTTCGACTGAACTGAGCTGTGGTGGTTGAAGGTTTTGCTCTGCATCACCAGTCTCTGAGTCAGAGCCGTCAATCACACTCAACCACTTACTCCAATCGTAGTCCCAAGACTGACTCTCAGAATCAAACCTCTCCAGATTTACGGGCGTGGAATACCGATGCCCGATGCTCGGTATATCTTCTGCATCGTCACAGAAACCAAGCCCTCTGAGACCGGATAGGAACTCGGAGAGGAGTTGAGCACCTGAAGGAGGGATATCAAACTGCGTGAAGAGACCAGCCGACGGGCCGTAGATTCTAGATCTGTAGTGTGTATAGGGATGAAGGTCACATGCCATCTCTAGCCGCTCCACCTGCGTTTCAGATGAAGCATCGAAGAACACAACATGGCGAACAAGACCGAGGCTGCCAGGGTTGAAGACAGCATAGGAGTTGGATAGAATGCCGGATTCTCTCAGTTGTTCAATGTGTCTGTTTGCAGTGATCCAGCTCGTCCCTACGTTCTCAGCGAGTCTCTTCACTGCTATCGTAGGTCTGAGTTCGAGTATCTGTAGTATTCTCAGATCAATCTCACTCAATGTCAGAGCTCTTCACCTCCCGAGGACGGCTTGTCATGCGCTCACATCAGCTTTTCATTACGGTCACGGTATTCGTCAATCTTCTCCGTTATGCCGTCACAACCAAGGATCCACAGGGATCGGCATCACCCGAGCCGCCAGGCGGGTCAAAGGTGTATTCAGCTGCGCAGTATGCAACTCCCCCAGTGTAAGAAACGATCTCGACCGAGAAGGTGTAGTCCCCACTCTCCGTAGCATGATTGTAGAAGTACATCACGCAGTGCAGCAACTCCAGGCGGGTATTGACCACATAGGCATACGAGTATACTGTGCCAGACGGAAGGGTTAGAGATGTATACACGTCAAATGTATATCGTGACTGGCCCGATAGCGTGATGTCGAAGAATCCGACAACATCGTCTTCTAGCCCATCATCATCGGCATCACAGTAGTATGCGTCAGTGATCTCAAGCGTGATGGAGACCTGTTCGTTGGTGCTCTGCGTTGTCGCTGTAGAGGCAGAAACTACAGGTAAGATTGAAACTAGACCCACACACAGCATGAGGATCAGAACAGAACGGATTAGCACTGTAGTTTTTCTCATAAGAATCAGGCAGAGTTGCGCAGAATGTGATATAAATTCTTTGAGAGCCAGCTTCATAATGTACCCAATGCTGAAGGTCGAGTCCCCCCTCCTTACTGAAACTGAATGACTACCTCACGGAGGCAGCAGTAATCTCGTGCCGTTCTCAGCCGCTCTGTGGTACGGTGAAGGTCCTGCTGACCGGTTCAAGAGTGAGATCCACGACGGGGTTGTCGAAGCCGGGAGGAGTGACCTTGACAGCGATGGTGATGGTCAGGTGAAACTCGCCACCTGTCGTGAGTCCATCCTCTGGACCAAGAAGAGTCATGACTTCTTTAGCACCCGTCCCTCTTAGACTACCCGGAGTCAGGACAAAGACCAGACTAGTGTTTGCCGGGGTTGTAAGATTGAAGGTTATGGTTATCTCAACAATGGCTCCCTCTTGGTCGTCGTCTCCGCTCACTTGAGTCCTTCCGGTGTTCCTCGCCAGCATGTACTCGTACGGGTTCATTGTGGTGACATCTACGTCAACATCTGTCAACCCTACGTTGAATACAGGAGCCTGCTTCGAATCAATATCCGATAGCGATGCGGTAGCCAAGGGTGAGGAGACTGATAGCCCAAGAGAAACCTGTGCAACATCCACGTTCGTTCCGTAAATGGCAATCGGCAGAATCACCAACGCGGCAAGAACAATCACCAGAACTATACCAGCTTTCTTCTTCAACATGCATTCATTCCTTGACGTTCGAAATCTACAGGATACAGTTGGTAGAATGAGTTATAAAACTTGAGGCCAGTAGATTAATATTCCACCCACCTTTTAGCCAGAACAACATTTTTGGAGAGACACGGTATGGCGCATAAGGTGAGAAGAAATGTGCTGTTTGTCATCGCGCTGTTTCTCTGTGCTATGGTTGTTGGTATTGACAGCTGTACTGCATGGAGTAATGGCGGGAAAAGCACCAGTGAGAGTAACCCTGACTACGGAACACATGATCAGTTCGCCAAATATGGGATGATCTATGTGAAAGAAGACTTCCCCCATCTGGTCACATGGCTGGAGGAAGACTTGGCTGAGTACTACTACTGGACGGAAGTACCCGATATGGTCTACCAAGACTGGACCAATCACAACTACGACTTTGGTGACTACGGATATTGCGGTGGTCCACCGGACCGGGGCGGCCCGCAGGCAGTGCAGAACTGCTATGACTGGACAGTCGGCAATCTGACTCTATGGGTCGGACAGGGACAGCCGGCGGATTCGCAATATGCATCTGATGCACGAAAATCCATGGGCCTTCTGACACACTATCTGTCGGATTTGTCCAATCCAATGCATACTGACGATGATGCAACCGACTCAGGCAAAGAGCACGAGGATTACTCAGGGCGAATTGGGAACTACATGTATCGAATGAGCTATCACAGCTGCCACGAGAAAGCCACCGACAGAGCTCTTGAAGCCTACGAGTACGAGTTCAATGCAATCCGACCAGATGTCACCCAGCCACTTCAAAACGACAATGCACACGACGAGGCCTTGTGGTGTGCCGAATTCGCCAATATGGGCGCAGACAGAACTGGTAGGACCACTGGATACGAGGGACAGGATGTAGGGGACCATTATCAGGAGTTTCTAGAAGAGATTGTCTATAGCTTCACGAACAAGATCTGCACAACCCACCACGGGATTACCGTGGAGGGAACAACTGATCAGCTCTATGCCTGGAATGTTGAGGTCATGCAGCTCGGTGCGAGCTCCATTGGAAGAATCATCTACCACGCCTCTACCGAGGCAGGAGTCACCGGCGATGGAGGCGGAGAGCCTTCAGAACCTGGTACTATGTATGTGTCTGACATCTCCTGGAATAAGAAGACCGTGAGAGGGAGATATCCTCGAACGGACTTAGAGTGCTTCGTCACTATCCTCGATACCTCAGGAAATCCTGTCGAAGGTGCAGATGTCACGATTGATTGGACACACCCCGATGGAACGGTGATTACCCTGACAGCCACAACCGATGCCAGTGGCGTTGCCTCATTTGTGCAGCAAGATGTGCAAGCGGGAACGCATACAGTGACGGTTGTTGATGTTGTCAAGACAGACTGGATCTACGACTCATCCCTGAACGTAGAAACCACCGACTCCTACGAAGTATAACTAGAATTGCACGAGAGAAGTCTTTGTCTCTCGTGCCTATACTCTTTCTTCCTGTTTTCACTTCTTTGTTCAGTGTCTACGGAGTCCCATTGTATCTACAAATCGGGTTGAATATTATATATAGAAAATTAGTACTTTCTTAATTTTTTACCCAACATTTATATCGTAGAGTTCGTTCCGAGTTGTGTCTTGAAAAATGAATTCTTGAAATTCGCCAAGACAGGAGACTGAAAAGTGAAAGCAAAGGTTTTTGCCGCAGTGATTCTATTCTTTCTGGTCGTCCCGCTCGTACCGCTTGTATACAATACAACGGAAGCGCTGGACGAGGGGTTCACGTTGTATCCAGGACCCCCATCTTGGATAGGTGGTGGCGACGATACAACGTACGAATGGCAGGACGATGACCCTGAGACCCCCTGGGGCATTGAACGTGTGTTCAATGGGAACTATGATGGTGATCAGTATACAACACCAGTCCAAGTAGCGATACTGGACTCAGGCATCGATCTGGACCATCCCGACCTTGAGCCGAACATCGCGTGGGCTGTTGATGCGACAGGAAAGGGTGATCCTGACGATAAGAACGGACATGGCACCCATGTTGCAGGCACCATCGGGGCAATACGCGACAATGCAGGTGTTGTCGGAATGTATGCCTATGTCGAGATTTACGCCATCAAGGTTCTTGGTGCCGGGGGAAGAGGAGATTGGAACGACCTCATTACAGCAATATATCTGGCCTGTGCCGGGCCTGATGGTGTAGAAGGTAATGAGGATGACGCCGATGTCATCAGCATGAGCCTAGGAGCATCGTCAGCACCAGCAGAGGTGCATGACGCCATCAAACATGCATACAATCTTGGAATTGTACTCGTGGCGGCCGCTGGCAACGAGGGAGACGGGGACCCGAGTACAGAAGAGATCTCCTATCCGGCCTACTATGCAGAGGTGATCGCGGTCGGCGCGACAAGCAAAGATGACGCAATAGCCTCGTGGTCAAACACTGGTTCATACCTTGAGCTGGCAGCACCGGGGGTGTCTATCTACAGCACCTACAAGGGCGGAGGGTACGATACTCTCTCAGGTACCTCAATGGCGTGCCCACACGTATCCGGGCTTGTTGCACTTGTAATCGCAATCAACGGAAAGATGCCCGTCGGCACGTTCGATGACACCAGCAAGACTACCATTCGGGGCTACCTACATAGCACCGCATTAGACTTGGGTCCATCAGGATGGGACCCAGCCTATGGATGGGGCTTGATTCAGAGATAGAACTGACACAAAACAGGCAGGCGGTGGCCATCACATCGGTCTTGGCCATCCCTGCACTCATTTTCTTGTGAACAGCATGACATCCTCTGGGAATCTGAAACGTGGTTGCCTACTCAGTTGGAACAGATCTCTTAGATGTATATTCGCCAGAGGTCTTCAGCTACCGCCGTCGCGAGTTTGTCTTGACCTAGACCATGCTTCTCCCAATGGGGGGAGCGCATCAATTGCTTTTTTTACGGAACGCAACAGCTCCAGCTCGAATCGCGGTTGGAGGTATTCACCAACCATTCGTAGGACAGCCCTCAGGGAACTCTGAGTTCTTGAAATTCTCCGATCTAGATACCATGTGCGTGCTGTAGACTTCGTGCGTTCTAGATATCGCTCCAAGTCTTCTCGGAGCTTGTCGATCCTCTTGGCAAAGAACCTTTGAACAAATACATCTTGTCCTACACCCGGAATCCTGAGTATTTTGACTACCACACTCTGCGAGGATTTGTCGTTGCCTATGCGCTTGAGTATCACCGAGAGGTTTTCCTTAATGGCCTTGACTCCTGCACAGCCCAAATCCGTCATTACTGACACGGCCGCTCTCACAACCGGGCGACTACTATGTTTTAGAAACGGAGCGATGCGTTCCAGCAATACGTTTCGAGTCTGTGAGCCGAGAGCGTGGATTGCTGCTGCTTTAACGGTGTTCCCTCCTTTCTCAATGATGTCAATGAGGACAGCCTCAGCCTTCTCCGAGCAGATGCCTCCAATGGCACCGATTACGGCCCGGTCATATTTGGTGATGTTTCTCCGCGAGATCTTAACATTATCCCTCAGGATAGGCAATGAGTCACCATGACCCACCTTGCCCAGAGCCTTAACGATACGCATTCGGACTCTCCTATTCTTCTCGACATCGAGAGCGTGATGTAGAAACGGCAACGCCCTCGAGTCCTCAGTAGCACCCAAGGCAGCAGCAGCCGACCCACGGTTGCCCGGGGCTTTATAGAGAGCGATGCGAACGGCGTTGGCCAGAATGCGGGCTGTTATGGGCGTGCACCTGCTCTTGAAGACCCGGCTGCTTCCAAGAGTGCGATACGACTTGTCCATTTCTACCTCTTCTGCAAACTCTCGTGTGATTCCCCTCACGGCATCTGCTGCCGAGTCAGTGATCTTCTCGTCAAGCCAGGTTCTTCGCCCCCAGTAGCGATATCTATACCTCCCCTGCTGCCCTGTTGGATCGCCAAGAGTTCGTGAGCCATCAGTCATGAGTATCATGAAACCGTAGAAGGTGCCCAGAACGTCAATCCGTGATGGGCGATTACCTAGCTCAGCCAGCTCCCTCTGTCTTGCGTCAAGGATCTCCTTTGCCAGTATGATGTAGGGAGTTTCCACCATTGCCTCTAGATCGAGAAAGTACGTGTGTCTGTTCTCTATCTGCTCTCTGAGAATATCGATAACGCGCTCGACCGCATTTGCTTGCGCTTGCTGGAGAGATGCCCCCTCAAGGTCCGAGAGCTTCTTGAATAGAAGCGTGTCTGTCCCTCCAACCGCTTCGAGCTCCAAGAGAGAAACGACTGCGTCTCTGCCCCTCCCACGAGAATCAGTCTGTTCGATATCATTCAAGAGGCTAGGCCAGTCACTAGTCTTCAAGTATTCCTGAGAATATTCTCTCAGCTTGTCGTATTCTCGATGCACAACAAGCTCTGCGACTCTCACGTCGGCCACCATATCTCCCTATCATCGTTCCCCATGTTGGTATATTAACTCCCTCAGAATAGTGGTTTCCGAGATGATTCCTTCCGGTACATCTCTTGAGAGACAGCTTCATACTTCGACACCAACTGACAGTAAGAACTGTCCCGGGACAATCCGCGAACATGATAGTTCTGCAAACCATAGGCAGCCATCTGGTCCATTCTTCTTCTAAATGCAGGACCCATGAATAGACCAGAATATGGATGAGTGAGACAGCTCCGAGCTCTCTCACTCATTGATCTCAATCGAACCACTTCTTGTTCAGGCTCTGTGGCATCCCTTTCAGAGTGCTGACTTCCTCGTCTTCGTATCGTAGCAATGACGACGAGGATTACAACCACACCAACAGGGCTGCTGCTGCTTTCCTCTTCTTTATGGTGGGGGTTTGCCTTTTTGGAACTAATGTCCTAATCATATTTGTTCCTATTCTCAATATTGTTACGATACGAGTTATTCGAATAGACGGCCAGCAGTTGGATTGATGGCAGCTCATCTCCGTCGGTGCGACCTCACAACAGGACTAGAAGAGAAACATCCCCACTCAGTCGAAGTAGAACGGCAAGATCCTGTGCATTGCCGTACCGCGTAGTTTTATTAGAAAAGTATGTGAATAGTAAAACGAACTATTGACGAGGTGATGCATTGGCTACTGGTCTTGATGCCCCCCGCCCGGATCCGATAGAGCTGGACATCATCAAGTCTTTCGGATGGGCAATTCTGGTCACTGAGGAACTCCTGTATGAGAGGTTCCTGCATATGTCAGCCAAGCGATCAGTGATGACCATAGATGAATTCAGAAAGCATCTCCGACAAATGGAGGCCAAAGGTCTTGTTTCGGAAGAGAATCTTCATGGAAAGCGCGCATACCGCCTTCAGGTGATACCTGAGAGAATCGACCGAGGTGCCAGGCCACAGACACCTCTTGATGAGATGCGATTAGTAGCCGGGTCTCTGGCGGCGGCTATGAAGGATAAGAAGAGGAAGGACACTACTCGAGAGAAGGAAACCTCAGCGAAATAGGACCGCTCGGAGTAGCTATTGGATATGGTATCTTATTCGAAGCCATCAAGCGTCCTTCTACACAGTCTAAGGTGATTCAACGTATCAAACGAAACCAGCCGGAGTACATCGGGAAAACGAACTCTATCTCGATCATGAGATGCTTGTACGATTTAGAGCTAATCTTCGATTCAAGCAAAAAAAAGAGAGAAGGAGGTTCAAGCTACACCTGCTTGAACCTTTCAGATGTTAGTCTAAGTTCCTCGAGATTTACCTATCCAGACTATGACAACTATCGCCACAACAGCAACAACCACAACCAGCCCAATGGTCAAGGGATCAATGGGTAGTGAGGGTGGTTCGGTTGGCGTGTACCCGGATTCGATTGGAGGTGCCACGACGTCCCGATGGAGGGTCTCAACATGCTTTGCAATGATGAAGCCTTCTGTTTCAGAGCCGGTACGATCGTCTTTCCAAGCCTCTGCGATATACATCTCTGCCAGACCCTGGTGGTCTTCTGGTCGAAGGTACGTTGGCCCCTTCGGGCAGTCAATCGTGAGACCGCTCTCGAGATGCGTTATCATGTTCGCAGTGTTGAGATCAGGAACGGCATTGGTCACATTCACCAAGAACTGAGCGGTGGCAAACGCGCTGGCAGTGAATAGCTCCGGTACACGATAGGGGAGTCCAAAAGCTCCGTTCGGTTTGATATTCCTGAGTACGTGTTGTTCCACCATCCAGTCATTGACATCATTGTCAGGCAATTCATAACCGTAAACAGAGAGGCCAGTCGCTCCCTCGTAGGTAGCGGGGGGTGTCAGTGATGCTTCAATTGCGTTCATAGAGAGTATGTCGATACATGCTCCAGAGACCTCCATGTAGGAAGCAATGTCGTAGGTCAGCAGATCCGAGTACAATGCCGAAAAGCTCCCTGCCCAGATGATGAAGAGGTAGTCTATTCCAAATGACGCATCAGCCGCCAGAAGGTTGGTCAAATACGGACCAAAATCGGTAGTCGTGAGGGGTGCGTACTGAATGCTGCTAACAGACCCACCTTTCTCTTCGATCACCGACTTCATCGACTCGACGCCACTGTATCCAAAGGAGTAGTCAGCAGCTAGGAATCCGAACTTGCTGTGATTGAGTATATCCATAGCATATGTGACGCCTGCATAGGCATCATGCCAGTTATTACGAGCAAGACGGAAGATATAGGGATTGAAGTTCTCTCCGGTCAGGGAAATATCAGCGGCTGGTGTGATGAAGTACAGCTTCTGATATTCTTCTGCGAGCGGCGAGATTGCCGCAGCAACGCTGCTATAGGTTCCTCCAACGAGGATATCGATGCCGTCTGTTTCAATGGCAGTCGTCACAAGTGATGCTGCTTCAGTCACTGAACCCTTCGTATCATAGTACGTGACCTCATAGGGTCGCCCTGCCGCAGTCTTGTTCTCGTTGTCATAACCCATCTCCGTGGTAGCATATATCATTCCCAACTCGAAGCCCTGTTTTGTCCATGGTGCATAGAAGGAAAGACCGGCTGTAGTGAAGGGTGCAAAGACCCCAATCTTGATTGGATCTGTGTCTTGTGCAACAGTTGGTCTTACCATAAATGCGGGTAGAAACACGGACGCTAACAGTAGTATCGAGAGAGAAATGGTAAGCACTCTAATCTTTTTCATGTTCAATTCTCCCAGAGTCCCGGCATGGATAGTTCCATGCCTTTCTGTACATACAAGTCAACCAAGTATATATCTCTTGAGTAGAATGGGGAGGAACAACAGTTTGAGAGAATTTCTTCTGGATTAGACGAGTTCATTCTCGGAGCTTGCGCAAGAAGCCAAGAGTGATGCTATTGAACTCTTCGGGCTGTTCAAATGTAATAGCGTGGCCCGAGTTTGGCACAATAGTTATCTCTGAGTTGGGTATTCTGTCGTGAATCGTCTTAGAATACGGGTAGGCGGGTTTCAGGATGTCTTGCTCACCAGCAATGACACAAGTAGGTATATTGATCTCGGGCAGCTGCTCCGTGATATCAAGCTCCAGAAAGGCATCTAGCAATCGTATAAGAGCAGGATAGTTCAAGCCAGCATAGCGTTCCTTTGCCTTCTCTAGAATGGCCGTCTGTTCGCGGATGAAGGATTCTCCGAAATTCAAGGGCACCGTAGCGTGATAGAAGAGGTCAGGGTCCTCCAGCACACAGGCATAACGCCACAGCTGACACATCTCACGGAGAAGGGGTCCAATATAGGAAACAGCACTACAGGCAACTAGGCTCTTCACTGTACGAGGATATTTCAACGCGAAGATCAGACCCAGTTCTGCTCCGTAGCTGATTCCAACATGATGTACCATAGAGATGCCAAGCTCTTCGAGTAGAGCCTTCTGGTCCTCTGCATGGATATCGAATGAATAGGGCTCTTCTGGCTTGTCGCTCTGTCCTTGTCCACGCATGTCATACAGGATGACCTGGTACTCTTTGGAAAACACTGGAAGCTGATTCACCCACCCGAGTGTATTTGAAAAGATACCATTCCCGAAGATGACAGGTTCGCCTTCACCGTGGACTTCATAGTAGATGTGTATTCCATTCACCTTGCTTAACGGCATAGCTACTCCTCCTGGCCGAAATCCTTCCTCAGTTCTCGCTTCAGAATCTTACCCGCACCTGAGATATAGGGGGCGAAACTATCCACAAAGACTACTGACTTGGGTATCTTGAATTTTGCGAGTCTTCCTTTGCAGAAGTCGATTATCTCCTCCTCTGTGGCATCCTGTCCGGATTCGAGGACAACAAGAGCGCGTCCTACTTCACCCCATTTAGCATGGGGAACGCCAATGACCTGCACCTCGGCAATCTTCGGATGCTCTTCCAGAAGTTTCTCAATCTCTCGAGGATAGACGTTTTCCCCCCCGGAGATGAACATATCCTTCACCCGGTCTACCACGTAGTAGAATCCTTCGTCATCGAAGTAGACCATATCGCCTGTCCTAAACCATCCGCCTTCATCTAAGAGAGTCTTGTTGAGTTCTGGGCGGTTCCAGTATCCTATAGTGACCGTGGGACCTTTGAATAGAAGTTCACCAACCTCGTTTGCGCCACACTCCTTAGCTGTTTCAGGGTCAACTACTTTCGCATCAATGAAGAAGTTGGGGGTTCCAATACTCCCAATCTTCTCCTCAGCATGCCACGGATCTAGAGCGAAGCAGCCAGGTCCAACCTCAGTCATCCCGAAGCCCTGTTTGAATCTGACTCCGTGTACCTTCTGGTACGTTCTGATGAGGTCAAGTGGAAGAGGCTCGCCGCCCGATGTCAGAAACCTGACACTGCTGAAGTCAACTGATTCAAAGTCCGGATGGTTCATCAACATTCGATATTGTGTCGGAACGGCGAAGAAGAAATTGGGGCGCTCGTTGTTGATGATGTCTATCAGGGCATCTACGTCCCATCGTTCCATCTGTATTACCTTCCCCCCCAGAATAAAGAGCGGGATTGCGTAGACATACAGTCCTCCGACATGAAAGAGTGGAAGGTGGTTGATGTAGACATCGCCGGGGAGGATGTCGCGGATGGTGTTGAGCGTGTTGAAGGCAACATGCCTATAGGTGATCATAGCACCTTTCGGCAGGCCTGTGGTCCCGCCTGTATAGACTATTCCCATGGCATCTTCATAAGAGAGGTCCACTGTTTCAGGAGGACTGGTTGGTGAATCCGTCACGCTTTCTTCATAGCTCAGAGATTCGTTCAGCTCAGATCCAGTTCTGTCTAATGCCACCCAGTGCTCTACGCTTACCCTGTCTTGTAGAGCGGATACCACTTCGGCCACATTCGAGTCGTGGAACAAGACGGTGGGCGCAAGGTCATCAATTAGGCCTGCTAATTCTCGTGCCACCAGACGCCAGTTGAGAGGACTGAAGATGCCCCCGCACTTCTGACATCCAAAGAACGCCTCCCAATACTCCAAGCTATTATGTGCGAGGATGCAGAGCCGATTCCCCTTTTGCAATCCGGTATCTTTTTGCAGGAAATTGGCGACCTGATTCGCTCGCCTGTTGAACTCTCTGTAGGTGTATCTCTTTCCACTGCCAATATCAACAATAGCTTCAGCCTCAGGCGAGAAGACTTCTCTTTTGGATAGATAGTCGAACTGATTGGCCATTGACATCCCTTCGAGAGAGATTTAGTTTTCGACGTAATGATACAATCTCTCCATGTACTCAATGACCAAAGGGGCTGAAAACTCTTTACCACCATCTCAGAACAGCAGCCGCCATGTTGAATCCGCCACCGGATGAACAGAGCGCAATATACTCACCGTTACCCTGACCAGGAGTGGGAAGTTTTCCTTGGTCAACAGCATCGTACATGGCCAAAGCTACACACGCCGAACCAGTATAACCCCATTTGTCCATGACCGTGTGAGTCTTTTCAATGGGAGCACCCAGTTCCTCCATGACAGCCTCTATGGTTCGAAGATTTATCTGGGTGAAGAAGAACCAGTCAATATCATCAATGGACAGGTTCGCCTTTGAAACGCAATCCCTCGTCAGCTGCGGCCAGTGTTCAAGGTTCGTGTCTGCTGGAAAACGTTTACGGAACGCAAGATGGTGTCGATGGTTTTGGATGGCTTCAATCGTGGGCGGTTCTGCAGTGCCCCCCACAAAGACACCGACATGGTCATAGTAGGAACCGTCTGCAATCAGTTTGGAGGTAATGATTCCTTCCAGATCGGCACTAGATTGGAGTACTACTGCTCCAGCACCGTCGGCAAACATTGTGCAGGTGTAATGGTCGGTCCAGTCAACGAACTTGGTCATACCATATGCTCCAACAACGAGAACTGAGTCGATGGTTGAATCAGTCTGTATGTATCGGGAGCCGATATCCAAAGAAGTGACAAACCCTGCACAGGCACAGTTGACATCAAAGGTTCCAGCGTTCTTGGCCCCAAGCTTGTACTGTAGAACTACGGAAGTTGCGGGAGAGATATAGTCCGGGGTGTCGGTGCCAAGGACAATAAGATCGAGATCCGCTGGGTCAAGTCCCGCATTCTTCACTGCTTGCTGACTTGCATGAAGCGCAAGATCAGAAGTGGTCTCATCCTCCGCCATGACTCGACGTTCTTCGATTCCGACATTCTCTACGAGCCAATCGGCTGTCCCGGGGCGTTTAAGCATCTGCTCTATCTCTTCGTTGGTCACAACTTTTTCAGGAACATACATTCCCAGCCCCTTGATCAATGCTGAACGAACCATCAATAACATCCTCAGTGTTCTTTTGCGTCACGTCCTATCTACAGATTGTATGCTTCATCTTAGTGAACACCTCTCATGGCTAGACCGTCTTCCTCTTGGGCTTCGGGGAAAAAGACCCGTCTTCCACTTCATCTAGGAAAGTTAGCACCTCTTCATTGAACTTTCCATGGTACTCGATGAAGCTCAAGTGCGGTCCGCCCTCTATGAGCACCAATCGTGAGTTTGGAATGCTATCGGCCAGCAGCTCGGCGTTCTCTGGAGGTACTATAAGGTCACGCTCTCCGTGCAAGATAAGCGTGGGACAGGACAAGCCCTTCACTTCCGATTCGACATCAAAGTCTATTGTTGCAGAGGCTTGATGTCCTCGGGCGAAGAGAGGTTGAGGGTACTGCTCTCGCCATTCCATAACCTGGTCTATGAGCGATGTGTTTTCTTTGAAGAATCCGGGACTGAAGGAAACACTGTAGCGCATCTCGGTGGCCTGCTGTTCTGAGATGGTTTCAGTGGGACTCGCAAACATCATGGCCTTCGTCTTGTCATCAGCAACAACAGAGTTAGGCCCGCCGAAAGTGGTGGATGCAAGAATCAGACTGCGAACTCTCTCGGGATAGGATATGGCAATCTGTTGTGCAATGAATCCACCCATAGATATGCCCAAGATATGGGCCCGTGAGATGTCTAATGCATCCATCAGACCAACGGTATCATCGGCAAACATATCCATTGTATAGGGATAGTTAGGTATGGAACTTCTTCCAACCCCTCGATTGTCGAAGATGATACACCGGAATCTCTCTTTGAAGACAGGGATTTGTCGAAACCACATCCATAGGGAAAACCCCCATCCCTCGATACAGACGAGTGGTGGGGCATCAGACGGACCATGAATCTCATAGTAGATATCTATGTCACCTACAGTTTCATACGGCAAAACAATCACCCACTTTTGGTTCAACTCCATTTCTTTGCTTCTGCTTCAAAGACTGAGTATCAGCATTGACAAGATCAGACCTATCACTCCTAGAAACGCGAATACCCAGTAGTCAACCTCCTTTATTCCAAACCTGAATCGGCCCACCTCCAGTCGTGCTAGTTTCTCCTTGAGAGAGCGGGCCTTGCTCCGGATAGTCCCTATGATGCCCAGAGGCATGAACAACACGATGAAGACATATATAACACCCAGAGCAACGAGCCACAGCTCGCCAGGTAGGTTCAAGACTTCGGTCACGAACTCGACAAGGTTCATCTCCGAATACACAACAACTCCGGCACCAAGCAGCGGACCCAGCAACGTGCCAAGTCCACCGATGATGGCATACAACATGGCGTTTATTGATACCTCAACCCCGAGAGCAGTCACTGGATCAATGGTTCTGATAAAGGGGGCATAGAGTCCCCCTGCAAGGCCTGCGATTGCACCGCTGATGACCACCACGACAATCTTGCAGTGGTAGCTGTTGTAGCCCAGCGCCTCAGCACGTTCCTCATTCTGAGCCACAGCGACCACCATCCGGCCAAATGGTGAGGCAACAAGACGTCTCACAAAGAGGTAGGTGACTACGAGACAGGTCAGTACGAGGTAATACTGTATTGGAATGGTGAAATAGAAAGTATCCGTCTGCTCAAGCCATATCGATATCATCTGAAGAATGTTGGTGCCGAAGGCAACAGACAGCCCTATGAGGGCAACTATCACGATACTGAGAGGCAGGATAAGATCAGCGAGTCTGTTTGTGGCTCCTGTTTCTCCAGATTGTGACTGCATCTTCTCAACGTACTGAAGCGGGTCAGATATAGCTCTTTTACGTTCCATCAAGTACAGGAACACCATGCCAAGAAACGCCACCATCATCAATATCGGTCCAAAGATATTGGCTCCAAGAGCGAGCAGGAGTCCTACAAAGGCTATCATGGCAGGCGTGAAGAGAATCAGACTGATAGAGCCTCTTCGTTCCTTGATGTACAAGATGATTGTCCCAATGAAAGCAGCAAGAACAGTGAATGCAAGAATGACAAAAAGCATGTAGAACGGCGCGTTTCTTAATAGGGCTGGCGAGGGCACCCTTAGTCCTGTTTCTCCCCCAGAGATATCAGGGGACACTGCAAAGAAGTTGTAGAGAAACATTGCAATCGCCAAGGCAATGAAAGCAAATGCTGTACCTTTCATACGACTTGTTGTCAACCCCATTATGAATCCCACACCGGCGCCGGCCAACATCGCAAGCAAGATAGTCAGGGGGTAGGGAACAACCGCTATGAGATTGAACGGAAACGGGAGAACAGCGGGGGTAAGTGTGAATGCCATGACATAGGCAGCCGTGCCGAAAAGGGCAACTTGACCGAAATTGAGAAGGGCAGCTCGTCCCAGTTGCAGGTCGAAGGACATCGCAAGAAGGCCGAATATCATTATCTTCGTCAAGAGGAAGAGCAGGGCTCTCATGGGAGATGTCCCTGCAGTTGTAGTCAGAGGGAGTAGATAGAAGAATGCAATGACGGCCAACAGCATTCTATTCCGCGATAGTATTGAGGGGATACTTCGGATCGTGTCCTTCACTTTTTTCTCTAGAATGCCTCCACTGCTCATGTCCCAGTCAGTCCTCCTGGTTTTACAATAAGAACAACTGCCATAATGATGAAAACGATGATGTTCTGAAGCACTGGCACGAAATAGGCGGTGAACTGCATCGAAAGACCCACTATGAGTGCTCCAAAGAAAGTGCCTTCAAAGCGACCGTAATGAGCTCCTCCAACGACCACTATGACAAAAGCGAATATGAGATATGTGAGGCCGTGGCCGGTATTTGCCCCAATCCAAGGCACCAAAACTGCACCGGAGAACCCTGCAAGACCTGCACCGAGTATGAACACAAGAGTTAGCAGTCTCTTGATGTCAGTCCCAAGCAACTCGACCATCTCTGAGTCCTCTATTCCTGCCTGAATCTGAAGACCAATCCTCGTCTTTCGGAAGGCAACAAACATTGCACCTGCGACTGCCAGTCCGAGAAATATCAAGAAGACCCGGTAGATTTCAAACTTGAGGGCACCGCCGAAATCGATAATGCCACTGATGAAGAAATAATTGATCTGCGAACTGGGAGCAATGAAGTATGTTAGCACCGAGCTACCCCAGATGATCTCGCCAACCTGCATGATTATGAACATGAAACCAACTGTAAGTAGTATCTGGGCAATGGGATTGCCGTAGAGCCTTCGGATTGTGAAATACTCAATCCCTCCACCTATGAGGGCCAGAACTGCGGTTGCTCCAAGAGCACCCACTATGAAGCATATGACTGAGAGAACAAACGGATTAGATGCAAAGGTTCCGTAGAATGGTAGAGTCGGGTCAAGCAGAAGAGCCTCGGTCCCCAGATAGATTTCATACCCCATGAAGCCACCCAGCATGAAGAATGCACCGTGAGCGAAGTTGATCACATCACACAGACCGAATATCAAGAAGAAGCCGGACACAATCAAGAAGAGGAGCATACTGAGCGCAAGGCCATCGACCAATGACTTGCTGGCTCTCACGACGAACTCGTCCCATGAGTAATAGCTAATCCCGGCAATAACCAGTAGAACCCCTATCGCAAACGTCGTTAACACCATGGTAATCCTCAAGATAGTACGCGCCTGTGGGTTCCTTTCCAGATAGTCCTTCATTGAGAAAATCATCGACTGTATTTGTGACATCACTATATGCTAACCCCCAGATATTGTGAAACAAGTCGCTTATCGGTTACCAGCTCTCTCATGTTGTTTCCTTCATGAACTATCTTCCCGTTGTCGAAGATGTAGTAGTTGTCACCAAGCTTTGACACAGTTCTGAAATTCTGCTCCACCAAGAGGATAGTTGCAAACTCCTTCAGACGCTCAAGAGCTTCAATGAGGTTCTTTGCCAAGATGGGACTCAGACCCTCAGTTGGTTCGTCTATGAGTAACAAGTCATTGTCATTCATCAACGCGCGTGCCACGGCAAGCATCTGCTGTTGCCCCCCTGAGAGAGTCCCAGCTCTCTGCTTGAAGGCTCGTTTCATGTCAGGAAATAGGTCGAAGATGAACTCTAGTCGCTCCTCCATCTTTCCTCCGAGGCCACCTTTCCGGACTGATACAATCAGGTTCTGTTCAACTGTCAAAGATCCGAATATCCTTCTGGTATCAGGAACATAGCCGATGCCTCTGCGGACTATTTCGTGGGGAGATAGTTTTGATATCTCTTCATCTTTGAAGAAGATCTTACCTTCTCGAGGGGGGTAGAGGCCAAGTATCGCTTTCATGGTTGTCGTCTTGCCGGACCCATTACGCCCCAGTAATAGAGTGACTTCTCCCTTGGGTACAACGAGCGAAATACCTTGTAGAATATAGAACGACCCGATGTATACGTGAGCATCTTGTATCTCAAGCAAGTTCTTCATCTGTACCACCTAGATAAGCAGTCAATACGCGTTCATCTTTCCGAATCTCTGCAGGAGGACCCTTCGCAATTATTCGTCCCTCTGAGAGAACAAAGATCTCCTCACTGAGTCTCATCACGATGTCCATCTTGTGCTCCACCACCAATAGTGTTAGTTTATCTCCATAGGACTCCTTCACTCGCAAGATGGCATCAATCACATCTGGTATCTCTTCAATGGCCATTCCAGCTGCTGGTTCGTCAAGCAGCAGGAGTTTTGGCTCTGTGGCAAGAGCCATTGCAATCTCCAGCTTCCTCTGTTCGGCATGTGGAATCAGAGCTGCCGGGACATAGAGCCTCGAAGGATCTAATCCGACAATGGTTGCTATGTCAATCACCTTATCGTGGAATTCGTTAAACGAGCCCGCCTTCTTCAGCATCCCCAGAAAATTCACTTTTGCTCCACTGCAGCCCTGAGCTGCCAACCTGATGTTTTCGAAGGTCGTCTGATAGGGAAAGATGTTGGTAATCTGATATGATCTTGATATGCCCTTCCGTGTACGTTGATTCATCGACAGACGAGTGATATCTTCGCCTTCGAAGTAGATTCTCCCAGATGAGGGCGGAAGTGCTCCTGTGACGAGATTGAAGATTGTGGTCTTTCCAGAACCGTTGGGACCAATGATTGCCTTTATTGAACCTCGTTCGATGTCAAGGCTGACATCTTTGACTGCAACCAGTCCGCCGAAGCTCTTGGTCAGCTCGCTCGTGCTAAGGATGAACTCGTTAGTTGAGGACAATACGGTCTTCTCCTGAACCGATGTGACATAGCTGAAGACGGTTATTGTCGGCCTAGTTCCTTTCGGAGGATAATATACCTTTTGGAACAAATCGACATATGGTTGGATTGTTTTGCTTTGTATTCTGGATGCTACTTGCCCAAAACTTGTTTCATATCATATCCCTCGCGGGTATCTAGACTCTGCGCCAACGCAAGATAAGAACTCAGAGTTTATAATCTTGAGAAGCAGGCCGCAATAACTACGCAGCTAGAAGATTCCAAGTCCATCACCAATATACGGAAACTGCAGAATACCTTGACGGTTATTGAAGATGTATTTCAAGAAATGATTGCTCCAATTTCCGGAAGATGTCCTCCAAAGACAAGATATAGAAATCCGATTGCAGACAGAGCTAGCACCAGGTATGCCAGTTTGTTCCACTTGACAATCTTCTTACCGT
Source organism: uncultured archaeon (assembly GCA_964558645.1). GTDB lineage: Archaea > Asgardarchaeota > Thorarchaeia > Thorarchaeales > Thorarchaeaceae > TEKIR-12S. The sequence continues at coordinate 219,203 of CAZLEV010000002.1, forward strand.
CAAAGGGTCCAGCCGGGATCAGGTTAAAGAGCCCGATCCATGCGTTCAATAACACACCATAAGCCGCCACTGACGAGACCAGTGTGTAAGGCATGAACAGAGCTAGGACTAGAAACACGCCCGCTATCGACAGGCTCCCTGCGACACCGGCCGCTGCTATCTTGCCGTGACTTTCCTCATCCACTTCTCTTGATATTACAACAGCACCGGGAGCGGCAAACACGAAACCGATGAACGCCATTAAGAGGGCCAGTATCAACATCTGATTGGATGCAACGAATGCAGCTCTGTGTCCAAGTTTTTGAGCAGTGTACTTGTGGCAGAGCTCGTGAGCAACAAAACCCAGACCCACCGTGACCAGTGCAATGAGAAACCCGCTAAGAATCACATTGAGGGATTGTCCACCTGTAGCAATGGCAAAGGCAAGCGAGATAGCGACCAATGCCTTCAGAATATCTATCAACTCGGTCATGGGGTCCAGTTGCCGTGGTTGTCCATCAGATTCCACGCTCTTGTTGCCTTCACTTTCTTCTTCAGCTAGCAGGTTTCCGTCTTCATTGTCTGCAAGACTCATGTTCCATCATCCAATCAACGCGCCGTACGAACAGGACTTCAAGCGAAGCCAGACAGGTCACAGTGGTCAATGCCACCATCTCACCTATGGATCTGGGCGTATGCGCTTTACACAACACCGGATGGGGGCTCTATTAAGATTGTCGATAGTTAATTCCAGGACCTCCCAGCATTGGTGAACGATGGGTTTATTCGGAGTTTGTCTCCTGCGTGAAACAACAGTTTCGGAGGAATATAGGCTGGCAAGACGCAAGACAGTTCTACTCACGATTGCCATTATCACAGTCATCACTGTGTTTTCTTATGTTGCGGTCGTTGGTTTGCAGTTGGGAATAGATGAACCGGTTCTTGGAATGCCAATCGTGGAGACCGATAGAATAGAGAGACTATCACCATATCATGCCCCGGACTGGGGAGAGCCTGGAGTCTTCCATAACGGAATCGATCTGATCATCTCCGATGACGTCACAATCGTTTCCCCCGTGAAGGGAGTGATTTCCTCCATAACTGAGAGAGTCAATCCCTATGCAGGTAATGTTCTCTTTGCCATCACGATTGCAGTGAATCTGGCATGGGAGGTCAAACTTGTATTAGAGCCCGGTTTTCTTGATAGCACGAACAATTCTCTGCAGAGCGAGGCGATTGGTGCTGAAGAGGGGCAGAACGTGAATACCGGAGAGGTGCTTGCAACGCTGCTTCATAGTGAGAGGTATCCACACTTGCACTACATGCTGCTGAACTTTGGATCCGATGTCTGTGCCTACAATTACTCTTCAAGTGCAGCAAAGTCAACCTTCGAGAACATCGCGGATATCTCCAACAGCACGATTCTGCTTCCACATGAACAATCTAATCCAATGTCAGGCTCAGCTATTGCCGTTCCAATTACGATAGTAGGTGCAGAAGTTCTCATCGGTGCCCTGGTAGTTCGTCGGATGAAAGAGTAGAGCAAAGCAGACGTAAGGCGGTTCTACACTACCGGTTGCAGACCAATCTCAACGCGTCTACGCGCCTTATTGGAAAATCTCCTCCGGGAAGAATGCATATTATCTCTCGCGACATAACAATGGTGAGGTCAAATCGCGATGGTTATTGCAATTGTTCTCATACATGTCACGGGCGGAAAAGCCAAAGAGGTCTACGAAGCACTCGGTAAGCTGAGCGGCGTCAAACAAGTTCATCTTGTGACCGGGCCATACGACGTTATTGCATATGTCGATCTTCCGGATCGGGCCGAGTATAGAGGCGTAATTTTTGAGATCCATGAGATTCCGGGAGTCGCACAGACAGAGACCTGTATTGCCCTCTAGGGCGCTGTATCATTCGAAGGCGGAGAGCCCAAGGTAGACCACTGCCTGTATGGTGTCACAGCATAATCTCTGGCCTACAGCACCTGTAGAATGTGGCAGTGAATGCTAGGGCCATGTACAATGCGTATTTTTTCAGACTACTCTCGAAAAAGAAAAAGAGAGAGAAGACTAATATGATGTTTCTGCGCTCAATACAAGAGTTGCATCTGGGAGAAGAACGAATACAGCAATCCCCTGGCGGCCATGTTGGGACCGACATTGACTCACATCAAAGGCACTCCCATTCAAGGAGAGAGAGTATCAATGGGTTCGAAGAGAAACGCATTCCTGTTCCTAGCATTCGTTGGCGTCCTGACAGTACTACTGAGTGCTACGCCGATTCTATCTTCCACCTTAGATATCCGCGAGAATGACCACTGGGAATACCCTGTAGAAAGCAACCCGGAGTCAGGATACTCTGTTTCTGATAGGGAGCAGCATTCGCCCATCACGATCACGGGGAACAGTCAATTTGCTTCAATGGCCCAAGAGAATGGATGGCCGGGTTCAGGAGCTGCTGGCGACCCCTATGTGATTACAGGCCTAGAGATTGATGTCGGAGGAGAGTGGGGCAGCTGTATCACTATCGAGGCTACCGATGTCCATTTCCAGATATCTGACTGCCTGCTGAAGGGAGCAAGCATCGGTGATGGATACGGCGAGGGGTGCGGCATCCGACTCGTTGACGTACAGAATGGCGAACTGAGAAATAACATCTTGCCTGGCAACCAAATCGGAATAGCCCTGGGCACACCTGACCAGTTCAGTGCGAGTACTGCATCAAGTTTCATTGTCATAGAGGGAAATGATCTTAGTGGCTCTACCGAAGGGATTGTAGTCCGTGGATCTTCTGACAATACAATAGAGGATAACACATGTAATGGTTGTGCATTCGGGATTCAAGTCGATCACACATATGACGCCATCACTGAGGAGTTAGTTCGTTCCCAGCGGAACATCATCCGTCGGAATACAATAGGGTTCTCCAGTGATGTCGGTATCATGGTCAGGATATCCGATCAGATATCGATTACTGAGAACGTGATACGCCGTGGCCTCGGAAAAGGAGTAAGCATTCAGGATGTGACAAACACAGCTCTCTCAGAAAACATCCTACTGAACAACAAAGTGAACGCAGAATTTGGTATCGCCCTGAGCGCGAGCACTGTCGACTCAAACCTCTGGTCAGACTATGATGGTGTTGATGCAGACTATGATGGTATTGGTGACACTCCCTACACAGGACCAGGCTTCGAAGACCACCATCCCAGGATATGGCTCAGCGGCTACCGGCTCCCACTGGTGATTGATGGCGACTCCGATCTTGAAGAACGAGCACTGGGAGAGGGTTGGGGCGGGGATGGTAGTTCAAGCAACCCGTACGTCTTTGAGAATTACCGCATTGAGGGCAGCAGTGATGCCTGTGTCAGCATCAATCGCCTGATATCAAAACATGTTGCCATTCGGAGTTGTCATCTATCGTATGGAACATCCGGGATTCATATTGAAAACGTGAACACATTCGTGACTGTTGAACAGAACACAATCTCTGAGACCGACCACGGGGTCTTGCTCCAGGCGGACTTGTCAGAACCGTACGCTGAACCATTCGCGAACATCGTTGACAATCAGTTCACGAATAATGGTGTTGGAGTCTTTCTCTCACAGGCCGGTTGCTTGATGAGTTTCAATATTATCACGGGCAGCCGAGGTTTCGGAGTCTATGCCGAGAACTCACGAAATGTGGACATCTCAGACAATAGAATAGCCGAGTCGGAATCAGATGGCATCCACCTGTATAATGTACACGAGTTCTCTCTCAGTTTGAACAACTGCTCTGCCAATGGGGGGCATGGACTCGTTCTTGAGGACTGTACAGGGTCCGTGGACCCAGATGGAATTGGATGGCTAGAACAGAACATCCTCTCATACAACGAATATGGATTGTATCTTGGTGCAGGTACAGCAGATTGTGGTTTCCGGGGCAATGTTGTCAGGGGGCGTACTGCTGATGCGGTAGACCATGGAACTGGAAACATCTTCCAGCAGAATACATGGTGGGGTTACACTGGAGTTGATTTGAACAATGACGGAATTGGTGATACCCCGTATGCATTCACAGGTAACCACGACCCGACTCCAGTATTCCCGTTGTACTGGGTGACTGCCCCCACTGATCAGCAGATGGAGACTGTCGAGCCGTTCATCTATGACCTCGACGCCGAGTCATCCTGGCCTGATCTTACCTGGAGCATCAATGATACTCGGTTCACAGTGAGCAACGACGGAGTCATTGAAAACGCGACTCCGTTGGTTGAGCAGTTCTATCCATTAGAGGTTACGGTGGAGGGGGGAGGAGTTCTATCCGACACCTTCACTCTTGCGGTCGTACAAGATATTGAACCACCGGAAACCACTGCTGACGTATTGGGGGAGATGGGGTTGAATGGATGGTATACCTCCGAGGTCACAGTGACTCTCACAGCAGAGGACTATCCAGAAAACACCGGTCTGGGAGTGGACTACATTGAGTATCATGTTGAGGTGTCTGCTGATACTTCGGGAAGTGGGTCGAGCAGTTCGACAACGATCAAACCTGCAACTATTGCGCCGTTCTGGCAGCTCTACGATGGACCCATTCTTGTCGGGGATGAGGGGGCTATTACAGTCTACTTCAGAGCAGTTGACCTTGCCGGGAATGTCGAGGATACCAAGTCTGTCACATTCTACATTGACAAGAGTGCTCCTGAAACCTCTGCAGCCCTGGCTGGCGACTTTACATCGACAATGTGGTACTATACAGATGTGGAAGTCACCCTCACAGCAACGGATGCATATTCTGGGGTCTCCAGTATTTTATACAGCTTTGACGGAGAGTCTTGGATCGTCTATACTGGTCCGTTCGTTTTGACAGGTGACGGAACCTATACTGTCTACTACTACTCCATTGATATGGCAGGCAATGTTGAAGAAACGAAGTCAATCGGGGTGGGAATCGACACTGAGGCTCCAGAAACATCAGCTGGGATTGAGGGAGTCAAAGGGAACCAGCAATACTATCTCTCTGAAGTAACCGTGACGATAACGGCCTCAGACGCGACATCAGGAGTTGACAGTATCTGGTATTCGTTCGATCAAGAGACATGGAGTCTCTATGATGCGCCATTCACCGTGACTATGGAGGGGGAGACTGTGTTCTATTACTGGGCCATTGACAACGCAGGAAATGAGGAACCGATCAAATCGACCACCATAGTCATTGACACATTACCGCCAGTCACAACCGTACAGCTTGAGGGCGAGAGTACAGAGAGCGGGTGGTTTACATCAGAGGTCCTAGTGACACTATCCGCAACCGACACCGAATCGGGGGTGGAGCAAACTGCATACAGTTTCGATGGCGAGGCCTGGTTGGTATATGATTCACCCTTCACATTTTCCCTGCCCGGAGTTACAACTGTCTACTACAAATCCATAGATGTTGCTGGGAATACAGAGGTCACAAAGACTGTGGAGATACGGATAGATGGAACACCGCCGGAAACCTCCATAATACTGACTGGCGCCAAGGGATTGAATGAGTGGTATATCTCGGAAGTAGAGATCTCCCTCATCGCAACAGATGCAGAGGGATCACAGGTTGTAACCGCCTACAGTTTCGATGGAGAGAGCTGGATCATCTATACCGAGCCTTTCGTGATTTCAACTGAGGGACTCCATATCATCCATTACAACTCTACCGATGAGGCAGGGAACGTCGAAGACACTGATACGGAGACCGTCCGAATAGACTTGACACGGCCGGAAGGAAGCATACATCTTATGGGCCAAGAGGGGACGAGCGACTGGTATCTCTCGGACGTGGAAGTCACAATCATAGCCACAGATTCACCATCAGGCATCCTTCATGTACGGTACAGTCTGAACAATGGACCGTGGATGGACTACAACGGACCCTTCACCATAACAACAGAGGGTTCCAATTGTGTGGAATGGGAGTTGGTTGACCGTGCCGGTTGGATGTTGAATGGCTCGTTCAGCGCGAGTATAGACAAGACTCCGCCAACTACATCTCTGAGCTACGAGCAGATAAGCGGCATGGGCTCGATTGTGAATCTGACCGCAATCGACTCTGTTTCAGGGCTGGCCGCCATCAGCTATAGTACAGATGGAGTCACTTGGTCAACATACTCGGAGCCCTTCCTTCTCAGCGAAGGGGGAATCGTGCCGGTCTACTTCAATGCGACAGATGTGGCTGGTAATGTAGAAGAGCCAAAGATGGGGCTTGTTGAGGTTGATGTCCTTCCACCGGAAACAAGCATCAGCCTTGATGGCGATCTCGGTCTGGACGGTTGGTACGTTTCTGACGTCATTGTGAGCCTATCTGCAGTTGATGATCTCATGGGTGTTGACCGGATTGCATATAGCTTCGATGGTCTGGTCTGGATCGAATACTCGAGTCCCTTTGTTATCACAGATGATGGCCTCACGGTCATCTACTTCAATGCAACTGATCTTGTGGGAAACATGGAGGACACCAAGACAGAGAAGGTTCGCATTGACAAGACTGCACCAACAACGACGCTCACAGTCTCACCAGAACCCTACGGTACGGATCCCATTTTCGTTACCACTCTCTCTGAGTTCGAGCTTGAAGCATTTGATAGTCTGCCGGGTTCAGGAGTGGAACGGACGGAGTATCGGATAGCTGAGGGTAGCTGGATTATCTACGACAGGCCATTCGTTATGGACTCGATCGGGCAGTACGAACTTCATTACCGTAGTATCGATGTGGCGGGGAATGAGGAACGTGTTCAGTCAATCACTATCATCGTCAACGGAACGTCAATCCACTATGTAGGGGAAACATCTGGGGTCTATTCAGATCCAGCACACTTGACGGCAACCCTTGTTGACCTCGCTTCGCAGTCTCCGATAGCGGGAGCCACTGTCTTCTTTTCGATAGGGAACCAAGTCGTCTCGGCCATCACTGATAGCGACGGCAGTGCAAGCGCAGTCCTCATACTTGAGCAACCAGCAGGGGTGTACACAGCCACGGCGCTGTTTGATGAGGGAGATGTCTATCTTGCTTCTTCAGACCAAACTGACTTCGTCATACATCGCGAGAGCGCTGAAGTATACTACACAGGCTCGACTGTAGTACCCTCAACAGCGGAATCGATCTGGCTGAGAGCAACCGTATTTGATGATGACGACGGCTACTGGGGAGATCTGACAGCTGTATACGTGACATTCTGTATCTATCTCACGACAAACGATGAACTCTCCTTGTTACAGAGTGTCGGGCCATATGCAGTTGAAATGACCAGCATTGAGGGAGTAGGGACAGCGGTGGGAGAGATACCAAACCTTACAGAAGGCGAATATCTCGTTGTTGTCATCCTCGAAAAGGAGTATAACAGCTACTACGAAGCCCCCGACTCCGAGGGAGTCAGGGTTACTGTGTTCGAGCCGACCCGCGATTTTGTCACAGGGGGAGGGTGGATCTGGGACGAGAATGAACAACGAAGCCACTTTGCGTTCGTCATCCGATATGATAAGACAGGCGTGGCAAAGGGGCAGGTTGTTTATACCTATATAGAAGGTGATTGGTTACATATCGTCAAGAGCAGAGCGATATTGGGCCTTGCGATTGAGGAGGAGCATGCATTCTTCGAGGCAACGTGTTTTATCGTCAAATTGAACCTGCGAACCGGCTGCTTGATCTGGACCAATGAGGAGTACAGGCTCAGAATTGATGTCTGGGATAAAGGCAAACGTGGGAGAAACGATATCTTCCAGATTCGTATCCTTGATCCCAATGGCATAGTCTATCATGAAAACGGGTTCGATCCCAGTGGAAACCTTGGTGGAGGAAACATCACAATCCATTACAGCGGGAAGAACCAGATGCATTGCTGCAAAAGAAAGAAACGCAGATGATGCAGATTCGTCATGTCGGAGGCGAGTGTTCCTTCTGAGGAGTCAGAAAAGACCCAGCTCAGATGAGATATTGTCTATTCACCAATGACCTTAATCAAGACCCGCTTTGGTCTCCGTCCATCAAACTCTCCGTAGAAGATTGCCTCCCAAGGTCCGAGATCGAGCCGGCCATTGGTTATAGCAACAACCACTTCACGACCCATGACCTGCCGTTTGAGATGGGCATCACCATTATCCTCTCCTGTACGGTTGTGTCGATACTGGCTGATGGGCTCATGGGGAGCGATTTCCTCAAGCCAGCGCTTATAGTCCTCATGTAGACCACTCTCGTTATCGTTGATGAAGACACTGGACGTTATGTGCATCGAATTCACAAGACAGAGTCCTTCTTGAACCTCACTCTCGGCAACAGCCTTCTGGACCTTCGGAGTTATGTGGACAAGATCCATGCGCTTTGGAACATTGAATGTTAGGTACTTTGTATGGCTTTTCATTGCACCTGCCCACTTGACCTTGTTCGTAAAAGACTTGTCAATTGCCTCAATCGATTGCGCAATACAGACCTGTCTCTATGTTGTCCACAATATCCCTATAAAGATTCAAAACGATAAGCAATACAGCGCTGCCTTCCACAGAGAAGGAATGAAAGGTGATGAGGAGAAGTCCCCGCAGGCAATTCAAAGTCTGCCTGATAGGCGACGGTTATGTGGGCAAGACGTCAATCAGGCAGGAGTATCTGGGGAAGGGGTTTAAGGCAAGCTACATCCCCACCCTCGGAGTCGATTTCGCTCAGAAGTCGTTGATGTACGATGACAAAGAAACGCAACTTGTGATATGGGATATCGCAGGGCAGCCCCTCTTCAAGAGCCTCCGCCAGAAGTACTATCAGGGCTGCAGCGGCATAATCCTCGTTTATTCTGTTGTGGACAGGAGCTCCTTTGACAACGCCTCAAAGTGGCTTGTTGAGGCCTACGGCTTCATGGGAGAGCTCCCACCCATAATAGTAGCGGCAAACAAGATAGATCTGCGATCAAACCGGCCAGAAGACGAGATAGTCACTTATGAAGAGGGGAAAGTCTTCGCGGAGAAGTTCAGTCAGAAACTGAATGCACCGGCCATTTTCATAGAAACGTCTGCACTGACAGGGGAGAACATCGAAGAGGCGTTTCAAGAACTGACAGAAATGATGGTTGAGAGAGTCGAGAGGCGCCTCCAAGGACTCAGAGAAGAATCGGCATCGACGATGCCAGAACAGGCCGCAGATACTCAAACCAGAGCAGTTGAATCGACAGAGACCTCTGCGTCAGGAGATTCAATGGGTTCGACCACTGCAAATACCGCACCCTCTGAGGCGGATTTTGACCCCGTGACCTCACTCATGAGCGACTCACCTCATCTACAGGAAGAGCAGATTGGAGAACATATGAGCAGACTGCTCCAGTTGCGTAGTGAACTGAAGAGTGCAGAGGAAGAAATGGCACACCTCACCTCTCAGTATGAAACTAGGCTCTTGGAACTCAGAAACACCGTCCATGTCAAGAAGCTGATGTATGAGCACCTCCAGACACAGATCAAGGAAACACGACAGGAGTGGTCTGATGCCTATGAGGAGTATGTGAAAATAGAGGAACACAAGAACAGAGAGATAACACGACGGGGTAAGCAGATCGAGAGCATCCGAAAAGAAATAGAGCGTATAGGAAGGACAATAAGAACGAGGGTCGGCGACCTCGATCTGAGAAAGGTTACTGGGTCATAGGACAGTTCACCGTTTCACTACGAACCATGCAATCACACTGATAGAAGAGTGTGGTACTTCCGTGGAATAGCATACGAGCTTCTCTTTGAAACCTATATGGTGCTAGGGCAGACCCATTCTCGGTTCAACGCATGGATCTATAGGAGATTCTATCATTCGTCTTAAAGGGGGGTCTCATTGATAACCAGGTTACTTGTGGCTGTCGATAACCTCTCACCGTGCATCAGAATTCAAGTCCTGGCAACCAAGTAACGCAGCCACATATGCCCACTAAGATCCGTATGCGCCGATATAAGATTGAGCCGCGTTGGTAGCTCTCCTTCTTGGAGATCTGGCGAGTCGAACAGGCTCGGCGTATCAGTCCCTCCCACAAGACCCGGGACGATTTCGATGTTGACTTCATCAACCAGTCCAGCGCGAAGAAGTGCTCCATTGAGTTTCCCGCCTGGAGTCGCCAGTATGCATTCAACACCCAATAGCGAATGAAGCTTGTTGAACGTGGCATGCAGGTCAACATGACCATCCCCAGCAAGGAGGTAAGGGATTCCCTCTCGCTGGAGATAACCGAGGTACTCTCTGGGCGTATGATTACCAACCAGAATCAGGATATGCCATCCGGGCAGGTCATCGAAGGTCTTCGCCCATCCTCTCATTCTACCTCGGCCATCAACCGCCACACACCAGCCCCTCCGCTCTGGAGAATCAATGACTGAAGAGGGAAGAAAGTCCTGGTACAGGTCAGAATCTCCGATATCAGTCGAGGGCAGGGGTTCCGGTCTCCGATTCTCCGGAACAAAAGAACCACTTCCCTCCATTATTACGGTCGGCCTGTGGAGAGATATCAAATACTCTCTAACATTGATCTCGGGAGTTGATGTGATGGTTTCGAATCTATCGTCGCCATCGAACATAGTCTTATTCGGTGCTATTGCTACTCGTCCGTCTGCAGATGCAACCGTGTACGTTACTACTCGGGGTCGATCCATTCAAAACTAGCTCCATGTGCTTTCTATGGGGCATTTCGAGGAGAAATATAATTCTGTTTCTCAGACACGACGAGCTTGACCACAACTGGGTGACGATTGGCGAATTACACAGCACTATCTCGTAAGAGATTGCGTATGAGGGTCGAAAAAGGTGGTCAAAAACCACACTGAGCAGTCTACGGGGCATACCAACAGCTACCGAAAACGTGGACAGAGTTGGGCATGTCAGCGCAGGAGTTTATGTGCTCCAGCCCATGAGAGCTGGTCATTTTCACAGTATCGCCGACCACGACAGAAACCACCCACTGCCGTGACCTGAGGGGACAACTCTCTAGTACCAAGTTTGCTCAACATACAATGAACGGTTCTGAAGGGAAAGAGTATTGAGATAGCTCCCCTGATTCTCGGTGATGAACCATGTCCGAACAGGAACCAGAATCAACGAAAGTCATTGCCGAACTTGTCATTGCGCCCTTTGGTGTAGGAACAAGTCTGAGCAAGTATGTTCGAGAGTCTGTCAGAGTCATCGATGAATTTCCTGGCATAAGAGTCCAACACACTCCCATGAGCTCAATCATCGAAGCAGACGATGTTGACAAGGTTCTAGCCGTGACCAAGGCGGCTCACGAGAGGATGTTCGAGGCGGGAGCCGAGAGAGTTTCCACCTTGCTTCGTATTGACGACAGAAGAGACAAGCCTCGTAGAATGGAGGATAAGGTGGAGTCTATATCGTAAGGCATGTAGGCTGCGAATGTATACACCTTACATCTAGACATGGGTTGCTCTTGAAGAGGTAACCGGGAGTAGTTTCTCCACAGGAGCGAGAGACAGCGCTAACCGAGTAGCCTATATCTTTGTGCATGGAAGTAGATACCATGGTAGACAAAGAGGAAATCAAGACTGAGGATGACATCAGACGCGCCTTGAAAGGTTGGAGCGAGTTTGAGAAGGATGTTCTCGTTATCACCTCACGGATACCCAAGGGAAAGGTGAGTACCTACGGTCGAATCGCAAAGATGATTGGTCGACCTAGAGCCTATCGTGCTGTTGCCAACACGCTACACAAGAACCCACTACATCCTGAACCTGTTCCCTGCCACAGAGTTGTCAAGGCCGACGGCGGCTTTGGCGGAGAAAGACAAGCAGCTGCGAAAAGGAGAAAGCGGGTTGAGGAAGAGGGAGTTCCCGTCGAGAATGACCGGGTCAAGATAAGTGAGGACATCCTATTCTAGAGACTAGTTGAGTATCAATGCTGGAAATAGGGGCTATCTATATCACTCTGGTCTTCGAATCCAACATCATCCAGCATGGAACCCATGGGTTGCGCACCACATGTCCACGATAAGCTGACAGTTCCATCTTCCTTGAAATCAAGTACTACATCCGGAAGGTCACCGAAGAGATTATGGTCGGCCTCCAGTACATCCTGATAGGCACCAGTCAAGCCAATCAGAAAATAGCCAACCTCGGCAGGGTCGGCCACAGGTATGCCGGTGATCACTCTGTTCCTCGAACTCGTTATGAATCGATTGTCCTTGCTTAGTATCGGCTCATCAGGAGTGTGCCTAACGACAAAGGGAGAGATCTCCCCGTCACTGTCACAGGTCATGTCCACGAGCCGGACCGTTGCTGCAGGGTGTTTGTTGTGTCCAGAGAGAGGAATGACAGGAAAGTGCTGCTGAACAAAGACATGGTCGAGACAGCTGTTGAAGACACTGAAATTACCTATCGAAATATAGTCCGGCTGCATGATCCAAGCGTAGAGATTCGCAGGCACGTGAATCCCTTTTTGCACAATACGTTTTCTAAGGATTGTCTTCAACAGAGTGACGAGTGTCTCGCGTTCAAGTAACTCGTCTAAGTCTCCCGTGGGCGTATCTGGTTCAATGATCTCCCGCCAGATTGCATAGATAGCATCTTCACTCTGTGCTGCCTCAATCTTCTCTCTCCAACGAGCCAAGAGGGGATCTGACAAGTCAATCTCGGGCAGAAGACGGCGGGTCTCAATCACTTCCACAAGTATCATCGAACTCTGTGCAGTGATGGCTCTCCCCGCCTCTGTCATGATGTCCGGGTGATCTTCTGCACCCTTCCGCTCACAGACATCCTGGATGGCTCTTAGAACCGTATTGAAATATACTGAAATGGGGTCCTTCGTAAAGAGACTCTCGTAATCAACCGGGATACCACCACCCAAGTCTATGGTATCGAGCGCCCTGTAGCCCCTCTCCTTGAGAGAGAAGAATACTTCGGCCATATATTTTCCAAAATCGTGCATGTTTGTCTCAAGGTTGGTCAGCTGCGAGCCAATGTGAGCGTGGATTGTCCGAACATCGTCAAGGAGGCTGTTCTCTCTGAGGATATCTGTCACTTCGAATAAATCCTGAACTGAGAGTCCGAACTTTGAATACCTACCGCCTGAGTGATGCCAGTGGCCGCTGGACTTGACGTATGGTTTGACTCTAAGGGCCAAATCGATATCACCGGGTTCGAAGAAATCAACCGCCAGATGCACTTCAGGAATGCTTTCGAGACAGACAAGTACATTGTGTCCAGCTTCAGATGCCTTCTTGGAGATGGTGAAGTAGTCTCTGTCTTTAACCCCGTTGCAGAAAATCAACCGATTCTTGTCTTCGCCGATAGCCCTCACGACCAAGAGCATTTCAGTCTTCGAGCCTGCTTCCAAGCCGTATCTGATGTCTGAGTTCAAGATGGTCCTGATGCAATCTACCTGCTGGTTAACCTTCACTGGGTAGAGAGGTTTGTACTCACCCTTGTACCCCTCTCTCAATCTATAGGACTCGAAGGCGTTGTTTAGTCTTCGAATCTTCATTGTTATGAATTGAGGAACACGGAGGGTGAAGGTAGAGGTATACCCCACTTCGGAGGAGTACTTACGGCGGACACGTTCTATCAAGTCTTGAAAAGGGAAGAGCCGGTCATCGAACTTGAGGCAGAGATTCCCGTCGGAATTGATGTCGAGGAAATCCAAGTCACCACGGCCAACACCATGTATGAACTTGGCGTCCTCAACAGACCACATCATTCCTCCTCCTCTGCTTCATCGATAAGAACATCCATCAGGCTGTCAAATGCCCGGGATAGGTCACCAATCTCGTCACCCCGAGATGTCTGTTTGACGTTGAGTTTCAGCTCTAACGGTTCAATAGAACTCTTGGTGAACTTCACCACTGCAGCCTTTCGTATTCGTTCCATTATCTCCTGCAATGGTCCTGTCACCGTGCCTGCAACCCAATACCCAAGAATGCCTGAGATGATTATACCAACCATCCCCACATACATGATCTGCTCAATTGTGAGTCTTAGAGTGGATGTGATCCGATTCTGAAGCAATGGAATTGCCTCCAAGACCTCATCGAGGGGGACTATCAGCACACAGATGTATCCGCTCTTGCCGACAGGGGTATACACAAGGAGTCGTTCTTCTACTCCTCGCCGGTATTCAAGAGAGCCGTCTTCTCCTGAAGTGATTGCATCAATCTGGAGGAGTGTTAGCGAATCTGATTCGACTGCACTGAATTCGGGAAGCCCCTCTTCATATGCAGAATCGGGTACTTCAGGATGTGCAACTACCAGACCATCGCTTTGAATCAGAGTTGCGTAGCCATTCTCATACACATCTATGTCCAAGACGCGATTCTTGATGTCTTGGATTGTAATGTCTCCAGCGATGACACCTAGCATCTGATTGTTCTCATGGAACACAGCCTTACCGATCGATATCAGAAGCACTTCGTCTATCGGATCATAATATGGTTCTACAAAGACGATGTCCCCATCTCCTGCTGCAATCTCAAGATACCAATCATCAAGAGTGGGATACCAGGGGTCCAGCTGCCTCTCTGCATCAGTTCCTCCTAGGATACTCCCGGGGTAGTTGATGAACATATCATTGTCTGCGAATGTGAAATAGAGCCATCTGAACTCCGGAACTCGATCTCGGATAGATCTGAAGATATTGTCCATGTTGGACACAAGGCCAAGGCGTTCTGAAGAGGCGCCTGCGTAGGTTGCCCAATTCGAGCTGTCAGACCCGGGAATGTACCAGCTGCTATACTCCCAAGAAACATTGATTCCATAGTCCGGGTCAAACTCTATGTCGGCAGGATGCGGACCTTCGGAGGGGTTTTCGAAGAAATAGTCGTAATAGGTCTCACGGGCGAAATAGGTATTCTCATCACTGAAGAGGCGTTCTATCTCTTCAGCCATGCTGATGACCATTCCTTCAGCAGTGGTCAGTTTTTGGTTTATCACATTTGATGTGGTGACGCCTGTGGCCAGCATATCATTGATTGCCTGCCCCTTGAGAGCATCTATGCTCCGAGAAGTCGTTGTGTCACCTATCAACACTCCAAACCCCATTGAGAAAGCAGTTGTCAGAGCAACAGATGCGGTTGTGATTACCAGAAAGGCCACCAGCATTGTTCTCTTGAAGCTAGTTCCGGTTGTTCTATTCTTTGCCATTTGTTTGCCTCCTCTTAGAAGTCCACCTGTGTTCCTCCCATCTCGAGTTGAGTTTGCATCTCGTCCTCGATGCCTTCGAATCTCTGAAGAATTCCTTCCTGTTCTTTGCCAGCCTCTGAAACCGGCAGGTACGTGGCACCTTCAATCCGCTTGCACATTCTCTCTAGGACCCGTTCGTGATCTGAACTGCACATGACTCCGATGATTCGCAGTTTTATATCACCCTCCAAACGATTGGCGAACCGAACGATAGAGTCTTCATTATGGGTCCTTGAAGAGTTGTCCTCGCCATCAGTGAGTGCGACAATCCACCGCTCAGCATTCTGTTCGTTGGCAATGTTCATGAGAGCCAGACCGAGTGCGTCATAGAAAGCTGTGGCCCCGCCAAGGCGAAGCGCGCGGGCAATCTCCTTCCTTGCAGTAGAATAGTCTGGGCCCAATGGTGCAAGCCTGCGGAGTTCACTGACAACAGTGTCGAATGCCAACACACCAACACTATCATCAGGTTGCGCCACAGCATCAACCATCCTCTGAGCACCTGCAACTGCCGCCTTTATTCTACCGCTCTGCCCCATGCTCCCCGATTTATCGATGACGAAGACGATGGCACGCCGCACTCGATGTCTCACAGTGGAACCCAGAATCTTCTCCGCCTGACGACGGATTTCATGACTCGGCTCACCCATATCTTCAAGAACATCAGCCAGAAGGGAGAGCGATCTGCCCGCAAGAGGCCACTCCTCATTCTCCTGTGACATGTTGGCAGCCTCAACAAGATCAGACCGGGCATCTTCGTACATTGCCATCTCGTAGTACATCATACCTCTGTGATAGTACACATAGGATTTTGACCGTTCATAGTATGTTCCTTCAAGAAGCTCAAGCGCCCGGTCAAACATCTCTCTGGCTTCATCAAACTCCTTCAGGGCCATCTTACAGACCCCGATGGTGTCGAATTGATTGGCCATGCCTCGATTGTTTCCCAGTTTCTTGTTGATTTCCAATGCTTCCTCCAGATGGGTCAGGGCCTTGCGGTAGTTCTCCCTCTTTGGTGACATCTCGAGGGCGCCGAAGTTGTGCATGACATCGGCAATACGCACCTGAGCATCCTTTCTTTCTAGGTCAGTCTTTGCTTCTTTCAGCATCTGACGGGCTAGTCCTTCTGCAGATTGATACCTCGCCGATGCCTCCTGCAGTTGGCCTCTTTGTCTGTGAACATTTCCAATATTGAGGTCTGCAGCCTGGATGCCTTGAATCACCTTGAAATCGACACAGAGTTGTCGAAGCCGAGTATACGTTTCTAGAGCAAGTGCCAAGTTTCCTCTGATGAACTCCTTGTTGCCAGCTCGCATCGAGTCTTGGAGATTCTGAATTGCCTCCATGGTGATCTGCAGTTCCTTATACCGCAGGTCATGTATGGGAACCATTCCAGTCAAGTCGCCACGGCTCATATTGATCAAGACATCTGTGGCTTGTGCAAGTGGTTTGGCCATCTCTTCGCCTTTTCTGGCCGCATATTTCGACGAAACATAGATTGTGACTGCTACACAGCCAACAAGAATCCCGATGATTATCAGGCTCTGAAAGCCAATCGCTGCGGAGAGAGCGAGTGCAGCTTCAATCACATCCGTTTCAGGAGTAACCGTACACAGAACCATACCGGTCGTAGGGACTCTCTCAAATGTTAGATACCATTTTCTGCCTTGCTTCGTATATTCAATCTGGCCACTACTGTTTGTCAGAATGTCAGGGAGAATAGAGGAGAATGCATCAGCCTCTGAAGATGCGGAGCCACCAAACTCAGCATCATAGATATCTTGGCCTTCAGCCGTAAACGAGGGGTGTGCTATCAGGCCCCCGGCGGTTCCAAGAAGGAAAGCATACCCGTTCTCACTAATCTCCTGAGAGAGTACTTCGTTGTTAATTGTGTCAAGAGTCACGTCAGCGGAAACAACACCAATCAGCGTGTTGTTGTCGAATCGGATGGGCCGGCCCATGGACAATACAAGGCCAGTGGACGGATCACCATAGGGTTCTGTGACAGCAATGGAATCATCCAAGATATCGGCAGCGTTGAGATACCATTCCTCTGAATTGGGATCATAATCCTCTCCTTCTCCATACCAGTCCAAGAAGTATTCCAGATTGTCATAGGGGTAGTTCCTGAATAGATGTCGATTCGAGATTGAGAGGTCAAAGCCCATATACAGCCAGATATAGTCCGAACTCATTTCATGAAGCGACTGGAATATGTTGTCCATATTGGACGATGTGTCCAAGACATAGCGCATATCATCGTCCCATTGGAATGGGTCGTCGTCAATGTAGTAGTCTCTAGGCATGTAGTAACAACTGACATCAAACGATATGCTGTCCGATTCATACTCATCGATGGATTGCAGATTAGGGACTGTATAGCCCGTATTGGCGAGCTCAAGACTGGGATTCCAGAAGTAAGAGTGACGCGGGCTAGCATCATACCGTTCGTTGAATAGATTCTCGGCATAGTCCTCCATCATGTAGACACCATGGAAGTACTGCTCTATCCGCTCCTCAATGAAGGTGGCAGTATCAGCTGTTACCCTCTGCAGACTTCCCAGTTCCTCCTTAGTCAAAGCCTCTGCGGCTTCAGCCGTGTTCTGTTCTGACATGAAATACACGCTAGAAACCATGTATGAAGCAATCAGAAGCACGGAGATGATAACTGAAGCGCTAAGGCCTCTTGTAACTTTCTTTGTAATACTCCAGGTCTCAAACATATGTCTAACTCCCTTGCTCACTCAACAATTTGATAATCTCATCAACTACTCTTTCAAGCTCTTCCTTTGACTCGAAAGCGAAGGATTTCGTGTCAATGAACTCGCCTGCAATCTGCCCTTTGCCACGCAGCAGAATAAGCGCTCTACGTATGGTCGCTGCGTCGAGCTCATGGTCTACATCAGGATCCTGTAGTGCGGCCTTCATATCAAGGAGGTCGCCGAACTCGATCTTGTTACCCGAAACCACACTGGATAGTAATTTCCTTGCATCACGTTTTGACATCGACGGGGTGACCAAAGCGCCCCTCAAGCCAGTGAACACGAAAGTTCTACCATCGTCTTCAAAGTGACCAGATATCATCTCACGTCTAACCATCTCCTGCAGCTGACGGCGTAGGTTGTAGACAGCGGGACGGGGAAGTGATCGCCTGATGACTCTGTCAAGCTCCCTCAAAGTGATGCGGGGATTTAGTGATGTCACAGACAGTATGGTCTCACTGATGAATTCATCAATCTGCTGTGGCTGTAATGCATCCAGTATAGCCCCACAACTCGCACAGCTCGGCGTTTCTGGCGACACTGGGGCACCACAATGACCGCATCGAATAGCCCTCCGATAGACAGTTTCCTTCGTAGAAGATATCTCCTCGATGACTCGACGAGTGAGTGAAGACATCGCATTGCCTTTGACACGATATATCTCTAGGGCAGGAAGCCGTGTTCCGATAGCCAAGTAAAGGATGTCACTACGTGGGTGCCGATCTGCGTCAATGGCAAATGGGCGCTCTGAAAGATCCAATTCCTGTACCAGACCCCCACCCATATCCCAAATCCTCAGAGTACTCGACTTGTCCCCTGTGGCAAACAGTTTGTCGTTCTCCAAGTTCAGGACTGTACCTACTCGTATCTTCGAAGGAACCGTGAACTGTTTCAACAAGTAGCCAGCTGCAGATAGGATGCTGATATTGCCGCTGCGCTCCATCACAACTATCTCATATTCCGGATCATCCGTGATGTTCTCTAATCTGACAGAAACAACGGGTGACGGAAACGATCGTGTAAACAGCTTGATGTCATCGTTCCACAAGGACACGGTATTATCGCGCATGGCAGCTGCAAACTCGTCCGCATAGTCGCCATCAATATCGGCCGCATCACAGGTTATGACCGGACTAGACTTTGCTATATGGTAGATAATCTGCCCTTTGTTGCCAATGACTATAACACAGTCCTTCGTCCCTGCAACAATGTCGTCATAACCGTCAGCATCGATATCACCGATGGCTACGGTTCTAACCTTGGAGGTCCATTTTCGAGAACTTGTTTCTTTCCCGGCAGGAGAGAATACTTTGAGTTTCTCGTCGTAGTCGATAGTGTATATCTCGACGCCCCTCTTTGTGGTTCTGACAAAGATGTCGTATATCAGGGACTCTGTATTCCTTATTGATGTACGACTAATCTCCATTTTGATAGATTGTACATTTTGAGCATATAAACAATGACTAAGATTTTCCAGTTTGAGAGCTGAAGATAGCTCCTGTATCAATGGATATATGATGAATCAGAGCAACGGAAGTTGAATCCGATCATTGTATGTCAGACTAGAGGACTCGTGAGGTTCAGAATGAAAGAAATAGACTCGGGATCAATCAAGGCATTCCAAGAGAGGGTCATGGGATGGTGGAGCAGCAATGCTAGAGAGCTTCCCTGGAGGAAACACCCTACTCCCTATCATGTTCTCGTGTCAGAGATGATGTTGCAACAGACGCAAGTCAGTAGAGTGATCCCTAAATATACCGAGTTTCTGAAGAAGTTCCCCGATCTCAAGGCATTAGCAGAGGCGGATACCAAGCGCCTGCTTCAAGTCTGGAGCGGATTGGGGTATAATAGAAGAGCCTTATGGCTGAGAGATGCCGCAAGAGCAATAGTAGACAGGGGTGAGTTCCCCCGAAACGAGAAGGAACTCAGAAAGATGAAGGGCATTGGCCCCTACACCTCGCGGTCGATTCTGATCTTCGCATTCAATGAGGACTTAGCCGCGATTGACACAAACATTCGCCGAATCCTGATTGCATCCGGATTTGCAGATGAATGCACATCTCGATTAGAACTACAAGAAGTCGCAGAACACCTACTACTCAGGGGTAGGGCTCGTGACTGGCACAATGCACTCATGGACTACGGGTCGGGGGTATTGACATCCTCATCGACAGGTATCAGGCCAACCTCATACCAGAACAAGTTCGAAGGCTCATCACGGCAGCTCAGAGGGGACATCGTACGTATTCTCACGCATTGTGAAGAACTCTCTCTTGAGGATCTGGTTGCCCACCATGGCTGCAGCGATACGAATGCTGAACGAGTGAGATCCATTGTCAGGAGTTTGACGGAGGACGGCCTCGTTGAGCGAACCGACGCAAATCGTTTCAGAATTCCACGCTAATATAATAGGGAAGAGATTCAGAATTGACTCAGGACCACAGCAAATCCTTCCGAAAGAGTGAATTCAGTAAGACTTCGTGTTGACTATCATGTTCGAATGTGTGCCCTTCAACGATGACATACTCAGTCTCAAGACAGCCACAGGCCAGGAGAACGAACCCATCATGTGGGCTTATGCATACCAGATAGGGGATGTCTTGATTGATGCAGGGTGCGCGAATGCAGCTGATGAACTTGAACGGTATCTCTCACAGACGTTAATCAGAAGAGCCCTTGTCACTCATCCACACGAGGACCATTTTGGAGGTCTATCTGTCTTGGGCGATGAAACAATTGTGTATGCACATCCTTCGGCAATTGACCAACTTCTGAATCCGCCCAAACTCGATGAGTTCTTCAAGTTCGTATGGGGGCAACCAGAGCCGGTTCATGAGGTCCAGCCAATCCCTGAGAGGCTATCTGTCGGAGAGTATACATTGGAGGTGGTAGATCTCTCGGGCCACCATAGCAATATGATCGGTTTCTTAGAACGAACAAAGGGTTGGCTCTTTTCGGCGGATGCGGTACCTCTACCTTCGAGGAAGTACATAGCTATGCCAGAAGAGGATATCCTTCAAATGATCACAACCATGGAGCGCATTCAGAGAATGGATATCGGAGTTCTCTTCGACGGACATCTGGGACCGATAGTATCACCACATGAACACATACAGAAACGAATCGACCACCTTAGATCCGTACGTGGTCGAGTGATGGACCTCAGAGAGCAGGGAAAGTCAGTTTCAAAAATCATCGCAGAGCTGGGGTATGAGCCGCCATGGTATCTCGAGGCCACCAAGGGTAGGTTTTCCATCGAGTTCTTCATCGAGTCATTACTTCGTTCCAAGTAGTATCTGCTATCCAACACTCTAGCACCAACATAGAAATATGTGGCAGCGCAATACCCACGATAGTTGGCCGATATGAGTATCATCAGCAAGACTGTTCTTCTGCTTGGCGCATCGGGATCAATGGGATTCGAGGCATTCAGAGAGCTCTGGGCAAGAAGGGTGGAGGACAGACGACGTCGTTACAAGATAGTCCTCTTGCTTCGTCCGTCTAAGAAGAACAAGAGACTCTTTGCACCGTTTGAAGAAGAATGTGGCATCGAGAGTATCGGCGGTAGAGGATGTGTTGAGGGAGGTGGGCTTCGTATAGTCTGGGGAGATGCTACAGCGTATCCCGATATGCTTGAGGCTGTCCGTGACGTTGATTGGATACTCTGTCCGATGGCGTTCATCTCTCCTGCTGCGGATCATGACCCTGAGACCTCACAAGCAGTCAACACAACTGCCATCCAGTATATTATTGATGCGATCTATGAGCATGGGGGGCAGGACCATGTGAAGCTTGTCTACATCGGGTCAGTTGCCGAAACCGGTGACCGTTTGCAAGAGATTCATATGGGACGCGTCGGAGACCCACTGAAACCAAGTGTATTCGATTTCTATGCAACCTGTAAGATTGCTGGCGAGAGAGCTGTCATCGAGTCAGGACTGAAATACTGGGTGTCTTTGCGTCAGACCTACATTGCGATACCCAACCCAATGAGTCTGATGGATCCTATCATGTTCCACCAGCCGATAGACACGTGCATCGAGCTGAACACCAGCAGGGACGCAGGGCGAGGGCTGGTGAATTGCCTTGATGTCCCTGATGACTCAGACTTCTGGCGTCGAGTCTATAATATGGGAGGAGGGCCAACATGTCGCATTGTCTACCACGACTACTTGCGAGATATGTTCAACCTCTTGGGGCTGGGTGATTTCAGAGAGATACTGGAGAGACGTTGGTTTGCACTGAGGAACTTCCACTGCCACTATTTCGAAGACAGTGACGTCCTGGATGAGTATATACACAACTGGGGCGACTCTATTGAGGACTATTACCAGCAAGTCCTGAACAACCTCCCTCTGTCTGTCAGGTTGGCCAGATGGTCCGCCAACATACCGGGACTGAGAGAGATGGTTAAGTGGGCTGCACGAAGAAGGATGAAGGATATGGTCTCACGGAAAGATGGGACGCTCTATTGGTACGAGCAGGACATGGTACAGAGGATTATTGCATTCTATGGTTCATTCGAGGCATACGAGAGGATTGGAGATTGGAATTCACCAGACATGCCGAACCTGAATCCTGAGTGGAAGAGACTGCATCACGGATATGATGAGTCAAAAGAAACGCTTGAGATAGAAGACCTGCAGGGAGCTGCTGAGTTTCGAGGAGGGTTTCTTCTCTCGGCCGCGTGGAGCGGGAGCATGTATGAGAAACTCGAATGGAGATGTGCCTTTGCACACAGGTTTGAGGCAAGCCCGTACTTGGTTCTCAAGACCGGGCACTGGTGTCCCCAGTGTGCTCCTCCACCATGGGACTACGGCAAAATCGCGGAAGTCAATCCGTTCTTCGCACAGATATGGTACTCCAATCACTCAAGAGAGGAACGAAACTTCTATCCAGCAGATTGTTACAAGGACGTACTCTAGTCATTTCTTATGAAGTAATCTGAAAGAATGTTCTGTGGTAACTAGAGCTCTGTGTTCGAAAGCAGGTATTAGTAGGACTATGCACACATACTTAACGATTTGAAACGCAAAAAGGGGAGATGCGAAATCATGCTATCATCAAATTCCAGAGAATGCGGAACTTGTTTCTGTGTGTTGCCACTCTTCCTGCTGTGAATCGCAGGTCTTGTCGCTGGAACGCAGAAGTATCTTACAGGGGAGGTTCACCAAATTGTAAGAAACAGATTATCAGGAACTTACTAAGACGAAAATCATCGAGATAGGTAGATGTCACTCCAAGATAACATTGGAAGAACTTAGTCGGCTCACAGGAAGCCGGTCGACAGGGTGCGAAACATCGTATGCAATCCGATTTCAAGTGGAAACCTGAGTGGAACGATAGAAGGAATGACATTCATCCGTGACACTGCCGCTCCCGCAACGAAGACTGTTAAACGCGAGATTATGGTGACTCGCAAGGTTCGGGAGAACTGCTTCAAGTGCAGAGCGAGCATCAATCCGCAAGAAGTCGAATGGATTGGGCCAGACACGGTAAGATGTTCACACTGCAGGGCAATACTATCTGTAAGAACCAAGAAACTGTGATTGCCAGATCATCTGTGGTTTTAGATACTGTCCCACATCATCTGACGGTACCATACGTATCAAAGACAGTTCCTTACTATCAGTTCCAAAAGACTCGTCGGTCGGACGGGTTCACAGGAGATTAGCCTTCCAAAAAGATGGTTACATTGGAACACGCGTTCCAAATGGCAGTAGCAATAGAACCGGGATGCTTCGCTTAGGATGGGTATTACTGAGGGGCGCTCTGCTGAAGAGGAGATTCTAACTCAGATGGCCCCTTAGATTTCGATGCCATTTGCTGATTTGCCCGATCCTCCAAGTTCCGTGCTGCTGGTGCAAGCATAACCGCCGCACTCAGTACCGCGGTCACAACACCAGAGATTAGAAACCAGAGGGGTACGCCAAAGGCATCAGCAAATGGGCCTGCAAATGCAAGACCCACGGGCGACATTGCAGATGCACCACTTACGATGAGCGCAAAGACACGCCCTTGCATGTCGGCGGGAATAGTAATCTGAAGGAGAGCAAGGATCAGTCCATTGAATATGGGAATCATGAATCCGACTAAGAAGAGCATCAATACAGCAAAGTGGAGATAGTCGGGTGGCGTGAGGCCGACAAGGACGGTCCCGACTCCCTCAATTACGAGAGCAAAGAGTGCTACTCGCATCTTCCGACTTGGGCCACCCCAGATCGTGAGGAGTACTCCTCCGAGAACCATTCCTAAGGAGCTGGCGGACTGGAGAAGAGCGAGTGTGACCTCATCACCTCCGAAATGAACGGTGCTAAGAATCGGTATAAGAGAGAAGGCTGGAGTCGATACCAGGTTCAATACCATTGCGAGAGCAAGAATCAGAATTGCCCCTGGCCAACCGCGTAGAAATCTCAAGCCTTCGACCATGTCCTTCAACGGATTACTCCCCGCCTCCATCGTTTCCTGTGGGGGTTTTGGGATGCGAATGAAAGCCAAGGACGACACAGCAGCCGCTGCAGTTAGGACATCAACTAGCAGGAGCTGATGCATGGGCAGGATGACAAATAGGAGAGCTGCAACGGGCGGGGCCAGCACGTTGGCGAGGCCATTCAGAGCCTGATTCATGCCGCCAACACGTGGAAGCTGATCCTCGGGAACAAGCATTGTTGTCGATGCTTGCATCGCTGGCCAATGAAAGGAACCCAGTACTGACCCGAGCAGTATGACAGCATACATATGCCATATCTGAACAATGCCAGGCAGAGCGAAGGAATTCAGATAGAACAGAAGTGCCAAACCTCCCGTGAGAACTGCAGTGAGCGAGTCTGCCACAATCATGACATGCCTACGATCCCATCTGTCGACCAGAGAGCCAGCAAAGGGAGTAATAGCAACCTGTGGAGCGACGGCTGCTATTGATGCTATTGCAAGAACCGTTGCAGACCCGGTCTCCAGAGTAAGCCACCAAACGATAACGAAACGGACCAGACGGCTACCGAAAAGCGAAAACGCCTGTCCCACCCACATGGTAGCAAATGGTTTCATCGATGCTGGGCGATGGATCTCACGCCCCGCAGGTGATTGCGTTTCGTTCATTATCAGGTCACGCTATGAAGGTGTGCGCTCGGAAGAGAGTTATAAGAGGTAGGTAACTAGCAAATGAAACCAATGCAAGAATCACCAAAGAGCACCCATCGCTAGGTTTCAATCAAGTGGCTCTGACGGGATTGAGCCGATGCTGGCATCGGTACGAATTCCAGTCCTGTCTGAGAGAAGCCCTGAAGAGTGCCGGTAACACAAATGCCTTTGATATGTGGTTGAAGCAGAAACTAGAGTGCTCCAAATGGAAGGACCTGCAGTTCATCTCGCAGCAAGACAACTCAGTGTACTCGAGGGGCAGACCATCCAAGAGGTACGTGGGAATACCCCTAGGCCCCTTGTTCGCCTACAAGGCGAGGAAATTGAAAAGGTACGAGCCATTGGAAATCGTCTCTTCATTGATACAACTGGTCCATCCATGGTGACTGACTTCAGTATGGACGGTAGCTACAGTATCAACAATGATCAGGTAGACCCAGAGGAACTGGTCATCAGCTGTTCAAGAGACACGTTCAGTGTTTCCATCGACAACGTCAATGTATTGGATCCAGACAGCGATGAATACAGAGAACACAATCACCCGAGTCGCGATGTGCTGTCTGAAGATTTCGATAGAAAACGAGCCCTCAACGCGATGAGCAGCGATAACCGGGTTATCGCAGATGTACTGCTTGACCAAGACATATTCGGAGGTGTCGGGAGTATCATACGGAACGAGACACTGCATGCGAGCAAGATTGACCCGAAGACTATATCTTCAAGCATTCCAAGAAGGAAAGCAGAGGAACTAGTTTCGCAGGTTATCGAATTCGCGAACGGCTGGCTGGAGATAAAGACCAAGAGTGAGATTCTCCACCGCGTTCAGTTGTGACTCCTTTAATGCTCTGTTCAAACAAGGATTCCGATGATTAGCTACAGAATCATAGTCTGAGCCGAGGTAATCGGTGCTCGCGTTTCGGCCCTATCACATCTTGGTAAAGAGCCATTCTATGAGACCTGTACCCTCTGCATCGCTACCGAGTAGCTTGTGTATTGCCATCTCTTCAAAGAGCTCAGTACGACCTCGGCCAAATTCCCGTTCAAATCGGACGAAAGAAGTCGGAGAAATGACCTTGGATTTGAATCTGTACTCATCATCGGTCTCAGTGATGACCGTGGTGAGGGCCCCAACTGGCATTCTGACTGGATCATCTACGAATTGAGTCTCGACATCCACAGATCTGACCTGAGCATATCCGTCCTTGGTTGAGAGTCCTCCAGACGGGTGGGCCTCTCCGTCCACAATGTCACGACGAAGACCAATAGAGAAATCGGGAAACTGAGCATGAAATGCATACCAACTATCTATGTGCCAATCACGAGCCCCCCAACTCTTGTCACGCTGCCCCAATCCGTTCAGTTGAAGGGTTCGTCCGTCTTCGATGTTGATAATCCCGGTGACCCGCCCCGATTGCTCGAAATGGCCGGCCCACGAAGTGCCACTCCCTCGCCCGAAGTCGAATGGCGGAAAACGGCCCTTCCATCGAATGTCTGCCTCCAGCGTGGGCCCCGTGAAGTTGATGGACCAATCACTCAAGGGTTTGTTCATCTTGAAGGACAGGTTCCCATCATCTAGAGCCTCCCCCATTTCGTCGGGAACAGAGCCCTCGGGCTCCATGAAATACACCTCTCGCCTGTCATCATAGAAGAGAGCAAATACAAACTCTCGTTTGTCCACGTTGGGTAGCAGCCCGATGGTTGTGAATCCGGATACCCCAGAGTCAGAATCCACCCAATTGAAGTAATAGCTCTCTCGCCAGTCTGGTCTCTCTCCAACCTTGTGCAGGTATTCGGCACTTGAATCGAGTTCAGTCATCTTTGGAGTTCTCCGATGTCGATTGTTCACTCAGGCAGCAGGTAGAATGTCGGGTCAGACTCCATCTCATCGTCGAGCCTGAACAGTCGAATGAAGGCAGGATCGGCCTCTTCGTCCATGAAGAACGGCACATGTTCTTCAATCACATCTGATGAGAGTTTCCAGTCTACTTTGTTGGTGATACCCACTCTGTCGGTGAATCGTTTGAATCCGCGCCAGTAGACCTCAGCACCAGCAATCAACAGCCTTCGTTTATCCCACTCAGCGAACTTCATGTATAACTCAGCTTGGGCCGCATCAGCTGCCTCAGCATACGCAGGGAGCTCGTCAAGTCCAAGACGTACCACCTTGTCGCCCTTCTTTGTGTACGCACCGATTCCCGTAACATACTTGGAGTAGTCACCTGGCTCAATAGTCATCGTTCCTATGTCATTGAATTTTGCATCCACACCCTTGATAGTCATTGCAACTCCAAGGGACGAGGTGGGCAGTTTTGCCTCAGTATCTGACCAAGGCATCCAGAGATCGCCCTGACCGTCATGCATGTTTGTGTATTCTGAGAAGACAAGAATCTCATCCTCGTTCACAGAGTAGGGCCCATGATCGATGATTTTCGCCCTTGCTTCACACTCGTCCAGGAAGGCATACAAGTCCACAGAACCCATTATTCGACGCGTCTTTTTGACCTGATCTTCTGAAACGGGTTCCATGATGCTCATCAACCAATCAACGGTCTCATTATCCATTGCACGGTTGACTGCTCCCGATGCTGCGATGGTCGGCTCACCCGAGTTGAAGTAATTCGTTGCCAAACGGTACCAGTTTTCCAACATGTACTTCCATTGCTCTTGACGCTCAGCTGGCTCTTGTGACGGGTCACCATCCAGTTTATTGAAGATAACGCCCATCCTTGCCAATGCGTAGTATAGCCAGAGGTAGCTGATGGATAGACCATGTACCTCGGATAGCAGCGTCTTGCTCTGCTGCGCAAGCTCCTCGGGGGATATCCGCTCCCAGACCTGACTCGTGACATCATAGAGTCGTTCATAGGTCTGATAGAAACCGACACAGATGTATTCATTGACCGGAAAGAGCTCCGATTCAAGCAGTCCCCGTTCAACAAGAATGTCGGAGAATACACCGGATAGATGTGCAATGAGTTTGTTGATTTCTCTGGTTTTCAAGTGGATTCTACTCCTCTCTTGAGAAATCTGTCGAATGGTGGGTACGTATTAAAGATATCAGGAGAAGTGATGCGATGATTCGGCATCTTCTGATATCCGTGAAGACAATTGGGTAATCAACGACAAACACCGAACTGATGTTCATCATTCTTTTAAGATTCGCATGGTGCGTAGTGAAAACCATTTGAGAGCGTTCCCATATTGAAGAGAATTGGAAAAGGTCTAATCACATTGAAGTTGGAAGCCACTGGTGAACTCAGAGTAATCGAGTCCATCCAAGATGTAATTAGCCTCTGGAAAGAAGGGGCGGAAGGAAAGATTGCCTTGGTCGAAGATGCGGGAACAACAACACTAGGCCCTATCATGCCCAAGCTTGCAGGGGTCGTCTGCAGCTCTGGCGCACTTGGTTCACACCTAGCTATAGTAACGCGGGAATTTGAGATACCTGCACTTATGGGAACCACTCTTGAGACCGCTGAGAACCTAGATAGAAGATCTGTCACTATCCGCCCAGACGATAACGGCGCCGGACTCCTATTACTCAACGATTAGAGGTGGGGATAGGTCAGTATGACGGAGAGTCGAAATCTGAAGTTCTTAGACCAAATAGACCCGAATGAATCAGAAGGATACGGCGGGAAGACCTCGGGTCTTGCAAGGTTAACCAGACAAGGCTTTCGGGTCCCTAAGGGATTTGCTGTTCCATGCGTCTATTTTCAGGACCTGCTCACAGTGAGACCTATGATTGGGCAAGCTCTAAGCAACATTAATGCGTCTACTGAACCGGAAGAGATTCTTCATGCATCGGCACTGATCAGAGATGCCCTCCAGGACTACACCCTCCCTGAGCACCTACAGAGAGAAATCGAAGAGGCCTTCTCGAAGCTTGAGTGTGAATGCCTTGGAGCTCACGGTTACGCGGTGAGATCGTCAGCTAACATTGAAGACACAAGTACCGTTTCTTTCGCGGGACAGGCGACTACATCCCTCTGTGTTCCCGATCTCGAATCCGTCTTGACCTCGATAAGAGAGACTTGGTTTTCTCTCCTTTCGCTTGAGGGGCTGCTCTATCTGAAGGCGAAGAAAATCCGGATTGAAGATGTGCGCATGGGTGTTATTGTGCAGGAGATGGCAGCGGCAGATGTGTCAGGGGTTATGTTCACTGAAGATATCGTTGAGTCAAGGCCCGACAGAGTATTGATAGACTCGAGCTGGGGGCTTGGAGAAATGATTGTAGCGGGAAAGATTACGCCGGACAGCTTCGTCGTGCAGAAAGACCCACTTCATATCCTTCGGAGAAGATTGGGGTCGAAGAAGTTCATCGCAACGCCCAGTACAGGATCTGATCTGGACGGCTTCGCGGTCGCTGAAACATCAACCCAGAAGAGAGCAGAACTCTCGCTCGACGATGAACAGGTCCTGCAGATTGCAAGGACTGGATTGGAGGTTGAGGAGAAGATGGGGACACCACAAGACATAGAGTGGTGTTTAGATGACAAAGGCATCATTCTTCTTCAGGCACGACCGATCACCACGCTCCAAAGCAGGTCCTAGAACATGTTGATGCAGATTGTCAGCGGCTTGATGAGCACAACATCATGCAGCAATCTCCCGGGTTATTCTTGACTCGCATGATTCAGGGCAAACTGAGGACGTTGCATGGGTCTCGGGTAGACCGCATTCTGGCCTGAGCCGCATCCCGTGCATTCATTTCGATGTCGTACAGCAAGCGATGTCAGTGCAGCATTATGCGCTTGACAGCTGACCTAAATTGCAGAGAGAGCCGATTATGGGGCCCTAAGGATACGCAGTGACTGACCGGGCTCGACAGCGATTGCGTCTTCGGGACAGGCGTCGACACATTTCATGCAGCCCATACACATGGAGGGCCATACCGGTGTAATCTTCCATCTCTCTGGGTTCCACGGGTCGGGATGTTCCTCCAATGTCGGATGCATGAGAAACACTGCTGGATCGCATACATACAGGCATTTCCTGCACTCACGAGGGTCTTGAGGGGCACCTGGGCCACATTTCGAGTAATCAATCGCGATCTTAGTCTTCTTCACCTTCATGCCTCCTAGTAGTTTCCCGCCTGACCCGGGACCTCCTCACGTGGAACCAGTTCGAGGGCATCATAATTGCATGCGTGTCTGCAGACACCACAGCCGAAACACTTGTCCAAATCAACGACGACTCTTCCAACTGAAGGCAGGTACCTTAGGGCGTTGAACTGACACATGCTAACACACTGCTGACAGCCCTGACAATTATCTTGGTTGATGTTGATGACATACTCTGCCTTGTAAACGGTCTTCAGGCCGAAGTCGTTTCGGAGGCGGAGACCGCCACATTCAGGACTCTCACAGGAACAGATTGCGTTGATGTACGGTATTGGCTGGAACCAAACAGAGGCCACGTATCCCTTCTTGTTCTGCCGTTCGAGGGCCTCAATTGCCTCTTCGCGGTCAAGACGATACTTGGTGTTTTCAGGGATATATCTCGGGAGTTTCTCGATGATGCCAGACAACTGACCAAAGTTGATACAGACAGCATCCTTTACACCGCGTTGCATCCATCTGCACAGGCAGTAGTTCTTGATGATTGGCTCCGCAGCAAGGTTCCCGAGTATATGCTGGGCATCCTCAAGAGGAATCACCTGACCAAAGTGCCCGTCTGCTCGCTTCGGGACCCGAGCGTGACTCTCACTGTGTATCTGACGTTCTGCAGCTGCGCGCAAAACGCGTCCGATGATAGGCATCTGCATCTTGTAGCCAAGACCAACCGAACTGAAGCCCATGACCTTTCGAATAAACAGCGTTTCCATGTTCTGCCACTGTTCTTCCAAGTATTCCCGCATGTTGTATTCATCGGCTAGTTCGTCAGAATAGAGGCGAGCGTTGTTGTACCACTTACCGCCTTCTCCGTGCTTCATACACCATTCACACAATTTGATTCACCGTGCCTGCTGAAGTACGACCATCAGAATTGCAGTATTTAAGACATGATGGCATATGGAGTGGTTACATCGTCACTAAGCTAAGTACTCCCACCTCCTTTGGAACCTGTCTAACAGCACGGCGTCATGCCTTAGCGTTCATTGTATGTTGGACAAACTTGAACACCAGAGAGTTGTCCCCCTCAGCTAACGGCACTGGGTGGTTTCTGTCGTGGTCAGTGATACCGTGTGAGTGACCAGCCCTCAGTCATGGGCTGGAGGATATAGACTCCTACGCCGAAATGTCCAACTTCGTCCACGTTTTCAGTAGCTGTTGGTGTACCAGATGTGCCTCACAAAGTCAGTGACAGCCAATCATTGAACGAGAAGCTGAGTTCTATCAGTTCACAGATAGAAGCCTTTCAACCGAACAAAAACCCTTTTGTAGCCCATACATCTTCACTATTGATGCCTTCCTTAACAGCAGGAAGGAGGTATACCAAAAAATGGCGGAAAAGGGACCCCTTGTCCTCGTCATGATTGTGGGCCTAGTTATTGGGCTTGGAGTGGGCTATGCAATTCCAACATTGCTAATCCCACCCGGAGAAACCACTGATCTCCTAGACACAATCCAGAGCCGAGGATACATGGTCGTAGGTACTAGTTCTGGATGGCCACCATTCGAGATGGTCAACTCCACAACTCAGGAACTCTACGGCTTTGATATAGATCTATGTGAACTGATAGCGAGTGAACTTGGAGTAGAAATCCAATGGTCCGATATGGACTTCGACGCACTGGTGGGTGCTGCCCAGACGGGTACAGTGGACCTTCTTGCGGCTGCAATGTTCATAACACCAGAGCGAGCCGACGTACTGGACCATTCAATCTGGTACATTCGTACAAACCAGATCGTCGTTGTAACAGGTGATTCCACCCTTGAGATCGAAAGTCTCGAGGATTTGGAAGGCTACACCGTTGGAGTACAGACAGGTACGGTCGAGGATGATGAACTCACTGACTTGGTCAGCGAAGGCGTCGGAATCACAATCCAGCGCTACCCACGGCCAGACACTCTGTTTGCGGATCTGGACGGCGGCACACTCGACGCGGTTTACGTAGATGAGCCAGTCATCACCGTTTACTCAAAAGCCTACAGTCTAAAGTCGATATTCACAGTACCGGCTCCACCGACTGCCCTCTTCATGAGGAAGGGTAATCCAGAATTCAGGAATGCCGTGAATGATGTCATAGCAGAGGCATTTGCGGATGGATCACTGGATGAAATGATTGAGAAATGGTTCGGGTGATTGAGAAATGCAGCAGGCGCCACCGAGTCTCCTTGAACTGTTCATCAACGTGATCACGTTCGGCTTGCCGTGGACCCTGCTGCTCACTGTTTTATCCCTGATCGGCGGTTTTGTCATTGGCGTCCTTCTGGCGCTAGGTGGAGTCTATGGACCACGAGAAGTACAGTGGGTGGCGAAGGGCTACGAGAGAATCTTCAGAGGTGTACCTCTCCTCGTCTTGCTCTTTCTATTCGCAGTAGCCACACCCATTTTCTACAATATCTTTGGACCTGGTCTACCGGCTATTGTTTCGGCTGCAATATTCTCTCTTGCAATCAGAAGCGCCGCATATCAGTCGCAGATATTCCGAGGCGCCATCCTCTCGGTTGAAGAGGGACAGATGCAAGCGGCTCAATCCCTTGGAATGACAGACACACAGGCAACTCGTAACATAGTGCTACCACAGGCCTTCCGACTGGCTCTGCCCAGCTGGTCCAACGAATATGCCGTGGTGATCAAGGATACTGCGTATGCATTGGCAATAGGTGTACCTGAGATGGTAAAGATTAGTTACAATCTTTCAGTTGACTACCCTGCATACTTCTTCATAATAATGCTGGTGATTACTGTAATCTACTTTCTCTTCACATATCCGGTTACGACCTTCGTGGGGGAGAGAATGACAAGGAAACTCAGAGACTTAGGGCTTGGAGGTAGATAGAAAATTGACTGCAGTTCTGCAAGTACGGGACATATGGAAATCTTACGGCGATCTTGAGGTTCTCAAGGGAGTATCTTTTGACGTGGAAGAGAAAGAAGTCAAGGTGGTATTCGGTCCCAGTGGCTCAGGAAAGAGCACGCTGTTGAGATGCATAAACATGCTTGATCCACCTGAAAAGGGAGAAGTTCTCCTACGAGGCAAGAGCCTTATGGATGCAGACGAGGATGTCAACAAGCTGCGATCAAGGATTGGGTTTGTTTTTCAACAGTTCAACCTCTTCGCCCACCTCAAAGCAATCGATAATGTATCAATAGGCCCCAGACTGGTTCTTAAGCTGAGCAAGGAGGAGGCTCATGATAGAGCAATGGAGGCACTTGGGCGGGTTCATCTCCAAGACCGAGCAGACCACTATCCCGCAGAGCTCTCGGGGGGACAGAAACAGAGGGTTGGCATTGCACGAGCATTGGCCATGAAGCCGGATGTTATACTCTTTGATGAACCAACGTCAGCTCTCGACCCAGAGCTCATCGGCGAGGTTCTTCAAGTCATGCTGGATCTGGCAAAAGAAGGAACAACTATGGTCTGTGTCACCCATGAGATGGGTTTTGCACGGGCAGTTGCCGACGAGATGCTGTTCATGGATGAAGGCGTGTTTGTTGAAAGAGGCACAGCCCAACACTTCTTCGAAGGAGCTGAAACAGAGCGCGCCAAGAGATTCCTGCATCGACTCGAAGTACTCTACGGTTCAGAAGAAACACCTGAATAGGAGACTATATCGATGTTCCTGCTACCCGACCAATCGTCGCTTGAGGCTCAGCAGATAACACAGATTGCCAATTACATGGATCAATTCATCCATGGACTGATGACCACTTTGGGACTGTACATATTTGCTCTCGCGATAGGCTTTGTCATTGGATTAGTCCTATCTATAGTCCGCCTCTACGGAGGTCCGGTCAGCTCTCGATTTGCAACAGGATATATAGAAGTGATTCGCGGAACTCCCCTTGTCA
The DNA here is from genome assembly GCA_964558645.1 of uncultured archaeon. Taxonomy (GTDB): domain Archaea; phylum Asgardarchaeota; class Thorarchaeia; order Thorarchaeales; family Thorarchaeaceae; genus TEKIR-12S. Next base: position 253,197 of record CAZLEV010000002.1, read on the forward strand.
CACAGATTTTCATATTCGCATATGCGCCAGATGCAATCAACACCGCACTGGAAATGGCGGGGCTGGCAACTTTCAATACCAGCTGGCGCATCTACATTCCCGACCCCTTCGGAGGGCAGAGCATATTCCTCTCCACGAGAATTCTCATGGCGGCAGTCTGCCTTGCGTTGAACAGCGCTGCATATCAGGCGGAGTACTTGCGAGGAGCCATGGCATCGATCTCAGGAGGTCAACTACAGGCAGCTAAGTCTATGGGCATGACCCGAACACAAGGCATCCGTCACATTATCCTGCCCCAGAGTCTAAGGAGAGTCATCCCTTCGTGGTCGAATGAGGCGGCCTATCTCCCAAAGTACACTACGGTGGCATACTTCGTTGCAGTTGAGGAACTTTTTGCAAAGACCAAGCTGATTATCTCTCGGGTACCATATCCCTTTGAGATGTACCTGATAGTGGCAATAGTCTTCCTCGTCCTAATCAGTGCGGTTTCTCAGGCATTAGACCACGTTTATGATAGGGTGAAGATTCCAGGCGTCTGAAAGCAGCCGCTATCCTTGCCGTCAATCTTCAGATGGCCGCTCACAAGGAATTCCTCCTGAAGTCTTCTAGGATAGGATTTGTGGAGCCCGCCATAATCATGAACACTGACAAGAAACCAATGGCTTCAGAGGGAAGTAGCAGTACATCCTTTTATGGGGCATACAGACTCTGAGTCTAGGAAGAGAGAACATGCTTGTTCGGATAGTATATGACAATATTGCTGAAGAGGGGTTCGAAGCCGATTGGGGGTTTTCTTGCCTTGTAGGCGATTCTCTCTTATTCGATACCGGAAGGAGCCTTCATATTCTCAGGCATAACATGCGAAGAATGGGAATACAGACCGACCTCATCAGTCATCTAGTCTTGTCACACAACCATCGGGACCATACCGGAGGGGTGGGTATTCTCGAAGATCTCGGAGAAGTCGAGGTATATGTTCCCCGATCATTCTCTAAGCCCATGAAGCAAAACCTGTCAGCATTCAGCAACGCAAAGATAGTTGAAATTACAGAGCCCCGACAAATCACAGAAGGGGTCTGGTCAACCGGAGAACTTGGCGGTAGAGTGAAAGAGCAATCGCTGGTTGTGAAGACAGAGAATGGTGTCAGTCTAATCACAGGCTGTGCGCACCCAGGACTAGAGAACATGATTGACGCGGCGCAAGAATTCGGGCGCCTGTTTGGTGTAATAGGAGGCTTCCATGAGTTTGATAGGCTAATCGCACTAGAAACGACGTCATTGATAGCACCATGCCATTGTACGAGCAAGAAAGAGGCGATTAGGGACCTGTACAACTACACCGCAAGAGAGTGCAGTGTCGGGAAAGCATTCGAAGTCTGATAGTAATCTCCGGTTGGAAACTGTCAGATACCATGCATCTTAAATGCATTCGATGACATTTTTGCTATAGTTAATTCGATATGGCAGGTATCAGGTATGAAGTACAGACAAGTTGGAAACAGTGGATTGAAGATAAGTGAGATATCTATCGGATCTTGGTTAACCTACGGTGGTTCAGTCGAGAACAAGACTGCGAAGGAATGCCTCTCGACTGCAATCGAACATGGTGTGAACTTCATAGACTCAGCTGAAGCCTATGCGAGGGGCGGAGCTGAGAAGGTAATTGGTGAATGGTTACAGGAAGAAGAAATGGACAGAGACGATCTTGTCATCTCCAGCAAGGTCTTCTGGCCTATGAGTGAGACGATAAACGACTGGGGCCTCTCAAGGAAGAACATCATGCATGCGATAGATGGAACGCTTGAACGCTTGGGGACAGACTATATTGACATTTACTTCATGCACCGCTTCGACCATACCACACCCCTGAGAGAAACTATCATGACCCTTGACGATCTTATCCGGTCAGGCAAGGTAAGATACTGGGGAACATCAGTCTGGACCGCGGCCCAGCTGGAGCGAGTCCACGCTATCGCAAAGGAGATAGGAGCGCACAGGCCTATTGTCGAACAGCCAATGTACAATATGCTCTTTCGGCATATAGAGATCGAGATCATGCCAGTGGCTCAACGCAACGGCATGGGATTCACGGTCTGGAGCCCACTGTATCAGGGAATCCTGACAGGAAAATACAACGATGGCATTCCAGAGGAGAGCAGAGCAGCCAAGGGAGATGAGGGATTTCTCAAGTATCTGACCGAGGAGGTCAGAATCAAACTGAACAAGCTGCAAGACATTGCTTCCTCACTAGGAAGCTCTCTACCCCAGCTGGCGTTGGCTTGGATTCTGAGAAGACCCGAGATAGCAGCAGTCTTGGTTGGCGCGTCCAAACCGGAACACGTCAAAGAGAACGTACAGGCGTCAGACCTGAAGCTCTCTGACAACACCATTGAGGAAATCGAAGAAATCCTCGATAACGCGCCAGAATGGCCCAGAACGTATGCGCCCAACACATACTACGAAGACAGGATAAGATACTGAGAACCAGTAGTTGATTGTGGTGGTATGACAGATCATTGGGGCCTGGAACTGCCTCATAACGGGTTCGAATCTATCCTGAGCCTTCTCCGGTTTGCTTCGGTATCGGCATAGACACGCCATTCGGATACGAAACCCCCCGTGACTTGAGCCGTCCATATGGGGGGCATCCAATCCCTTCTCAGAACAGGTCGACTGGCCACTCATGATAACCAGCCCGTCACGATATTCTACAGTCTGAAATACATTGACGTAGTCGGGATATCGGAGAAAGAAGTCATGCCATGCCTCAACGATCTCTTTCCGCCCCTCAACCACATCATCAGATGCATCGACAAAACGATTATTTTCTGTCATCAGGGAGTTCAGAGTATCGAGGTCATGTTCTGTTATGCATCTGTTGAATCCGGAAACTACATCAATCGCGCGTTCCTTGCTCATCATATTCTCGGCTCCCGACGATAGTGCGAAGAAATCTTGTTTGGAGCACGACCCCCATCATCGTACGAGAGAGGACGAGGATGTCTATCTGTCCCACAACAGGCATAATCGCATAGTGTGGTAATCACAGCATAGATGAGGAAGCCAAGCACTATTGCCAAGAACTCCAGAGGATGGTCCAGAGGGGAACCGACAAATGTCAGGGTAAAGACAACGAAGAAGACAGTAGCTATGACTCCCATCGCAAGATATCTCATTACAGGAGGCTTGTTCTCTTCCTCTGGATTCATGAAGATAACCACATCTTACTGATGACGCTTCTTTACAGCTGAGGTTTCAGCTGGTTACACGTAGACGAGTTTGCTTTTCACTGATTCGCAAATGACTGCCAGCCACAGTAGTCAGCTCGAGAGTAAAGATATTTCAAGAGTACCTCGTCCTAGCATGTCATATCTTATCAGAATCTGGTGCACAGAAATGGAACGAGTTCAGAGTCCTTCATATCGAAACTTCGGAGAGCCGGCCCTAGTCATCATCGCTGCGGGAGCGGTCTTGACTCTTTCGACGCTGGTTTACTTCTTGATAGCGTTGTTCGTCCCATTCGTTTCGTACCAGGGGGTGATGGCCAATCTATACAGCGGATTCATCTCCCAGATGGTCACTGCGATGGTTCTGCTCCTGATGCTCTCACCGCTTAAAGTGAGAAGAGTTGACTATGCGAAGCCCGATATGAAAGGGCTCAAACAGACGATGCTTACCATTGCGGGTATCATGGGCGTCATGCTCGCGGGAACCCTCGTACTGAACTCTATGTTCCTACTGCTCGGCCTCATCCCTGAAACTGGCTATACAGGTGTGATATTGATTGGCGAAGAACACCTTGCCGATCCTATGAACGTGGTCATCTTCTATGCAGTCGGAAGTGTTGGAGCCCCGATATTTGAAGAACTGCTATACAGACGAATCACCATCCCGATGTGCGAATCGCGGGGGATGGGAACGTTCAGCGCCGTCTTTACCTCAACCCTAGCCTTTGCATTTGCCCACGTCCCCCTGGACATTCTGAATGGGAATCTTGCTGGCGCCACCCTACACTTCTGGACCACTTTCATCACAGGATTTGGTCTGGGCGTTCTGTATGTCCTGACACGTAACATCCTCTTCCCGATTCTTGTGCATGCTGCCTTCAATGCGCTCTCATTCACGGCATACATAGGGACGTTGACAGAGAGTCTGCTGTACTTGACAGGATTAGTTGGACTGCTCTACTTGATATTGATACCTACTGGCTTGATAACCGTGTTCTACTACGGTTTCTGGAGATCAGAAAGATACGAAAAATGGCAGAGTCTGAAAGATGAGCCCCTTATGGGGAAATCAACCAAGGCCATCATATTCTTTGTGGGCCTCTACCTCATCATACTGACGCTTCTCGAAGTCGGTGATATTGCCCTGTGGGCACTGATAGGTACACAGGATGTGCTCTACTACATTCTCTCCATGACCGTTGTCAACCTTATGGTGGCAACCCTCGGTTTCACTATCGCCTCAAGAGCACAACGTATCAAGACGCCCAGAAAGCTCGAAGCCGAAAAGTCATCCCGGTAATGCTCTGCACGTTGAATTGTCCCATTGTTCGGAACGTTATAGGATATCTTATCCTATAGATGCGCGTATTGATATTCATATCGAGAGCTAGATATGCAGATGATTAACAAATGCCATAAACCCGCATAGCTACATCTAAATCAAGATGACTCTGTGGTTTTCGATATGCCTAGCGGGCTTCATTCTGATACAACCGATTCTCTACAAATCGTATGAACATGAGGCACTAAGGTCACGCTTCGAACCAGAGAAGGCGGAGAGAGTGGGCAGGATACTAGGAATAGTGAGCGGTTATGCATTCTTTGCCTTTTGGATTGGGTTGTGGATTGCCCCACAGCCAAGATTTGAGATTGGGTTCTTCCAAGAAGTCGTCATTGTGATACCGTTTTTGCTTCCCTATATCTCCTGGAGGGTTCCGATTGTCCATTTCCTTGCCGGTGCCGCTTTTTTCCTGCCGGGCGGATGGCTAGGACTCAAGGGAATGACCGAACTCACACTTCAAGTTTCACAGAGCCATAATCCAAGTGAGGTGGTCAGATCAGGCATCTACTCCAGTATCAGACATCCGCAATATCTTGGAGGATTATTGTCACATCTCGGGATGACACTGTTCCTATCATCTTGGCTATCGCTTGCCTGCACACCTATTGTTGCCGTAGTCATCTATATGCTATGCAGAAAGGAGGAGAGAGAGCTCATCAGGGAGTTCGGAGATGAATATAGAGAGTATAGGCAGCAAGTACCAGGGTTCATTCCTGATCTACACTAGGCTTGAGAAACATAGAGTCCCGATGGAACTACCATCGTATACTTGTTACTGCAGTTCAAACAGTGATTATTCGATTCCAATCCTGCCAGCAATCTTTACAATCACAAACACAACAAATGCCACGATTATGAATGTTAGCAAGGCTCCCGCAAAGTGGCCGACCCTGAACATGTAGAAAGTGATATCCTCCCAGTTAATCTCCCCCAGGGGTATCTGGACGATGGGCATAATCAAGTCGTTCACCAATGCTTGAACAAGATTTCCGATGTAGATGCCCAGGATGAAAGCCACAGCCAACCCTAGCACCTTGTACTTGCTCAAGAAGTTCACGAATTCATCAACGAATCCCTCAGGTTTCGGCTCCGGCGGAGCCGGTTCGAGAAGCTTTCTGATATTGCGTAATTCCTCCAGAATCTCGTCATTTCTCTCCATATGATAACCACCTTTGACTGACGAGCTAATGGTATGGAGCCTGCCTTATACAGATATTGCATTTCTCGAAATCGGGATGCTATTCCGTCCTGAGGGAGGCGGGAATCTCAAGTTCATCCGCAACGAACTGGGCCACATCGTTCCCATGGATAATCTCCAAGAGACGGAGACCTAACGGGATGGATGACGCGACTCCTGCAGCAGTGATTACTCTGCCATCGAAGACGACTCGGTCATTCGTAACTTCGGCATAGTCCTCAAGCTCCCTCATGACACTCCAATGAGTAGTGGCTTTCTTTCCCTCTAGAATTCCAGCAGCTCCTAAGATGAGAGCCCCAGTACAGACAGAGCAGATGGGTTTTGTCTTGCTGAACCCTCGCAGCCGATCAAGCATCTGGTTGTCCTGCATTACGTCTCGAATACCTCTCCCGCCTGGCACTATGACGAAATCATATCTCGAGGGGTCGTCTGTAATAGTATGGGGCTTAACAACCAGGCGATTAGCACACTCAATCGTTTTGAAGGGAGAGAAAATCTCAACATCCACGGGATCATCGATATCTAGCAGGCCCTCGTCAACGAGAGTCTTCACACTGGCTAGTATCTCATAAACTCCCGCAAAATCGAGCTCCTCAGCAAAGGGGAACAGGTATATTCCGATTTTCCTGACTTCTTTGAGTTCGAGGGACATAGTATCTTTCTCCTGCTTCGTTTCAGCTCTACTTGCTGACTGGACTCACGTTGCCGCTATCATGGACCACCAAGACATCGATATTCGTTCCCAGCTTGTCGATTGCTGCATCGATGGCGGCTTGAACAGTCTTGAAGCCCTTCATATGCATGCTACAGACTTTCTCGTCAGGCATCTCGGTGACCATCCAGAGGTCATTCTTCTCCAGAAATGGAGGAACGGACCCCACTTTGTGCCAACCGAGCTCATAATCTTCCTTGACCTCAAGGAACTTCCGGTACATTTCCTCTACGCTTTCAGCGGATGTCATCATGCGTTCATAATCATCAGAACCAATCCCACCGGGACAGGCAGCAACTAGTACGAGAATCCCGCCGTCCCTTACTGCCATGCGCGTGTTCTCAAATCCCTTGGCGCCTTGATAGAGATCTTGGTCAAGTGGCGAATGGACAACAGAGAGAACGAGGTCAGCGGGTCGCTCAATCTCGGGAGCGTAGATTTCGCGAGCGGTCTCCGCCCCCACATAGAGCTGCTTGAATATGTCACCAGCAACGACTCGAGCAACCTTTCCCTCGCCATCTTGGATGATGTTGATTGCGAATGTGGGATGATTCTCTAGAAGTATGTGTACGGCTTCTTCCATGTCTTCGTGCAAGGGATTGCCTTCCAGATGAAGAAGCCGTGCCTCGTCCAGAAGTGCCATAGAGTGGTTGGCTTCTACAGTTTCATACGCGGCTATGCCAGGGAACAGGCTCTTCCGTCCGCCCGTGAAGCCTGCGAAATAGTGAGGCTCGATCGAGTTGATTGCAATGAATGCCTTGAAGTTGTTCACCGCAGCATTGAACTTGAGGGGGGTTCCACGACTGGTCGTGCCCAGTTCGTGCATCTCACTCTCCTTTGCACTGTGAAGTATGACTGAATCACGAAGCTCATCATAGAACTCACCGAGGATGATGTCGCGAATGTCTTCCTCAGAGGGTCGTGCATGGGTTCCACTTGCAATTATAATCTGGAACTCCTTGCCTTCAAGGAATGGTAATATCTCTCTTAGAACAACAGGCGTTGGAGTGCTCCGCGCATGGTCGTTCACAATCACCAAGAATGATTCGTAGGTCTTGACAAATGCTTCGAAGGAAACAGACTCTATTGGGTCATTCATCGCCTCTCGGATCATTGCGCTCTCAGATTCTGAAGTCTGAACCGATTTTGGTTCAACGACGTGAACATTGCAGGTATCAGGAATCTCAATCTCTTCTTCAGAAACACTGTATTTGACTTTCATGCGCAAGAAGATATCACCATGGTTAAATCTCGCAACGTCCAATATAGGTGTAAGGAAATGGCCAAATCCAGCCTTCTGCACCGATGGAAACATATTCTCTGGCAGTGTGGACTGCAACATGGTCTGTGAATGATGAATGAGAGGTTGCTCGAATAATGAAACTTGATGAATTTCACTTGGAGAGAATACAGTCCAGATGGGAACACGTGGTTGAGTACAACTTGAGCGAGAGTGGTATTGAGCCCCTGAGACTCAATGAACTGATCCCGGACAACAGGTTGCAGAGAACCATTCTGGAAACCAAGCTCGGCTATCCGCAGACAAATGGGACTATCCCCCTGCGAAGAAACATCAGCCACCTCTATGAAGAAGCAACAGAAGAGAACGTTCTCGTCACAAATGGCGGCTCTGAAGCAAACATGGTCAGCATTTGGAACATGGTGCATGAGAGTAAAGACCGAAAAGAGATTGTCATTGAACTCCCCAATTACATGCAGATATGGGGGTGTTCGAGAGCCCTTGGAGCTGATGTGAAGTCATTCTGGCTGACGAACGAGGATGGTGCGTGGGTCCCCGATATCGAGGGGCTGAAAGATGTTGTTTCAAACAAGACCGGGCTGATTGCGCTCTGTAACCCGAACAACCCAACAGGTGCAGTGATGAATGAAGAGCATCTGAAGGCAATCGCGGACATAGCAGAAGACCACGGAGCATGGATACTCTCAGACGAGATCTACTCGGGAGCGGAGCTGATTGAAGAGAGAACTCCAACGATGTGGGACTACTATGACAAGGTACTTGTCACCTCGGGACTCTCGAAGGTATACGCTCTGCCGGGTCTTAGAATCGGATGGATAGCATGTAAGAATGAGGACAAGGTGAGTGAGCTGTGGGCGTATTCGGATTATACGAGCATTGCACCCTCGATGCTGGGAGATACACTAGGACAGATTGCACTCCAGCCTGAGATGCGAGAGTTGATAGAGAAGAGGACGAAACAGATTCTGAGGGAGAATTGGGCCGCCATGGAGAGTTGGTTGGAAGAGAATGAAGATGTATTCGACTGTATTCCCCCTCAGGCATCTCCCATATGCCTGATCAAATACGATGATGACATCAAATCTACGGAGCTGGCGGAGAGGTTGATATCGGAAAAGAGTGTCCTCATTGCACCCGGAGACCATTTTCTACTACCCCACAGAATTAGAATCGGCTATGGTCATGACAGGAAGAGGCTCGTCAAGGGGCTTTCCCTCATCGCGGATTTTCTGAGAGAAGAGAAGTAGGTGGGGGAAGTCCCCACCTTTTGGTCTTCAGAGGGCATGACTGATCTCAGTCTCTTGCGAGATAGAAGTCAGATATCTTCGTCTTCTTGACTACAGGTAGAATTGCAATCAGGATTGCAACCAGTATGGCTACTCCAGCCGCCGTGAAGAATATCACTGGACTCGCAATCTGCTTGAGTGCGATTCCGGTTGAGGCCCATATGACCACTAGGCCAAAGGCGAAGTCACGCCGCTGGATGAGCATGAGCAGGGTCAGAACAAAGGCCACAATCACCATTGCAGCAGTTGCAAACTCTTGAACTGCAATCGGAATCCCCGGAATGAGAACGTTCAATACAGATGCTACATTAGCTATGGTGGCTAGGGATATCCAGCCAAGATAGACACTCGCAGGCAGGTGTACTGCCAGCTTCTCACGCAGGGGCACCTCTTTCAGTCCGATTCCGAGTCGCATGTAGATGAAGAGAAGTGAGACCAGAAGAAGCAAGATGGGCACTGTGGATGCCACTAACAGAATGGGAATTCCAGCAGAGTAATGGAAGAGGAGTATCCAGACTACATTACCGATTGCTCCCAGAAGGTGCCAGTAACCAATCTTGGACAGATATTCAGCATGCTGCTGCGAGGGTCGTGCCTGATATATCATGAACACCACCAACAGTACGTAGATCGCACCCCAGATTGCGAATACCCAACCGGGTGGAGTGAAGAGATTGGGATAGGAGTCTGCAACATCGCCAGTAGAGACCCCATTGATTGGAATGATATTGGCCAGCGCATTCACAATCAGTGTCATCAAGATTGCGATGATGTTGACCACTTGAAAAATCCGGTAATCATTACTTTCCGTCATGGTCGCACGAGATTTCACAATTGTTAATAAGGTTGTCCCTTCAAAGTAGGACGTATCTCCATTGCTCCCATTCTTCAATAAATGGAAGCGTGGGAGCATCAATCCTGCGTGGGCTAGCCGTTCGATTTTGAGTGAAGGCAGGAGATTTACTCGGCCGCTTTGACAGGCGCACCGCAGTACGGGCAGAATCTGTCCTCGGATTTCAATGCGAATCCACAATAGACACAAGCACCAGCAGCCTCCTTGACCGAATCAGGAATTCGAACAGGTGTGGGTATAGTCCCTCCCGTGGAGGGATCAAACCAGATGTCAGTGGACCCACGTCTCTTCTCTCGGACGATGTGTTCTCTAGCCTTCTCTTGTGGTACACCGGCGCTGTCAGCAATATCGGACACAGTCCGACCAGAACCCAGACGAATCTCTCGAGCCACCTCAGAACGGCCACGAGTACTCTTATGCAGGGTCGATACGAGTGAGGCAATCAGGACAAGCAGGGGAATGAGAAAGAGCCAGCTTCTGGTGATCCAATATAGCCATCCAATGATTATGATGGGGATGAACGTCCCACAGGTCACTCCCTCCTCTCGCTGTCGTTTCCGGTCATAGAGGGGTTTGGTGGAGCGAGATGTCTTCTCGAGGGTGGGACCTGAGGTCGGAGTGTCAGCATCTGGCGCTCGCCAGTAGTCAACCTCTCTCTCGGTCCTGTTGATCTTTTCCTCTTCGGTTCTATCTGACACCAGCACGCATACCAAGATGAAGATGGGAATGAAGAGCCAACCATTACCTGTTATCAAGAACACAATGAACAGAACACCGATAGGAATCAACAGTCCCCGGTTACTGTCGTCGTCAAAGTCGTCCGTATGCATTAAGATGGCCCCGTGTGAATGCGTGTCATCAAGAACGTGAACGCTTATTGGTCTTGCTTGTTGGGGGTTTTTCGGACCGCGTGAACGATTGTATCATCTTCTTCTTACAACAATCAATCCAACAGCTATCGCCAAAGCAACGAGTGCCATGAGTAGGAAGGGACTGGCTGGAAGTGTGGGGAGTGTTGGAGTACCGGTATCTGTAGTCGATGTTGTTGTGCTAGATGTCGTGCTCGTGGTTGTTGCACCTGTTGGGACCCATCCCGCAAGCCGTGCCGCAAGCCACCAGAAGGCTCGCCCCTTCTGTTCACAGCTTGTGTACGTGGTGTGGCCGGCCTCGTTACCGTTGAAGTCTGAATGTTCCACAGGGATGTCTAACGTTGTTCCTTCGTTCTCGTATTCGTATGTGGCGTAATCACCATTGCTCCAACAATCCAAGTCCGCAAAATCAAACAGAATCTTGCCATTCTCTTGACAGTATTCCCGAATTTGCTCGTTCCGTAACCACCTGTTGTATCCGTCAGCACCAGTGGATTGAGCGTTACAGGTCATGTACACAAATGTGACATCAGTATTTGCGTTCTCCAGACCAGATATAGTATCAAGATATGCTTGTGTCTGTGATTCAGAATAGTAGTTCAGTTGTGCGCACCAGGACCACAAGGAGATGGTGAGGGAGGGGTTTTCATCAAGAGTTGACTGTGTTAGCTGTAAGCCGCTCGTTGATTCCCAGTACAATTCGGGAGTGATATACGATTGATCCCCATTTCCATCGTAGATACACAGGGCTCCAACCTCATCAGGCAGATATCGGTCTCCCCGCGATTGGCTGAAAGTCGAGTTAGCGGACTCGATTCGCGACAGTCCAGTGGTTACCTGACTGCCATGACTGGTATGGGCGTAGTGTATCTTCAACTCGTCCTTGGCAGTATCGATCCATTCGGACGGAATCTGACCGAGCTCAATACAAGTATGGTCAATCAGAATATGCTCATTTGACTGAGCAGGAAACCGCCGGTTCGATTGAGCCGGTGGCACTCCTGCATCGAACATAGTAATTGCAGAAACAAGGACTACAGCAAGCGTGATAGAGATGAACCTGTGGGGCGGCACGGTCTTTTCCTCCTGTTTCTATCTGCCTAAAAAGATAATATCTCTTCTTCCGTGAAACCACTAGTCAGAACATTCAATTGTTTCAAGGACATTGGAACTCCCAGAAACATCCTAGCAGGAGAAACAGACGCGATGGAAGAATCAAGATTATGGCTCATTGTCTTCACTCTCGTTATCTCGGCTGGAATCATGCTGAAGTTGGTACTCACTCCACTAGGTATTGATGTTGTAGTGGTCAATGGCGTCCGCCTTCTATCGATATTCTTGGGTATGTTGGGAGGTATAGCTCTGGGAGAGTATCTGAAGATCCGTAAGAATGAGAAGACGGGGGATATCCTTCTTTCAGACCTCACGGAGGAGCTCAGAGTCAATCGAGAGCTGCTTGGAAAGGACATCCCATTGAGAAAGGGGTTCTGGATCCTTGGTGTGAGGTCAGGACGTGCGGAATATATACCCGAAACAGAGAGACGAATGCTTTGGGGAATCTATCCAGTAATCACGCACTACAACGACGATCTTGCTCAGGTCCATCGAGCCGAACTCATAGGTAAAGATGTAAGCCCCAAAGTTCAATCCGAGTTGGAACGACTTGCTGCAGATATTAGGAATAAGATTGACGAGTTCTTGGAGAGCCAAGATTGATAGGTAGCATCTTACTGCCTATCCACAAAGAAACGGTGAGCGGAAATGGTGATGTTCATATCCTGTTCGACCCTCGGTGGCCTGCGGACTGACTCAGACTCAGAGATCTTTCTCATTGACCAGATAACTACCCTTTACAGAGTCAAACACTCTGGATATGACTGTGTCGAACTATACTACCGGCCTCATCCGAGCTGGGTGAAAGACACGATAGTTGCAGCACTTGAAGACCTCGAGCTGGCCGCCTATTCCATCCATCTCCCCAAGTTTCTGTTTGGATATGAAGAGAACGAGTTCCGTGAGATTCTTGAGCATGCTTTCGGTCTGGCCGGTGATGCTGAGGTCGAGGTTGTAGTACTTCACCCACCAAATGAAGCTGATCTGAAAGGAGATCTCTGGCGCGGCTATATGGAGAGGATGTTAGAGGCCTGCAACGAGGCGAACTGCACCCTCACGCTTGAGATTGTTCCCTATCTGACGAATGTTCACGAGTTCATCCGCGACCAAGTCGAGTTCTATGATGAGCATGACTTGGGTGTAACAATCGACCTTGAGTTCATGCATATCCAAGGACTCCGAATTGAAACCCTGATGGATATGTTTGGGGACAGGGTCAGCAATATACATTTCAGAGATAGTGATGGAGAACTCCTAGACCAAGAGGGACGGAGAAAATACTTGGTTCCAGGCAGTGGAGAGATTGACCTGAAAAACGTCATCAAGGTGCTGAAAAACAATGACTATGAAGGAGCGGTGACAGTGGAGGTTTCTCATAAGAAGCGTAAGGATATAGTCACAGCCAAGCAGTACCTTGACTATCTTCTCTCGATAACGTGAACATTTGTTCTGAGAAATGACCGTTATACATGACGTACGTCGCCACTGCAATCATGATGAGTATGTATCATCTCGCCAAGACGGAATGGAGGCCGAAGAATGAGTTACTACCAAGACACTAGTGGAATGCTGTCGCGGAGGGAGCTAGCAGACCTAAGAAGATTGAAGGCTGTACGGGAAGCGCTGGATGAACTGAAACGAAAGGGAATCTCAACAGATATTCCAGTGTGTCCAAACTGCAAGAGCGTCCGATTGGTCGACCTGACATCTTATCATGATCTGGGATATATCGGATCATTCCAGCCTGCATACTACTGTCTGGACTGTGGGTGGTATGGTAGAGTACTGACAATCATGTCAAATCGGGATGAACAGGATGCAATCTTGAAGGACATGCGGGATACATTTCCATCAATGCTTGATGATGTAGAATCGACAGAGAGAAACAGACCTTGATGTTCATCCTAGCTGCTTTGTCCCGGTCACCTACAGTGCGTGTCTCCTGCCCTTTTCACATACTGTAGTAGTACCACAATTCTCTTTCAGAGCTAAGCCATAGAGAGGAAATAGCTACAGTGTCGACTCAGAATACACTGATCACACAGGGGATTTCTGGCTCGGCAAATCTGGCGCCCATGTGTCACTAGGTTGTGATTCAATGAATAGATGCAGGATTTGGGGATGATTGCCTCAAGGAGTTCATGAGCCTTCTCTCTTGTAGTGTCGGAATCGATTAATCCCAGACGTTTCGTCACTCTCCAGACGTGAGTGTCGACGGGTAATGCTGCGCGGCCGAATGAGAATAAGAGAACGATTGCAGCAGTCTTGGGACCTACGCCATGTAATGAGGTCAACCAGTCTTTCGCTTCGGCCAATGGCAAGTCTTTCAAGTGGGAGATATCGAGAGAACCGACCCTTTTCTTGATCTCAGAGAGTGCAGCCTTGATTCTCTCCGTCTTTATGCGGAAGAAGCCTGAAACACGGATAGCATCCTCGACCTCTTCATTGGGCGCCTTCAGCAGTTCCTCCCAGTTTGAGAATCTCTTCTTCAGTCTTGCAAAGGCACGACTGGTATTGACATCGGAGGTGTTCTGACTCAATATTGTGAGAACCAGTTCATCGATGGCGGGTAAGCGTCTCGTGGCAATCCTGTCACCGTATCCCTCCGAAAGAGCATCACAAATTCGTTGCGCTTTCCGCTCGACCGACATCTCTCATCCAGCCATTGCTTGATGTGCCTGAATCTGCAGCTCGTACAAGGAGTAGTACTTACCCCTCTTCTTCATGAGTTCAGCATGACTTCCCGATTCAACAATCTCGCCATCTTCGAGGACAAGGATTCTATCAGCCTTGACAATAGTGGAGAGTCTGTGAGCGATGACTATTGATGTCCGATTTCTCAGGAGTGCCTTCATTCCTTTCTGGATTGCATATTCGGTATACACATCTATTGAACTCGTAGCCTCATCCAGCACCAAGATTCGAGGATTTGCTAGCAACGCACGAGCGAAACTCACGAGCTGACGCTCACCCTCGCTAAGCCGCTCACCGCGCTCGCCCACTTCTGTATCAAGTCCGTTCTCGAGCCCTTCAATAATTCTTCGAGCACCAATTGCGTCGACAGCAGAAACTACCTCCTCATCACTGGCATCTGGCCGCCCGTACTTAATATTCTCTCTGACAGTACCCATGAACAGGAAGGAGTCCTGAAGAACCAGGCCGATAGTCGCTTGGAGTGAGTCTAGAGTCACATCTCGAATATCAATACCGTCAATTCTGACAGATCCCTTGTCTACGTCGTAGAATCTGTTGAGAAGACTGACGACCGTTGTCTTTCCGGCACCAGTGTCACCAACGAGGGCTATCGTCTCTCCGGCTTGTATCTCGAGGTTAAAGTTCTCAAGTACGTTCTTACCCTCAACATAGCTGAATGTGACATCGTCAAACTCGATGTGGCCATCCACATGAGGCATCTCGATTGCGCTCGGCCGGTCACGTACCGTTGATTCAGTGTCCATGACTGTGAAGACTCGCTCACCACCAGCAAATGCGCTCTGTACGCTGGTGTAGAAGTTAGAGATGATCAGAATCGGCCTGAAGAACTGGTCGCTGAAGCGGATGAACATGACGACTGTTCCGAGGGTCACAAGACCTTGAATGAGCCGCATTCCTCCAAACCACAGTATGAGGAATGTTCCAAGACCACCGATGAAACGGATGGAGGGAAAGAAGGTAGACTGTGCCTTTCCTGCATCTACGTTGGACTCGTAGTCTGCTCGGTTCACCGTATCGAAGTTCTCCACGTTTATTCTCTCGCGTGCAAAGCTCTTCGTGACCTTAGCGCCTGATATGCTCTCAGCCAGGTTCGCAGTGACAACCGAAATGGTCTTTCGGGTCTGCCTGTAGGCCTCCTTTAGCCGCTTTCGATAGTATACGGTTGAAACCAAGAGGAGAGGAACCACGGCCAACGTGACCAGAGCAAGCTCCGTGTCCACGGTGAAGATGACTCCTCCGATGGCAACTACAATGAATACCTGAGCGAAGGCATTGATGAGGCCACCATTGAGCAGTTCACTCATTCTGTCGATATCGTTTGTCAGTCGAGAGATGACTCGGCCACTTGCAGATTCATCATAGAAGTCTTGGGAGAGCCCCTGTAGATGGGAAAAGAGATCTTGCCTGATATCGTAGATGGCATTCTGACCCATCCAACTCATGAGATACTCACTACCATATGTCGATACCCAAGAGAGAATCTGCAGAATCACATAGATAGTTGCTGTCATCAGGAGAGCCTGAAGGTCTCCACTGGGAAAGTCAACATCTATAGCCTGTCTTAGTGCAAACGGGATCAAGACACTGGTCACGATTCCGAGTACTACGAAGGCAACCACTGCAGCAAAAGCTCGGGGATATCGTAGGAGATATCCAACCATCCGTTTCAGAAGCTGTGTATCAGAGAACTCGTAGGTTCTGGCCTCTGGCTCGTCCTGTTGGTTAAGAGCACTACTCACCACTGACACCTCCCACTGTAACCTTCGCGGTGTCTTCCTCGTCAGGAACGGATGCTGCAAGTTCCATCTCTGTCAGGGTGGAATGAATACCTGCATAGAGCCCGTCCTTGGCTAGCAGCTCTTCATGGCTACCCATCTCAATGATCCTCCCTCGTTCCATCATCACTATGATGCTGGCATTGCGGATAGTGCTAAGCCTGTGAGTGATGATGAAGGTGGTTCGACCCTCCATTAGATACTCCATGGCCTCTTGGATGAGTTTCTCTGTGTTGGCATCAACAGAGCTTGTCGAATCGTCGAGAATCAGAATCTGCGGATCCGCAAGGAGTGCCCGTGCAATGGCAATCCTCTGCTTCTGACCCCCGCTCAATGTCACACCGCGTTCGCCAACAACCGAGTCATACCGCTCATCAAGGGTCATGATGTAGTCGTGGATTCTAGCGGCTCTTGCGGCATCTTTCACCTTCTCTAATGGAACATCAGGACAGGCGAACGCTATGTTCTCACGGATTGTGGCTGAGAACAGGAAAGGATCCTGATGTACCATGCCAATCTTCGCACGTAGTTCTCGAATTCTGAATCGCCTGACATCGATGCCATCGATGAGGACGCTCCCCGGAGGACATATCTCGTACTCCTTTCCCTCAATCTCAACAACGCCATTTTTGACTGGGTACTTCTGTTCGTCAATTCTGACAAACTCACCATCAATGACTCGACGCACCTGTCCGTCATAGTAGATTGTGGGGTCCGAACTGACATCATAGAATCGGGGAATCAGGTTCATGAGACTGCTCTTTCCAGAACCTGTCCCACCAAGAAGCGCCACCACAGCACCCGGCTCCACAGAGAAATCTATGTCTTTGAGCTGGTACTTCTCTCCACTGTAGCTGAAATAGACATGCTCGAAATCTATTGCGCCCTGTATCTCATCGATATCAACAGGATCTTCAGGGTCAGTGACCTCTTCTTCATGGTCTAGTATGTAGAAAGTCCTCTCAGCTGCTGCAGAGGCACGTTGATACATACCCACACCCCAGCTTAGAAAACGAGCGGGGAGGATGAGCATACTCACTAGTGTGATATATGCAACAAACTTGCCGTATGTGAGGCCTTCGAAGACGAAAGACACACCACCTAGGTAGATGAGGAATCCTATCGCCAGGCCAAACAGAGTGGGCAGCATTGGCCGATAGAGAGCAAGAAGTCGGAATGCCTCAGTCGCGAGATCGCGGTATTTGCTGTTCTCCACTTCAACACGTGCGTTTTCCCGTTCCTTTGAGGCGTAGGACTTGACAACCTTCATGCCTACGATGTTCTCAGCAAGGACTGAGCTGAGCTCACCGTATTGGCTACGGGTCTTGTAGAAGACCGGTCGAACCTTCTTTGCAAAGACATAGACAAATGTGCCAATGACGAGGAGCATGGGGAGCATGTATAGTGTCAGTGTGGAGCTGATTGTCCACATGACGGCATAGGTGCCAACCAGAGTGGCAAGACCGATGACAATCACCCTGTACCCCCAATACAGGAACTCACGCATGGTGGTGACATCAGTCGTGACTCGAGCCAGCAGTTGACCGGTCTCATTGGCATCGTAGAACGAGAGGTCTTTCTCCATCAGTGATTCATATAGCTCGCTTCTCATGTCATAGATCGACTGCTGAGAGGAGAGAGCAGCACCGTATCGACCAGCAATATCGAATAGTGCATATAGACCGGCCAGTGCCAAATAGAGGAACACATTGGGGACAAGGGCGCTGTAGTCCTGTGCAGGTATGACTTGGTCTATGATCTGTTCAATGACGATTGGCGTCAGTACGTTGAATACAGTCCCAGCTATTGCACACGATAAGAATCCGAGAAACAACTTTCGGTTCCTGAGAGGATAGCTGGTTAGACGCGAGATGTAGCCCATAGTATCTTCTTCCTGCCCTCAATCATTGTGTATGATAAGAGTTGTGAAAACTACATCAAACTTTCGGATTCTTGGCGCATTGCCGGGCCAAGGCAACACCCAGCTCCCGACAGGCATCAAGATCCCGACCGTAAGGATGGTCCTTGACCTTGAGTGGACTCTCTGCTACCAGTACCGCTCCGACATTTGCCAAGTGCTCAGCAATGATGTCCGGAGCTTCACCGCTCCATCCGTAAGACCCAAAGGCTGCAGCAGGTATCTCGTCAATCTCAGCAAGCTCTGCGAGTATCTGACGAACCTTGGGCAAGGGTTTCTTCATCCGTGTTGAGCTTCCGATGGCAACAGCACAGTCATCAACTACTCCGTCGAACTTGCGTGCCTCAACGAGTCTGCATTCAAGGCCCTCTGACTCGACCCCCTCACAGATCGTTTCGGCCATCTTCTTTGTTCTACCCATGGTACTCTCATATATGACCAGTATTCGCATCTGAATCAGGACTCATGTGTTAGCCTCTGTTTTCTAATTAAATTGTCCGATAAGAGTGTCAGATTCCCTGTTGTTTGCCCCTGAAGAAACCATACTCAAAGGAGATTATATACCACCGTCACGACTAGCATACCGGACTGGGTGAGTGAGCCAGTGCGGCAAGAGCAGCACCGAGGCTGCCACCGAAAACTCGGAGGAAACATATCTCCGAAGGGAAGTCCTCACTCTCCATCAAAGGAACTGCATCAGCTCCCGGAGAGTCCGCGGCTGTTCACCTTGCTCAATCGAGCCTCGCTGCCTTCAGCGACGGATACCACCCAGTGCCGTTACCCAGGGAGATAACTCTCTGGTGTCCAATATACAATGAACGGTTCTGCAACAAGCATCTTCCTTGTCAGGAGGAAAAATAAACGGAAGGGGACGCCCTAACGGCGTTCCCAAAGATGGGGTCTACTCCCAGTTGTAGAAGTCGTCATCCTCGGATACTCTTGATGAGAACCTCTTGATCTTCTTCATCGAGCGGCTGACAGCTCGTTCAACTTGGTCTCCTATACGCTCTCCAAGGTTCTCAAGATCTTCAAGGCCTTGGATCCCGTTCTTAGTCACCAGTATCTCCTTGCCGTTAGAGCCTCTGACAGATACTCCCTCTTTTCCAACAGAGACCATCTTGTCCTCGCTCACAACATAGACGCGTTTGCCGTAGGTGAGGACCAGCTCATCTTCTTTGACAACCAGAACGATTTTGGTGTCTGATTCATCTCTGCCGATGAACACCTTACCATCAGGCTCATAGTTGCCTGATTTCTGGTCATGCTGACCCAAGATGGATGCAGCTTCTGCAAGGAACTCAGCCTTACCTTTGAATCCAGCTCCTGGGAGATCTTCATCCTCAGCCGTTCTGGAGTGCCCTTCGATGTCGGGCTTGTAAAACAGCAGCTGCACTCCTTTCAGATTGCCACTCTCGGATTTGCCCACCGCACCTGCACGGGTCTCCGCAATGGCATCGACCACGAATCTGGCCGGCCCTGCAAAGACAATCCCTACTCTTCTATCACCTAGAGTAACATAGGACCAGACACACTCTGGCCCCATCTCGATGATAGCCTTGTCTGTGGATATCGGCAAGTAGGCCTCGGTTGTTACCATGACTCGCTCGTCAATCTCCAGCCGTACCATTACTCTTCATCCTCCTCTGAGTAGTTCTCTGATGTGCATTCCGATTGCTCCGCAGAGTCTTCGGGTTTGCCCTCGTCGAATTCGACACCCACTTCGTCCTCATCCTCTCGAACTTGGCCATTTGTCAACTGATACTCAACCCTGCTGGTGAGCCATTGAGCGAGCCGATAGGCAAGGCGGCCTACCACAGTCACATAATAGGTACCACGGACCTCACCCTTGATGATATATCCTGCGTCCAGGAGAGGATTCAGATGATGTGTCAGAGAACTCCCGGTCTTCCCGGTGTGAGCCTCCAACTCGTTGAACGACTTCCCGCCATCTTTGAGGAAGTCCAGTATCTTCAGACGTTCTTCACTGCCAAGTGGGCTTATGACCTCCGCCACACGTTCGGGCGGAATCTTCTCGATCTCCCGCTTCTTGTGCTTGCGTCTGTGTTTCACCTTGAACTGGGGAAAGTTGAGACTTGCTTCGATTCCCTCAATGCCTCTCAGGCTTGCCGAGATCTGCTCACCTAGCCCGTCCATCATCTCTTCTAGACTCTCTGTGAGACCCTCAAGATTGATGGTTGCACCGTAGGGTCTTGGTGGATGAGGGGGACCAATCTTCTTTGGAGGGATAGGTTTCTTTGGACGTTCATGTCTTGGATGCCGTCGCCGTCCCTCTGACTCCCTCAGTCGCTTCTTCTCTTCACGAACTTCCTCGACCTCCTTCTGCAGAGCCTCCTTGAGCCTGCGAACTTCCTCGAGTTCATCCTTGATTCTGTCTATGTCATCACTCAATTGTATCACTGATCCTTAGACTATCATGTATGAACGGAGTGCGCTTGTACCATAGCGACTGACTGGAATTGTAATTTCTTCAGTGTCTGGTGTCAAATGGTTACCATCGCATCCTGAACTTTCAATCTCCTGCAGTGCAGTATCGACTTCGTCGCACATGATTCTCGCCTAACTGTATTACAGTACATTATTACATATAAGCGTTTTCATTCGGTCAAATTACAGCAAGGCCAGCAGGGTCAAAATAGTTTTTACTTGGTTATGAACTCATTATGGATAATCTAAGCGGAGCATAGACAAGCAAGTACCACTCAAGTTGCTCTTAGAGATACAGACCCAAAATACACGCCTAAAAAACCCTTATTAACAATATACAGCCTCTCTATACTCTCACGCCTTGGTATTGGATGTTTGCGTGGATGCGGAGGAGATGCCCCCTCTCATCGATTGAGGGCACATCCACGATGCGTAGACGTTCAGCCAAAAAGAGACGGGTGTGCAAAAAAGATGGCAAAGAAGAAGAAAGCAACTAAGACGGACTATGTAGTCAAGAAAGCTGTACAAGATTTTGCTCGGGCAAATGACATGATGGTTGGATCCGATTCGTATGATGCGATAAACGCGGGAATCCATGCCATGCTAGAAGGGGCAGCAGAACGCGCTAAGGCTAACAAGAGAAAGACTCTCAAGGCCTACGACTTCTAGTTCTAGTATATCCGTTGGGGCGTGCTCTGCAGAACGCGCCCCACTATTCATCCGTTCCCTCTTATCGGCTTGCCCAAGAGCCAGACGCTGCTTTGACGCTAGAGCGTTTGAAGAGGATCTCATCCCAGCCCTGCATCTTCGAGAAGATAGTCCATAACGCTCTTCCAGATCTTATTGTCCTCACGCATCTTGTTCTCAAAATTGTTGGTGTTGATGTATTCTTGCAGAGCAATCTCAGCCGCTTTGCTAAAGCCCTCTTCTGAGGGGGTAGAGAGATAGCCGAGCTCTGACAGTGCCTTCATAATCTTTGAAGCAACATCACCCTTTATTGTCAAGAGGTTGCTTGGGTCTTCACGGCTCAGAAGAGTCATGTCATAGATGGAGAAGACACGCTCGAGCTCCTCGATGGGACTTGAATGGTCATCAACACGGACATCGACATACCTGTCAGTGCCTCCCTCGTAGCCGCCACCCTCCCTGACCACCAGAATTGCAGCTGACTGCATACCACGACGGTCCCCTCCCTTGCTCTGTCCTGCCTTCAGCGCAGCAAAGAGCCTGTCTATGAGGTCGCCTTGTGTGGCCTCGAAGGTTTCAGCCATAGCACTGACAACCTCAGGTCCAGATAGGATGTTCCCCTGACAAGCGTACTCGTCACCCACACGGTGCCCGGCCCACTCCATGCACTCCTCACCAGTATGCACAGCCACATTCCCCCTGGAGTCCACGATAGCTACCTGTCTGTGTTCACGTCCCTCATCTGCAGCAAGAAGGACATCCAAGACCTCGGACGCGTTCATTCCACTCTTTAGAAAGTCAAGACCCTTCGGGCCATACGAAACATTCGCCCACGCCTGGGTTGCGATTGCCCCGATCTCGGCCTCTGCCCAAGGGACAAGAGAGCCCACTGCAGGGAACTTGCTCTGTACTATCACTCCGAGGTCCCCGTTTTCAGGGTCGCGGGCAACCATCGAGAACGTCGAGAGCCTCGGGAGACGTGTGTTGATACTCATGTCCTATCCACCAATCAGTGTACGTCAACCAGACTAAGAGATCTTCATGACATAAAACCATCCGGGTTTGATAAGATTACGAGAAGAGCTAGATTGAAGAGGAACGGAGTCAAGATGATTGAATCGGGTGATGGTCGAGTTGGAGGATATCTCAACTCTCACGTTGTGCGGACATGACTGTTCATTCTGTCCCAGCTTCAGAGGAGATGCCGAGCAACGGTGTCAGGGATGTAATGGTCAGAGCGGCAGGCCATGGTGGGGCGAGTGCAAGGTGTACAGATGCGCCGGCGACAGAGACGTCGACCACTGCGGGCTTTGCAATGAGTTTCCTTGCGACTTACTCGCAGGACACTACGATCCTGACAACCCAGAGGGACAGAAGAATGCAGTCGTGAGAATGGGAGTCTTGGCCTACCGACGAAGACATGGGGATAGGAACGCTCTGGCGCTTCTAAGGAAGACAAGAGGATGAGGATCTTGCACGCGGGGTGGGTAAGATATGGAGTTTGATGGTTATGGAACGCCCTGTCTGCTCTACTGCGGCTCGTGTCGCTACTTCATGAACGCGGAATGCAAGGGCTGTGGAACGGAGAGCAGAGAAGGGTGCAGCATCTACGAGTGCTGCAGGAACAAGAGGGGTCTGAAGTTCTGTTCAGAGTGTGAACAGTTCCCCTGTGACACCCTGAAACAGAGCGTGGGAGTTCATCCCAAGTGGCTGGAGGATCAAGCCCAGTTTCCGGCAAAGAAATGGTGAGAATCGATTGAGGGCTGCGAAGAAGCCGGACACATGTGTGTAGGTGCTTATTGATGATGGTACTCTCTTGAGGCCATCCCTATACGATACAAGACCTCACAGAGTCATTCCCAATACCGTTGCTGGGTGGGCCATTCTGGCCTCCTGCGTCTAGGTTACAATCAACGCTTTGGCAGATTCATCAGAAGATATACCCCCGACCGAGTTCCCTCCAGAACCCCCCAAATCAACGCGAACATAGTCACAAATTGTGACTTCATTGTGTGACCCTCCATTGTGGCTTCGCATTATATACTGATTCTGAGTGGTATTCCTTGTGAAATACAATGGCTCTAGCTACCAATGACCAAGTTTCATTCGAGAAGAAGAACAGATTCCAGGGCAACACCCACGCGGTCAACGCCCTCTACTACGCATACATCTATCGGAGGTGATAGCACAATGGCAATTACTCTGGACAACAAGCATCCCAAGGACAGCATCCCGAAGAGGCAACTCTCCACGAAGGCTATCGCGGATGCCTACTTCAGGAGATAGAATCACCATGGATGATTCTACAGAAAGAAACGCATCTGACAGGGCGAACGCCAGGTCAGACCGCAGCAAGAGTGGCTCACTCTCGCTTGCTGAAGTGCTCGCGTTGGAAGCAACGTGAGCTTTCTCCTTTTTCCGCAAGTCCCGAACCAGACTATGCATGAGTAGATTCATGCCCTGCTGCAACCGTTCATTGTAAGTTGGCTCTTGAAACACTATCCCTGCTGCCTATTGATCCTGTGGATATAGACGAGCCCAATGATAGAAATCAAGATAGGAATTGGAACCGGTATCAAGCCTGTTAGCATCCACATGTCAGGCGGAGAGGACAGCGTGGCCAGCACTGGCATGCAAATCTGCACCACCAATGCCGCAAAGACTGAAACCAATCCCAGTGAGAGTCGGTCGACATCGCTTCCTCCCTTCCACACGACAACTGCAAGGAGAATCCCAACTACAAGAATTACGGAAACAACCAATGACTCCAGCGCAATCATGGGAAAGTCTGCGGTTCCAACAAGCATGATGAATGCAAACGCACCAGACTCACCAGAGCCGAGGTATAATCTCCAGAAAGGAAAATACCAGATGAAACCATGGACAAACAGCGCTGTGGTGTATTCTTGAACGGCATATGGTGTGAAAAGTGTGCTGATGACTATGAGCACAGGCAGTAGGTTTTCTGCCTTTCTGAAATCTCGATTCAACTCGATTCCACACCACGGGATCACATATCTCGTGTAAGATTCACCCATGGAAGCTCATATGGTTTTTGAATCCAATCCCCAGCGCGGATTGGGGCAGTACCAGCAAGCCTCTATGAAAGAGATTCGGGAGAAATAACCCCCGGAAGGTGTTCAACCATAAATCTCAGAAGCCGCCAACCTGTTGAGATTCAAACAACAAGGGTCTTCGTGACAGGGATTAGGCCAGAGAAGCATGGACTATCACAGGCATGATAATCTCAAGATTTCAGATATTGGACTGGGCTGCTGAAATAAGAGCCAAGTGATTTCAATGGTGTCCACAGGCGAATCCATTCGTCCCCTTCTTGTGCGCTAGTTTATATTGATTTGAATCCTCCACTGTGGGAAGGTTTTTGATATGAAACGCGCTCTACCACTACTACTTCTTGCTATATTCTTAGTTGGCATTTTTGCTGTGCCTGAAGACCCGAATCGGAACTTCGCACGCCTAGATGAGATATCGCTTGATGATGAGATTATCAATAAGGATATTGTATCGTCTAATGGGCCATATCAGAAACTTATCCGGGTGGCGATATATGACCAACCGGAGGCGGAACTCCCAACATATGCAACAGGTGGAAGATATACGAACAACGTCCAGAATGTCGCTGAAATATTGGATGCTTCAGGTCATGCTGTGACTGTTTTGTCCAACCAAGAGATTCTTGATCATAAGCTCCGGACTGTTGACTTCGATGTGTTCGTTATCGTCGACAACTTACCCCGCGATAATATCACCGACATTGTTAAGGAGTACTGGCTTGGAGGGGGTAGTCTCCTTTCATTTAACGGAGCACTCGGGTTCCTTTTCTATCATGGCATGATGTACCCCGGTCTTGAGGGCGACTTCGGCCTAGCTGGAGCTGGCTCTCTGCAAGACTGGAACTACAACTCTGTTGGAAACCTGGACATTACTGCTAGACATCCTGCAGCCAAGGATTACCATATCGGTGATGAGATTTCACGTCCTGCTGAGGAGAATGTAATCTGGAATAACAATGCTATGCCTGACGAAATTGGTGAGCATTTCACCACTATTGCTACTGATTCATCCTTTCCAGCCACAGGCTTAGTATTTGGAATCGACAACCCCGATAGGGGCGGAAAGATTGTCCAGATTCCTGGAGACTGCAGTGTTGTTTCGCCGTGGCAGGAATCTATTCTCCTTGATGCTGTAGACTGGCTCTGTCCTAGACCAAAAGGAAGGATTCTCTTTGACCTATCACACAAACCGTACTACGGCGTTGATCTTTGGGAAACAGGATATGCAAGCTTCCCCAATAAATATGCAGACTGGCGCGATACTCTTGTGAATAAGACTTACACATTTGACAAGCTCTGGCCATCAGCAGACGGGAACCTGACCGCACAGAATCTTGCAGGCTATGATATACTGATTGTTGTAGCCCCAGGCCTTAGCTTCATAGCAGATGAAGTCAATGCAGTCACGAACTGGATAGACTCAGGTGGGAGTCTACTTGCTCTTGGCGACCAAGAAGGTTTCTTTAATGATGAGCAAATCCATATGAACTACCTTTTGACTAGCTTTGGACTGGAATGGAACACCACGCACAACGCAGTCGGCACGATTGATGGGATGACAATCCATCCCTCCTGTGAGAGTGTGAATCTACTAACTAGTGGCCTTGTTGGTATAGTCAATTACCAAAGCCCTGCATTCCCGGTCGTGACAACAGACCTTGATGAGATCATAGTTGCTGCAGAGGAGTATGGAGATGGTCGAATAGTACTGACTGCTGACATCAACTTCTTTGATACGAGCAATATTGAGGACTCGGATAACATGAGATTCGGCGTGAATCTTGTCAACTGGTTGTCTGCCGCAAAAGCAAATGTGTTGGTCTATACAGATGGCGGATGGAGGATTGACACGGACTACAATTACTATAGGTCTCAGCTGGCCAGCGCGTTGAACGAGTTGGATCTCAGGTTCCAGATGTCCAACAATGGATCATTCTTCAACAATAGTCTGGTCAACGAGCAGTGGGACCTTGTGATCTGGGATCAGAACTATCAAGGCATGGATCCGTACCATGGCCATCTAATGGACTACTTGGATTCAGGAGGCCGTGCGATTGTTAGGTCGTGGGATATTAAGTCTGCTGATATCTGGGCATATCTAGGGATAAAATGGAACCATACTGTAGAGATATCTGGCCCCATGCCTGTCTATCTCTGGGAAAGCGGACATGAAATCTTTCACATCCCACACGACTATGGAGCAAATAACATCTCAGCCAATGTCAACTACTATTTCACTGACTACACGTACGTTGAACCTTATGCAAATGCTACTGCTATTGCGGGGATAACTGAAACTCCTTCAGGTAACACATCTGCTATCATCCTCAACAACGAAGTCCCAGCAATAACAAATGCATTCTCGATATCGCAGTATCTCAATGACACTGATGACTCGACATACCCAGACGGATACGAGATATTCATGAATGAAATTGCATATCTTCTGCGTCCTACGATAGATAGCCCGAGTGACAAGGTCGTTGAAGTAGGGAGCACTGGAGAAACAATCACTTGGACTCCTAGCAGTGATCGACCACACTCATACAAGATAATGCGGAACGCAATCGAGATAGAGAGTAATCCATGGAACGGTAATCCCATCACTCTGGATCTGATGGAGAACAGCCTGGGTACTGTGTCCTTTACCATCACCGTCTATGACTCAGCGGGCTATTCTGCAACCGACGTGGTGTCTGTGACAAAGGAAGACACAACAAGTCCAACACTGGTAAACGCCCCAACGAACCTCCAGTATGAGGAAGGCAAGCTAATTCATCTCTTCAACTGGACCTTTAATGAACTACTGCCAGACACCTATGTTCTCTACTTCAATGAAACTCTGGAAGAAACCAATCCTTGGGACGGCTCAATGATTTCTGTCAATGTCGGAGGACTACCTGTTGGAATCTACAATATGACCCTCCGAGTCAATGACACATCCGGGAATCACGCGACATCCTCAGTCTTTCTGAACGTCACAGCGGTTCCCACAACAACGACTACAACCACAACCAGCACCACAACAACGACTAGCACTACACCACCTACTGCATCACCTCAAGGTGATAACGTCATGTTGATTGTGATCATTGCGTTTGCAGCGGCTGCAGTAGTCATAATCATTATAGTCGTTATGCGGAAGAGACCTTAGTCCGGTGGAGACTGCAGAGAGTAGTTTCCTCTCCCTTTCTCTCCTGAAACAGGATTGACTATACGGGTGTCAGACGCGTAGCCTCGAAATCGGTTCGGATTTCTTTCACTCTTTCAGTCAACTGGCGGTACTTCTCGTCCTCTCTCAGTTCCTGCACAGTCTTCTGGTACTCGTCTTCGTTCTCGTATCGTGCCATGTAGTAGCTGACATGCGGATTCTCGCGGTCCCGCCAGTGGCCCATTATGTCCACATCATGCTTCTCATAGAGGTCCATGAATTCCTGTCGGAGGTTCTCTATCTTCTCTACCCTGTCGGGAGTGGTTTCGTTTCTATACATCATCACTAATGCCAATCGAATCACCTTAGTTTACTATAGTTAATTCTGTGTTTATTAAGATTGGGAAATCGCTACCGGTTGCGGGAGGGGGCTCGTGTGACGTGGTGATGGGTTCTTTCCGTATGTTGGTCTGAATGGTGCTCTGGGAAAAACAGCTCGTTAGTCGGTATGAACGGAGAAGTGCCATGTGGAATCGTGTGAACAACAAGACACAATGCATGGTGGTTGCCTTTGGTTGCCAATAGCGCTCTTGGTGGCTGGAGGCAGAGGATTCAGCGCAACATGTATTGCTCTGAAAGAAGGGTGGATCTCACTCTATGTGAACAGACCGGAGCATGCTTGTCTCTCCGCCTGATCTCGTCGATGATTGCAGAAACCACATCGAACAGCGCAGTCATGATACCAAAGTCCGCAGTCTAGAAGATCTGAGTCCAAGGCCTTTGTTCACGGGAAACATGGTGTCATCTTTCTTACTGGGAAAACGAACGAGGTGTCCAGACAATGGCAAGAATGCCGCCTAATACTCCAAGTATCACGCCTAGACCCATTCCGCCCATTCCTCCAAAGATGCTCAGGGCTGACAGTACTATGATTGCTGCACCCCATCTCTCATGCTCATAGGGCCTTCTACGCAGCATTATGGCAGAGAGCACGACACCTACTCCGGACAGAATGCCCAGATAACCTGCGGCAAAACCCAGGGTACCGAAATCCATGAAATGCAAGTGCCCATCAATGCCGTGCATGAAACCGTCATACCAGTTCATCCAATCGGGAAACCAGCCAACAGCCATGGCGTAAAGCCAAAGCACTCCTGCTGTTGCGATTGCCAGACCAGCAACAAGGGATATTATGAACGCTCCTTCGGGCCGGTCATCCATCTCATTCATTTTGTCTCATCTCCAGTTCTTGGCATATCCAGTATCATCAACTCTTACGTTCAGAGCACACTTGCAAATGGGAATGCCCCTGAACGCATCGGCTTAACTATAGTTATCGGCCTATAATAGGTTGCCGGTTCGGCAGAGTAGCAGAGGGACTGTTGAAAACCGGAGCCTCGGGGGGTTTTTCACGGCAACCATAGTGTCGCTCGAGGACATTCCTGCTGGATGGTTGGAAAACAGCAAGGTGTGCAACCATGAATCTCAGAAGCCGCCATCCTGTTGAGCTGTACACAAGAAGGTTCAAGAACCGAATCTGCTATCAAGGGATTGTAGTAGCTGAGGGGTATTCCCAAGATGAAACATTGCAGACGCATGCCTGTTCTGATTGTGTTCTGTCTATTGCCGGTCGTCCCTCTTGCGATGATGTGTTCAGCTATATCGGTCCAAGTTGGTCAATGGGTCCCTGATAATCAAGGACCCACCATAACGCCGGAGATGCCCAACTTCATAGATACCATTGGGACAGGAGAGTGTGACGAGTATTACCTGGTTCTTCGTGCCAGCGTGAATGATTCCGAAGGCGTGGCAGCAGTAATTGGCAGCTATTGCAACAGGTCAGAGGGTGTCTGGCACAATGTGACCATGTCAGTCAACCCTGAATTCGAAAACGGAATCGTCTATGAATCAGAGCCGGTCAACTATACCCTGTGTAACTACAACAGCGGCGTGGTCTGGGACATCAGATTCTACGCCCAGAACTCCTTGGGCGTATGGTCAATGGGGAACACATCTCAGAGCGTCTGCAGGATATGGATCTCAAACAGCAGAACTACAACACCCGCAGATCTCTCAGGAGTTACTATTCTGCTGATATTCAGTGTGCCGGCAGCCATCATCGCCATTGTGGTATACGTGAAACGTGTCGGTTCTTCAGCATCCGACCAAACCAGTTGATGAAGTATGTCACGGCGTCGACAACAAGTGCGATTAGGATGGATATCCAACAGCAATTCGCCTTGGCATCGCTTAGAGAGGGCGGTCAATACCGAAGAGCACAACGACGGGGGTTAGTGAAGGACAGAATCTAGAGTTTTCAGTTCATCAGGGGGACAAGGTGCGGAGATTCCGCCTGAACTAGAACCACTGAAGACACCGTGTCGCGCCATTGTCTTGGACTGTCTAATCAGACACAGCAGATGGAGACCTATACCCTAGCCGGTGGAGAACTATCAGTACTGAGAAGACGACTGCAACAGAGGTTCCGACAAGAGTCAGCAGGAGAGATACGGGACTCAGGAAGGGGATGTCCTGAGATGATGAAGGATGGACTATGACCATCACGGTATCAGATGCAACGTTGCCAGCGAGGTCGCGGACCAGCAGCGTGTAGTTGTAGGTCCCTACCTCAAGCCCGTCGATGGTGATACTAATAGTTGATGTCTCCCACGCACCAGTGTCGATGAGAGTACCGTTCCGGTACAGCTCGTAGGAGCCGGGATGCAGGTCTGAAACGTGCCAGGTGATGGAATGCCCTGTGGTGTCGGCTTCATACTCGATGTGTCCTGGATGCTCAATCTCTGGGTCGAGGAGATCATAGAGGACAGGATGTTGGTCGACGCTCTGAGCAGCGCCCGGCACCTCATAGTCCCCGACTCCGTCATAGTCATCCCAGTAGTTGCCATGGGTCCCGTTGTCCCACCGGTTCATGGCACCATCATCGTATCCGTTCGCAGTGTTGTTGAACAGGGTGTTCAGATACATGAGGCTCCCACTGGCATCCCCTAGGAGATACACACCACGCCTGTTGTATGATGCCGTGTTGCGAATGATGGTGCAATTCCTGACAGAGACGAGTATGAATCCATCTTCTACATTCGCAGTTGCAGTGTTGTTCTCCAGGGTGCAGTTCTCGGACGGCAGGTGCTCGAAACCGAACCCTAGGGTATAACTGAGGTTGAAGCCGTGTTGGGTGTTATTGGAGGCCATATTGTCCTTGAGATACAGTCCAACAGCGTAGCGTAAAACGAAGCCTGTCCCCCCATTTGCTGCGGCTGTGTTTCCAAATACGATGCAGTCAGAGCAATCCGTGAGAAACAGCCCGCTCCCGTTGTTCTCCACCAGCGTGTTTTCAGCAATTGTACACTGCTTCGCGCCCCAGATAGAAATACCTGTACCGCAGTGAATCACAGTGTTGTTTGTGATAGTGATATCTCTACAGTCTAAGAGGCTGATGCCGATGCCGCAATGGCTGATGATGCATCCCTCCACGGCGCCATGTCGAACCCGCTGGAAACGGATGCCGTTATTAGCCATTGTGTCAGGAGAGGAGATGAAGCAGTCGCGGATGACGAAGTAGACGGTGGTCTGGGAGATAGAGATGGCGGTGTCGTTACTTGTAATGTTCAGCCCCGAGATGACGTAGGGATCCTCCTCGGTGCCGGAGCCGGGCCAGCCCTGGTCGGTGAAGTTGGTATCTGATGTTATGACGATGGGGTCGTGGGGAGTGTACGATGCGAGTTGCGAGACTCCAGACGCTTGCTGTGATTGAGTCAGCAGACCACCAGACCCAGGCGGACCATGAATGATCAGCAAGACCATGATGGGTGTGATAGCAGTGGCAGATCTGAAATTCAACGAACACTCCTCCAGATGCAGTCAGCGCCGCCTACATATTGTCCCGCTAACCTATAAACACACTACATCCCGCATGTCACCTAGGAGTGGCTTTGCCCAGAGTTGATGATGGGCATTGAATCTTATGTGGGGCCCTGATAATCCTTTTACTAAAGCATTCGTTAGCCAAAAAAAACTTTTTATAGATTCGTAGTACAATACATCAAACAAGTCTGTCCTCATGATTAATCAAGAGAGATAGGCGGGAGAGGAGATCGTGATATGAACGAATCTAAGTGTCATCTAACAGTAATCTATCTAGTTCTTCCACTGGTGTTTCTGTCCTTCTGCTTGGGACCTGTTGTCCTTGCCATTGGTCCCTCAGCACATGAGGAGAGCATCGATGTGTCTGCACATGACGCGTTCTCGACCCTGTCAACGATACCGGTCAGTCTAATGTCCAGAGAGACAAGTGGAAACCTATACAGCGAGATGAAAGCAATACGAGAGCTCTTTGTCCAGTACAATCAACAATATGGAAGCCGTTTGGATATCAACACCGCGACGGGTTCTTCAGCCACCCTCAGCAGAATGCAGTCGTACATCTTGACGACTGAACGTATGCACCTCACGGCTCACGGCTCCTATGGTGACGAGGGCCCGACACTCCAGTTGTATGGGGGTTACCTCACAAGTAAGGTTGTTAAGGACTGGAGTCTCGAGAGTGGGCTCTGCAAACTGGTCTACCTCAGCGCGTGTAACGGGATGGGCAAAAACGGTATGCTCAATACTGACTTAGCATACAACCTGCGGCGACGAACGTCGGTCGAAACGGTGCTTGGTTTCAAGGATGAGATTAGCATAGTCACAGCCACGACAATAAGTCAGTCATTCTGGATGTTCCACGTGACCTATTCCTTTGCAGGAGGTATGTCTGCAGGAAGCTCGTATCTCAATACTCTTGATAGGATCAACAATAAGATTCTGATAGCCAAAGTCTTAGCCGTTACCTCTGTTGCAACTGCGGTCAGCTACCTTGTTGCACAACTCGGACTCTCTGCACTTGGCTCAGCATTCATTTCATCTTTGTTAGGCGGGATAACAACGGAACTACTATTAGAGTACCTATTTGGTGAAATGGAGCGTGGACTGAACAACTGGGAGATCTACGGTAATCATGACTTACCAGGGCTCTGGTGGTATTCCTCCGGCGGAGGAGGAGGAGGCGGAAGTGGTCCCATACATCTTCCATACTAGCTAGAGGGAGCCAGAATCCAGAGGGGTTATATTCCCTCCTTCTCAAGAGGTGATGAGGATGCAAAGCTCAAGGGTTCCTATACAGGCAATCGTACTGATATCGATCATAGGCCTTTCTGCGATGGTGCCCTCATGGCCTGCGGAAACTATGATGCCACAAGAGGGTGGTGTTCCACGTGACTGTGATCACATCTCTGCTGGTTATCAGACCACCCGAATCGATGCGATCATAGACTATTTGTCAGTGCTGTATTCAGCAGAGGACAGGGTATTCCGGGGATGGCTGAGTGCAACCCCCTTTGACCCGAGAATCGGGTTATATCCGAGCATATACGAGGTCTATGACCCCTTCAGAATTGTAAGGCAACTGGGGCGGGAACATGACTTCAACTGGACAGACCCCATCGAGTTCCTCAGAGGCCTTGTGAACACAGACCCGGCATCTCCATACTACGGGCTGGTAAACGATTCGATAAGCCATTCCACCTCCGTGATAACACTTGCTGTTGCAGTGGAGCTGTTCCCCCAGCTCGGGCTGGAGGACTGGCTCTATCCTCAGGAGATTGCGAATTACATCGCGCAAGCCCAGACGCCTCAGGGAGGATTCAGACTACATGCGACCGATACAGAATACATTCCCGACATGATCGTGACCCGGCGTGCCTTGGAAGCCCTGCACGCCCTTGACCTGCTCTCGGAGATCGATGCGGTTGCTGCACTGGAGTGGGTCATGTCCTGCTACCAAGAGGATGGCGGCTTCTCCAACTGGCCGGAGGTCGAGCCCCTTCCGGATGTCGTTCCTCTGGGGCTCTTCAGTCTGGAATACCTAGGCCGGACCGACCTCATTCGGGTCGAGGACACCACTGAGTATCTCTTGCAGTACTGGGACAACAGCACGGGTTGTGCCAGAGGGGGGACCATTGTGAACACGGAACGGCTCGTCTGGTCCCTGTTGACCCTTGGGACCTTTGACAGGATCGACGAGACTGCTCTGCTAGAGTGGGTGCTGGCATGCCAGACCAGTCATAATGGAGCATTCTTATCCCACCCGGCTGCGGAGTCCAGCAATGAGCGCATGGAGTGGTGCCGGGCTGCCGTGCACATCTTGTATCTGTGTGACAGACTGGACCTGCTGGAAGAGGAGATTACCGTGCAAGTGGCTCCTGAATACACAGTTGACCCATGGTACATAGACTATGTCAATGAACATTTTGGGACCACCACAACGCCCGGAAACTGGTTCTATCCGGTCCTGCCCAACATTGACCTGCTCGGGATGCTTGTGACAGCCATGCCCTACGTTGTCATAGGGGCCATTGTTGCGTCTCCGGGGCTCTACATCCTGTGGGCACGAGAGAAGAAGCGAGCTGAGCGTCGTGCCATGCGAGAAAAGCGCAAGAGGGGAAGATAAGAGCAACGCAGTTGATTATGCTGGCGTTAATGGTCCTTCATGCTCAGAGTTGGATTCATCATCAGAAGGCTACCAGGAGGGGGCTGGAATCTTAGTAGCTAGAAGTTGGTATGATGCCTGCATGCTTTAGAATCTCGCCTCAAAATGAAAGGAAAGCGAGTGCCTCCTCCAAAAGAGCAGGCACTGTTGGGGTTATCTCTGAGCTTGAAGTTGCTTGATTGCATTGATTATCTCTGGCACAACATCAAATAAGTCGCCGACAATACCAAAGTCCGCAATCTCGAAGATTGGTGCCTCAGGATCTTTGTTCACTGCAACCACTATGTCTGACGACGACATGTCGACAAAGGGATTTCTTCTTAATCTATAGACAAGAGGTTGCTTCTTGTTGAGAATCCACCGCAGTTCATGAGATATCTCAGAATTGGATGGCCATTCTGGCACTGTGTCCATTCTTTGGAATCTTTCTAGAGAGAGATCGAATCTTTCAAACGGTAAGTTTATTTGAGAAGTTGACAAATGAGTATTGATTGGGGGTCGTAATATGGTTGCAGTAGACTTGAAAAAACTAAGAGTACTGGCAGTTGCTACTGCTATATATACTGCTGCTTTTGCAGTCTTGATTCCTGCAACAATTGCACTTCCTGCTCAGAAGATTGGTTTAGTTGTTGATGTAGCGGGTACGTCTCTTAATGGAAACACTCTGGAATATGATGATGACATGGCTGGTGAACTCGCATTAGAGATGGAAGCTGAGCCAAATGCAGGAAGTAGCATTTCTGTCCGATTCAGATGCCCTTCCGCCGAGTTCACTCTCGAATCCATTATGCCGAGAACGCCAATTCGCCGTGAAGAACTGATTGGTCCTGACGGATTTCATTCAACGAAACTGGATATCAGTCTATACGAAATTGGCGTCTTCATAGATATAAGATGGTTGAGCAATGGGTCTGCATCGGTCTATGCAGCTCTTGACATTGATGACTCACAGTACTCTTTAGTTGGCATTGTTCCTCGTATGATGAAACCGGAATGGGTCGACACCCATACATTCTATGTGAATCAACCAGAAGTATTGGAATCCCTAACACAAGAACAGCTACCTTCAACGTCATTGGTCATAAGACAGACATCACAATCAAAAGACAATCCTGAATCGCATCGGGTGTTGCCTGCATACTTCCCTCCTTCAGAGCCCCGGGTGTATTGTGTAGTGCACGAGGTGTTTTTTGACGACAACAATAGCGTCCCGGAGCAGGTCGGATCATGGTGCAAGTCGTACAGCTGGGTTGATTACTCCGTGTACCGAGAAGATGTATCGGAAGCTCAAATCAAGAGTGACCTCCAGTTCTACAATAAGAAGCACTACACCATTGACTACAAGTCTAGGATACTGGGGGCCTATGAAATCGACACCCATGGGAATACGGACGTATCCGAGCCCGACCGTCCGTTGCTGACCTTTGACGGAGGGGAGATTACTCCCTCTGAAGTAGTGAATCTCTGGGGGCCCTATTCGTCAGACTACTATATACGTCCTGATAGTGCTATTGTACTGGCATCTGCCTGCAGAAGCCTGCGCGACGGGGGTATTTCAGATGTTTCAGAGATGGGTGATGCATTCATCGACTATGGAGCAAGTGCGTATATTGGCTCTACGCTAGACACCCCTGTTGAGATGGACGAGTGGACCGAGGAATTCTGGTGGTCGCTCACCTATGAAGACGAAACGATAGGTAAGGCCATAGGCGATGCGAATCTCGCCATCGGCTGGCAGTCTACATCAAGTAAGATTCAAGTGTACCTTCCTCAATACAAATCGCGGAGTATGCCAAACTAAATGATGCAGTTTCGTATTTCTCTTTCATCCATTCTCATGTGTACGCTGCTTCTCGCAATGTATCAGTCTGCCACATATCTGACCATGTACAATACAACGTCCACTGATAGCGACTCCCCTCTCCAGCTGTTCGCGCCGACTACATTGGTCATGCACCACGGGATTGAGACCCCATTTCACATCGTGCTGAGGAGCAACTACAATGAGAACCTAATCGTGTCCATAGATGTCCACCAAGATAGGTCGCCCCACGAGGTCGTACCCAGCAGACCTATATCCGACGTGCAATTGGCAAATCACTCGACCGCTGCCGTGATGCTCACCTTCACTTCGCACCTAGACGAGTTCGCCCTCACAGACCACTACCTCCCATTCAGTGTAAGCACATCCATCTTCCTGATAGCACACAGTCAAGACCCAGTTCCGCAGTCCGAAAACGTTGTGGTGTCGGTGACAATTCTCGTCTTCAGAATGAGTCCAGTCCTATTGCTATCATTGGGCCTTGGG
This sequence comes from uncultured archaeon, assembly GCA_964558645.1. GTDB lineage: Archaea > Asgardarchaeota > Thorarchaeia > Thorarchaeales > Thorarchaeaceae > TEKIR-12S. The sequence continues at coordinate 289,675 of CAZLEV010000002.1, forward strand.
CTGGCTGTCTTGGCCCTGATTGGGATAGGGCGTGTTGTCATCTTCCCTCGCCGCTCGGTAAGCAAAGAGTAGAGCCTACCTCCTGAGAGCTGGGGGCGGTGCGGCTATCTCTCTGCCTGCACGCGCTTGATTTCCTCAATAAGGTGGGGTACAACATCAAAGAGGTCGCCAACAATTCCATAGTCTGCGAATTCGAAGATTGGTGCTTCTGGGTCTTTATTGATAGCGATTATTAGGTCTGCCGAAGAAACTCCAACTTTGTGCTGCACTTGCCCCGAAATCCCCAGCGCAAAATAGAGCTTGGGGCAGATGGTCCGCCCGGACTGACCGACCTGCTGGGCTGGTGGGAGCCACCCCGCGTCGACGATGGGTCGCGAACCGCCCACGGCCGCGTCGAGCAAGTCTGCGAGTTTCCTGGGCAGTTCTAGATTGGCGGGGTCCTTGATACCGCGCCCGCTGCAGACAACCACGTCAGCCTCCTCGACGGATTTCATGCCCTCGCCGACCTGCTTGACCTTTTCGAGTACCCTGGTCCGCACCTGGACCGGGCTGATGGTGACCTCCACCTTCTCGATCTCGCCGGTGCGCGAGATATCTGGCTCGCTGGGTTTGAAGACATTCGGTCGAACCGTGGCCATCTGGGGTCGCGTATACGGACACAGGATCTCGGCCATGATGTTACCGCCGAAGGCTGGACGTGTCTGTACCAGTTGTCGTTCATCATCGATATCGAGTCCGGTGCAGTCTGCGGTGAGTCCCAGTTCGAGTCGCGCGGCGACGCGTGGAGCAAGGTCACGTCCGTTGCTCGTGGCACCGAAGAGCACGACAGCTGGCTTTCGGGGTGCGATGAGTGACGTCATGGCGATGGCATAGGCATCGGTTGTGTAATCTTCGAATATCGCATTATCAACCACGATGACCTTGTCGGCGCCCTGATGGATGAGAGAGTCTGCGAGGTCCTCAGTCCCGTGGCCGATAAGAACAGCAACGAGGTCCTCGCCCAGCTTGTCAGCTAGCACTCGACCCTCAGTGACGAGCTCGAAGGCGACACCTTTGAGCCTGCTATCCGCGGTCTCACAGAAGACCCAGACATTCTGATACTCTGCGAGTTTGTCCTTGTCAACTGTCTTCCGCTCGATCTTGATGGCGTCGACGGGACAGACCTCTTCGCATGAGCCACAGAGGACGCACTTGTCGAGGTCGAACTTGACCTTGTCGCCGTCCTTCTCGATAGCAGCGAAGTTACAGACCTTTGGACAGAGCATGCATCCGGTGCAGACATCTTTCTTGTAGATGAGAGTCATCGGTTAAATCGCCCCCTTCTCTGCGAGAAACGCAACGAGCTGCTTGGCAGCCTCTTTTGGTGGGACATCTTCCAGTTTGATACCGCCCTTCTTTCGCTCCGGTGGAAAGACCTTCCTGACCTGTGTGGGTGAACCCTTGAGACCTATTTCGTCCTCGGGAATGCCAAGAGTCTCAGAGTCAATCTCCTCCAGGGGTTTCTTCTTAGCTTTCATGATGCCCATGATGTTGGGTAGCCGTGGCTCATTGAGTCCCTTGTCAGCAGTGATAAGGACTGGAAGTCTGGCCTTGATGACTTCGTATCCCTCATCTGTACCCCTGTGACATGTGATGTGCTTGCCGTCTTCACTGATCTCGACCTTTCGAACATAGCATATCTGAGGGATTCTGAGCAGCTCCGCAATCTCAGGACCAACTTGAGCGGTATCACCATCAATAGCCTGTTTGCCACAGATGACAAGGTCGTAGTCCATCTTCTTGATCTGTGAGGCAAGAGTGAGCGCGGTGGCCCATGTGTCCGCTCCGGCAAAGGCGCGGTCTGTCATCAGAATAGCCTTGTCGCCGCCCATGGCCAGAGCCTTGTACAGTGCGTCCTTGGCCTGTGGGGGGCCCATTGTGATAATGGTGACCTCGCCGCCATGCTTCTCTCGTAGCCTGATGGCCTCCTCGACAGCGTACTCGTCGAAGGGATTAAGGATGCTCGGTACTCCTTCACGAATCAGAGTCCCTGTTTCTTGGTCGACCTTTACCTCGGTGACCTCAGGGACCTGCTTAACTGGTACAATGATCTTCAATGTGTTTCACTCCGAGGCGTGGTCTGTACACGAGTCGAGTCCTGAGATGACTCAGTTATAAGCAATACGTCATCGGAAATCTTCCCTGTTCCGACTGATGACTGTGTTTGTACGCAATCCTTTTATTCGGGGAACCGTCGATTAGGCACCAGTCTAACACAACCATATAGGGTAGTGAAGTCAAAATGGGCAAAGAGAAGTTTATTGGTGCGCTCATATTCATATTAGCACTGTTAGTGATGATTTACTACGTTTGGGGTCTCCTTCTCCTGCAGATTGAGCCCACCAAATCCATGATCGAGGGGTGGGTCCTCTCGTTCTCCAGTCAGGGAGATATCTTGTACTCCATATTCCTGCCGGACCCGATGTTCCTGGTAACCCTCCCGATCTTGGTTGGCGCGGCCCTAGTCTGCATCATTGCCATGTGGATTGGCTGGACAATGATTACGACCCCAGCACCCGAGCCACTCGAGGACTTCGATTTCGATGAGGAAGAGATCGAAGAACCAGAAGTAGAGAGCACCGAATAGACCTCAATCATATTGCGTGATTATCGAGTTGGGCTAGATGCCCAACTCACCATATCTTATTCTGTATGAGAATTCCGGAACCTGTGTGACTCTCCTCCCTTGTTCTCCAACCTCTTCGTCAACACCATTCTCGTCTTGCCCAGTTCTCCGACCAGTTTCAGGATGGACTGAATGACACCAGTAGGAGTATAATCGGGAGGAGAGAAGACCGTCAACGAAGCGAATCTGATTCTGCGTCGGATTGACTCTCTTGCTGACACTATGTGCGTGAGAGTGCCTCTTTGATGAGACCTACACCCTTGTCACACAGATCCTCAGCAGTGCTCTTGGTCTTCCCTTCCGCAAAGCATCGCCAGAGAGGCTCTGTCCCAGAGGGACGCATGAGCACCCAGCCATCGTCAAACATAAGCTTCACACCATCCAGAGTGATGCGATCCATGTCCTTGGTCAGCCTCATGAGTTCAGCGAGAACCAGCTCCTTCTGTTCTGCCTCCATGTGCACCTTGGTCTTCGCACTGTGGTAGCTGGGCAGCTCCTTAACCAGTTGTGAGAGAGTCTTCTCTTCACGTGCCATGATCTCGACAATCTGAGCTGAGGTCATGGCGCCATCTCTCACGGACTGATGGGGAGGATAGAACACACCACCATTCTCCTCGCCTCCGAGATCGGCATCAATCTCTTCCAGCCTGTGGGACACAATCACACTTCCAACTTCGGTCCAATCAATCGATGCGCCTCTGCTCTTTGCAACATCCTCGATCAAGCGACCGCTGCTCACAGGTGTGACCAAAACTGAACCTTTCTTGAGGACGCGACCTGCGATGATGGCAAAGGACTGGTCACCCCACAGGATCTCACCATGCTCATCTACAAAAGTTGCCCGGTCCGCATCACCATCATGGGCAATTCCAAGGTCTGCTCCCACAGACTTGACCGTGCGGGCAAGATCCTCAAGATTCTTGGGAATGGGTTCTGGATCCCGACCAGGAAACCGGCCATCAAGCTGGCAGTTCAAGGAAAAGACCTTGCAACCAAGTTCTCTCATCAGAATAGGTGTTGCTAGTGAGCCCACACTACACGCTCCATCGACCACTACCCTTAGTCCTCGCTTACGGATAGCATCTATGTCAACATGGGATTTTATGGCCTTGATGTATTCACGTATTGCCCCGTCATAGAATTGAACATCACCAATCTCGTCCCAGCCCGCGACGCGAAACTCTTTGGAGAAATAGACCTTCTCGATCTCTCCCTCCAGCTCTCTCGGGACCTCAATACCACTTGCACCCATGACCTTGATCCCATTGAACTCTGGGGGATTATGAGAGGCGGTTATCATGACACTACCTACACAGTCCAGTCGGGGTGTCATGAACTGGAGTGTTGGAGCTGGAGCAGGGCCGATGTCAACCACGGAACACCCTGTGGAAACGAAACCTGCAATTGCTGTCAGTTTGAACATCTCGCCACCCATCCTCGAATCATGTGAGATAGCAACTCTTCCGGGACCCAATACCGTTCCAACTGCTCGAGCCACATCCAGTGTCAGCTGCACCGTGAACTCATCATTGATGGTTCCACGAACTCCGTTGGTTCCAAACAGACGTCCCATTGTACTTCGCCAAGTGTTCAGCAGGCGTACTTGGTCTTAAGGCTCACGCTCTTACTAGGAATCCACTTTCTCATGTCTGCATATCATGACTTAAGAGGTAGGCGGCCACACTCAACCAAGGTTTGCCACATGCCTCTATTTGGACGTCGAAAGAGCGAATATGACCAAGCTGCAGAACTTATCACAAAGGGCGAGATAGACAAGGCCATACCGATTCTTGAGAGGGTGATCGCCAAGGGACCTACTCACACTAATGCACGGGTCGCCCTAGCGGTGGCACTGCTTGAGAAACAGGATAAGGCAACACGAGAAACAGAGGATACCCAGAAGGCCTTCAGACTGCTCGACGAGGCCGCTGAATTGGCACCGGATGACCCCGTGCCCCTCTTCAACAGAGGCGTATGCCTGCGAAAGCTGGACGAGCCAGAGGCGGCGCTTGAAAGCTTTTCCGCAGCACTAGATGTACATGAGCAACTTCCTCTCGCTCTTCTCCATATGGCCGAGATCAACTACGAACTGGAACGGTGGGACCAAGCCATCGACCTAGCAAGGAAAGCTCTGGTCATGGACCCCGGGTTTGAGGCCTCCATGGACTGGGTGCGAGATGCCCTGCGCAAGGCTGGCAAACTGGATGAAGGCAAGAACATCATCGAGAAAGATGCCTCACCAGATGAATAGACTTAAATTGGCTCCTCCATCGCTTCTGCCCTGTCTGGAGTCCTCATAAGCGACTCCGTCTACCATTTAGGTGAATACCATGTCCACTCGAGGAGAACCGATGTATCGCGGGCATAAACTAGAGGACCTAGCCAAGATGAGTATGGACGAACTCATCGAACTGCTCCCCGCGCGCAGGCGCCGCACCCTCAAGCGCGGCCTGCCCCCACGACAGAAGAAACTCCTCAGAAAACTCCGCGATGCGCGCAAGGCCACTCGTAAGGGCAAAGACGTGGTTGTTCGGACGCACTGCCGTGATATGGTCATCCTGCCTGAGATGGTGGATCTGACCATCGCCATTCACGACGGGCACGAGTTCAAACGCGTCAAGATAATTCCTCAAATGATTGGACATGTATTGGGAGAGTTCTCCCCAACTGGCAGAGAAGTAAGGCATGGTAGCCCTGGAATCGGCGCTACAAAGAGTTCTGCGTACGTGCCGCTGAAATAAAGCGGAAAGACGAACTTTTAGTAACTTCAAGGGGTTATGAGTACTTCTTTCTCTTGCCTTGTTCTCAGTATGGACCTTGTCCAGTTGATAGGTTCCGATTTCCGCAGACCACTTCTCCGATTCCCTCGGTTTCCTCCTAGGTGTCTACAACCACGAGACAGTCTGGATTGTGTGAAGGATGATGCCTTTGCCGTTCACTTCTTGACGAAACGGAATATCAGTGAGTGTCCGGTTACGCTTATAACCAATTGACCCTAACTTCTCCTGTTGGTGGGATGTTTCTATGGTAAAGGAACTATCCAAGGCCGCGAGGTCAGGAATTGAGGAGGTAACAAGAACTTGCCATTTCCAGCTTTAGAAGACCTACTTGACGAACCGCCGGAGAGCTTCCCCAGTAGATCCAGTGTCAAGATTCTTCGTGGAAAGACCTTGACTAGAATCGGCAAGTGGCACAAAGCAGCTGTTCTCGTCGATTCGGGTGGGAAGAAACAGCTTAGACTATATGGTTGGCGGAAAAGCAAGGAAGGTATATGGAAGGTCATTCAGAAATTCAATGTGTCCAGAGGTTATGCAGCAAGAGTTGGGGCCATACTGGATGCATTTGCCATAGGTGAGTGACAAGGATGACTTCGGATTCCGAACAGGAATCTTATCGTATTCTTCCAGACTGCGAATACTGGCTCGAGATGCAGATAAACCCCGAAACAGTCTTGAAGAAGCTCAATTCCGAAAGGGAATTCAAAACAATCGGCAAATTCAAAGCATCAGACTTGTCCGAGTTCTTTGAAGCTAACATTGACGGATCCACGTCCCATATTTCCAAGAATGATCTAGTTGCTCTGATTATAAGAAGACATTCTGATCTTAAGAACACCCTTCTCGTCCTAGCCCAGTACTCGCGTCATGTGAGCAAGAAGGCCTTACAAGAATACTGTATGAAGAAGGACTTGAACGGGGGAAGTAGAACTACAGTCCAGTTGGCACTGCTTCTTTTCAACAATGCACCGGAAGTTCTTCGAGAAGCACGCGTTGCCAGTATGGGCTATAGAATTCGAACCTGTTACAATTTCATAATCCCTAACAACCTGGTGATTAGGAGAATCAATGAAGAGAGCGCAACTGATGAGCTATCGGAGCTAATAGAGAACGAGCTGTCAACCGCTGAGAAGAGAGTCAAGTTGGTAGAACACCATATTGATGACACACGAGAAACTTATCGGCTCTTCGTGAAATACGAAAATCATGAGGAAAAGGTTGTTGAATGGGATAGCGCGTTTTGGGTGAAGCCCATAGATTGGATTGTTATTGACTATGATACAGATTCCGGATTTCTCGACATTCGTTGTAGAAACGGGGCAAGAGCTAGGAACATGGTTTTGCTTTTGTCGCGAATCACAACAGGGCACGACGATGCATTTGAAACACAAGCAGTTTATGACTGGAGCGATTCTTTAGAGATACATGAAGTGGAATTAGAGTCAGACAAGTTTGAAGTCTTGGATCACGATATCAGAAGAATCAGTGTAGAAAACGCGCCTCTATCGAATCGTCCTAGTTTCGTTATCCGGGGAACCAAACTCAAGAGGGCGCTAGATGAGCTAGCGGAGAATCATGACTTTAACCTCCTATCGGGAGCAGATATCAGATCATTGGATATTAAAATCAAGTTCGAATATGATGGCGTGACTGACGAAACGACTATCCGTTTGAACAGAGATACTGAGAAGCTTGTAATGACAAAAGAAACAAATGAACAAGCGAAAAGGCATCTGATCGCTTACATTGGGAAACTCCTTACAGGTTGAATGACTTTGCAACTCAGTCTGCCACAAATGAGTCTGGTTTCAGATGTGTTCTCGGCGCATAATGCAATTGGATACTCCGAGATTGTTTCTAAAGGACATGAAATCACCGTAATCAGAGAACTCGTAGAAGCCGGCATACTTGAAAAGCGTCTGAAACCAGAGATTCCTTGTCCTGCTTGCAATCGTACGATGGGGATTAGACTTGATATCGGATATACATGCACAAGCTGTGGTCGAGTAATCCTACTCGAAGATGACCATCTTCTTGAGCACTCCACCTATCGAGCATCTGTACAACATCTTGTCAAAACCATGAGGAATCACCTAGTCAACGAAGGATTCAATCTCATCTCAACCGAAGAGAGCAGAATTGCAGGTGTGTATGCAATCGGTCGAATTCAGAGCGGTTCCGAGGGTGAACTTGATTTGGTGCTGCTTGCAAAACCTCTGAGTACAACGACCTTGTCCGCACTGCTAGGTGATGCAATTGCACATAGTACGAATACAGCGGTGTTTATCCCATCCAGTGAATCAGGTTTCGAACGCTCTCAAAGCGAGCTCATAGCCTTTCCCAAATTGCTCACAATGGATTTGCCCCTATTTGGTCAAGAGCCCACAATGAGAAATCTGGAACGCTTCCTAAGCCACTCGGCCTTTCTCTCATCAATTATTGCATCCATTCGGGAGGTCACTGGGAGTGATCAGAGCCTGTTTATGACACGGGATGAGGTTCAGTTCCTTGAAAATGCAAGAAGACTCTCCCAGACTGGGAGAAAGAGATTCGAACCGATAGCATTGCGACTGCTTCAACCTCTTGGGATAACCTCCCGGTTTAAGGCGGGAGGTTATGGCCCGGATGGTATGCTGTACCTCCCTGATGAGTTCTACATTGTTGATGCAAAATCAACCGAGTCCCAGTTTGAATTTAGAGTTGAGGAACGTGACAAAATTCATCGTTACATCCGTGCAATCGAAGACAATTGCGATTTCCTAGGAGAATATGGCTTCTCAGGAGAAATCATTGTCACCCCTTCCTTGAAGGAGCCGCACTCTGATACGTTGGATAAGGTAGAGGAGTACTTCTCAAAGAATCCGATTAATGGTCGCTTGGTCATCATCTCCTCCGACGCGTTAATAGATTTGCATCGTAGCATTTTCGCTGACTTGGAGTATTTTCATCGGCTCCAACCAAAGCATCATGTCAAAGACCTTCTAAGTGGCCGACTGTCAGTTGATCCAACGGGTGATTCCCCCCAATTCCTGCATGTTGTCTACGTTGGCGAGGAAACAATGCAGAGATTCTATAGTTTGGTATTAGATTCGCCGGCACTGAGCATGCGTAGCGTTTCATATCTCGACAGTTGGATTGAGAGTGTCTACTGACGGGTACTTCGATTTCAGCGTCCTCTTCCACACGAGTTCCCAATGCCATAACAGTGGGCTCGCTTCGACAGCAAGAAGGGGGTTAGATGGCCCGGAATCGTCACGCCTAAGGAGGACCATCTCTCAACGAGACCATCTGTCAATTGCCCTTCTTCCTTCTCTTCTCACTGCGAGCTCGGTCAGCCGCCTCAATCTCCTCCCACTCCTTCATCTTCTCACGAACGCGTTGGGATTGTCGTTCCATTGCGGCCTTGAACTCGGGTGTCTTTGATGCCTCATCCACGATTTCGTAGTACGCGATAGTTTCACCATCAGTGAATTCGTAGGAAGTCGTGACTACATCATATATATGGATGTGCTCTGTGCCCTCCGTGAAACCCTTCTCTTCTAACAGCTCCACTGCTTTATCCACTCTCATCCTCCCGAGATCTTCGGGGCCCGTGTTGCTGCGCAGGATTCTTATCAATGCCTTCTCCCGCTCCTTGAGGTTCTGGTAGTGTTCTGATCCCTCATCAGAGAGAATCTTAAGATGCCACACCGGCCTTCCGGGGTCAATATCAAACTTCGTCGCGTCTTCCGGAGAAACATGGTCCAGGGTCTTGTCAATGATCCAATCGTCCAGCAGTTTGATGATCACTCTGCGAATGTCATCCTCTGTACAGTCCATGCCCTCATCCTCCGAGGACCCGAGTAGCAGGGCCACAGCCTTGTCCAAGGGAATTCCGTATTCCTCAGGATGAGATTCAATGAGGGCCATGAGGTTTTCCTTCACAATTAGAATATCACAGTTCATGATTCCTCACCCACAAGTTCGTCATAATAGCATGGGTACCCTGTGCTTTTTAGCTCCTCTGCTATAGGTTTGCCTAGATCTGGTCTGCTTCTAACCCACTTCTTCACCTTCTCCAACTTCGTCACATCATTAGGGGGACACATGAGTACAAATCGCATAAGTTCCGTGATTCGAGAGGTACTGTACATCCATTCACTTGACACTCGGCCAGAGCCCTCATAGAATGTGATTTTTACCAGATAGGGCTTCACTGCAACACCTATTGAGGCAAGTGCATCTATCTCATCCTGAAACAACTGCGGCTTATTCGTTTCAACTATCTCACGGAACTCGTTGCATGTTGCAGACGTTTCAGCAACTTCCTTTAACTTTCCGCCCGTCATTTCCCACCTAGGCCCAAACCGCTCATCATCTTCTCGCGTGCCATTTTCTTTGATTACTCCAATATGCTCGTCTTTGATACAGGATTCAAAATCGTACTCCTGTTTTGAGGGATCTGCAAGGGTAGTGGCACGAGTAACAGAAAACTTGGGTCTCTTTCCCAATTCATCTAGAGAAAATGAGCCATCTTCACAGAAGGTTTCCCTGAAGTAGCATGATTTGATCTTAACAGATCCATATCGGATGAACCTCGGAAGACGAGTCGCCTGCATTCCCTTGTCACCAGGCGGAAATCCTCGTGAAACCAACAACCGCCCCAGCACACTGGTGAATCGTACCTGTCGCACGCCATTCTCCCTGATCGCGACATGGTAGTAGACATCGCCCAAGGGGCGGACACTCGCGATAACGATGTCCACGCGGTCAGGGTCGCACTCGGTATAGACGAAACCATTCTGTTTGAGTTCAACATGTCCATCCGACAGTCCAGTCCCGAACAACTTCGCGAAAAGAAGGTCCACAGCATATGGGTCCTTTGGGAACCGCGGATTCTCGATACCACCGTGCTTGTGCCGACCGATCCGCCTGAGGCGCGACTCGACGGTGTCAGGACCAACGCCCAGCGTATCGAGGATGAGGGCAAGGGTGGCCCCCTTGAGATACGGGGCACGGGAATTGAGGTCAGCGTTCTGTGAAGACTTGAACACTGTTCGATTATAGTCAGTGATTTGCCCAATGAGCTTGCTGAAGTACCTGTCACCTACCAGTCCAAGACGGTCGCGGGCAAGAGTAATGAGCGTCCGCTTATCCGAGCGCCTTCGGAACCTGAATATCTCCTCACGATACAGATGCATCCAGTTCTGCTCACGGGTGTCGTGCATGCGAAAATACAGGCGGTCGTTCACCACACCCAGCCTGAGCTGGCGCTCCGGGTCATCAGCAAGCCTAAGGCGAACATTGAGCTCCTGCTCGATGGCCTCCCGCTCCCGCAGGGTGGCCTTGGCGATGCGCCGCAGCCAATTTGGCCCACCATAGCTGATATTCCGCATGTCAGCCCACAACACTCGCCGTGGATGCTCCGCTGAGAGATAGACCTCCGCGATTGCCCGTGAGAGTTCATCCACCGTGGGTTTCTTGACTTCCCTGAGATGGCGTAGATGCGCATAGACCACCTCAGGCGGTATGCGATGCTCGAAGGCCTCGGGGCTCAGGTTGCCCTCGTATTCGGCCCGTGAACTCTCCGCAGACCCGAGCATCTTGAAGATCCTTGGGGTCTTCTTCTCTGGAACCCAATACCGTACTCTTGCCGCCGTGGTTTTGAGGATCTTGGCGATCTCAACATAGGTCAGTTTCTCAATGTCGCGACGGCTCTCCATCTCCTTGAGCCCGATGTATGCAAGGGCCGACCTGTTCAGGGTCTTGAAGTTGCGCTGGTCGCGGTAGAAGTTGTGGCGTCCCAGCATGACCTCGTACTCCAGACGGCAGGACGGAATCCATGATGAGTCCTCCCTCCGCTCGATGTCCGAAAAGCCATCCTGCTTAATGCCCACCCCGATGAGGGACGGTGGTGCACCCCTGAGCCAGTCGATAACCCGCTCCGAGGAAACGCCGAGGCGGTCAGCGAGCCTTTCCACCGACACTCTACGATAACGCTCCTCCCCGTCCACCATGACAAAGGGGATCTCGTGGTTGTGGGCGGCACGCATGACCTCGCCCCAGGCCTGAAACTCCGCGCACCAGAAGTCCACCGTGAAGCTCTGGGATATCTCCTGGTCGTCCTTTACCATGGTGATGATTCGCTCCATGCTACCCTCGTCCTCATGGAGAGTGCCGTATCGAAGCATCCGTGACCAGCGTCGCTCAATCTCTAGACTCCAGAGATTCCGGATGAGCTCGGGGGCGTTGTCATCATCAGCCAGTTCCTCGATGCGCTTGCGGTCGATACCCAGCTGTCGGGCCAGTTCGTCAAGATCGGGCTCGTTATCCGCCTCCTCGAGGGCCTTCTTGACACGGACATAGTCCTCCGCGTCCTTGAGTCGCTCCTCCAGCTCCTCCTCGTCCAGTGACTCCCTGTAAGCTGTGACATACCTTTTCAGGCTCTGGTTGCTCTTCAGGGACTCCTTGGCCTCCTCCCTGAGGCGCTCCTTCTCCTCCTCGGGGAGCTTCTCGAACTCCTCTTTCAGCAGGCGCCTCAGGCGTTCCTCGCGGGTCTCAGGGAACATTGAAGGGCGCAGAGGGCCACCATCAGGAAAGATACTGGAAAGCGTCGTATGAAGTCTCCCCCGTTCATCGGGAGTCTCTTCCTCTTGCACTGACTCCTCTCTCTCCCGGACATCCTCAGTGGGGGATCCGGTGTTCTCTTCCGAGATATCTTCAGAGGCGTTTGTGTCAGGCTCAACGTCAGATTCCTCTGACTGCTCAACATCCACCCTCGAGGGGCTCTCGGACTCGACCTCCTCAGAGAGCTCCACGTCCTCCGTGGTGTCTGATTCTTCCGTTTCAGACTCATCTTCTCCCTCCTCGTCGGTGGTCTCAACATCGGGCGGCTCTATCTCTTCGTCAGTCTCCTCCTTGACCCTCACATCCTCAGAGACATCGGGTTCACCGCTGTCCCCCATGGCCTCATGCCCGTGTTCGTCAAGAACCTCCTGGCTCGTGTCCGCAGCTGCGGTCTTGTCAACCTCTGACTCCTCAGCCGCCACCTCAGCGTCAGCGTTCTCCTCTGGTTCCTCCTCAGTCTCGATCTCTACGGTGACCGTGACCTGTTGATCCCCCGCGTTCTCCTCCACGCGGACCTCCCCTGATTCTGAGGAGGACATATCCGAAGAAGCAGACTCCTCCTCGGGTTCTTCCTCGACCTGTTCTTTGTCTTCTTCTAACTCAAATTTTTCCCTCAGCTCAGACTGGTACTCCTCAGAGAGCCTCTCCGAAGCCTGTCGTATCTCGGCAGAGGTCTCCTCACTGGAGAGTCCGTCGCCAGTCCCGGGATTGTCCTTCTCTGGATTCCGCCTCTCCTCATGCTCCGCCTCGTTCTGGCGCCTGACCTCGTCCACCATCTCCCTGATACTCTGGTCAAACTCAGCACGCTCGCGCCGAGTCCGCTCTCTCGCCTCCTCCACTGTCTCGCGTATCTTGCGGTCGAACTCGGACTCCTCACTCGCCTTGGGAGGTTCATCTCCCTCAGTCCTCGCCTCTGTCCCCCCATCTGCATTTCGTTCGGCTGCCGTTCTTCTCCGGGCCTCGTCTACCAGCTCACGCACACGACGCTCGAACTCCTCATCGTTCTCTATACCCTCTCTACTCTTTCGTGACCTCTTCTCCTCCCCGCCCTCACCGGCCATCACACGTCGGCTCCATCAATGATGGCTGTGACCTGCTCGAGCACTCCTGCGTTCTCATGGTCCATGTGCTCGTCTGCCACCAGCCCCAGCAACACCTGTACAGCGGCTCTGCTACCGTCACCATGTCGTTCCGCGGCACTGAGGATCAGGTTCGCAATGCCTCTGCCGTCCCCTCGCTCCAGACACTCCCGGCAGTACTGAGCGAAGGTCTCGTTCGTCACTATCCGCTGCAACTCGCCACTGCCTCCAGCCACCTCAGGCTCCACGGTCTCCTCCCGTGGCTGCCGCTTCGGAGGATGCTTCAACCGGTCGATAAGTCCCTCAGGGAGGGCCTCCGAGGACTGGAACTCCGGGTGTTTCTGGATGATTTTCTGCATGTGTGACCGAAGAGTCTCAGGGGCAACTCTGTCCTGAACCCGAGTGGAAGGAACCATCTTCTCCAGAGGAAGGATACGGACGTTCTTCGGCTCACCCTCGTCCTGCAGATACACCACGGCCTCGCCTACTTCCATTCCCCCGATGTGCTCTATCTGTGCGTTGGTACATCGTGCATGACGACCCACCAGCTCGCGGTCCTCCTGGTGGGGAAGAGCGTGAATAACGAGGTTCACGATGATCTTGAGGGCCTGTTCCACGAGCTCCGTGGGTGACTGGTCCAGAATAATCACGCCCAGGCCCGTTCCGCCCAGTACCCGCAGCATCTGGATGAAGGACCGAACTGCCAGCGCGTGCGCATCTTCTCCCATACCCATCTTCCCAAGGAGATAGTGAGCCTCCTCCAACACCAGCAGGTTCGTGACCTGGTGCTCCGGATGTGCCAGTTTGTACTCTATGACCCCGGCAGTGAGCAGGCCCATGAGCAGGATTCGGTCACTGTCTGACAGCTCGGTCATGTCCACGATGGTCGGCTGGGACAGGAGGTCTTTGATGGTCACGCCAGTGGGGGTGTTATACATGTGGACCAACGAAGGCTTGCGGAGGATGCTCCTGACCCTGGTGGCTAGGATGCCGTGGAAGTTCTGGACCACCCGGTCCTCATATGTCAGGGACCGGCAGACATGCTCCACCGCATCAACAATGTCTGGCAGCAGGATTGGTCTACCTCCCTCACCGGTCTCACGGTCGTATCCGCAGATGTCGTAGACCGTGTGGATCAGGTCATCGATGTGTACGGCTATGACCTTGTCACTGGGCAACCACAGAGTCCAGACCTGCACCAGCCGGTCGATCCACTTGTTCAGGCTGACACCCTCTGGAGGCCTCCACATGTTGAACGCCAGGTTCGCTATGTCATCTCTCCCACAGGTGAACACTCGGACTTTCGAACGGATCTTGGTCAGGGGCCACCAGTCCTGACCCTTGGTGAGGGCAAGGATGAGGGGGTTGACGCCCTTGACCATGGACTGAGCACAGATACTCAGCGCCGTGGTGGTCTTGCCTGACCGGGTAGCACCGAAGATTCCGAAGTGCATGTCGAAGTGTTCCAGCCTGGAGACCACCAGCTTCTTCTCAAGGACGCGCCCGGCCTGGTCGATGGGGCTCCCGAAGAAGACCCATGGCAGGCGAGATGATGATGAGACCGTAGTCTTCTCTGTACGTCGCTGGGACTGTGGGTCTCGGCCTGGTTGCTCCTGACGAGTTCCCGAGGAGAACCGCTCCCGACTGGTGACCGGGATCTCCAGGTCCCTTCTTGGGATCGAAACGTATCCGGCAGCCTCATCTATGGTCAGGACGGACGACTTCTTGGCGGGGAACCCGAGCAGAGACCGCTTGACAGTGCGGTCCTTGGTGGTGTAATGAACATCGAACTCCTCGTGTTCGTCAGCCGGCCTGAGAGAGCCTATCAGGGCTCCAGCAAGGCGTTGCACTGCACGGTCTGCCTGCGCCACGTCACGATGCCACGCGGCCACAGTGACACTCACCTTGCAGAGGCGCTCATTTGACAGCCGCCGGATACGACGCTCCAGTCGCTCGGCACGGAGCCGGGCCTCAGGGTCAACTATCGTCCTCGACTCCTGCTGGACTCCACTGAACAGTGTGCTCTTCTTTCTGGAGATAGTCTTCTCAGAGCGCTCCATCTCGTGCTGGTACTGGGATTCAAGGGACCGCAACTCCCTCTTCTTGCTGCTGAAGGGCTCAAGGGACACATGGTAGATACCGTTGGTCATGCCCTGGAGGACGCCGGCAAGGGCCTCCAGCGTGTCATGTCCCTTCCCCTCTGCATCCACGACCTTTGGCACACCGGTGATGGTGGCAGCAGCCGCCCGGTCTGTGGCGGGGGGTATGATGCCTGAGAACGAGGTGCATGCCTGGAACCTGAAGCCAACAAGGTTGTGCTGCAGGGCATCCATGAGGAGGGTGTGCTGGTGATCGAGCTGCGCCTCGTCCCTCGCCCATGTCAGAAAGAGGACCCTCGTCTTGGAGTGCAGCCGCTCGATACGAAGAGCAAACGGAACAGCATTCAGGGCGCGGATGACGCGGTGGAGCTGCACGGCGATGTGCTCGGAACTCCTGGTGGTGTCTCCGGGGAAGGCGTGACCATGAGGGACCTCGGTGAGTTCCACAGCCGCGATGCGTTCCTGTGACCTCCGCCACAGGTGGGTCAGGGATGAGCTGACGGTACTGCGGACCGACCTAGTTGACGACTGGATTTGACCAGGCCTCCTGTCTGTGTCTTCTCTTCCGTCCAGGTACCACGGTACCAGTATCACGACGAAGAAGAGGACGGCCACCACGACCTCTAAGGCGCTGCCAATAAGGGGGATGCGTATCTGGGAGAGGATGACAATGATTGTGGCAACGATGCAGCCGGGTACGGTTGCGAACCCGACGATGAGAGAATAGAACCAGTAACGGATGTTCTTTGCGACCAAGAGAATGCCGGCCCCGACAAAGAACACGAGTCCGGAGAAGACGAGGCTGGGCCCGATGAAATAACGGGGGACGAAGGTCATGGAGATGAGGGCTGTGAATACCGCCGTGCAGGGGCCAATGGTCAGGAGCAGGAGCGCTATGATCTTGAGAAACAGATTGACGGGTGAACCGGATGACTTATCGGCCATGGGGCAGTACTTCCTCCTTTCAGTGGTGAGATGTTGCGCCGGACCGCAACCTACCGAGTACAGTGATTGTCACCAAGTATCATAGGTGTTGTGTGATTGCTGTCTACAGCCTCATAGCCAAGATAGGGAGGCATCGGAAGTTATGAGAGTCTAGTGGTAACTAATACGTTGATACAGGCTTTTATGAAGCATATGAGTCATGGATAGCGGTCACTGATGTGGTCCATTGGACATTTGTATACAATGCCAGGGACGACTAAGAGCCCTGACGCCGTTCCACTCAAGTAGGAGGAATTCTATGCGAAATGGGTCATTATGCGCCATTTTTTTTTCTTCTTCGTGCTTACAAGACGAGCCCTATCTTCCGCCTCGAGCTCGGCATCCCGCGTCATTTTCTCCATCAATCGTTGGGACTGTCGCTCCATCTCAGCCTTCCACTCAGGGGTCTTTGAGAACTCGTTCACAATTCCACAACAGGGTAACATCTCATCATTGACAGTATTAGACGAGTTTCAATAACACCCTCGATATGGATGTGTTTCCGTTATATAGGACGTGACTTTCCCATCGCTCAGAAAGAATAAATCGTAGTCTGTACATTGACTACACGGTGGTATTGGAATGAAGAAGGGCTTCATTGTATTATATGCAATTCTCATTTTAGTAGTTTTCATGCAAGCGCAGGTAGATGCAACAGCCCAAGGGGACAGTGAGTTTGAAACGAAAGACTTCCTGCTTGATGATGGCACACTGACTTATCGAGGCTGGATGCAGACCGAACAACCTAGCAGCTCCAATCCGTACGGAGTAGAAGGGTTGTTGAATGTGAGTATAACCGCGTACGCCAGTGTGAGATCGCTCTCGGATGAAATTGTGAGGTTTGAGGTTTCGATGTACTTCAATGCACAAGAGTGCTATCAGAAGCGTCAGGGCACGGAGTACACGCCAGACAGCGACGGAATACGATACTATGATAGTGAACTGGACTTCATTGGCACAGACGATATGCAGTATGAGTATGAGGGGAACGTGAACAAGAAGGACGGCAGGTACTCTCTCTTCCACGCGCCGCAGGGAGCATCATACTACTCGGTTGCTGCCTACTTCGACAGTGTCTTCGTCTATGAATGGATTGCAACGCTACCAGTGCCATTCCCGGAAGCAGGAGAACAGAACGGGTTCTTCGTCCATAATATCTCAGAATGGTCCATTGGAACAGATTACCATAAGGACTACACCGTATCCGGGGAGTCGACCTATGGTTCCTATGAAACATGGGTCTTGGAGCCGAAGAGTAACCTAGCAGGCATGGATGTTTTTGAGGACAGGATAGAGTGGGAGAAAACCAGCGGCCTGTTTCTCCAACAAGACTCAAGATTCGTGGAAACCAATGAGTTCGATTTTGAGTACCATCTCAGAGCCACTGAGTATGAAGATATGATTCTGATACCAGCTCCAGCCGTTGTTGACCCCTTGATGACAGGTATTGGAGGATTTGCGGTGGTGGGAATCATTGCCATAGTTATTCTCTACAAAAGGCAGAAGGACAGCCATAGCCAAGTCGTGCTACCTCCCGGATTCTGACCGCCTTATTCTGTATCGCGATGAAAACGAGGCGAATTCCTATATCAGAGAATTAGTTATATGCTAGTAGAAGGAAGGCAGGTTTGCTTGCGTCGCCATAGGATAGGGAGTTTCGTATGAGAAAGCTAGCTGTAATCATATTTCTAGTCACTGTAATGCTACCTACTTCCTGTTATGCCGCAGGATCCTTTCATGTGGCAGACACGAGATTCGACTTTGACGAGAGCATATCTCCTGGAAGCTGGTATTGGATTCGCTCATCTAGTGTAGAACCCGGAATGGGATTCTACGGAAGCGTGAAGGTCGACTCTGGCCAGGACCTAGACTTCTTCGTCTGTGATGTTGATGGCTATAACGATGTTCAGAACGGAAAGAGTACAACCCCTCTCCATCACTGGGGGGAAGATATCACGGGCACCACCGATTTCGAGTTCATTGCTCCTGATAATGGTGATCTGTATTGGTGCTTCAGTAATCACGACAGCGTCTTCACAACTATTCATATTCAGGGATACCTGAGTCGCGACCTGACAGCACCCGAACTTGACATAATAAGCCCCAATCAAGGTCAGACTGTGGATGGAACGGTGGTACTTGAAGCGACTGCCGAGGACAATCAGTTTGAAGTGGAACTGATGCGCGTCTATGTTGATGACAGCCTGAAGAAGACTGTCAGTTCTGACTCAATCACATACTACTGGGACTCGAAAGAGGTTGACGACGGCGCCCATACCGTCAAGTTCTACGTCAGTGACAACGTGAACAATGAGCGTGAGATCATCCGAACGGTATACGTGGACAATATTATCGAAGTAACTTCTACGACGGGGACGAGTTCAACGACCTCCACGACAGATTCAGGTTCAACACCAACTCAAGATCCAGGTGGCCAAGATCCAGCGAATACCTCCCCGATGCTTCTCTCCATGCCTCTCATCACTGGGGCATTCATCGTGTTAGGGATTGCTGGCGTTGGTTATGCGGTAAGTAGGAAGGAGAGCGCAACGTCGGCTCCGGTCTCTGAAGCCAAGGTTTTCGTCATCTGTCCGTACTGTGGTGCAAAAGTGGAACAGGGAATCACGAAGTGCCATAAGTGCGGTGCAGAAATCTAGACCTCAAGAGTGTGTAGGGTGGGCGGCCGCCCAGAATCTGTCGCTCACTTACCCCCTCCCCCTTGATACTTTGCGACCTTCTCGGACCGGCTGCTAATTGAGTACAATATGCTAGGTTTTCTGAATGCCAAGATGAAAACTTACAGACTACCGGTGGGAACGTAGTGATTCAAGAGGGCCAGAAGGGCAGCGACTTAGGTTTCCATTTCGCCTGAAAGACTGGTCTTCTGCCATGGACTTCCCTTCGTATGTCCTTCTTTCTCTTCTTCTTCCGCTCAGTGCGTGCCTTATCCGCTGCATCGATCTCCTCCCACTCCTTCATCTTCTCAAGTACACGTTCAGACTGGCGTTCGGCTTCTCGCTTGTACTCCTCGGTCTTCATGCACTATGGCTCTTCCGAACCGGATGAAGACCGATAATCGCTTCTGGCGTGCCACCTATGGGCAACGAAGTAGGTCAGTATCTGAAGAACAGGAAGCGGGAATGCATCCATACCAGCCCAACCATCCAGGCGGTATGAAAAGGCTACAAGATAGAACAACGGAATGATAAGAGTTCCAAGCAGTACGCCACGGATGGTCTTGCCCTTGCCCCAGGCACGACAAGACACCATCCATAGCAGGAAGACGCCCAGGGTCATTGCCATTGCGCTCCAAATGGTGTGCACGATTGTTGGCATCAGCAAAGAAAGACTTGAGAATGGGCCAGATAGGTAGCTTCCATAGGAGTAGCTGATTGTCCAGACTGTTGCTACTAATATGATACTGGTCTGATGGTTGTCCACCAAAGATCTGAATTCAATACTCAATGTATGGGGAGCTAGAAGAAATATCAGCACCAAGATGAGGATCTGACGAGTTGAAATGCTGGAGCTTGATTCCATTTTTCCCATCTCAATTGACCACCCTGCAATATCGTTGGAACAGAGAACTAGGAATGATCTCTCCCGAAGAACAATTGCTTTGTTTCTTCTTAAACTATCCTGCAAGTTTCTTATTGCGGGAGGGCAGGAGGCGATGGCCGAAATCTTCGACAAATCGAAGATGAGGATGTAAAGGGGTGCATTTCTAATAGCCTGACATGTTTGACCCAATCGCCCACTACGAATCACGGGTTCTCCGGACAAGAAGTATGTATATCTCGATGCAGGAGGTGACAACCCCGAACAACCCCAGCACAACCACCACAGCTGCGAGATCCATCGGGACATAGGGCATCATGACCAACACAAAGAGCAAGAGAAAGGTGGCGTAGAAGGAGAGGTATAGAACGAAACGCGGCACGAGTCTGTTGCCCAGGAGAAGGTAGAACCTGAGTTCGCCCAGAGGAACAAGTCGTACAACCGTGTATCGGCCCATGTCATCCCCAGCCACAAGGCCAAGGGACTCCAGCTTCTTCAGATGATACGATGCGAGGCTGACGCTGGACAGCTTCGTCCCGTCCTTCACCTCGCGACGAGTCCTGCCCTCGTTCTGTATGATTAGCCAGCGATAGACTTGGAGGGTCGTCCTATGGAGGTCAGGTTCTTTGTCGTCCGCCGTCATCCATGGCATCCCCAGATTCCTGTGAGCTACTCCACTTCCATTTTCCTAACGGATCTCCTTAAAGCGTATTCTGTGGAGAGAGCCGCTACAACGGCAACTGTCATACTTGTCACCGTAAAGAGAATCCAGAGCGTTTCGCATGGACGCTCTAAGACTGCCAGGTCTAGGCTCTCACGGTACGGCACAGTCTGCACGACCTCGCCCGTGCGCGCATCGATGAGCACATCACATCGTGATACATCATCAGAAGTCACCACATACCAGACAAGGCGCATATGGTGTGGTGTGGTCTCTGCCTCAATCGTGTCGCTTACAGTGAGATTGTACATGACAACCCGTTTCCCAGTGACCTGCTTCGCTATGTCATACGCACTGAACTCATTTATCGTTGGACCCAGTGTGAAAACGCCCAAATCGCGCCAGAGGTAATGGAATCCTGAGACCCGCCCGGTCAGGATATCCACTTCGATAAGGATGCCATCCCCACTGTACCCCAATGAGAAAGAAGGAGGGGATTTGATGGAGATGCCATTAGAAACGTGTTCGAAAGCGAGGTGGTAGTTGCCGGATGTATGATGCTGAATCACTCCACAATAGCGTGCGTCCTTCGGCAACGTGATATTGTTCAGATTCAAGAATGCCATTGCAGAGGCCTCTGCAGCAGCTGGTGCGATTGGCTGGGTCTGATTCTCTGAATCGCCTCTGAGAGCACCACTTGTACACTCGAATCTGATCACCTCCCCCGAGACCGCGC
This sequence comes from uncultured archaeon, assembly GCA_964558645.1. Lineage (GTDB taxonomy): Archaea > Asgardarchaeota > Thorarchaeia > Thorarchaeales > Thorarchaeaceae > TEKIR-12S. Next base: position 310,840 of record CAZLEV010000002.1, read on the forward strand.
TCACCTGAACCCATGTGCTCTTTTCATTGACGAAGAAGCGCCACGCCGGGATACGGGAGACCTTACTGGCATATATGAGATGAAATGAGGACCAGTCCCATTCCGGGTAGTTCAACTGGAAGAACGATATTGCGTTCTTGCGGGCCTGGCTCTCGTTGACTAAGTAATACTCAGAACCGGGATCAACAACGATGAATGAACCGTTTTCGATGACCAGGTCCTGAAATCGGAACACACGTTCGGATTCATCGACATAACTCCAAAAGGCTGTTTCATCTATCGGTAGAGAGCCGATCTTTGTTTCTATTGGGAGGCTATTCGCTCCAACAAAGGCAATTGAACCCACAAGTATACCGAATACGATGCAAGCCAGCCATGTCCCTCTCTGTATCATGAGCAAACCCCTGTCAGACCAGTGGATGAGCTATACTTATTCAGGACTAGATGATAAGACTACTTTTTTTCCTCTGATTCAGAAGAGAAATGGCTATGACCAATCGTGAAGTTCGACATGGATCGCCCGGAATCGGTGCCACGAAGAGCTCCGCGTACGTCCCGCTCAAGTAGAATCATCTTCGAGACGAGGGGCACCATCAACCCTTTCTTCCTTTCTTTTTCTTCTGCTCAGCGCGAGCCCTGTCCTCTGCATCGATCTCCTACCACTCCCTCATCTTCCCCTCTCACTCCCTATTCCAGTGTTGTATCAGAATCTACTGGCGCCCGAAATCGGCGTTATTCTGACACAACGATTTCCATGCCAGTTTTTGTTGGAGAAGAGTATAGAATACATATCACAAGCCTCTTATATTATTCCGAATTAACTATTGTTCACTACATACACTAATAGGTGATTTATTGATGAACCGAACAAAATCCCTTCTGGCTATGGCTATGATCATGGTTTTCCTCAGCATAAGTTCTGTTGGAGCCGTGACCATCGAAGATACAGCAACTCTAACTGTAAAGCATCGAATTCCCGGTACTGCAGCAGGTCAAATCCTGCTTGGTGACCCATTCGCTCTGCCTTTTGAGCTACCAGTGGACGTCTACGTTAATGGTGAACTTGCCTTTACTTTCTCTTTCAGAGACACGGTAGGTCCCATCGAATTGCCGGCAGGTACATACACCGTAGAGGTAAAACTCGCGGGTACTGACATCACAGTCATCGGTCCCCTTGACCTAACTCTTGAAGCTGGTGATGATGTCACCGCAGTAGCTGTCCTGCAAGGACGACGAGGTCCAACATTACTCCTTGAGTAGATTTTTGTTTCCGATGTCAGAGAGGCTAATATTTTAGCCTCATCCTTCTTTTCCTTTTTCTCTTCCAAGGAATTTCTCGAGTGTGCTTCTCGCCTGTACCCTCCCAATAGTGACGACTTAGGCTCTATTGTCGGCTCAGGAGAGCGATGAAGAGAACATCTGATTGGACTCCGAGTCGGCCAAAGAGGAGCTGTTGACTCTGCTGGATTCCTTTCCGGATGAACGGCTGGAGGGCATCGAGGTTTCGCGAGAAGTCAATGATCCAGAGAACGAGGGGCCGAAACTCATCCTTCCGGTTTAGGATAGGCCTCATCATAGACAGTCTACCACTGAGCCAGACATCCGGAGCAGATGCATTCAAATCCACGAAAACCAGTGCATTCAGAGGTGTGAGGTAGTGAATGCCGAGAGAGTATCATCCCAGAGTCGGCGATTTGTCCCTCCCGTAACAGGCCTATGGCCCGGCGAGAGGATAGTCTGGATCCGAAGACCAGGAACCGGGTTCTGGATAACGTGTTTTGGGATTTTGTTGGTATTAAGCATTATTTCGCTCCCCTTCACGATTGCGTCCGATCTTGGTCTCTCAGGAGCAGCTCCCCCGCTCTTTGCGGCAGTGGGTGGTATTGTCATCTTCATGTACTTCTATATCGTGAGAAGACGTACAAGATACTACCTGACAGATGAGCGGATAATCGAGGTCCGTGGCGACCGTATCGTCAAGGAGATGTCATTGGAGCGTTTCGCTGGAAGACCCATGGGCCAGTTTTTGGAGTCACGTGTCACACATACTGTCAACAACATGCCGATGTATGACATTCGGATATATGACCCTCTCTCAGATGAGACCATGGTGCTCAAGAGCCTGGATGGCTTCTCTGCATCGTGGCTAGAGGAGATTGGGAAGATACGGGAGTGCCGTTATTGTGGTCTTGAAAATGTGGCCATAGCGGGCAAGTGTAAGAACTGTGGAGCGGTGCTGTAACCTATACAGTACAAGGGGAGTATTTTCTCTAGGTCAACTGACGTGCTAGAAGGAGAATAGAGAAGAACGGGATAAAAGAGGCCTCCACCAAAGCTACGTACGCGCCACTCAAGTAAGTCTGTATCCTGAGAAATAGTAGGATAGCACGCCTCTTTCTTACCTTGTCATACGCCGTAGCTTCAATCAGTACCGAAACAGCAGACTGAATGCAAACCCTTTTGGTTTCTCATTGAACCTAAGATTGCAGGCACCAAGCAGATTGGCCCATCAGACCCAGTCGCCATTGCACAAGAGGACTAATGCCGACTCTTTTTCCAGCAGTTCGTTTGTTATCTTTGGTTACTCTAGGTATCATTCGGCTGTTCACAGCAAGATCTAGGTGTGGCTCTTCGATTCTTTCGCCTTTCGTCAGAAGAGGAAGCGAAGCATGTGTGCGTTATCGGTACTTCTTGACAATCTCTAGGAACTTCTCCACGTTCTCAGTGATAATGTCGAAGCGCCCTTCCTTGATTGCTTTCTTATCTGTGATTGCAGACCCGACTCCGAGTGCGAATGCACCCGCACCCAGCATTGGGCCCGCAGTATCAAGATCCACACCTCCTGTTGGTACCAAGGGAATATGAGGGATTGGAGCTCTTACTGCCTTAAGATAGGAGGCGCCCCCCAGATTTCCACATGGGAACACCTTGACGGCGTCGGCACCCATAGTGTAGGCTTCAAGAATTTCTGTTGGAGTCACAGCTCCGGGGATGCAAGGTTTCGCGTATCTTCGGCTTGTTTCGATGAGCTCTCTTGAGTAGGAGGGGCTCACAATGAACTCGCTTCCTGCAAGAATTGCCTGGCGTGCTGTAGCTCCATCAAGAACAGTGCCTGTTCCAATCAGAACCTTGTCGCCATAGCTGTCGGCCAGTTGTTTCACAACGTCAATTGCACCGGGCACACTGAAAGTGACCTCGATGATGTTAACACCGCCTTCCAAGAAGGCATCTGATACCTTGAATGCTAGGTCTGGCGAGTCCACTCGGATGATGGGAATGAGACCAGTTTCGTAGATTAGACGCATTGCTTTCTGTTTCTCCCACATATTATTCACCTATCTGTCTATTCTAAGACCTCTCTCTCGTCCCTTGATTAGCTTTTCAACTTCTTCTCTATAGACGAAGGCTAGGTCGCCCGGCACAGAATGTTTTATGGCCGAGAATGCAGAACCGAAATCCACTGCCTTCTGAGTATCGCCAAGCTCGAGGTAACCATAGATGAATCCTGCACTACAGGAGTCACCTCCTCCGAGCCTGTCAACCACCTCAACATCATACTTCGGACTGCGATAGACCTTTCCGTCGGAGTATGCAAAGACGGACCATACATTCTTCCATACTGAGGGCGTTTCTCTCAGTGTTATTACTACGACCTCGAACCCGAATTTGTCAACAAGCTTAGCTGCAACATCCTCGTAGTCTTTTCCCTCGATACCATAGACCACCTTTGTGTCTTCTTCGGTCGTGATCAATATGTCTATGTGCTCGGAGGCCGGCCCGGTGAACTTGTTTGCTTCTAAGGGGCTCCACAATTTCCCTCTATAGTTCACATCATAAGATACTTTGCAGCCCTGCTCTTTCGCCACCCTGAGGGCTTCGCTGGTTGCCTCTCGGCAGGTCGCGCTTAGGGCCGGTGTTATACCGCTAGTGTGGAACAGCTTGGTCCCTTTCAGAATCTGTATCCATTCCACTTCACCCGGTTTGATCTTACTGATTGCAGAATCCTTTCGGTCATAGATGACGCGATTGGTGCGAGGGGCTGAACCAAACTCGACATAGTAGACTCCACAGCGGCTATCAGGGCTCCACAGTATATGTGATGTTTCAACACCATGTTCTCTAGCTTTATTTCTTATGAAGTGACCAATGGAGTTGTCGCCCAACTTGGTCACATAAGCAGAATTCAGACCCAACCGAGCACAGGCCACTGCAACATTCATCTCTGCGCCTCCTGCATGCGCGTTGTAGCTGTGGGTCTGCTCGAAACGCATGAAGTCTGGAGGCGAGAGTCTCAGCATAACCTCGCCAAACGTAACAACATCGTAACCCATTGAACCACCATCTCGTGACTTAAGGTAGTAAAAGAAGTGTTGGTCCGAGATTTAAAACGTATTGGAAAAGACAAGTCATCTGAACACCGTTCTGGCAATGACTTCATCCTGAACGAATGGATCGAGTTCAATGAAATATGCACTATATCCTGCTACACGAACAATGAGGTCTCTATGCTGTAATGGGTTGATTTTCGCATCCTCGAGGGTTTCTCTAGAAACCACATTGAATTGCACATGGAAGGCCCCCATCCTGAAGTAGGCATCTATCATTCCTGCGAACTTCTCTCTTCTCGTCTCAGTACTGAAGAACTCAGGAATGAATTTCATGTTGCAAAGGGTTCCGTTGTAGCATAGTCTGTGATTCAGTCTGGCCACTGATTTCATGGCCGCCGTTGGACCATTCACGTCTCGATTCTGGGTCGGTGAAACTCCATCAGACAGCATATGTCCTGCATGTCTACCGTCTGGTGTGGCCCCCACTACCTCTCCCTGTGGGATATACATTGACACCGAGAAAAGAGCGCCATGGTAGCCGCCATCACGCGTTGTCGGGCGCCTTTGAATTGCGTCGCAGAACACTTCTCCTGTGCGGCGAGCAAGTAAATCTACTCGCTCTATGTCGTTACCGTACTTCTCTGGGTCATTCTCAAGTTTCAAACGAAGCGTTTCTTGGCCCTCATAGTCATTGGAGAGAACTTTCAGGAGACTCGCCATCGGAATCTCCCCAGTTTCGAAGATGAATTTTCGAAGTACCTGTAGGGAGTCAGCGACGATGGCTATTCCCACACCCATAATTCCTCCAGAGTTGTACTTGGCACCGCCTTCCTGCATTGTCTTACCTTTCTCGAAACAGCCTTCAAGCAGGCTGGAGATAAATGGCGTTGGGACATTCTCTAGATGAATGCCGGCTGCAACTCTGTCTGCACGCGTAAGTAACTCAATAGCATGGTCAACCTGCTTCTCAAACGCCTTCCAAAGATCATCGAAGCTGCTGAAATCTACAGGATCCCCCGTTTCAAGTCCCACCTGCATGTTGGTTCTCGGATCTCTCCCGTTGTTAAGTGTGACTTCAAGAATCTTGGGCAGATTGACGTAGCCGATGTTCTGCCTTGAATCTGTCTTTCCTCCGATTATCGGCTCAACACAACCGAGTATCGAATAGTCATGAACCTCATCTTCGTCTGTGCCCTTGTCCCGCATGGTTTCCATTATTGCCTCGTCGTTGAAGAGACCTGGCATCCCTAGGCCCTCTACAATTACCTCAACCACCTTCATCTTGAGGGCTTCTGGGGTATTGCTGTGCCATCTGAAAGAAACAGTCGGCTGTGTCACCCTTATGTTAGCCGTTGCCTCAAGGACCAGCTCTGTCAGGCTGTTTGAGGCATCTCTTCCGCTCGAATCTTGGCCTCCGATTGTGAGGTTCTGGAACATCGGGTGTCCTGCAAAGGCCACGCTGTAGTATTCGTCTCTCAGTTTGATAAGCGAGGTGAACTTCACCCACAGCATCTCGAGGAGCTCAAGCGCATCGTTTCTCGAGAACCTCTTTGCTTTGATGCCTGCTTCGTAGTAAGGAATCATATATTGGTCAAATCTACCTGTAGATATAGAGTGTCCATTTGATTCGGTCTGGACAAGAAGATGAATGAACCAGAATGACTGCAGAGCTTCGTGGAAAGTATCAGCCGGATGGGCAGGTACCTTTCTGCATATCCGAGCAATCTCGTTCAGTTCTTTCCTGCGATTGGCGTCAGTTTCGTCATCTGCCATCTTCGAGGCTAGTTCTGCGAAACGATGCGCGAACCTGATGACCGCTTCATAAGTCACCTTGACTGCTTCATAGAAACCAGGGGGCTCTTCTTCCAAGTCATACGATTCGAGCTTGGTTTCAGCCTGCCGAAGTATTCCCAAAAGTCCCTCATTCAGGACTCGCTGATAATCTACTATGACGTGTCCTATTCCAGTACCTGGAGCACCGATGGTGAACAGGCCTGCCTTCGATGACTTTAACGATTCTTCAGGCATGCGAATCGAGGCTATCTCTGCCGTGCTGCGACCCTTCCAGAACTTGAAGACCTTTCGGAGTTTCTTCTTGTCTTCCCTGCCAATCTGAAATCTCTCGGTTCTTCTTCTATTGAAACGGTCTAGCTCATTTTCTATCCATTTCCAGCTGTATTCCGGGAAGACCTGGCACGATCTCGGGGTTGGCCCCATGTTTCCGACGATGAGTTCCTCTGGCTCGATTCTAATTGTCATGTTGTCTAGAACATATGCAAAGGCCCCAGAAAGACGCCGAATCGGTGGTTCGTCGAGGTGTGATTCGATGTATTCCGTGAAAAGGAATGCTCTCTCGGATGAGATTGTAGGCTCTGAAGCAAGCATCCGCTCCTTCATTCTCATTGTTCGCGAGGTCATTATACGTATGCTCCGCATTTCGGTTAATCGTTCTTCGCATATGTTCGACTACTTGAGCAGGGTGGGGAGGTACTTCTCGAGCTTGGCCAAGGCCTCGTCTATTTTTTCGGTTGACACAGCATAGCAGAGACGTAGGAAACCTTCGCCATGGCCTCCAAAAGCAGAACCATGAACTGTAACTACTCCAGTTTCCTCAAGAATCTTCAATACTAAATCGTAGGATTTCATACCATAGGCTGAAACATCCGGAAAGACATAGAATGCACCACCGGGTGGGTCTATCTCAACCCCCTCTATTGATGCAAGATTCCGAGTGATAAGATTCCTTCTCTTTCGGAAGGTTGAGATCATCTTGTCTACGCAGTCTTGAGATCCACTCACGGCTGCCTTGGCTGCTTTCTGTGATATACTCGTTGGCATGGAGAGTATATGCTCCTGAAGCTTGACCATTGCTTGGATGATGTCCTCTGGACCGGTACAGGCGCCTATTCTCCACCCCGTCATTGCGTAACTCTTTGAGAGCGAGAAGATAGAGATTACTCTCTCCTTCATCTCTGGAATGGATCCAATAAAAAGGGGTTCGGGGCTATCATAAATGAACTTCTCGTATGCTTCGTCTGAAATAACATAGATATCGTTCTCCAAGCATAAGTCTGCAATTCTTCTGATTTCCTTGTTGCTAGTGACCCCTCCGGTAGGGTTGTTTGGGGAGTTGAGGACGAGTAGCTTTGTCCTCTCAGTGAGTCGGCTCGCGATATCTTCAGCAAGCATCCCAAATCCGTGCTCCTTTCTCAGAGGAACGACAACTGGCTTCCCCTGGGCGAGTGCCGCGTGCGCAAAATGGCTGACAAATCCAGGGTCGGGATAGAGAACCTCGTCTCCAGGATCGACTAAGACAAGATTCGCAAGAACAAGCGCCCCCATTCCTCCTGCAGTCAACATGATATCTGTGACCGGATCGGCGTCTATTCTGTTATCGCGTTTGAACTTCTCTGCCATAGCCTCCCTGACGTCCATGTAGCCTGCATTGTGAGTGTATCGTGTGTATCCTTTATCTATGGCATCCTTGGCTGCTTCCTTTATGTGAGAGGGGGTGTCGAAGTCAGGGACACCTAGTGTCATATCGAGGACGTCTGGACGGTCTGCAATCATATTGAAAATTCTGCGAATTTCACTGGCAGGTACATATCTGTTTCTTTCTGCAAGCACTGACATCACCGGCGGTGAGGGGAATGTCTGGCGGTTTATATAAGCTCTCTAATGTACAAGTTCACTTTAACAGACAGCGGCATTTTTCAGAGGAGATTTAAGACCGTCTAGACATGACAGATTTGGATGTGAGTTCTATGGATGAACCGACGGCGGATGTTGTTCGGAAGACAAACATGGCCACGCTGGCAAGCGCACACGTAGTCTATATTGAAACCTTCAGGAAGGTCATGGGAAAGAAGGGTCTTGAGGCTATAGGAGAGGAGAATCGGCTTCATGGTGTCAGTCTGGGCAAGGCAGCACTGGCGGGCGGCTCTCTACGGAAGGGCGACCTCATATCCATCTTTGAGATGTTCAGAGATGCCTATCCGTATTTTGGATTCGAGCTCAGCGTGTCTGATCATGATGATAATCGACTTGATCTCAAGGTTACGAAGTGCCCATGGATTGAAACCTTCAAGAGCATGAGCGCAGCTGATGACATCTGCAAATGGGTAACAAAGACTGACGAGGGTATAGCACAAGCCGTAGATCCCTCCTTGAAGATGACTCTTCCGAGGTGCATGATGAGAGGGGACAACCACTGCATCTACAGATGGCAAAAGCAAGAGGGTGAGTGGCACCAATGACTAACAGGAGTGACTCCATTCTGCAGCGAACTCTCAAGCTCTACGTTGCGGCTGTTTCAGATGCTGCTGATGAGGTGGGTTTGGATGGAGTCTGTATGGACCGCGGCATAGTTCCTCTTACAGAGAACCGGAGGATGGCGGGGTTCGCCAGAACTGGCCGCATGGTCAGGTCTCCGGAGGACAGACCCTACGACGAGCGGCAGCTCGATACCTTCATGAGTTTGGCAACCAAAGCTAGGGATGGAGATCTAATTTCCATAGATACGGGCGGTGCAATAGACTGCTCTGCTTGGGGCCAAGTTCTCACACGGATTGGGCAAACCTGTGGTGTCAGAGGGGCGCTGGTCGAAGGGACGTCTCGTGACATTGACGACATTAACAGGATGCACTTCCCAGTGTTTGCCAGAGGTCGTCATCCAGGCACTATGCGCGGTCGTCTGGATATGGAGTCGGTGAATGAGCCTATTGTTTGCGGGGGCGTGCTCATTCATCCGGGAGACCTGATCTTTGGTGACGGTGACGGCGTCGTTGTTATCCCCGCAGATTCCATAGAGGATGTGCTCACGCACGCTGAGAAGGTCGTGTCAACTGACAGGTGGTGGGCAGGGAAACTAGACGAAGGTAAAGACCCCCATGAGCTCCACAAGGAGAAGCCAATTCCCTAAACCTTGATGGGATACCTCCCCCGCTTTTTTGCATAATCATACATCGTGAGAGTCTTCTCCGGAGTTGAGTCCGGTTGAATGTTGTGGGCAGGAGCCAGTATGTAGCCTCCTCCAGGAGCGAGTGCCTTCAGACGAGTGTCCACCTCCTCCTTGACTTCCCGAACTGTTCCCCGCTCGGACATTGCCCGTTGCAGGTCAATAGCTCCGTGGAAAGAGAGGCGACCTCCATATTTCTCTTTAAGCTCTGCTGAATCCATTCCCTTTGCCAATGGCTGAATTGGGTTGAGGATGTCCACTCCAACATCTATAAGATCGTTGATAAGCGGTTCTATAGCCCCACAGCTGTGGTAGAGCAACTCGACATGGGGTGCACGTCTGTGTATGTCCCCGTAAATCTTCTCATGCCTAGGTCTGATGAGCTTCCTGTACATTCTTGGACTCATGATGAGCCCGTGCTGATGACCCAAATCATCTCCCACTTGAACAATGTCGAGGTATTCGCCAACTGCATCTAACAATACACGGTTCATATCCATGGCGAATTCCATTGACTTATCCATCATGGCCTCAGCGAGGAGAGTTCCCTCCGCAAGGTCAATGAGGAACTTCTCAAAGCCTCGCATGTAGTGTGCACATATCTCGAAGACGCCCCAGGGCCCCCCAACCATGCCCACCACAGCATAGTCAGTTTCCTCGTGAAGGTGTTGAGCCCACTCAGTGACGCCATCCATTCTAGAGGGGTCATCCGCATCCGGCCATTCCCATCCCTCGACTTCCTCAACTTCCGTGATTTCCGCCCACGGGAAGTGGGTTACCTCCCAGTAGGGTCCGAACCACTTTCCCCGGAAACCATATTCCGAATCAGTTGTTCCATCAGGATAGGTCTTCACTTTGAATCTAGCTGAAGGATTCATGTATACACGACGAAAGTCGACGTGAAGTCGCTTCAGCATCTCTTCAGATATCTTCCAGTTTGACATGATGCCCCACTCTTGTGTTTCAGGGGCTGTAATTCCGAGATGTTCCCGCAGTTGCTCATACGCTGAGGGAGTTGTCCAGTAGTCAATGGGTACCCTGTCAGGTTCTTCATGGCCCAATGCCTTCAAGACACGTTCACGAGGTTTCATGGTGTTTGTCAAGATTACACCTCGATTATTAAAGTGCTCCATGGCAGCTCTTTAATAACCCGAACGTGAGAAATGGGTCGGAGACCGAAACATGGTGACCATAGAGAAGTTGACCAATCTTCTGAGTGAAGCTATTGGTCCCGAACGAGTCACTGACAAGGACTTCGACTTGATCACGTATAGCCGAGACCTCAGTCCTGCTCGACCAAAGATGCCTTCCCACGTAGTCATGCCCGAAACCCGGGAGGACATCAGGGCGATTCTTGCAATAGCGAATGAACAAGACGTTCCAGTATACATTCGGGGTGGCGGAACGTCACACTGGGATGCATATCTAGCCCAAGAGCCTGGAATCATGATGGACATGGGTCGAATGAACAAGATTCTCGAGATAAATGACCGTGATTTGGCCGTGACAGTACAGCCCAATTGTACTTGGGGAAAGCTCGATCAGGCTTTGAGGAAACGCGGTTTGACATATCTCTGCTCGGAGGCAGGAGGCCCAGCCATGACCATCGGTGGGTCAGTCATGAAGGCAGGAGGAGGTCCTCATTCAACGGCTAAGTTCGGCTTCCACGGAAACCAAGATGTTCTTACTCTTGAGATGGTTCTTCCAAACGGGGACGTCGTAGAGACCGGCTCTGCTGCATGGCCGAGCGCTGGAAAGTTCGAACGTCAGTGTCTTGGCCCTGATCTGGCGGGTATGTTCATTGGAGCTGAGGGTATACTAGGCGTCTGTACGGAGTTGACCCTACGAATTCGTCCTGCGACAGACTATATTGAGCGAATCCTGGTAGTAATGAAGACTCTTGATGACGTCGTCGAGTTTGGTCATTTCGTCAACCGTTATGTGGGTGACGAGTACTTGCAGGGCATCTATCTCTGGGTTGATCCCGATTCCCCTGATGCATTCGTTCTCATGATGGATCTTTTTGGCTACGAGAAGGAAATCATCGAATATCGGAAAGAACGAATCCTTGCGAAAATCAGTGAACTCGGCGGAGAGATCGGAGATCCTGCTCCTGCCAATGATTACTTTGACAGAATTCTCACGGGTTTCACCGATCTCTTTACAGAAGGTGTCTGGCACTTCTTTGGAGCTGGGACTCTTCGAATCGATGATATCCAGTTTGTCTACAGGATCTGGAGAGAGGAGCTCCTCGAGAAACGAGATTACAAGAAGGCAGGGTTTGGTGGACAAATCCTTCCTCGTCGATGGCTGGCCTTCATGGTCACGAACTATAAGGAGCCTGAGGATTGGAAGGAACTTGTAGAGATGGCTGATGAAATTGATGCCAAGGTGCTCTCCGGTCCTGTTGTGCCCTATGGCATTGGAGGCCGTGACGGACTAAGACGTTTTGTGGCCGAAAGGGACACTGGCTACTACCGACTCCTCAAGACCCTGAAGAAGACACTCGACCCCAAGAATGTCCTACAACGGGGCATATTCATCCCTGAAGAGGAACTACGATGAGAATCGAGGAATACAGAGACATGATTTACGCCTGCGGAAGGTGTAATTTCTGCAAAGGAACAGACTTCAATGAACGTTGTCCGCAGATATTCACGCAGACTTGGGAATCAGCCACACTCCGGGGACGAATGGCCATCGCCCGGGGGCTTCTTGAGGAGAAACTCGAATATAGCGATGAGCTGGCTGAGAGAATCTTTGGCTGCTTCATGTGCGGCAGGTGTCGTGAGGAGTGCAAGAAGGCAGCCAACATTGATGCCATAGCAATAACAAAAGCAATGCGCGCGGACTTCGTGGACCAAGGAGTGAAGATACCTGAAGGAGGAGAAACCATGGCCAACACTGCCATTCAAACCGGCAACATCTTCGCAGATACGCCCGAGCGCCACACAAAATGGGCTGACGGACTGGAGTTCAAGGAGGGCTCTGGAGTGTTGTTCTTCCCTGGTTGCTTAGCCAGTCATCGTTTCAAAGAGAAGACCAATATCCTCGTGCGCTTGCTTCAGACCGCTGGGTATGATTTGGATTTCCTTGGCGATGACCAGATGTGCTGTGGAGCACCCTATTGGATTACTGGGCAAGTCGAGAATAATGAACAGTGGGCACGGGATTATCTGAAGAAACTGCAGGAACGTGCAGTGAAGGAGATTATCACGCCGTGCCCCAGCTGCTTTAGGGCCTTCGACGAGGAATATCCTAAGATCTTGAATCTAGATGCGTTTCCAATCAAAGTCCGACACACCAGTCAGGTCCTAGAGGAGATAGTCGACAAGAAGAAACTGGAGTTCACGATTCCTCTCAACAAGAAAGTAACCTATCATGACCCATGTGAGATTGGGCGTTATCGCGGTATCTACGAACCGGCTCGGAAGATTCTCGCGGCGCTTCCGGGGGTTGAGTTCGTTGAGATGTCACGGAACAGAGAAGAGGCATTTTGCTGCGGTGGCGGTGGCGGCGTGAAGATCATGTACGAGGACTACTCCAACAGGGTGGCCAAGGAGCGAATTCAAGATTTCATAGAAACCGGTGCCGAAACCCTGGTCACAATCTGTCCTGCCTGCGAGATGAATCTCACCCACGGGACTTACGCGGCGGATGTTGAGGCACGAGTTCTGGATATTGCCGAACTAATGGCAGTGGCTGTCGGGATAGAAGATCCTGAGATTCTGGAGTCGGATTACTTCCCTGAAGACTAGCCGCCCACAGCTGCAATCATGAATACCACGAGATCTCCCTTGGAGAGCTTTGTTTCCAGTCCCGCTCTAGCGACCATATTCATTCCGTTTACTATGACAATGGCATCTCTTCGAAGATTCTTCTTCTTAGCATCATCGAGGTAGCTCTCAAAGCGCTCCCCATACTCCTCATGGAGGTGCTCAATGAGATCCCGTATGGTCGAGCCTTCTTCAGCCTCAAATGGGAACATATTGTGTTCGTCGTATTTCATGCCCTTGTTCATGAGCTTAACGTAGACCTCGGTCATACTAAGCACGTCCTTTCTCAGGTTGCTTAAGCTGTGCGGTCAAGTCTTTTATGCCTCTCGATTAAGACATATTGGACATCCATAAAGCTTTTAATAACTGTGAAGAGGCGGAACTCGCATACGGTCAAAGCCTGCATATGCATTGCCCATAAACGCTGAAGAGAACCGTCAACTCATAGGTCTAGATTGCGACACGACAAAAGATAATGGTTGCTTTGAATATTGGCTGACTCAAGAACTTCCCGGACTACACTTAGAGAATGGATGGCTGAAAACGCCCGAAACGAGCCAATCCACTATCGGGAGATTGCCGAAGAGCTTGGAAGAGATCCCGCTTCTGTGTCTGCCTCTCTTTCGATTGAGAAGGCACAGGCCGAAACTGAAGGACGTCCTCCATACTTTGTGCGAGTGAAGGCCGGTCTCTACCGTTACAACGAGCTCTGTGAGGCCGCGAAAGACGAGGAAAAGATTGATGCGGAGATACGAGAGAAGGTCAAGGAAGTGAACCGGAAGGCTCGAAGCGATGTTAACGAGGCTATTGACCGACTCGATCTAAATGGGTTCACCCAACTGGCAAATACCATCCTTGCTAACATCAGAGTGCGCGTGGAAGATGTGCGGGAGCGAGAACGCTACAACGCAACTGTTGTTCTCACAGGCTCTTGGCTCGATGATGGCGGCGCGGCTCCAGTAGTATTCTATATCAAGAAGTGCGGATTGGATGAAGAGATTGGAAAGGCCACCATCCTAGAGATTCGAGGTGCGCTTCCCAACTATCAAGCCAATCAAGGTGTCCTGATCAGCAACGGCATCTGCACGAAGGAGGCTAGGGAGGCGGCGGTGATGAGCCGTTATTCAGTGCCACCCATTCACATCATGGACAAGGAGATCATCTTGAACATTCTGGAAGAGAGCCGCGCGGGTGTGAAGTCTCGCAAGATCGACATGCTGTTCCTAGATGAAGAGTTCTTTGGACAACTGACATCAGATGGCGCAGCGTAATTCCCCTATGTTTAATTTCGGCTTAATCGGCCCAGAGAGTTCCTTCAAGATCCACTGCCGCGCTGATCCATGGATTGGCAGCACTAGACGCAGTCCTCCTCAAGAATCCGTCATTTCTAGATAATCTGTTTCTTACAATTTGGTGAGTGAACGTCACCTGTAAGAGACTTCTGCGTTCCATCCCTCCCCTGAGAGTGTTCAAGACTACATGTCAGCAAGGAGGAAATCATACACATATCTGACAAAATGACTAGGAAATCAAGGCGTTTTTAAGATTCTAGAATCGAGTTGTGTTCCCATTGCCTCTCCGTATATAACCAAGACCCCGTTTTCGTTTGTTAAATAGCTCGCCAGCCAACCTTAAATACAGCCGTTACTGTCTTCTCAGTTATCACCGGATATGTCTTATACGTATCTTGTGAGAGATAAAATGTAAGGAGAACAACGCAAATGAGTGAGGAAGAAAAACTCCTCTTCGTGCGAGAGAGCTCCGGCCTCGTGAGAGAGGTTGGTACGGGTTTCGCTCTACTTCTTCCAATAGCACTAACCCTGGGTCCATGGTTCCACTTCTTTGGACCGCAGGTTTCCACTTGGTATCCTGGTGCACATCTGGTACCTATGTACGCAATCGGTGCAGGTATTGTATTCTTTGAAGCTATCGCGCTGATGGTGCTGATGCTTGCCATGCCAAGGTCTGGAGCCTCATACCACTTCACTGGACGTGGTCTGAGTCCAATATTCGGTGTTATGGAAGGTTGGCGAAGCGTTATCACCAACCCTGTCTTCAGGGGAACTGGTAGCTTTTTCGCCGTGCAAATATTCGCTGGCGGGCTCACTGTTGTCGGCTACGCATCGAATAATCCCGGGCTGATCAGCTTTGCAACAACCCTTGGCACTGATGTCATCTGGTTGTTTACAGCGGCGGTTCTGATGATACTCGTTGGTTTCATCTTCAGCTATCTCAGCGTAAAATGGCTGGGATGGTTTGTGATAATCCTAGGTATCATCAACATCTTGGCGCTATTAGTAGCTGATTTAGTCATGATTACAACACCGATGACCGAAACAGTATGGGAGAATGTGTTTGGTGCAGGGTCTTGGGCGCCTATAGAAGCCTTTGACAATTCTGCGTATGTGGACTTCAACCCAGCTGCAATAGGTGGTGCGCTCATTCTGACAGTCGGTGGAATGTGGCCTTATCTAATCATGCCTGTTGCTGGCGAGGTGTCACAACCGAGCAAGAACATTCCGCTCAGCAATGTGGGTGGTTGGGCGGGCATTGCTGCCTTTTTCCTACTCTCTGCCTTTGCGGTTGAGAGTTCCATGGGAGAGTATTTGTACGGGATCAACGTGACGTCCTACAGCCTCGGATTCTTCCCTGGATTCGGTAATTATGCAGCCGTGATTCTGGGTGCCAGCCCACTGGCATTCTTCGTGATCTTGTGCCCGATTTTTGCCAGTGTACTAGACTCCCCGAGTAATGCGCTGTGGGTGACACGCCCAATGCATAGCATGGCCATGGACAGATTCTGTCCCGAGATGTTTGCAAGAGTCCATCCAAAGTATCATGTTCCACACATTACACTGTGGTTCTGGTTGATTCTTTCGGTTGGAACAGTAGCTTATGCTACAATCTTGCAGTACTTCTACGGAACAGCACTCGCCTCTCTGATAGGCGTGGCATATACGTACGTGTTTATCAGATGGCAGATGTCTCTCGCTGCAGTGTCGCTCCCATACTACCGACCTACATTATGGGAGCGGAGCGGATCTTGGAAGATCTTCGGCATTCCACTGATTTCGATTGGTGGTCTGATAGCAGGTACAGCCTTCTTCTATGCCATGGTGGCATACACGCCTGATCCCGGGGTTCAGTATGAAGTCTGGTTCACTGTGATCATCTACGTGATAGGCCAGCTTGCCTATCTGTACTATGGCATGAAGAACAAGGCCAAGGGTATTGAGATGAGTGCCATATTCGGACAACTCCCGCCCGAGTAGCCCATAAATCATAGGAAGAGAGCAGCAAGCTCTCTTCTCACCTTTATTCCTCGAGTTCAGACCTGCCTATCTGAAACTAAAATCTATCTTCCTCAGTGAAGTCATGGATAGGTGGGAAAGCATTACGGCTAGCTTTGCTTGAGAGAGGCTCCAGTTTGTCCCATGTCCTGTGAAAACGAGATGGAAATGACCACGGTCTGATGAGAAGAAGTTCTTCAACATTCTCCGATGAATTGTACAGTTGAAGGGCGTTTTCTGCTGCCTCAGCGAACCTTTTACGCTCATCATCTTCTAACACCTGCTGACTGAAGACATAGGCATCGTCTTTCCACTGATAGCGAACGGAGAACTCGTCATGATCCGCGAACACCCTCTTGATGAGTCGCCAAGGCCAAAAAGTTGCCATCTGCTCAAGCTGCTCTCCTGCGCCGTATAGGTCCAGCGCCATGCCCTCCTTGCAGTACACGTAGTCGGGTGCTCTCTCTCTGAACTTGGGATTTGGTCTTGCCTGCCGTCCCTTCTTTGTCCAGTCATACCAATTAGAGCCTATGCGCTCGATGACCTCGCAACGCTCAATTATGTACTTCACAGCCGCAGCAGTACCATGATGGGCAAGCCCCGGCAGGTAGGGTCTTCGAAGTTTCGCTTCAATGAGCCCCCTGACCGTCGGAACATCTTCTAAGGGAATAATGCTCCATATCGGGAAGAACGCTCTGCCGTGGGGGAGATTATAGAGATATACAATTCCCACACTATCGATGGGTTCGAATCCTTTCGGCAGTTCTTCGTCAAGTGGCCATGTGGAATTGTTCATACAATAGTGTACATCGCACACATCAAAGGAAACTACTTCATCCCAACTGGCGTCATAATGTGCATGGTATTGCTTTCCCTTCCTCTCTCGCTGCAGGAAGAATGTGGCACAGGTTCCACCAATTCGAACTTCATTCTCCGGATTGAGGGGGTCAGTGCCAACGTATTCAAAGTCATCAAGCATATCTCGACTCACATCATTCGTCCGTTAAATAGGCTTTCGGACGTTCCACTCTTAAGTAAAGTGACATAGGTTAAACTCTGAATCAAAAACGTTAAGAGCTCGTGTCTTGGAACCTGACAGGAGAGGACTCTTACCGATGAGCCAAGGACCCAAGCGAAGCCGGAGTTCTTCTGATTCCTTTGAGGCCTTAGAGATTGAAACCTCAGGTCTGCCTCTGAAATTCAGCAAGAATCTCGCCACCGTGATGGATGCGTATCGCATTAATAGGACTTACAGCACTGAGTTTGTTGATAAGGCAATCAATAGAGGCGAACTTCCAAGAGGTTTCATACAGCAATGGGGGACTATCAGGGCTGTGCTTCACAGGATTGCTGCAGTGGGACCAAAGATACCAAACGTGGAGAAGTGGCTCAATCAGAGACAGTATGTTTCCTTCGCGTCAATGGCACTGTTGACAATTGCTGTTCCTCTTCTTCTTGCCACATGGGTACTGCAGTTAGCTTGGCTGGAACCCATTGCACTTCCGCTGTCCATCGTGGCCATGGCCCTACTCCTGATTAGCTGGCTGACTTCTGCGTGGTTCAACCGAAAGGTTGCGTGGACCATACATGACTACATAGAGGATCATCCAGAACTTGTGCGCAAAGAAAGGAAGGTACTCAAGAAATGGTCCCAATCCATGATCTATCATATTGCTAGGCTCCTGCGCAGGAGCAATGCGGATCCTGACAAGAACCTACTGAAGCTCTTCAACAACGATTACAAGGGAATCGACATCCTAAAAGAGCCGTCAGGCTTCAGAAAACACTACGTTGTTAGAATCAGGGTCTAGTCCTCACTTGGACTGAGGTATTCTTGCGGAGTTCAGGGTCGGCCAATCATACCGCCGATACTCTGATGTTAAAGTAAGACCTCTATGGGCCTGTAGTCAAGATTGAATCCGAAATGACGTGGTCCCAACACCTTCAGACCCTCTGGCTCTCTGAATACAGGCGCTCCTTTCATCCCAATCACGACGACATTGTCGCCTTTCCTGATGTCTGTGTTTGTGATTGGCTCTCCTGTCTTTGAATCGATAATCTCGATAATATCGGGGCTCGTCACCCAGGGTTTTCCATCAAGCCACGTGATATGATTCTCGTTTTTGAACCAAACCTTGAGCTTAGAACCAATCTTAGGTCCACTACCTTTGATCTCTGTTTCACCCCACATGTAACCCTGCTTGTTCTCCCAGGTCTTCTGAACGACGGTGCCTTTGAATAGAATCCATCCACCAGCCTTTTCTACAATCTTCTCTGCAGGATCATCTCCGGATTCTCTGCTCTCTCTAATCAGCCGGCCCACGGTAAAGGCCTTAGAGAGTGTTCCGGGGATGATTGCTCTGTGGAAGTCTTTGCCCTGAACTGGAAATGCAACGTTCCCGAGACGACCCCACGCCACCTCGCTGAGTGCTTTCGATATCCTTTCTCCCATCTCGTAGTTTATGACATGTTCCACGATGGTCTTGTTGCCATACCAGTCTATCAGGGCCATCGGGGCCATAGAGAATCCCTTCACGCAGACTGTGTTCTGACAGATTTCGGGAACCGCCCTTCCTGAGTAGTCTCCGTCTACGCACGGAATTCCGTGTTTCATGGCTGCATCAATGGGCGCCGGTGTGTTCACTCCGCCAAGCTCAAAGGGTGCTACTGCTGCAAACTCGACGTCCATGTGTTTCTCGAGGGTTGCAAGCCCTTCTGCAAGCTCATTCTCGAATAAATCCCAAGCAAATCTCTTTCTCAGCGCATCTGTTTCCGGCGTCGGAGGAGCAATTGTGCCCGAGTAGTATGGACACGCGAGCCAGTCATCAAGTTTGATCTTTTCAACATCAATGATATCGATTTTCTTTCCTGCGTCGACATGCGGGTAAAGCATGTTCAAGCCGAGCTGCTTGCTCCCTCCACCCCCCGTACCAAAAAAGGTACAGCCAGTTGCGAGATCTTCGATGTCTGTACGGTTCTTTAAGATTAGGCCCATGATTTCGACCATCCTTTGCGTGAGTTTAACACCTAAGCAAGTTTAACTCCCTTAAATCTATTCACACAAACTGGACGAAGAGAAGCAAGGAGGTCGCTCATGTATCGTCCTGTCTTTTGTTTATTTCTAGAGCTCTACGCGGCCTGCTGTGACCTTGCCGTCATCAACATTGATGACGAATCCCTTTAGAATGCCCTCACGATACTCAGAACCTGGATTGATGCAGAGGGTCTTGCCAATCTGTCGATACCCCACTGACTCGTGGATATGTCCATGCATGCCTAGGAGAGGCTGATACTTCTCAATAACAGCACGTACCGACTTGCTGCCCACTGGTTCCATTACCTCATATGCCCCAGACTTCTTGATTCTGTGGTCAGCTGTGAGTGATGGAGCTGTATCGAGTCCAGAGTTGTGTGGCGGGTCGTGGAAGTTGCAGATCACATTTGAGTAATCATCAGTTTCAAGGCGGGCGAATTCCGCTTCAAGCTTGTCCATTAGTTCTTCATCTGGGCACTCCCGATGTGTGTTCCAAGGTGTCGAGTTCACCCACTCGCATGATATCATAGGATATCCTCTTACATCAACGACTCTGTTCAGTGGGTAGATAATCCTCGGGTCATTCTTGATGACCTCATCGATAGCCCAATCGTCGTCATTTCCTGGATTGACCACAACCATCACATCTTCAGGGATTCTCTCCCTGGCCATATCCATCCACAGCTGTATCCTCTCTCTCATCAGGTCTTTGAATAGCTGGGTAATGGCTCCTTCAGTTTCTCTGAGCTTGGCTAGCTCGTCGGGTGTTAGAATCTTGGGATAGTAACCCTCAGTTTCTACAAATCTGATGAACTTGTCAAGATCTTTCTGCTTCTTGAAGGTCTTCTTATTGCCATATGGCTGCGCATACCAACGGTCTTCCTTCTCCTGGATGATCGGCATGATTGCCTTTCCAGTAAGATCACCACACATCATGGCTACATCAGCCTTGAACACCTTCGGTGCACGACACATCTTCTCCCACGTCTGTTGACTTCCGTGGGGGTCTGCTGCTAGGAATATCCGCATTGTACTGCCTCTCGGGAATCTTATCTCTCTCTGTACTTGAAAGCTCAGAACTAGTCTTCGGCTGATTCCGACGTTTAAAGGTATTATGGTGCAACAGCAGCCCAATTTAAGAAATGAAACTCAACAAGTCGTAAGATATTAAAACTCCGATTGGCTTCTCCAGAGAGTCACTATACGGTCTATTGGAGATTGGTAAATTGTCTGGCAAGTATGGGGCTATTCTTGACGATTTCATGGAAGAAGCCTTGAGGATTGAGAAAGCAGCAGCAGGAATCGGAGTACCCCTGCGTATTATCGGATGTTTGGCTTTCAGGCTTAAGAGCCCTGAGTATACTGACCTTCACAGGAAGATGGGTCGAGAGGTCACAGACATTGACTACGTGTCTTACTACAAGTTTCAACAGAAGATAATCAACCTCTTTAGAGATGATCTTGGTTACCATTGGGTGCCTCCCAGCTTTGCCCGAGCTAGCACTCTTAGAGATCTCTTTATCGACAAGGAAAGAGGACGGAAGGTCGACGTCTTCTATGACCATCTCGAGTTCTGCCACAAGATCGATTTCAAGAAGAACAAACGTCTAGAAGTTGATGCCCCCACAATCCCTTTGGCTGAGCTGTTTCTCGAGAAGACACAGATTGTTGAGATCAATGCCAAGGACCTGAAAGACCTCATAATCACGTTTCTTGCTCACGAGGTTAGTGACAACGATGATGATTCCATGATCAACGGCTCCTACATTGCCAAAGTACTGTCAGATGATTGGGGATTCTACTACACAGTCATCACCAACATCAAAAAGTTCTTGGATTTCATACCAGGAGTTGAGGAGATTACTCAGGAGCAGACGGATTTGATAACTAAAAGAGTGATGAAGCTCGCCAAGATGATTGAAGATGAGCCCAAGTCGCGTGGGTGGAGAAGACGTGCCAAAGTGGGCACAAAGCAGCGATGGTACAAGATTGTGGACTCTATGGATGGAACCCGATAAACAGACTAGAGCAGGTTCAGAGGTTTGGCAACAATGAAGCTGTCGATACAGAACGCTTATGATATGCTTACTGGAGTTGGGATTCTTGGAACTGGCGGTGGCGGCGACCCCGTAGGCTTCGGGAAGCCCATGGTGGATTGGGACTACAGAAAGGGGCGAGTCTACGAAGCAACACCTTCATCAGAAATCAAGGATGATGCCTTCATCGTCTGTGGAGGTTACATGGGTTCTGTCAGTGCTTTCACATCCATAGGGGATATGCTGAAGACATGGGAAACTCGTTACGAACTCCACGAAGCCATGAAGGTGTCAGAGAGGATTACTGGGAAGAAGGTTGACCATCTTGTACCCTTCGAGCTTGGAGGCACAAACACAACGGTCATGCTCTCGCTGGCCGCTCGTGCTGGAATCACAACAGTCGACGGCGATGGTCTTGGCCGGTCCGCACCTGAAACTCAGATGATTACCTTCGTTGGCTATGGAATCGAACTCTGTCCGATGCCAGTGGTATCAAAGAACGGAAGCATAATCATCGTTGAGAAGACAACATCTCCCGCACTTGCAGATGAGATTGGTCGGTTTGCCGTGGTCAAGGATGGCGGGGCCGGGGCAAATAATCATTACTACCAAACAGGCGCACAGCTTAAGGAGGCTGTAGTTCCTGATAGCATCTCGAAATCGATTCGGCTTGGTGAGGCGATACGGGATGCCAATGAAAACAAGCAAGATCCGATCGAGGCGTTCTTGGATATCATGCCTGATTCCCAAAGAGTGGCTTCGGGGAAGATTACTGAAGTAAAAGGGGAAGACAGGGCAGGACACTGGCATGTGTCTGTGACCATTGCTCCAGATGATCTCAAGGGCAATCTCCAGATAGTCGTGAAGAACGAGTACATGATGGCCCTCTTTGATGACGAACCCATCGTCATGTTTCCTGATTTGATCTGCATCCATTATCCGGATACTGGTCATGGTGTTATGAGTTCCAACCTCAAAGAGGGCATGGATATTGTTGTCACAGCGATGCCCGCACACGAGAGGCTGAGGTACGCGGCAAACACAGAAATTGGCAGGAAGGCGTTTTCGCCCGAACGATATGGACACCCTGAGCTGAAATACAAGCCCATGGAAGATATTATTGGGCGGCTTGGCTAGACGGAGAAAGAGAATCCCTCTTCTTGGAACGAGGGAATTCACAATGGAGTATGTGCCACATGACACGTCTTGCACTCATCGGGGCCACTGGGATTGATTGGTGGACTAATCCAAAGAAGAGATCGTACATCATGAAACACGTTCCAGAAGGTTCTGAAGTTGGAAATATGACCCCGCGACATGGTACTCACAGTGTGGAGTCGCTAGCCGATGAGGCCTATAATGCACCTTTCATCCTCGAGCAAATTGTTCGTGCTAACAGGGAGGGTTATGATGTCATAGTAATTGACTGCGCCTGCGACCCTATTCTCGAGGCGGCTCGAGAGGTTTCACAGATTCCTGTTGTGGGTCCCAGGAACACCTCGCTGCATCTTGCTCTCACTCTTGGAACCCGTTTTGGGGTGGTCACTGTACAAGGTGAGTCATTGAAACGGTGTTTTGAATATGGTATCAGAAAGGAGGGTCTGGAGCCCTTCTGTGCCGGTGTCAAGTACTTGGACATTCCAGTTCTTGAAATCTCAAAGAAGCCAGAGGATGCTCAAAAGGAGATACTGACCCGGAGCAGGGAACTTATTGAGGGAGATGGCGCCGACGTAATTGTCCTAGGTTGCACCGCCCTCTCTTACGAGGTTGACCTCCATCCCATCATGGAACAACTAGGCGTTCCTGTGATTGATCCTTGGGTGGTCGCGATGAGGACGGCCTTCTTACTTGTGGAATCCGGACTCTCACACAGTAAGGTTGCCTATCCAAGTCCGCCCCCAAAGAGGGTGAATGAGGCACCTTCCTTAAAGGGAGCGTTCGATGGTATCCTCAAGGAGAGGTCATGACCTGCCCATCCCTTCTCAATAATGGCATAATCCCAATGAGTACAATCAATGAGAGCACCGTACACATTAGGTAGGGCAGATTGATAACGAAGTCTGCTAACCAGCCGCCAAGAATGGGACCAATAAAGAGCCCCAAGCCACCCATACTCTCAACCAGGCCAGCATAGGACCCCTTATCGATCTCAGTGGCGGATACAATGAGATAGATAGCACCGAGATAGCTGAAGCCTACGGCTACTCCCGATACAACCATGGCAATCGTGAGCATCCAGAAGTCAGTGAACACAAACAAGACCAGAGAAGAGATTCCTGATAATATGGCTCCACATGTTATCACTGAGCCCATGAATCGGTCCGGTAGTCGAGCCGTGATTATGAAGGCCACAGTCCGGATTCCGTTCCAGACCAGCAACATGACTCCCCACTGGTCTGCCCCCAAACCCGGCAGCGATTCAACATATGATGGGAATAATGCCAGAACAACTGTGGATACTACACCCCACAGCAAGATTGAGAGATATGAGGCAATAAATCTGGGACTGGTCCTAGATGCCTTCTTAGGCGAGATAAATGAATTCTCTGAGGGTTGGAGTTCATCCATTCTTTCAGCAAAAAACGTAGTCTTTCTCCGATATCCATGTAAGAACCCTCCAATAAGTCCCAGAGATATGAGTTCAATCGCCAACACAACGTAGATTGGTGCTTGTGGTGTATAGAGCCCTTGGACATAGGCTATGACGAAGGGGCTCATAATCATTCCAGCACTCCAGGAAGTCGAAAAGTTGCCTAAGACCTCACACTCGGCCTCTGGGGTCAATTCGGCCAGCATTCCTTCGATAGACGGAGCGATAAATCCGTATACCAATCCTTCGAGTGCTCTAATGCTGATAAGGTACAACGGACTGGCAAAAGGATTCAAATACAGAATAAGAACGACGACGTAGGCAGACGTTGCTATCATTAGTGAGAGTTTTCTTCCTACCCGATCTGAGAACCGTCCTCCTAATGCAGGAGATATCATATAAACCGCTCCAAACGAGCCCATTGCCCATCCTATTTCAAATCCGCTGCCGCCTAAGATGCCGGTGTACCAAGGCGCAAATATCTCTGTAGTACCTAGAGTGAAGGTGACAAGGAAGGTAGACACATATGCTATGATTCGATTTCTTCGTTTGGAGGCGGACGGTAAGTCGACCGCCTCATCGTCACCTAGGCAAAAGAACTCCACTGGCTGTGTCATTGATGAGGTCCCCGATTTTGGTGATGTTGGTTTTTGCTAGAAGGTCACTCGAGATGCGGAGCAATCTCGCTCGCTAATATCTCTGCTGTTTGAATGGGATTCGTGCCAGGAACCGGGAAGGCGACAACAGTGTTTGCACCTGCGTCTATTATCTCCTGCAGCTGTTTTGTACAGGACTCGATGTCGCCAACAACCCCTAGTGTCACGACCATCTTGTCCGTGATTAGCTCTCCTACGTCTTCTCCGGCTTCTTCTGCCCTTCGAAAGGCGAGGGTATCCTCGTCCTTGATTCCTGCACGCTCCATCAGGGGACCGCCCGGTTGAGAGTGAGGCAAGTAGAGTTTCATCAAATTCCTTGCAAGGCCTATTGCCTTGTCAGTATCTTCATCTATCACCATGGGGAGGTATGAAACCATCTCGAAGTCTTCGGTAGATCTTCCCGCTTTCTCTGCGCCGAGTTCGACTCTGTCCCATGCCCATTTGACATAGCTCGCGGTGTTGAAGATGGAGAGAATCGCACCATCGCCAATCTCTCCGGCAAGTTTGAGCCCCATCTTTCCTTCAAAAGCCAGGTAGATTGGCGGGTTATTTCTTACAGGTTGGAAGATGAGCTTCACATCTTCTGCCTTGAAGAACTGTCCGTCGAACGTGACGCTGTCCCCTGTCAGTATCTTCCTGATTAGCTCGGTGCATTCTCTCGTGCGAGAGAGAGGCTTCTTCACAGGAAAACCCATCTGTTGCATCCAAAACGGGACTCCTGAGCCGATTCCGAATACTGCTCTCTTGCTAGACATCTCGTCAATCGTCGCAAATTCCATTGCTATTAGAGCTGGATGCCGGGAATACGGATTCACTACTCCCAATCCTATCCTCACGTGTTCTGTGGCCATGGAGGCAGCAGCCATGTATGGAATACCTCCTCTGAAGAAGTAGTCCTCAGCAAACCAGACTGAACCAAGCCCAAACCTCTCGGTTGCTACAGCCATCTCAACGGCTTCGGAGACTGGAAAGACTCCGGTCATTGCCAACCCTATTTCCTTGAATCCTTTCATTCTGCTACTGTCTCCTATCTATTGTAAAGGAGATGAAGAGGGCTTGCCTCCTCACCTAGGGCAGCTTCCCAATCTCATCCAAGTACTCCGCCACGTCGTTGAGACTCAGTTTCTCAAGTGTTTCTCTGGTGGGCCAGCTGGTTTCCTTATCCCATTCGTGGAGTGCATAGTACCTGTCAAGCATTTGGTCGAGCTCCTCTTGTGAGTTCTTCTCGCCCTTGAGAGGACCTGAAGCTGCACCTTCGTTCATGAGTCGCCACGGGAGATTATCGTGCTCTCGTGTGGCGCCACGGGTCACATTGAATGCCTTCTCAAGAGTTACTACCCTTCGGCCTGTTTCCATAATCTTGTCTTCATTCATCGGGATACCTGTGGCCGCCTCAAACAAGCGGGCCATGTTGTCGGGGTTAACACCGTAGGCTGCAGTAGACGTGAACACGCAGAAGCCGAGAGCCTCAGTTATCTCATAGCAGTCCTCGTGCCAACGCACTATCTCTGCTCTATAGTCAGTGAAATGAGGTGAGGCCCATTTCTTATCACCCGTGAGCTTCTCTATGAGTTCGACCGCCTCTGGGCTTGCCCCAAACTCAGCAAAGGTCTCAGTCATGAGGTGGTCATTTCCTCTCGGGTTAACGGCGAAAGCTAGAGCGTATGCTTTGGCTGAGCGTGTTTCGACATTTGACTGCTCAAGACCCTTAGCATTTATGATTGCCCATTTGTACGAGTCTTGGCCTATCTTTTCGGTGGCTATCTTCAGGCCGTCGGCCAAAAGGTTTCCGAGCTTGCCTTCTCTCTTGGCAATGGCCTCAATCGTTTTGAGGGTTTCATCAATCTTACCCCAACCAAGGTCGAGTCCGTTAGTGTCCTCCTTCTTCAGGATGCCTCTCTCATAGCTCTCAATGGCCCATTGTGTGACTGTCCCTGCTGAGATCGTGTCAAGACCAAGCCTGTTGCAGGTTTCGTTGAGAATCAGAACTCCCTCGGTGCTAATGATGCCCGGCCCGTTGCCCAGCGCACCAAAGGTTTCGTATTCTGGGCCTCCACTAGCAATTCCGGCATTCTCTCCCTGGTCAATTGTGGAATACCTGTGACACCCTATGGTACAACCAAAGCAGGCCACTCGTCTCTTGAGATAACCTTGTTCGGTAAGAGCTTGGCCCGTTATGGGATAGACGTTTGGTGTGTAACCCGTCTGCCAGTTCTTACCTGGGAACGCATGTAGCTCATTGACACCCGCAAGTGAACCAGAAGTGCCGTGTTCGTGTAGGCTAATTGCTCCGCTGTCGCTTCGCAGGTTCTCTCTCATCTCCTCTGCAGTTTCTGCGAACTTCTTTGGATCCTTAACCTTAACGGGCTTGGTTCCCTTGACCGAGATGGCCTTCAGCTTCTTCTTGCCCATCACTGCAGCACCACCACCCCTTCCCGCCGCGTGATATACGGAGCAATGGATAGACGCCGCTCGTACTAGATTTTCGCCTGCGGGACCGATATAGAGACCTTTCGAGTCTTCTCCATGCTTCTTCTTGAGCCATGCGTCTGTTTCAATTATGTCCCGGCCCCATAGTTCCTTTGCGTCAAGTATCTCTACGTTGTCATCCTCAATATGAATATAGACTGGCTTGTCTGACTGTCCATGAACCACAAGATGATCATAGCCTGCAAACTTCAATTCGGCCCCCCAATGCCCACCAGTATTGCTCTTCAGGTACAATCCAGTCGTACAGCCCACAGTGGTCACGGATGTCCTACCTGATGCCGGAGCAGTCGTTCCCGTGAGTGCACCAGGGGCGTAGATGATGACATTTTTCGGGTCGTCCCAAGTAATCCCAGGATCCTTGCAGTAGTCCCAGAGAAGACGTGCATTTATTCCTCTTGAGCCTATGTAGAGTTCTCTCCACTCTTGGGGTAGACCTTCCTCCCATATCTTTCCATCGCTTAGGTCGACGTGTAGAATCTTGCCTTGATGTCCGTACATTGCTTATCTACCCTCCTTCTTCATGTTTCGGTACATAGCCATTCGGGCTGAACGGAGCTTCTTCTTCTGCGTCATTGCTTCTGGAGTTGCATCCACCCAAGTCAAAGCTTCCGGCACACAGTGTTTCACACAGTAGGGGTCGCCTCCACAGAGGTCGCAGATGAGGGGAACACTGGTTTCTGGATGTAGTCTTATACCATGATAGGGGCATGCATCAACACACGAACCACATTGTGTGCAGATCTCGGCATCTACAGAGATGATTCCGGTCTTCTCGCTTCGTGAAAGCGCACCCTCTGGACATGAATCAATGCATGGATACGCATCACACTGTTCGCAGAGCAGCTGGATGCCCAGGGCGATATCCTCAAACTTCATCACCTTGATTCGCCCGCGGGCTGGGTCAAAGAGGTCTTCTTTGATAAATGAACATGCGAGGTCACACTGCTTGCAACCCGTGCACTTGTCCATATCAACAAGTAGCAGTTTCTCCATTTTGTCATCAGTCCGTTTCTTAAACTTAGTAATACGCTCACACTTTCACATTTTAATTCTGCCGTTTCCGTCCTGAATGGTTTTACATATCGTGGTCACTATTTCCCAAAGCCTGTTCTCGAGGGCACTAATAACCTTCTTAGTTTCTGTTACCAAGAGGAATTTCACAGGGATGTTTTGATTAAAGTCTGAATATTAACAATTTGATGTGCATAACTCAACCAGTCACTCTTGGTACAGATTCAGTCGTATCAACAGCAACTCGACGTTTGGGGTGCGAACCAAGTACGCCCACAGCGAACACGTCAATAGTGTCAAGTCGGCCTGTGGTGTAGTGCCGAAGGTGACTGAAGACCGAAGGCAGTCCCACCACTACGAGGCGCAAACACATCAGTATTCTGCAAATGCGTAGACTTAGTACTCGATACCACCTGCCTAGAATTCCTTCGCCCGATGCGTTCCCAACCCCTCAACCACATACTGTGACATCATATTGTGCCTGCGGATGGAACAACATAGCAGTCGCCACTCGATGACAAGTCCCTCAACGGTATGGTTTCTCATTACTCGTGCGGCCTCTGTGGCATATTCCTGATTCCAGTATCTGTTGAGAAAATCGTATCCGATTTCAACACAGGGTACGGACTGTCAGTAAGTTGCTCTCAGAGGAGATTATGGTGCTCAAGGGCTTGGACGGACTCCTCTGCATCATCATCTGAAAAGATTGGACATCTAAGAGAATGTGAGTAATGTGACTGGAAGAGTACTGCGATAGCGGTGAAATACAAGAACTGTGAGCGGTGTTATAGCCTGTACGACATAAGGCCGGTGTTATCTCCGGACCAACTGACATATCAGAATGAGAATAGAGGAAAACAGGATTGTAGAATCCTTCACCAAACCTGCCTACGTGCCACAGAAGTAGAAACGGCTCTCCGGCAAGACGTAACGCCATGTGCCCTTCCTTCTTTTTCTTTTCTTTCACTCAGCAAGAGGATCCGCTTCTGTCCTCAGCCGGTTCTCTAGGAGGGGAGATTGCAGTATCGCTGATTGAAACCGATGCTGTCAGATGACGGTACAATGCGTCCAACACTTCTGGTCATCTTGCCCACAT
This sequence comes from uncultured archaeon, assembly GCA_964558645.1. Classification (GTDB taxonomy): domain Archaea; phylum Asgardarchaeota; class Thorarchaeia; order Thorarchaeales; family Thorarchaeaceae; genus TEKIR-12S. The sequence continues at coordinate 340,104 of CAZLEV010000002.1, forward strand.
GATAGAGTATGACCTAGTCAACAGAATCTTGTGATTGGAGGATGAGTCCTGTAATTCCAAAGAGTCTTCAGGTACCGGCCCAGTCATCGAAATGACCATGAAGATCCAGTTCCTTGGCACACGGGCAAACACGGACCTGTCAGCACCATATCACTCGAAGCACTCAGGTGTGCTTGTTGACGGCACGCTGCTCTTCGACTTGGGAGAAAGGGAGTTTCTTGACGAGAGTCCCGCAGCAATCTTCATCACCCACCTTCATCCCGACCATGCGATATTCATCAGAGATAACGTTGAGATAGACATCGATGCACCAACTTATGCTCCAGAGGAGTACGAGAAGGGCTTTCCCAAGGTCGTGCCTGAAGAGGTCGAAGTTAAGGGATACCGAATTGTTTCGATTCCCACAATCCACAGCAAACTCGTCAAATCCAGTGCCTATCTTATCGAGTCTGATACGAGGGTCCTTTACACCGGAGACATGGTCTGGATTGAGAAGGAGTATCACGACGGACTTGAAGAGCTTGATCTGGTCATCACAGATGGGAGCTTCATCAGGAAGGGAGGCTTCATCATGAGCGACGGGGAGAGTGTCTGGGGACACAATGGAATCGGCAAACTGGTCGGCCTGTTTGGTGACTTCACTGACCACATCATCTTCACGCATCTCGGGAGCTGGTTCTATGATGACCCAAGAGAGGCCCGTAGGAAACTGCGAAGACTCTCGGACAGCATCAAGATTGAGGCTGCATACGATGGAATGGAAGTTATCGTGGGTGACTGATGCTCAAAGACATCCACAAGGCTCACCCCATGGGTCAATCGTTGTACGAGAAATCAACCGTCTTTCCATCACAACCGACAAGAATCTGAAATGCTGAACCCGTCCGTTTTCCTCCCAGTCCCCCAAGATACGGTTCTCGGTCAGCCGGTTCAACAGGCCCTTCAAAGATGGCACGCTTCATGCACATCATTGCCAGATCGTGTGTGATATGAAGGTGAGTTTCCGGTGAATCAGTGTCGCGCAGCCGTCCGAAGGTATCTCGAAGTAGGCGAGGGATGTACTCATCAAACGGCTCCATCCTCTCTCCGAACCGTCCCTCTGCCCAGTGATTCACGAACTGGGTGACATTCTCTCCGTCAGGATGCAGATTGGTCCAGACCTCCTTCTCACTCACATGGGGGCCCATCAGAACCGATAGGGCCTCGATGTCGCTGACAGTCCCACCACTCTCGGAAATGCCCTCAGCTATGGCCTCAGCAGTCTGGAAGCTTCGGGGAACGATACTTGTGAACACACGGTAGGGTCTGTCCATCGGAAGCCGTCGTCCCATCTCCCTAGAGAGATGCTTTCCAATCTCTGTCAGTTCGCCGGTAACCATGGTGTCCATATCATCAATCTGATCACGATGAGAATGTCTCAAGAATAACAGCAATGGAAACCCGGACGAGGATGTGCGCGCCCACTCCACGATTCTTTGCCCACTGTACAACCAGTCAGCCGCTTTCCATTCATCCATGGCTTGGCACCTATAGTGTCCGCACTCTCGCACCACGGATAAACCTAGCTACTTAGGCTTGAAACGACTATTGACACGGTAGAACATGTTCCACGTGTTGTTCTGCTGCCAGAGCAAGGACTCTTATCCAGCTTCTGCGGTATGCATCGAAGAGAGTTGATGGGGTGTTTCGAAGACGAGAACGAATACCGAGAGCTCAGGGAGTGCCCATTTAGAAAAGAGATGTATCGCCAATGCCTGCATGTTCTGGACTGCTGTTGACGCACGGTCTGGCTACTGCAACTTCAATGCAATGAGAAACTCAATAAGAACGATGGAAACTGCCGCGGTCTGCGTTGCGTTCATGCTTTTCACCTTGATTATCCTGATATTGAGTCCAGCTGCCTGAGCGGACGCTCCAACCGACTCGTATCGCCTCGAAGAGATTATATCGCACTCTGCAAATCCGTTGTGCCATGCAATTGGCACCCATAGACCTTGTCTTCATGATTGGCGACTACGCAGTATCAGTCGTTCTCATCCTGCTCTTCATCTATTTGTATAGAAGTGGACGGATCGATCGGGCACTCTACTATGCATTTTGGATCGGTTGCCTCATAGGAGCAACCTGGGAGTTCACATTCATGTTTCTGGGACCCGATTTTGCGTACTCGGTCAATCCTTGGCCCTTTGGCCTCAGCGGATGGCCGAAGAAACTGAGCCACTCCATCTGGGACGGAGGCATCTTCATGGTGGGTGTCTGGCTCTCTCAAAGACTACTCTCCAAAAGACCTCTCTTCACATCATTTGACTGGAGGGAGTTGGCTATCATGGAGAGCTGGGGAGTGTTTCAAGGCTTCCTCGTAGAGTATCTCTTTGTGGGTCGTGTGTGGTTCTATGTGCCACTTCCATGGAACCCCGTCATCATCCCGCCACTCCCGGGCGGGGCAAGCGAGGTCGGCTACACCCTGATCCCACAACTGGTCTGGACAGTCGCCCCGATAGTCTTCTATCTGGCATTGCTCTGGCTGAGGCAGAGATATCCACCCGAGGCATAGTTTCACGTCGGGTCTATCACGTAATAGACTGTTGTGATTCTATCCACCTCAGATAGAGGCCGTATAGAACGAGAATCAGACCGATTGGTATCAACGCTAGGAAAACAGTACCCGCAATTACGGCAACTGGTGGGGGTATTTCCCCGGGCTCTGGCATAACAGCCTGGTAGAATAGCCAGATTACAACTTGGTTCAACAGAAATCCTAGAACAATCAGGATGACTCCTACTGTCACATATTTCGAAGAACGTCTCAATTCCATTTCTCCATACTCAGCATAGGCTATCTCGCTTTATGGTAATCAGTCTACTTCTTGAACGTGTCAGACGTTCACCTAGACTGTGCAGGAGTCACTGTGACAGAAACGACGGTTCTGAGATGTTGAATGCATCACGAACTCTCGGTGTGAGAAGATAGACTGTGACCACTGCAGCCCAGATTGCTGACAGACTAGGCAGAAATCCCAGGGCGGCAGCGACGATTGCAATCAGATTGTGCCCTATTCCTGCAAACCAACCCCATGTCTTTATCTTGGCAAGTCCCAATCCGATACAGATGGGCACTGCCACAAAGGCTGCTAGGTACACGAACCACGCAAAGGTCAGAAAAGTGGGGTTATACACTATGGCCCAACCAAGGCCGAAAGCATAAACGATTATCAACTGGAGGGCAGACAGGATATAAAGCACACCCAGAATCTTCGGACCCTCAATTTCCTCGGACATTTAGATATCTCCGTTATCAAATGCATAGTTATGGATTTAATCCTTTGTACGAGTGGCACGGTCTCACAGAATTGGTCAAGTCCCGTTTCTGAACGAATGTCACTCTGTTGTCCAAGTATGTCCATCCAAAGGTGAGCGGTATGAGCGCTCCACTATAACAAGACGGCACACATCTGTAGACCTGCTTCCCAAAGGGCACATTTGAAGTCCGGCTCTTTCACTCACCGGACTCCGTTCCAACTGATTTGATTCACGCCTTTGTCCAGCTGTCTGAGGTTTCCACATTCGAGGCAGAGTCATACTCATATCCCGTACCAGAGAGATTGGTCACCGTGAAGATATACTCGCCTGACAGAAGGGGTTGATTGGGTCGGAACTGGTACGTGAATGTGATCACACCATTTGCGTCTGTCTGTCCCGAATACTGCTCCACTGCGCCACTTGGAGTAGTGAGTTCCCCGGTGACGGTAACACCCTCTGCCGGAGTCCCTTCCGCATCAACTACTTCGATTGTGATGTCAAGATACTCTGTACGTCCATTTGATGAGTAGTGAGTCGAGAAGCTGATACTCTGTACATGAATATATACTGGCGAGGGGGACTGTCCCGCGTTGCTTGAACCTGGAGTTGGAGACGTGAAGGTGGTCCATGTGTCGCCGCCGTCAGTTTCTCTTCCGTAGCTCACATCGTCACTAGATGAGGAGTAGGAATACGAATCGATGACAGTTGTGCCATCAGGTCTGAGAAAGTTGACAGTGTCGCCGTCGTTGTTCAAATAGATGCCGGTGGTGCTCTGATAGAAGACTACGAATCCGAAAGCCGGAATCGTCGTTCCCGAGGGGATCGTATACGACGCCGTTCCGCCGTTCGTGATATCGTCCAGAACATAACCTGAAACATCCACTTCTACATCGAGAGGATTGTAGAGCTCAATCCATTCCTCTGAATAGAGTGAATACGGGTCGGGGAGAAATTCGTTGATGACAACAGAGTCTGCCAATGAACTCGTTCCGCCGTTGGATTCGCCGGGAGTTGGTGAGTCAAAGGTAGTCCATGTAGAAGACCCATCAGTCTCACGGCCATAGCTCACATCATCGCTCGATGAGGAGTAGGAATACGAATCGATGACGGTGGTTCCATCGGGTCTCAGATAGTTGACGGTGTCACCGTCGTTGTTCAGCCCAATACCTGTGGTGCTTTGATAGAAGACGACAAATCCGAATGCAGGAATCATAGTTCCGGCAGGTATTGTGTATGGATTGGTGCCACCGGTAGTTATGTCATCCAATACATAACCCGAAAGGTCTACCTCTACGTCAAGAGGATTGTAGAGCTCAATCCATTCCTCTGAATAAAGTGAATACGGGTCGGGGAGAAACTCATTGAGGACAATCGAATCAGCTAGAGAGCCTGTTCCGCTGTTGGACTCACCTGGTGTCGGTGATGTGAAAGTTGTCCAGGTGTCGCCGCCGTCAATTTCTCGTCCGTAGCTAACGTCGTCAGAGGATGAAGAATAGCTGTACGAATCCTGAACCGTGAAGCCATCTGGCTGAATCAGGTTGACATCGTCACCAGCATTGTTGAGGCCCACACCAGTGGTGCTCTGATAGAATACTAAGAAACCATATCCGGGGATGACTGTGCCATCAGGAATGGTATACGGATTAGTGCCACCATCTATGAGATCGTCAACGATGTATCCTGACAGGTCAGCCTCAAGCTCTTGGGGATTGTAGAGCTCAATCCATTCCTCGCTGTAGAGAGAGTAGGGATCAGGCAAGAATTCATTCAAAACCACAAGGTCAGAAGAACCGCCCTGATTGGTCGTGGCAGTAGCTGGCTCGGATTTAGGTCCCTCGTTCAGACTAGTATCACGAGCGGATACCTCGTAGACATAAGTGGTTGCAGAATCAAGTCCGGTGTCACTGTAGCTGGTCCCGTATGCCTGTGCAATGAGAACACCGTCACGGTAGATTCTGTAGTGGGATAGGTCACCCTCTGTGTTAGGATCCCAAGACAGATCGATTCTCGACATACTGACAGTCTGAGCAGTTAGACCAGTGACCTGAGCTGGAGGGGTCGTATCAGGTTCGCTAGTCGAGTTCCAGCTTATGAACGCATCCACACTGTAGTGGTCTGACCCTGTGTCTGCAGTTGGTGTGTCGCCACAGGTCGAATTGATGAGCTTGTCTGCGAAGAATGAGTTTACAACAATGAAGTCAATGCGGGAGGTATACTCCGGGCTCTGATGGCCATAGGAATAACCGGGGTCGGTCGGATTCAGGGTCCGGAAGACGTCTATGAAGGTATGCAGCGAAGAGGCATACTGACCGTATGTTGGATCTGATGGATAGAGCTTCATCGTCATCGGTCCATATCCGAGATCACCCATCGGGGCCAAGTCACCTGTGTCATCAGGAGAGAATGAGTTCAAGTCGCCCATGTATATGATGGGCACGTCGCCCAGATTATCCATATAGTTGATAATTCCCTCAGTCTCACGTTCCCTGCGCCACTCGTTTTCGCTTCCTGACATAGCCTTCAGGTGGGAACCGAAGACATGGATGTATGTGCCGTCGATATCAACCACTGCCTCAATGAAGTCATGGGTGACATCATAGTCTGATCCATCATCCAGTGGGACCAAGGGTAGCTGATTGAACTCTAGAACGGGATATCTCGAGAGAATGGCCTCCCCACTTGTGGAATATGTAATATCTTGAGCGCAATATCCAACGTATGGAATCTCGTCAACAAAGTAGGCATTGAACTCGTCAACAACTGAGTTGAGCGTGTAATTGCCACCATCATCCCATGTGCCAGTCTCAACCAGAATGAGGATATCGGGGTTCTCCTCCTTTACTACCTGCTTCCAGTCAGCATTTGCACCGGAGGCCTCGATGTTGTAGGTCATCACCTTGAATGCATCGTCGGTGGGCTCTGATGACCCAGAGTTGTCCACCGTTACGGTCACCGAGTCTGAGCCTGTGAGGCCACCAGTATCTGTGACCTCAGCGAAGACGAGATGACCGCCATCAGAATAAGACGTAGTGTCCCAATCGTAGCTGAAAGCAGTGGCAACATAGATGTCGTCGATGTAAATGTCGGGCACAAGCGAGTCTTCGTCATCCACAGTGACGGTCACAGTGACGGTCCCTGAAACGATAGAAGACTGAGCCGGGTTTGTGATTGTGACTGTGGGTGCTGAGTTCTGAGCGCCGTTATCAACTGTGACGGTGATTGAGTCCTCGCCCCAGTTCTTTGAGTTATCACGAGCACGGCAGGTGATTGAGTGTACAGCATCGGCCTCTTGGGTTGTATCCCAATCATACGATTGAGCTGACCCGCGAAGAACACCGTCGATCAGAATCTCATACTCTACCACAGGATTCTCATCGGTTGCAGTGAAGGAAACCGTGACCAAGCCAGACACATATGTCCCGTCAGAGGGGGAAGTTATTGTGACTATCGGGGGCGTGGTGTCCTTTGGTGGTCTTGCTGCAAGAATCGGAAGTGTGTATGCTAGTGTCAACAAGAAACAGAATCCCAGTATGATACAGGTTTTCTTAATCCTCAATGTATTATCTCCACAATATCTACGAAATACCTGTAACTCGCCACTGTATGGTCAGTATTAAATCTTGGTTGACCTCTACGTCGCCCCGCCCTGTTTGGCGCGAAGTAGGATAGTTCCATCACTGCCAAAACAACATCAGCTGAACAGATACAGCCAAGCTCTTATCTCCTGAAACGCCATCGAACAGGTATGTATTCGTTTGAAGAGATAGACATAGTAGGGCAAGCTGGTGAAGTCCCCAATGAGTATCTGCAGCTGAAGACGGACTCAAACAGATATGCAATCACTTTTCCGGGTAGAGGCTACACGACTCAGGCCCCCCTGCTATACTACACAAACAGATTCTTGCTTCACAGTGGAATCAACGTCTTGAACATCAACTATGACTACTCAAACAATCATGAGTTTGCGGCCAAGAGCCAAGAAGAACAGATGGAGTGGCTAAGAGGTGACGCCCTTGCAGCTTACAGGGCCGCAGAGGAACAGCTGGACGCAAGGCCCTATTGCCTAATAGGGAAATCTCTGGGTACGATTGCCCTGGCGTACGTCCTTGACGGAATTCCCTCCTCCCGCAATCTCAGATTCGTCTGGCATACTCCATTGATTCTGCTGCCTCAGATTCAGAAGGCTCTGAAGGTTTATACGCCAGAGTCATTGTTCGTGATCGGTACGAAAGACCCGCACTACGATGAGAGCATACTGTCGGAACTTGTGAAAGAAGTAGACGGCATGAAGGTAGTCATCGAAGGCGCAAACCACGGATTGGAGGTCTCGACTGACCCCAAGGAGCTCTTGCAGGTCATAGAACAGGTGCTCCGAGGCTTGGAACGGTACTTCGATGCTTGATGCAACGTACCAAGTTGTTGAAACGTGAACTCCTTTACTGTTTCCCCTTTATCGCCAAGAAATCCTCAAGGAAGAGCAGACCAAATAGCAGGTCACCGGTAACAACCACCAAGACCAGAAGTGATGCCTCCGCAAGGAGGAAATAGTACAGCCCAATCACGAAAACCCAGCACTTCTCGAAGATGGCTATCTGGACGAGGCCATGGTTCTCAGCAGTGCTTCTGCTGATGAGGTAGAATCCAATACCGAAACCAAAGACGAGCCCCATGAAGCAATCAAACCACAGCATGGTTGGTGGAATTGTATCCCCTGCCAAGAAGAAATAGCTAATATCTATACGCGGCAAGGCGAGGAAAACAACAGCGAGAAACCAGTTCCAGACCGCTGCGGCGAGGTACATGTACTTGTGATATCTCTCTCGGTCCACGTGAATCCCTTCGGAGGGGGCAATGGCATATCCTAGATATAACTCCAGTGCCTCTACAAGGAGACCAGGGAGCGAGGGATTCATCTCTGAATCAACAGACGGACGCCATATCTCTCCTTTCCAGAGAACATCCAACCGTAAATGGGCCATGGGCTTGACGAAATCGTGTTTGATCTACAGAGATTCACAGAAGAATGAGATATCATAGAGTCCCAAAACGCCGACTATGTGATGAGCGGATTCTAAAGAGATTCAGAGAAGTATCTGCATGTGCTTTGCAGTTGAAAGGTTATTCTTAGGTGCTTCAAGTTTCGGATCCAGTTTCAGGGCACGATTGAAGCACTCTATGGCACGTTTGACCTCACCCTTTTCTCGCAGTAACACACCCAGGTTATTCCATCCTCGGGGGTCATCAGGAGCGGACGCAGTATACTCTTCCATAAAGGGAAGGGCAGCAGACCAGCGCTCCATGAACCAAAGGCTGTTTGCCAAACGTAGAAGAACAAGAGGACGGTCCCAATCAATGGCAAGGCACAGTCTGTAGAACTCGATTGCACGTTCGTAGTTTTCTGCTTCGTAGCAGATATCCCCCACCTTCGCTGCGGCGTCGCAAGAGTCAGAATCGAGCTCCATGGCCACATTCAGACTGATACAGGCCGCGTTGTATTGCGACTTACGTGCCTGACAGATGCCTCTCATCTCCCATACCTCGGCCACATCATCGTCCAGTTCAATGATTGAGGAGGTTGTTCTCAGAACCTTACTGCATAAGTTCAACCTGAATGCAGTCCGGGCCAGAATGAGAAGAGTATCGAGATTATCTCCACCCTTCTTGGTGTAGTCCTCAAGGACGGAGAGGGCCTCCTCAAGACAACCCTCCGAGTACTCCAGATTGCCCAGATATGCAAGAGAGGATATCCTTTCAGAGTTCAAGGAAACAGCTCTTTGCAGACATTCTCGCGCACGACTAGCTTCCCCTGTTCTAATCGAGAGAACTCCGAGTTGTTCCCAGGCCTCATCATAGGAGGGAGATAACCTCACTGCTTCTTGGAGCGAATCAATAGCTGCATCTATCTGGTCAAACTGATGGAATTGCATCGCTCGTTGATAGTAAGCTGCTGCCTCTTCCCTTTGTTCCTCATGCACGTCCATCCAACATCCATCCCGGGAACTATGCACGGGATTCCCGTGCCCGAGAGCCTCATCGATATCTTCTTTGCCTGGGTCTTTTATAACTGACTAGCATAATCATATTCTTTACTAGTGCAATTCGAGTTCAGTATAGGAGAGTTTGCACCAGTAGGAGCACACTCTTTGGCCTCATAAGCCATCCAATGTCACATGGCATCAACTGTCTCTCTCCCCACACTCCACCTAGAGATGCACGATAGACTTACATAATATTTTATCGCATCTCCTATTAGAACGGGTCTGAACCGAACCTGCTCGTTGATGCCTGAATAAGGCATTGCCGCCACAAAGACCCAGTCTAGACCCCACCGAATGGAGTGTTCTTGCCAGATGAAATCACAAGTAGCCGGGAGCTTGGATGAAGTGCAAGCGTGCAAATGCGGTAGGTGTGGATGTGTCGTTGTATACTCCGGAAACCATTGTATATTCTGTGAAATGACAATCGAGATGGTATGCGATCTTCTCAAGGAGTTCTCTATGGGGGTTGAGGGTGTGGTGATTGTTGATATTGAGAAAGGATGCAGTTGTGGATGCTCGGCGGAGGTGACAGCTCTGCCTGCAGTGAGAGTTTGTGACCAAACAGTCGTTGGACTCCCGGACAGGACAAGCCTCAGAGAATTGCTGATTAATGCGATGATGAGCGACTGCTTCCATCAGACTTGGGACTTGATGGCGCTCCACTGTTCCCCACAAGTATAAGACTGACCAGGTCTCATTAGAAATCGAGTCTCAGAGTTTCCCACTTCACTCTGCCGGCCTCTACAGCCTCCTTAATCCGTCGCTCAGTCTTGTTCAGAGAAGCGTTACCAGTCTTTATGTCGGCAAGAACTACCGTTATTGGCCTGTCAAGGTTACCGTCCTTCACGGCAGTATACCCGTCGAAGATAAGATAGTCGATAGGAGCGCCGATGAATCGTGCATCAGAGGGATCATAGCGAAATATGTCGCTCAGTAATGGAACCATGTGTTCGGCAATCTTTCCCTTCAACACGTAGCGACTTCTGTTCGCGGCGTCTTTTCGTATCGAGGACTCCTGCTCCGCCCATAGCTGTCTGAACTCAGCCTCTACAACATCGATTCGTTGACGGAGGCGCATCTTCATGGCAAAATAGACGACCACTGCAACTAGCAATCCAGCGACGAGTCCAAGAATCATATCCTCAATAGGCATGACTCTATGTCATGCTGCGAGAATATAATCCCCCGTAATTGTCAGATATTCGCTGGGCATTATGTGAACCAAGAGAGGACCGAAATCCCATCCATTTGGTCGGGAGAATTGGCGATGGCTGCGAACTCCTGACTGTGAAATATCCGAGTTCTCACACTCATGGACCTTGGCCCGAAACTATCGATACGGAGAGTCTGGAGTGGGGATTTGGAAGAGAATGATGACTGAAGGAACCACTTCAAAGGATTGAGATAGAGATATGAAGAGCACGACTTAAGAGCATTGAAACACTGAATCACTGATGATTTCCGATGCCCAGTGACGTGTTTGAAACTCTGAAGCTGCTGTCAGAAACACCTGGTCCCGTAGGACGTGAGGAAGAGGTCCAGAAGAAGTTCATCTCTCATATTGAACCATATTGTGGAAAGATAAGACAGGATAAGATTGGGAATGTAGTCGCAACACTGGCGGGCTCAGAGAAGCATTTTGCCATTGTGGCTCATGCTGATGAGGTGGGCTTCCTTATTTCAGCGATTGATTCGAACGGGTTCATGAAAACAAAGTGGAACACGCAGGGCTACATGCCAGACCTGAGATTGCTGCCAGGTCAGCGAGTTCTCATCATGACTGATCAGGGGCAAGTACCTGGCTGTTTCTGCGTCAAGACTGCCCACATTGCAGGAGCAAAGGGAAAGAAGAAGATTCCCGACTACGATGAGATCTTTCTTGATGCAGGGGAAGACTCAGATGTGGACATAGCAGAGCGGGGGATTAGGATTGGAGACCCCGCAATCTATGATACTAGCTTGCAGCAGATTGGGAAGAACTGGGTTGGCAAGGCGATAGATGACCGTGTGGGGCTTACAGTCATGATAGAGCTTGCAGGAAGACTCTCAGGACTGGAAATCAGTCAACGGCCCACTGTCACGTTCGTGAGCACTGTCATGGAAGAACTCGGAGCCAAGGGCGCTGCCGCTGTAGCCGACGGACTGGATGTTGACGGAGTCATTGTCCTTGACATAGGTCTTGCAGACGACTACCCGGGAACCTGTGGGGAGGCGAATGTAGCGCTGGGAGAAGGCCCTGTCGTTGTTGTGAAAGATAACCAGATGCACTACTCACACCATCTCAATAAGCTAGTCTACCAGGCCGCACAGAACAGGGGCATACCCGTGCAACGCGCAGTCTATCACAACTACGCAACGGACGGTCAGAAGATTGCAAGCAGGGGGCAGAGAGTTTCTGCGATTGGTGTTCCCTGCAGGTACTCTCACAGTAGCTTTGAAACCATCGATCCAGAGGACCTTGATTGGACAATTCAGCTGGTAGAAGAGCTCCTTATGAGCAGGGCGTAGATTGAATATCCTAGTCACACCATACCTGATATAAAGCAGACACAGCAGCACATCATCTGGGAACTTATCGTGAAGACCGAAACCATTCAGGTCATGGCCGGAGCAGCAAGCCTTGCTGCATTCACATATGTCCCAATACTGGCTCGAGATGTGCTTGGTCTTAGCGAGTTCTATGTTACTCTCCTAGTAGGATCGTATGGTGCAGCCGGATTCGTTTCAAGCTATATCTTCGGGAGAGCAGGAGATATCTATGGGCGCAGAATTATACTGCGTTTTGGACTTCTCATGGGGACCATGAGTTTCGGACTTTTGTGCCTAGCTTCGAATCCGGAGATTCTCTTCATTGTGAGAACGCTGAATGGGTTTGCCATAGGCATGTATCCAGGAGCGCTAGCTGCGTATGCATACGATTCCAAAATGAAGATGGGGAGGTTTGCATCATTTGGCGCCCTTGGATGGGGATTTGGAACTGTGCTTGCCGGTTATGCAGCCGGACTCAACATATATTACGCCTTCCTGGTATCGTCACTGTTCTTCATGGTTGCATTTGCCAGCGCCCTGACTCTCCCCACGGTACAAGAGATACAGATTGATGTCCCCCGATTTCCCGTTGAAACCATCAGACAAAACGCACCAGTCTATCTCGCAGTACTGATACGCCACAGTAGCGCCTTTGCCCTCTGGACACTCTGGCCACTCTTCCTGCTAGACCTCGGAGGAACCCTCTTCACGATTGGACTTGTTCAAGCAACGAACTCCATCGCCCAAGTCGTGTTCATGGTCGGGATAACTGATAGGATGGAGAAACAACATCTCTTACCTTTGGGACTCCTCAGCACCGGAGCCACATTCGCATGGTTTGCATTGGTGACGGACATATACCAGATATTCCCAGCTCAGGTCTTGCTTGGATTCTCGTGGGCATGTCTGTATGTTGGAGCCCTCAAGTACGTGACCGAAGAGAACGAAGAACGTGCAACCGCATCGGGTATACTGACGTCCGTCATGTCCATGGCACAGGTCATTGGCCCAGCTATTGCTACAGTTCTCTACTTCATCTGGCCGGGATACACAGCGATTCTGCTCTTTGGCGTTGGAATGTCAGTGATCGCATCGCTTGTTTTCATGGTAGCCAACAGAAGAAGAGACCTGAGACCGGGACGTCAGCTTGCAGACCACGAGGTCATTACTTCACGGTAGCTTTCACAAACCAGTAGTCCTGTTCTCGGCCACCTGTACCTGAAACAGTGGGTGTGATGTCTATTATCACAAACTCTGAACTCAATAACTCTCGAATCTCACTCGCGGAGAAAGCATAAGGCTGGGAATCAGGCTTCGGATGCCTCGGCCCTCGTACAATCGCGAGATACATCCCATCAGGATTCAGATAACCAGCCACAGAGTCAATGTATTTCTTCCTGAGACTCGGAGGTAGTGTCTGTAGAAAGGATCTCTCGAAGACATAGTCGTATTTGGAATAAGGTAACTCAACATCATCCATGAAATCGCCGACCACGGTATGAATCGAGATATCCATCTTCTCAGCGTTCTCTCGGATCTTGCTGATAGCTGCTGAGGAGATGTCTACTGCAGTAACATCAAAACCATTTGCAGCCAGAAAGAGAGCATTCTCGCCGTTACCTGCCCCGGGCTCTAGTAACGTGCCCGGGGTGATTGCTTCATTCTTCGTGAGGCTCACTACTACCGGATGAGGGAGACCTGTTGACCAGGGTAGTTTTTCTCGTTCGTAGGCGATTGCATTTGCCATAAACGCCATGCATGAATAGTGGGCAAGCCCTTCTTCTCCAGTCATGTCCGCCACCCAGCCCCTGACGGGTACCGGCGGATCCTCCTCTGTGAAGGGGACATCACATAGAACACATCGCCCTTTGTTTTCGTGGTTCATCTTAGCTCTTTCCAAGTCATGGGGTGTCGTAGACATTTGAACAGGAACGCGGCACCCTTATAGATACATGGGCGAGTGACGGAAAATAGTAAAGTTCCCCCTTTTTTCTTCGAATCTGTCCAAGTTTCTTCTCTGCAAGTGAACACTCTTCTGAAAGACTATCATGGTAGGACACGGGAGCACGGTCATATAGATGAGCGCATGGAGTCTCAGAAGATTCTCGCGCGGATCAGAAGGGCCTAGAATCATGATGACAGGTCTTCACACAAGGAAAACCATTTGTAACTTCGTGTGCAACACACCCGTGATTATCTGCTAAGCGATGAGGGTGTTATTTGAGCCGTAGAGTGCTAATCAGTTACGCAATCAGAGCAATCGGGCTCTTCTTGTTCGTCTACATAGTCATGAGTATCGACATTCAGCGAATGGTTGTATTAGCACTCGATTTGGACTTGGCCGTGCTCCTCGTGATGATATCGATTGTCGCCGCTATAGTTATTCTGAGAGGTATAAGGTGGCAAGTTCTTGGTGAAGAGATGGGATTGTGTTTCACAAAAAGAGAGGCTGTTGATGCGCTCTGTGTGTCTCAAGTGACTGGTCTGGTCCTGCCCGGAGCCCTCGGGGATCTGATTCGCGTTCCCTATCTTACTTCGAGGGGAAATTCAACGGATGTCGCAACTCTCAGCATTCTTGTAGATGCGATAACAGCATCTGTCATTCCCTATTCTGTGGCCATACTTGCCCTCATCCAGATCTTTGAAATCCCTGTCACCGTGAGTTCGCTCTTGATTCCCATTCTCTGGATTGGAGGACTCTATCTAGTCTACAGAGTTCTGAAGGCAACCTTGTGGCCATGGATAGTAACAGCACGGCTCAGGAAACTGATGACCTCCGGAATCACCGGCAACGTTCTCTTCGATATACCTGCCACAATTCGGTCTATCGGACTGAAGAAGACAGGACTTGCGATAATCCTAGCAGCAAGCTCGTGGTTTCTGTATACGGTGCAAGGATACCTCCTTGCAGCTGCGATGGGGTTGAACATAACATGGAACTATCTAGCAATCTCTCTGAGTGTTTCAATAATGCTCACAGCAATCCCCGTCTCGATAGTTGGTCTGGGAATTCGAGAGGGAACTCTGCTGTTTATGTTCGGACTCGTGGGCATTGAGGCGGTGACTACGGTCGCATTCTCACTAACTCTTCTCGTGACATCTCTGACTCCGTCCATTGCAGGCATCATTAGCTGGATGAGGGATCCGTTTCTAGATGCGGAAACCCATCCCATGAGTCTCTCACTAGGAGCAAGTCGTCCAGCCAATTCTGAACATGAGTAAGAACTGTCATGCCGAGAGAGATTGCGAGAAAGCATGTCTTTGATAACAGAGACAGGATGTCTATAGATCAGACAGTTGCATCGTCAGGAGAAGACCTCGGAGATTATCGACGTTGATGGAAATCAGGCCGATGGAGAAGAAAGATATTCCTTTTGCAGTGGGGCTGACAACCTCAGAGGGCTGGTCAAGCATTCCTTTGGATTTTGAGGCTCTTGTGAGTTATCATCCCACTGCTGCGTTTGTGGCTGAGAGAAGAAGCGAGAGACTCGGCATGGTGAGTGCAGTCTCATACGGCTCTTTTGGATTCATAGGGAATCTGATAGTAGAGAAGGAGCAGCGAAAAAGAGGGATAGGAACCGACCTGATGAACCATGGAATAGACCACTTAGAACGGCTTGGCAATGCGAGTATCTTCCTTGATGCCGTGCAAGAAGCTCAGCCTCTCTATCAACAGCTGGGCTTCAGACGCCTCTGCGAGTCTATGCGCTTTAGTGGCTGCATCCAGTGCAAACAGGACAGGAGTACAAGAGTCATCCAGAACCAAGACACTACCTCCATCTTCAACATGGACAGGAGAGCCTTTGGAGCTGACAGGAGCTTCTTCCTTATGAATACTCTACAGCATCATCGTAGTACCTGCAAAGTAGCAGTTGATGATAAGGGAGTGAGAGGATACTGCCTAGCCGTCCAAACTCCGGACTGGCTGAAGATTGGGCCTCTCATAGTTGAAGAGGACGCCGATGTTGTTGGAAATCTGTTGAGAGCGCTGCTTGAAGACTGGAAGACTGCACGAGTAAAGGTTGGTGTCCTAGAGGAGAACACCGAGGCAGTCAAGCTCTACCGAAGTATTGGGCTTCAAGAAGCATCTCCGTCGATTCGGATGATAAGAGGCGAACAAGTCCCTGAGAGAAAACACGGTAACGAGTTTGCCATTGGTTCGCCTGCAAAGGGGTAGCAGACAGAGAGTAACCAACAGAACAGAAGCTTGGAGTATCGCAGCTCGAACAGTCAGCTACAGTAACGAGCAACATAGCTGAAACTGAAAGGCAGACAGACCTGAACAGATCCGTGGTCTCGGAGATTCGTTCAGATGCCATTGTGCAGAAGTATCAGTCTACTATCCAGGATTGGCCAGTTCGCAGCGAACAGCGGGCAGATCCCATCATCGGTATCAGTGAGAATTAGCAGAAAATATTGATAGAAGTACTCAAGTGGCTTCCCACGCGAGTACTTCTTCGCGGGTGATTATGTCTTCATGACGTTCTGAGGGAGAGCCGTGCTCTTCTTGGGCAAATGCTCTCATTTGATCAATATCGTTATTCAAGGTCATCTACCTGTATAGATACGAGTAAGCAAGCGCCCGTGTTGACACTTCCATTCTATCCTTCTTTGATCCAGTTACACAGTCATTGTTGGTGGTCAATTCATTTACCTCCTGTATGCAAATGCATAGCCTACAGCCTCAGTTGAAACAGCTCTGACTCTGTTCATCTTTGCGTCGGACTCGTTTCTTGTGAAATATGCCAACTACTACTACCTCCGGTATACATAGGCGTAGGCAACAGCCTCGGCCTTCATCATTCGCGAGTCCAGATTCTTTCCAAGGGATTCCTTTCTAGTGTTCTTTGCTAATGCCATTGTTTTTCACCGTTTTAGTTTGTCAAACAAACTATTCTTACAGTATTAGTTGTGTACCTTTACCAATATAAAGGTTTGCCTTCCAAACTATATATGCCTATTTTGGTGTATCTGATGCACTTTAAGCATGTTGTGCATTTATGCATGGAACTGAACCTTGAACTGTCTGCAACCCCACAATCAATTAGACGTTCCAAGCACTATGTGAATCATCAGCACTCTCTGTCGCGCATCAGACTTGAGAGTGACAGAGATTTCGACTCGTCACGAAATGACACTACTCCACAGAACTGTCTAGATGTGCAAGAAGGGCGGAATCAGTTTGGTCTAGGATCAGCTTCTTCGCAGAGTGGCTTGCGATTGAGAACCAACACCACTTAGGTCGTGCCGCCCTCCCAGATGCAAGGGAGGAGGACATTCACGTATTGCCCTTCAAGATATGGTTTATCGAATCAACTGGTAGGTGCTAGATAGTTTTATACGCAAACGTTTATATTAGAAGCTGCAGACTTATACAGCTGTACAGAGGGTTGTTCTGTAGTAGTTCCAGCGGTGAGATGTGAATGAATGAAGAAGAAATCACCGACTCGCTAAAGAGCGCGGATGAGATTGAGTTCTACGACAAGGGAAAAATCCAGAACGAGCTCATATTTATCACGCATGATGATAAGATGCAGGCTCTAGACGACCCTGTCCGGTTAACCATAGTCACCGTTCTTCGCAAAGGCGTCCCTGACACCCTTACCACAAAGAGGGTAGATGAGAAAACAGGGGATACAATCATACGACAACGCGAAGTGCAGCGTCATGCACTATCTGTAGTTGAAATAGTCAAGATGTCACAGGAACATGCCGATGTGGAAGAGATAACAAAGAACCAAGTCTATCACCATCTTCCAAAGCTTGAAGACGCCGGTCTGGTTGTGAAATATTGCACAGCAAGAACTGGGAAGCGAACTACGGACTATTATCGACGTACAGCCAAGGGCTTTGTGATTGCTGCCGGCTTTCTATCAGCTGACAAGAAGCAGCGAGAAAATAAATTGGAACTGCTCGTTGAGAGACTCGACAAGGTTTTCGGGGTAGAACTCTCCAAGGAGGAGGCTCAGGAAGTGGAGCGCCTCATAAGAGAGGAATGGGAGATTGAAGCCAAGGGACGGTCCAAAGTTGCAAACATGATTCGCGGGGACGTTGTGGACAGCGACGTTCTCGACCTGTACGGTTACCTTGTCGATTTGTGGTCCCTAAAGGATGAGCGGCTTCTTGAGATCAAGGAGAAGCTACGAGCCATAGTCTTCTCTGACAGCGAGTGATGACAATAGTTTTCTAGGCCAGACGTCGACTGTCTGCCGATCCTCTCAATCAGCATTCAGCGCATATATTCGTCTGTGTTTCAAGAATGCCCGGAATAGCCTTCAGCTTTTCCGAAAGGAACCGCCCCATATCCTCCTTACTCTTGAATTCTCCTTTGATAATTATATCATAGGCCCCAAAGAGGATGAAGGCTTCCAAGGTTTCATCAAGACTCTTGATTTTATCAAGAATCTTCTTGTTTCTATCAGGTCCGACCTTGAGCAGGATGTAGGCATATATAGGCATCTGGTCACACTCTTTTCAAGAATTGGAACAGCGTGAGATATTCCTCTTTATTACTGTTGCAGTGCCAAGACCAGTATCACATGATGCCCTTGAGTGCAAGGGCGGTCATCTCAAGGTCTATGATTGCCAAGGCGGGAACCGCACTTCCATCAACCCAAGCAATGACCCATGTGTCGCCGATGACCTGCGCCATCATCAAATGTCCTTTCTTATCACCTGCAGTTCCGGCATAACGATTTTCATCGTCTATCACGGTGCTGTATTCGGTGTCACCCAGTGTGATGTGCGATCCGGTCCTCAAGGAGTCACGAATCTGTTCAATCTCGCCTACCAGGTTCCAGTTGGATGTCTGCCATATTACCGTTGAGTCGGTACTCACTGCAAACGCTTGGAATTTCGAGTTGTTGTGGTATAGAGAGTTCCAAGCCTTGTCGATAGTTGACTCCAAGTTTCATCCCCAGGGGATATTATGTTCAGTATTGAAGGGAATTGGAAACGCATTCCACGAGAAGGAATCTAGCCCGAGAAGCACTCGAAACTAGATTTTCCCTTTGAGGGCCTTGGCTGCACGATCTACGTCAACGTAGATCCCATCAGGTGATGCATTGGGGTCAGCCCATGCGACCACAAACTTCTCACCCTCAATCTTCGCCAACACAAGGATACCATTCCCAGAAACGCTTCGAGCAACCAAGCTGTCTGGCGTTGTCCTGAGTGTGCTATATTTGACTTGGTTCTGAACCACCGAAGTGGCATTGTTCTTGACAGCCGAACCTAGGGCTGCAGCGTCCTCTGCTAGGTCCCAATTGTCGCTCTGCCATAACACGTTACCTGATGTGGTTATTACACCGAAGGCCTGAACCATCTCTTTCGAGTCGTTGTATGCTTGCGTATATGCTTCCATAACTGGATCTGCCATTCTGAATTCACCCCGATTCAGTCTAACTGTCGGTCTATAGGCAGGAAGAACAGTGATTCCATTTTAACTTAATCACGATAGCCTCCTTTCACTTCCGATAACATAATAGTGGAGCGCCACCTCAGTCAGAGAGACTAAGAATGAATGATGAAGCTATCTGGGAAGGTGAGGCCGGCACCTTTGTCAGGGTTGTTGTGAAGACGCAGTCAAGAGATGAAGAGTTTGTGGCTGATGTTTCACCAGACTTCATTGAGGTGAATCTTCGTAGTGCGCCCCGAAAGGGCAAGGCAAACAGGGAGCTCTTGAAGCAGTTCTCTGATCTTTTTGATTGCTCCACATCAGAAATCGTGATTGCATCAGGTCATAGGTCGCGGGAGAAGGTACTTCTTATCTTAGGACGGCACGCCGAAGAAGTCAGAAAGACGCTGGTCGAAAACGTATAAATGACACAGTCATTGTGCCAGAGCAACCTCGACATGCTTCGGTACAATCTCGTAACTTCCACCTTGGCCGTCGAACCCGGAGGCTTCATCGACTGACCGAGAGAACTCAATCTACGCTAAGACTGCTGGCGGGACTGTATGGAGCCAGCCTCTTCTATGTAGTTCTGGTGATGTTTGAGGGGAGATGGCAAGACCCTGCGATACTTGTGGCACTGACAATCAATGTGTTCCTTCTTTTCTCTTCCATTACTGGACGGTATGTCACCAAGAAGGGGCTGGCGGTCATTATTGCAGTGATGGGGGGCTATACGGTTTCTTCTGTAGCAATCGGCAGTTTCTCTGAGGTTGTTATCATGACCTCAGGGGGGCTGGCATTGTACGGTGGTATGATGAGTGAGCCAAGGTTCCCCTTGACAAGGAGGGCCATGACAACGGGCATTGCTGTCGCAGTCATAATGACGTTTCTGGGAATATATCTGGCATTGAAACTAGGAGTAGTTTATTTCGTGGGTGCCGAGATGCTGGGTGCGATAGTCCTCAGCGCCAATGGTCGATATACCAAAGAAGAGAATACAGTGGTGGTTGCGATAGCTAATACCTCGGCTATGGTCGCGGTCGGCGTTCTCATCGCGTTTCCAGTGATAGCAATATTCCAACCTGCGATAGCTCCTGTACTCATAACCTATCCATTCATTGCATTTGTCACCGGAACGAGCGCGACATTCGGCCTCATTCTTCTTCTGCCCTTCCGCGATCGTTTCGACGATGAAAGATGGCCCCAGGTGAGACCACAAGCTCAATGCATAATCTCTCTTGGTGAGGACACTGAAGCAAGAAAGAACGTGGGAAAAGGGGTAATCGCTTCAGCCGGATGGGTAGGGGCAACGAAAGTAGCCGAATATGCAACAGGAGCAAACTTGAGCTCACTGCCTCACGCGCTCGGACCAATAGTCCCGGACGCAGCCACGATACCTGACTGGATAGGTGTCTCAAATTCACCGTTGATTGCAGCTATCGGGTTCTTTGTGGGCTGGAAGAGAGCAATTGTTCTCGCAATCGGGAGCCTCGTTTCGTTCTTGATATGGGGGATTCTTGAAGGAGCAGCCCTCATTACATTCGGGACACACTTGAGTAGACCGGAGATTCTGTATCTAGCCCTTGGCGTATTTGCCAGCGTCATTCTAAGTGATGTTCTCTTAGGAAATAGAAAGAGGAAATCAAGGCAAGAAGACGGTGAACAGATATCTGAGGAGATGTGTCGGGCAGAGCCCATGGGGGATGAAGAGGACAAGCCCTCCCGACTGGCAAGGGTTGGTAGGGTCAGGGAGGAGTTGTTCTCGGTAGAGGCCTTCAAGTATGAGATTTGTCAGATGATTCGGAATCCGAAAGAGTATCTGAGAACGCGACGGGGGCAGCTTCCGCCCTGGATTACATTTCTCTCTCTGGCGCTCTATGTCATAACTGGCATCGTCGTGTTTTCGTTGCTGAGACCGTTTCCAGCAATCGAGATTCACTGGCTGCTGTTCATTCTCGGAGCTCCACTGGCAATGATCTCAGCCTATTTCACTGCACGAGCAATCAGTGAAACTGGCATGCTCGCAGGATATATTTCGGATGCTGTGGCAATTCCAGCCGTCTTGTTCTTCAGGGTTTCATTTCAAGCGATTACCACTTTCATGTCAATGCTTGGAGCGCTCCAGGATGCAGCGATTGCATTGCTTGCTCAGTTGAAACTAGGCAAAATGACCGGTGTCAGAGGAAGAGACATATTCAAGGCAGTGGTCATCGGCGTGGTCGTGGGGACGTTTGTAGGATCGCTGATAACTTACATGATATACATTACATACGGTTTCGGTACAGCAGATTTTCCAAGCCCTGCAGCCCAGCTATTTGGTTTTCTGATAATTGGTCTAAGGGGAATAGGGGAGTTCCAGATGCCAGGACTCGACGAGTTCACAACATTACATCCTGCAATCGGATTTGCATATCTCCTAGGGTTTGGCGTGTTGGGTTTTCTCTTGGGACACGAAGTGAACAAACGAGATATGAGTGCAATGAGCCTTGCAGTGGGCTTACTCATTCCTCCAGCAACATCAGTTACAATACTGATTGGAGGTCTAATAGATTACCGCCTTAAGAAAATGAGGGATAGAATCCCCGAAAGTGATCAGGTTAGACAATCCCGTCATGAGGGGACGCGAGAGAGGTATGGCAGACTCCTCAGTGGTGTTCTCGCAGGAGAAGCAATTGTAACGGTTATCTGGGTCTTCTGGAGTGCCATTGCTCTGTTTTTCTAGCCCTGCTTTTCTACATAATCAGTGAGAGCTTGAAGAAAAATAGGGAGATCATCCGCTTTCATGCCGGCACCGGCGGCTTGGGGATGCCCACCCCCGTGAGCATCGGTTATGTCAGAAACAACTTCCCTCACCGCTCTATTCAGATTAATGCGAGAATTCCTTAGCCGTATGGACAGATCGATCTCGGCGTTGTAAGAACGAGCGCTAATCCCAATTTGAGAATCTGTCGCATATGCCGCGAACTTAGCACTCTTTCCTCGGTATCCACCAATCGGCATATCAAGTATATAACCGACCTGCCCAAGCTTTCGAGCGTTGTTATTGACATAACGCAAGACCTCATGCTCTATTCGCGTTGCTTTCATAGCAAGTGTCACAATATCAACCATCGAGCTTGGACTCATCCCGAGCGTCAAGAAGCGCACCAAATCCTTTGCCGCTCGTTGATAGTCAATCTCTTGGAGGGCCTGAACAAGGATTCCCGATTCCAAGTAGAGAGTCCTTTTGTCAAAATCCTCGAAGTGTTCTCGGGCAAAGGGCGTGTTGTCACAGAAGTCACCAATTGCGCCGTAGAGGGCAAGATGCAAGGCATGCTCAGGTAGTCGCTCAGAGAACTTGCGATAGGTTAGCTCTGCAGCACTGGGTCCCCGCTCATGGAAGAAATCAACTCTCTGCTGGAGTCTCTTCTTCAGTCTACTTGGTATTGGATGGTGGTCGATCCAATGGATTGTGGTAGTCTCAGGGAACCGCTCAATCGCCTGAAGAATCTTGTCAAATCGGGACGTGTTGATTGCTATATCACTTATTGAGACCACTTCGGGATCATCTTTTGCAATCCGGAACAGATCATGGTGAATCTGGGAAGGTCTGGTAAAATAGAAGTCGGCTCCAGGAAACGCAAGCAATGCTATTGCGCCAGAAGTGATTCCGTCAAGGTCTCCATGTGAAAGGACAACGGACTTCATGCTGTTCCAACTCTCAGTTCATCAACGCTTGTATGTTTCTTCTAGAGCCCTGTCCCATTCGTCCTCCCCATCCTTCAGTCTGCTCTTGCGTGCTTCAGCACGTTCCCTTCTAGACTTGGCAGCTTCTCTTCTCCTCTTCTTGATCTTCTCTTCGCGCTTCTTGCTGAGAGACTCTTCTTCTTCGGACACAACGCGTTTTGCTTCCTCTCTCTTGGTCATCCAGCTGATGACCATCGCGGCAAAGACAAAAGTAAGGGTTGCGGGTACTAGGAACAGGAGGACAATCTCTGGTTGGAGAAGCTCGGCGCTATTCTCAATTCCCGGGGGCAATGATAGGATTTGTACAAAGATGTTAGGGCTCATCAAGAGGAATGAGAGCGCAACTACTGCCAAGAAACGAATCGCAGACCCCATCAAGGTGGATGATACAACATATCCCACAGAGGGGGCTGCAGCTCTCGCAGTCAATTCGTTCTTAGCATTCGGGTCCTCATTCAGTAACTCATCTATGAAGATCTGCAGACGGCGTACATCACTGATGGCATCCAAGTTCTCCAAGGCACTGGTACCACCCGCAACCTTTCTCTCGATTGCCTCTCTCAGGAAAGAAAAGGCCGTTGCTCCTGTGGTTCGACTCATGGCAGAATGGGAAGCGATGTCTCCGCGCTCAATGGCGCTCTGTTTCTTGGTGGCAGACCTCAGAGCGAGCAATTGCTTCTTGAGGGTTTCCTCCCGGTCTTCCACGGGTTTCCCCACAGAATGGCTGTAGATCATCTGGTAGCTAATCTCAAGATATGCAAATGAAACAAGAACAAGGATTTGAAGCTCAGAAGTGACGAACTCAACAAAATCCGTGGGGAATAGAGCGTAATCATAGATTGGCAATTCTCGGAATGCAGCCACAATCAGGATGGCTTGTATTGATACAAAGGCGGCACCAACAAACTTGTGCTCCATTCTGACCAGTGACTGAAGGAAGAACGCAATACCCAAGGCTGCAAATAGGAAGTACAGAAAAGTGAATGTGCTATCGTAAAGCTCAAGGGCTATTGACATGATATTGCCAGCAAATGAGATGAACACCTCATTCACATTGGTGACTGGATCTGTTATCGCATAAGGCTGGAGATACCACATTCGAAGAATTATGGTATTATACAGACCGCTGAGAAGAGTGTTCAGGCTCTGACCTCCTGTGAATATGGCACCCAATCCATTCACAATCAAGACAGCAACGAAGAAGACGATAAAGGAGAGCAGTCGAAATACAGTTACTATGAAGATGTAAGGAGCATCCCAGTCCCAATAACCTGACAGAAGCGAATAGACGGTATACGCCATGATTGAGAACATGATTATAGACAGGATTCGGAGAACCCAAGTAACAACCTTCAAAACAGAGCAACCCCCCGTTGCTTGGCAAGATTATACTGTCGGATGATTGTGGGTAGAAAATCTTCGGGGCCGACGTTCACAACCTCTATTCCAAACCTCGCCAGAGCTCTGGCAATCTTCCTTCTCCGTTCCCACAGCTCCTCAGAAACAGCCTCAGCAAGGACCTTCTCGACTGGACCAAACTGGCCCACCGGAGCCTCAAACCACGGTCCGAAGGGACTGATGACCTGAGCCTTATGACCATTGGCAACAACAGCCTTCATGGCATTCAAAAGGGGAGCCGGACTCTCCTCAAGGTCTGTAAGAAATATGAAGAGGGTGCGTTTCCTCGTGTTCTCAATCACATGTGCTACTGCATTCTCATAGTCGCTCCATCCCGTCGGCTCGGCCATTGCAAGTGCCTCAAGTACATCATACATATGATTGGGCTTCAAACTAGGCTTCACATAGGAGTGGACAATGTCAGAGAATATACAGGCCCCAATGAGGTCCTTGCGCTCTAGACCCATGTAGGTGAGAAGCACAGCCGCCCGGATGGCATACTCAAGTTTTGTGTTATCTGGATAGCCATTTCCCATGCTACCCGATGTGTCAATCATGCAGACAACCTGAACATTCTTCTCCATCTCGTACTGCTTCACGATGAGATTGCCACGCTTTGCACTGGTCTTCCAGTCAATCTTGCGGAATGCGTCACCTGGAGTATACGGTCGAAAGCCAGCAAAATCAGTCCCCATTCCGACCACCCTTGTTCGGTGCGCACCAAACATCAGTCCAAGCTGTCTCTGTTTTCCCAGAGACTCCATCCGCCGTACATCTTTCCAAGTGGGATACACCAGAATCTCGGTCTCGGCCTCAAGAGTCCGGGTATAGTAGTGAAACCCAAGTCGGTCACGCATCACAACCTCGGTGGGTCCCAAGTAGTATCTGCCGCGGTTCTTCGCCTGTAGAATATACGAGAAGGTTATGCTGCTTCCGGGTTCTATTCTAGAAGCCATGAAATTCTCACCAATGGCCAGAATCCATGTCTCGGGATATCTATCCCATACCTCAATGAAGTCGAAGTGTCGTCTTGACTTGTTCCGAATGGTGACCCTCACCCTCAGAAAATCACCTGAGAATACCTTTACTTTGTCGACCTTTCGATCCACTTCAATACCAGAGATGTTCGCAGTAGTCGCAAATAGAGGTAAGGTAACAACTAAGCCTACAATGAGATATACTCCTAGGGTGGTCAAGTAGAAGTTCGAAAACGCAAATCCACTTGTGAGGAGTAGAACTCCTGCAAAGACAACCACGAAACCTCTCTCTGTAATCACTTTGGACCTTCTCCAGAACAATCCACACATACTATCTTGGACAATCCACTTCTCCCAGAATCTTTGAAACTAGCCTTTCAACTGTGAGGCCCTCGAGTTCAGCCTCAGGCTTTAGCATCAAGCGATGATTCATAGTCTGCACACAGAGCCTGCGTACATCCTCGGGGATAACGTAGTTCCTGCCTTGCATAGCAGCCCGAGCCTTGGAGGCGTTCATGAGAACCAGTGAGGCCCGCGGAGAGCCCCCAAGCAGTATCTGAGGATCATTTCGCGTTCTAACTACAATATCACGAATGTACTCTATGATATCCTCGTCGATGAAGACCGTCTTGCATGTGTTCTGCATCTTTATGATGGTTTCCGGATTCGCCAGAACCCTCAGATTCTCAGCTTCGCCAAGATGTTTTCGACGGATGACTTCAGCTTCTTCCGTTCCCGTTGGATAGTCTAGTACAAGTCTGAACATAAACCGATCCAGCTGTGCCTCTGGGAGCGGATAAGTACCCTCCTGCTCCACCGGATTCTGGGTGGCGATGATGAGGAAAGGCTTCGGTAGTGGGCGTGTGACCCCCTCTATGGATACTTGGCGCTCCTCCATCACTTCCAGTAGAGCACTCTGCGATTTTGGTGGGCAACGATTAATCTCGTCCGCCAACACCAGATTTGCAAACACAGGGCCCTTTCGGAACCAGAACTCGCCTGTACTTTGATTGAAGACATTGCTGCCAAGCAAGTCTGCAGGCAGTGTGTCCACAGTGAGCTGAATCCGTCTAAACTCGCATCCTAGAATAGATGCAAATGTGCGGGCCATGTACGTCTTAGCCAACCCCGGAACGCCCTCCAGTACAACATGGCCGTTGGACAGCATTGCAATCAGGCAATCCGTCAGTATGTCGGTCTTGCCAACAATGATCCGCTGCACTTCCCGTATTATCTCAGTAGTCAAATCGTGTACCTCTTCGATACTCAGCATCTCCGACGTTCCACCTATCTGCCCACTTGTTTCGTCAACTGTCATTTCGTGTTACCTCACCTTTTTGCATTGATAAGTTTAGATTCGATGTTTCTTACAAAGAAGAAGATCTCCATCATCTCATTCTCACCAATCTTCATATCTGGATTGGATGAGATCTCTTCGATTCGCTCGATTTTCTCGAAGAAGTGTTCTTGCTTCAGTTTAGGATCTTTATGTTTCATCATCTCCCAGACTCCATGTGGGTCATACTTCGTCCACATATTCTTCTTCATGATGTCCCGACGCAGTTTCCGGTATATCATCTTCACAACTCGGGCATAGTTACCCTCATGTCTGTAATAGGACATTCTCTCACTGAAATACGTCTGACCCTTGCGCATGAAGACTTCCGAAACGGCCTTGACCTCAGGTTTCTTCATGTCAGGAAGATACTTCCTGATTCCCACAGCTGTGACAAGGGGGTACAGGGCCGAGAAATATGGCATTGTTGAAAGCCAGAAGGCCCGTGCTAGATAGAGACCATAGAAAAACTCCGCAGAGGTTGGGGGTACTTCTAGCAGATGCTCACAGAATACTATCGGAATACTGGCATTACCCCGAGACAACCACCGAACGGTATTGCTCGCAAAACGAGCATTGTCTGGCCATAGCCCGATCATGTCATTTGTAAACACACTTGGATCGCTCACAGCGACAATTCTACCTGTCACCGATGACGCACCGCCAAATCCAAGGTCTATTGCTCCAACAACAGGAAGAGAGCCATTCCATTCTCCCTCACTGGGCCAGGGGTCCTCCTTCTCAATATCAGTTTCACACCACGCACGTTCGGTGGTCCATGCTATACCTGCCAGCCCCAAGGCTGAGCGCGGACTGAGGGCTGTGGCCCAGTTTAGATGCAGACTGTTCACCCCTTGAGTCAGAGCACCTCCATCGAGTCCTGGCCGCAAGTCAGTTATGACAGGGAGTTTCGGGCTCTTGTCATAGGAATCAAGATCGAGAAGAACACCGCCAGTGAATGACAATATGCCACTGACAGGAAACGGACTCGAATCGCCCCATGCATTGGAGATCAGAGTATTTAGCAGGAAGAATGAGTTGTTTGCAGTACCAAAGTCGTCTGCAATAAGCACGCTGCCGCCTGCCATCAGGTGATCGAATAGAACGAGTACTGCGTCAACACTGAAGTCACGAACTGGCCCCATAATCACGAGGACCGCATCACCTTCGTATCGAGTAATCACACTCATAGAAGACTGAATTGCGTGTGTCTCATGCCCTTGCGCCTCTATCTGTTCTCTGAAGCTGCTTAGGCCATTCCAGTCTTCGTTGTAGATTCCAAAGTCTTGAGGATACGTTTCCGTGACATCAAACGCAGTAGTCGCAACTAACATGCCTACGGGAAACCAGGCAAATACGAACAGTATCATCCAGAGTCCGTCTTTCCAGCCCATTAGTATTCACATCATTGGTCGACTCATATTCATCTACTCGGACATTGCTCCAACATCTATTCGGGGATAGATATCGGTGAATATACGGACTGCCTCCTCATACTGCTCTCTGGACATCTCGGACCCCGAGAACCGCGCCTCTTCGTAGATATACATGAACTGCTCCGCGTCGGCACTGTCCAAGGGGAGAGATTTGAGAACTCTGTCGAGGTATTCTCGAGCGGTCTCGGAGGCAAGTCGTTCCGAACCTATTTTCATTCCGCACATCTGTTCAAAAGTTCTGTACGCAAGTGTGATAGATTGGCCGTACTTACCTGCACCTGCGAGTTTCTTGATATTGCGGAGCTTACTTGGTATGTCCATTCCCGTTCTCTTTGTGGGACTTCTGAACATTCCCTTCACATAGTATAGGTACAGAAGCACAACAATCACTGCTCCAGCAAGTGCTATGCTCGGTACCAAAATGTCAATCAGACTTTGCATGAAACCACCTGTATTGGTTTGAATTTGAAGTGTATAAGACCCAACGGTCATGTTATTGGCATCGGAAAGAATCGTGATTGTGTAAGTGATAGATCCATTCCCTAGTTGCCCTAACCATCTGTGACTGAAGTTCCCGTTGTCATCGGTGACGGCAGTTTCCTCGCGACCCCCGATGGAAATCACCAACGTACGCCCAGCAATCGGCAACCTCGTACTGCCGCCATCATTGTACAATGTGCCGCTGATTATCAAGTCGTTCCCGTATTGGATGCGTTCAGGGGTTGCGTTATCAAGATCTGCGCCTATGAAGACATGAATCGCCCCGGTAGACTGAGCCTCATCACCGTTGATGAAACCTCCACCATCATATGCAATATTCACAAAATAGAGTCCACTGGCGCCTGACCAGTCAAGAGGAATGGTGATAGTAATGGTCGTCCAGTTCGGGGAATTAATGCGTCGACTGCCCAATTCGGTGTCGTTGAGAAACAAGAGCACAGTGCCATCGATTGCATTACCATCTTCGTCGAGAAGACGGATAACGATCCGAATCGTTTCTCCAGGCATGACGTCTTCGTTGGTCAGTAGGTCTACAGACAGCTCAGAACGTAGATGTATCTCAACGGTCCAGAAATCAGGACTACTCTCAACATCAACAAGTGAGGACTCGGCAGTCACGGTTATCTCGTAGATGGCCGGCTGTGCATCTTGGGGAATAATAATGTCAATTGAGAACTCGCCAGCAGTGTCAGTCACGGCGCTCTGACCCGTGGATGATCCATTTGCATAGACCAAGATGGTTATGTCAACGGCGGCGCCCCCCTCATTGGAGGCTGTTCCAGTGATAGTCAGGGTATCACCGCGCTCCAATGTGAAGACTGATTGTTCATCGAGAGTTATCACAACGAGGTCGCGGACCTGCAAGATTTGAGGAGAGGTCTGGGCATCTTCATAGGCATCTGATGGAGAAACAAACGTGACAACAAAGGGCACCTCCCCCAACCAGTGATCCCATGGAATTTCAAATGAAAGGGTGAAACCTCCACTACTATTTGTGGGCGATGTGGCCTCCACAGAGCCATCCCAGACAAGTTCGACAGTGTAGCCAACCATGGCGCTTCCGTTTCCAAAGGACAATGTGCCCGTTACAATCACGTCTTCTCCCCGGTAGAGTGAAGTGGAAATAGAATCGGCTGCGATTGTAACTGGAATGAGCTGGATATCGACAGACATAGAGTCAGACTGGCTCGGACTCACGAAAGAATCAGGAGGTAGACAATACGCCCAGACGATTGTTGTGCCTAGTGGTGTGGTGCTATCCAGTGTGAAGACATACTGGAAGACTCCATTGATATCTGTCTGCACGGTCCCGAGGAGGATCTGACCTTCTGCATCAGACGAATGATCCCAGTAGACATCGACATCAACGAAGCCATAGGGAGTTCCGTTATCCAGAACCATTGTGCCGGTAATATTGAGCGAGTGCTCCCGATATACAACAGAGGGTGTGGCCTCAATCGTCCAGACAATGGTCATGGCACTGATATTGAGAGTGCTCACATCAGACGTGGTACCTGCAATCCAGTTCTCCGTCGGTTGGAGTTCGATCCAGATGTCATAGATGCCTGGGCTCGTCGATTGTGGAATCTGCCATTGAATGTAGAAGTAGCCATCAGGGTCCGTTGAAACTGTGCCGACATTGTTGCCATCGAAGATAATCTGTAAGGTCGCATTTGCATATGGGACATCCGTGCCAGATAGGTCGTAGAAGAGGGTACCATTCAAGGGAATGTAATCGCTGATGTAATAGTCCGTAGAACCTCCTGTCATGAATCCGCTGATCAGGGTCTGCCACTGCTCAAGTTGGAGAGGCTCATGGATCGACTCGTTGGTAGACAGGAGAAGCGTACCTGCAAAGGTTCCGTATATCTCGATTCCGGTCCATTGTGTGTGCTCCTGAAAGCCCGTGTAGTTGAGGGTGTGCTCGCCATTCTCATCAGTCAAGATCCAGCCTATCGCATATTCGGTTCCGTTATACCACCATATAGTCACATTCTCGCCCGAGATATCTGTTCCATTGGAGAAGTAGAGATGAACATAGATTGACAGAGACTCATTGAGTTTGACAGAGCTGGAGCTGATGCTGATGTCCAGATTCACCAGGTATCTCTGAGCGTTCACTGTAATCAGGGAGCTCGTGGCATTGGCATCAAGAGGGCTTGTGCTTGTGTAGTTGCACTTGAAGTCGTACAATCCCTCACTCTGGTCACCAAGCGTGAAATCATAGAGGTAACGAAAACCTCCCGAAGAGTTTGTCTGGACCGTATCAAGAAGAACCCAAGTACCGCTCTCAAAGAGATAGATTCGAACATCGGCTTCTGTGAGTGGTGGAGTACCGCTGCTGTATGTCAGATTCCCTTGGATAACGAGAGTTTCATCCAGATAGACTGCTCCGGGAACGTCCATGCTGAAAGTGGGCTGATACAGAACTAAATCGAAACCGACACCGGGCGTGGATGACGCATTGTCCCAGAGCGCCTCGGTCGATGTATACTCCGCCCAGACGGTGACAGCACCAGGAGAGTCATTGGCGGGAGAGCAGGTATAGAAGAAATTGAAGAATCCGGATGAGTTAGTCGTCAGTCCATGATACGAGTCTATTGTCCCGTCCCCCCAGTCCCAGTAGAGTGTCACATTCTCCCCGGCTACTTCAGTACCGTCCAGAAAGGCAAGTTGACCGTATACCCAGACTGTTTCATTCAGATGATAGGATGTCGAGTTTACGCTGGTGGTCAGAGTCAGCTCATAGGGAATAAGATCCACATCGCGGTTCGCAGACTGAGCATCCGCCCATAGATCAGGTTTGCTACTGTTATACGATGCCCACAGGCGCACGGTCTCGAAACTGTCAGTCCCGACGCTTAGATTGTAGAAAAAGGTGAAAGCGCCGGCACTGTCTGTCAGTCTTGTGAAGTGATATGTCGATGTGGAGTTTTGGTAGGATATGGTGATTGTTGCACCAGAGATAGGAGCACCGTTCTCATCGAAGGTCAGAGTGCCGGAGAACGTTATTATTTCATCGAGATGATACTCAGTACTATCGGTGTTAGCATTCAGGTTCAGCTGATACAGCTGAAGCGTAATAGCAGGAGTAAGAGTGCTGCTGGAATTGCCATACAGCCGACTCCAAGAAGTGAAAGCAACAGTGAGATTCACAGTACTGGGGCCATCAGAGGTGTCAAGCTCGTACGTGAAGTTGTACCAGCCAGTTGAATTTGTGAGTCGCTGAAATGACTGTTGAAGGGTGCCGTTGTCCCAGTAGATATCAATTGTAGCACCGGAGATTGCGGTCCCGTTTGTGAACTGAAGTTGCCCCCAGATATACGCGGTCTCATTGAGATGGTAATAGGTGCTGTTTGAGAAGACAGAAACTGCCGTCGGATAGTAAGTGACCGTGATAGGGACATTATCTGATATGTCATCAGCGAAGACATCAGAGTCAGGGGCAAATTCTGCCCAGATACTGAAGGTCTCATATCCATGGTCGAAGGGGATCTGATGGGTGAACTGGTACTGACGGTTTCCCCCGTCCGTCAACACAACTGTCAGATTATGCGGGCCCGTGCTATTGCCCCACCAGATTGTGACAGGTACACCTCCCAAGAGGGCGCCCATCTCAGGAACTGAAACATTCCCTGTGATATTCACATATTCAAGCGGATGAAGCGTCGATTCATCAACATCTATCAACACTTCGGTGGTCCATTTCTCAACTGAGATTGTCATATTAGATGAACGACTGCCATCATATTCTGGATCCGACGAGATGAACTCAGACCAGTAGGTCACAGGACCAAGATAACCCACCGGTACTGTGTAGTTCAGTTCGTAATAGCCGCCATCTGTTGTATCCACTGTCCCAATCAACTGAGGGGTGGTTCCATTGTCCCAGTAGATATCAACTTCCTGACCAACAAGGCCAGAACCATTGAGAACATCTGTCAGATAGCCAAAGATTGTGATATTCTGGTAGGGATGGACTACTTCTGGGGCTCGTGGTGTTGAATCTATCGTGAGACTGCTTGCACGAATAGTGACTTCAATCTGAACTGTATTACTCCAGTTTCCAAGAATGCCTGACAGGGTAGCTGTCCAGTTGGCCACAGCATCATAGGTACCTGTTTCTTGCCCAGCTGGGATGGCATAAGAACCACTGAAGCCACCAGTAGAGTTGGTCAAGTCGGAGTCTACTAACACCCCATCAAAGAACATGTTGATGGTTTCGAAACTAAGAGGGGTGCCATTGAGCATCTCGGCACTTCCATCGTAGAGAAGGACAGCACCGGGATATGCACTTGTGGGTGTCACGGTGAGAGCGATCTCTATCTTCCCCCAGAGGGTGATTGTGGAGTTTTCTGCCGAACGTGCTGGAAGGAGGATCGGGATTCCCTCTTCGTTGTATTCTCCCGCATAGCTTGACCATACCTCATGTGGACCCGGCGCCATACGAGGGGCATTGGGGTCGACGAATATGTCAAGTTCATACGTGCCGTCCGCTTGGATTGTGGCATTGCCCATCCATGTTTCGTCCCACATGATCTGCATCTGGTCGTTGTTCAGGGTTGTCCCATCTACCGGTTCTCCCCCCACCGTCATGAGCCCATGGGCATGTACGGTATCCTCCCAAGCTCCGGTGTAATTGTCCAGACCCAGTTTGAGGTTCATATCTATCGTTTCGGCAGGGGAGAAGACAGCATCGGAAGATGAAGAGATGGGTTGCAGAGGATCCGGCTGAGCGACAACATAAAGCAGAGTAAAGTTTCGAACATCATAGGTTGGGGCGTGGTATGTGGCAGTGATGTTGTGGAGGCCAGGAGTTGCTCCCGGTTCATAGGTATAGGTGATATTTGCGAGAGGTAACGTTGAGCCCTGCTCAATCATCGTACTACCCAACAGCATGTTATCAGTCAAATCACGAAAGACAATGAACTCTGATGTGGAGACAGGGACATAGTCAACCATGAGGAGGGCACTCAGAGTGAATTCATCGCCTATCTCTACCCAACCTTCTGGAACATTCGCCCAGACCCATAGCTGAACATCCCCTTGTTCTACATTCTCGGGTATCTCATCTCCACCCATGTCAGGAGGGAGGGGGATTGGAAGTATCTGTCGCCATTCTCCACCTTCTGACGAGTCAGACATAGGGATGAAGACTTCGGCCCAGAACATCATGTGCTTCACCTTGAGAACACGATAGCCGTCCTGTGCATCACCGATTGCATAGCCCTTTGCGATCCGTGCAGGGATATCCAGGTATCGCATGAAGACGCAATATGCGGTGGCAAAGTCCATGGGTAAACCACCACCTCGTTCCAAGAACCAATCAGTGACTTCTTGGTCTGAATCTGGACGTTCAAAGACCTCTGGTTCCTCGATCATGAGTTCGAACGTGCTCCGGAAGTAGCTTTCGACAACGGATGCAGTCTGAAAAGCATTATCGCCAACGTCCTCAAACTGAGTGATGTTGTCAATAACCCTTGTTGTCAACGATAGGCCAGCAAGAGTGGGAAGACCATATGTGTTGCGAATAGAGACCGGTGCTAGACTGCCTTCTAGAGCGCTTGCGGCCATATTGGCGAGATCTTGCTGCTCAAAGGTAATCTCATAGCTGATGAGAACATGCTCACCCGTCGGCGCCTCCAAGAGGGGACTGAAGAGCAGAGTACCATAGTCGTCCGTTTCTAGATCATACCGCACCAACCTGGATTCTGCATCTGGCTGGTAGCTTCCGGCTTCAACATGTCCCGTTGTGAAGGAGTCTTCGATTACCAGGATTGCGGGAAAGAGGGTGGGTAGTTCTATCTCACCAACATTGGGGCCTGCGGTCACGTTGATGACAACGGTGTATATCTCGTTACCAAAGACTTCTGCCTGAGATCGAGTGATGATCTCAGGTCCCACGTCACGGATTGAGTCCCCCAGCGTCTTCCCCCAGCTCGAGCCGTCGTATTCGTCGTATGCACCAGTCCGCCAGAGCTGAGGGGGGTGGTCGGGATAGACGTAGAAGACCACGTCATCTAAGTGATCAAGAATGTCGGGGGGGAGCTCTTGGTCCATGGGAATGTCTGTGTAGTTGACATTCTCAAACCAGTTTGACTGCCCTCCAGCCCAGCTTATGTCATATGGCCAAGGAGTGACATCATCATACTGCTCATGTGGAGTATTCGTCCGAACTGCCCCCATCTGTATCACAATGAAGGTGTTTGCGGCCCATATGATTGTCAACAGAAGAAAGATAGAGCTGAGAATGGTTGTGATACCCATCTTACGTTTGGGCTTGACTTCGGCGGCACTCACCAGGTTTTCACTCTCATAGACTCAGCGTGCACATTCTCAGTATGGAGATGGCGGTCTCTGACTAGTCCGGTTCGATGTGTCTTCCTGAGGATTAAAGGATTTCTTGTCCAGTCTCAACAGCATCGCTGAAGAAGACGCCTACAGAGCGAAAGAGCCAAGAAACCGAGCTCTTGCTAGAAGATAAGATGGTGAAGGTCCTTGAACGATTATCTTGAGACAATTCATGAGAGAGTCAAAGCTGCATTACAGGGTAACGAGCTGGGAGCACATACCTATGACCATTCATTGCGTGTTCTCAGGATTGCCTTCAGAATAGGTCATGAAGAAGGTGCTGATCTGAGAGTTTTGTCTGCAGCTGCACTGCTCCACGACATCGGTCGAGTACGGGAGAGGGAGACTGGTACATCCCACGCCGTCCTGTCAGGACAGATGGCACGGCCAGTCCTCGAGGAAGCAGGCTATGCAGATGATGAGGTTTCTCTTGTCGTTGACGCAATCAGAACACACCGCTTCAGCGAAGGACTGACTCCAAACACTCTGGAGGGGAAAATACTGAGTGATGCGGATAAGCTGGATGCTATGGGGGCCATAGGAGCATATCGTGCAATTGCTCAATCGGCAATCACTGGTGTTGGTATAGAGGGCTTCTTGAAACACGCAGACGAGAAGCTGCTTCGACTCTATGAACTCCTCTACACTCAGACAGCAAAGCAGCTAGGCAAGCAGCGTCATCGTATCCTGGAGATGCTTGTTGAAGAGATGAGAAGAGAGGTTGCTTCCACAGAACAGACTATGATTCAGGACTGAGCAGTAGTTCCAGATAAGACAGTCGTACTGAACGCTCAGGATCCAATCCCAAGCTCTCTGCCAGTTCAAGCAGATGGTCTCGTTTCGCTTCAATCTGAGACTCATACTCGGTCTCGGTCTCGAGTTCTATGAAATGGCCGAGAGAGTCCACTCTATCCACTGAAACGTGAGTTCCCTGCAAGAGATAGTCATGCCGCTCCTTGCGCACTGTATGGACCTTAGTGAAGCCCAATGCGAGCAGTAATGACTCGGCAAACTCTCCCTTGTCAATGGGTACCGAAATCTCAACCCTTGTCTTGGACTTGTCATCGACCTTGGGCCCCTTATAGGTCAACTCGATATGAGGAGGGGAGCTCGTGCCCGCATCAGATTCGGGGCGCTGATATCTGATTCGTAGGGCCTCATCAGTCTCGGCAAAGGCCCGACAGGGATGATCATAGTAGATATCCTCTTGGAAGACTGATTCAGCCCTTGTCCCGCCCGCATCCATTAACCGTTCTATCACGTTTTCTACCTGATCTTCGAACACTCTGAACTTGGTCTCGACTTCGAACACATTCATGTAGGTCACCTTGTTCTCAAGACTCCTGTGCGCCATACCCGTTGTTGCACCGAGGCCGTAACTCACTTAACCATGGATATATGTCGTGCATATGTTGGTGACGGTTTGGCCAAATACAAGCAAATACAGTGTGCGGGATGTGGAAAGACCTATGACTTCAATGAAGTGCCCCCCAATGATGGGTGCGGAGGACGGATAGACTTCCATCTCGATATCGATACACTTCGGAATGCAACTGAAAAAGAACGAGACAAAGCAACTGCTGGTATATGGAAGTACTTCGATTTCTTACCGCTTCGTCACAGAAACAACGGATTGACTCTGGGAGAAGGTAACACACCATTGGTGAGGAGTCAAAGACTTGCCGCATATCTCGGGGTGAAGAATCTACACTTGAAGATCGAAACAATGAACCCCTCCGGATCATTCAAAGACAGACCAATCTGTGTCGGCGTGAGCCGTGCTGCAGAAGACGGAGTGAAGACCGTAGCTGCGGCATCGTCAGGTAATGCCGCTGCTTCGATGGCAACGTATGCCGCTCGAGCAGGGCTTGATGCCGTTGTTCTTGTACCCGAAAAGACACCAGTCGGCAAGACAGTCCATCTGCAGACACTGGGAGCCCACGTCTTTAGGGTCAAGAAGGAAGAAGAGGGGGTGGATCCGACAACCACGCTCCTCAAGAAAGCATGCAACGAGTTTGGCTGGGTACCGGTTCCGTCCTTCGGACCTTTCAACTGCTTTCAGTTCGAGGGAAACAAGACAATCGGATATGAGGTGTCAGAGCAGATGGAATGGAAACCCCCAGATTGGATCCTCTTTCCCACAGGTAGCGGGGGGCTGATGGCAGGTACGATGAAGGGGTTCGTCGAATACGAAGAGCTTGGCTTCATAGAAGATATACCACGACCTGTTGTGGTTCAACCAGAGGGCTGTTCACCTATAGTGCGTGCCTTCAAAGAGCAGGTTGAGCCGAATAATATCATGCCCTGGGATTCGAATGAGACTGTCGCAGGAGGGCTCGCAGACCCCTTTCCTTGGGATGGGGACGCAGCGCTCAAGTACCTAGATGACCTCGAAGGGGAGGCAGTCTCAGTCACTGATGAGAAGATAAAGGAGTATATGCTTCGTCTTGCCACCCTTGAGGGGATATTTGCGGAGCCAAGTGGAGTCGCGGCACTGGCAGGTCTCGAAGTTCTGCTCTCCGATGGAGTCATCGACTTAAGAGATTCAGTATTAGTGCCAATAACCGGTTCGGGGTTCAAAGATCTCGCCCTCGCTCAGACCCTTACTCCTGAAGCTCCTATAATCAGACCAGGAACAGAAGATCTCAGCAAGCATCTTGGAGCAGACTAGCATGAATGCGGAGATGGGGCAATTCATGGGTGAAGCTATCCGAGAAGCAGAGAAGAGCCTAGAAGAGGGTGGAATTCCTATTGGCTCGGTTCTAGTGATTGACGGAGAGATAGTTGGTAGAGGACACAACAGACGCGTACAGAAAGGAAGCGCCATTCTTCATGCAGAGATGGACTGTCTTGAAAATGCGGGCAGAAGGCCTGCCGCCGAGTATAGATGCTCTGCTCTCTATTCAACATTATCTCCATGTGATATGTGTAGCGGAGCGCTATTGCTGTACGGAATACCCAAGGTCGTAATCGGTGAGAACAAGAATTTCAGCGGGCCCGAAGACTATCTGAGAGAGCGCGGAGTCAACGTAGTCGTCCTCGATGACACACGATGTGTTACATTGATGGAGAGCTTCATCAAATCCAGACCGGATGTCTGGAGAGAGGATATTGGAGAGTGAGGCTCTCCGAGTTGCGGTCGGTGGTAGTGATTCATGAAGACAAGGGATAGGAAACAGAAAGCGAGGGAACTGGCACAGAGATTCGGATATCTTCCCTACATGACCGAGAGATACCTGGCCCTCTGGGGAGAGAACGAAACAGTGGAGTTCCTGCAGGCATGTGAGAAACCCCCCAGAACATCAATTCGAGTCAACACCCTGAAGACGAAAAAGGACGAGCTCATAGAAGCACTCGACGCGAAGAATGTGGCTCTGGAGGAGATTCCATGGCTCGAAGAGGGCCTGTATGCCGACTTCAAAGGATTCTCCCCAGGTTCGCTCACAGAGTATATGCTAGGACACTACTACGTCCAAGGAGTCCCTTCGATGGCTGTTGCGAAGGCGCTTGATCCTCAACTGGACGAAACGGTCTTCGACTTGGCGGCTGCACCGGGAGGGAAGACAACTCACATTGCTCAGCTGATGAATAACTCAGGCAGAGTCGTTGCCATCGAACAGGACCGTGAGAGAATCAGGAGCCTTGAAAGCAACATCCTCCGTTGCGGAGTAAAGAATTCGATTGTTCTGAGAGGAGATGCCCGCAAATTGGATGAGCTTGACATAGAACCGGACAGAATTCTGTTGGATGCTCCCTGTTCCGGGGAAGGGCTCCTAGCGGTTGACCCCGAACGTAAGACCAGCAAGAGCATGGCTGATATCAGATTCTGTGCCACTATCGAGGATCAGCTCCTTGACGCAGCAGTCCAATCCCTCCGCCCGGGCGGAGTCATTCTCTACTCGACATGTTCCATTGCACCTGAGGAGGGCGAGTACATTGTGGATGGAATGCTACGTAAGCATCCGAATCTCAAACTCGTTGACATTGAACCGGAGATGGGTGTACCTGCTTTCACATCTCCATATGGTGTACAGATGGACGAGTCATTAGAGAAGGCAAGAAGGTTGCTACCGCACCTACACGGAACTGAGGGATTTTTCGTTTGCAAGATGATGAAGGATTGAAATGACCATGAAATGGATCTCAACAACTCCGCAACCAGATCAGAAAAGAATGACGAGGGAAACGCATGGTTAGTCTTATTGAACCACACTTCTGGGATGACATTAAGAGACAGATTGACAGAGACTTCGGAGAAGGAGTGACACAGAAACTACTGGGAAAGAGAGCCCCTGTGGTCATCGAACGTGGAAAGAAGCAGTCGGTCTATTTCATCCCGATGGATTGGGTCCAGCTCGTTGACTCTGATTTTGGAACCTTCAGGCTTCGATACCTTGGGACTTGGCTCGGCGAGATGTCGGGAGATACGCTCATGCTCAGCATCGGCATTCTTGCAGAACTGGACCCTTTGACTGACAGCAAGATAACAGTACATAGAAGGGGTGCAGAGGCATTCACCTATGGAAGAAGCATTCTAAAGGAGTCTGTGTTCTCTCTTCCGAGTCATCTAAGCCGCGGACAACGTGTCCTTGTCATCGATGAGCATGGTGCCTGTATTGGACTAGCTGCTCTGGCCATTGATGCATCACTTCTTGACCGCTTGGGAAAGGAGAAGCTTGTGGCCAAGAATCTCGTTGATATCGGCTGGTATCTAAGACGCTATAGTTAGACGAACAT
Organism: uncultured archaeon; assembly: GCA_964558645.1. GTDB lineage: Archaea > Asgardarchaeota > Thorarchaeia > Thorarchaeales > Thorarchaeaceae > TEKIR-12S. Next base: position 379,829 of record CAZLEV010000002.1, read on the forward strand.
GTCCGTGGAACGATCTTCGGACTCTATGGACTTTCGCATCTTTTCCAAGCGTTCGATCTCCTTGCTCTCCTCAAGGAGCTGGTCTACGTCTGCATCCAACCCGTATACTTCGTTGATCTTGCCGAGCATAGCAGCCGCTGAGCGCGGGTCGGGCCTACCACGAGTGGCATAGGTCAAGAGGCCAAGTGCAGGTGCGTTGCGCATCTCGAGTTCGGCCAGAAGGAGAGCCAAGGGTCCGGCCACGAATAGACCTTCCTCCAAGACCGGGACATTCCACTTCTCCAGCTGCGGAGCATAGGCGGATGTGGGAACGCATCGCATATCCTCATCATCTTCTTGGAAACTGGCATCCAGCCCGCCCAGAAGAAGTATGTCTGCGAATTGATGTATACTGATCCATTCAGCAAGACGGCCGACAAAATTCCATTGTTCTGACTGATGAGGCTGGAAACGCGGGACGAGGAATACAATCTTCTCGTGGATATATATCTCGAAGGGTAGAACTAGTTTCTCTTCTTCTATGGAAACAAAGAGGGGGAGCATGTCGCTACGTATGAAGCCAATCCGTTGAGCATCCAGTGTCCGAGCTAGATGCGCAGTGCTCAAGAATCCGACTTCGCCAAGTCCGTGGAATCCACATACAAATGTAGCATTCTTGGGTATCTTGACCCCTTCTTTCAGAATTATCCCGAAATGCGAATCCCTTGTTGATACGAATGCCATTGCGGTCAAACCTCATGTCTTCAAACGGACAGTCTCACGTAGACTATCTGTGTTCATCAAGGAGGCACTGAGGACGTCCTTTTGTATCTGTGTATCATGCCGTTCTTGCAGGCATCATTGAGTAGCCCCGTCAGAAACCTCGCCACTTCACCAGCACCTATCATGATTCGCAGACCGAATCGCTCACTTTCTTCATTCATTGGAGACCCGGACTTTTTGTCGAGAGAGAATGCGAAAAACTAATAGCAATTGATAAGCTCTACTATATACTGGATACGCTATCAGGGGGGCTAGACCACCTTGAGTACGCTAAGAGAACTGGAACTTGAACGGATATCTCCACATCTGCTGGAGATACTAAGAAGACAGGGAAACGTATCACTTAGTGAGTTCCAGAAGAGTGCACTAAGAGCGGGATTGATGCGTGACGAAAACATCATCATGCAGACCCATGACTACGATGAGGCGTACAAGATAGGTGAAATTGCGCTACTAAACCAGGTGACATCAAACTTCCGAGCAAGAGGCATCATCCTCTGTCAGAACCCTCATCAAGCGGAGAAACGACTCTCCTCGGTGAGCAGAAAGTGCAGCAGGCTTGGCATTAGGGTGACTCCGATAATACGGAGGAGAAAAGCGACCGGCATCCTAGCAACACGCGAAAGAGTCATTGTGGCTACAATTCGCTCACTAGGTATTGCCATTCAGTCGCAGCCTGGCCTGCTAAATGATGTCAAGTCGATACTAGTAGAGAGGATAGATAGGATAGGACAATCGAATTATGGTGCAACTCTCGAGGGGATTCTGGTCAACCTCATGGGTGTTTCTGAGAGGGTTCAGTACATCGCCACATGTCCTCCTGTGGCGGACATAGATGATCTGAGTAGATGGTTGAAGGCGGAGGTCGTTGAAGATCCAGAACCAGAGATCAAGCGAATCTTTAGTGTGAAGGCCTTCCCTAGCATGGCTGAGTCACTCGCGGATCTTGCAGAGTTTGTCCATTACAAAGAGGGACAAATCATGATACTCTGCTCAGACATCGATTCCGCGGAAGAGCTCGCGTATCAACTCACTGGCCTTGATGATGTTCACGAAGACGCAGTACTAGACCTGCGGCTCCTGCCTGAGGACCGCGATGAGTTAACTCGACTTGCACAACAGATTGGAGGGCATTTCTTCGATTGCGAGCTGACTGACAGACTTCAGGATGTTGTTTCTAGAGGGGTTGCATTCTTCCACGAGGGAGTGCCCAGAATCCAAAGACGGATGATATCAGAGGCGTGGGAAGAACAGGTTCTCCCGGTTCTTGTAATGCCAACCCGTTTCGCGATTGCAAGCGGCCTCCGCGCCACGGTTGTCTTCCTCCTTGGCGCATACATGAAGGATGCGTATTCGGATCTATCTGGTCAAGAGGATCTCACAGTCTTAACAGAACTTCAGCTGTCCGACCTTCTCGAAAAGGCCGGTAGACCAACACTGGATAAAGAAGGGTTTGGAATAGTAGTAGTGGGCAGCGATGCGGAAAGGAAGCGCGTACTTGAGAGATATTTCATCAAACACGAGGACGGAAACATATCCCCAAGGCTCGGAGAGGTTGACAGCTCCATGGACGACCCTGAGAACTTTCAGGATCTCCTCTTGAGTCAACTTTGTGCGGATTCCGACGGCTCAGATACCCCCTTCTCAATTCTTGACCGAACATACTGGGCCGCCTCGAAACGCAGAGTCGGCATCACAGCCGACGTGATGTCTCCAGTTGAAAACGCCAATGCTGAAACACTGATAGACTTCAGGACTAACAAGTCCACCCTCAATCGAGCGGCAGACATTCCAGATTCAAGTGTCAGAATAGTATCAGTTACCCCATCCAAAATCGAAGGCTTGGTCCATAGTGGCTCACGGGAGCTGTGGCACTTTGTGACCCTAAGAGCTGCCGAGGGCGTATCTTGTTCATGTGAAGCATGGAAGTATCAGGGTATAAGCAGGCATCGCCTTTGCAAGCACCTTGTGAAGTTCTCGAAGTTTGCTTTAGAAGACGAAGATACGCGGTCCTATGCAGCTTCAGTTATCGAACAGGCACTTCGAGGGCTCAGCCTAATCGACGAATTGGAACAGGAAGGTCTAGTTGTAAGAGAAGATAACAGAATCAAGTGCACAGTGCTCGGAGGTAGCGTCGCAAGACTAGGAGTTCCGGTCGGCGATGCGAGACAGGCCCTAAAAGCACTCTCCGATAAGAAGGGTGATCTCTCCTCCATCCTACAGAAACTCTTGGTGAGTCGAACGGGTCTATCGGAAGACCTCATCCATGAAGTGCTCTCGTCCGTTCCCGCAGATTCCGTTGAGCAGATAGGAAAGTGTGCAGAGCACATGCCCGGTGTTGTTGAGAACCTGCTCGAAGAAGCTCAATATGTGAATTCCATTCTCCTAAGCCTCATGGCTAAAGACAAGCGGAATGAACTCAGTCGAAGAAGCCTCAAGTTGCAGGACTCACTCATGACTCTCCTAGAAGACCATTCTTAGTTGCCGGCACTCAAGCTTTTTATGGTAGCTCCTTTTGGCCCCGACTAGAAGCAATGTTCATTTTCCCATTGGTGAAAGGTAATGAAACTGTTCGAACATGAGGCAAAGGATATCTTTCGGGAGTTCAAAATGCCAACACCTCCAGGAGGTGTTGCAAAGACACCCGGAGAAGCAAAGAAGAGAGCCGAAGAGGTTGGCAGACCGGTTGTTGTGAAGGCTCAGGTTCTCTCAGGTAAGAGAGGAAAGGCAGGCGGAGTGAAATTTGCAGATACTCCTGAAAAAGCTGAGAAACTCGCAGCAGAGATCTTGGAAATGCGAATTAACGATCTTCCTGTGGAAGCAGTTCTGGTCGAAGAAAAACTGAATATCGCTCAAGAGATATATGCAGGAATAACCATCGACCGAAATACACGACAGTATGTCGTTATTGGGAGCTCTTCAGGTGGAATGTCGATTGAAGAGCTTGCTGAAAGGAGTCCCGAGAAAATCATCAAAAGACGTGTTGATCCATTTCTCGGGTTCCAAGCATACGAGGCCCAAGAGATGGCTGTGGCAATGGGCTTTGAGGGCAAGGATATTCTGAAACTTGCTGGTTTTTTCCTGAAACTCTGGAAGATAGTCGAGAAGTACGATGTCGAACTGACAGAAATCAACCCCCTGATACTTACGGGTGAAGGAGAGTTTCTTGCAGCAGATGCGAGGCTCAATATAGACAACAATGCTCTGTACAGACATCAGGACCTGATGAAGAGCCTCGAAAGAAAGCCTCACGAACAGAATGAGAGAGAGCGCTTGGCTACTGAGGAGGGAATGGCATACGTTGAGTTAGACGGCAACATAGCCTGTATCTGTAACGGTGCAGGACTCACTATGGCCACCCTCGATGCGGTTGACCTCTATGGAGGCAAGGCAAGTACGTTTCTCGACCTCGGTGGAGGAGCAGATGCTAAACGGGTGGAACGCGGTGTGGAGATAGCATTGATGTATCCGAAGGTCAAGGCCATACTGGTCAACATCATGGCCGGTATTACTCGTTGTGATGAGGTGGCCCAAGGTCTGATATCTGCTCGAGCTGATGGAGATATTACTGTCCCCCTAGTTGTCAGAATGGTCGGAACCAATGAAGAAGAGGGACAGAAGATGTTGAATGAAGCAGGAATACCTTTCTTGGAAACCATGGAAGACGCGGCCAGAAGGGTGGTTGATATCGTACGGGAGGAGAAATAGATGGCGGTATTGGTAGACAAGGACACAAGAGTTATCATCCAGGGAATCACGGGCTCTCAGGGCACATTTCATTCTCAAGCCATGAAGGAGTACGGTACCAAAGTTGTGGCGGGGGTCACCCCAGGCAAGGGAGGGCAAGAGATTGCAGGGATACCGGTCTATGACACTGTTGCACAGGCAAAAGAGGAGGAGAACGCTACAGCCTCAGTCATCTTCGTTCCCGCCCGTTTTGCAACCGATGCTGCAATGGAAGCGATCGCAGCAGACCTGAACCCTGTGGTAATAATAACGGAGCACGTACCTGTCCGTGACGAAATCCGCGTGATACACGCTGCAGCAAGAAAGGGTATCACCATAATCGGCCCGAACACACCGGGCATTATCACTCCAGGAGCAAAACAGAAGCTTGGAATCATGCCAGGTCATGTCTTCTCGGCTGGCGATATAGGACTGATGTCCAGAAGCGGTACACTGACCTATGAGATTGCAGCAGGTATGACTGATGCGGGTATCGGTATAACCACGGCAATCGGGCTGGGCGGTGACCCCTGCGTTGGCCTCACCACGCTCGAAGCAGTCAAACTCTTCGAGGAAGATAAGGACACCAAGGGTATGGTCCTCGTTGGCGAGATTGGTGGTGATGCCGAAGAACGGGCTGCTGTGTACATCAAAGAACACATCAATGTCCCTGTTATTGGCTTCATCGCAGGGCGAACGGCACCTCCAGGCAAGAGAATGGGTCATGCAGGAGCAATAATTAGCGGCGGATCAGGAACAGCGGCCTCCAAGATTAAGGCGTTGAACTCAGCAGGTGTGGAAGTCGCTAAGAAGCCCAGTGACATCGCTCGGCTGCTCGAAGAAGCCATGTAGGACATCTGTTCTTCAGCTGAGTCGATGTTGGAACGATAGTTTTTTAACACGACTCGGCTGGGAAGCCTGAGGCGGCTCACGAGACCATCAACCGCCTTTACGCAAAGAGGTCTACAAAATGCCAGTTGCAGATATCGAAAAGCGCAGGTTAGCTCAACACTACTTGCTCTACAAGTCGGTGTGTCGTGAGTGCGGAGCAACAAATCCGTATAAGGCTAAAAAGTGCAGAAAGTGCAAGGGCAAGGACCTCCGACCGAAAAGGCGCTCCAGAAGATAGTTACCGTCTTGCGTGGCCGGTCTTAGGATGGGCCGGTGGTCTAGGGGTCATGACATCGCTCTCACACAGCGAGAATCAGGAGTTCGAATCTCCTCCGGCCCACCACAACCAACCGCAGCACACTTGAAAGAGGCTCAACACATGCCAAAGCAGATCCACGATGTCGAGAAATTCCTTGAGATGACCGAGGATGCAACTGAATGCCGCGTCAAGAGGGGTTCAGACCAGGTCAAGCTCAAACTACGAACCACCAAGTATCTCTATACACTCATTTTGGAGCCACAAGAGGCCGAAACAGTTATTGAACAGGTCAAGTGTCAAGTTGTTGAGGCACGACCAGAACCAGAGGAGATCTAGAAAGAAGCAATCCCCCTCCTTTTCTAGTTGAAGTGTGCAACAAGAATGTCATATTACTGTCAGATACCCCTATTCATTCACAGTCTACATCTTATAGGAGAATAAATGCCCGTAGCCAGACTCAATTCTGGGCTAGGCAAGTGGGCCAGTGCAGTTGCACGGAGCTCGCGGCCGAGGACCTGAGGGAAGTCTACTTCTCGACGTTGGCAACAACATCAAGATAGGTGATGATGATCCCGCCGTGGGAAGTACTGCGGAAACCCTCGCTGTGGCCGGGAGTGATGCCCCGGTACAAGCACAGGAGGAGGACACCCGGTCAGTGGGAGGGATACCATCCCCATCCTCACGGACGATGCCCCTGTTGACTCGGATGTCCTCTGGACGTCTGGGAGTGGTGACACTGGCAGGGGAGGGGTGGAACGCAGAAGTCTCTTACAGGTGACGTTCACTCACCAGATTGTAAGACACGGATTATCTAGCGTTAAATCTCCACGGTTTCATCAGTTTCGGGGACATGAGCAGTTCTGCCTTTCTTTGTGAGTTTCTCCTGAAGTGCATCAGCTGATTCCGACTCACCGTGTACAATATGGAACTCAGGCTCGCCGGGGATTTTCATGAGCAAGTCCAAGAGACCCTCTGAGTCAGAGTGGCTACTCAGATGATGATACATGATCTGAGCCTTCACGTCGTACTCTCTATTGCGGATAGTGACCTTTTTCTTCTCGAGAAGTTCTGCACCGGGTGTTCCAGGAATCTGATAGCTCACCAGCACAATGGCATTGTTAGGATTATCATGCACATCCAAGAAATACCTGTGTGATGCACCACCCTTGAGCATGCCTGCAGGTGAGATGATGATGCCATTGGACTGTGCGGCCATCTTACGGTCCTTGTTGGTCCGAATAGTCCGAGTCCTCTGCATCGCCTGCTTGAATGCCTTTGGCGAGCCTATGTAGTTCGGATGCTTCAAGATTATCTCATTCACTTTGCGGGCCATTCCATCAACATAGATAGGGTACTCTTTCGGAATGTCATACTGCTCAAGGATACACATGATTTCTTGGCTACGACCCACAGCAAACGCTGGAATCAAGACTGTGCCACCTCGTTCTAGGGTTTCGAGAACTGTATCAACGAGAGCATGTTCGATTTCTTCTCGGTCCGGGTTTCGTCTTCTGGCATATGTGCTCTCAGTGACGACCACGTCGTGCTTTGGCAAATTCTTCCTCGCACCGGAACAGAGTCTTGATTCGTTTCCATTGAAATCGCCAGTGAATAGCACTCTCTTTCCATTCACTCTAACCGATACCATAGCGCTTCCAGGAATGTGGCCTGCATTGAAGAGCGTTATCTCAAAACTGCGGCCCAGTGGAAAGGTTTCTTCGTAGGGTGTATGGTTGTACTGCCGCCTCAGGCGGGTTATGTCTTTTCGGGTGAATGGAAGACGACCTTTAGAGATATGATACATGTCACGAAGAAGGAGCATCGTAAGATCACGAGTTGCAGGAGTGCAAAAGAGTTGAACGTCAGGATTTTTCAGGATGATTGGGACGCCGCCCGAATGATCAAGATGTGCATGAGTGATTGCAACGCCCTGTAGGTCATGAGTTGGTACAGTGGCAGGAAAAGCTGGGGGGTTCTGGAATTTGACGCCGTAATCTACGAGCATGGATTCTCCGTTTTCTTCGATAAGGAATCCTGAGCGTCCAATCTCTCTACAGGAACCCAGAAATGTCAATTTTGTCATCTATTCTACTTCCAAGGACAAGGCCGCGGGGTTCTGAAGAAAAGGTTTGCGAAACAGTACATTACGCATCTATCGAAAACTGTGCGAGTCTTTCTCCTTCATATTTGCCAACATAAACGAAATCAATATTAGAACCACCACACCCTATCAATCAGTCATACATAGCAACGACTGCGGAGAGAGCTTGGGTGACGGAGGAAAAATCCGGGAGCAGACCAAGAAAGAAACACAGCGAATCTACGATTCTCGTCGGGTCCAAGAACGTAATGTCCTACGTACTGGCGTGCAAAACGCTATTCGACAAGGGTGCATCTGAAGTCTCAATCAAGGCGAGGGGACGGCTGGTGAGTAGAGCAGTAGACGTGGCAGAGATCACGCGGCACAGATTCATGCCTGACCTTGAGGTGAAGGACATCATAATCGGCACTACTACGGTGAAGACAGACAAAGGTAGCGACCTGAACGTTTCTACCATCAACATCATTCTAGCAAAGTAGTAAACAGAACGTTCATATGGTACTCGACACGAACTAGTTGTGTCCAGAGCTTGGGCGAGGTTTCATTTCATGCGTTTACCTGTCTGTATATTTGATTTAGAGTCTGATATGCTATGCCCAAACTGTCAGAATAGGCTGGAAACTGGACAGATAACTCAATTTGATGTTGATTTTTCAAAATGGCTTCTGAGCGAGTCGGATGAGCATCCATCTCTGAGAGATCTGAGTTTACGAAGAGCTGTTAAGGCGGGACCACGTGTTGTACTGGTTGTCAAGAAGGAGAGGGACAAGGCTATTCTGGAGTCAGCAGAAGGTCTACTGGATCAGATAGCTGACCTCTACGGGAAGCCGCTGATACTTACAGGACCAGTCAAGCTGCGTCGCGTGATAAGAACGCTCATAGATCCTGTCATCGAAGTGGGTGTGAACAGTCTTTATCTGCCTGATGGAACTCGAGAGAGTATCGTAATGCTCCGACCGGAAGACCGGAAGAGAATAGATTACACTCCAAATGAATTGAGAATCATTGCATCGGCCGTCATAGGAGAAAGTGTCCTCTTCGAGTTCCAAGAGAAAGAGCAAGATAAAGAAGAGCAAGAAGACGCCTTTGACGAGAAGATGAGAGAGTTCAGTTCCCGACGGAGAACCCGATAGGAGACCTCACACCCTTTCTATGGGATGATTCTTCATTATCTCCCTGAGTACCACGGTGGCATAGCACCCCTTCCGCAACCTGAACCTCAACTGCAGGCCCCTGTCCATAGACTTAGCTTCCAGATCTGGAACAGAGATTGATATCAGATGAAGACCTCCTGCAGAATCGATTGCTCTCGAGTTCTCGTTTCTGAAGTCAAGAAGAGTGATACCCTCATCATCAAGAATTGAACGGAGTGCTTCCGTCTGAGAGGTGGGGGGCATCTTCGTGGCATAGCCCGGTACAGGAGCTGCAATGCCAAATCGGTCCGTCTCCACCAGTCTGGTCCTTTCGTCTAGATTCTTCTCAGTAACGTACAGCCATGAATCGCGACCAGAATGAGGTTCATCCAGTTGTATCAGGAAGTCTCCAGGGATAGGCGAATCCAGGGGTAGTCTGTCCTCATGTCGTCTGCTAATAAGGCGGTTGAAGAGGTAGGATTGATAGGCATGAACAAAGAGAGTCCGAATTCGTGGAGGTATCTGTCTGAAAGCTCGTTCATACTCGCCAGGATTCTTCGTGAGAAAGCGTGCGATGTCCTTCTCATATCTCAATCCATTAGGGAGGGCTTCAACGACTGACTCGTCAAAAACAAGCTCTTCCGCGAGCTGTTTCCGAATTAGAGTGGTATTCTCATCTTCATATTGACTCAGAGTGGTAAGCATGATACGAACTGCCCCTTCAAAATCACCTGTTACAGCAGCCTTTCCGACCAAGTGAGTATAGGGGCGGACTACACCGAATCGCTGTTCACCGAAGTAGTTGAGGAGAGTGGTCGTCCGCACTGCCTCTGCGGCATCTAGAGCAGTCTCCGCAGATTCTATCTCCTGGAGATATATTGAGAAACGGTTACCCCAAAGATCCCCAATACGCACCGGCTCGGGATTGTAGCATATATCCCTTAGGCATATATGATACAGCTGTAACTGGTTGAGTTCAGCAGCAGACTTTGCAGGTACTGACATTGCCTGTGTGGTTATTGCCCTCTTGTCCTTAAGTCCGGCATACGAAACTAGATGCCGTGAAATACCAAGTTCTGCCGCGATTATGTTCGCCACATCGAGAGTGGTGAGACCCATCTTCTGTACAACAAATCGTACATACTTTGCTGGTTCTCCTGAAATGGAAAGAGTTTCTTCTGTCGGTCGTTTATTGCTGTCTGACCACGCTCCTATCTGAAGAACTCTACCGGCAGGAGTGATCTCTTCGACCAGAAAATCTTCGAAACGTGCTTTCAGACGTCCTCCCACACCTTGTACATTTGTAGAGTAGTACTCCATGCCAAGACTGCTTTCCAAAGGATAGGTGCTACGCATCAGCATCACATCAGAGTAGCTTCAGGTCACCTGTGATTTTATCGACTTCATTTGACCTCGCGGGGCCTATGCCAATCACAGTGGTAGTGCCAGGTGCAAGTTCGGTCATACCGGCATCTCGAATCACAGCCCGAGGAAGCCCTTCAGCAATGGCCCTTCGTTCCAGATCTAATATGGCCTCCTCAGAGTCAACCTTGACAACCACTTTCTTTTGGCCCTCTTCCATCCATGCACGCCAGACCTCATGCCGACCTGATCTGGCCTTCTCGGCGGCGCTCACTGCACCATGAGCGACCTGTACTGCAATCTTACCTCGCGTCATGCTAAGATCAGTCCTGACAGCTATCACTTGTTTGAAGGCAAAGGATCTACTGGTCAATCATAATCAACTCCACAGGTTCCTCACGAAACCCAACCCGGGCCACAGATAAAAAGGATGGTATGTGTGTGGAGAAGAGATGGTTTCGTTGAAGTATGACGCTATTGTTGTTGGTGCCGGTCCCGCTGGGCTTCTCTCAGCCGGTACCATTGCACACAGAGGGTTCGACGTTGCCGTCTTTGAAGAGCATGGAACTGTCGGAAAGCCGGTTCATTGTGCGGGTCTGTTGAGTACCTCAGGACTCAAGACTTTGGGGTTGAATCCACCAGATCATGTCATTCAGAATCAGGTGAAGGGAGCAAGAATATACTCGCCTTCATGTGATAGTATCGAGATTCAACGCGGAAAGAGGGAGGCCCTTGTGGTTGACAGAGGTTCCTTCGATAGATGGTTGGCCGAGAGAGCAAGAGATGAAGGAGCTACGATTATCACTGACTCCAAGGTCGAAAGCGCGTCTATCACCGAAACAGGAGTTGAGTTACGTTTTCAACAGAGCAGACCGATTGCGAGGGGGGAATTGATAGTGAATGCAGAGGGGAGCAGATGTCAGATTTCGCATAGTCTTGGGCTTCCAGTGGTCCCTCGCACATCGAAACTTCCTGCATATCAATACGAGATGAACAACGTTGATGTAGATGAGGAACAAGTTGAGATGTTCTATGGGAGACAACTTGCCCTGGGCTTCTTTGCATGGATTATTCCGATTGGCAACCGACGTGCACGAGTAGGTCTTGCATCGTACGATAGGACGATGACTAGGCTGCGAGGGGCCATGAAACACCACCCAGTCTTGTCAAGAAGACTAGAGAAGGCATCAATTGAGAAGGGATTTGGAGGAATTGTTCTGGTGGGGACCCCCATAGAGAGGACCTATACGACAAAAGCAGTTGTAGTGGGAGATGCAGCAGGTCACGTCAAGGCAACCACCGGTGGAGGAGTGATACTTGGTGGTCAGGCTGCGAAGATAGCGGGTGAAACGGTAGCAGAATCCCTTGAAAACGGCGATCATTCAGGCAAATTTCTTGCACGGTATGAAGCCCTCTGGAGAGAGGAGCTGGGCTCAGAGTTTCTGACCATGTGGCTTGCGCAGAAGACCCTTACCTCGCTATCCGACAAAGGCCTAGATAGACTGGTTGTCGGGGCAAGAAACATGCACCTAGAGAACATCATCGGAAAAAAGGGCGACATGGATAGACAGGCAAGAGTCATTCGGTCCTTGTTGCGGGAACCTCGGATGCTTCTTCTTGGGTTCGATGTCATCCGTTTCTTAAGCCCTCTATTTTGATGCGATAGAACACTATTTTTAGGAACACGATGATGACTGTATCCCTGAAGAGTGCCCCCATGTCGAATGAGCATAAGTATGTGTTACTAGAGAAGGCAATCAGTGTTCTAGAAGACCACGTGCTTTGTGACCGTTGCTTGGGGCGGCTTTTCGCCTGGTTGAGTACTGCTACAACGAATCCCGAACGAGGAGCCTCGCTCAAACTCGTTCTCTCCATGATTGCGAGCCGTGAGCTGAAAGCAGGAAACCGTGAGGAGGGAATCAGACTGCTTCGACACCTTGGCGAGAATGGGCTATCAAAACAGGCTAGAGCACTTGCAGTGAAAGAGGGCATACCCGTCGGTGCATCTGGTGACTGTGAGATCTGCAATACCGATGGAAGTAGTATCTTCCGGATGATTCCGGCCATCGCCGGCAGGATCTTGGAATTGGCCGCCGGGGCCGAGTACGAGACCCTGCTGGTTGGAAGCGTACCAATAGCAAGAATGGCAGAGAGGGAAGAAGAGATTCGAGGAAAATTCGATCTCCTCTATGGAGAACCATTGAAGTCTGAATTCAACCGGGTGCTGGGCAAAGAGATACTCGACAGAACCGGCAAGAAAACGGACTTTGAAACGCCTGACATTGTCTTCATATATGATATGGAAAAAGATGATGTCTCCCTCCAGATCAATCCGGTGTTCATCTATGGCCGATACCGGAAACTGCAGCGAGGAATACCGCAGAGTAGATGGGATTGCAGCGAGTGCAGAGGGAAGGGCTGCGAGGTCTGCAACGGAACCGGCCGTAGATACCAAGACTCAGTTTCTGAATATATTGGGGAACCCCTTCAAGAGATGGCAAAGGGCACGAGGTTCAAGTTTCATGCAGCGGGAAGAGAGGATATCGATGCGCTGATGATAGGGGCAGGTAGGCCATTTGTGTTGGAGATTTCAGAGCCGAAGGTGCGACAGCTTGACCTAGATGAGGCAACACGGAGAGTCAATGAGCTGAGCAAGGGGAAGGTGGAGGTGCAGGGCTTAGAGATGACTGAGAAGAGCCGCGCTCAAAATTTGAAGGCGGAATCGTCGAAGAATATCAAGGAGTATCGAGCACTCATCGCCATTGAAGGTAGAGTGTCGAAAGAAGATTTGAATCGGGCAGCGGATGCACTCTCAGATATAAGCATTCAGCAAAGAACCCCAAGACGCGTTGCACATAGAAGAAGTGATAGAGTCAGGGAGAAACAGGTCTATGAAGTCAGACTGACTCAGGTCGATAAAGAAACTGTGGAAGGGTACTTTCGTGTTCAGGGAGGCACCTACATAAAGGAACTCATATCGGGTGATGAGGGGAGAACGAAGCCTTCAATAGCAGGTGTTCTTGGAGTCAATACAGTCTGCAAGGAACTCAATGTGACAGCCATCCATTCATTGGATGCACACCATAATGCTTAAGTGGCGACTCCGGGGGTTTTGCTGGACCTCAGATATGCCGCTCTATATTGCATCCTGCAGCACGATGAAGAAAGTTCGAGGTTGATGCCCCATGGTCAAAAAAAGTCACGGATACAGAGCACGAACACGTAGTCTCATGACTAAGAAGGTACGGAAACGTGGACTACGCCCACTTAGTCAAGTGCTTGTTGATTATAAAATGGGAGACAAAGTCGATATCATCATCGACCCCGGCTTCCACAAGGGGATGCCTCACAGGCGTTATCATGGGAGAACCGGTACTGTATCTGGTATCCGTGGACGCGCAGTACAAGTCAAAGTGTCTCTTGGCAAGGCTGTTAAGAATCTTATAATCCGACCTGAGCATCTCAGACCAAGCAGAGGTTGAGTGGTAGAATATGCCGAAGAAGGTCATCAGTGAAGAAGAGGTTTCATTGCCTCAGGTTAAGAAGATCCTTAGTAAACGCTCCAAGGATGGAGAGTTGTCCTTTCAGCAGACAATAACATTGGAACATGCGAACATGTTCTCAAGGATGGCTCCATCTGTATCCATAAAGACCGTGGAGCGTTTGATGAAGAATTATGATCTCTCCAGAGCACAAGCAGTTCAAATTGTGAACATCGCTCCCACTACAGAAGAGGAGATGAAGACGGTATTGGATACTCGCAAGACAGACCTCACCGAAGACCAGATAGCAGAGATAGTTGAGATCATCCAGAAGGCACGCTCATAGAGGATAAGGAGAACACAGAAACGTTCTCGGTCTTCTTCTTGCCCGATTCATTTTTATCATAAGGCTGTTCATTCAAATCTAATGCGGTTATACAACGCCAGGAGAACAACAGGATGGAGAATCATCAGGGTAGAATGTACGAGAGTCACGCATATATCCTGGCAGTGATACCGCCGAAGATGTATCTCAGAGACTCTCGACCTCACAGCGGAACTCTTGTCCAAGCTATAGGTGAGAGCTATTTCACACTCCTCGAACTCGTCCCGCAGAAGAACGTGACTCTGAACCCCCAGGAGAGAGTCTCTATCGAAAAGAGCGCTCGTGGCAAGATCGATCATGTTCAAAGACGAATCGCCTATGAGGATTTAGCTGCAGAGAGTGAAGCTGAACTGCCTCTTGTTGTCGAGATTATCGTCACGAAACGTGAGCAAAACTACGTTCGCTTCTTCAACGAGGCCAAGCCAATTACAACTAGGATGCACTCGCTTCAACTCCTTCCCGGAATAGGCCAGACCATCATGTGGGCGATTCTGGAGGAGAGAAAGAGGGAGCCATTCAAGAGCTTTGATGATATCGCCGAGAGAACAAAGCTGCAGAATCCAAAGAAAGTTGTCACTGGACGAATCATTGAAGAGCTCCAGGGCGATGTCAAGCGTTGGCTCTTCGTGCGCCCTCCACCACAAGACAGCGACAGAAGCCGTTCTAGGTGAGACCTCTGAATAGGCACAGCATCAGGTCTGAATTGAACAAGTATGGAGTGAGGCCCAAGAAGAGCTTGGGGCAGAGTTTCCTTATTGACAGCCGAATCGCCCAGAGAATCGTCGATGCAGCGGAGATAACTCATGATGAATCTGTACTAGAGATAGGTGGCGGTCTTGGAATTCTCACTGAGTTACTGGTCACTAAAGCAAAGAGGGTCTATGTGGTTGAGATTGACAGGAATCTAGCACTTGCCCTTACAGAGAGACTCGGAGATGCTGACGAACTCTCTATTATACATGGAGACGTTCTGAAGATTGATCTGCCCGATGTATCGAAAGTGGTTTCAAACCTTCCATTCAGTATTTCTTCTCCCATCACTTTCAGGATATTGCGAGAACTGAAACCCAAAGTTTCTATTCTAACATATCAGAAGGAATTCGCACAGCGACTAATAGCGGAACCAGGGTCGAAAGAGTATTCACGTCTCACAATCACGGTGAACTACCTCGCCGAAGTAGAACCTCTGTTTGAGGTGCCGTCAGATTCATTCTATCCGAAACCTGCAGTTGACTCACTTGTCGTCAGGATGATTCCTCGAGAGATTGGCCCGAAAGCGAAAGACAACAGGGTCTTCTATTGGATGATACGAGGGCTCTATTCATATCCAAACAAACAGCTAAGACGAGCATTGCGAATCTGGTTGAAGAACATAGGAATGAAAAGAGAGATGGCCGATGATATTCTTGAGTCAGTGGAACAGGTTGATAGTAAGGCACGACTAAGAAACCTCACTATCAATGAACTGGTGAGCTTATCAGACCGAATCACCTCTCTGATTGAAGAGGGAATAATACCTCACCCTGAGGAAGCAAAGATATGAAAGACAGCAATCTCAGGATTGCGGTCCAAGACCACGTATATCCTCCATCCGAAGACACGTTCCTTCTGCTAGATGCAATAGAAATTGCTCCCGACGAGTCATTTCTTGAGGTGGGATGTGGAAGTGGTTACATCCTCGTCAATGCGGCCAGAATCTCATATCGGATAATTGGGCTGGATTGCTCCTTTGAGGCCGTGAAGAACACAAAACAGAACCTCCTGCACAATGACCTATACGAAAACGCCGAGGTGCTTGTTTCGGATCTTCTGAAGGCCATCGCGCCGGATTCTCGTTTCGACGTGATTGCATTCAACCCGCCCTATCTCCCTTCGGATGATGATAGTACAGAACTCGACCATGCATTGGTTGGAGGGATTAGAGGGACAGAAATAACTGAGAGATTCCTACAGCAGGCAATGCAGCATATCTCACCAGAGGGGAGAATCTACACCATGGTTTCGTCACTCTCCGACTACGGTCGATTCGAGAGATTGGTAGAGAATGAAGGGTTCGAGATGACTACCATCAAGACGGGGGTATTCTTCTTTGAAAGACTGTCTGTGATTGGAGTAGCATCCTCAAGGAAATCATTTTATAAGACCTAGAGTGAGGGCCGCTGAGTGTAATAAGGCCGCAAGAGTGGTATTCCTATGTCAGAGAAGAAGCCTAAGAAGTCATCCGAGAAGAGTAGTAAGACCAAGACAGAGAAGACGGTCAAAGACAACAGCCTCATCTATGTGGACTACGTAGCCAGGACTAAAGAGGAAGGGCAGATTTTCGATCTGACAAATGAGGATGTGGCAAAGAACGAGGGGCTCTACAATGAAGACACTCGTTATCAACCGATGCTCGTAGCAGTCGGACAGAACTGGTTGCTTGAGGCCGTAGAAAAAGAACTTGCAGGCATGAAAGTCGGAGAAACTAAGACGATCGAAGTTCCGGCCGAGAAAGGGGCAGGACTAAGAGACCCCAAGAAGGTCAAATCAATACCCCTCCTCAAACTCAAGAAACAGGGAGTTGTCAATCCCATGAAGGGAGATAGGGTCAAGTTCGGCAATGAAGAGGGAATCGTGACCCTTGTTACGGGAAGAAAAGCGCGCATCGACTTCAACAGCCCTCTCGCAGGCAAGACTCTGGTTTTCGACGTTACCATAAGGGAAATCCTCACCAGAATGAAGGACAAAATAGCGGCTGTGATCAAGCGTCGAGTCCCAGCTCTCCCAGAGGACAAATACGATGTATCCATCAAGGCCGGGACAATCACCATCGAGCTTCCAAAGGAGAGTCGTTACATCGAGGGTATTCAGTACGCAGAGATTGGAATAGCCGCAGACGCTCTCAAAGTGAATGAGAAAGCACAAGAAGTAAGGTTTGTCATTACTTACGAACGACCAGAGAAACCAAAGGAAGAATAGCCATTGGTGAACATAGTAATGTCCGCTGCGGAAACCTTTTAATAGGTTCGAAAGAGCCCTTTTGGTGTCACTAGTTCTCCAAGGCACAACTTCGTTGAAAGGGAGTTACTTGATATGGAACAGCAAACGAAGCCACCGGAAGAGTTGAAGACCGGAACAACAACAGTTGGTCTAATTGCGAAGGACTGTGTAGTTCTTGCCAGCGATCAGAGAGCCACAATGGGCTATCTAGTAGCTAGTAAGACTGCCAAAAAGATCTACAAGATCACCGACAGGATTGGTGCAACGATTGCCGGTTCTGTTGCCGACGCACAAACAATCATGGATCTCTTGAAGGCCGAGGCAAAACTCTTCGAGATTCAAAGAGAACGACCAATGAAAGTCAAAGCATTGACTAGGCTTTTGAGCAATATCATGTTTCAGGCGCGCGGCGCCTACATCCTTCAGTGCCTTGTGGGAGGCTTTGACGACGAGGGACCACAGGTCTACTTCAACGACTTCATCGGATCCGTCTTGTCAGACAAGTACACATCAACAGGCTCTGGTTCGCCGGTTGCCTATGGTGTGCTTGAGGCTGGTTATGAAGATGATCTTCCAAAAGATAAGGCAATTGAGCTGGCCGTTTCCGCTATAGCCTCAGCCATTGAAAGAGATGCAGCAACAGGAAACGCGATCTTGGTCAGTGTCATTGACAAAGATGGATACCAAGAGTTGGACAGAGAAACCATAGACAGAATCTGGAAGAAATAGAGCTCCGGACTTCCTCGTTCCTCGGGACAGATTGATTCATAGTCTGTCTGAACTCAGCCCCATGGTGGGGAGCCTTTAGTGAACCAAGGGGATACTATAAGCCCACAACAAAGAAGTGACTCTAGATGGGTTCTAACAACAACAATCACGTAGATATAAGAGAGGCAGTACTGAAAGCACTACCTCGCTCTGCAGCCATAAGCTCAGTTGAATACGAAGGGCCAGAGATAGCAATCTACTCCAAAGCACCCAAGATTCTACTTGACGATGGTAATATGATCAAATCACTTGCCCGTAAGATGAGGAAGAGATTGGTCGTCCGGTCGGCCCCTGAGGTGAGACTGGGGCATGAGGAAGCGGAGAAGACGGTGCGGGAGCTGGTTCCGGATGATGCAGAAATAACGTCAATTGACTTTGACGAGTCTCGTGGTGAAGTGATTATTGAAGCACAGAAACCGGGTCTTGTCATAGGGAGAGGAGGATCTACTCTACGTGAGATTACTCGGCAGACATTCTGGCGTCCGAATGTTATGAGGACTCCACCCATTGAGAGCAAGCTCATCAAACAGATACGGTACATAAACCAATCTGAGGCTGCCACCCGTAACAAGTCATTCAGAGAGATAGGCAGAAGGATACACCGAGCTCCATTGTTTGACAATGGCTGGATTCGGTTGACCGCCTTAGGTGGCTTTAGAGAGGTTGGAAGACAATGTATGTTCTTGCAGACCTCGGAGAGTAATGTACTGATTGACTGTGGTGTTAATGTCGGTACACCTAGTAAGGCATTTCCAAGGCTTGACATGCCCGAGCTAAGTGTTGACAAACTGGATGCCGTAGTCATCAGCCATGCGCACCTGGACCATTGTGGCATGGTGCCCTTCCTGTTCAAGTACGGGTATAGAGGTCCAGTGTACATGACAGCTCCTACACTTAACCTCTCAACGCTCCTACAACTCGACTATCTAGATGTTGCAGAGAGAGAAGGAAAACTTCGTCCCTATCGTGATAGGGACGTGAAAGAGGCCATTCTTCACACAATCCCCCTCAGCTATGGAGAGGTCACAGACATCGCGCCAGACGTCAGACTCACGCTGCACAATGCGGGCCATATTCTCGGCTCGTCAATCATCCATCTTCACATAGGTGATGGGCAGTATAACCTAGCCTACACGGGTGACTTCAAGTTTGGAAGGTCGAGGCTTCTTGAGCCAGCAACATTCACATTTCCAAGACTCGAAACACTGATTGTGGAGAGCACATACGGTCATCCAACCGATAAGATGCCACCGAGACAAGAGGTGGAACGAAGGTTTGCATCTCTCATCAAGAAGGCCATCAGCCGTGGGGGAAAGGTTCTCATTCCCGTACTCGCAGTAGGGAGAGCCCAAGAGATTATGCTGGTTCTAGAAGATCTGGTTTCAAAGAACAGGATTCCTCGTGTGCCGGTCTATATAGAGGGGATGATTGCCCAAGCAACAGCAATACACACTACTCATCCTGAGGCTTTGAGCAAGAAGATCCGTGAGATGATTTTCCATCAGGGTGTGAACCCGTTTCTTAATGACATATTCGTGCAGGTAGACAATCCAGACCAGAGAGAAGAGATAGTCGAGGGTGAGCCCTGTGTGGTCATGGCTACTTCAGGTATGCTTGCCGGAGGGCCCAGTGTTGACTATTTCAGGCTCCTAGCCCCAGACGAGAAGAATATGCTGATGTTTGTGAGCTATCAGGGAGAAGGAACTCTTGGTCGTCGAATCCAGAAGGGGTGGAAAGAGATTCAGATGCGGAACCGAGAGGGAAATACAACTGTGGTTCCAATCAACCTTCAGGTTGAGACTGTTGAGGGTTTCTCAGGGCACTCTGATAGGAAACAGATTCTAAACTTCGTCAAACGCGTCCAACCCCACCCAGAGCGAGTTCTTACCTGTCATGGAGAAGCGTCGAAGTGTCTGAATCTAGCATCCACAATTCACAAAGCTCTCAAAGTGGACACAAAGGCCTTGATGGTCACAGAAAGCGTGAAACTGCGATAGAGAGATTGGTATTGTTACAGACGGCCCTACACAACCGGGCATGTCTGACGATCAAATCTCGACGAATGAAGGAGCGACTATGACACAGTCATCATTCACAAGGGCAAGGTCTGCCTGAATGCCTCTTGTTTCCCCCCGTATGCGTTCGACTATGCGTTTCAGTTCAAGGTGACTCTGTTCGCCACCATTGTTCAAACGCGAGATGTCCAACAACATTATCCGTCCTTCCTTGACTTCATTAACAACATAAGGAACATCTTCGAGTGATTTGATTCTCTTTGACCGGATGTATATCCTATCAAGCTCAGCCAATCGCTTACACTCATGTGCAGGGTCATCTTGAGAGATTCTGTGGGCTGGAGAGAAGATACCTAAGCCGCCTGTCTTCTCCTCTTCTTCATCTGACTCCTCATTCTTATCCTTTCGTCCGAACGGGAAACGCAAATCGTCGCACCTCTTGCTACACTCAGAAACCGCTTTGAGGTCTGAAAAGACCGTGTATTACGAAGTTGATGATAACCCGTTCTAGAAGCGCGTGTCCGGTGAAGATTGAAATGACCTATATAGATGTCACAATCATTGGAGTGAGTGGTTCTGATGTCGAGTGAGAAAACATCGGACTCGGAGATGTCTGATCTCAAGTCTCGCCTGAAGGCTCTTGGCAACCGTTATGCCCTACAGAGCCTTGAGGTCCTCAGCCCGAAGACGGGGGAGATTATCCCAGAACTTGGTTGGGATGAGATTGTGGAAGGGATTCTGGTTCTTGAGGGATATGACAAGCCGGAGATGCAAGAAGGGAGAGAACGGACACGCGAGCAGGCCATCTATGAAGAAGAGAAGGGGAGGCTGGCATCAGGAGGTACTCTGTATGAGAGCATGAATAAGCTGGTCCAGATAGGATTTGTTCAGGCCAGGGGAGAGAGGGGCAGAAAGAACAGACGTTTTAGGATAACGCATGATGGGCGGCTCGCACTCTCAGCCATCAAGACGATGCAGGGCCTGATCGCAGGAGATACCGAAGTCAGTAAGACCGCGCGAGCCCTTCTTCGACACAAGAACTTTGTTAGCCTGCTTCCAGGACAGGAGAAGTTCCTCCGAGAGATTGATGAAGTTGAGAAGAATCTAGTAATCCAGATGCCACCTGGTTCAGGCAAGACATTCCTAGCAATGATTATGATTCTCATCCATCTCCAAGCAGGAGAGAGATGCATCTATCTCACACCATATACATCACTGAACAGACAGATCATTGACGAGTACGGCGAGTTATTCGAGCAATTGGGCTACCGTGTGGTGAAGTATGATGCACAGTCTCGGGTCACGGAACGTGACCTAGAAGGGGCTGATCTCGTGGTGGGTATCTACGAGTCAGTCCTCTTTTCTCTGATGCATCAGAGAGAATGGACGCGAAGGATTGGACTGGCAGTCATTGATGAGTTGACTGAACTCGACTCTCTCACAAAACGCGTGCAGCCACAGAATCTTGGAACTGATAGGAGTTCTCGGCTGGACTTCCTGATTACGCTGTTGAAAGAGAAGGCACAGATCATCACTCTCTCATCACGATTTGGGGAAACGGAGGAGATTCTGGCGTGGTTGAATGCAGATATCTTCCGCCCAACTTTCAGACTGCAGCCAGATGAGTTTCTTGTGACACAGGGGCAAGATGGTGCAGTCATCGTAAGCAGTGACGGAGTACAGAGATGCAGGTGTAAGGAGAAGAATCTGATAGATGCAGTGCATGAACATATAGACGACTACAAGACGAAGTCGATGCTATTCGTGGTTGGAACCCGACTAGGAGCGGAAGAACTCGCTAAGTGGTTGGCGAACTCCCATCCCAGAGAAACACACAACGGAGTCATAGAGAGGGTAATAGGCCCCGCAGAGAGGACTTCACTAATTGGTTTTCTGTCTGAAACCCTAGAGAAGGGGATTGCATTCCACCATGCCGGGCTGCAGACCTCTCTTCGAGGGCGACTAGAGCAAGAAATCAAGAATAGCAGAATCAAGTGTGTAGTTTCGACCACGGGAATAACTGCGGGAACCAGTTTCCCTTTTGACTCCGTTGTACTGGTCTTTGATGGTTCGCTTGAATTCCTCGGAACGCGTTCAAGATACTTACAAGTCTCTGGGCGAATAGGAGAATACCATCTCCATCGTTATGGAGGCCGGGTCTACTTGGTCTTTCTCCAACCCTCTCGAAGGTTCAGAACGGTTGACGACTTGCGTGACAGGCTTCTTCACTCACAGCTTGAACCTCTCACTCCAAATGCAGTAGATCCAATCTCCTTTACAGACCTCGTATCAAGAGAGATGTCAGAGAGCACCAGATTCAAGCCTAACAGCCTGAAGGAGAGGGTGTTGAGATTCCTCAGAGAGAGTTTCAACGCCTTCATAGATGACAACTATATCATCAAGTCCGAAAGAGATGTAGACGCTCTGATCAAGTGGATGAAAAACAGACGGTTGATTGAGTCAACGGGTCAGTTTCTGAAACCAACCCCAGAAACAAGAGCTGCAATTCAGGCAGGACTCAGCATAATCGATTACGAACGAGTCCGAAGCCTCCTTGCTTCACTCGATGACGCTGCTGAGCAGGAAGCCCTCACAGACATACTCCTGGAATTCAGACTTGTACAGTCAGCAAGACCTCGAACTGTAATGCCATCAGAAATCGAACTCTATTTGGCCGAGCTAGCGAAGCCAGAGGGGTGGCTCCTAGAATTGACCGATGGTCGAAAGACTGTGAAGAAACAGGCCCTTTTGGATTGGATATCAGAGATGACCATGGCAGAGGTGATAAGCCATGCAGAACAAACAGCAAAGGGGCTGAAGGTGGGTGACAGACCAGTTTGGGGATCCAGCTTGGACGATGGGGACTTGGTCAACCTTGTAAACTGGTCCAGCGCCATTGCGTTTACAATATCAGACTATCTCTATAGAACTGGTACAGACACGCTTTCCCAACGTTTCGAAACTCTAGGGAACCAGCTGAAGTACGGAGTGAAGAAGGATTTAGCCGAATCGGATCTGTTGAGGCTGGAGTTAAGGGAGGATACCATGGGGTCATCAAGACCAATTTCCCGAACCGAGGCACGGACACTCTATGAACGTGGATACCATTCGATTGAGCAAGTGGTGAAGAAAGATCTTGATGCCTCAAAAGAGGGCTTGGCTAGAGAGCGCTTTGCGACGAGATCTGGGCTGGACAAAGGTCTAGCATTGCGCATCTACAAATCCGCTCTGAGAGTAGTCCGAGAAAGACTTTCAGAGTAGGCATTCATTCCTTGCCGAATTCCCAGAGCTCGTCACCCACATGGTGCTTCGAAAGGATGACTTTTCCTTTCTTTGAGGAACGAATCCCGTCGGCATCCATCGTGGCAATGCCTACAGCAAGAGGTTTGCCATGGCGTTCGTCAACAATGGATACCAATGCCCCCTTCTGCACCTCGTCGTCAACTGCGGTGATGCCTGGTCGCATGATATCCGCACCATTTGCGACAAATCTTACAGCACCCATATCCACAGTGACTTCGGGTAACGAAACAAAATCATCCAGAAGCGCTCGAAGAGATGGAACCATCATACCCTCAGACTCGAAGAAGAGAATCGCTCCCTCATAGAGAATGACTCTTTTCCCATCATCAGTAATCGCCTCCTCGAGCCGGCTTCCTTCTGGGAGTTTGATTGTCGTTCCCAGCTCGCTCTCGAAGGATGAAATCACTGCATCCTGGTCTCTCTCTTTCATGAGATGACGCTTCTTAATGCGTTCAATCCGTGGCATTATGGCACTAATCTCATCTCCACCTTTTGAAGGCTACGCAAGAGGATTCGTAAAAACCACAAACCGAACTCACCCATCGTCATCTTTAAAAGTCGAGCCCAGAGCTTTGCGCCAACGTCGAGAGCTCCAAAGGCTCCACGGCTAGGGTTCTGTACTGGTGATATCAGTGAACGCAGGTAGACCGATGGATTTGCTTCAGAAGTCGATTGGCGCACAAGTGTTAGTCGAACTGAAGGGTAAGAAGAAACTGAGAGGTAGACTGCGAGGATACGACCAGCACCTGAACCTGATCCTCGAGGATGCTGATGAGATGTCCTTTGACGACGAAGCGGAGCAGGAGACAATCGAGGTCATCAAGACAGTTATTGTCAGAGGCGATAATGTCGTACTAGTATCGCCACCTCCAAAATCAGCTAGGGAGTAGAAGAACGATGGGTAAGGGAACTCCGTCAAAAGGCAAAAAGAACAATCCACACCATATCAGATGCAGACGATGCGGTAGAAGATCATATCATGTGAGAAGAAAGCGTTGTGCCGCCTGTGGATTTGGGGTTTCCAGCAAGATGCGGAGCTATAGCTGGGCTCACAAGAAGGTCAACGGGACACGGATCCGCGGCTGAAATAGAACAGTTTCTCCGTCATTTCTTTAGTCTTATATCAACTCACTGAGGTTGCTCTGTATGAGCCCTCAGAAACTTGTCTTCGTCTATAATGCGGATAGTGGCGTCGCGAACGTAGTGAAGGACTTCTTCCACAGAATAGTATCGCCTGATACGTATCCATGTAATCTCTGCGCAGTCACCTATAGCAACTTCGGAATGAAGGCCTCTTGGAAATCGTTTGTTGAGAATCTTGACGTACCAGTCGTCTTCTTGCACAAGGATGAGTTTCACGAAGAATACGAGATTGAGAGAGTGGAGTTCCCTTCGGTACTTGTAGAAGAAGACGGAAATCTGGAATCTTGAAAACACCTTGATTTCCTAGTCATTTTGTCAGAAAAAAGTGTCAGATATGTGTAAGATTTCCTCCTTGCTGACATGTAGTCTTGAACACTCTCAGGGGAGGGATGGAACGCAGAAGTCTCTTCCAGGTGAGATTCAGCGGCTATACGGCAAGAAACAGATTATCTGGAATACTTCATCATGCCAGAAGAGATGAACGCCGTAGAGTCCGTGGACGAACTCAAGACCATAATCAGGCGCAGACTGGATGAACAATTCTAAGGTTGGTCACAAGTCTAGGACTTGCTGGGTTCTTTAGTCCCCATCACGATGAAACTATGATATGAGAATGTGTGACGACAGGGAAGGATGCCTGTACGGTACACAGAGCCGTGGTCTTCCGAGTAATAGGGAGGTCAGGTATTCTGGGAAATCAGGTGACAGACTGTTTCAGCGCAGAGAGCTAACTTTGAGAAAAGGAATTCGAGATATCCGCCATCAGAGGAACGAAGCAGACAAACAGGAATGTCTGGAAGGCAGGAGATTTCGAGTCGCCGTCAAACAATATGGCTCTATTCTGAACATCGAGAAACTCGCAGATACTCTATGTTATCTCGTTGAAGGAGATAATGGGCGGGTCACTTTCCGCGAGCTCAATCTTGATGGTCTAGACGATAGGAGCCTGAGAAGATTCAAGCAAGCAGCCGACGAGAACAAGAGTGTTCTTGAAGCGAGTCTCGGAGAACGGATTCGGCTGAAGGGTCGCCATGAAGAAGTCAAGGTTGGCCTAGCCGGTGATCGTGTGTATGTCTGGAGGGTCAATCGGACGCCAAACGATATGCTCAATGTCTGGGGCGACCGACATTTCCACTTCAAGAAGGACGAATATGCCAAGATTATCGATAGCCTGAGTTCAGAATTGCAGCTGCCCGAGGGCAAGTCGGAGAGAGCTCAGTATCTCAACGAGCTTATTCGAAACATGGTTTCTGTTGATGCCACAAGCAAGATTCTACATCGCAAGGCGAAACCACATCTAATCGGGGACATGCTCCACTTTGTTCGTGATACGATAGGTGTCGACAATGAGTACTTCGAAGGAAAAATGACCAAGGTGACGTCACGATTCAATAGAGGTGCGATAGATAATCCCAAGCTTCCTACAGGGCAGACGCTTGAGATACTACGTGCGAAACTTGGAGCCGTTGTCAATAGTGATTGCTGGATTGGCGGAAATGGAATAATGTGGTACTATGAAGGCAATGTTGATCGAATTAGAATCGTCGAGAAGATGTTCCAGCAATTCGGTGATATCAAAATGAAGATGGCAGAGGCGGAAAACAACACAAGCTACAGAATGCTTATGCCACGACACATCGGTAGAGCATTCATCTATTGGGGGTTCGCGACCGATGACAAGTCAATTCGAAATCAAAGACTAGTTGAGAGCATTCGAGAAGGCTCTAGAGAAGCATGGATTCATTATCTCAGAGAACTAATACCGGAGGATGGGTCCTTCAACAGCTGTAGTGGTTTTCAGTGGAGCCGATCAGTTGTGCTGAATCCCGGCAGGCAGGATGCAAAATACCGATTGACTCCCAAACTGGATGATAATCAAATCTCGTTCATCAGAGAGAACGGGCGTCATGACAAGAAGAGAGGGTATGTTCACCTCCAGCTTGCTGAATATCTCAAGGCTGACGACAAATCAAAGACTGATATTGTCAAGAGTTTTGAGAGGGAAGTTTCGGAGAACAGATGCAACCTCTTAGATGATGAGGCGAGTCTTGCACAGAACCTAGGGATAGGAGTAAGAGTCTATCCAGAGTGCATAACGTTATACAAAGAAACCGGAAGGGTTTCGATCAAATGGGTTGCTTCGACTCAGAATGTGGAGAATACCATCAAATGGTGTCTGATTGCGATGCCAGATGACATACGAAAAC
The DNA here is from genome assembly GCA_964558645.1 of uncultured archaeon. Classification (GTDB taxonomy): domain Archaea; phylum Asgardarchaeota; class Thorarchaeia; order Thorarchaeales; family Thorarchaeaceae; genus TEKIR-12S. The sequence goes on from CAZLEV010000002.1 coordinate 406,345, forward strand.
GTGGACTTGTGCAAGAATGGCTCGCGCAAAGGCCAGATAATGCCGAGAGAGTAAGAAAAGAACTCGAGAGTCGTGGAACTCTGTAAAAGAATGAATGGTGGACCGGACGTGATTTGAACACGTGACCTCTTCCATTTTGGAAGTCAGGCTAGTCCTTGACGGTTGCCAAGGAAGCAATCTATATCCCTGTGGCCTCAAGAGGGAGGGCACAACCGGGCTAATCTACCGGCCCACGGGTTGATTTCGAGTTCATGAACAGACGGTTAAAAGAATTGTGGAGTGTATTGTAATGGATTCAGCAATCACTCAGCTGCGTTTCTCATAGTCCCCATCTGGTGCTACAACAGGTTTGTCATCTGATCTGTAGTTCGTTTCTATCGCAAGACCGTAGCGGTAGAGGAATCGACACAGTCTTGGCAACCAAAGCCGAGTGACAAAGTACTGCAACCTGTGAAAGGAACTAGTACAGTGCCAATACCTCATAATCATCTGTAGTGATTTCAGCAAAGTAGAGCAGGCCGTGCCAATTGTCACAAGGTCTAATCAGGAAGCGTTCTCGTTCAAACCCATAGTTCCAGCCAAGAGGGCCCTCGTCCTGTTGGAGGTATAGCAAATCGGAGAGGCAGGTGGGATTGATTCGGCCATTCTTGTTTACACATCTAACTGATCTTAATCGACTCTGTATTGACACATTCACCTCTGAAAGCAAAGATAAATGCTGAGAGGTTCTTATCGCTATTATCCCAGAGCCAGAAGAGAAGGGAAATTGCTCTAGGTGTGATGTGATGGTGGCCTGAGTAATCCGGTGATGTCTTAAGAATCAGGCAGAACAAGTTAGATGTCCCACCACTATCCCCAGCATTGACGTACACTGTTTCAGGAAAGTCATGATAGAGGAATTGCGCAGATTCCATCCGATTCATCATCCGCGTTTCAACAACGTATTGAAAAAGCCTGAAGGTAGAGAGAAACACTATGAGCCGCGAGTCTGACATATTCACGACACCTGTTCAGAGAATTCCACTCAGATGCATACCTGAAGGGGGGCTAGTCCTAGACATCGGTGGAGGCGGTGAGGGGTTAGTATCAAGGCTGGAAGGAGAGCGAGTTTGTGCTGTGGATATTCTTCTGAACAAGATTCGAGAGGCTCAAATCTATGGTGTCAACTCGCAGTGGGTCCAGGGCGATGCGAGAGCTCTCGGAATCAGAAACGTAACGTTCGGTTTCGTGACCTGTTGGTTCTCATTGAGCTACTTGCCTGAGAAGCAAGCAAAGCACAAAGTACTCAGAGAGACGCATCGTGTCCTCAAGAGAGAAGGACTATTGTCAATCATGGGGATAAACATACTTGAGAATACAGTGAGGCATGTGTTCAACGCTGAATTCGTCTTTCCAGACGGCTATATCTCAAAGATGAGTTATGCGGTATCGGGAACTCAAGATCAAACGATGGAGTCGCTCATCAATCTAGGGGAAGAGATCGGATTCACTCTTCAACGTGCGTTGGACCATGAGTACTGGTTTGAAGTCACCATGAAGAAGACATGAGAGGCTCTGTTCCAAAAGCTTAAAGTGCGGACCAAAATCCTAGCGAATAGACTGACTCTTCAGGTTGAGAATCATGAGCCTAGCAGTTTGGTGGAGACGCGGAAGTAAGCCTGGACTGATTATCATGTTCCTAGGGATTGCTGGATTTGTACAGGTTCCCGTGCTGTGGCATGCACAGACCTATGTGAAAGTTCTGAGTGCAGAGTTGCAGCTTATTGTTGCACTTGGTGCCATGGCTGTGCTTGGCGGTGCCTTCGTCATCATGGCTGAAGCGATGTACAGGTGGGCGCACATCGTTTCCAAGCGCAAGGTAAGAAGACGGCAGAGGTCTCAAGCAGGGTTCATCGCCAAGCTGTCAGAAGCAGCCAGGTCATATGCGGACTTGCCCGCATTCATCGGAGTTGCCCTCTTGAGCTGTGTGTTCCTGACGTTCTACTTTGTTCCCTTTGGAGTTGCAGACTTCACACAACAACCGTCATGGCTCGCCCCGATAGTTTTCTTGGATTCGCTCTACGTGTATCCACTTGCCGTGAACGTCTCGGCCGTCCTCAGCGCACTTGTTGCGAGTTACATGAATCATAAGATCAAGTAGCTCCTCTCTTCTGATTCTGCAGAGGCCTCTCCAAACGAAATGTTTAAGACGCATATACTTTAACTATAGTTTAGTTGATACCAATGAGCGGCGGTCCAAAGATAGGAACAAAAGCACCAGACTTCACACTTCTGGAGGCGCCTGGTGAATCAGTATCCCTAAACGAAGAGCTGAAGAGAGGGCCTGTTGTATTAGCATTCTATCCAGCTGACTTCTCCTCAACCTGCCAAGAGGAACTCTGTAGGCTCAGAGATGCACTTACGGACTTCAACGAGCTCGGAGCAAATGTCCTAGGAGTATCAGTGGATGGAATCTTCAGCCATATGGCCTTCAAGAAAGCGAATGACATACAATTCCCGTTATTATCAGACTGGGAGAAGGATGTTATCCACAAATATGATGTGGTCCATCCAAACTTGGCAGGAATGAAAGATGTGGCCAAGCGATCCGTATTCGTCATCGATACAGACGGCACTATTGTCTACAAGTGGGTGAGTGATGATCCAAGCAAGTTGCCACCCATTGATGAGATAGAAGAGGCAGTTCGGGACCTACAGTAGGCAGGCAATGTCCACTACCTCTATATCAGACTTAGAGCCGAAAAAGGGATGCGGCCTCTCTCAGGCTCAGATTTGCCGAGATAGATTAGCCCGGGAGATCGCGCGGCTGAAGACCGCGTTGTCGAGTGTTCAAATCGAATGGGAATTTCCCCATCAGGGATAGATATCGTCCTGGTTTTGCATCAATGCCGAGAGTAGTTGTGTTGACTACGTTATCTTTATATCTCGACAACCGCGGTAGTAGTTCTGAGCCGAGATAGATTAGCCCGGGAGATCGCGCGGCTGAAGACCGCGTTGTCGAGTGT
>CAZLEV010000002.1:409449-463261 GCA_964558645.1 uncultured archaeon
TCAAATCGACCGGGGATTCCCCCCATCGTGAAACTCACTCTCTCGGCACCACCTCCCTTTTCCTCGATACCGGGCCGAGGAGCATCTATCGAAGCAAGTTTCCGACCAAATGTCAGCGATATATCCCTAGATGATACCATGGCTCTGTGCGATTGGTTGGCAACGGACGATTTGTGGTGATTATATCCATTAGTCGGTACGACAGAATGGCTGAAGAAAGTGAGAGACTCCGACCATCGTAGCCTCAAGGTGACCAAGAACATCTCGAATATCTCTCAAAGAGACTCCCTTAGCAAGCAAGGAGTGACATCTGAAAGAAAGAGGCGGCTTCCGATATCCTTCGAGAAGAATAAAACTAAGCACAAGGAACCAGCATCATACCACAGCGAGAAAAAGAGGTCTTAGCAGTCTTTCTCCAAACAAGAACTACGATATGCCTATGAGAAATATAGAGGAGCCCCGCTCAAGGTAAGAATCGATGACATGAGAGATGTTAATCGCTTACTTAAGACTCATCAAGCAGAAAAGGAACGTCCTCATTTCTCGGACAATTTCGAGAAAGCGGGAATCTATTTCAAGGTTCGTAACGACTGGTCACTCACACAGAAGGAACTCGCAGCGAAGCATGGTGTTTCCCAAAGCGGCATTGGCTTGTGGAGAAAGGGGGAAGGAACAACGACTAGTGAGTAAGCTGAGGGAACGTGAGGAGGAGAAATTACTGCGGGAGTGGGCAATGTCAACTCCACTTGAGCAACTTGAGAGAGCGGCAATCGAGTACAAGGATTTGCACAAAGAACGGCCTCTGGAGCCTCTGAAATCAGAAGGTGCAGATGTGATGAGAATAGGCTCCGATGTCATCAAAGAAGTATTAGGAGAATTAGATAGTGAAGCAAACGATATTGAAAGACTGACGAAACGAATTGAAGACCTCTACTTACTGAACAAGGCCGAGTCACGAGTTTACTACTGCAATCTCACACCAGCCTATCATCAGAAAGAAATCCGAAACTTAGAGGAGTTTCTCAAAGCCCATCAAGAAAGCATCGAAAAAAAGATCATCGACCGACTTGGATTGGAAGACCAAGAGAGGGAATTTCGGGTGGGAATGGCTGAGAGTCGTTTCTACATATGGATTCGCAACAACACGCATAAGGACATAATGAATGCGTGGTCAACTTCCTATTATTATCCCAAGGATGAAAGGGAATTCTCTCGATTGTCTAGGAGAACCTTAGAGAATCTTGGTTTCAATCCAGAGTCCGAAGCATCTCGTCTTGCATATAATGAGCTGTTGGACTGGATACTATCAAGAACGGATGATGAAAAGATTAGAGAATCAAGACATCTTCATGATTCAAGAATCCAGGGAGAGGCACTGCGATTCCAGATGGATGTAAACGGTCTGAGTGTGAGATTTCTTGATGGAAAGGTTGAGAGGATCACTGGCATCAATGGTCAGGGAGGAATTGAGGCCCCCAAATTCCTAAGGGGAGAAGAGTTTGAAATCGCTCGTGCACGTCTGATGGTGTCAGTCTTGAGTGATGGACATATCACCGAGGATAGTAAACTGGAGTACTACGACGAAACTCTCGACCGTGCCGAACGTTTCAGTAAGACACTTCAGAAATTCGGAAATGTTGCTCACACTATCGCATACCGAGAGGGTAAAGGCGAATACCGTGTGCACGTATCCACTGTCTTAGGAAGAATGCTTGAATCTTGGGGAATTCCCCAAGGGGATAGGACAGTTCAAAATCCTGAATTATCCAGCTTTGTAGTGAACGGGTCAATTGGAGTAAGAAAGGCGTATCTGGAAGACTTGATACCTGAAGAGGGGTGTTTCCACTCCAGAGGGACATTCGCTTGGAACAGAAGCCATGCACTTCGAGCTGGAAAGGGGAAGGAACAATATATGCAGGAACCTGCAGTTTCTAGCAAGGCTATCGGACTTCTCAAGAATCATGGCAAAGAGGACACAAGATGTAAGTATCTTTCATGGAGCGATTTGAGGAGAATGAAAGAATCAAATGATGCCAACATTTCAATTCCCGCATCCGAATTAATCGATGCGGTCAAATCAGAACCTAACAGACTACTTGAGGGTGAGAAAAGGCTCGCAGAGAGCCTGGGAATCAGAATATACAGACGACCTATTTCAGTAAGGTTCATGGAAAAGACTAGGAGAATTACCGTATGCTATGATGCCCGTACGAAAAGCGTTGATGATGCAGAACGATGGGCTTGTCTGTGTCCTCCAAATGACAAACGAAAGAGAGATGCCGTGAATGAGTGGTTGGATGCTCGGAGGTAGCAGTCTTCACACGATAACGAATGACTGCATCTCTTCATCAGTTGAAACAACTGCCAGGCACCAACTCTCATTCTATCCACGCCCTATGCTAATCAGACGGTTGGTTGCCCATGGACTAGGAATCAATTCTTGAAGCGTTTCGGAAAGAAGAGGAAAGGGAGGGCGAGGCCTCCCGGTACTGTTGTTCTATTGGTTTTCACTTATGTCATCAGAGCCGCTCACGTACAAGTACTCATCTTGCTGTGACTCACGCCTAATCTTCAGGCGGCTGTCCGAGATCCTTTTGCGCTCACCCCAGCGACCACGCCACCAGAGACCCTTGTCCTCTTGAAGGTAGATGGGGACCTTCACTGCAGCCGAGATAATCTTCCAGGTGTTGCTGATCACGAGGATGAAGATGATGACGAACCAGCCAACATCAAAGGGAGTAATGGGCAGGTCCATGATGGTTTCGAGATAGGCGAAGCTGATGAGTTGCCATTGGGTTCCATCAAAGCCCCAGGCATAGTCTAGTGGCCAACCGACATTAATCAGAGCCATTGCCAAGATGATCCAGATTCCGCCGAGTACGGCCTCGAATACGAGGTTGAGATTGTTTTCTCCAGCATAGAAAAACATCGCTCCTTTGACAGAGCCTACAAGCATTAGTGCAGCTACAATGCTCACAACCATACGGAATGGATCCGAGTAGAGGATGTATGTCTGAGGTAACAGCACGATGATGCCAAAGATGATGCCAAACATCACTTCACCCAAGGCATCGGTTCTGGGTTTTGGCTTGAACCCCTCGACGCCAAGAGAGAGAACCTCTTCGAGAAAAGTCTTCTCGGTCACCGACTTGTCTTCGAATACCGTTATGACACCGATGATCACCACAACAATGACTACATTGACTATAACTATGGAGAGGAGAGTTGACAGGGAGATTGGGCTGAACAGAGAGGGGTTGAATACTCCCACAACATAGGCACCTGCGGCGAACGTAATGATGATGCCCACAAACGCTACAATGAGGCGCATTACCGGCAAGAAGTACTCCCTGGGGATTGGACCCCTCTTGGCACCTGTTCCGGTGTATTCATTGGCAACCGTCTTCGGGTCACCTAGACGTTCGATGGCCATCAGGACAGAACCCTCTGTCATGTTACCGTTACCTATCTCTTCCGCGTCCTCTATTAGGTGAGTTCGTATCTCCAAGAGAGTCTCCTCACTGTCAAGTGGTAGGTAGACCTTGACACGTTCTAGGTATTGATCGATTATTTTCAACGGATCTTTGCTCATCAGGTTGGAACCTCCATAATTATCTCGTTCATCTCATCCGTTAGCAGGGACCATATCTCACTCATCTGCGCCAGCGCACTCCTGCCCTGATCACTGACAGTGTAGTATTTCTTCGGCTTGGCAGGGTCCTCATGATCCCACTCAGAGGTCAAGAGGTCTCGCTTCTCCATCCTCCGGAGAAGGGGATAGACCGTTCCCTGCTCAAGGGACAGAAACTCAGTCCTTTCCTCAAGCTCCTTTACAATCTCATAGCCGTAGGCTCGCCTCTTGCTGAGAAGTGCCATGATAGCCAGAGATGCTGCGCCGCGTCGAACTTCTTTGGCCCAGCGCTCAAGTTCCTTTTCAACATTCTTCGATTGTTCAGTCAATTTCTGTTCACTGCCTTCTATGTTTTGTTGACATAACAGTGTGCACAACGTAACACTGTGTACTACATAGTGCTATGTATGCATTATATATAAGTATTGCTGAGTGGTACGTAGCATCTACCATATACGTTATCTTGAGCTGCCTATTGGCAGAGAAGGAGTAGAGGAGTGCTGAGTGTGATAGACTTGGATGAAACAGTCAAAGTCAAGGTCAAGATACTTCATAAGGACGCTCAAGTTCCTGCCACAGCAAATGACGGAGACGTGGCATTTGACCTCTATGCCGTTGAAGAGTGTGACCTGCAGCCAGGGGAGCGAAGAGCAATCCGCACAGGCATAGCAATAGAGATTCCCAGAGGGTACGAGGGACAAGTGCGGCCACGAAGCGGGCTTGCTATCAAACACGGAATCACGGTTCTCAACGCCCCTGGCACTATTGATTCAGGCTACCGCGGAGAGGTCAGGACTATCATTGTCAACCATGGCACTGAACCATTCAAGGTGGAGAAGGGGATGAGAATAAGCCAGCTGGCAATAAGGGCCGTCCCACGAGTAGAAATGGAACGAACGGATGAACTCTCAGACTCAGAGAGAGGGAAGGGGGGATTCGGCAGTACAGGGGTCTAACCGGTCGCCCTGCAGCACCCAACTCGCGAAGATAGTGGTCATGACAGCAGGAGGAGGCACTATCAGAAGCATATCGCGAGAGCCACGTCTTATCCACAGTCTCATCTCATTCTCACGGCATGCCTCGATGAGAGCCACGACCGCGGGAAGCGTCCAATCTGTTATGTCAAGTCGATTAGATCTGAGGTCAGATTCAATGAGTTGCTTGAAACGCAGAGCTGATCGGCAACTGACGCTTCGACCGAGCTTCTCAATCCTGGACGCTGTGTCACAGTCCTCTGCTTCCAATACAGGGGCAGTTGTCATGTCTTCCAGTCTGGGTTATCAGTAATAAGGAACCCATTTTTCTGTTGAGCCATAAAACGATAGATAGGTCAAAACGTTTTTAATCGCCAGACGGCAGCAGGGAGAATTGTCTGGGACTACTTCCAGAACTGGGCCGATAGTCTAGCCCGGCTATGATACCGCATTGACATAAGTCATTGATTTCCAATTTCTTTCAAAGGTGCGGTGGTCGCTGGTTCAAATCCGGCTCGGCCCACCACCATCCTCCGCTATGGTATCCTCTCACTAAGACCAGACTCAACTTGTTCTAGAGGAAGCGTGTTCTCTCGGTTCTCGCAGTCTTCACAGTCAGGGTTCTTGCCGCAATTCCTCTCTGTGAGACCCCTATTCACCAACACTTCTGCGAAGTCTGAGGATACTCTATCCAGATCCTCTTCCCCGATCTCGGGGATGTCTGAGGCATAGCGCTCCATGAACACGTCAACGATTCGTTGAGCTGTTGAAACGTGTTCCTCTACATTGTCGTCATCCACTGCTACTGCAAATATGAGTTCCTCTCGAAGTAACAGAATGAAGGTCAATGGTCCAAGACCAATCTGGTCGACAGAGGTGGTGCTGAGCATCTGGGCGAAAGTATGAATGGCACTGATCAGGCTGCTTATCATTCTCCCGTCTTCACCGAGAGAGTGGCACTCTCCGAAGTTGGCTGCGATTAGAGCCTGTCCCGATTCATTGATGACAAACACGTTTCGAATCATATCTGACACTTCTTGATTTGAGAGGTAGAAATAGCAGCTCGGTAGAACCTATAATTTCATTCGGTCAGAAGAACATCCCTGACCTCATGGGGTACTTCTCCCGAAAGACCTTCTCAGCCTGCAACTCAAGATTCCGCCGAATGCTTGAGATGTCCGGGCTGAGCGACGTCAAGTCAGGTCTTGTGAGGACTGGCCCACTCAGATAGTGTTTCGCCTTCTGTCGGCCCAAGTCTGACGGATGGATTGGAGTTCTCTTGATGATCTCATCTATCTTCGGACGACTGATTTCAGGATTCTCAATACCTCTGATCAGGTCTTCTAGGTCGTTGTTCGTGAGTGACCTCAGTCCAAATTCGGGGGTTGCCTTCATACGCTCAATGGAGGGGCTCTCGCCATCAAGCTCCACCCCGGCTCCTGTGAATCTGCCCGGACCCAGCGGGATGAGGCGAAGCTGATAGGCAGAGGTCGGTCCAACAACAAGCATATCGCCTACAGGGGTATGAAGCACGCGCCATCCTCTCGGGCGCTCACTGTACTGCTCTAGGATACGAGGAATAACATCCTCCACAGGCTCCGCATCGGGCAATCTCATTCAAGGATTCCTTTTCAGTGTATACTCATATTGGTATTGGTTCAGGTGAAGAATCGAACTGACTGGTGAAGCAACTCATGTGTCGGGCCGAATCAAGGCTTTCTTGCATTGCATGTGCTAGGACTATGGACGCATGGATAATACTTTCCCGAGGGGGGCAGCTGTTTCTAGACTTCCCCGCATAAGCCTCACGGACCTGTGCAAGGTGTGGATTCCATCACGCATGAATGAGTCGATGTCGCATACGACATCCTCCCATGGCCTCGATGGGTCGTTTAGATCCTGATGATCAATGATGTACTTGAAGGTGAGAGGCAGGCCATTCACTTCTACGCCAATGGCCGTGAATGTCACACGACGGATTCGTTGTTGATCATCTAGGAAGGGACTCTGGAAGTATTCCGGGTCATAGAGAACTACCGCAGCTCGATTGGCTGCCTCCATGAAGTCATCATAGTCTTCTAAGACAAGCGGAGGTACGTAAACAGTTTCGCTGTTGCTCATTTTCTTCACCAGTCTGCTGTTCTGCCACTCCCCCCTACCCCTTCATTTCCGATGGAGGGGGAGGAGTAGGACCAGCCTTCTCTGGGCCTCCCGGCCCGCTACTAACCATATAACAACAAATACATATAAACATATCTATGTATTTTATAATTTCGTCAATTGTTTGATATTATCGTTGCTTGGAACACGTGTTCTAAGTGCTGTTTGGCGCGAAATGGGAAGTGAATAGACTGCCGATACGGGTTCTTCAGAGGGTCCCGCATACTCGCCGGATTTTACGGATCTGTTCATGCTTGATATGCGCGAAGTATTGGAAGAGATGGCTGATGACTTCAGACTTTGCACGGGCAGCGATTGATAAGAAGAAGGTATAGCCCTTGATCTCCTGCTGTAGAGCCTTGTTGCAGATGAATATCCTTGGGTCAGTTTCAGCCCGCACCAAATCGAAAGGAGTCTCATCAGGAGAACTCTCGTCATCGAACTGGACGGCTTTCTCCACGGCATCCAGTATTCCGGTCATGATCATGTCCTCAATCTCTTCCGCGAGGTTCTCCTCCGACTCTGCAAGTACCATCAACAGGGCCTTCGTCTTCGGATTCTCGACAGCCTCGGCAGCATCCGCATAGAACTTGTAATGATTGAGAGATGTTGCCAGCGCAAGATTCAGCATGTGTTCTACCTGACTCTTCGTACGACTCATCCTGCATTCATACATCCATACAATATCATGGAGAAATGAGTTTCGGACAGCTGTCCTAGACTTGGAAGGAGTTCGAAATCACCCAATAAACGGCTCTGTTTCAAGAGTTCTGAAAGCTCTCGGGGCTCTCAAGGTACTGCATCAACAGAGCATATTCGTCTCTATCCATGCTGTTTTCAAGCAGAGGTAGACCCTCGTCAACAAAGTCTATCACGGAATGGAGTCTGAGCCCCTCTGACTTGGCGCGCTCCCTGGCTCCCTGTTGCCGGTCAATGAGAACCACAATGTCGTCACACCTGACATCGCTCAACCCTCGTCGTTCCACCTCACTGAGAACCTGCGAACGGGCAATCAGTTTACTATCCATTCCCGTCACCAAGTCGTCAACAAGGCAGAGTATGTCGCCATCTTCAAGTCGACCCTCGAGAAGTCTGTGCTGACCATAGTCGGATAACGCCGCTGCTAAATCGGCCTCACTCCTGATGCCGGTCAGTTTCCGCGTATGACATGCGGGAAGACCTGAGTGTAGGGAGATTGCTGTAGCAATGGGGACGCCTGCAAAGGCAATACCCACAACCCTGTTGGCATGTGATACCTTTTCTTCTATCAGAAGTGTCATGGCCTCTGCAGCCATTCTGAGGACGCGGGGATAGGAGCTTATGAGTCGAAGTTGGATATAGAATGGGCTCCAGAGTCCTGATATCAAGGTCCAGCCTCTTGGTTGATCACGTTTCGAGGTGAGAAGCATTCCATTGTCGTAGAGTCCTGTCATGATCTCGCGCTTCAGCGATAGGGGGATAGTGGTATCATCAACCATGATTTCCGCCTCGGAAGAGATTGTCCAGCCATCTCTTAACTGTGCTCCTACCAGTGCGAGTTCAAAGACTCATATATGTAGAAGCGAACAAAGATGTATGGAAGATCCAGAGATAGTCGACTGGTTGCTCAGGGAAGGAGGACCGTCAGTACATTTCAGAACACTGGTCGACCTGGTCAGAGATAACGACATGCTGAAAGTGAGCTGTGCTCTTGATGACCTCATTAACAGCCCACTGGTTAAGCTCTGGTTGAGTAGGCTCGGAGGGGGCCTGTCATTCAAATCCCTCCATTCTGCCAGACCGGATGCGTTTGAGAATGCAATCGGCAAGCTAGTGCAGCTTGGAATGAGAGCCGGCCTCCAGCCGTTTGACAATCTGACCTTGAAGTATCGGGCTTGGCTCACCGACAACCTGTCTGGCGATGAAAAGGGAGGCGGACCGTTCAAGCACCTCATTCTAGCCTCATTTCTCAGTTACGCTGGATATCATGACACGACCACAGTTAATGACCTGCTTCAAGGGCGACTGAACTCCCTTCATATATTCGTGACCCAAGGAGACCTGTCGAACGTCTATGCGTCACCAGAGAGGCAAAAACAGGTACCTAGCAGTTACTCATCCCATAGATTGATCCGAGAAGGATTGAGGGGGAAACACGGGCTAGCACTCCCCTACGTCCACGACCTTCTTGGTTTCGGTAGTTCACAGCAGATGCTTAGAGACCCTGTTCAAAGGGCGAAGCTGGAGCAGATTATTGATATGGTGATGACTGAGGAATATCAGTCGCTCCCACGGGGTTATGGAGTCATAGAGACAGCAGGGATATGTCGGGTCGTCGGATGGAGTATCCATCTACCCGAACTGATGGCTGAGAGAGGGGCAGAAATGCTGCTGATGATGGAGCTCCTTGCACCTTTTCAACGAGGCAGAGAGAGCGCATGGTTCAAGGATGCCTGGCAGATAATCGAGATGCAAAAGACGGAACGAAACACCTACCGATTTCCAACGCGATGGTTGAGAGATCAACCTCGTGGCTATTGGATAAACGGTGCATACATGGCCTTGGGGCGTAGACGAGCAAATCCGATAATCGAACAGGAGTCAACCTTCAGGGTTCTGTGGTTGAAGCACTTGATGGCTCGTTAGCAAGACCATCCCCTCCCTGTTCCGACTTGTTCATTCTGCGCCCCTTGAAGATGAACTGGGTCACAGAGAATCGGTTCACAACGAAGATCACACAGGGAACTGAGACGAGAACTGCAACAGCAAACCTTAGGCCCCACAAAAGGACAGATGGTTCAAGGGGGAGACCCAGCAGTACAAAGGCAGCTGCGGGAATGAAGAAAGTCACCGGATGGAGCTCGTATATCTCCTGTGCGTTTCTGCCTAGAGTCAGACCGATAGACCTCGCCCTCTCAGGGAGGTCTGTCAGGTAACTTGAAACGACAAAGACAATGATGGAACCAAGTGTCCCAGTCGCTAGATATAGCAACACTGATTCACCAATCTTATCCACTGCAAGGTCGGTGAATCCGTTCATCTGCGATGCGAGGATGAGGCACACGCCCAGAAGAATCAGAATCAGAAAATCAACAGAGGAATTCTCAGTCCGCCACGATTTGAAACCTCGCAAATGCCGGATTTCGTTTCCAATCAGGACGAAAGTGGCAGAGATCAAGATGGCATTCAAGTGCCACGGAACCAATACAGGTGAAAAGAGAGATTGAATCCATACGGCCAGGAGGGGTAACACTGCAAATAGAGGATACCGGACCCAGTGTGGTTGCTTCCTCAATGCATGGTCCAGAACGACGAACAGAGAGAAACCGAAGAAGAGGACGGGAAGAAACCAGAGATGTGTGACTGAGTCAGGAGGACCGCTACCATACAAGAACCAGAACAAGAGTTGGTCAGGGGTAAGATAGGTATCGACATATGGCGACACCAGTGCGAAGAGCAGCAGCAGCATCGCGTACAGTATGAAATAGGGAATCATGAACTGCCGGCCGCGTGTGAGGAGGAGGGTCTTGAAATCGCCCCGATGTTTCTCGTTGTTATATGTGAGCCCTGTTAGAACAAAGAAGAGGGGGATCGTAAAGCTGCTCAGGTGAAGTGTGATGGCATTGATGGTCGGTATTATTGAATGGACCAGCATGACAGAGAGAATCCCCACACCCTTGGCCATATCAACCCAGTCAAAGCGCCGGTGAGGAGCGAATACTCCATTCTTCATAGTTTTCACTCGTCTTCAAACAGGAGGCTTTGGCAAACTTTTTAACACTGACCTTCGGGGATTTCCTACGGCTTCATTGATGTTGTCCACCGTACAAGGACGCCATCAGAAGCTCGCAAACTGCGTCCGTTGTCTATGATATCCCAGCATCTGGGGTATTGGCTAAGGGGCTATGATGGATCCCTGCCACGGATCCGGCAATCGCATCCATTTCGGATTCGATCGGAAACCGGGAACTGCGTTCAGTTTCGAACGTGGTCGGGAGTTCGAGTCCCGGCGGACGCACCATTTCATCTTTCTAATCAAGAGTTCTGTGTGAGGACCAAGAGAGTATCAGAGCCGGGACATCTTGTTCACGGCTCTGGAGATACCCATTAGCGTCTTCTCGATGTCATCATCAGTGTGAGCAAAGGAGAGCGCCCCCAGGCCGTGGTAACCAAAGATGCACTCTTGCATAAGTAGGCCCTGGAAGATATCTTGTTGTTTATGATCGAAGAGCTTGCTAATCTGTCCAGGAGTTGTGATGTCGTCTGGTGGCAGATTGGTGAGACAACTGATGAAGTTGATGGAGCCATATCCCGTACCGATGAGGCTGACCTTCTTCTCCTCAAGCATATCATTCAGTCGTTCTCGGAACACATCGCCCATCTTGTTCAAGCGGGAGAATTCGTCCTTCTTGGCTCTAAGCTGTTCCAAGACTGCCAACCCCGCGACCATTGTGAGAGGATGGCTTGAGAAGGTGCCTCCTCCCACCCAGCGGCCGCCCTTGGCACCGGGTACGGCCAGAGACATGATATCATCGCGGCCGCCATACACCCCAAGGGGCATGCCACCGGCAGCTGCCTTTCCCAGCGTCAGGAGATCGGGGGTGACACCAAATAGTCCGTCCCCGGCGGTTCCATACTTGAGGCGAAAACCGGTTATGATCTCGTCAAATATGAGCAAGATGTCCCTTGACTCAGTCTCCTCACGGAGATACGAGAGGAAGTCGTCCTCTGGAGCGAGTCCCCCTCCGGCTCCAACCACAGGCTCAACGATGACTGCTGCAATCTTCTTACCGTATTTCTTGAGCATCTCATCAAGGCTCGCCCTGCTGTTGAAGTCAAAAGACACTCCGTCGTAGAAGGGGTCATCAGAATAGGGGTACTTGAGGTGGAATGCTAGTGCATCATTACCGCCATGCCAGCCGCTCAGAGCCTTACCCACCAGCGGACGTCCTGTGAAGAGCCTAGCCAGCCGCACAGCGTACATGGTTGACTCGCTTCCAGTTGCTGTAAACCGCATCTTCTTGAGAATCGGTACTGCCTTTTGTATCTCCTCACCATACTTGACTTGAAACTCCGTTGGCGCACCAAAGTGATATCCTGAGTCGAGTCTTGCCCGGACAGCCTCCACAACGTGGGGATTGTTGTGTCCCAGTATCATGGAGTAGTGTGTCATCCACCAGTCGACATACTCATTCCCGTCAATATCCCATATGTGCCCGCCCTTGCCCCGTTCGATATACGGCGGGTACGACCCACTGGTCGGCATACCGAAGGTGCGGATATTATGACTCACCCCGCTGGGAAACACTCTTGTTGCGCGCGCCCAGAGATCGCTTGACCTTCTGGTCCTTGAGGAGTAATCTTCAAGCATCTGAAATCACCAAGTCCTGATAGAACTGTATGTTCCAATCATGTCGTGGATTTCAGTATTCCGACCATCGTTCAAAGGCGAGATATGTCCTTGGTTTCAAGAAGTCAAATGCATTTCCCCATTCGGGAACGAAGCTGTTTTCAGTACAACCGTAGTTTCCCGTTACACTGATTTGAAGAGGTCTGCAAGACAATGAACCGAACACAACTGGGCGCTCTATCTGTGGCTATTGCAGCCTCATTTCTGACACCGTTTATGTCATCATCCATAAACATAGCATTGCCCTCGATTGGCGAGGAGTTTGCAGCTGACGCGGTCATCCTGAGCTGGGTTGCAACTTCCTATCTGCTTGCTGCAGCGATGTTCTTGGTGCCCTTTGGCAGGGTTGCAGACATTCGGGGTAGAAAGAGGATATTCGTGGCAGGGCTAATGGTCTATACAGTCGCCTCGGGTCTCTGTACGTTGGTCAATACTATCGAGCTTCTTATCGTTACGAGGATACTCCAAGGGGTGGGCGGGAGTATGATTTTCGCGACGGGAACAGCAATACTGGTATCGGCATTTCCACCCGAGAAGAGGGGAAGAGTACTCGGAGTGAATGTGGCGGCAGTCTACACTGGACTGAGTCTAGGCCCGACAATCGGAGGGATCATGATCAAGAGTCTTGGATGGAGAAGCATATTCCTTGTCAACATCCCTATTGGATTTGTAACTCTCATACTTGCTCTTGTGATGCTTGAACATGAATGGGCCGATGCAAGAGGAGAGCAGTTTGACCTGATGGGATCAGTCCTGTATGGGGGGATGCTTCTACTCATAATGTATGGACTCTCAGTGTTTCCCAACGGAACCCTGTTCATTGTAGGTGGGCTTGGATTGCTGCTTGTGTTCATTGTATGGGAGCGAAGAGTCGAGTGCCCGGTTCTTGAATTAGGAGTCTTCACCCGGAATCGGACGTATGCGCTTTCTAACCTTGCTGCCCTCTTGAGTTACACCGCCACATTCGGAGTGGGATTCTTGATGAGCCTCTTCATGCAATACGTCATGGGGATGGATTCACAGGAAACAGGACTCATTCTGGTATTCCAGCCCGTATTTCAGGCATTGTTCTCACCGCTTGCAGGAAGGCTATCGGACAAGATACAACCGGCAATTGTCACATCAGCGGGAATGGCTCTGGCATCACTCTCCTTGTTCCTCCTCTCGCTTCTCAATATCCAATCAACTCGTCTGACAATCGTGATGAACTTGGCCCTGCTTGGATTCAGTCTTGCATTGTTCAGCTCGCCCAATGTGAACGCAGTGATGAGCAGTGTATCCAAGAGACTCTTCGGTGTTGCCAGTGCAACAGTGTCTACTATGCGGCTTGTTGGTCAGACGACCAGTATGGCGATTATCACACTGGTCTTTGCGCTGCTTATAGGCAGGATCCAAATCACACCTGCAGTAACCCCGGCACTCATCTATAGCACCCAGACCATATTTCTCGTGTTCTCAGTGCTGTGCCTTGTTGGGACAGTCATCTCAGCAGTAAGAGGGAGAGTCGTTCGAGAAGAGGTACAACAGTTGGAATGAATCTGATGATATGTCAGAGCACTTCCGTATTATGAAACATATGGATACACTTGATATGCACCAGAACCAGAGTGTAAGTCCATGAAGAGAGTGTTGTTCCTCTGCACCGGTAATTCAGCACGCAGTCAGATGGCTGAGGTGCTTCTGCGCGAACTGGGAAAGGGAGAGTATGAGGCATTCAGCGCCGGAACAGACATTCAGACAGAGGTCAATCCTTTCGCCATCCAGGTACTCAGAGAGAGAGGCCTTGACACCGAAGAGCTCCATCCAAAGAAACTGGATCGCTTCAAGGGTGAAACATTCGACTTCGTCATTACTGTATGCGATAATGCAAGACAGCAATGCCCCTTCTTTCCTGGAGCAAGAGAGATGCTTCACTGGTCACTTGAGGATCCTGCAGGATTCGAGGGGAGCCATGAAGAGATTCTCTTGATCTTTAGGGAGACCAGAGTTGAGATTGAGAAGAGAATCAGGGAAACACTGCTCTAATCTTCAACCCAATCGAACTTCCGTTGCAGGAGTTTGGTGTATATATTTCTCCAGTCATAATCAACCTTCTCACACCAGTTGTAGACAATCTTCGGATGAATGTATGATTTGAGGGATGTGCCCAGATTCCACGTCCGAGAATTTCGCGCCAGTGCCCAGTCAACCTCTATCTTCTTCTTGGCCAGTTCAGCCTTCTTGACACGTTCCTTCGCCCGTTCAACCATTTCTTTCCGTCGTTCGATTCTATCGTTGCCAACTTCGCGTGCGTCGATCAGAGCCTGTTTCTTCTTCTCTAGTATCTCCTGACTTCTGCGATAGGTCTCTGTGTAGTCCTGTACACGCGTCTTTGCCTTTTCCCATCGCTCTCGTGCCCGGTCAATCTTGGCCTGTGCCTCTTCCAAGCGTTCTTGTTTGGTCCGCTTGCTCTTTCTTCGGCTCTCACGGATTGCACGCTTCTCGGCGCGGGCATTGTCCCATGTCTCTTTTGCCTTGTCGCGTTTCTCGCGATATTCTGCCAGCTTCTCTTTGCGTTTTTCAACGACATCCTTCTGTTTCTCGATCAGCTCTTTCTTCTTCTTGAGCCGTTCCCTTTCCGTCTTACGGCGTTTCTTGAGACGCTTCTTCTTGTCCGCAAGTGCCTTCTCAGCCTTGGCAATACGCTTATCCGCCTTCTTCAGCCGCTCTTCGAACCGCTTGTCACGTCTTGGCCAGCTCTTGGGAGCCTGCTTGGTGTGATTCATGATACGAGCCACTTCTAGATTGGCCCGCTTGGCTGCCGCCTTCTTGATGAAATCCGGGTCCTTCTTCGATACTTTGCTCTCCTTGAGCTCCTCTCTCATAGTGACAGACGCATGGTGCGTCCGGAACATCTTCGCGGTGAGATCTGGGTACACCTCACTGAGGAACTGGTTCACATCGTGACTCCGGACCTTGGGAAAGATCTGGGCCATCTTCTTTGGGTCGGCCTTCGTCTTCTGGTGCTTTCGGGATTTGAACGAGGCAACCCGATCCTCAGCGTTATCGTACAGCTCACGAAAGACCTTGTAGACATCATCAGGCGTCTCCAGTTCCTTATGCCAAGGAACGCTGTCTTTCCCCAAGAAGTCGAATGTTATCAGCCCGTTCTTTAAGGTGAGATGCTCAAAACGCAGAGTTGTGGCTCCTACGGTGTCTGCCTCGTCCTTGTCCTTCTCATCTCCCACTCGCAGGTTCAGACGGTCAATCAGGTAACATGCAGCTGCTATCTCGCGCACCTTTGCGTCGGCCGAATGGAGCCCTCTCATGATGTGCTCACGGACATCGTCTATGTGCTTCTGCAACCTCAGGGCACTGTCAAACTTCTCGGCTTCTCGTTGCTGCTTTATTGGTGTGCAGTCATGGAGCCAGATGTACTTGTTCTTGCCTGTCAGTTCATCTTTCCACTTCGCAATCCAGAGGCACTCAGGTTTCCAGACGATCTCCCTCCAGTTCCCCTTGGGCCTAGGTGCATCAGGAGAAAGGTTCAGGGTGATGTCCTGATGAGTGGCGCCCTGCTTCCAGCGACCGCGGAGAGGGTGTTCGCCTCTTCCCATGAAGATTCCAGAAGGTTCCGTCATATAACTGGCGAGTTCCATGCGCTCGCCGTCAACCTCGGCGTAGCCATACTCTTCCTTGAGCCCCTCGCGTTGCTCTTTCCGTTCCTCCCGTGCTCTCTTCTTTTCCTCGTTCGTCATGGCCTCTTTCGCAGCTTGCTCTTCTTCCACATACTGTTTCACTTGCGAGAAATCGACTTCGTCAAGAGAGAGGGGAGGATTGAAGCCGAGGGCTCTACTAAAATCAGCCATGAAATTCTCAATGAACACGTCGTCTTCAATATACGGCGTGCCAAGCTTCTTCACCCATGCTACTGCCATCGCTTGCTGTTTCTCATCAAGGGTGATTCTTTCGCCTCGGACCTCAATCTCCAGACCTTGGGACTCTGCCGGCTCGAGCACGATTAGTCCGTTATGCTTCAGGCTTTCCATTACTACATGAAACCTCTTCGATTCATTTACAAGCTCAAGAATAGACGGGTCTAGTTCGCTTGTTCTTCTCGTCATCGAGAGGGTGCCAAAAAAAGGATTGTGCTTTGGATGGAAGGAAATGCTTCCCCAACCAAAAAAAAGATAGGGCCGAGTCTCGGGCGAGACTCGGGGGGCTTGATGAGCCTTCTTACCAAGGCTCAACCAAAACAGGGGGCAGATCTTCTGGATTCATTTTGTTTCAGAGTATTGTTCATGCCTACGTTAGTGTTCTACACTGCTCCCCAGTCAGCATTATACAATGAAGAGATAGAGTTCCTTTTCAATAGGAGAAGGTGTTCTGTTAGAGTTTCGAGGGGCGAATATATAGCAGACGCGCCAACATCTATGGCTCAATAGACATAATGGGCAGCGCGATTAAAGGCAGGCGATCCTTCTGCTTGCTCCTGGGTGGCTCCAGAAGTTGATGGCGACATCAGGCAGAAGACGGATGGAACACAGAAGTCCGTAGGTGGGATTCACTCCCTTAATGGACTCAGCCTCAAAACCATGTGTGTGGTGCGGCCGCCGGGAATCGAACCCGGGCCATCAGCTTGGAAGGGGATGAACCGGACTTCTCAGTGAAAGAAACCCTCCAGAACCTCGAAGAACTCCTCCACATTCACTATGTGAAATCGACTCCAGTCACCCTCATCCAATAGCTGCAGAATGCTATTCACTACCTCATCAGCATCAATACGTCGTGGAAGCTCCCATGAAACAGAGTCAAGAAGCTCATCTACCTCTCCAGCTCGTTTCACCTCCAGAGTGAGCGTCCTCCTCTGCAAGTCAGCCTCCAGTCGGGCTGGCATTTGCCCATCCCTCAGGCCCCGCGCCTCAAGTGCGCTTCTGATTCGAGCGCGCTGAGCTTCTGGATCATAGATCGATTCTTCCGGAATCTCTGACGTGATATTCCTCCAGAGATCATCCAAGACCTCTGAGAGCTCTCGGACTACATCCAATTTATAGGTGAATGAGCGGTTCTTCCAGTATTCCCCCGTCAGACTGGACAGTGCTGCCCATTCGAGCCAGTCAGCTCTGATGGTCAAAGATATCTCCCATCTCTGCTGCTCAGCTCGAAGATAGGTCCCGGGTTTCAGAGATGAAACCTCGAGTCCGCTCTTCCGCAGAATCTTTCTAATGAGTGGGCTCTCGCGGAAGACCATGTTCTCTCGCTGAACGTCTGATGGAAGAATGACTTTGACAGGATGAATCGTAGAATCGAAGACTATGCTCTCGGTTCCGAGTCGGAGGATGATCTCTCTATCAGTAAAAAGGCCGCAGAAGGCATCCGAGATTCTCTCATTCTCTCCCTCAAGAATTGACTGCCAGCATCTACCATGTTCCTTCCCCTCTCCCGAAGCCAGGGGACACTCGTTCTCGTTGTGGGATAGTCGAAAGCTGATCTCCTTACCACAGGGGAGGGCCTGTAGGTCCGCTATTCTTGCCGGTAGTCGGATATCAGCTGTTTCGGGAATGAAGGTCTCACTGACATTGGCCATGAGTGAGAGATCTCCATATTCGATGTCATTAAACCGGTCCCAGGAAACCATATGCCCAGACGATAGCCTTACAGGTAGACCTTTGCTAGTGAGGGTCAATGTTTCGATGAGATTTGGCGTGAAGTGATGCTCTATCATCTGTAGGGACTCATCATCTTCGTTCTTGATGTCCACTCTGCATCCCTCATCTGTCCACGACAGCTCCACTGACACATCTGTCTGCCCTTGAATCCGCCTGAGGACACGTCCAACAGCCTTTTCGAGTCGATGAGATAGACTGGCTGGAACCAAGATGTCAGTAGATCTTCGTGAGACTGGTTCTAAGATGGGGCCTTGTCTAGTGGCCCGGAGCATCGCAATTGAGCCCGTTGCTCTACCAGGGATGAAGTCGAATATGCTCCTTAGAATCCAGTCCGACTCCTCTGTTTCTCTTGTCCAGAACAACCAATCCCCATTGTTCTGCTGGAGAGCCAGAGAGATGCGAGAGCCTGTATCCATGAGTTCGCGGACACTGTCAATGCGCTCTGAGATATCACTCTCAGCCCATTGCATCCCATCAGGGCGTGTAGCCAGCCTTTTGTTGAAGAAGCCCACAAGGACTCTAGCAGGATTCCTCGGGTCTTCCAGTGCAACAATGCTGATTGGTTGGTCAGGATCCTCTGAGTAAACTATCTGACCAAAGCTGGCAATCCTAGGTTTGGGAAGTTCAACAGTCTTAGGATAGGAGTCCCTCGCCTTGGATCTCTTATGCTTGGGACCACGATAGAGTCGGTGAGCATTGATCTGGCCGAGGAAGATATCGGCAAATGTCTTCTGCCCTCTTGTGCGAGGAGGACGATACCTGAGCCTATGCAGTAGAGGGGGTATATCTGCGGGTTCACGGGAAACAGACCGTCTTGTTATTGTCAGACCTTCCATAGACTCATGAAACTCGTCGAAGGAGTCACGGAAAGCATCTGAGAGGGTCACACCGGGTGATACCTCTGTGTTGGGCCACAGGTCAGCCAACCAGGGGAGCAGGCTCAATGCCAGCGACCTGATCCTCTCTCGAACCCACGCCTTCGGTACAACCTGCTCCTGTAGTTCAGACATCTCTGTCTTGGCCCGATCATATTCTTCGGTCCTGAACTTGGTAGCCCAGTGTCTAAGAACCGGGATGTGCAGAAGTGAGGTCTCAAACCCGGAGGACGACTGGGCCACCACGACCCTGATGTCATCAAACATGGGGCTTCGAGGAGCGGACTGGCGGTGCCACGAGTCCGGGTCGATGACTCGTTCAGGCGCACATGGGAGGTTCCATATGATCTCATCCAGTTCACCCACAAGGGGAGAGGTATCACGAACAGGAATCAGGCAGTTGGTCGAGTAGATTGGAGTTCTTCGCTCATACTTCACCGGCCTTGAGAACCAGAGGATGGTTGTCTGTTCATCATCGGATAATCGGTCTACCAGCTCAGCCAGCAAGCGGTTCTTGCGGTCTCGATACGGTGAGGGCGTTGAGCCTTCAATCGCGTCCCACCCTGACACAACTAGCAGACGGGGCTGTTTCACTTTGTCTTCCAACACCCTCGACAGGTCAAGCATCGGGCCGTCATTGTAGAGGTATGCCTGAATGCCAGCAAAGAGTGGTTTGAACTCTATGGACTGGAGGGTTTCCTGCACTGCATCTGGCAGACCGTTCTCGGCCGGCCGCAGACGCGCCCTGAACCGAACCGCCCCAAACGAGGTTGTGGGGAACTCGTCAGCCAAGTCAAGCCAGACAACACGCAGGTCAGGAGTGGACTCTCGCAGCTGGTGGATCATCTGCAGGCCGTGATAGTGTCCTGCAATCCAAGCAGCCGAGGAGCCCGCTGATGTGGGAGATGCGGCCGAAACATAGAGGATGAAGCGTCTGGCTCGAATCCCAGCACCGGTCAATGGGTCATAGGGCGGTCTCCATTCCTGCGGCACCGAGGGCTGTCTGTAGTCTGGAGTGTGGTCCTGACTGTGGACCACGAGAGCCATGCGTGGTCTCAGGCCATTCCTCGAGACCTCATAGGTCGTCCTGCGTCCGGAGAGGTCATCCGTCAGGCTCGACTCGAGAGCCCGGACGACCAGACCCCGTATCATGCGCCTGCTCTCTCTGCTCTCATCAGTCGGGTCCATGACGAGTGTGGCCCGAATCACCCTTGGAGGACTCTCGAGATGCGCAATCGATCCGAAGGCCTCAGACAGGGCCTCCGCATAGGCATCCAGCTGGGTCACGGTGTTCGGCTCAGGGGTGCCATCAACGACCTGCACCCACTCGTTGGGGCTGAGGGGACGCAGCGAGAGCCTGAACCGCGGAACCACCCGCTGGACCATCCCGTATCGCTTCCGAGATGACGAAGACCTCCGTTCAGGCTCCATGTACCACTTGAACCCGCAGCGGGTCTTGATCTCCACTACCATCACGGGGCGCCAGAGGGTACGTAGACCTGTGGGGGTGGCCTCCCTTCTGAACACCACCAGATCTGCTCTGCCCTTGCCCAGCGAGGTCTCCAGCGGGAGCTCTGCGACAATCCTGAGACCTCCTCCGGCCCCATCGCGGTCATCGTCGCGGATGGCTCTCCGTACATCCAGAAACCGGTCGAATCGGTCCGTGATGCGCCTGTGGACCTGGGCACCCACCCTCTTCGTCCATCGAACCGCACTCTGCCACAGGTGGCTCACATCGTCACTGGTCAGGCGTGGTGCCTTCTTCCCGTGCTCGTCCGTCAGGACCTCGGACCCGCCTGACAGGATTCGGGCAAACTCCCCGATCACGGCCGGACTGACTCCACCCTCCTGAGCCTCTGCCAGCTGCTCTTCGAAGAAGTCCATGCTGAACCGGGGACGGGGATACTCCGCATGAGAGGACACGGTCTCAGGCTCACCCACACGAACACCGTGGTGTGCCGCAATGTCATCACGGATCTCCCGCAGGAGTCGCACCGTCCCGTCCCTGAAGCCTGGCGACCCGTGTTCGAACTCCGTGTACAGGTGGTCAAGATACGTCCGTGCCCGGAGAATGAAGAGGTTGCTGTACCTGCGTGTGTCCCGCACCGACACATCATGGATGTAGGCGTCCGTGTTCAGGACCTGGATATGCTGTCGGAGAGCGTCCATGAAGTCCAGCTCGGTGAGGAAACGGTGGACGGAAGGATAGGCAGGCCAGCGTGAGTCGCCCGCGTACCCGTAGTCGATGTGCTCTCCCTTCTCGTTGAACAGGGGCTGGGGTTGCCCCATGGGATAGTAGATCGCCCCAAACTCCCGCAGGGCCGCGCCCCCCACATTGAACCGCTGATTCAGCGGCCCTACCTCCTCGTACCATCGCCGAGCACGCGTGGTCTCGGTGCAACCGTAGAGCGCCGCGTTCTCTTCCAGCATGTCCAGGCCGTTCTTCCTGATGTTGTGCTCCGCCTTCATCACGTGGGTGAAATTGGGGTTGCCCATGACCTTGGAGATTCGGTAGGCCTCGGTGTAACGGCGGAGGATGTCGCGCGAACTCTCGTACAGGTGACGGGTGGTCTTGCTCTGGATGGTGCGCTGCAGGTAGACAGCCGTGGACAGGCCTGTCCTCATCGCCCGTGCCAGCACCCTGTTCGGATGCCTCGGGTACGGCCTCGCCCGCGGGCCTCGACTCCCTCTCATACGCATCACACTCTCTTCGCAGAGAAAACTATCGTTGCTCCTGTGACCATATCAAAAAGTAGGTTTAATGTTTTTCGATTGAGAATTTAAGGTGTAGAGGATGAATAGACTAATTTAGTTAATTGTTTGGTCAAATTGCTTCATAGGTTTAAATGCTTTCATACTTACTCATTGTAGGAGTTCAAAACGCCTTCTGAAGCACAGGATGGCGAGTGAACTCCACTGACCGGACAGGTCAGAGGTTTAAATGCGAAGATGATGGCGATGGTGACGTCCCAGGAACCAGTAATCACGGTCAAGATCCCCATCAACTGGGAGATGATGACTGCGAGGGCGCAACAGCGACTGCGGCAGACGGTTGGCAGGGACACCAGAGTCATCAGGGCGTTCTTCGGGATCATCGAGGAGAACGAGGAACAGCTCTTGAGGGGGAGGAACAGGGACCGTATCGATGAGAACAAGCTGCATGCCATGACCATGACCGCCCTGAAGGTGGCCGATGGGCAGGAGCAGCGCCCTGAGGTTGAACATGACCTGAAGGAGCAGTTCCCGAGGATATCGGCCAACGAGTTGAGTGAGTGCCGCAGGGTGGCGGTGGCGAACTATGAGAGCTACTTGGCTTTAAGGAAGAAGCGGTGGCGGAAGGCATCACGTCCCAGTGAGGTGAACCGGAGTCAGCGGATACCGAGAAGGATCTTCATACCATATCGGGCTGAGCTGGTTCGTCATGAAACCACTGTGGCAACGTGGTGGTTGGAGCTGCGTGACTCGCTGGACTCGGTCCCCGAGGGTCGGCGGGTGCATGATAGGCTGACTGTGCCGCTGAAGACCTCGCCCTTCCACCTTGAGCAGCTGGACAGAGGAGATAAGAAGTCTGTACAGGTGTTCACGGATAGGCAGGGGAAGTGGTGGGCGGCTGTGGCAGTGCGGTTGCCCGAGGTTGAGACTGAATCGGACCTGCCTCCGGCGGTGCTGGGAATCGATTTGGGGATCAACCGTGCTGTGTGTACGACCTTAGTGACTCCCGCCAAGGTCTCAGAGACCCGGTACTTTGTCCAGGAGCACAAGGTCAGGCTCATGAAGAGGTATGATGATAGGTTTGCTGACCTGCAGCGGGAGCTTGAGTTCTGCAAGACGGATGAGGAGCGCCACGACAACGTTGCTGCTAAGCTCCGAAGTCTTCGCTCCAAA
This sequence comes from uncultured archaeon, assembly GCA_964558645.1. GTDB lineage: Archaea > Asgardarchaeota > Thorarchaeia > Thorarchaeales > Thorarchaeaceae > TEKIR-12S. The sequence continues at coordinate 432,012 of CAZLEV010000002.1, forward strand.
CGGGAACAGGTCTCCAAGGAGTACGACCGCCTCACTGTAAGCAGACTCATCTCCTACATTGAGGAACTGAGTCTCAAATATACAGTCTATGTTGCCATCGGCCGGGTCAAGGGCATCCGCAATACTGCTCGAAAGGGGAACTACAAGGGAAGGAAGTTTCGAGGGATGGTGCATCGCTGGAGCTTTGGGCGGGTGACGCGCACGCTCAAACATGGGCTCGAGCAACGAGGTTGGAGAACCCAGGGGGAGAAGAGTCGATTTCACGTGGTTCCTGAGAACTGGACCTCCATCACCTGCTGGAAGTGTGGAAACAGAGGGATTCGACCGAAGCAGTCCCTCTTCATCTGTCACACCTGTGGGTTCAGAACGAATGCTGATAGAAACGGTTCCCTAAACATTGCGCGTCGATTAATCACGCTCATTCCTTCACTTACGAATGAGAACGGACTAGGGCGGTGGGCCACTCCTGAACGGAGGCTCGGTTCAGCCCCGAAGGCTGTAAGGAAGGCTCGCTCTTCTAAGCAGAAGTCCGCACTCTCTCACAACGGTCAGGCATCAGGTCGGAGAGAGTCCGCGGTGGTTCGCCCCGCTCAGATGAGCATCCTTGACTTTGGCGACGAGGTCGAGGTTGGCGATGATGATAGTGCCGTGGGAAAAGCTGTGGAAAGACTCTCTGCTCCCGGAATGGATGCGTCCGGAACAGAGCAGGAGAAGGAAGCCCGGACTGCAGGAGGGCCCGTGTCCCGATGACCGCAGTCAAAGATCTTGCTTGCTCTGGGGTGGCTCCTAGAGTTAGTGGTGACACTGGGCAAGAGAAGGGCGGAACACAGAAGTCCAAAAAGAGGGTTCACTCATCTTGTATCGTTCTATTGGAAGGTCAAGAAAGTGGTGCGGCCGCCGGGAATCGAACCCGGGCCACAGCCTTGGAAGGGCTGAATCCTAAACCCCTAGACAACGGCCGCCAGGGTCTACGAGAGGACTATCAGTGGAAGGGTCGGGTCATCATGATTCGACCCCTTCTCCAAATGTGCCTCTGGAGTCAAGGGTGCCAAAGCTGTGGATTTAAGCCTATTGCTAGAGTGAACGCTTTGGATGTATTAGTGGAAGGCTGGGATCATGCTTTGATTCGAGCCCATTCACTTACACCAATGGAACATATCGGTGGAAGGCTGGGATCCGGTTTAGATCCAGATTTCATTGCGATAGCAAACGGACATATTAGTGGAAGGGTGGCATCCTATTTGCAACAACCTCAATTCATAGAATGGACGAATCAGTGGAAGGCCATTATCATCTACCAATAAGGCACTCATTGTATTCGCTTACAGGCTTGCGGAAATAGAAATAAAGCCAAGAGAGAATAATCTCTCAAAGGATGTTTCTAGACCATGGATATAGTAAGATTCGGACGCGAAGTGTCAGGGCATCTTGCTTGGATGGGATTGAGTCTGGTAGGGTCAGCAGGACTTGTAATTGGACTGTATTATCTGAATCCTCTTGAGTTGTATCAGCTTTCCTACATAATGCCATTCTTTATTTTTATCGCGCTAATTGGAATGTTCTTTGCTCTATCCGGTTTCCTTTTTCTTGTCATGTACCAATTTGATGAATACCGTTTTCTAAGAAAGTGGGAATTTGATGAAACACCCATCTCCTATAGACTTCCACAAGAGGCTCTTGCACCGGCATTTCTTCTTGATACGATTGATAGGGAGATTCTGCAAATCACTTCTTCAACGGGAGGGGACATTCTGGCCGTCAAGAACCAGATCAAAAATCGAGCCTTGGCCCAGAATGATGACGAAATGGCAGACAAATTATCTCATCTTGTCAATGCTGAAATGGTGGGATTATCGAAAAAGCTCGTGACCAAGCGACTCTATCTTACTCCGATGGGACATGAGGCAATGCATACCCCTGCAGTTGCGTATACTTCCAGAATACCAATCCGAGTCCGGCGGCATATGTACAGGGCAAGGCGTAATATCTGGCGTGAGCAATGGGGCCAAGCAGTACTCGAAATTCATAAAGCTATGGAGGCAGCATACAAGATTCTACTTCGCACAAGGGCAGAAACCGACACGGTCATTTCGGATGTTGTGAAAGAAGCAGAAGAAAATGGAAGACCTCTTGACGAGCGGACATCCGGTTCTCTGCATAATCTTTTGATTCAAGCAGATATTTTAGAGAAGGGGTCCTTCGAACGCCATCTTAGTGATGAGATATCTAAGACTCGTAGATATGCCCATGACTCACCAGAAGAACAGGCATACGAAGCAGATGATGCAATACTTTTGGAGCAGTACCTTGGAATCCTCATGAAGCGGCTGTTCACGTAGTTTAGCGCAGATTTAACTCCCTTGCTTCTTGGTCTTGAGATTCAAATCTAGGATGATACAACCCCGTCCTTGAGAGATTGTGAAAGAGCCATCAATCCGTTCGATTTCCCTCTTCTTCAGCTCTTTCAAAAGGTCCGCAAATTCCTTGCCATATGCTTCGGTGACATTGTTCGCCTCAAGCTGAGGATGTTTAAGACGCAATCTAATCTGCATCCTGCTTCGTGATGATAGCAATACATTTACAATTGAGTTTCTGGCTCGGGCGCAGCGAGGATAGAATTCATTATAGGATCTGACGCAGAACGGGTGGGGATGATATATGAGTAAGCCTACAATCAAGGAGGTTTTGAAGGAACTAAAGGAGAATCCGAACTTCAACGTATTTATGCAAAGACTATCAGAGAATCAACTATACCACAATCTTCTATTTCTGCACAAGATGGATTTGTTTGGAGTAGAGGGCACATTCCTCATGCCAGCTCTGCCTTATACTGGAGAATTTTGGGAAGAGATGCGTATTCATGCCAATGACATGCAGGTAATAGAATACTTGACCGGTGTTGCTACTCAAGGTGATTTATCCAGTAAGTGGATGAAAATTCTGGGCATCGAATCTGATTCTGAAATGCGCAAGGATTTCTTCGATCTTGTCGCATACTTTCTGTTCACTGCAGTCAGGTCGAATGAGGATTTAGTTGACTTGATAAACGACCCAGATTTCAATTACCGGCGCATGAAAGACAAGTTGGGCAATGTTACCGAGTTTCTTTCAGGACTATCTGACCAATTGGGACAGGATGAAACCAGTTCTGAGGGACCGGAACCTGTTGTTAGGAAGAAAGCCGAGAAGGTCGCTAAGAGGATGAAGAACTATTTCGAGGGTTCATGGATCGAAATTATAGAATCAATATCTGAAGCATTTCCGAATCTAAGATTGGTTTTGGCATTAATGGCACCATCTTGGGAGCAAGGGATACTGGAGAATTCAGATCTCGAATATGAAGACTATTCAGACCTCCTCGATACGCTTTATATGCATAAACTCATTGACTTGAGAAGCTCGATATTTTGGTGCGACAGTTGCGGGCTTGAAGATCCATCATATACAGAACTGCATGGGAGAGTGGCGCCAGGAAAACTACACAAGTCCCAGTGTTTGGGCTGTGGGAAATACTACTCATTTGTGGCGTTCTATAGCCTCTCTAAGAGTTTCGAGGAGGCATTATTCTTCAAGGATGGCTTTATCTCTATTTACCTCGGTTGGCTTCTGGAAAGAGAGGAGGTACCTTTCAAATGCAACACATACGAAGGGAAGTATGAATGCGATTTCATTGTTGGAAACACGCTCATCGAATGTAAAACACTTCGGAAGCGCACTATGAATGACAGGGTCGCGATTGAAAGCGAATTGAAGAAAAGCTTAGAACAAATCGAGAAGCAAATTGGCGAATACCCGGATAGTGAGATTACATCAGCAGTCTTGGTCTGGAATTTGGCTGGTGATGACTCATCCTCTGTTGAGGAATTCCTCAAAACTCATTCTGTGAAACAATTTCAGTTTAGAATCATCAGCCCAGAGCAGATCGGGCGATTGGTTTCCGACTTCAAATGAGTAGGTGAATAGAAAATAGAATCCAACGAGTTAGATTCTTTATATGAATCCCCGAGTTGATGCCTTTGACTAATAGTATGCCTTCAAGAAATGAGTTATACAAAGCAGTCAATGATTCAATAGATGATATCGAAGAATTCCTTACTCAACATGACCCTCTAGAAATAATAGCGAGTGTTTCCAAGCACATAGCTATATTCAGCATTCAAGACCATATCGAGTCAGAGGATATGTTGTGGCAGCCTTTGATAGAGTATCTAATGAGTCTAGCGTTAGCAAAACCCAAACCGGAGAATCCAAAAAAGCTAGAGGAGGGGGTATTCGATTCGCTATTAGAAAACTGGATTCAACTTGTGAAAGAATTCACTGCATACTCTGGTAGCGAATATGTAGCTGCAGGTGGAGGAACAGCAGCTGAAATCAGATTCAAGCTTATTCTTGACTATTTTGGTGTCCGAAAGAAGGCGTATCAGATTCATGTTGAAAAGACCTTTACTGAGCTGTTTCGACCACACCGGAGTCATATTATTGATAAGCTGGGTTTCTCACCAGAGGACTTTAGCGAATTCATTCGATTTGCAGAAACAGAAATCACTGTGGCGATTCAGAACGAGTTGGATACACTACACTCACTTAGTGAACTACATTCTCGATTTTCAAAATGGACAAGGAACCAAGATGTAGAGGGAAAATCCAAGGAAAGTATCATGGATCGTTTTCTTGTACAGAATCCCGACTTAGCGAGTAAGAAGGAGAGAGTAGATGAACTTTCACATGTAGAGATATATGATGTATTCGAAATCAAGGCTCAAAACGCACCACAAGAAAAAATCTTGAGTGCGATATCTTGCTCTTTTGGCGAAAACAGCAAATTTCTTGAACCCGAAGAATGGAGAGCTTGGCCCACAAATGACACAATACTATATGAAAGCCCCATAATACAGGCTGGAGAGAAATACTATCTGCTTAACTACGCAACGCTTGCAAATAATAGGATTGAGATAATGGAGAGCCTTCTGGAAAAGCTTTCAAAGGATTATTATCGGACACGATATCTTCCGGGACGTGATCATTATGTAGAGCATACAGCAATGAACTTGATTCGGGAATTGCTTCCGAATTCTACTATATTTTCGAATCTGTACTACTACGTCAAAGAAGATGAGATAACAAAACGAGTGGAACAAGATGGACTGGTACTCTACGATGATTGTTTATTGCTAGTTGAGGCAAAAGCAGGAATGTTACCCATACCAGCTCGAAGGGGCGCAATGCCAGGGCTTAAGACGAAAGTAAAGGAGATTCTGAAGAAAGGACACAACCAGGCGTGTCGTGCCTTGGATTATATTCATTCTTCAGCAACAGCTGACTTTTTGGATGAGAATGACAACCTCCTTGTTTCCGTAACTGGATCTCGGTACATACACGAGTACTTGATACTGGTTACTCTTGAGCCTCTATTCGTACTGACATCTCATCTGTCCTCAGCTGAGGAACTTCGCCTGCTGTCAGGAAAGGAATGGCCCTGGGCAGTTTATATCAACGATTTGCGTGTCCTCGCTGATATAATCGATCATCCATGTCTTTTTCTCCATTATTTGAATCGGCGCATTAAATTGAACTCCAAACCAGCTATTGAAACATATGACGAGCTTGACTACCTCATGACCTATCTTCGGACAGGTCTATATTTTGAGGAAAAAGATTTGCAGGAAGCTGACAAAATCATTATTGTACCGGAAACCAGTGAGCTCGATGAATACTATTCTGATCTATCGAAAAGCGGAGCTGCTAGGAAAAAGCCAAGCATGGGTATGAACCCGATATTTGAAACATTAATTGGGCGTCTTGAAACTGAAGCACCAGACCATTTCACATCAACATGTTTTCATCTTCTGGATTGCGATGATGAAACGCGTTCCGAAATCGCAAAGCAGATTGAAAATTGTGAACAGAGATTCAAGATAGATAAGGGCCCAACATCTGTTGCTTTTCGAATCGATAGTAACGGTTTACTTCTGGCGTGCGTTAACAATATTGATGATTGCGATGATTTGGTGAACAACTGGTCAAATAAATGGCTCAAGCAAATGGATGTAAATCATGTCACTGTCTTCCTATGGACACCCCCAATTCAGGAGGGTTCAATCAGAGTCTTCAAATTCGGAGGAAGCTCATCTTCAGGCGATTAGAAAATAGAGCTATGGTTATTTGGTTTGAAGATACCCACAACGACCTCCAAAGGATGCGGTTGCGTTAGTGTATTGGTTGAATGCGATTCCCGAAAGGAGAATGATTTAGGTGTAGGGTCAACCAACTATCATCCCTCAGTCTTCTAGCCAATATATGATGGCTCACCTTTTAGTTCCCCCCGTTTGCTCTTTCGCCGTTCCTTCAGACTGCTCAGAAGCTGCCAGATGAAACCTATGACTCCAAGAATGTTAGCAATCACTTCCAGCCACTCCCAAGTAGTCCACTCATCGGGCTCTGCACCCACAGTAGCCTGCGTTGAAATTGTTGATACAAAAACAAGGATTGTCAACAGAACTAGTCCCTTTGCACCCTTGGGTCTGAACAAGACGACAACGACAACAACGGTCAAGCTGGATGCAAATCCAACTAGCGCGATAAGTTGATTAATCGAAATTTGAGACACTTCCTCAGGGGAGGGGTTGCTTATCGCACTCCACCATCTGTATACCCATGAGTTACCAACTTCGTCAACCACAAACACTTCGATTTCACACGGTCCGTTATCTAGGGATGTTGAATCCCAAGTGAATGAAGTTGAGTAATCTCGTCGGTTGGGCGTATCACGGAAAATCTCTGAACCGTTAGCGTATACTCTGAGTACACTGATGTCACAATGGAGGTCGGTTGCGCGGGGATGGAAGGTGATTGAGCCATTGAGAACATCCGGAACGTTCATCTCAACCATTGGCGGACTCAGGTCTTCACAGATGTAGTAACTCACGTGTCTGTCATACTCCCAGAAGTAATATCCGAATGCAGATATGACAACGTACCATTGGTCAACATCGTCGCCCTGCAGTGTGTCTCCAAGAGTTACTTCCCATTCATGGCTATACACGCCTGACATGAGAGTATGATATCGACTTGGAGAACCATCATCCAAATACTCTCCCAAACCTTGCTGGTCCGTAATCATGAATGCAACAGGACGATCAGAGGTGAAGTTTCCATACAAACACATACCGTCGGAATCTGCTGAGAACGACTCGAAAAAGAGAGAATCATCGATATCAACCAACTGGTCCGTAGCAATAAGAGTCCTATTCACTTGGTGAGAAACGTAATCAAAAGCACCAATTGGAGGTGGATTGACAGGGGGATCACCAGGCGGTATGTAGTTCAGCTGGGGATGAATGTATGCAATGAATAGAGCAAAGCCCGCTGCAACTGCTATGGCTAATACAACTAGGTTTTTTCCGTATTTCATGCAACTCATCTCATCTCTTTCTGTTATTTCCCCATTCTCCACAATCGCCAATAATTAAGCGATTGAATATACTTGCACTTCCCTTTTATTTGTTCCATATGAATTTCGAAGAATGCATTACCAGACACTCTACAAGAATAACGAAGCTATGTGTGGTGGAAGTAGAATTCGTTTCTAGAGTGTCTTAGTGAGAAATGAGAAATAACCCCTAGACAACGGCCGCGGAAGTCTAACGAGGATCATCAGTGGAAGGAGCGAATCATGTCGATTCGGCCCCTTTCTAGCATGCGCCTCTGGGGTCAAGAGTGGCTAGAATGCGGTTTTAAGCATATTGCTAGAGTGAGCCCTCAGGATGCTATCAGTGGAAGGCATGGGTCCTTTGTTGGATGACATATAGCGAAACCGAAGACAGACAAATCAGTAAGCGTATTGCAGTGGCGCCGCGAGTTGACAGTCCGGGGAGTGGAAGGTGGATCCTTGCCTGCGAGGTCCGCCTCTCCTTCAGGCCATGCGGCTGGTCGAAGTGATAGAATGACCGGTTCATCTCGAACAGAACAACAGATATCTGGAGGAGAAGCAGACAGGAGTAGCGCGCTGAGTGCAGGCACACGTATCGAATCGAGAGATGATGGAGATGGGAAGAGTATTCGAGTCTGACGAGTTGGCAGATGCCGACCTGCTTGTGGATGCCATCTACAGGGGCGGCACGGCGATGAGCCTCTAGGACCTGATGGCGAGGGTATCGTTCGGGGCATTGCGGGTGGCCAGTTGTTCTCACACCCAGCGAGTAGATTAGAAATACTTTTTAGAGAATGGTCCTATCTATTTTTGGGGTTGTTCGAAAATTGAGACTGGAACGGTCCAAAATAGGAGCCGTAGTGCTGACCATCTTGATCCTCTCAGCCGCATTGTCTGGGGTCACGATGGCCACCCACAACGACTCGGTGATGGCCGAAGGCAGTGACGAGATAGTCGCAACGAGGGACGAACTGACTGGTGAATTGCAGGAAGGGGCACACCTCGTGATGGAGATAGGAGAGCTCACGCTCACCATGTGTGTCATAGAACCTCGTGGTCACCTGCTTGTGATATATGAGACAGCTCGGCAGAGGACGACGCTTGAGTTCATGGTGGCGGAGGAGAGGGAGGGCTACGACACGAGAACCTTTGTCAATGGGGAGCTCGTTCACCAAGACATCCTTGATGGGAACCTGCTTGAGCCCATATCGATTGCTAGCCCAGATGGCGTGAAGCAGACTGCCTCAGAGGGAGGTGTCTCGCCTCTATCACCGCAGTACACCTACAGCTGGTGGGATGGCGTGAGAATGGTCACGGGACCATCATACCTGATCAAGTACCATCATCCGGATAGAGACTATTATCAGATTGCTACCTGGAATGACTGGCAGAAAAGGAGTTACCAGACGTTTCATAATCAGATGAACGAGTACATCTCTGCGAGCTTGATAATCGGCGGATGGGGAGCAGTCTTTGCAGCGATAGCTGCTGTCATAACTCACAGTTGGACTCCATGGGCAACTGGTGCCGCGGCTCTGGTTGCGTGGCTATTTGGAGTAGTATTCGAATACACGACAGGTTATTACCTGGGAGATGAAGAAGGATGTATCTGGTGGTGGTGGGGCGTCTTCTATAATGATTGGTTACTCGCCAATGTATGGTGGCTAGTTACGAACCCTCTAGGTTGGGGTGCAGCACTGGGAGCATTTGCGAAGACGGGTTATATTAAGATAGGAGCTGCTCCACCGGTCGATTCAATGGGAATCGGAAGTCCATAGAACAGGAGGAAGAAACAATAGTTATCACAGACAGGACCACGAATATCATCGGAGGGGTCTTGGTGTTGGGTGCCGTTGTAGTTCAGATCTGGATAATGCTCCAGACGCCCTTCAGTGCAGACAGAGACTTAGTAATCCTTTTCGGCCGTGTTAGTTATCCCATGCTTATGGTTGGGAGCATACTACTAGCCCATGTAAACGCCAAGTGGCTGTTCTCGCTCTATCACAGAGCCAACTTTGTGCTTGCGCTAATCGGACTTGGAAATTTCATCTTGGCGCTTGTCTTTGGAGGATACGTCGTAGAGCTAGTATATCCACATACCTGGGTTGTGTCAATCTGGGCACTGGATTCAGGCTGGCTCTTTCCGCTTGCACTTCTCACCAAACCCTTCTACGAAAAACGTATGAAAGATGAACAGACCTCCCCAGCATCTTCCAAATGAACAGGTGTGGTTAGCCACAAACCCACTCGGATGGGGTGAAACCATAGTGGCTCTCCTTGCCATAGGTTACCTACGGGTGGCAACTCAGACACCCCTCGAGTCGCTTGGTATCGGAAACCCATGAAACAAGACAAAAGAAGGAGGAGATCGCTGATGAACATTTCAGATAGATTCCTGAATGCAATTGGGGCGTTCATGGTGTTAGTAGGGGCTGTAATTCAGACTTGGGCGGCCGCCTTACAGACACACCCTAGCGTGAGAGTCTTTGAACTGGCATTTGCTGGCAGCCTGTTCCTATATCCTGGCACAATACTGCTCGCATATGCAAATGCCAGACAGCTATTCGCCATCTATCATAGGATAAACTACGTGATTGCATTTGTTGGTCTTGCCAGTTTTAGCATATTCGTGTTCAATCCGGGTGACTTACTCTACAACCTTGTCTATCCACGAACGGTCATCCTCGGGATTCTGATGGGCTTTTCATTGTGGATGTTTTTCCTCGGATTAATGACCCAGCGCTTCTACGAACAGCGAATGAGAGCTGGTACAAATTCCGTAGTATCTTCCAACTGAAGATTGCAGGCAGGTCCCTCGAAGTCGGGCGGAAGGGGCTGCTGTCCTCTGTTGCAGGAAGACTCAGGAGCTGTGCAATTGGGTGTCCGCTGAGAATCGCGACCATAGAAACAGAGTCTGCGCAGGATGATGACCTTTAAAGGCGCATGTATCGAATCGAGAGATGATGGAGATGGGAGGAGTATTCGAGTCTGACGGGTTGGCGGATGCCGACCTGCTTGTGGCTGAATCTGGCCTTCCAAACGTGACAGAGAACCGCCACTAGGAAGATTGAATATCTGGAGCAGGACACTGTTAGAGTGAGAACCGGTCCGGTAGAGGACACAGCGGAGAGTGGAACATGGTCAACATAGATGTCCCTTATGTGCCTCAGAAGGGGAGCACAGACTGCGTGATTGCGTGTACCATGATGTTGCTGCGGTGGGGAAAAGACACATATGATGACTTTGTGGAGTTCAAATACGGTGAGCTCGAGACAATCATAGGGGTTGGAAAGGACGGGTCACGCCTGTGTGACGTTCAGAAGCTGAACCATGAAAAGCGGATAACAAGACACCGATGGAAACCTCGGTTCCACTGTGGGCCGGCCACTTCCATACAATCCCTATGGGATGAACTGCAGGACGGACGACCGTTGATAGCATTCCTACTGGTCAAGAAGCCAGATGGGAGGATGAAGCATGCAGTCGTTCTCACAGGCCACTCAAGAGATAAAACTGAAGTCACGTATCTGGATCCGTTGAATGAGAGCCCTGTGACGGAAACAACTGGCGCCTTCCTAGAGAAGTGGGAGAGCCTCTACCGATATTGTGTACATGTAGATATCACCGAAGAATATGTATTGACTGACTTCATGGAGGAATAACGAAGATGAGTATAGAACGCGCTGTGGATGACTATGTCATGCGAAACTATGGGCATCTCGTCCTAAATACAACTCCAGAGTTTGACGAAGAGTCGGGTTTATGGATATCCAGACTTCACTCGGACTACCCTATTCTCATCCAGGACGACCGAGAGAAGAAGAGAAGAATTCAGTTCCTGAAGGTCAATGTTCTGGGGTATGTTACGTTCACTGAAAAGCTACAGCTGGTGCCAGAGAAGACCACCACCGAAGAGGACCTTGAAGGGAAGTTGACAACCTTTCTGGATATGTGGAGGTCGTATGCAGAGAGAGTTGTCATATCGGCAACTGCTGATCGTGTTGCGGGGCTATGGGAAGTGTCCAGCGCACTGAATCCAATCTACGAGATTGTGAACTTCGTCTGGGACAATGAGTACGTGACCCTAGACTACTTCGAGGGAGATAGGTCAAGAAGCAAGAGCAAGATAAAGCACTACCTTTCATTGTTGGAAGATCTGAACCTCCTTCGGAACTATGAGGGTCGATACGTTGCTGGGAATCTCTTCGTGACTCTGAGAGAGCAGACGGATTACTTCCAAGATTTTCTGACCAGCGTGTATTCGGAAGTATTGCGTAAGAGATATCCGTATCTGAAACAGGTGGTGGGTCATAGCAGTCTTGAGACCGTCATTCATATCGGAAACGTGGTATACTATCCAGAACTGTACGCTCGAGAAGCAGTTCCTCGAAACAAGAGTACACTTATCGATGAATACGCGCTCGAGTATGGATCCCGTATATCAGCACCGAGATTGAGCGGCTATCTTCGTAAGTTGAGAGAGATTGACGTCATTGACGAAGAGAACGGACTGTACTCTGGTACGGATTCACTACGGGAGAAGATGTTCTCTATCCAGAAAGAGATAGAGTCACCGGATCAGGTCTGGGACGTTCCCTGTCCCGTGTGAAGAAAGGACACGATTCTGGTACTGCGGACAACTACCGATGCCTACAATCATCTGTGTTCCTCGTTGACGATTGACTCTCTGTACCATTCGGAAAACGATATCCTTTTTGGGTTGTACGGGTAACATCCAACTGGTGTGACGAGATATGCGTGGGGAGTCTCATCTTATGGTATCCATCTTGATTGTGTTGCCCACCTGGATGGCACTGTACAAGCTGCTGCGGGTGGATGTCGTCTTCCTCGTCTACATCCTTGGGGGAGTCATGCTAGGCAGTCTGCTGCCTGACGTCGATGCATCCGATGCAAAGATCATGCACGGCTCGTGGAGGGTCATCGGCCTGTTTGGGAAGTAATGCGTTCTACAGGCCCATGAGCTACCTGCTCCAGATGAAGAGTGACGACTTCCGTGACACACACAGGGGCTATCTGCATTCGCTGATCGGGTGTGTTCTTGCCACAGTCTATTTTGCCATTCCGGTTGCCATCTTGTTCGTGCTGTTCTATCTTGTGTGGGCAGTACCTCTGGGTCAGTCCATGTTTCTCTGGTTTGCGTGGCTAGGGATTCCTGTTGGGTTTCTCCTCCATCTCGTAGAGGATAGTTTCACCAAGTCCGGCGTTAGATGGTTCTTCCCAAGGGGAAAAGCGTACTCGAGTTCGACTAGTACAGGGAAGGCCTCCGAGCGGAGTCTTGTGTCCGCTTTCTTCCTGGCCTTCGGCCTGCTCACCGTCTGGGCATACATGCAGACGGGCTCATCAATCAATGTCCTCATCGCAGCAACGCTGTCACTGATTCTGTTGGGGGTTGTTCGTTTCTTGAATCCACTTATCAGCAGGTTGAGTGGTGGGTAAAGAGATGTGAGTCTGAGAACGAATGGGCTCATCAGCAAATCCCTGCTTCAATCAAGAACAGACTCATTCCTCGGTAGTCACAGGACGCTCCTCAGCGTGCGACTGAGAGAGCCGATATCCCCATCGAGCCGCCAGGTAGGCTATCACAAGAACGAATGGAAATATCGTGGGATACAGCAGCGTGATGGGCGAGATGCCAAGCGCAGCGTAGACCCCAACCAAGATCAGAGTCCATGTCACGACTGCTAGGAACTGGACAGGCCGCTCAGGGAGCCTTACAGACAGCTTACCAACGGAAAACCCAATGATGAGTGCTGCCATCCCTCCAACCAGCAGAGACATCACCAACACCACGCCTCCGACCAGTGTCGAGATAGCCAGCACGCCATTCATGGCCATCGTTCATCCTCGTTCATACACTTCGTTTCATGAGGACATAGGTGTGATGTGAGAATACTCGACCAAAGAAGAACCGAGTCTAAGTGATGCTGGATTAGAGTCTGGGAATGACTTTGGGCGGAGGTAGCAGTACTTGGAACACGTGTTCCAACATCATGCAGTACATAGGCCAACTCATAAAAGTGTACAAAACGATTGTTAATACTAACCTGTGGTGAGCCTTGATGAGGCTTCCCAGGCACCCAGATACGAAGTAGATAATGATGAGTAAGACCGAAGCTAAGGTACGGATGGAGCCGACAACAGACAATCCCCAGAAGGTCACAGTTCTGATGACCGAGTTTGTGACCCACGATGTGAAGAGATTCGTTGTGGAGAAGCCCTCGGGCTATGAGTATATTCCTGGTCAGGCGAACCTTGTGTCCCTCGACAGAGAGGAGTGGACGGACGAGTTTCGACCCTTCACGTTCACGAACCTGAACCAAGACCTTGTGCTGGAGTTCACCATCAAGGGGTACCCTGAGCATGATGGTGTCACCAAACGGTTGCACGACCTGCGTGCCGGAGACGACATAGTCCTCCACGACCCCTTTGGAACCATTATTTATCAAGGCCCAGGCTACTTCTTGGCTGCTGGAGCAGGTGTCACCCCCTTCATCGCCATCATCCGTCATCTCAAGAACCATGACAGGATTGAGGGGAACACCCTCATCTTCTCGAACAAGGAGGCCAAGGATGTGATCCTGGAGAAGGAGTTCAGGGACACCTTCGGGGACGATTTTATCGCTACTCTGACGAAAGAGAAGAGAGTTGGATACGAACACGGCCGAATAGACAAGGAGTTCCTCTCGAGTAGAGTGGACACTGACAAGTACTTCTACATCTGTGGCCCAGATGCCTTCGTGAAAGATCTGGTATCTGCTCTGAAAGACATGGGCGTTGATGAGGACCGGATTGTTGTCGAGCGCCTCATATTCATGCATTAGAGAGATAGAAGACTCGCTCCTACACTGGAGATCGCACTGATTGTCAGGCAAGCAATGACAGGAGGCCAATTCCAGCCAACTGGACGAACGCAAGGGCGAAGATGGGACATGCTGCACAGGAGTATGACTGACTCTTCCGACAGAGATATCACTGCCTGAGGATTGAGCTGTCTGTCATGAGATATCCCATTGTCACCGATGAACAGGTAGATGAACTCATAGGAATCGAGGACGTCATGCCAAAGATTGACGAGGCCATGCAGGAACACGCCAATGGCACCCTCACTGCACCCCCTAGACTTGTTGTTGATGCAGGAGCAGGCTCCCTTGTATTCACGGCAGGAGCCCTGACGGGAAAGGAACCGGTCGCGGGATTCCGGGTCTATGAGACGTTCCCAAAGGATGAACCGGGACATACACAGCTGGTCGTCAGCTACGATGGAGAGACTGGTGTCATGCAGGGGATCATCACCGGATTCAGAGTGGGCGTGATTCGCACAGGAGCAATTGGCGGAGTCGCCGTGAAGCATCTTGCAAGGGATGATGCAGATACTGTGGCGATGATTGGCTCCGGAACCCAGGCACGTTCTCAACTTGTGGCGGTGAATGCCGTTAGAGACTTGAAGGAGGTTCGTGTATATAGCCCCACGAAAGGCCACCGAGAGGCCTTCTCTGAGGAGATGTCGAAGATGCTCAGTCTGCAAGTGACTGCTGTGGAATCTCCAAGAAATGCCATCGAGGGCGCAGACATAGTGATCTCTGCAACACGAAGTAAGACCCCGGTCTATGATGCTGAACTACTGAAACCGGGGATGCATGTGACAACGCTAGGGCCGAATCTTGCGGGCACGAATGAGATAGAGATTGGAGTTGCAGACAGAAGCGATGTGATCGTCACAGATTCACTCGCACAACTGGACAGCTATAGCAAGTATACCAAGCCCTACTTTCTGTCAGAGACCAGGCATAGAGAACGTATCCGTGAGCTTGGAGATGTCATTGCTGGGAAGGAGGATGGACGGAGGTCTAATGACGATATCACTCTGTTTTGTTCAGTGGGACTGGCAGGTACTGAAGTTGTTGTGGCAAATGAGGTCTTCAGACGTCTAGGTAGTGAGTGATCTTCTGGTCGAGTCATCCATCACTTCAAAATCAACTTGAAGCCCTGATGCCTTCCACCATATCTCTCGAAGGTACTGAACATATCCTCGCGTGACTCTATCAGTTTTGAATCTGTTATCGCTGACACAGTCATACTCGCGCGTCAGGCACTTCACACACCATCGGCAATCAGACTTGATGATGGCCTTCTCTGTGGGAGCGAACGATTGAACATACCCCAGAGCTTGAAGTATGGCCATCAGACTCATCTGTCGTGATGTTGTGCCGCTGGATGCTCCTTGTTCGGAGTGAACGAGTGATACCTTCTCCATCGAATCGCCATGGTAGACTGCATAGAACCATACGCCCTCCCCTCTGGTACATGAACCCCAAGTATGAACCGTGACAGGCATTGAATCGCATAAGCCTCCGATAGCACCAGTATGACATCGTGAATACGTGTCAATAAGGCCATCGGAGCGGCATCTCCAGATGCTGGTCTGCGTGTGTCAACCGGGAGCGGAATCTCATAGACCATTACGTACTAGGTGAGAGACTCTGCCTGTTTCCTGCTCGGATGGGTTATCGTCGGAGCAACCGGTCTGGACTCTGCTTTTTCGATGCCTCCTGCAGAGAGAGGGGGTTTGTTCCACCTCCTGATTCTTCGCTCAACGTCTTCTACTCGGTACCGGCCTGCAAGGACAAAGAGGATGGGAAATGCCACCAGAAAGAGTATCATCCCGATAGAGAGTATAGCTGGATTGGTATATACATCTGGACCCTGGTAACCGGTGACGGGACCCACCTTGACGGTCTCATTGAAGAAGTTGAAGAGGGTGTGGGCCATGATGGGAGCCATTAATGATTTTCCCGAACTGAATCGCTCATAATAGACGCCAAAGAAGGCACCCAGAATACCAGAGAAGACAACTAGGGCTATGCCACTCATGATCTCGCCAGTTACAAGTACCCAGCATGCATGCCACACTCCGAAGGTCAGGGCGGATATGGCTATTGCCTTGTTTACGCTGAATCGAGTCTTCAACCCATTCTGAAGAACACCACGAAAGAGGGTCTCTTCCATGATTGCGTTTACGAGGAAAAAGAACAGGACATAGGGCAGCAATTCAGTGTTGACAATGTCTAGCGTGAGGGGATAGGATGGATCCAACATAGTGGCATACAGAACCACAGCACCGAGATCGACGATGACGAACAGGATGAAGAACAGAAGCACTCCAATGCCTAAGTGAACAACCATGCTGCTATCGCTTATTCCCAGTACCGAGTGAATCTCTTTGGGGCGGTAGTGCCAGAAGACGAACAGTATGATTGCCAGGGGGAGGACCTTTGATGGAAGGATGTTGAGCCAGGTATCGCCCAGGTTGAGGATAAGGACGTCTATCAGTCTGAATGCGATTGACAGGGCAAGTATGCCGAGGGCGAGAGGTAGTAGATTCATGCGGCTGAGCAGAGGCGATGCTGCGACTTCCTCGTCCGTTTCAGGATTGGACGCAGGTGATACGAGCTCTTGGGAAGTCCGAGAGCTGGAGAGACGAAACCACGGGTTGATTAGTCCAACGGTTGCCAGCATCATCATGACCATGCTCAGTATGTCTGGAATTATCTCCAGACCCATCGCAGTGAGTGGCGCCTTTATGCCCTGCCCGATGACACCGACAACGAGTGCCAAGACGAGGATATCACTGCGGACCTCCTCGAGTCGACCGGTTCTCCACGTGATGATGAAGGTCACCAGCATTGCAAGCATCAATGAGAGCAATACGGGAATCAGGAGCGCCATGATGAAGAGTTCTGATGGGCCAAAAAGCACAGTGAGAATCCAGTAGAAGGTAGTCAGTGCCATTGCCCTGAGATGATAGTGTTGATACTTGTGCAACCAGATATGTAGTACAACACCAAGCAGGGGCACAACAGTGCCTGCAATGACCAGTGCTCTGAGCTTGAAAAGCTCGAGGGTAGGCTCAACCCACCCAGCCCTTGGTAGAGTCTGTAGAAGCATGTTGAAGGCCTGGGCCACCGATACGATACCGAACATGAGGGGAAGGTCGGTGAGAAGACGGGTTTCTTGTCGTAACCAAGAACGGGTCAGAAAGACTGCTAGAACTGCTGTCATCGAGGCCACTAGCAGACCCAAAATAACTGTGATGTCCATTGATAATCAACTCTGAATCTCGCTAAGATGTGAGGATAGTGGAATAAAAAGAACCCAAGAAATGGACCACGCATCAAACAGAACGAGAAGTGTGAGAAATGCCTCAGATTACAGACCAAACCGTTGCTTAATGACCCCCACTTTCTTCGAGTAGACCCAGACAGCCTCAGCGCAGACATGCCAGGCCATCATCGTATCAGAGTCCAGTCGGAGATGTCTATCAAAGAGGGGCATGATCTCAGAACTCATGTCGCCATGTGGAAAGGCTCCAATCCCGAACACTACGGGCGTCTTTGCACTGGAAGGCAGCATTGCCTCGAAATCGGAGATGTTGGTGGGTTCTCCGTCTTCTACCGCGAGAATGCTCAGAATGCCACCTGACTTCTGGCGGATTCTTCCGAGAAGCTGAGATATGTCCTCTCCTGTGATCTTCAGGAGGGGGCGTCCATCTGGTGGGACAGCACCCTCTGATAGTAACTGCTCGAAAAGACCAACGAATCTGTCATAGTTTCGAGGGAGTCTTACTGACCTGTCAAGCTCGATGATTTGACCATCTTGGCAGTGGATGTAGACAGAGAGGTGGCCCTCCTTACAGAGAGGGGTTTCGAGGAGGGTCATGAGGGAGAGATAGACAATATCAGGACGGCCGCGCCGGCGGTGCTCATCCAGCCGAGTCATAGACTTCCCATGATGAGTCTGGTCGAGTAGAATCTCACCGGGCTTCTTTCCCTTACGCGAGGCATATCTCTGAATCTCTTTCAAAGCAGAGATCTCTGTAGGAACGAGTTCAAGTGCCGAATCCAAGAGAATGACATGGAGCATGATAACAACAGGGAGCTAGGATCCTACGAACGATTTAAGGGGTTTGAATGTCTCCAGCGACAGTGGTGTGCTGAGAGGTGTCAAGCAGAAGGCGATTTAGGAGGCAAGTCAAACGGATAGCCGAAGAGAGAATATGTCTTCTGTGGATTCAGGCCCAGAAGGTTGCCACCTCCGATCCGGCCCTTGCCCGTTCACTCATACAGACAGCAAAGAAGGTAGCACAGAAGGCTCGGATGAAACTACCAAGGGAGATGAACAGACGAATCTGTAAGGAATGTGGAACCGTATTGATTCCTGGTCAGACTTGCAGGGTCAGGGTGCGGAACAACAGAACAGGCCATGTGACTGTGACCTGCCTCGAATGCGGGGCAATACGACGCTTCATCGTTGAAAGGCAAGCTTAATGAGCACATCAGAGAGAGGGGTCTATGATAGTGATGAGGCCAGACAGCACGCGTGTCAGCATTGTGTGGCAAGAGCCTGCGATGATGCAGATAGGAAAGGGTGGGCTCTCCGAAGGAGTCATCAAGGAGGTCAAGCGCCTGCTCAAGACACATAAGTGTATCAAAGTTCGGGTGCTCAGAAGTGCACTCTCGGAGGATACTAAGGAGTCACTCTTCACTGAACTCTGTGATGCGACGGGAGCTCACCTTGATAGTATCCGAGGAAACACTGCAGTCATCTTCAAAATGGAGAAATGACACGAAATGCTATCGACTCATGATAAGCCTTATATGCTGACTCAAAGCTGCTCCTTCAGCCTTCTGAGGTAGGCCACCAGCTCAGTTGATGTGCGGTGACTAATCACTAAGGAGAATGGTGACTGACATATGCCCACTGTCTACGATATACCAGCCAATATACTGATACGGCGACTCGCTCAGGACCTGAAGTCCAGAAAGGAGATCAGCCCTCCAGAGTGGAGCCCCTATGTTAAGACAGGATCCCATAAGGAGAGAGCACCTGAGAATCCTGACTGGTGGTATGTTCGATGTGCCAGTATTCTGCGCAAGGTATACATGAAGGGACCGGTCGGTACAGAGAAGCTCCGTATTGACTATGGAGGTAGGAAGCGAAGAGGTTCCAAGCCAACTCACTTCCACAAGGGCAGTGGAGCAATCATACGAACAGCACTTCAACAGCTGGAAAGAGCTGGATTTGTCAAGAAAGATGACAAGAGGGGACGCGTCATGACCGACATCGGAAGATCGTACATGGATCGTCTTTCAGCAGCTCTGAAGATGGAGCTTGAGAAGGCAATTCCAGAACTTGAGAAATACTGAGCTTACATGAGGATTGAGAGCCATGAGTGACGAGGAGCTCGAAGCCATTCGTCAAAAGAAACTTGAGGCCCTCAAGGAAGAGGCAACCCGCGATCAGGTAGATGAAGAACGGGCTGCCCAAGCACGGGCCCAGAAAGAGGCAATACTCAGACAGATACTGACTCCAGAGGCAAGATCAAGACTGACCAATATTCGAATGGTCAAACCGCAGTTTGCCGAACAGATTGAGATGCAACTCATTCAACTGGCCGGTTCAGGAAGGCTCAAAGGCAAAGTGACGGACGAGCAGCTCAAGAACCTCTTGATACAGATCAGAGGAAGAGAGCGAGAGAGAAAAGTAACTTTCAGATAGAAACGCTGCGCAGTAGGTGAAAGAGAATGGCAAGAAACAAGCCACTAGGAAAGAAACTCAGGATGGCGAAAAAGCTAAAGTCCAATTCCTCAGTTCCTACATGGGTCGTGATGAAGACTGGCGGTAAGGTGCGAAGGAATCCTAAGCAGCGCAACTGGCGTCAGACCAAGCTAAAGCCATAGTCAGGTGTGCAATCAGATGAGTCAAGAAGAAAAGAGCGAACCAGAGGTACCTGCAGAAGAGATTGAGATTCCTGAGATTGATGATATCGAAGAACTCCCCGAGATAGAAGAGATTGGAGAGGAGGAGCTGGAAGAACTCGAGGCAGTCACCGAGGATATTGAAGAGGTAACTCCGGAAGTGCCCCTCGAGGAAATACCTGAGGAGGAGGAGATTATCGATGAGAGGATCTACACGGTACCACTGAGAAAGGCATACTGGACAGGCAGCAGACTGAGGAGATCGAACCGAGCTGTGAGAATCCTCAGACAGTTTGTGGAACGCCATATGAAACCAGAGGGGATCATCATTCAGCCCGAGGTCAATGAGAAGATATGGGCCAGAGGGATTCAGAAGCCACCTCGCAGAGTTCGCATACGTGCAACAAAGAACTCAGAGAATCTCGTAAGAATCTATCTTGCGGAGGGATAGTCTACGTCAATCGCCCGCACTGATTTTGAGGGCGATATGAATGTCGGAGCATTCGGAATCGCCACTGACAGATTTGTGTTTGTTTCTCCAAACATGTCTGAGAAGTCGCTTGACGTTCTTGAGAAGACCTTCAACCTTCCACTGGTGCAGTCCACAGTGGCAACTCTTGACGCGGTCGGCTTAGTCTCCGCAGCCAATTCAAATGGGATCATAGTGCCCTATACCACGACTGACGAGGAACTAGCACAGCTCAAGAAGTATACTGATGTTAACGTCGACTGGATTGACAGCAAAATGACCGCTCTCGGTAATATTGTGCTGGCCAATGATTATGGGGCAATTTGCCATCCCGAGTTTGACACCAGAGCCCGAAGGAAAATGGCAGATATCCTTGATGTGGATGTTGTGCCAGGAACAGTGGCACGGCTCCCCATTGTTGGTGCTAACACGGTGGCAAACAAGCAGGGAGCTGTAGTGCATCCTATGGCTACCGATCAGGAAATCGATGTGATAGCGGAGTTATTAAAAGTAGTAGTCGAAGTGGGGACCGTGAACAGGGGTAGCCCTTACATTAGACTTGGAGTGTTGGCCAACACAGATGGAATGATTGCCGGAGATGAAACAACGGGTGTGGAGTTGGCCCACATATCCCAAGTACTTGGATTCGTGTAGCTGAGGTGACGTAGATGGATTCGAAGATATGGCGTGCAACTGGAGAATACGACAAGAAGAACAAAGTCTTTGTCTTCACAAAGGAGCTTATTGCAGATAAGGAGGCACATGTCAAGGAGAAGATTTACTCCGATCTTGGCAGCAGACATCGGGTCAAACGCAGGCAAATCAGATTCGAGAAAATAGAGGAGATTGAGCCTGAAGAACTGACTGATTTAGACTTGCGACGCCTTCTCGGTGTGGAGGCCGAGTTCTGATGGCAGAAGAACAACGTAAGGCGTTGCAGCAGCTCTATGTTGAACAGCAGATGGTTGCATCAAACCTGGAGAACCTTCAGGATAGATTGGAGGTGACAGACCTCTATCTCTCGAACTACAAGAAAGGGTTGGAGGTCTTGAATCAACTTGAGAAACAGGATACAGAGAGCGAGCTGTTCTTCAATGTCGGAGGCGGCCTCTTCATAGAGGCCAGAATTACTCAACCGGTCAGAATCATAAGTGACCTCGGGAGCGGAGCCAGGGTAGAAGTGGATCGTCAGCAGGCAATAGAGAATGCCAAGGATGTTATCCAAAGGCTTGAGGAGCAACGAAACTCACTCCAAGAGAATCTGGAACAGCTCAATGCCCGATCAGTTCAACTCAATGCTAGAATGCAGGAACTAGCTGAAACCATACAGAGTGGAGAGGGATAGTCAAGTGTTTGACAGGCTCCGCGGAGCTCTTGATACGGCTATAACCAAAGCGACCACTAAGGAACTGAACGAAGAGAATCTCTCCAAGGCCGTATGGGAGTTACAGCTCACCCTGATTCAAAACGATGTGGCTGTTGAAGTTGCTGAACGGATATGTGAACTCACGAAAGAGAAGACTCTTGGCTCGAGAACAGGCAGGTTCGAGAATCTCACCGAATTGTTCAGGCAGGCGATACATGAATCCGTCTTGGAGGTCTTGGTTCCAGAGTACCCACTTCGGCCTCTGAAATATGCAGCTGAGAAGAAACAGAATGGAGAAACGACCGTCATAATGTTTGTGGGCGTCAATGGCACAGGAAAGACAACAACACTGGCCAAGATGGCACACCTGTTCAAGAAGAACGGTCTCTCAGTGGTGGCTGCTGCTGGAGACACTTTTCGTGCCGGGAGCATCGAGCAACTGGCAAAGCACGCAGAACGTCTGGGTATCAGACTCATAAAACAAGACTATGGTGCAGATGCTGCTGCAATTGCCTATGATGCGGTTGCTCATGCCAAGGCGAAAGGGATAGACGTTGTCTTGATTGATACAGCGGGCAGAATGCAGAGTAACAAGAATCTGCTTGAAGAGATGAAGAAGATAGCAAGAGTTGCGGAGCCCGATCTGAAGATTTTTGTGGGAGATGCACTTGCAGGGAATGATGCCTTGTCGCAGGCAAGGGAATTCCATGAGGCAATAGGTATCGATGGCGCAATTCTAACCAAGGTGGATGCAGACCCCTCCGGTGGCGCCGCTCTATCGATTGCATTTGTGACTGGAAGGCCGGTGCTGTATGTGGGTGTTGGTCAAACATATGAAGACCTGAAACACTTCGACCCGGAATGGTTCGCCAAGAGACTTGTGGGTCAGGTCTGATGATTGTTTGTAGACCTCTTTGGTGACATGGGACATTTTATTACGAAGAGTAATCTCCTGCCGTCTTGAAGCATTATCTGAGAGGTTGAAGAATTTGAGTTTGAAAGGTAGAAGCTTCATAGACCTGTATGATTTCAAGCGACATGAGCTACGAAAGATTTTGGACACTGCCCATGATCTTAAGAGGAAGCAGAAGCGTGGAGAACCCCACGAACTCCTGAAGGGCAAGTCTCTGGCGATGATTTTCATGAAGTCCTCGACCAGAACAAGGGTTTCTTTCGAAGTAGGCATGACCCAGCTGGGAGGACATGCACTCTATCTGTCCCCCTCAGGAACCCAGCTCGGGAGAGGCGAGACCATAGGAGATACTGCCCAAGTACTAAGCAGGTATTGCTCGGGGATAATGGCTCGCGTATATGGTCACGATGAGATCAAGGGTCTTGCGGAGCATGCGACAGTGCCTGTGATAAACGGGCTATCAGACCTCTTGCATCCATGTCAGATTATGGCGGATATGCTGACCATTGAGGAACACAAAGGAGCCCTTGAGAGGCTGAAGATCACCTATGTGGGAGATTCGAACAATGTCAGCAACTCGATCATGCAAGGCTGCACAATCATGGGCATGGATGTCACGATTGGCTCGCCGAAGGGGTATACCCCTGATGCACCTATCATGAAGAGGGCAAACGAACTGAGCGAGAGATATGATACAACTCTAGAAGTTGTCAATGACCCTATTGAGGCCGTGAAGAATGCGGATGTGATTTACACTGATACCTTCTTCAGCATGGGTCAGGAGAGAGATAAGAAGAAGGAAGAAGAGCTTATGGCCTTCCAACTGAATCAGAAGCTAGTGAATGCTGCAAGGAAGCATGTCATTGCCATGCACTGCCTGCCGGCCCATCGAAATGAGGAGATAACTGATGAGGTCATGGATGGTCCGCATTCAGTCATCTTTGACCAAGCCGAGAACAGGCTACATGCACAGAAAGCGATTCTTGCTCTCATTATGTAGAGGGAGAGGTATTGTCTGTAGAGGTCATCTCAATAGGCAGAATAAACGTCGACGTGTGTATGCATGTGGACAGTCTGCCCGAGGCAAACAGACACACCATAGCCCGCAAGGGGCACATCACGTTTGGTGGTTCGGCAACTAACTTCGCTGCGCAGATGGCAAAGTTCGGTATAAGAGTCGGATTGCTAGGTTGTGTCGGTGATGACCTCTATGGACATCAAATCATCAAGGACCTCTCCAAGATCGGTGTTGATACTCGCTCGGTTCTTGTTCTCGATAAGAAGGCAACAGGAATATTCACTATCATCGAAGACAACCAAGGCAATAGACAGATAGTTGTTGAGCCTGGAGCCAACAAGTTCATAGAGAAGCAACTGCTAGAGGATGTTTCTCTCTCAAAGACACGGACAATCCATGTAGCTGGTGGCTTTCCCGATATCATTGAGAGAGCAATTGAGATGACAACTACACACGGGATGGTCTTCTCTCTCGACCCCGGCCGAGCAGCTAGCAATATTGACTTTGAGAGAGTATTACCCCATACAGATCTACTCTTTGTGAATGAAGAAGAGCTTGGGCAGTATTTTGGTGTAGAGGCAAGAGAGGACACAATCAAAACATTCGCCAAGACATTCCCCGGTATTGTTATCGTGAAAAGAGGGGCACAGGGCGCGATTGCCACTGACGGATTCGAGTATTCTGTCTCGAGAGCGTTTCCTGTGGATGTTGTCGACACTCTTGGTGCGGGAGACTCTTTCGCGTCCGGATTTGTCATGGCATGGACGAGGTCTGAACGAGTACATCAGGCTCTGAATGTGGCAAACGCAGCTGCTGCAATAACTGTCACGAGAACAGGGGCACACAAGGGGCAGCCAGACCTTAATGAGACCGCGGATTTCCTTGCGCAATACGGAGTCAACATAGAGCCGGTACTCAGGACGTTTCGTCGGAAACGAAGACGGCGACGGTAATGCTCCAGTAATACCCACGTAGTATTCCACTTTTTGATAGCATAATCCCCCGATATTAATTGACATTAGAAGGTGTGAGTTATGCATCCACTACTCGAAGAAGTACTAAATGGTTCATCAGGATCTCGACGGGACTCCCAGAGTGGAAAGAGCCCAAGGCGATCTGGCATGGGTGCCACAACGGATGAAGAGCTGGCCGACCTGCTTGAAACAGTAAATGCGAGAATACTGGTAGTTGGAGTAGGTGGGGCGGGAAATAATGCCGTCACTCGTCTCATGGAGGTGGGGGTTGAGGGAGCAGAGACTATGGCAGCAAACACTGATGCACAAGACTTGTACTTCAGCAATTCACACCACAAACTGCTACTCGGAAGAGAATGTTGCGGAGGGCTTGGAGCTGGAAACGATCCGGATGTGGGGGAGAACGCCGCAATCGAATCCTATGAAGTCATCAAAGATGTAGTCCGAGGGGATCTCATTTTTATCACAGCAGGAATGGGAGGAGGCACAGGAACAGGGGCTGCACCACAAATAGCCAAGGCTGCAAAGGAGAACGGGGCGCTAACTGTGGCGATTGTCTGCCTTCCGTTTGATGTCGAGGGAGCCACGCGTAAGAAGAACGCCACTCGGGGATTGAATGCCCTGATGGAGCATGTGGATACCTTGATTGCCATACCAAACGAGAAACTCCTCGAGATTGCACCGGATCTCTCTCTTCCGGAGGCCTTCATGGTGGCAGATGAAGTATTGGTCAGGGCAGTCAAGGGTATTGCAGAGCTCATTTCTAGGCCAGGACTAGTCAACCTTGATTTTGCAGATGTCAGAACGACTATGCGAAACGGGGGAGTGTCAATAATCGCTCTTGGAGAAGGGCAGGGAGAGGAACGGGCTGAGGAGGCGGTCTATAATGCTCTTCGTAACCCGCTGATTGACGTTTCAATTGAGAATGCGCGGAATATCCTGGTTAACGTGAGCGGCAGCGCAGACCTGCAGCTCTGTGAGGCGAAAAAGGTAGTACAGCTTGTCACAGAACAGGTGAATCCAGGAGCCGAGGTAATCTACGGTGCCTTGATCATACCTGAACTCGAGGATAGACTGAGAGTCACAATCATCGCTTCGGGTGTGAGTTCACCTTACGTCTTTGATTCGGGGTCCGAACCTGTTACACCACTAGCAGAAGACCTGAAAGCGGAACTTGGCATTACTCGACTTGACGAGTAAGCTTTGTGCACTCAGCAAGGGTTAAAAGCGAGCCCTCGGGATTGCAGACTGCTACACAGCTAGGACCATGTTGTTCCTGCACAGGAAGTTGAACGCAAATGGGTGTCGGCAGTTTCATCAACGATAGCAGAAGAATCTTGAAGCTTGCAACCAAGCCCTCTCGGAAGGAGCTCTGGATGAGCACAAAGATCACTCTGCTTGCTATGGTTCTTGTGGGAATGCTTAGCTTCATTGTACAAGTATTGATGACGCTAGTGACCTCACAGTGGACAGGTAGCTAAATTAGCCCACAAGTTGCGGCTTGGAGGTCTTTTGTTTGAGAGGAAAGAGCAGTATCTATGCAATAAGAACCACAATCGGCCAGGAGAAGTCAGTCACTGACCTCATCACCACAGCAGTCACCGGTGAGGGAGATGTATGGGAGTGCCCGTTCTGTGGAGAACCCTTCTCAACCAGAAAAGACACCTTGAAGCATATGAAGAAATGTCAAGAGAAGAAGGGCAAGGGAGAACCAAGGCTTGTGTCGGAGAACCAGCTACTGGGACGAGTCAAGGCAATACTTGTGCCTGAGACCCTCCGAGGATATGTGTTTCTCGAAACAGAGGAGTTCAGAGATGTCGAGATTGCCATCTCGGGAGTGCCACATGTGCGGGGACGTGTCCACGGTAAGGTGACTTTTGATGAGATTGACAAGTTCCTCGTGCCGAAGCCAGCTGCAGAAGGTATCAACATAGACGATGTTGTTGAGATCATATCTGGCCCATTCAAGGGAGAACGGGCAAAAGTAGCTAGGGTTGATACGTCGAAAGAGGAACTCATTCTAGAGCTGCTGGATAGTCCACACACCATTCCCATTCGTGTCCATGCGGACTTTGCCAAGATTGTTGAAAAGGCAAGACCGGAAGAGGAGGAAGAAGAGGGAGAGGGTGCGAGAGAGGAAACCGACCAGCTTGATTCCTTCTGGTCACGTTGAGCCCTCCTTTTGGTGTGAAGCTCGTCCCCTTTGTGACTGACCCCAGATTGCCATCTGTCAAGTCCATAATGCTTAAAACAGCATCAGATTGCAAAAGCAGGTACCTCTTAATCTGACCTGAGCGCAAGACGCTCACGTCCGGGGTGAAAAAAAGTGATAATGCATGCAGTAGACCTTGTTGGATACATATCTAATTTTGTCCATAAGGTCGACCGAATGGCTCGCGAACTGTTTGAGCCGGAGCACTGCATCAGGAGAAGTGAATAGATTGAGTCAACAAGAGATCAAAGTAGAGGCCATCGTGGAAGGTGGAAAGGCGTCAGGGGGCCCGCCCATTGGTCCCGCTTTGGGACCAACAGGTGTGAACATATTCCAGGTTGTTCAGAAGATCAATGAAGCAACCAAGGAATTTGCTGGTCTTAAGGTACCTGTTACTATCATTGTGGACCCGCAGTCCAAGGAATTCGAGGTGGAGGTGGGAATCCCACCCACAAGTGCACTGATTCTGAAAGAACTTGATGCACCGCAGGGGTCAAGTACTCCGAATACCGATTATGTGGGCGATTTAAGCATAGAGCAAGTGAAGAATGTTGCCAGAGCGAAAGCAATGGACTTGACTGCTCTCGATATGAAGACAGCAGCCATGATTGTTTCTGGAACCTGTGTATCCATGGGTGTCACAGTTGAGGGAAAGACGGCCAAGGAATTCCAGCAGGAAGTCCGAGAGGGGAAATGGGATGAACAACTTGATGAACCGCTGCGGGAGGGCAAATAGAGATGTCATTCAATCAAGATGCCATTGGGGAAGCCATTTCTGAGGCACGGACGAAGGGTAATGAGCGAGGTATCAACTTCGAACAGAGTTTCGACCTTGCTGTGAACTTCAGAAGTAAAGAGTTGGACGTTTCAAAGCCCGAGAACAGGTTCAATCAGGAACTCGCCCTACCGAACAGGCTCTACCCGCCCTCCAAGATCTGCGCATTCGGCGATGGCGAGTTTGCCGAGAACGCAAGAGCAGCCGGCGTGGACAATGTGGTGTCAAAGGATGATATTCCAGCTATCGGAGAAGAGAAAAAGGATCGCAAGTCCTTGGCGAAGAACCACGACTTCTTCATAGCCGCCACAGATAGTATGCCGTTGGTTGGAAGATATCTCGGTCAGGTACTCGGTTCGCGCGGCAAGATGCCAAGACCATTCCCCCCTCAGGCAGATCTGAGCAATGTTGTCCAGCAATATCAACGCACAGTAAGAATCAAGATGCGAAACACGCCCACCTTTCATGTGAAGGTCGGCCACGAGAAGATGGACGATGCGGAGATTGCCGAAAACATTGTAGCAGTCTTGGACTTTGTCGACAGCAAGGGTCTCATTGAGAAGGTTAGCAGTGTGGTTGTGAAGACCACAATGGGACCTCCTGTTGAAGTGAGCTCCTGGAGGTAGAACGACATGTCACTAGAGAATCACGAGATACCACAATGGAAAAAGGATGTAGTCAACGAGCTGGTCGGAAACATAGAGAACAGCAAGATGATTGGCCTTGTGAATGTTGAGGGTGTCGGGGCAAAGCAATTGCATGGAATCAGGGAGAGTCTTCGTGGGTCTGCCAAGATACAGATGGCACGGAACACTCTGATGAAGAGAGCGATTGAGAACGCCAAGACCGACGGGATTGAAAAGATAGAGAACCATGTGAGAGGGCCGGTCGCATTCGTGTTCAGCGAACAGGATCCGTTCATCCTAAGTAAGTTTCTCAGCGAGAACAAGGCCCAAGCCCCCGCAAAGGGAGGGCAAGTTGCGTCCAAGGACATCATCGTGCCTGCAATGAACACGGGAGTAGCACCCGGGCCATTCATCAGTGAATTAGCAGCTCTGCAGATACCTTCTCGCGTCAAGGGAGGCGTCATTCATGTCACGGAGGACACGGTTGCCGTGGAAGCCGGAGAGGTCATATCGAATGCTATGGCCCAGATGCTCGCCCGTCTTGGAATTGAGCCGATGGAGCTTCAGCTGAAGCTCATTGCTGCTTACAGCGACGGGGTCGTCTTGACAGGTGAAGCCCTAGAAGTTGACCTTGAAGATCTCTTCAAACAGGTCATAGCCGGACATCAGTACGCAATCAATCTGTCCATCAATGCCGGGTACCCGACTACAGACACGGTACCGATGATAATTGCCAAGGCCAACATCGAAGCGAAGAGCCTCGCGCTCAACATCGGCTTCTTTGAACCGGACTTGGTCAATGCGTTCCTTGGCAAGGCAAACTCCGAGGCTCTAGCATTGGCAGCTCTTGTGGCTGGTAAGAATCCTGAGGCTGTCCCCTCAGATGTTCTCAGTCAGGTCAAGAGTGCAGCCGCTGCAAGTGTGCCAAGCGCACCTACAGAACAGCCTGAGGAGGAAGCTGAGGACAAGGAAGACGAAGAAGATGAAGCTGTAGCAGGCCTAGGCGGTCTGTTCGGATAAGAAAAACTACGAGGTAATGACAATGGAATATGTATACGCAGCACTTCTGCTCCACAAGGCTGGTCAGGAGATCAAGAACGATAACATGGAATCCGTCTTGACCGCAGCCGGTGTTAAGCCAGACAAGGGTAGAATCAAGGCACTTCTAGCTGCCCTGGAAGGTGTCAACATCGACGAGGCGCTCTCCAGTGCAGCAGCCATGCCTGTCGCGGCACCATCAGCTGGTGCAACCGGTACGGCCGCTGAGGCTGAAGAGGAGAAGAAGGAAGAAGAAGAGGAAGAAGAGGAAGAGGAATTCACTGCAGGTCTTGGTAGCCTATTCGGCTAGTAACCTAGTGACAGGCTCTAGACTTTCTTCACAGTTGAGAGAGTGGGCGGGTCGCAAATCCGCCTGCTCGCAAAATCCCTTTTGTTTTGCCTGATTTTCGATAGAATGATATTCAACGGAGCGCATTCCAGTCTCTGTGAAGATAGTATATCATCCAATGATGAAAAAATCATATGATAGTACGCCGGCAGGTGCGCAGGGTAGACTGGATACTGCCGTCAAGGCACTGAGCTCAGCACATGGGTATGAGTTCATCGAGCCTAAACCGGCAACCAAGGAAGAACTCAGTCTGGCTCATTCATCACGACATATCGAGTCTGTCAAGCGGGAGAGCGATTCCAGGCATAGCGGAAGGTTATACAATATTGCACTTCTTGCAGCCGGCGGGGCAATCAAGACTGCACGCATTGCCGCCCGTGGTGAACCATGTTTCGGGCTTGTCAGACCACCGGGGCATCATGCATCCTATGACGGGTTGCAGACAGCAGCCTAGAAGTTGGACAAGATTGGACATTTATTAGATAGTTGTCTAAGGTCACGCTATATATTCCATATCACAGGCCGCCCTCCGTCTGGGCGTGTGCACCAGAATTATCCGCTGCTGGGATGCCCGCGGGCTCATCCACTGCCGTCGCACTCCCGGCAACCACCGCCGCATTACTCCCGCTGAGGTGGACCGCCTTCTTTGTGTCTTGCACAGGTCAGTACGGGAGCATCCGGTCACGAGACACTGTGCCATCTATGCCAGAGTCTCAGGACATCGTCAGAAGACTGATGGTGACCTGGACAGGCAGCTCAAGACCCTGACTCTGGAGTGGAGGACCCGCTTCAGGAGCAGCCCCATGGTCTTCAGTTACACCGGCTCCGGCCTCAACTTGCGACGGAGAGGGCTGCAGCCCCTTCTCGCTCCCTCCCATCCTGTCGTACATGATGGCAAGGTTGGTTAGGGTATCCTGACTATGACCTTCTCTTCGGACATCACGGGAGAGAATCGGATTTGGTCGTGTTGTGTATACCTTTGTCCAATGTGGGAACGCAATGAGGGTTATCCACTGTATCTGTGACTGCTGGGGCGTTCTTAGGCCGTGATAGCCATAACACGACACCCTGACCATCGTCTGCATCGAGAAGACCTCAAAGAGGGCCCGGGATCGTATGAGGTACAACTTATGATAGTCCTAACCCAATGCTACCTGCGGGTTGGGAATACGTCCCGACCGGTCAGAACTGAAGAGGAGACACTAGCTGTCATGAACGCGATCCAGTGGATTTCGGATGAGTCGGAGAAACATGACCCTGAAGAGTATCCTCAGCGGGATGGGTACCGGCAAGCGCCTGCTCTCC
>CAZLEV010000003.1:0-269079 GCA_964558645.1 uncultured archaeon
GCTATGATTCTTCTCCTTTCCACTCGAAGATGCATTACACCATATCCCCTGCGTGCGGTTTTCGTCAAGTAACCGACCGTTTCCTATGAGGCTCTTCCCTCTTTTCCTATTTAAGAATACAAGCCATCTGGATGGCCACCACGTGGCCGAGGACTGGCTTCATTCGCGCTCTAGACGGTATATTCAGGGTGCTTCGTCTGTCTGTTGACTCAGGACACGACATCCCTCCAATCTTGCCAGAAGTAGTACACAATTCGAGGGTCATTTCTTAACAAACGGCCACGCCCAATCATGCCTGCTTGGAAAATAGAGAGGGGTGATCCAGTACGTGGGCATCCTTGGCAATCGTCACTCCAGCTATGGGCTGGTGGACATGCGCATCCACGACATCAGCGTGGTCTGCGACCTCAGCAGGCGTCATCCCGGGACTCCTGATGTGCCCGCACCGAGTGAGGATCCGGACCAGAGTAATCTGTCAGCACTAGATGGTACTCAGAAAGGATGCGCTTCATCATCTCTCGAAATCCAAGCTAAAACAGATTTCAGTCAGGCTAAGGCCGATCTGGTTCAAACATCTTGGTCTCCAGGATGGCCGAAACTCAACTTCAAAGTACTGGATCCTCTTAGCACTGGTACAGCATTGATTCATTTCTCCATTGACCTCCTAAATGCAATTGCCATCTATGCGGAGGATATAGCTCTCTGGATACATGATTGCATTAATTTCGTCGGGGATAAGGCGGGTTATGTCATATCACTTCTGGAGGAGATCTTCGAGCTCGGATTTGACTATCTTGTCATCCGATACACCATGAATATGGCACTATCCTCTTGGGTACTTGTTGATACTGTAAAGATGATGGATATTTCGACGACCGTTCTACTGGCCAGTATAGCGGGTGCGACCATAATCACAGCCGGCCTAATCGGGTTCTTGTACGCGTGGAGTGCAGCAGCAATCGAATTGTTTGGTCTTCTATTCATGCTCTTCCCAAAGCTGATTCCTTCGTTGATGAATGCCAACCGATTGCTAGGATTATGTTGGAGGTTCCGAGATGCAGGTTGGGGTGGGAACGCAAATATACGTAAGGGAATCTGGTATGCAGCAGTATCCCTTGTAAAGGTGATTGCAGTGATAGTTGCTGGCTACTCCCTCTTCTACTTCTATACGCTCGGTGTGGTCATGGGAGGCGGCGAATAGTGGTTTGGCCCAGCATCATCCTTATTGTTCTCGCCATTCTCATTGGACTCATATTCCTCATTTCAGATTGGGCATATCGAAGGATGAGAGGGCCCTCTTTTCTGCTGAAACTGAGGGACTGGTTTTTTGGAACATCGAGACGTGCCATCTTGGCCATAGAAACAGTTCTCGCAATCTTTCTGTTAGCACTCTCTCTGCCGGCGCTCTGGTATACCGGAGAGTATTCCAAAACCCTTAGACTCGTAGTTCTGGTGAATGCACTGGTCTGGCCCTCACTAGTCTACTTATTCGTCACCGTTGTCTATAGTAAAAGAATGACGGGAACGGTTCCCGGTGATGAACTCATTTCCCTAATCGAAGACCGCTACAACGAAAAAGGGCAAATCGAGGACGTTGCAGAGATCTTACTCGAGAAGTATGAGGCACCACCTGAGCAAACCGTTTCCGATGAGTACCTTCACGCCAAAAGGCGATTGATGGAAAGAGATGATGAAGTCGGTACAGCCTTCCGTACGTCCCTAGAGAGATGGAGGACGCAACGTCCTAGGAGAAGCTAGTTTGCTTCAGGTCGGGACACTAGAAGTCAAATCATTTTGCAGGAGATTCTGTTTCTAGGTGCAAAGGGGGAACTCAGACAGACCAGACTGGAGAGAACCTTTCCAAATTTCTGACGCGGTGGATAGGTTCGGTTGACGAAGCGATTTAGTGTCCCCAGAAGATATACTTATGGCAGAAGCCGATTCAGGCATTATTAGTTAGTGGTTCGTCACCAGCATCGGAGTTCATCAGAGATGAGAATATCGCTTCGTAGCGAGGAGGTCATAAGATGCAGCCACTCCAAGATATGAGTCACTAAGATGGATACGCTCTTAGACTGGCTATTCCCCTACCGGGTGTTTGTCTTGCTTCTGATAGGCGCACCGGCCCCTCTTATTTGGGCGTTTGGCCAATATGTCGAGGCCGTTATCTATAACCCTCAACGACTTGACGCAATCGTTCTTGTGAACAAATGCCACGAGCGGTTATCTGAGTCCCGCCGGGAACATCGCAGTCTATTCGACATCCTCCTCTATCCAAAGGGGATATAGCACCACAACTCTAAATAGAAATCAACGACTCTTCGACTCTCAGTAACTTATTCAGGAGACAATTGGATATGGCATCGGAAACAGCCGCAGCGGACACAATGAAATGCCCAGTCTGCAACGGCAATGTCCGGTTAGGCCCAGACGATGTTGTGATTACGTGCTCATTCTGCGGTAGCACCACCACTATCGAAGGCAAGGCTATCGGCGAACACTTGATGGAGGCCGCCAAGGATAGCGATGCTCGGCTCAAGGCTTTTCGAGATTTCTTGGACAAGAACAAGGGAATCAACAAGGCATTGATCGACTCGGCCGAGGTTGTGGAGAACACACTCATCTATGTGCCTGTCTGGACAGCAAAAGTGAAGGCTGACACTTGGTACAAAGGCTACAAGACGGTCCAAGTACCGGTTCAGCGTCAAGAGACCTATAAAGATAGCGAGGGAAACACTCGAACTCGCACTGTGACAGAGTACGAGACTGGCTACGTCCCGGTTCAGGATGAGATTCATACTGATACAGATGAACGTCTTGTGGCACGAAAGGGTGCGAGATTCTATGGTCTGGAGGACTATCTTGAAACCGTCGATGTGAAGAACACCGAGCCCTACAACTTCGAGAAAATCAAGGATCTCGAGCCCATGCTTCTCAATGCAGAGATTGGCCAGGAGGAGTTTGAGAAGACCGTACACGGTCGTGTGGCAGACAGACATCGCAGTCAGGCCAAGTCAGGACTGCAGGAACTCTTTGACTGTCGTACAAACACAAACGTGCGCGGAACGACCTACCTTCAGACTCCTTTTGCCTTGGTTCGATACAAGTTCGAGGGTCAGCTCTACAAGTGTGCCCTTAATGGTCACAGCGGAAAAGTGGTTCGGGGTGAGATTCCTATCACTCGGGCTCAGAGAATACTCTGGACTGTTATGGGTCTCATCGGAATAGTGCTGGGTGGAGCGGGCGGCCAAATGGCTTACTGGGGCTTCGCAGCTGACATAACCGAACTGAGCCTGATAGGTATTCTGGCTTTGGTCATCGGAGTTGTCATGACGTTCTTCGGAATGAAAGTGCTGCTTATGACGCAGCGGGAGAAGAAGGGGTGAAGTAAATGGCTAGATGTGCTTTTTGTGATGCAGACTTCGAAACAGGACGCGGGGATGTTCTTCTCGTTTGTCCCTATTGTGGTACTGCTCAGACTACTGAGGGAGCGAAGTTCAAGGACCACTATATGATCCGTGTTCACTTCAACCAAAGTGAATCTCAACGAACCTTGCTTGACTGGTGTTCAAAGCAACTTGGCACCCCAGGGGACCTCTCTGTGGCGGCTAGGTTCCTCGAATACAGACTCATCTTCTATCCCTTCTGGATCAGCCGAGTTGACTCCCATACTACCTACACGGGTATGGGCAAAGATGCGAACTTCTATGACGAGTGGCCACAGAGGCGCGGGGCCTACAAACGGATAGACTTCTTCTGGAAGCCAGAATCAGGTTCGTTCACACGTCGGCATGAGATCAGTATCCCGGGTGTCCCCAGTATTGACGAGGACATCCGAAACTTTCCGATTCCAACGAGAGCAAAGGAATACTTCAGCAACGCACATGCAGACGAGTTCGATGGCAAGGTGCTGCACAGCAAAATCGGTGAGGATGAGGCCCGAGAGGCTGCGAAGAAGGCTGCCTACGACCGGCAGACTAGATTAGTTCTTGATGAAGTCGACAAGATTGAGACACGCGACGACAACTTGGACGTCGGTGAGACCTTCTTGATACATGTCCCGATCTGGGAGCTCACCTATAGATACGGCAAGAAGAAATACAAGGCTTCCGTTGCTGCTGCGACTGGTTATGTCATCGAGAGCAAGTATCCTCGTTCCATGGCGTTCAGGGCAATGGGCATCGGCTTTGGACTCATCGCCTTGCTTGCGGGTATCGGCCTACTCACACTGGCCTTCTACCTCGGAATCCTGGTTGGAGCTGGTGTTGTTTCAGGGAGCATGCTTTCCATCATTGGTCTGGCATTGCTCTACAAGGGAGTCTCCCGAAAAGAGGCAAAAGAGCTGATCTAGGCGAGACCGAGAGGTCTCACCCCTCTTTCTTTTTTTCTTGTTCTTTTCTATACAAGCAGTGGATAGACCGCTTCGCTATCATTCTCGCCAGTGATGCGATGTAGTATGGGGACATCGCGAATCCATTTGTCGAGTTCATTGCCGAGAATCGAATCTAGGGCAACAAGCAGATCCTTTTCCTGATTGACGACTAGAGGCTTGTTCTCAAGCGATTTCTCTATTCCGGCGCGCACGGTCCAAGGTCCTAAGATGGCATCATTTCCGCTGCGGATGTGATGGAACACCGTGATGTGCGAAGACCGTTGATGCTGCAACATTTTCTTATAAATCACGAAACGAGCATGGTCCGCATAGAGAGATGTCTTTGGGTCTGATGGTGTTGATTGAGGGCTCTCTATGCTATGCTTGGTCTTTCTTGGAGTGTCCGAGTCATCGAGTTGAAGATAGTCAACTCTCGGAGGTCCCGGTCGTATTGCCACAACCACGAGAGAGTCCAGATGGCTGGCAATGTGGACTTGGGTTTCATTGACGTGTTTCATTTCAGATAGTTCGAAAATCGCTCTACTCACGAATGAATCGATTACTGCTTTGTAGGCTCCGTGGAGTGGTACAAATCGACGCGAGCCATGTCTTCCAAGTAAGCCTGCCGCCATGATACGGGCCACTTGATCAAGAGAGTAGTCGTAGTCCATGAGTCGCCAGATGCCTTCGGCTGCAGGAATGTCTCTCTGAGTGATTCTCTCGGCGACGGTACTGATTTCTGGCTCGGTGAGAAGGTCTATCGATTTCACCTGAACGCGCGGGCTCGTAGGAAGAAGGCCAGCCTGAGACTGGAGATGGGGTGGAGGCAGGGTGGGACCTTCCACGCCTATGGCAAGAGGATTGACGGCAAGGGCGATTCTCTGAATGAGATGCGCCAGTCGTTCGGGTTTTCCATTACGTGCATTCAAGGGAAGAACAAATCTGTAGAGACTTCGCCGCATGTTTAGAAGGGTCTCTCTGTCTAGGCCTTGCCATGCCTCAGGATGATTGAATATCGAGAGGTGTTTGGAGGGCCTGAGAGATCCGAGAATGCCCGCAAAGACCAAGGGATACCTCGCAGTCTCGATGACTATTCCCGGAGGTGTGAAGATTGTCACCTCTGTCGTCAGCTCTGCCGGTTCAAGGACCGTTTGGTTTCCAAGAGCCTGTGTCGTGTACATTTTCTGACCCCTTCTGTAGACTAGGACAGGCTTAAGTATGAAGTCCGCGTGCTTTGTCGCTTCTTCTGGATGGTTGTCTGATTGGTGAAACAGTGTGGCGGTGGAGTGAGGTGACCGAAACTATTCTCGTGCATGATTAGATTGATATTGGTCAAATACAACGGCTGATGTTGAATCCCTGAGGTTGAATTGAGGTATTGGATGGGCTTTGTCGATGACGAATCTCGTGAGTGAAGATAATGATTGGATGGGTAAGCTTGATTCATGGATTGATTCTCGTTTCCATGTGGACAGAATAGCCACACCACATAGAATACTCATACTAATCATTGCAGTAGTCGTGACAACCACAACTGTCATCCATTATCTGGCAGCCATGTTTGGCTGGACAAATCCAGGGTTCAGCTTGGATGATTCGTGGATACATCTTGAATATGCGCGCAGTATATTCGAGGGCCGAGCGTGGGAGTATTCTCCTGGAGTTCCTTCGACAGGGTCCACAAGCCCGTTGTGGTCGATTGTTCTGAGTCCACTATTCTTGTTCACGAGCAACTCGTTGCTTCTTGTTCTGGGTGTTCATCTGATTGCGTGGATCTTGTACACTGCAACATCGTTCCTTGCAGGCCTTGTTGTCTTGGAACACACAAACAACCTGATGGTTTCTGCTCTTGCCATAGTGGGATTCGTGCTGGTACCGGGAAACACGTGGCTCATGCTCTCGGGAATGGAGTATCCTCTCTTTGGGTTCATTCTCATTGCTGGAATCTGGACAGCCGCACAGGACGGAGAAGCATATGATGTAGTGCTGGGGGTTCTGTGGGGCGCTGCATTTCTGGCTCGACCTGAGGGTCTGGTGCCCTTAGGACTCTGTGTTCTCGCCCGTCTTCTGGTACGGCTTGTTCGATCAGAAAACAAATCTCGTCAGCTTGGTCTGTTTGCCATGAAGATTCCAATCGCACTGCTTATCATGCTTCCTTGGATTCTGCATTGTCTTAGCGTCACGGGCCATCCACTTCCAGACACGTTCTATGCCAAGACAGGCACTCCCACAGCGTTTGAGATTGAGGCATGGAATTCATGGTGGATATATTGGCTCAGTGTCTATTTCTTCTTAGGCATCGGTGCCATAACAGGCGTTTATACACTCAAGAATCTGAGGCCATACGTCTGGGTAGTGCCTCTGTCCTTGATTGTGCTCTACAGGCTCGTTATCCCCTATCAGGCTCTCGTCAACAACGCTAGATACCTCACTCCAGCTTTTGCCCTCCTGATGCTCTGTGCAGTGATTGGCTTATCGGGGGCTGTCTATGCGATTCTGAAGCGGTTAATACCAAGTGCTACCCTACATCACACTGCAGTGACCTTTCTTATCGTAGGTCTTCTACTAGCTCCAACTGTCGGAACCTACAACCACCAGGCACACTTCTTCGGTAACGCGGTCAAGAACATAAATGAAATGCAGGTAACAATCGGTATCTGGATTAACGAGAACACGCCTTCAGATGCAGTACTGGCTATCAGTGATGTCGGCGCCATTCGTTTCTTCTCAGAGCGACAAGTCATCGATCTCTTGGGTCTTGTCACCCCGGATATAACCCACATGAACCTGACTCCGTCCCAAACCCTAGAGTATCTGCGTGATCACGGCTGTGAATATCTCGTCCTGTTCGAGGTGTGGTATACACTCTGGAAGCCTGCTCTTGGAAATGCGGCTCACCGTCTTTATACTGTGAATCTGACAGACAATGTAATTTGCGCTCGACCAGTTATGTCCGTCTTCTGGGTGAACTGGAGCATGGTGCCTCTCTCATGAAGCAAGCTGGAGATGGCTTGTCGCATCATACTTAAAATGAGAGTGGACCTCTGACGAAGTGGTGAGTTGATTGGACGTTAAGGAACAGATTGCCGATTACCTAGACCTTCTCGAGATGAAGCACACATGGAACGAGAAGAAAGAACGGTTTGAGTTGACATTTACTGAACGCAAGGACGAGAAACCAGCCAGCCCTTCCGCGACAGGAGATGATGTCCAGTTCAGGTATACTGTTTGTATCCAACCCACCGATAAATGGGTCCAAGTATATTGTGACGTGATTCCCCTGAAAGAAGTACCAGATGAGGTACGGGAGGGGTTGTTCCTCGATTTGCTCGCGATGAACCGTAAGTATGCCGAAGTATGCTTCGACTACCACGACGAGAGAGAGGTCATCGGAACATCACAAGAGATGATGGTACAGGGCTTTCATTTCGATAGTTTCAGGGCAGAATTCTTGGCGGTTCCTTGGGCTGTGAAGAAATTCTGGACAGAGGTCGCAGCGAAATATGGCCTTAAATGATCAGAGAGTCTGCAGGCGAGATCTGATTCTTCCTAGCATCTTCTGATACAGCTCTAAAGGTTGTTCGACTTCAGAGAATCCACCGGTATAGACATCACGACTTCCCCCACCTCTCCCTCCTAGGTCTTCCACCACATCTGCAATCAGGTTCTTTGCCTCTTTGTCAAGCTCATTTGTGACGAAGATGAAACTTGACTTCTCGCTCGGAACAAAGAAGAGGACTGCACCTGCGCCTGTGAAGGGGATTTGCCTGATGAGTGTCCTTAGCTCTCCAATATCGAATCCCGCGAGGTACTCAGCATCGAAGTTGACTTTGCCCACGCGTTCCCACTTTATTGCTTGAATCAGTAGCTCTTTTGATGTGTCAAGCAATAGGTTCAACTGGTTATCGAGCGTCCTGCTCTTTTCGATTATCGCTCCGAGCTGTTCCATCTCGAAGGAGTACTCATGCTTCTTGTCCAGAGCGATGTTGTACACCTCGGTTGCAGCTTGCTTCGCACGGGACCCCGTGAGGAACTCAACTCTGATACCGTCTTCAAGTCGTCTGAAATCTACAATCTTGAAGAATCCTATCTCGGCCGAATTGGAAACATGGGTTCCCGAACAGGCTGAGCTGTCCAGATCTCCAAAAGATACGACCCGGATCCGTTCGTGTTTCGCCGCGATTCCGTCCCGTGCGCGAACTTCTTCTGGCAGTTCATGTGGAGCAACCAGATTCCATGTCATTGGTATGCCCTGGTCGATTGCGTTATTGACTCTCTTCTCTCCTCTCACGAGCTCATCGAATTGAAGCGAGTCAGCATGAATGTCCACTACGCCTTTCTCACCAGTAATCCAGATGTAACCCAGTCGGGTTTCCGCTCTGATACTCTTCATCATCATCACGAAGAGATGCTCAGCAGAGTGATTCTGCATGAGGCCTCTTCGCCAACCCCTGTTGATTTCCAGAACTGCATCGCTCCCTTCAGCTATGGGCTGGTTGCACATAAGGACTGTTTCTCCGTGTCTATCAACAACGTCAAAGACATCGACGACATTCTGGCCAGAGCGTAGATGACCACGGTCTCCAGCCTGACCACCTCCTTCGGGACGCGCCACTGGTTGATCGATACGTACCTCGAAGTGTTCGTCTTCTTTGTTACACTGCTGAACTCTGACTTGAAATATGCTCTTCTCAGGATTTCTCCAGTAGATGGGTGTATCTTCCAAATGCATCACCACGGCCGAAAGCGATAAAACATCTCTTGAGGCCACTAACGAGTCTATTGGTACTAAGTGGAGTTAAATCTCATGTTCAGCTTCTTCAGAAGAGACCCAGAGAGCAAAGCCAAGAAGCACGTCGAGAAGGCACTTGATGAAGCTATCGAGGGGTATCCCGATTACGCGAGCAGTGAATACGAGAAGGCTGCAAGTCTATTCGTCGAAGCGGAGCAGATCGACTTCGCTATCAAGTACTACAGAGAGTCTGCATATTGCGCACTGGAATACGAAGATCACGTTCGTGCTGCCCGCATGAAGTTGGAGGCGGGAAGACTCCTTGCTCAGGACGCGCAATACCTCCAAGCAGGTTCACTCTATTCGGAGGCTGCAGACCACTTGTTTCGACAGAAGAAGCCGAGTGAGTCTACGCGTGCGTTGGCAATTGCTGCACTCTGTCACCTAGCCGCTAGGAGTTTCGATACAGCTGTTAATCTCTTCAAGAAATCAACAAAACGACTCAGCGGGTTCAGTGGTAGCCCCGGTCATGCCCACGAGCTTGCACGGATTGCTGTTGGAGTTCTGTGTGAAGGTGACGAGATTCCAGCAAAGGAAATTGACGATGCGGTTCGCCGTTTCAAACCTGATGAGAGGGAGAAGACACTAATTGAATTTGTTGTTGCCTCAGTACGACTAGCTCAGCAGACCGAAGTGGCAATAGAGTGGGCAGGAAAACCCAGAGAGAGCGTTCAGTCAAGGACCCCTCTTGAATTCGAGTTGAAATATGACTGCCCTGTTCCTGTACGAGTTATAGATAAACGCTTCAGTTTGTCGAACAGCCTCAGTCTGGTGAAGGAGCCTGACATAGACAGTAATCTTTCCAAAACTGGTTCGTGGTTAGTTGTTGTTAATCCGGTGTTGAGCGGTGACGGGGTATTGGGTCCGATAAGACTGACACTCGAGGGTCAAGAGGTCTTGGTCAACAAACATAGCAATACCCTCCGATTTGACATAGAGCCCGCCCCATCGGATGTTGATATTCAGCTCTCGCCAGCTGATATCACCTGCGGGCTAGGGGATGAGCTAGTCTTCGACATCGAGTTGTTCAATGAAGGTCGAGGTGCTGCAAACAATGTCAATGTGGAATTGAATCTCACGCCCGGGCTAGAGATATCCATCGGAAGTGAATCGAAGTCTATCCAGTTCATAGGTGTGGGAGAGAAGATGAGACTGCAGTTCTACATCCGGGCAGTACAGGTTGGGGACCAGTCCCTAGTGGTGACAGCGAAGTCAGCAGACGGATCTGTTGACCTTGAGAGGACAGGGATTGTCCATGTTGATTAGTATCGTGTTCCTATGATTCTTTCTTCTTATGCCTCTCATGCACTATGTCTAGGCAGGCACCCATGACTTCTTGGATTGTTTCTTCTTCGTTGAACGATCTGTGTATGTCCTCTGCCATCTCAAGGTGCCCCTCTGTCAGAGCCTTACTGAATGAGAGCAGGGTCTTCAACCAGCCCCATCGAGTCTTGTCTATTATCTTCTCTGCCTTTGAAATGCTCTCGCGGGCAGTATCCTTCTCTTCGATAGTTGCATACCCCATGGCAGCAAGAGATAGGTCAATCACTGCTCTCTCGGCCTTCCCATCTTGAAGTGCCCTCTCTGCAGCCTGATTGTACAGGTCACCCATGTTCTTAGCACATGTAAGGAAGTACTCCCTGTTGCCGAGTCTATGGCATGCATACGCCGCCCAGAGATATGCCTGTGCAGCTGTTTCAATCATATCTTCTTCAAGTGCATACTCGGCCGCGTTCTCGAAAAGCGTCAGTGCGGTGTCATGTTCACTGACCTTTCGGTATTGGCTCGCCGCCTCGAAATATGCTCGTGCGGCGGTCTTGTGGTCGTCTTTCTCTACGCTTGCCTCAGCGTGAATGTGATAATTCTCAGCAGCAAGTCTGGTCATGGCTATGGCCCTGTCCAAGTAGCATTCAGCAGCCTGTTTGTATTGATTGCCGGCTTGGTAGAACTTCTCTGCTTCTGCAAATTCTCCAGCCAGTCTTTCCCACTGAGAGCATTCGTCTTCCATATCGTGTTCGACCCCTGTAATATCAGCT
Organism: uncultured archaeon; assembly: GCA_964558645.1. Classification (GTDB taxonomy): domain Archaea; phylum Asgardarchaeota; class Thorarchaeia; order Thorarchaeales; family Thorarchaeaceae; genus TEKIR-12S. The sequence goes on from CAZLEV010000003.1 coordinate 11,201, forward strand.
AGACCTGTTTCCCACTGACTCATTTCGTCTATTTAGAGGTGTGCTGTACAAATATGTTGCTAGTGCGAACAACATCTAGGAAATTTCGAAAGGACGTTCGGTTATTCGGACAGTTTGAGCTCGGCAAGAATCTCCTTTGCTCTCTCTACATTGATTCGTCCTTCTCTTACTAGCTGCTCCGCAACTCTCTCAACCTCGTCACCCTTTGCACCGGCTGTGGCTGCAACATTCCTTGCATGCAGTGCCATATGTCCCTTCTGGATGCCTTCTGAAGCCAGGGCTCTAAGTGCGGCAACATTCTGAGCGAGACCTACCGAGGCGATTATATGGCCGAGCTCGGTTGAGGTTTCTACCCCTAGAATCCTGACACATGCTCGTGCGACTGGATGGACCTTGGTGGCCCCTCCAACAAGACCAACTGCCATCGGTATCTCTATGCTTCCTGCGAGGTGCCCCTCGGAGGTCTTTTCGAATTTGGTGAGAGAGCTATAGCCGTCTTTTGCAGCAAAGGAGTGCGCTCCTGCTTCAATGGCTCTGAAGTCATTACCAGTTGCTATAACAACCGCGTCGATTCCGTTCATGATCCCCTTGTTGTGAGTGGCACAACGGTAGCGGTCAGCTTCGGCAAATGCCCATGCTGCGATGATACCATCAACCACTTCCTCTCCGCCCAGCATCTCCTTGTCGAAGACTGCTCTCGAATTCACCAATCGCAGATCTGCAAGATTAGAGAGAATACGGAGCAGGACCTTACCTCCTGATATCTTCTCAATCGTGGGTGCGATGGCCTCAGCCATGGTGTTGACGGCATTTGCTCCCATTGCGTCTCTTGTATCAACGAGTAGTTCGGTTATGAGCATGGGCCCCACAATTGAGTCGATGACTCGGACTCGGACGTCTCTTGCCCCTCCTCCGAATTTTACAAGAATCGGATCCTGCTCATTCGCCAAGTCGATAATGTCACGCTTTTTCTCAAGTATTCTCACCTTTGCTTCGAAGGGTGCGGGTACTTGGACCGCTTGGATTTGAGCTATCATCACCGACCCACTGTCTGTTGCGTGAAATCCTCCGTGAGAGCGAGCAATCCTCGCCGCATTGCTAGCGGCAGCAACCACAGATGGCTCTTCAATGGCCATGGGAATGAGATAGTCTTTATCATTAACACGGAAATTTGTGGCGATACCAAGGGGAAGAGTCATGGTGCCAACAACATTCTCTATCATATGGTCAAGAATGTCCATGTCTACTTCTGAGGGATTGACAAGGGGTGCCATCTCTTCTTCGGATAGACCAGTCAGTTTCTTGAGCCGCTCGATTCTCTCTTCTCTGGAGAGTTTGTAATAGCCCGAAATTCTGGAGTCTTCAACCATATTCCATCCCGCAAGAAGGTTCCTCGGCAGTTGCCTAATAAGGCCTGTGTCCGCTCAGATGTCAAGACCATAGGTTTAAGAAATAGCCCCGCAGACCTGCGTTTGGTATTATGACATGACTTCAGAAGAGGACTTTGCCGAAACAATATACGGCCTGAGCAAGAAGAGAGGTTTCTTCTGGGGCCCGTCCCCTGAGATCTACGGGGGAAGTGCGGGTTTCTATGACTTGGGGCCTCTGGGGAAGCTTCTCAAGAACCGGCTCGAGGCTGTTATTCGCTCTTCGTTCGTCAAATCAGACTTCTGGGAAGTGGAGTGCCCCACAGTTTCGCCCAGGGTTGTCTGGGAGGCATCAGGTCACATTGAAGGATTCATCGACCCTATTACTGAATGTACGAAGTGCGGTCAGACCTATCGTGCAGACAATCTCATAGAGGAGTTCATCCCTGAAGAGAAGGTAGCCGGGCTGGAGATTGACGAGCTCACAGAGAAGATAGAGCAGTTAGAGATTGTATGTCCTTCTTGCAAGGGCGAGCTGGGCCCTGTTCAAGAATATAATCTCATGCTGAAAACTGAGCTCGGTCTGGACCAGGAGGCATATATGAGACCCGAAACTGCTACTTCCACTTACCTGTTGTTCAAGAGACTTCTGACGTTCTTTAGGCAGAAGCTTCCGGGATCAGTGTTCCAGATTGGCAAGGCCTATCGCAATGAGATATCGCCTAGACAGGGTATGCTACGATTGCGTGAGTTTACTCAAGTTGAGGGACAGATATTCCTCGTTGAATCGGACGCGAAAGAATGGTCTGGCTTCGAGTTGATCAAGAATGAAGAGATTCCCCTTCTCCCTGCAGAGGTTCAGAAGACAGACCGTAACGATGTTATGTGGATTTCAGTCGGCGATGCCCTTACGAAAGGGTACTTCCACAGTCAAGCCTATGCCTGGTGTGTGCATCTTGCTTATCTGATATTCTCAGGGATGGGATTCCCCAAGAACGCAATACGACTACGCCAGCATCTTGATAACGAGAAAGCTCATTATGCCATAGACGCATGGGATGTCGAGATTTTGACGCGAAGCTTCGGCTGGGTTGAGTGCTGTGGAGTTCATGATCGTGGTGATTATGACCTGAAGCGCCATCAGGAGTACTCGGGTGAGAATCTCTCAGTCAAGGTGAACAAGAAGCCTGTTGTTCCCAATGTACTGGAGATTGCATTCGGAGTAGAACGTCCTCTCTATGCACTGCTTGACAATGCCTATGCGGAGGATGAAGAGCGGGTCTGGCTGAAGTTTGCTCCTGAGGTCGCGCCCATTCAAGTTGCTGTGTTCCCTCTGATGGGAAAGGACGAGCTCATGAAGCCTGCCCTCGAGATATACGAGGAGATCAATGACAGTGGTCTCATTGTCTATTTTGATAAAGGCGGTTCAATTGGAAGAAGATACCGCCGTCAAGATGAAATTGGAACTCCATTCTGTGTCACAGTGGACTACGATACACTGGAGGATACAACTGTCACTATAAGAGAGCGCGACTCCATGGAGCAGGTTAGGGTGAGGCGTGAGAACCTCGTAATGACCCTGAGGAACTTGGTTCGAGGCCGAGTCGAGTTCGAATCGCTTCAGTAACTCTCGCTCATTTCAGTGGCCCGTGTCGCCGCACGCCAGGAAACAAGCTCTGGATTGTTTCTTTCAACGCGTCCTTGTTCACAGTGACGCCTTTGCGCTTCAGAGAACTCCAGACGTCATCGGTCACTTCAGAGATGATCCGGTCCTTGTAATTGAAATCCTCTACGACCTTACCAGCTTTCTTCAATTCGAGGGCATGTGATTTCTTCTCTAGCGAGTATTGGGTGCCAGCGATTCTCAATGTGCATCAAGTCCTCCTTAGCTGTCTGACTTGTTCACCTCTGGTATTAAACGCATCTATGGCCTAGAGACGTGTGTCTGGAGAAAGAGAGATATAGGCTATCATCTATCTGGCTTATGAGAGAGGGTAACAGATGACCATCGATTTAGAACCGGTTGAAATCAAGACCATCCTTATAGCGGTGGATGGTTCCGAACACTCAGACAAGGCCGTCTTATATGGTTCTGCCATAGGACCTCCTCTGGGAGCAGAGGTTCTTCTGTTGTACGTGGTTCCTATGCTGGTGAGCGCGACCCCCTATCAAGATACAGTCTCTGATCAGCCGTTTCTTGCTCTTCAAAAGGTGGGTGAGGACATACTGAAGAAATCCAAGAAACTAGCTGAGGAGCACGGATGTGAGGTGACGGATCTGATCTCACATGGAGATCCAGCCGGTAGGATTATTGAGATAGCTGAAGAACGGGATGTGGATATGATTATAATGGGATCTCGAGGGGTCAGTGGAATCAAGAGGCTCTTTGTTGGGTCTGTGAGTGACAAGGTCACCAAGGATGCCCCATGTCCAGTTCTTGTTGTCCGATAGCCTCCACAATCCAACTTCATGTTACCCAGTGAACGGATGTAACCTCTTTGGGGCCTTCGAAGCTAGGACTCTCCGTTGACCTTGGCACTTCCACAATTCGAGTGCGTCTTCTGGACTTGGAGCATGCTGCTCTTGTGTCTGATGCATCTCTGCCGAACCCGCAGAACCTGATTGGTCTAGACATCATGACCCGGGCGCGATATAGTGCTAAATCCGATGCACATAGAAGAGAAACTCGAAAGATGATTCGGAATGCTGTTGGTGATGCAGTGCTTCAACTTCTTCATCGCCTTGGTTCAGACATATCTGCAGTCGAACAAGCCGTGCTGGTTGGAAATACGGTCATGCATCATCTCTTCTTCGGCCATGCCGTTGACTCACTTCTTGACCCACCCTACGAGTCGCAAGTGCATGAGCCCGAAGTAGGAGAGATATCCGATTTGAATATCTGGGCGGGAGCTAGTGGGACCTACTACACACCGGCTCCTCTCCAGTCCTTTGTTGGCTCTGATGCATTGTGCATGCTGCTAGGGTTCAAGGTGTTGGAACACTCGGAAGCTGACCTCTTCATTGATGTAGGCACAAACACTGAGGTCTCTGTTTTCAAAGATGGAACGGGATGGATAGGCTCTGCAGCATCTGGACCAGCATTTGAGGGAATGAGTCTAGAATGTGGTGTTGAGGCTGTTCCCGGCAGCATAATCGGGTCTTCCATAGACTCTCGGACATTCCGTCCTCAGAACGAAACACTTGCGGATGAACGCCCCATCGGTATATGTGGCACAGGGGCTGTGTCAGTACTCGCGGAGCTCAAACGCAAAGGACTCATGAATAGAGCTGGTTCACTCGACAGGTCCACCGATTCGTTATGGCTGACAGAACTTGGGGGTTCTAGGTCATACGTCCTATCTCAGGCAGTGGACTCAGGGACTGGAAGACCCATCTACATAAGCCAGCGTGACATCAGAATGCTGCAAGAGTCAAAAGCTGCCATCGCGGCGTCAATTGTGTCACTCTTGGCACACAGCGGACTTGACGCGGATGAAGTCAGGGGCGTGCATATATCAGGGGCCTTCGGAATCAATCTTAGCATCGATGATTCGGTTAAGATAGGTCTCTTTCCAAGAATGCAAAATGCAGTCATCGAACGGGCCGAGTCCGCTGCGATAAGGGGTGCAGACAGGCTCTTGCTTTCCGCCGATTCATTACGTGATCTCGAGAGGATTCGCAGGCAACTGCAATATGTGGACTTCGAGAGTGATGCCTTCTTTCAGAATGCGTATGCCGACGCCCGGTTTTTTGAACCGCTCTAATGGGTGTTCGTTCATGAAGCCTGGGTGCCCACTAGTAGATCAGCTGAACACCATCGAACTTCTCCCCTTTGCGTCGTCTTGATGAAGAGAGAGGTCTTCCGTCCTTTGTACGTACTCTTGGTACCACGATGATATGAAACCTCTTCAGGTTATTCTCAGCCCTGAGGTCATTGATCCTGAATGCATTCTTGACTACACTGATCTCATCGGAGACTATCAGGGCATCCAGGTCTTCCATCTTGTCTGCTCCGCCCTCCACTGTGTCAATAGGAAAAATCATGCACCGCCCCGCCTGTTCTTCCGACTCCAGAAACTCCCATAAAGCCTCTTCTCTCTCTTGATAACTCTCCATCTTGTCGTTCATGTCTTTCTTCTGAAGGAGCTTCTGGGTGGTGAGACCTACTGCAACTTGTTGCCCGAGGCTCAATGCTGTCCTCAGCAGGTGCTTATGCCCCTCATGCAGATGATCAAAGGTTCCGGCAAACACGACCTTGTCGTAGGGCCACCATCTGTCGGTCAAAAGCTACATCTCCCGAGTTTCTAGGATGCCAACATCTTCAAGGTCTCTTACCAGCATTGAGAGAGTTTCTGGGTTGAACGAGTCAAACTGGAAGCATAGCCTGTCATAGATCTCGGAAAGAGGAGTCCAATCTTCTGAGAGATTCAACAACTCATCGACTCTGTTCATGATTCGGGGATCTTCTTCCAAGAGAGGAGCATATTCTGCCAGCTTCTGAGGCTTCTCCTTGATGATGTGAGTTGGCGACATCGCATACTTGAGTTTCCTCTTGACTTCGATATCAAATGCGCTGGGATCGAGTTTGAGTTGGTCCTCATCCTTTGCCTCGAGGCCCACTTCTGCGCATGCCCCCTCGTATGCCTTCCTCAGCACCATCATCTCAGTGGTATACGACATCTCAAGACTGGCCTTCAGTGATTGCAGGAGTGCCTTCTGCTCAGAGATGAGTGACCATTCGTCGGCTGCCTTTTCCAGAGTTCTGCGGCCCAGTTCATATGCATACTCGAGCCATCTCATATACCTCGGATAGAGCTTCTCAGGGTTGTCAAGACACCTGGATAGCTCGCGAACTCCTCGGAGACCAACTCTCTGAATTATGTCTATTATCTCGTTTCTACAGGAGGCAAGAACTTCCTCCTTGATCACATAGCTTGGCATTGCAAGACTGAGACCTGTCAGGACTAGCACACTTGACACATACCCCATCTGGCGTTCACATATCTTATCCGGTGTGTCTTCCGAGGTATGGTAGAACCTGTCTGGATGCTGGTTCAGCATTACCGCTGGAATGGCAAGAGTAGCGTCGGTGAACATGAAGTGGTCGCTGCCGGCCGAATATTCGTCATACTTCCAAGACAGGGGACATCGAGTACCTCCGTCTGAGTCCTTCCTTTCGTTGCCCGCCAGTTCCGAAAGATAATGCTTGACGACATTGTTCAGTGTGGAGGGGACAGAATATGGCGTTCTGAAGAGATGCGTGGTGGAGCCTGACTTACATGGATCAGCGCCGACCATGTCAACGTTTACCACACCCTTGCATCTTGCCAAGAGCTTCTTCTCTGAGTCTATGAACTGTATCGTTCCATGCCATTCTGGAACCCACAGGAATCTGAGGGAGTGCTTCGGCTTTTCGATGGTTCCTTCTCCAATGAGCCGAGATATCACTCGGAGAGTCTCAAGTATTGCTCCTGCTCCAGAGGCGTTATCATTGGCGCCGGGATGGGGGTGGCAGATATGGGCCATAAACCAGTACTCCTTGGACGGGTCGGTGCCCTCGATGAGAGCTGATAGCACCTCGGCTTTTCCTGCCCCAAGTTCTGCATCAACACTGGCTCGCACTATTACTTCCTTACCGTTCTGGAGCCACTCCTTCATCTTGACCCCGTCTGCCTGTTTGAGTGAGAAACCGATCCCCGTCTGTTCTCCTTTATCGGGTTCAGGCCAGAATCCCTCATACCGCCGCAGCTGTGCAATCGCATCATTACCGCTTGGCGGTGTGAAGGTCAGGACACCTGCAGCACCTTGCTCAAGGACGGCCATGCGATGTATCCGGGAGGCCTTGGACTCGGTAAGAACCAGTTTTCCCTTTACGTCTTTTTCTTCATAGTCATCAGGAGCAAGTCCCTTACCCACATACACAACTTCTCCTTCGTAATCTCCCTTCTGCGAGTGAGCAATAAGGGAAATAGGCTCAGATTGATAGTCTGCTAGAATCCGCTGCTCAGGGCTGAGTAATTCTAGAGTGGCTGATCTGGCCGACCACGCGTAGAGATCATCCCAGGTTTCGATTGAGCCCTTACCTCTGATGTCATAGGAGAATATCTCGGTCTGGACATCGGGGTATCCCGCGGCTATATCATGAACCGCCTGTATTGCATCGTGAATTCCTGGACTACCTTGAATCCTGTGAAACTGTGAAAAGCGAGCAACAAAGTCTGCAGCTTTCCGTCCGGATACCAATTTCAATGCGGGTTTTCGTATCTCATCAAGTATCATTGAGTCCGACCACCGAGGTGCAACGGACTTACAGCTATTAAAGTAGTATTCTACTAGTGTGAAAAAGAGTAATGAGGACCGATCAGACCAGAATCTGGTAGTCGGTCCTTTTTTTGGTGTTCATCTTGGATTGTCTTTCAGTCCTCGCGAGCACCAAGCTTGGCATCTAGCTGAAACAGTGCAGGTATAGAGTCACCAATCTTCTTGAGCAGGTCCCTGATCCTTGCTGTCTGCTCTTCTTCCTCTACTTGCTCATCATAGAACCATTTCAGGAAGGACTGGGTTGCCTTGTCGCCCTCCTTCTCAGCCATCTCGCCGATGTCGTAGATCCGCTTTGAGACCTTCTTCTCGTGTTCATAGGCGTCTTCGAATGCCGCAAGGGGCGAATCCCATTCTGTCTGTGGTCCTGCAATAGGTTTCATTGTTACCCGCCCGCCTCTATCAAACACGAACTTGTAGAACCTCATTGCGTGCTCATATTCTTCTTTAGCTTGCATCTCCATCCATCTGGCCATGCCTGCTAGATTCTGTTCCTCCAGCCAGGTCGCCATTGACAGATAGATGTATCCGCTGTATAGCTCGAAGTTGATCTGATCATTAATGGTATCTTGTAGGTCTTTGCTAATCTCCATTGTTTTGTCCTCTGGATCTTTTATCCCGTAGGTCTGAATCTTTAACTATTGTTTATTATAGCTTTCGGTCGCACATTGGAGTTTGGCTTCTCAATCCGTCCAACGAACCTTTTTTACCCGCGATATGAGTGAAGGGTAAGAAAGTAGGACGTGCTAGCCCATGTCAGTTTTAAACCCCCTAACAATCATGCTTGAGTTTATCCCTCCGCTTGTTGTGTCGCTTGCCTATCTTGTGGTATTCAGAGGGAAGAGAAACAGATTCGTGGAAGCATTCATCGCGCTGATGTTCATCAAGACCGTCACCTTCTTCCTCTACGGTATCTGGTACAATGCCCCTTATCCGTCGGTAGATCAAGGGTTTGACCCAGTCGTGACCTCAAACACATTCTACTGGCTATTGCTCACAGATTTCCTGTTCCAGTTCTCGTATGCATTACAGGAAATACTGACGTGGGTCATGCTGTCATTCATAGCAGTCTTCTTCGGTATGCTTGTCTTAGCACTCAAGATGGCGCTCCAAGACCCGCTCAAGATGAAGTTCAAGAACATCATAAAGCGTATCACAGGGAGTCCTCCCGAGACCGACGGATACTCTGGATTTCGCGATAGGCTTGATCATCTCTCATTTGAAGGGGTCGATCCCCAGCCACTGGACCCGGAGGTTCAGTCCCGCGCATGGAGTGAGGCGTGGAAGGACTATTTGATAGTTGGTCTAGCTACACTTCTCCCATCAATCCCTGTTTATGTCGGCTCGCTCGGCGAATACGTTCTCAGAGTGACGGGTTCTCCAGCATACACTCCGCCAAACGCATACATACTGGGAGTGCTCATCTTCTTGACATGGATCTATCGATTTGCCTATCCTGCTTCTAACAGAATCGCCAAGGGGGCAGGCCTGAAACTCGGAGACCGTGATATCGGTTCCGAAATGATGCGGGGCGTACTTGGCTGGTTCTTCAGACTCAATATCCTCCTTACTCTCTTCTCCCTTGCCTCCGACGTTTGGAGGGCAATTCGGACAGACACACTTGAGTATCTGGGAGCCTACTACGTAGAGGGCATATTCTCAGCAGCCCCAGCTATTCTATTTGCCATCATAGTTCTCCCTCTTGCGGAGAGATTCGCTGTGGTTCTCTATAAGACGATATTCGATCGTTTGAACAACTTCAGACAGAAGGTTGCAGGAATCGGCTGGAAGAAGGCTCTCGCCAATTTTGCAGGTGCTCTTGGAACAGGAGGGATGATTTCAGCCGCCTTCCTTGGAGCAATCATGGGTGTGACTCTGCATACTGCTTTCTGGCTGGGACGGGGCTTTAGGTTACTGCCCGGAACTATCGACAGTTTTGTTGCAGACTTGCTCTTCGCGCCCGCCAACAATGCCCAGACCTTGCTTCCAGGATTCTGGGTTCTTCTGATGTTCGGCCTTCCGCTGGGCATGATGCTTTTGAACGGAGTCATAGGGCACTACGTTCGTGATCGGATTGGAGGAGGGATGGAGGCCTTCGCATTCATCTCGGGTTTGGTCGTTTCCGTAAGTACGTATTTTGCTATGCCAGGAGTTGACTACATCATCGGTGGCCTTACAAACGAGGTGCAACTAGGAGGTAGCACCTTCTCCAGATTCCGTCCTGTATTGGTGATTCCTGGAACGTCTCCACAGGAGTATCTTTTCCGTCTTGCTTTCCAGTTTGTGGTGAACGTTCCAATCTACATATCCGTGTCACTGTTTGTTCTCTACTATTTCGAGTACAGGAAAAGATGGAGAGAAGCAACAGGAGATGCTGGGGGGCCGCTGCTCAATGTCGAGCTTCCCGATGTGAAGCACGCAGTTGGAATGTTCTTTGGCGGACTCGTGATCTCTGCAGGTATTGCATATGTGTTCTCTCTGGTGCTAAATCCTGCCCTACTGAGCTCCATCATCACGGGGTTAATCAACGAGATTGGCCTCCCAGACGGGCTAGAGCTAGTACTGGCTGTCACAGGAAGCGAGTTCATCATATTAGCTCAGCATAACATCATTCGCACGTTGTTGATTCTCGTGATAGGCCCCATCTTCTGGGCACTCGTCCTTTGGCTGGTTGCTGTGGAAAAGCCGAAGTCGGAGGAAAACGTAGCACTCAGCGCTCTGGTCATGACCGTTTTAGGGTCTGCCATTGCTGTAGTCTGGACCTACCACGATTACGTGACCAGAGTCTTTGTGCCGAGTTACATTGTTGGTGACGCTAATTGGCCATTCACCTATGCCGCTCATCTTGGTCTTCGTGCCGCAATTGTACTTGGGGCAATCTTTGTTGTCTATGCAATTGTTCTCATTGTCAGGAATGCGACTGGTAGAGGTACCGGTGCGTGGTGGTTCCCACCGCTTCTCCTGCTCATCGCAATCGAGTATTTCGTCTACGATGACCAGTTCACATTGATAGCCATCATAGTGATGCCGATGATTCTTGCTGCTCTGTACAAGGGCATATTCCACGGAAATGAAGAGATCAGACAGGAGGACGTTCTCATAACTTACATTCGGTTCAGTCTGATATCTCTGGCAATAGCGGAGGTACTATCAACAGCACTCTGGCTCGGTGGAGAGTTTACACTCCATGTGCTCTTTGCCAACCCCGTTCACTTCGTTGCCAGGATACTACCCCACGCAATTGTGGAGATTCCTGCGTTTCTTTTCGCGGCCGCGGCCTCGATTCGGATAGGTAGAGAACTGGCACCCATAATCAAAGAAGAGAACTGGGCCATGATTCCTCAGAAGACAAAGGAGCTACTCAGCAGTGGTCGCCTATGGCGGACTTTTGCTCTTGTGGTGTTCTTCCTCTTGGTTTCTGCTCTCATCGAGACCAATGTTTCATGGTTGGTCGGTCTATTGTTCAGATAGAGCAATCGCATTCTTCGGTCCCTCCGACTCGTATCGTTGGAGGGATCCTCTGGTTTCTGGTATCCAACGTGTTGTCCCAATCCTGTTAGTGGACGGCTGTTCGACTCGGATAAGGAGGTCAGACGGCGACGGGTCGGAGGCAAGAAGATATCCCCAGAAGAGTCATAGACGTAACAGTATGTCGGAATTTTGCTTATATTATCTCATAGCTGCTATTCTACCTGTAAGATAATCAGGCGCGCTGTTGCTAGTTGCTCTAGAAGTTCGAAGCCACCGTTGAACTGACTTTGACTTGAAGCTAGGGAACCAGAACGCGCTAGGAGAATCGAGAGTCATGCAATCACGAAGGACAAAAAAGCAAGCTCTTTCTCTAGTTGCTGTTATTGTTTTCATGATTTCCATGGTCTATGGAGGTACGTCGGCTGCTGTACGCAGTCCTCTGGCAACCATTGCCAGTTCACGACCTTCCGCTTCGAGCGAAAATCCATGGTCACATCTTTCCTACGAACTATCCCAAGACTATCCAGATAATGGGACTTTTGTGGGTTGGAATCAGAATTCAAATAGCACTAGTGATGAGTGGACCTGGGAACATACTAATTGGCTATTCGGACCCAGTCCGAGTTTCAAGGTATATCATGAGAATGGATCGCTTCTGACAGCTGATAGCTATGCAGAGATTGACGAAACGATCATCTTTGAAGTAACCATTCCCAACAGCATTTTCACCGGCGGAGCATCATTAGGCAGAGTTGGGTTCAACGGTTGGTATTTGACATCTGACTGGAACTTTTCAGCGAACTTCGACTTCAGCTTCGATGCCGGACCATATGTTTCCGACCCGTGGTATGGCTGGAGCAGTCAGTGGAACATGTCAGACGAGGGTGGAACGCCGCTACCCGGTTTCATGGACTTGGTTGTGGAGGGATGTTCCAACCACAGCGACTCAACCCACCATTACGTGAACTTCGCTGTAAGGTTCAATGAACACGCTCCGTTGGGTCTCTACGAACTCCACATGAATGTCCAAGACACAGACTACAACTGGATTGGATCCTACAACTTTGGATCCGGCTGGGAGTTTCAGGGAATTGCGGTTGGAATCCCACCAGATGAAGCATGGAGCTTCAGCTATGGTGGAAGCTACACACTTCAAAAGATTGACATGAAAGGTGACGTTCTATATTCGATCAGTCGCGAAGAGGACTTCATCATGCGCTTCAACGTGAGCGATGATGATTTCGAGTACATAATCCTGAATTTCGACATGCCCGGTGGCATTGACAAACTAGTGAATGTCACAGGATGGCACACAGCAGAGAGAACGACCCCAGGTGCCTGGGAATACAACGCAGATCAGGACACCTATGTGTGGAATGCCAGCAAGGAAGTCACCTATTTCGAAGAGGTCTACGGCCCATATCAGGAGCGACGATGGAGCGATCTCGGTAACTACATGGAGGTCAACGTGACAGTCATGCGTGAGCAATGGAATGAAACGACCGCTACCTGGGACCGATGGCTTGAGAATGAAACCCAATGGGTTCAGAAACGGCTGTACTTCATCTATAATATGACAACTGGTTTCGAAACGAGGTTTGGCTACACCTACTGGGGCTGGCCCCACGACGAGCTTAACTATGAGGACTGGAATGAAGAGATAATGGTATTTGAACCAATTCCTCCCGAACTGCCAATCTTGTATGAGCTAAATACAACCGAGTGTGTTGCACGCCCACTAGGGAAGGACTATGTTGTTGACTTTGTGGGACACTTTACAGAGAAGATGCCGACGAGCAATCAGTATAGCAATTTCCGGTTCAGGGATACTGTCATGGGCGCAGAGAACATGTGGTATTCTCCTGCAATTTGGGGTGATAATCCGCGTCAGACGCAAACCGAATACGAGATGGCCAAGCAGATTGCAATTGAGATTCCAGTGACAATCGCCAAGCTTCTCCTAGAAGACGGTAGCGAACCAAATGGATGGATGTTCCACGTAGACAAAGGTGAGAACTTCATGGTCCGTGGACGCCTTCAGGGCGGCAGCGATGTTGCTACTGATATCGACGGCGTTATGTTCGAACTTAATGCCTATGACGGCCACTGGAGCGAAGACGAATCGCGATGGTCAGAGCTCATCTATGTCATTCAGTTTGACGCTTCGGGAGTCGCAACTTACAAGGCTTTCAACCATACCCAGAAGTACAACTTCACCTATGGTACATATTGGGACTGGGTGTACACCAATAAGACAGGTTGGCACTACGTCTACAATGAAGATACGAATATATGGGAGTGGCAATACGGAGAATACTGGGAATGGGATTGGATGGAGGTTGAGGACTGGCACTGGCAGTGGTGGTACTACAACCAGAAGGAAGGTAAATGGCAGAAGAACTGGATCAACCGGCGTAGTGCAGAAACAAGAGTTGACGATATCTTCTGTATGACCTCCGACTACACCAAATGGACATCGGAGGGAGACCTCTTCGTGACATTCCTTGTCAACATGAGTCAGAGTGTTCCTGATACCAACTACTGGTGGGACTTCGCATTCTTGAACAACACCTGGTATACGGACTACTCCAGTGAATACGGTCAGCACGAGATCATGACTTGGAACCGTGAATGGGTCTATAGCTTCATGCATGGTGGTCAGAAGGTCTATGTTGAGCCCGTTGACCCCGCTCAGCTTGCATTCGAGTTCGTGGATGGTATTCCAACAGGTGAGACCCAGCTTGGCACCGAATCTCCCTACATCATCATAGATGGAGTGAAGGAGCCAATAAAGGTCATTGAGAACTACGACCCATGGAGCGGATATACTTGGGAGGAGATGTTCTTCTATGATCACTGGGATCCTGCGACAGGGAAAGACCACTACAAGTACATACTCAAGAACAATACTGAGATTCCTGTCACATATGCTGAGGCAATCAACCTCTACAATGTGACCACTTCCACAGGGGATACTTTCATCACAGCGATGGAATACGAGCGCTGGTGGGATTATGGCGGGACCAGCTATGCTTGGTGGATGGACATAAATGGTCAAATCCATCAGGGCAGTTCTGGTTACGAGAAATGGAATCTGGATAGCTTTAGTTTCTACGACAAGGTTGACCTTGAGTTCAGGACTGAACGTAAGTACGTCAGGTACGGACTCGATGGAGTCCTGAACATCTCACAGTGGTGGTGGGAGAGCAAAGACAGCACCTACTACATGACTGACCTCGACGGAAACCTCCACAAACTTGTCTATGACCCAGCAGACTACAGGTATATGGCCTACCTAGACGGTGCTTGGCAGCATGTCAGCTGGCCTGAGTATTACTACGAGGGAGAGTATGGAGGCAATGATGTCATACTTGCTACCTGGAACGTTCGACGTTCATGGTACTATGATGATGGTGCTAAGAAACATGAGATGCCATATCCCGGAGCAAATGCTTACGGTAGCTGGGACCTCAATACCAAGGAGTCTAGTGGCGGCAGCGTTCCGACGGCCAAATCCTTGCTCTACAGCGGCAATGCTTACACGGTCAATGAGTTGAATGAGACTCACGGGACGGTGAAGATTGCTGGGACTGTGTATACTGTCTATATACTAACAATGCCTCATACAATGGCGAACGGAACCAGTATCTGGGATCCGCTGCAGGTAGGCTATACAGCCTCCATAGGCACCTACGACAATAGTCTAGGATTCAGTGAGATCGACAAGGTTGCGTACCATGACGACTGGGATGGTAATGCTCACTACGACCACTATGATGACTTCTACTACCTACCTCTGGTAAATGGGACCACCTGGATTGTCAATGAAACATACGTGGCCTCTGTCTTCGAATATGACTACTACGGCGAATCGGTCTATTCGATGCAAGAGTGGCCGTACTGGTATTCATCCGGCAATGAAACGTGGCACGAGTACGAGCTAATCAATGGAACTATCATCATTGTGGATGACTACGTAGAGCTCCCCAGAATCGCCTCCTACAGAGTTGAGATCTACTATGATGGATACGACTGGTATGAGTTCATGGGTCAGCAGTACAACACCACCTATTGGGGAACGAGCTTCCGGGCCTACAAGCTCTTCAATGCAACAATGGGTGGCGATGTCTATGTGAACATGCGCTGGGGACAATACCAACCATACTACGAGTTCATGTACGATGGTGAACTGAAGGTAGCCAATGCCAGCTATGAGAGCATCAACAAGATGCGTCTCAGGTGGGGACACAAAATCGTCTATGGGCCCACCCCAATCGAGTCCACCGTGTACAAGAACTTCTACGATGTTGTGATTGGTGTGCCGAAGTGGGGTATGTGGGGCGTCCAGAGATGGACTGTGAACCAGGACAATGGTGCCCTCGACCTCGACGGCGACCTATCTACGACAGATGACCAGTTCTTCATACGTGAGGAGTACTCCTCCACTGATAGCTGGACACACGAGTGGGAATGGATGAACGTCTGGATCGAGTGGAACCCCAATGGTACGCTCTTCGGCGACGAGATGCACATTCAATCTTGGATGGGCCTTGATACGTTCACCTGGAGCTACGAATGGAACCAGACATTCTACTGGTACCACGCCTCAGACTTTTCATCTCTGAGCGAAGAAGACATGGAAAGCGTCAGAGACACACTTCTGACCGAGAATGATGATCCCAAGCCCGGCTATTGGGACATAGCTTGGATGGCCAAGAATGTCACATGGGCAGACATCGTTGCAGAAGCTGAAGAGCACGGCTGGGACTGGATTACCTCGAACGAGCAGAGCTGGACGTGGCTCTCATTCGGTGTCGGACAGAACTACGGCACCACTGTCATGCAGGATGATGTAGAGCATTGGCTGGACATCGGAATGCATTACGAGTACAGTGGTCTGATGATCTGGGAGGACAAGAATGAGAACGATATGATGGACGTAGACCTCCTGAATCCCGGAAGTGGCGAGTTATCTCACTACTTGATTCCTGACTCTGTGGACGCAGTCAGTTTTGTCACGCCCGGTCAGGCCTACGGAAACTCTAATTCGTCTGGCTTCATGCACCTGGGTATTACCGACGAGGTCACATGGGGGGTAACATTCTCCGGAATCAACGGAACTGTCTTTCCCTTCACTCTCAGAGGTTACTGGGGCTGGTATGATGGTATGATGACGGGAAGCGACATGACGACATTCGACGAGCGACCGACCAAGGTGACTGTGGACGAGCTATCGTTTCTTGTTCACTTCAAAGGCTATCTGAACAGCACCACGATGAACAACTATGCTGATATCAAGGTTGACAACTATGTTGGCAATTGGGAAGTGCACAGACTTGGCGGAAGAAGCAATCTTGAGAACAGATCTCTCGCTTTGAACTACTTCGCAGATGTGCGCATGTCGGATTTCGCATTCAAGGCGAATGGAACCATGACTGACAGTGAGTCAACGGTCAGCTCGGATAGTTTCGAGTTTGAAACCGCTGGAGCACGTTTTGCGGAGATGATAATGGGTGGTGTGACGTACGATTGGGGCAAGAACACCACTGCTCCTTACGATGTCGTTAGCTACACCACACCCGTGGGAACGTTCCGGACTGCCTTCGAGTCTTCAAGCGGTAAGTCCGCCACTACTTGGTCATCCAGTTCTAGTATGTTCTATGTGACCATTGGGTTCCCTGAGTGGGGTGGATATAGTGTGTTCCAAGATCCTGTATTCGTGAGCTACGTGTCCAATAGAGGCACCACTGGTGGCCCTGGCGAACCTGTGCAGTTCGGCACCTTCAGCATCTCACCCACCGTACCGACAGGTGAAGACACCGTCAGAATCAATGCAGAAGTGTTTTCAAGTGTCGAGGTGTTTGACGTCGAGTTAGTCTACTGGACTGACACGGAACCGCCAACGGTTGTGAGCATGTGGGAGGAGTCTTCTGGAGTATTCGCCGGTGACATACCACCCTTTGCTGAAGACACGCAGGTCTACTACAAGATCGTCGTACATACCGAGGCTGGTGTCTATGAATCAGAAGCCCAGTCGTACATCGTGGGGCAGGGTATCGTTATCACAACGACTACAACTACTACTACGACAACTGGCGAGCCCGGACCCGGTCTGGACCTCGATATGATGGTCCTTCTGGGCGGTGTCGCACTTGTCGTGGTGATTCTTGGAGTCCTGGTTTCCAGACGCAGAAAGTAGCACTAGAAAGAGGGGCTACGTCCCCTCTTCATTCCTTTTTCTTAGAGTCTATTCATTTGAGTAAGCCCATCGATAGCTCAGCTAGATTTCTATCTTAGGTCTTAGGTTCTCGTGGAAGAACTCGATGCCATTGAGATGAGACTCATAGGTAGCTCCGAATGCGTCGTAGGAGATTCCTGTGACCGGAATAGCGTTACGAATGGTGATGTAGCCCTTCTTGTCCAAGCCGAAGTTCACACCGACCAGCTTCGCGTTGGTTTTCAAAAGCAGTTCGAACACGGACCCTTGGTTTTTCTCAGGCACTTCGGACACACAAAAGAGCCTGGTTGTGAGTGTGATCCATTTCGTACCCGGAAAGACCTCTATCTCCTCGGTCTTTGTTGGACCATGTGGGAATAGGCTGAAGGTCTTTCGCCCTCGCTCTTCGAAGTTGATGTCCAGCCTCTTCAGATATTCCTTGGCTATGAACCAAGTCGTGCTCATTTTGTTCACTCAACTTGAGTTTTCTGGTCAACTAGGCCAGCGGCTCTCAAACTGCCTCATATTATATGCACAAATTCTAGTAAAAGTCTTCGCTTTTCTATTGCTGTTTAGATCATTGTGTTGTTGGCTATCACGCATTCTCTGTCCTGCGTAGTCGATGCTCAGCAGAGTTGGAGATATGGACTCAGCTCTGAAGACGGCCCTTGCTCAGGGAATGCCCGTTATCGTGGTGCTGTGCTGCTGACTATGCTATACCTCTCTTTTCCAGCTCCTGCTTCCGCAGTTCTCGGCGGAGTACCTTACCCACTTGACTTAATGGAAGCTCATCGACGATATCGACCTCTTTCGGCCGCTTGTATCCTGCCATTTTGTTGCGGGCCCATTCGATGAACTCTTCCGGAGTAGCCTCAACTCCCTCTTTCAGGACAACGAAGGCCTTCACGAACTCGTTCGTGGGATCGTCTTCACGGGGCACACCGATGGCAGCAGCCATTGCAACCTTGGGGTGCTCATAGAGATAGTCCTCAATCTCTCGCGGGTATGCCTTGAGTCCTCCGACGTTGACCATGTCTTTCTTCCTGTCACTCACTACGAAGAAGCCCTCTTCGTCCATGTGACCGATGTCGCCGGTCAAGAAGAACTTCTTTCCCTCTATCTTGTGCATGACGTTAGCGGTTTCATCAGGTTTTTGCCAATATCCGCCGGCCATGACCTGAGGGCCATGTATGGCAATCTCTCCCGTTTCACCAACAGGTAGTTCCCGTGTACCGGTTTCTAAATCAACTATCTTGGCAATTGTGTCTGCAACCGGCAGTCCGATAGAACCAAACTTGCGGTCTCTCCTGTTGGTAGGATTGACATGGGTGACCGGTGCGGTCTCGCTGAGTCCGTAACCCTCGAAGATGATGGCTCCAGTCACCTCTTCAAAGTTCTTGGCCAGTTCCGGTGGCAAGGGAGCAGCTCCTGAACTGCATACCTTGATCGAACTCAGGTCATATTTCGTGACGTGAGGGTGGTTTACGATACCTGCATAAAGGGCGGGCACACAGTTCAGTATAGAACCACGGTATTTATCGATATCCTCAAGCATCGCTGACAACGGTGGGTCTCCTGCCCGCGGGTCTGGGATGCATATCAGTTGACCTGCATACTGCGTGGCCATCAGCATTGTAAGCGTCAGACCGTAGCTATGGTACCATGGTAATGCTCCTACGAAGGATTCTTCTCCATAGACTATCTTTCTCGGAGCATCAATGTCTTCAGGGGAGAGGTTGACAAACTCGTAGACCTGATGTACATTTGAGACCATGTTCATGTGACTCAGAGATGCCCCCTTGGGCGTGCCCGTTGTCCCTCCAGTGTACAGAATGAGGGCTATACTCTCCGGGTCGGCCTCCACATCAGGCGCTGTTGGGTCATATTCCTCCATTATGTCATCATACATGACAGTCTTGTCTTCTTCATAGTAAGGGCTCTTGGGTATCTTGCCTAGTAGTCCTCCTAGTATCGCCTTCACCTTTGGCAAGAAGCTCTTGACACTGCAAACAACCACTGTATCCACATCTGTGCCTTTTACGGCCTCATAGCATGTGGGTGTGAACTTCTGATGATCCATCACAAACACTGCCCTCGCACCGCTGTCTTTCAACTGGTAGTTCAACTCACCTGCTTTATACATGGGATTACACGTCACACAGGTAGCTCCAGTCTTCAGGATACCAAAGAACACCGGTGGATACTGGGGCAGATTAGGTAAGAAGATTGCGACTCTATCCCCCGGACCAATTCCTCTCTCAGCCAGGAAGTTTGCAATCTTGTTCGCACTATCTCGCACCTGGCCAAATGACTTGGAAACACCCTCCCATACTGTGAATGGGTGTTCCTCTCTTGCTTCAGCCGTTCTGTCGAGCATTGCAAAGAGGGGTTCCTTTGGATAGTCAATCGTCTTCGGCGCATCTTTCGGCCACTTATGCTTGTGCCACAAATAGTCCTCCATATTCATCTCTCCGTTTTGCTTTCTCTTCTCTTGGTTTCATTATCTAAGCGAATCAGCGCTTAGATTGTTGTTTACGTACAGCTTCTTCCCTCATATGTCCTTCTACATAAGTTACTAAGGGACAACTGTCCATAACTGAGTAAGAAGACGGCGTAAGAGATAAGTCTGTTACCGCTAAAGAGTTTCCAGTGTCTTCTCTCAACAGAAGGAAGGTAATCCCACTGACCCGCATAGAACTCGCCGAAAGCTCAGCCCAACTCGTACGCGATGCTGTAGAGCATGGCAATCCCCTCGTTGGTTACGTGTACCCTCATGTCCCGTTTGAGCTATTTCTGGCACATAGTGTGACACCATCGCTGATTCGGGCGGATCCGTCACAGAGGGGGGATTTCGAGGACAGTCTGCAGACCTTTGCATGCTCTCTGACAAGGAACCTTTTTTCTCAGAGAATGAGCGGTACAATGCCGCTATATGATGGGTTTCTCTTCCCAGGGAACACCTGTGACTCCCTTCAGAATCTGGCGGATGTCTGGCGGCACCGCTTTCCGGATGACCGTGTATACAGGTTGACCTATCCCGCAACGAAACCCGATGACGCAGCTGTCCGCTACTTCGCAGAGGAGTTGAGGAACCTGAGCTATTGGCTTGAGACTTCTTTCGGCACATCATTCACTCAGGACCGATTCGAGGCTGCATGTGCTTTTGTTTCAACCTTCAGAGATGTTCTTACCTATCTTTATTCTGCCAGAGCGTGTAATCCCGGCCTGGTAAGCTACTCGGCCCTTGTTGGTCTGCTTGGTGATTTCTTGGCTGACCCTTCTGAAGGTACTCTGAAAGGAGCACAAGATGCACTCGATTCGGTAAAGGCGGCTACCTCTAGTATGGAATGCAGCGGGACGGTTGAATCAATCCGGCGAGGCCTGCTACAGGGAAGTCTGGATGGCATCAATCTCGAGAGAAACAGTTCAAGCAAGAGAATTGTGGTGGCGGGTGGCATGGTGGATCCACGGGTTCTCTCGGATGTGGTTGAGAGGCGGAACAAGTCTGAACGGGTAGACATCGTTCTCGACTTGTTGTCATTTGGTTTCAGGACCGTATTCACTCATGCCCCGTCCCTAGATGGGGACCCATTCGAGTCGATGGCCAGATCTGTGCTGAGTGCACCACTTGAGCCAACTCAAGAGGGTCTCTCTGCGAGAAAGCTGTTCCTGCAGAGTGTTCTAGCAAGCCTCTCTGTAGACGGACTCATGGTATGTGAGCAGTCTTTCTGTGACCCCGACGAGTTCGAAGGACCATCGCTGGAGAGGGTTGCGAGAGAGATGGGCATCCCTGTTGTCCGTGTTCCGTTAGACCCTGAACTCTCTGATAGTGCACGAATTGAGACAAGAATACAGACTTTCTTGGAGAACATCAACCTGGAGGTATAGATTGTGACAGAGTATGCAGAGAAGGATTACAGACCTCTGGAGAGTCAGAGTCTCCTGCAACAGGTGATGTTCAGGTACATGCTTGAGGGACACGCAGCCAGTGAGGAAGGCAGACTTGCATGGGTGACCTCAGGTTTTCCGGTAGAAATACCGCAGGCAATGGGCGTTACTTCAAGCTATCCGGAGCAATATGGTGCAGTTGTTGGTTCACAGAAGGTAGGTCCCATGATATGTGGCTTTGCGGAGGAGCTCGGATACTCTCAAGAGCTCTGTTCATACGCACGTTCCGGTATCGGCTCTACTCTTCGTCCTGGCGATAGCCCTCTGGACGGGCTTCCCACTCCGCAGGCGTTGCTTGCCTGCAACAACATCTGTGGAACTGTACTGCGTTGGTATGATGCAGTGTCTGAAATTACAGGCGCACCCGTGTTCCTGTTGGATTCACCACCTCTTGATGACGGGCAAAGCTCCTATCACCTGGAATACGTCAAGAGCGGCATCCAAAAGCTCGTGGGTTTCTTGGAGAAAAGGTTCAAGACCGAATTAGAGGTCGACCGTCTACGTCGTGTCGCACATTTCTCCACTCGGGCAATCAGACTCTGGACGAAGTCCCTGGAGGCCTGTAAGAACACCCCCAGTCCACTGAACTGCGCAGATCGGTTTCTCACGATGGCACCTGTGGTTTCCATGAGAGGGACTGAACACATAGTTGAGTTCTACGAGGCTCTCCTCAACGAAGTCAGAGATAGAGTGAAACAGAATCTTGGAGCCATAAGAGAGGAGAAGATACGACTCCTCTGGGACAATATACCTCCGTGGTTCAACATATTCAAGTTCTTCAACGGCTTAGCGAAGAGGGGTGTGGTGTTTCCAGCTGACACATATACTCACGCGTGGTCTGGCTCAATATCAGGAGATGACCTGTTCGAGAGTGTAGCGAGAATCTACAGCAATGTGTATCTGAACAAAGGGCTCGATGCGAAAGTGGATAAGATGTGTGAGCTCATCAGAAACTACGATCTGGACGGTTTTGCATTATTCTCGGTGAGGTCGTGTAAACGATACTCACTAGGGCAACTCGTTTCCAAGGAACTTGTGACTGAGCGGACCGGAGTACCGGGTGTGGTCATCGAGGGTGACATGGTCGACAGCCGCCTGTTCAACGAAGCACAGGTTCAGACAAGGATTGACGCGCTGCTTGAGATGTTGATGTGAGGAGCTGAGAGCATGACTGGAGAGCCTGAGTACGGAGTCGGACTAGACATAGGCTCAACCAGTACGAAGGCTGTGTTGATTGACAAAAACTGTCGTGTGCTAGGAAGCCATCTGTTGCCCACTGGGGCTTCTGCAGTCGTGGCTGCGGAGAGATGTCTTGATGCAGTAGCGCATCAGATGGGCGTCGATTGGAGTAGGACTGTGACAGTAAGCACGGGCTATGGGCGGTCTCTCATCGAATCGGTTGACAGAAACATCACCGAGATAACCTGTCACAGTGTTGGAGTAAATCATCTTAACCCAGACATCCGACTTCTCATCGACGTTGGTGGACAAGACTCGAAGGTGATCCGGATCGGTGCAAATGGTCGCCCCGAGAACTTCGAGCTGAATGACAAGTGCAGTGCTGGGACTGGTAGATTTCTCGAAGTCATGGCTGGAGTTCTGGAGATATCCCTGAGCGAATTCGGGCAGTTGGCTCTCAAGTCGGAGAATCCTTGTGATATAAGCAACACATGTACTGTCTTTGCTGAGAGTGAAGTTGTGGGTCATATCGGAGCTGGCAAGAGAGTCGAAGACATAGCCGCCGGCATTCATGCATCGATGGCTTCAAAGATTGCCTCATTGTCGAGGCGAGTCCGAAGCACGGGGCCATTCGGTCTGACCGGTGGCGTTGCATTGAATCCCGCTTTCGTCCATTACCTTTCAACTGAACTCGATGCTTCGATATGGGTCCCGGAGGAGCCCCAACTGACCGGAGCCCTCGGTGCAGCGATATTGGGGCTTCATGACAGGAAGTGAGACGCTCCAGCCCATTGAAGCACAAGCTATTCTTCCACCTTTTACTGGCTGTTTTCAGCCACCATTCATGTCTTTCGTGCATATGACCTCCTGCGTCCATCGAATGACTTTTTGGATGATGTGTGAGCGGTGGAGTAGGTTTTGTCTGATGACCGGCAATAGGGTGGAGATAAGCACAGAGGATCTCAGGAAAAGCTTTGGTGACATTCAAGCTGTCAGACCTTTGAATCTCGACGTGGAACGTGGAACAACATTCGGCTATCTGGGACCTAATGGTGCAGGGAAGACAACGACCGTACGA
This sequence comes from uncultured archaeon, assembly GCA_964558645.1. GTDB lineage: Archaea > Asgardarchaeota > Thorarchaeia > Thorarchaeales > Thorarchaeaceae > TEKIR-12S. The sequence goes on from CAZLEV010000003.1 coordinate 34,779, forward strand.
ATGCTCTCTGGTCTACTTCGTCCCACTGGTGGAAGTGCAACGGTGTGTGGTCTTGACATATCTAACCAGAGAGACCAGATTAAGGCAATCACTGGTCTTCTCCCCGAGGCACCAGGCCTGTACTCAAAGCTTTCTGCCTATGAGTTCCTGGAGTTCATTGGAGCCCTGTATGATTTGAGCGGCGAAGCACTCGCACGCACAATCAATAGGCTACTCAATCTTCTGGATCTAACTGAGCGTCAGAACGACCTGTTGGAGAGCTACAGCTCTGGAATGAAGCAGAAGGTACTGATTGCCTCGACGCTGATCCATGAACCACGGCTTGTCTTTCTTGATGAGCCTACCGCCCGACTTGATCCGGCCGCGAGTGCTCTTGTGAAGGAGATCATCATTGCTCTCGCTGAGGAAACGGACACGACCTTCTTCATCTGTACACATCTCACTGATTTCGCTGAGGATGTATGTGACGTCATCGGGATACTGGTTGAAGGTGAGCTCGTGGAACATGGACCCCCACAGGAGATTATCAGTCGTACGGATTCTGAAGACCTTGAAGATGCATATCTCAAGATAGTCGGAGGAAAAATCGACCGAGAGGAACTGCTCAGCTGGAGGGAATAGCTCTTGGCACGTGGTTGGTGGGCAATCGCAAAAGCCGAGTTTCGTGTTTCCACATCCAACTTCAGAAAGAATCGGGCAGCTGCTTTTGCAGGAATCTATGCCTTTGCTATCGTTTGGGCATTGTTTCTTGCACCTGAAGTGCTCTCTGCTTTCTTCTGGATGCTTGAGGTTGACCCAAACCCGCTGATTCAGGGAGGGCTGCCGGGAATCATGCGCACACTCCTGCTCATCCTCTGGTTGATGATTCTACTCTATCCTCTCTCATATTCACTTCAGGAGATCAAGATCGGTCAATGGGAGATCATGCTCAGCAGCAATATCCGAACACGTGACATGCTTCTCGGAATGTTTGTTGGGAAGATTCCAGTATACTTTCTCATTGCCCTCTTCATGGCTCCGCTCTTCTTCTCAGTGGTTGTGAGTGCCTTCTCCATGACACTAGTGGGACAAATCCTCATGTATGGTGTAGTCTTTCTCTTCGTGCTTGCAACCATCTGGGTCTCGAATCTTCTCTCAGTAGGCATCCAGGCAAAGCTCGGTGATTCGTCCAGGGGCAATGATTTGGCCAAGGCTCTCAGCATTGTGGTAGCACTAGTCTTTTTGGTTCCGGTTTACGGACTGATGTACTTTGCAGGGCCCCTCACCGAGATCATGGGGTGGGACATTTTTCTCATTCTTCCATCAACGTGGTGCGCCGACCTTTTGAGTTGGATTGCTGTGTCTACTGCAAGTCTAGCTCTTCCTCCTGCCCTCATCGCCCTCTACAACACTGTCCTTGTCCTGCCACCGATTCTCTATGCTCTCTTGCTTTCTCTCCTCGCATGCGTGACAGTCATCGGTGGGTTTGCCGCCTCTGAGAAGATGTTTTCTCTGGAAAGCACGAGAGGTGCCGAAAAGGTGATCACGGTCAAGGGAGAGAATGCCATACTCAGAGGGCTCAGACGTCTTATGCCCGGTCCATCTGGAACTCTTACCGTTACCTCCGTCAAGGAGTTCAATCGAAAGGCTCAGAATATCTCTCGAGTTGCATATGGAGCCATTCTAGCCATCATCCTCCCTGTAATCCTCAATGCGTCGTCTCTTGGCGAAATTGGTGACCCGCTATTTGTCCTTGTACTATCAACCTTCATGGTGAGCATGATGCTCGGTCTGATTGCGGGACTCACGTTCGGTGGGGTAGGTTTCTTGGAGTCAAGGGACCAGCTCTGGATCATTCAGAGCGGACCATCAGGCGCCTGGAAATACATGAAGGCTAGGCTGATACAGTCATTCTTGATTTCCATTCCCTTGGCTCTGTTTCCCACCGCAGTCGTTTCATTTGTTATGGGGCTTACGATCATCGATGGACTGCTGATGAGTCTGCATAGCTACGTACTCATGTGTGGTTGTGTCATGATTGCCACAGGGATTACGGCGCTCAATCCTGCCTATGAGGATACCAAGAGCAGTGCTTTCTATGTCAATACATTCGTCAGCATGACCATCATTATGTTTCTGGTGTTGGGGTCTTTGATATTGGGAATAAGAGTTGGCACAGTATTCGAAAACGTCTATCTGCTCTTGATAACAGCGGCAATGCCAGCTGTCTTGCTCGGAGCTGTCATTGCAGGCGCAGGTGCGTACAGGCTATCATCTCCCGAATCATGAATCACTATGAAGAAAGGATTCTGAATACGGGGTGACTGGGAATCTTCAGACTCTTCTTCTGAATCGCTTTTCCAGTTCAGCAGCTGTGATCTTGAAAAGAGTTGGACGTCCATGCGGGCAACTGTATCTGTCCTGGGTACGAGCAAGCTCAACAAGGAGTGCTCTAATCTCTTCGTTGTTGAGTGGCTGTCCGCTTCGGATTGCGTTGTGACATGCAGTAACCTTTACGAGTTCATCCATGAAATGCTCAGTGGCGTGGTCACTTCCGATATCTAGGATTTGGTCCATGAGCGCGACCATGTCCTCTTCAGAAACACTTCGTCCAAGTATTTCAGGCACTGCCGATATCAGCACTTCATTTCCACCGAAGAAGCTGATATCATATCCGATCTCTGCCAGATCGTCGGCCACCTCCAGTATCCTTTCTACGTCAGTCGTGCTGAGCTGCAAGACGATGGGCTCAAGCATTTCCTGAATCCCAATCGAACCCTCATTGGCTTCTCTTCTGAATCGCTCATACATCACTCGCTCGTTTGCTGCGTGTTGGTCAACCACAAGAATGCCATCATCGGTCTCAAGCAGGATGTACAGATTCATTACCTGTCCTATGATTCTGAAGCTGCCTCCGAGGGGGCCGAGTTCCATCACTTCGTCTTGGAGCCCGATTTCGGGATCATCTAGGAGCGTCTGATGTTCTACAAGGGGCTGGTTATTCTTCATCAATCCCCTCACAGAACCTGAAGAGGTTGTGCTGTGACGGATGGTGCCATTGCCCCTATCTCCGTGGGGCATCCCCAAAGAATGAGGTATCTCATCTTGGTGTAAGACTCTTCGGACCGCGATTCTGAGCGTCTTCGCGATCTCGTGGAGGTCTGTCACTCGGACTTCCTTCTTGGTTGGATGTACATTAGCGTCAACATCCGTTGCTTCTAATGAGATGTCTAGCACACACACAGGGTATCTGCCCCGCATCAAGAGAGTCGCGTAAGCGGCCTCGACAGCTTTACTCAAAGATTCCTCTTCAATCGGGCGCCCCAAAACATAGAAGAACTCTCTACTTCTGTTTCCTCTGGATATTGGCGGTCTCGCCACGAAGCCCTGTATTCTTACTCTCTTCCCCTCATGATTTACCTGAACAAGATTCTGACCGATTTCCTGCCCCATGATGTCGGAAATCCTGTCGCACCAGTCTTGATTGGGCGGCACTTCAATTGCGGTCTGTCCATCACGCACAAGGCGGAATCCGACATCATTTCTGACCGCGGCATGGCGCATGACAACCTCATTGACTTTCATTCCTTCGTGTCCCGGACTGCCAAGGTGTTTCTTTCTGGCGGGAACCCGCGCAAATAGGTCCTCCACAATGACGGTAGTGCCTCGTGGTCTTGAAGCATCAGTAACGATCGGTTTCTCACCTGCCCTTGCTGTCAGTTTTGCTCCGACGGTCTTGTCAGAAACACTGGATAGAATCTGTATATCTGCAACGGCTGACATACTGGCCAGCGCCTCTCCTCTGAACCCATAAGTCTTGATCCTATCGATGTCAGACTTGCTGGATATCTTGCTCGTCGAGTGTCGAAGGATGGATATAGTTAGATCATCTTTCTCTATCCCTTCTCCGTTATCTGAAACAAGAATCTTAGACAGTCCACCTCTCTCAATCTCGATGTCTATCAGAGAGGCCTCTGCATCGAGTGAGTTCTCTATCAGTTCCTTGACAACTGAAGAGGGGTTCTCGATGACTTCACCTGCAGAGATGAGAGAAACCAGGTCATCATCCAAAACCCTGATTCTAGTCAATGGACCACCTCATTCCTTGATGGCCGAATACTCCTCTATTCCACCGACGAAGGTGCTTTCGACTCTGATATCCTTGATCTTCTCAGGAGGGCACTCCAGGATGTGATCGGAGAGAACCACGAAGTCCGCCCTCTTTCCTACTTGGATGCTCCCTGCAATCCGTTCCATGAATGAAGAGTATGCTCCCTCGAGAGTATAACACCTGAGCGCCTCTTCGACTGTGAGGCGAACGCGATCATTTGGATGAGTTGCGGCTGCCCAGATACCATAGAGCGGATCGTAGGGCATTCCATCAGATCCAAAGGCTACTCTTGCGCCATTATCGAGTGCAACCCTGAACATATTCATCCCTCGAACGCGTTCCTCGTCGAAGCGTCTTTCATAGAGTCCGTCTTCGAGCTGCCACTGTCCAACGAAGTTGGGCTGCATTGAAAGGATGACCCCGAGGCTCACTGCTCTCCTGATCTGGTACTCGGATATCATCTCGGCATGTTCTATCCTGTGTCTTTGGCCTCGAATCTGGGCCTTTTGCTCCTCTTCCAGTGATTCAAACGCATTCAGGACAGTCTCGATTGCAGCGTCTCCGATTGCATGAGTAAGTGTCTGAATACCATGCTCTATTGCTTTGGAAAAGATATCCCGAATATCATCCTCTGATATGAACATCTTGCCCGTGTTCTTGGGGTCATCTTTGTATGGTTCCGAGACTGCGGCCGTTCGGGCTCCAATGGATCCATCCACAAATAGCTTCACTCCTCCGATGCGTACCATTGGTCCGCCTAGGCCTGATGTAATGCCGAGTGCTATCATGTGTTCCAGATTCTCAACACGGGGGTTTACAACAAGGCGTGCAGTCAAGAGCTCCTTACGTTCGCAATCACGAATTGCTTTGAGAAAGCCAGATTGGATGTTGTCGACTGCTGTCGTTATGCCGTGCTTGTTTGCAAGGCGTGTTGCTGCACAGACTGCATCTTGAAGATTCGTTGAAGCGGGTGCATCCTCGCCGAAGAGCCCAACTACGTCTTTCAGTACCCCTGTGGGTTTTCCATCTTCGTCAGTCATGACCCCCTCGCTCTCTGACGGCAGATTGAACTTGCGAAGAGCAAGCGTATTCGCGCTCGTGAGATGCATATCGACTCTGTCGATGGCTATGGGATGTTCTGTGGAAACCTCGTCAAGGTCTTCAGCAGTGATGTATCTGCTCTCTTTCCATTTGCTTTCATCCCAGTTGTAACCCCTTATCCATTCCCCGGGACTGTAACGTGGAAGCGCATCCTTCAAAATTTTCTTGACTTCGTCAATCGACCTTGCATCTTCAAGGTCGATGTGGGATGATCTCATGCCTGCATAGGTTATGTGTGTGTGAGCATCGACAAACCCTGGGACTACAGTCTTCCCTCCTAGGTCAATTACCCGTTTTGCTGTCCCCACAAGATCAATCACGGAGTCATCGTCTCCAACCACCAGGAACTTGTAGTTCTTCACAGCTATGGCGGTAGCATCTGGATTCTCGGGGTTCATCGTCAGGATTTTACCGTTGATTACCACGAGTTCTGCTTCAAGCTCCATTTGAGAACACACTGGTCACCTATCATGTACTCTTAGTTTATATTCTTGATGCATAGTCACCCGAAACTCTCATGGACGCAGAATATCTGCTGATGGGTGACTCTTGGTGAGGAACTCTTGGCAAGATACTATTTTGCTCGGGTCATTCTGCTCTTAGAGGACCGTTCATTTCTTGGCTTTTTTCCAATCATCAAGAAATCGCTTGATACCAACATCCGTGAGGGGATGATTGATCATCTTGTCAAGCACTGCAGGGGGGATTGTGGCGATATCCGCGCCGACAACTGCAGCCTCATAGACATGTACTGGATGTCTGATGCTAGCCACGATGATCTCGGTATCAAATGCGTAGTTGCTGTAGATCTCTGCAATGTCGACCACTATTTGCATGCCAACGTGACCGATATCATCCAAACGACCAATGAAGGGGGAAACGAAGGATGCCCCGGCCTTGGCGGCGAGGAGCGCTTGGTTTGGGCTGAAACACAAGGTGACGTTTGTATGGATTCCCTCATCCGAGAGAACCTTGACGGCTTTCAAGCCTTCCCAAGTCATTGGAATCTTGATTGCTGCATTGTCTATCCAAGTGTTCAGTTCTCGAGCTTCCTCAATCATTCCATCTGCCTCTTCACTGATCACTTCAAGACTGATAGGTCCGTCAACAAAAGAAGCAATCTCATCCACAATCTCCCTGAAATTGCGGCCTTCTTTTGCTACAAGGGACGGGTTTGTGGTCACCCCGTCAACCATACCTCTCTCATGTGCTTGCCTGATGGCCTCGACGTTTGCGGTGTCTATGAAGAACTTCATCGCTATCAACTCTTATGATTTTGAAGGCCAGTTATATCTTCTTGTCTTTGGTGGTAGAATTGTTAGATGATATTCATTTTGGTGATTCCAGTCTAGCCTAGTCTGGTGACCAACTCTTTGCAGCATTTCTCAGGTCCCTGACTGCTTGAGCTATGTCTTTTGCTTTGAATATCGAAGATCCTGCAATGAAGAACTCAGCACCTGCAGCATGCAGGGCCCCTATGTTCGCCATTGTCACTCCTCCATCGACAGCAATCTTCACTTCAGGCTTTTCATCATCCAAGATGTGCCTGAGCTTCTTGATGCGAGTAATGGATGACTCGATGAATTTCTGCCCCCCAAATCCAGGGCAGACGCTCATAATCAGGACCGAGTCGATCAAATCGAGCAGGGGAACGACCCATTCGACGGGAGAGCCGGGATTCAGGGTGATTCCTGCCCTTGCTCCTTCGTGAACAATCAGCTGCACCGTCCTGTAGACATCATACGATGCCTCTGCATGTGGATAGATCAGCTCTACTCCGGCATCAACAAACTTGGGGATGTACTTGTCTGGATTCGAAATCATGAGATGTGCATCGAGGGGTCTTTCTGTGATTCTATTCATCGTTTCTGCAATCATTGGTCCATAGGAGATGTTTGGCACAAAGTGACCGTCCATGATATCAAGATGGAAGTAGTCGGGTTCTCCGTTCTCCGCCTTACGTATGTCTTCTTCGAGTCGAGCGAAGTCTGCAGAGAGAATTGATGGGGAGATGATGACTTCCATGACAGTAGCCTCGCGGTGTTTATGATTCCCAAGTCTATTCTGGCATATTTAAGATTCGCCTATGTTGGCGGCACGTCTTTGACTAGTCCAGATGCTCTCCTCGGTTTTGGACTCGGACGCACACTCCTAGCCCTGTTCATGCGAGTAGGTGGAGGAATCTATATCAAGACGGCAGATGTTGGTGCAGACCTTGTGGGCAAGGTGGAACAGCGGTTCCTGAGGGCGACCCACGGAATGCTGCTGTCATTGCTGCGGTGAGTCTGTTTGAAACCTATTGGTCATCGGCGGGCTTCACCACCTGCTCCTGGACAGCCCAACTGTGTTCTCTGGGCTACTCCTGGGTGCTGTGCTCCCATGGTTGTTCTCAGCTCTGAACATCAAGGCGGTCTCACGTGCAGCGGGTCAGATGGTCAGGATATCCGACGCCAGTTCAGGATACCCGGAATCCTGGAGGGCACGAAGGAACCAGACTATGATCGTGCTGTGGACATCTCAACGAGTGCGACTCAGAAGGAGGTCATCGCCCTCTCAGCCATTACCACCTCGATACCCCTCATTTTAGGGATTCTGTTTGGTGTCGAGGCTCTGGGTGGATTCCTCGGCAGAATCATCGTGTCCGGACAGCTCCTAGCTGTGCACATGTCCCACCGTGGTGGCGCATGGGACAACGCCGAGAAGTACATCGAAGACCGCCCTGTGCTCCTGAGAAACACCTTGGCAAAGGCTGGGAGCGTGACCAGTGTGGTGTTATTCGCGACACCATCAGTGACCTTCAAGGACACTGCTGGTCGGCTCTTGGCCCATGCTCAAGGTCGTGAATCTTGTGTTTCTCATCCTTGCTCCCCTTATGGTCACTTTCCGGTGCGGCGCTGAAATGAAGGTCAACCTTGCTCTTCTAGGTGTCCTCTTGATCCTCTTGCTAATGACCTATTGGGCCATTCGTAAGAGCAGAGCAGAGGCAGGCTCCGGCGCCGATATGGAAGTACGGACAGAGATCCACGAACAATAGGACTAGACTAGATGGTGGCCTTGTGCCACCTCCTCCTTTTTTCTGGAAACAGAGCAATACTCGATTACCACTCACAGACTGCGTGCTAGTTATTAGGCTCGATCAACAGATACACTCATGACAGTTGAGTGGCGATGGCGACGTATAGGCGGAGAGGTATTTCGTCTTGCTGAGCTCTTTGACTCACTTGCTGACACCAGAGAGCTGGTCACCGAACTGAGAAAGCAGAAGTACTATATACTTCTGTCCATAGTTGATGAGAGATGGGCAATGTTCTGGCGGCCTCATAAAGAGAAGACGCCTTGTGATGCTCATTGCTACAACATCTTGATCTAGATACCGGTCAATCGGAGAAGCGTAAGGTTCTTTGTGTCAAGCTCCCGGTATCATGGGTACCTCCCACCTACTCTTCATCCTCCTCCAGGGATTTCTCACCAGATTGGGATTGACGACTATACCAGCCACTACAAGCAGTGTCCCAGTCCAGAGCACTCTGAGGTGTGGTGTTGCTCGCCAGATTGTCATGGATACACTCTTGCGTCTTGATGTGTTGTCATCGTCCAGCGTCACCACAAGAAGATACGCACCAGATGAAGGAAGGTGTACCACTCCCACAAACTCATTGACATGCTCTATAGAGGCCAAGGCAGTGACGTTGTCCATTGAGCCCTCCTTCCAAACTGTGGCTCCAACTTCAAAGTCAAACAGGTGTAAAGAAAACGTATCGTCACCATTTCCCTTGGCACGGACAAAGAGATCACCTGTGTGCATCACAAGGAGGCCCACATGCTCTCCATCATCCGATGAGATCCCGTAGGAGAGTAGATACGTTCCAGACAAGAACGATAGAACCACCAGAAAGACTCCCCCAAAGACCGCCATCTTTGATACTCTCTCTCTCACTCTCTAATCACACTCCCGTGTACTTGAAGATGACATGGCTCAAAAGCAGGAGCAGGAGTGCTAATGCACATGACAGGACCATCCCAGTCAGGACATCTGTCAGTACAAGTTCGGTTTCGAACAGTCCTGCCCACCAAGAAAACATACCATCATAGTTGGCAGCATAATTGGCAGCGGCGAACGGGGGAAAGAGTACCATCTTCACCAGTTCATCTGTTTCCGGACTGGTCACTCCGATGAAGGCCATGAACCAGAGCGATACACACCCAAAGGAGGTCACAAGTGCATTCCTCGAGATGACAGCAACAAGTCCAGCCACTGACACCATCAGTAGTGCAAGGGTCCAGATGGAGAGGAGGAGGAGCAGGGTATGCCCAAGGTCGGGAGCCACAGGGACGAAGAAGAAGACCCCGGCCAGACTGCCAAGGCAGGCCGAACATGAAACAAGGAGGAAGATGGGAAGGAACTTCATCAGGAGGAGACTCGCACGGCTTATGGGATAGGTCAACAGCGTCTGCATCAGGCCTGAACTATATCCTGTGGTGAAGTTGTAGGCCACCAACAAGGGCACTAAGAGGATAAGGACAAAGACACAGTTCGACACACAGCTTCCCAGCACTGCAAGGCCATGGGTTAGAATGAGCTCAGAGAAGTACTCCAGCCGGTCAGCAGACCCTGGCGCCGGGGTCTGATCTATACGTATGTCGAAGTTGAAATAGTTGTGAGTCACTGCGGCATGGATGCCTACTGCAATAAACACACACAACACTGCAACAATCGAGGGAAATCGGTACGAGCTCTCTCTCTCAAACTGAAGGACTGTATGAATGCGCTCTCGCAGACTACTCACTGCGGTTCACCTTCCTGTATACGTCCTCAAGGGTTCCGGTTGGCTCGACCCGGTAGACTGTTATACCACTTGGTGTGGCCATGGTATTTACAAGTTCCTCTATAGCAACATCGGCCTCATCTGAAACCTCTGCAACGACGCTCGCGGTTCCTATGATTGTCACATCAACTATTCTCTTGTCAGCCCTGAGTAACTTGGAGAGACGACTCGAGTCCGATGCTATGATCAGGTATCGGTCCTTGGTGTATCGCGTGACCAGCTCACTGACCGTGCCTGAGTCCACTACCTTTCCTGCTCTGACAAAGGCGACTGTGTGACAGGACCTCTCAAGCTCGGACAGGATGTGGGATGCGATAAAGAACGACACACCAGCCTCGCGATGGACTCTTGCAAGGAGGCTCACAACATCATCGCGACCACCGGCGTCAAGATGTATCGTCGGTTCGTCCAGAAAGACGAGTTCGGGATTCCCACAGAGTGCCTGAGCCAGCCCAAGCCTTCTGTGCATTCCAGCTGACAGTTGGCCAATCTTCCTCTCGGCTGCGTGTTCCAGACCAACCAGCGATAATATCTCATCAATGGAGGTTGTTGAGTTGTAGACTCTATTGACCACTCTTAGATAACTCGTTGGACTCATGGACACTGGGAAATAGGCCTTCTCATGGAGAACGCCGATTCTCTTACGTATCTGAATGGACTCTCTTGAAACATCATGACCCAGGACCTTAGCACGCCCCCCATCCGGTTTCAACAGACCAAGCAAGATCTTCAAGAGCGTTGTCTTTCCAGCACCATTTGGGCCAATCAGTCCGAAGATCCCGTCACTCACCTCAAGTGAAAGGCCATCAAGTGCAGTGACGCTGCCAAATCTCTTGTAGAGATGATCTATATCTATTATCGCGTTTCTTTTCTCCACTCTAGACACACCACGCCTCATAACTCGCACTTTCAAAACTAAGAGATAGGGGTCTTGGGATAACTACAGACATGGTCATCCCTGACTCCAAGACCCTCATATTGACCCATTAATCCTAATAGTCAACCGCGACATATGGAGTATCACTGGAATACCATGTGTGCTTCGTAGAGTCGCTTGAAGGTGCAGCGTTTTTGAATCGTAGGTAGAGAGTGTCCTCATCACCTGGATCATTGATTGACCAATCTTTATCACTTACTACATAATCGAACCATGCAATGAGTATCCACTCACCTGATCCCCACTTGTAATGTGCGTAAATACTCTCACAGTTCCAGGGGTAACCAGGATCACACCCATCATAGTCAATGTTGATGTAGTAGGCAGAACCATCAGTTCGTATCTCAGTGAATACAAACAGCATTTCACACTGATATGCGCCATTCGCATACTCCTCATAGCAATCATCAGATGCAGTCCATGTGCCAAAGGTCGCGTCAGGCGTGTCATCATTATAGGTTTCACGTCCTGCCTCGACAAAGAACATTCCACTGACGACAACAAGACAAAAGACTAGTACTAGAAGCACCTTCTGGTTCTCTTTCATCTAGACGTATCATCTCCACCCATTCTAACAAGAGTTACCTTGTGAGAGCCAAGTAACTGTCTAACAGAATAATCATTTAAGGATTCCTTATGATTTCTGTGACTGCATCAAGCATACCAAAACCGGGCTTTATGATTTCGGTGCAGTATACCTGGACCTCCATTCTTTCAGATACGCATCATACCATGATCTAGATGCCGATTCGATGATTCCAGCAGATGGAAATATATTCTTTGACATGGAGTTGGTAGGTAATGATGGATACTCATTAGGAAATGATTGGACGATCCAGACAATGCCTAACGGTGGGGATATCAGTGGCCACGGGACGGCCCCCAGGGGTGTCGATTATCCCCTCAGGATTCAAGCTGGTGATTACACACCGGCCGTAAGAAACGGTTATGCAGCGTTGCTTACAGGCTAAACGGAGTTCTCTATGGGATGATTGAGCGAACAACCCCAGAGATACATCCGGAACGTGCTAGTGCAGCTGCTTCTGAGTTCTATATCGATCTTCCAACAGATTTTCAGGTTCGTCATCTATGATGAGGACGGGATTGCTCAACCAGGATTCGCCATCAATTGCAGTATCGGTAGTACGATGAAAAGCCAAGTAACTGCTTCATTCAGTGGTGAGAAGTCGTCGGTCGTCTATGAGAATCCCATTCCTGCATATGCTGGTAGATTGCCTGTCACTGGTTCATGTCCGAAGACAACATATTTCGATGTTGGTTTTGCTGACCTTTCACTGCGTGCCTATCATAGAAACGTGAACGTGAGTTCTAGCTCATTAAGTATGGACTATGCTCATCGGTCTGATAAAATGAATATTTGCTTGGAACTCCTTGATGCGTTGACAGGAGAAGCGATAATCGCTGGCATCGAGGTAAGTCGATTCTCGGCATTTTCGTCCCTGATTCAGAATCCTTCACTCTGCCCGAAACACTCCAATCCGGGGACTACTCGGTCAAAATTCTCGTGTCGCAAGGTCGCGTCTACAGTGCTGTAGATGATGACTTGAGTTTCGTGGGATATACGTTATCACCCTTGAATTTCAAATATCGGAAGAACCGGGAAACATTAGATGAATATGACCTTCGTGTGACATTGACTGCTGAGGAAGAATCACTCTTTGAAGTCGAATACATATCACCCTACGCTCGTGGTGGAAAACCAGTTCTCACAGTAGAGACTCTTTGGATATCTGAAGAGGAGCAAAAGCTAGAAAATCCAGATTATATTCTGCATGGGCCACGCGTCATACTATCTGCACAGGTCGACTGGTTCTCGATGACTTACAGCAGGCCCTAACAGTCTCATGTGAACGCAATGAGTCTTCAAGCGAAGCTGTCAGCTGATGGGATTACCCCTTCGTCATTGAATCGAGAAAAAGGAGCCTCTCCTATCCATGATTATTCAATCACTATCCACGTTTGTAGCCGCAGCAAATGACATTCCATTATTCCTGATGAAGTCTGCCTGATTCGAAATCGATAAGACCCTCACCTTCAATCTCTAGGATGCCGCTGAAACCCGGCAAGGAGTACTTTTCCTCAAGATGCGCGTTTACCCAGAAAACCCCGATGTGTCTTCCATCACGATGGACATTGTACCAGACTGCGGTCAGGACGAAGATTGATCCTATTCGTGCCCCCTTCTCCATGATTATGGTCTACAGTCCTGTGTTGCGCCCCTATTGGAACAAGAGGTCGTGTAGCTAGGCGTCACGCCGTCGAATCTCATCTCGCATCTCCTTGAGCCGAAGGAGTGCATCGATTGGAGTGACGCGCTCAAGGTCAAGGTGTCTGATCTGCTCTATAATCGGGTCTTCCACCGTGAGTGGTTCCAGAGATGTCTGAACCTCTTGGACCGCATCCCCCTCCGATTCTCCGATTTCAACGCGGTTTTGTTTCTCTAGGAGACTGAGTAATTGTCTGGCTCTGTTCACAACGTCTTCAGGTACCCCCGCTAGAGCAGCGACATGGACGCCGTAGCTCTTGTCTGTACCACCCTCGACGACCTTATGGAGGAAGACGATTGAGTCACCGCTCTCCTTTGCCAGCGTATGCACGTTCTTGACACCGTGATACTTGGAGGCCATATCTGTCAACTGGTGGAAGTGAGTCGCGAAGATGGTACGCGTCTTCCTCTGTACAATCCGTTCGGCGACGGCCCACGCAAGAGCCATTCCATCGAATGTGGAGGTCCCTCTGCCAATCTCATCCAGAACAACGAAACTCCTCTCTGTGGCATTGTTTAGGATGTTCGCAGTTTCTATCATCTCCACCATGAAAGTGCTTTGTCGTGCCGTCAGGTCGTCAAATGCACCAACTCGTGTGAAGACTCGGTCAATGACCCCTATTCGCGCCTGTTTGGCTGGAACAAAGGAGCCCATCTGGGCCATGATTGCAATGATTGCAGCCTGTCTGCCATATGTGGACTTGCCGCTCATGTTAGGACCTGTTACGATGAGTAGCGTACAATGCCCGTCCCCCATCTCCAGACTGTTGGGAACAAACTCGTTTGGCCCTAGAATCATCTCCATGCATGGATGGCGACCATCAATGATTTCGATGCTTGTATCCTCTTTCAGGATAGGCCTACAGTACCTTCTCTTCACGGCAGTTTCTGCTAGTGCGGCTATGACATCAATTGTTGCGAGGGCGTCGGCGTTGCTATGCAGAACCTTAGCTACTTCACGAACCTTCGATCTCAGCTCTTCGTACAACTCGTACTCTAGGCTGTTTATCTGGTCCTCACCTGCGAGAACAGAGGCCTCTTTCTCTTTGAGCTCTGGCGTGATGTATCTCTCGGCGTTTGTCAGAGTCTGTTTCCTATCGTAGTCCTCTGGTACTCGGTTCACGTTTGCCTTGGTCACCTCGATATAGTAGCCAAAGACCTTGTTGTAACCGACCTTGAGCGACTTGATACCTGTTCTCTTCCTTTCCCTGGCCTGGAGTGAAGCAATCCATTTCTTATCAGATGCAATTGACTCACGGAGCTTGTCCAGTCTATCACTGTAGCCATCTTTGATTATTCCTCCTTCCTTCACGGTTGTTGGAGGGTCATCAACAATGGCACGCTTGAGTTCTTCGCGAAGCTGATCCAGAGGATCGATTCTCTCTCTCTCTCGGACGAGGACCTCGCTTGTACACTCCTCGAGAGCTCCAAGGATACGCGGAATTCTCTCTATCACATACCGAAGTGATAGTAAATCTCTTCCACTCGCAGATCCAAAGGCTATCCGACTCGTTATTCTCTCGAGGTCAGCCACAGGCCTGAGGCTGTCTAAAATACCCTGCCGAACAATTGCAGCTCTTGACAATTCCTCCACTGCATCGAGTCTGCCTTCGATTCTATCGATATCAGATAGTGGTTGTAGTATCCACTGCTTTATCTTGCGCTTGCCCATAGCAGTCTGTGTGTCAGATAGCACAGAGAGCAGGGTGCCCCGTTGAGATCCATCTCTAGCATTCCTGACGAGTTCTAGGTTTCGCTGTGTAGTTGCATCAACTATCATGTATTCTTCGATGGAGTAGGTCCGAAGGCCCGTAACGGTAGAGGTGTTTGCCTTCAACACCTCATGAAGATACTCCAAGATGGCTCCAGCGGCACCTAATGCAACCCTCTTATCATGGATGCCATAGCCTTCCAGAGTCTTGACACCGAATTGCTCCTTCACTCTCTGTTCGGCCGTTCTTGCTGAGAAGGCCAAATCGTTTCTGTAGGTGAGCTTCTCACACACATGCTTCAAGCGTGCTATGAATCCTTGTTTCTTGCCAAATGAATCCGGTAATAGGATTTCGGAAGGTGAGATTCGGTCAAGTTCGTTGAGAACCTCCTCCGATACGGGATCTCCCTCAATCTCAGTTGCCTGAAACTCTCCCGTGCTGATGTCGATTGAGGCGAGGCCCACCCTGTCATCATGCTCAACTAACGCCAAGAGGTAGTTGTTCACCTCGTCTCGAAGCATGCTCGGTTCCAGAAGAGTACCCGGTGTTATTACGCGGACCACATCTCTCTTGACAAGCCCCTTTGCCTGGGACGCATCTTCTACCTGGTCAGCTAGTGCGACTGTATGGCCTCCTCTGAGCAGCTTTGCAATGTAGTTATCAACAGAATGATGGGGAACTCCACACATGGGCCACTTATCTACACCTTCTCCGCGCGCGGTCAAGACGATGTCAAGCACCTTGCTCGCGGTCTTGGCATCTTCGTTGAACATCTCAAAGAAATCGCCAAGACGAAACATCAGTATGCTATCAGGGTATTGGCGTTTCAGCTCAAGGTACTGACGTTGCATGGGGGTGTATTTGGCCAAATCGCATCCCTGCTGGCCCGCTCTTGAAAAACTACTCTAATAATCGCATCGGAATCTTATGCCCCGGTCGCGAGTGCCAACACCACTAGTATCGCGATTGTGAGGACTCCCGCTGCAATAGTTCTCATAGTGTTTTTCAGGATACTATCTTCTCCTATTCTCGCATAGTATGATCCCAGGATGATAAGCATCACAAATCCAACCATTAGAGATGCATAGAAAGACTGCACGTATGTGAGCACACCTATCAGGGGCAGGAGCATGGGGCTGAGTGTCGCTAATGCTGTCAGTGAAGGAACCGCCCCATCTAATAGCGCGATATAGAGTGTTGTATGGTGTTCTGCTCGGACTATGACTGAGTGGCTCAGTCTGGTACGCCCTGTTTCTTCAAGTTCTGATACAATCTTCTTGCCCTCAGCAGTCTCGGTCAGGTATGCTGCAAAGAAACCCTCAACAAAGAAAGCTATAGCAGTACCTACCGAACCTAGAACCGTTGCTTCATAGAAGAGACTGAATTGCAGACTGTGAGCCGTGATGATGCCCGCAGTCGCGATACCGAGAATTGGAAGGACACCACGGAATATGTCCATTCCAACATGGCGCCGTGCGACCTCTGCTCTGTGGGTGAGGTTGAGTTCATCGACGATCTGTTTTAGCCGGCTGTGTTTTCCGTTCTCGTCGTAGCCGAATGGATAGTCGCATTGCTCATTCATGAAACATCACTATACTCTTTCTGATTCCTGTCTTATGTCAGACCGTAGCAGGATTTTTTCGAGTGCTCTCCAGTTGGTTTCTTATCTCCACATGTCTGTTAATACCTGATATACTGTCGGGAAATGCCTAATTTCACCGTCAAACGAAATTGCAATCTGATTCTTGCCAACCGTGGCACATATCATCAAAATGCCCGGTTTTTCGGGTATATCAAGGTTATGTCGACGGCCAGATGTTGGTCAGGGGACATACTGATATGGCCAATCGCACCTGTCAATCTTGAACTGATTTGCGGATATTCGATAGCTCAGGAAGCGCAATAGGGCACATAGAAGGCCCATTGATCATGGATGGTTCTCGAAACGTATTGGGTCGTCTCTCTCGGTCCGGTGTTGTATCGACTAGAAGAGGTAGTACTCTGGGGAGGGTCTTCAAACAATCTGTAACTGACGCTACGGGTGTTTCAGTTGCTCGATACAGTGCCTCTTCGGCAAAGAATAGCGATGGCTCAGTGTGCTTCCAATTCAAGCATGATAGGATTCTCACACCAGATGGTCTCACGCTATTCAGAGCTGACAAAGGCCTAGAAGAAATGTTGGAGTCGGTAGCTGCGTGGCTTGTGTTCTTTTCGGAACACTGGCAGCCTACAGTCTCTGCGGCTACCGCGAGCATGGCAGATGACCGCTAGTCTTGAAGAAAACACCTTTCGGACTGTGCGACGAATCCGTTCCTTTACAGACGCCCCCAGAACTCATCTGTTCGCTTTTGCCTGCCAAATCCGAGCATATCATCAAATGCAACTATCAGTCTGTGCAGCCATGGAAACCGCTCTACAATGAATGTGACAGTTTTGTGAAGCCAGCCATTTCTCTTATTGAACGGGCAAGATCGTATGCAGTTGGAGCAATCGCATCCATTCTCAATCCAGAAGTTGTAGCAGGATTCGACATCAACGTACCACTTCTTTGCACCCGGATTGTTCGATTTGCTTTGTCCTGTCCAAGTTCTCTCTCTTTCATACGGGATTGACTGAGATGGACACATCTCTGCACATTTGCCACATATCTCACAGAATCGAGTCACCGCTTCGCAGAATCTTGTGTCGATTCGGCTGGGGACAAGTGGCATGTCAGTCAGCACCTTGGCCAACCTGACTCTTGGGCCATATTCTCGAGTTATCAGCAGTCCATGTCTGCCGTACTGCCCCAACCCAGCATCGATCGCAAGCGGAACGCTGAGTGCTATATCATTTCCACAGGGCACTGCTCGGTAGCCAAGTCTTCGCAATAATGCAGAGACCTCGGTTTCCAAGAAGGCCATCCATGAGTAGCCCAATCCCGTCTCTGCGGAACTCGTGAAACTTGGGGACGTGGCTATGGCGTCATAGTTCATCTCTATGGCCATAACAATCGCATACTCGATCCCATCCGGAATATCGAATGTGTTACCTTCTCTGTCAGTGGAGTATATCCAGCGTTGATCAATCTGTGTTATCCCAACCAGATCTGCACCAAGAAACTTGGCGGCCCGTTTCACCATACTGGTGAGTGTCAATGGGCTAGCCTCTCTTCTTGTTCCTCTCTTGGTGCCCCTCGAGTCTTGTTCTATGATCTTTCGTTTATCATAATACTCCCAAGCGGCTCTTGTTAGTTCGTGCTCAAAGCGCGAGTATCCGGAAATCTGCCGAGAGATCATCTCGTCAGCACCGAAGAATTCTGACTTGCGGTGGTTCTGAAAGGTTGGATCGTTGTGTACTCTTGCAAAGACCATGTCAGACTCGGGAAACCGTTTCAGCCGACTCGAGGTTTCATAGACTGCTATATCTCTGTCATCAGGTAAGAAAACTGATCTCTGAGACGGCGACTCCTCAGCTCGATTGTCTATCAGGATGGCATCAAACGGGCACGCTCTAGCACAGGCGAGGCAATTTGTGCACCTTGCTTGGTCAATCACGGGAAGTAGCGATTTCTCCTCCGCAACTAGGGGGGATTTCTCTCCATGGATATTCTGACAGGCATCTGCACATTCATATTGACAGTTTCTTGGGGCGCATCTGCTCGTATCGATCCTCATTGAATGTTTGCCCTCCTCTGGAGTCCCCTACAGGGCAGCATAGTCAATGACCTATTTCCCGTCATTTCTGAGTTTCGACCTCGTCTGACTGAGTTTGAGTGCATTGGCCAAGGCTCTACCGGCTCTTTGAGGGCTTGAAAAGAACGGAATACCCCCCTGTTCAAGAATTTCAACCTTTGGTGGTGCTCTGTCCTGGGGAGAGTTGAGCACACTGACAACCAGTTTCTCCCACCTGTTCGTGACTTCAACAATCCTCTCTACTGGCATCCCTCCACCGATTCCCTCTTGGTAGTTTGGTGAGAAGACGGTTAGTAGAGCATCATACTCAGGCCTTTCGGCTATTATCTCAAAGGCCTTGGCAAAAACATCTGGTTCGGCCCAACCCTTGGCAAGGAGATCTATGGGATTCTTGATGGGCACATGTACGGGCATTTCCAGGAGTTCTTCAATCCTGACCGCTGTATCACTATCCGGAACGGGCAATTCCATTCCATTCTCCTCCAATGTCTGTGCAGCAATCAACGCAATCCCCAGACTGTGGGTTATCACCGCCACCTTGTTGCCTATGGGTATTGACTTGGCTGTCGAAACAACCTTTGCTGTATCCATCATGTCTACTATGCTCGGGAGTTCTAACGCACCAGCCTGCTTGATTGCGGCAGAGTATATTTCTGCCTTGCCAGCCATACTCCCTGTGTGACTCAGCGCCGCTTCTCTTGATGCAGGTGTCTTGCCGACCTTGAACACAAGAACCGGTTTCTCTCGGGTTGTCTTGCGCATCTCCGAATACATGTCCCTTGCCTTTTCTGTTCCTTCAATGAACATACATATAGTACTGGTCTCTGAGTCATCTCGGAAGTATCGGAGAAGATCTGCAAAGTCTATGTTCACACGGTTCCCGACGCTCGCGAATTTTGATACTCCCAGTCCATTGTCCGATGCTCTGTATAGCATGAGGCCGGATACACCGCCGCTTTGACTCACAATGGCAACAGACCCTTTTCGCAGGCCTACAGGGTGTGGGAAGAACGTGGCGTTAAGATCTAGGTTCACATTTCCAGCCCCAAGGCAGTTGGGGCCAATTACTGCAATCTTCCCCGAATCTGCAACACTCTGAAGCTCACGTTGAGCTTTAGCACCTGCCTTGCCGAGCTCCTTAAATCCCGCTGAGAAGATGATTGCTCCGCCGACGCCTGCATCGGCGCACTCCTGCATGGTCGGAAGTATGTGCTTCGGGCCAAGAGCTATGATTGCAAGATCTACCCTTTGACCAATCGCACCTATCTCAGGGTAGCATTCTAGGTGTCCAATCCTGTCTAGCCGCGGGTTGACAGGGAACACTTTGCCTCTGTAGTCTGATAGAGCAACAAGAGTGAGAGCCCCGAGTTTTTCGGCCTTGTCCGAAGCCCCAATCACTGCAACCGAATCTGGATTGAAGAGCCTGTCAAGCGAATCATTCTTCCACATGAGTCCGTCTCCATCTCCCAAGCGGCCTCAACTGGATAACTGCCACAAGGGGGCTACGCAGAGAGCGGGGGCTACTTATCCTCTACGGTCTGTAGCATACTCTTGATCTTTTTAGTCACAATCTCTGCCAGCTCAAGAGACACAGACCGATAATCGTCAAGACCGAGTCTGGCTACACTCCCACTTTCTGCTTGTTGTCTAAGGTAGTATTGGATTTCTCTTGTCGCGTTGAATTCATCAAGTCTTTGTTGAGAGCTGCCCTGCACGCTTCTTAGACCGGTTGCAGAGAGCTTGGTAAGGAACATTGACCTATGAGTCTCCTCTGAGGGGTCTACTAGTATATCTAGGACACCCTGCGATAGATGTGAATACCGGCTTGGCTCAATATGGACCCCTTCGACAATCGAATGTATCCCCTCACCGAGAATGCGTTGTATCGTGGATGAGATATCTTCCCTCATCAACTGGCATTGCGCCAGATATCCGCGTACAACTGGCGACAGACTCTTGGCTCCTTGCTGCCTGAATTCGTAAGCCTGATAGGTATGCACAAATAACTCCGGGTGAATGGACTCGTCGGATCTGGTTCGAAGCAGTTGGCGGACTGTGTCTGTGCTTATGATCCTAGTTATCGCTAGCAGCTCGATTGCCATCAATGCAACCATGGATTTTCCAGTAGCAGATGCACCCTCAATCATTAGTGTCAGGGGAGGTACTTTGCCTTCCCGGCGAAGGGCTTCATAGCGAAAAAGCATCTCAAGCAAATCGGCATATTTCGCGTTAAGTCCTGAGGCCTTCGTCTTCAGTTCCTCGATGAGGTTCATCTCTGATTCAATAACACTGCCCCTATGTACGGAGAGAATTTCGTCGAGTACTCGCTCGCATTCAAGTCGGTTCATGCCAGCAAGAAGCAGCCAGCCCCGAAGTGGAGCAATAGGATAAGGAATGATCTCATCTTGAAACGCCACACGCAATAGGCACACCACTTCCCGTCCGGTCTATCCTCATTCAAAAGGTATTCGGCATGATTGCTATCAGAAGTCCTTCTGCACACAATACCCTCTATTCTCCCGAGCGGGTCGTCCCGAGAAGGTTCTCCCTATGGTTGCTCCCTTCTTCTTTGTGCCTTTCCAAGCGAACGGTTTGCTCATGTCTCTGGAGGAGACTGGTGAGAAGCGAGAGTTCATGAGGGAACGGATAGTACCGTCAGGACCCTTCTTCAACTGCATAGCCTCATTGTATACGCCCACATGGGCGTTGGTCAGAAGATAATGGTGCCCCCTCTCAATCAAGTCGATGTCGTTATCCCATAGGACAAGCTCTATACGTCCTGTAGTGTCTGCAATTCTGGCTACTGCTACTCGATGGTGTCGTCCAGTTCTTTTCGAGGTAACAACTCGGTGTCCATTGATATCTAGTACCTTGAACCTGATCCTGAGAGACGCCATAGAGGGTTGCAGCTCTCCGATAGTGGTAGCCTGCTTCTGCTCAGTGAGGTGTTCGTTCAAACTACTCTATTCCTGCTGAGATACTGTATCTCTAGATGATAGATAAGCACCACAAGGAATCGAATGGGAATACACTTGACATATCTTCTGGGTATTGTGTTCGATTTCGATACGAATAGATGCAGTCCTTTCCAAACCGATAGAAAAAACATCGAATATGTATGTTTGCGATTCCCTAATCCTTATTGGGAAACTTACAATCCGAAACCCGGACGATAGACAAGGACTGATGAGAATGTGTCCCTCATATGTGATGAAACAAGATGATATCACCAAGCTGATCGAGTCTGTAAAAGACAGCTTCGATATCTTTGGTCCGGTCAAGAAGCGCACCAAGCACGTCTTCGATAAGATTGATGACCCTGCGCAGATTGACATGGCCTATGACAGTACAATCCTGTCACCTAGGAAATTCTTCCAACCACCCAGTGAGGTCATGATGACTTTCAATCTGGAAGATAAGAATGTCGAAGACACCCTCAACGCCCTTAGGGCGGAGCGCCCCCGACTGATTCTTGGTGTTCATTCGTGTGACCTCAATGGCATTCTGCTTCTTGACAAGGTGTTTGGGGGGCAGTATGTGGATCACTATTACAGGATACGACGAGAGAACACCACTCTGGTCGGCCTTAATTGTCTGGAGCCTTGTGAATATGGCTTCTGCCGATCGATGAACACACATCATGTGATTGAAGGATACGACCTGTTTCTGACGCCCATAGATGGCGACCGGTATTTCGTCCAGGTGGGAACCGCAAAGGGTGAACACCTCATCCACATGGCGGAGGATCTATTCGAAACGGCTAATGAGAACGATATTCAATCCTTCAAAGATGCTCTAAAGCATAAACAGGAATCTCTTCCTCATGAGCTAGACCTAGAGGGCATAAATGAATACCTCGACCTCTCTTTCTCGCATCCTATATGGGACGAGATAGCTGAAGACTGCGTCAATTGTGGAGCCTGTGCAATGGTGTGTCCCACTTGTTACTGCTATGATGTTATCGACGAGCTTGACATCTCTCTTACCTCGGCTGACAGAACACGCAAATGGGATGCCTGTCTGTTCCAAGAGTTCGCTCTTGTGGCAGGAGGACATAATTTCCGAGATACACCTGCAGCTCGTCTCAAGTATCGGTTCTATCACAAGATGCGCGGCTTTGCTAACGAGCACGGCATCATTGGATGTACGGGATGCGGTCGATGTACCGCTGCTTGTCCGAGTGATATTAGCATCAAAGAGGTTCTGAGAGAGCTCTCCACCCTCTGGGAAGTCCCATTGAGTGAGGTGAAGTAGATGCAACTGCAAGTCAAGAAAGAAAATGTGTATGTTCCAGACCTGGCCAAGCTGGTCTCAAAAAGGAAGATGAGTGATACTGAATCCCTCTTTGAATTCGAATTCGTGGATTCCAAGTTACGTGCCCTGTTCGACTATCGACCTGGCCAGTTCGTTCAGTTGAGCATGTTTGGTATTGGTGAGGCTCCGTTCTCGATCAGCTCAACTCCTACGAGAAAAGGGTTCATCGAGCTCGGAATTCGCAGAACCGGCAGTGTTACCAATGCAATCCATAATCTGGAGATTGGTGATGTCGTTGGAATCAGAGGACCCTATGGCAATGGCTTTCCAATTGAGAATCTCAAGGGACGAAATCTCCTCTTCGTTGCGGGAGGTATTGGGCTTGTCCCGTTGCGTTCGCTGATCAATTACGTCATTGATAGACGTTCTCAATTTGGAGATGTGACAATCTTCTATGGTACGAGGAGCCCATCCGAGATTATCTTCAAGGATGAGATTGCCGCATGGGATGCATTGGACGATGTGGACTTTCTGATGACTGTGGACGCGGGCGATAAGAACTGGAACGGCAATGTCGGTGTTGTCACGACCCTCTTCCAGAAGCGAGATATTGACCCTGATACAGTTGCTCTGGTCTGCGGTCCGCCGGTGATGTACAAGTTCGTCGTCAAGGAACTCTTGAAGATTGGTATTGGACGTGATGAGATTCTTGTTTCACTCGAGAGACGAATGAAGTGTGGAGTGGGTAAGTGCGCTCACTGTCAGATTGGCCATAAGCTCACGTGCATGGATGGACCAGTCTTCTCTATCTTTGAGGTAGAGCAATTGCAGGAGGCGATCTAATTGGGTAACAACGGAAAGCCCACTGTCGGCATCTTTGGCCTTACAGGCTGTGCTGGCTGTCAGTTGAACATCCTCAATATTGAGGATAACCTTCTGGACATTCTGAAGCTGGTTGACATCACCAGTTGGGTCATGGCGAAGCAGGACAACAGCGAAGGCCCTTGGGATGTCGCTTTTGTGGAGGGGTCTGTCGCAAAGCAGTCTGAAGTGGATCGGGTGAAGAAGATTCGTGAGAAATCAGGGGTTCTAGTTGCCATTGGAGCGTGTGCCACTCATGGTGGATTGCCTGGCCTTCGCAATTTCAGGGACATCGACGAGATGACGAGGATTGTCTACGGCGAGGATAACGAGCGCATCGACGCAATTCCCATCAAACCCGTTTCTGCCTATGTCGATGTGGACTATGAACTACCTGGCTGTCCGATGGAGAAGAGCGAGTTCGTCGAGATTGTTAAGTCACTGGTCATGGGCAAGAAACCGTATATTCCTCAATACAGCGTCTGTGGAGAGTGCAAGGCGCTTGAGAACATCTGCCTGTTGAAGGAAGGTAAGTTTTGCATGGGCCCAATCACACAGGCCGGATGCAATGCTCTCTGCCCCTCACACGGAGCTGCCTGTGAGGGCTGTAGAGGGCCTGCACCTGAGGCTAACTGGGCCGCCGAAGTGAAGATCTTGAAGGAGATAGGTGCTACAGGCGATGATGTACGACGGAAATTCTTGAAGTATTGCCCGTCCGTGGCTGACATGCCTGCGTTTAAGGAGTTGGAATTCTAATGGGTACTGAGAGTATTGACATTAAACATATAGCTCGTGTTGAAGGACATGGGTCCCTCTACGTTACGACGAAGGACGGCGAGCTAGTTGACGTGAAGATGGCTGTTGATGAGGGGGCTCGGCTCTTTGAGGCATTCCTTCAGGGTAGAGAATATACCGAAGTCCCTGAGATAGCATGCCGGATCTGCGCCATCTGCAGTGCATCTCATAGAGTTGTTTCTACAAAGGCTGTAGAGAAGGCAATGGGCATTCAGGTCGACCAGCAGGTGACAGACCTTCGAAGGTTGCTTGTCTGGGGTGAATACATAGAGTCGCATATTCTCCATGCGCTATACTTGGCGCTTCCCGATTATGTTGGTCATGAGAGCGTCATTTCCGCCGCTGCGGACTTCCCCGATGTCGTCAAGATTGCCCTGAAACTCAAGAAACTGGGGAACGATCTCCAGATTCTCACAGGAGGACGTGAGGTTCATCAAGTGACTCCCATGGTGGGGGGCTTTTCGGCTTACCCTGCACATCAAGATTTGGAAGTGCTTCATGACAGACTTCAAGATGCACGACCTGACCTACAGACCTGCCTCGATGTCTGGGCCAGTCTTGAGGAACCGGAGTTCGAACGCAAAACAGACTACTTTGCTCTTCGGAAAGATGATGAA
Organism: uncultured archaeon; assembly: GCA_964558645.1. Classification (GTDB taxonomy): domain Archaea; phylum Asgardarchaeota; class Thorarchaeia; order Thorarchaeales; family Thorarchaeaceae; genus TEKIR-12S. The sequence goes on from CAZLEV010000003.1 coordinate 59,933, forward strand.
TATGCTCTTGTTGGTGGTGACCTCGCATCACTGAGCGGTGTTCGGGCGCCTGTTGAAGACTACAAGCAATACATCACCGAGAGGGTTCCTGAGTATAGCTACGCAAAGGCTGGAATCAGAGATGGTCACGGCATCTTTGTCGGTGCTTTGGCTCGTTTGAATATCAACCGAGACCTACTCTCTCCCTTTGCCAAGTCTGCACTGAAGACCCTGGGCATCGAACTACCCAGCTACAACACGTTCCACAACAATGCTGCTCAGCTCATCGAGACGGCTCAAGTGTTTGATATGGCTGATGAAACGATAAGCAGTCTCTTGTCATCAGACCTGGAGTGGCACGAGCCTGAGACTGTTCCCAAGGCTGGGAAGGGCACAGCAATGACAGAAGCTCCTCGAGGAACTCTTGTCCATTCGTACGAGTTCGACAAAGATGGTCTGCTCAAGACTGCGGATATCATCGCTCCGACTACCATGAACTACACGAACATGGAAGAGGATGTCAGAGCCCTGTTTCCGCAGATTGCCGGCAAGAGTCGTCAGGAGATCGAGCTTATGCTCAATCGCCTAATCAGGGCATACGATCCCTGTATCAGTTGCTCTTGTCATCTGGCTGAAATCCTGTAGTTCATCAATGGGGGTTACCACCCCCTTCCCTCTTTCATTCTTGGACTCCTCCCAATATCAGAGTGATTGCCTTGCCGTGTATTGCAGTTTAGTGATTCAGGGGGCAGCTGCAAAATGCTTTTGTGACCAACTTATTATATTGCAGGAATGACTCTGCAGGAAGAGAAACAATGATGCTCAGAGGAAGACGATCTTTCACCTTGGTTGCGTTTGTCACCTTATTGGCCTTTCTCATGTTTGTGGGGACTAGCACTGCACAGACCGATGATGACTGGTTCGGAGACGAACACGTTCAACTCTATGTTACACTGAACGGGCAGTCTCTTACGGATGCGAACCAGCTCAACCCGATTGTAATCGATATGGAAGCCCCTATGACTCTGCACCTAGAAGTTGATGTTATTGGAGCAGAATCAGTCTACAACCTGAGTGGAGCCATTGGCTTCTACTATCAGGGTTTTCGTATATTCACTATTGGAATCCAACAGAATGTAACACAGATGATTTCTCCCGAGATTACGATTCCTCCCGTTGAGGCGGATGTTGACTTCGCATCTATTATCGAGACCGAGGTCTCAGGCTTTCCAGTTCAGATTGCCACCGGAACATTTCAGGCAGGCGTCGATTTCCAGTACTACCTCGAAGGTGAGACTCTGGGTGTGGACGATCCACACACATTCACCTTGGACTTCTACTTCAACATTCCGTCGGAAGACCTGACTGATGTCCTCTTCACTGTTGCCGGCGCTGCAACCGCGGTCGCAACAGTGAGTGCCGTTGCGGGATTCGGATTCAATTTCAAGTATCTTTTCGATGGCATCCAGACTGCCCATAAGGTCCGTTCGATTCAGAAGAAGGCTGGAGAGATACGTTCTCTGCCCAACTTGACAGTCATCGGTGCGATGCCAGCTCTATTCTCTGCGGTCAAGGAGATGAAGAAGAAAGATGAATCACCTGAGCAGTCACAAGTCAGTGAATACATGTTGAAACAACGTCTACGTGAAGTAGCACCTGATGCTTGGCCTATGAAGAAATGCCCACGCTGCGTACGCAAATGGAACAGCAAAGAGGGCAGGTGTAAGAAGTGTGATTTTGATGTTGAGGAGGCAAAGCGAGAGTATGCTGAGGTTCTTATTGAAAAAGTTCCCCGCGCCATGCGGGTATTGGACAAAAAGAAGGCGCTCTCGGTCAGGAATCTTGCAAAGAAGACAAAGTCCAATGAGTACAACGCGGGAGTCATCTCGGCAGCCATGGTTGACACTGGACTGACTGAGATCACCAAAGTAGAAACCCCGTTACGTAGCTTCGTGATGAACATTGGAGGTCTCGTCTTCCTTGTGCTGACTTGGCAGCAATTGCTTGGAGGTGCTGCCAGTGAGTTTCAGACAACATTGACATTTGTTGGTGCTGCGCTTTCTGTTGCCGTCATTGTCGCCTTATACTTCGCCAGAAAGTCACAGATAGAGAAGTTACAGGTGGCAATCGATGAAGGGAAACCAATGATGCCAACCAAAGAAGAGGTTCTTGGGGAGGAAGAACGTACTGAAGCAGTCGAAGAGGAGACCGTATACGAGGGAGATAGCGAATATCCCTCTGAGTTCGAGCCAGCAGAGGAAGGCTATTCCGAATCAGAGCAAGAGGTCGACGAAGCCCTTCTAGAGGACGAAGAAGGCCTTGAGTCCTTGGATGAGAGAGGCCGTGACGACACCCCCTCTTCGGATTACACGGTCACCGAAGATTAAAGGCATAGGAGCTGGCCGTGCTGACCAGACCAGCTCCCCAATTCCTACTGAGTTGCTGCAGTCAGGGTACAGTCCGAAACTCGAACATGCGGGATAATGGTAGGAGTAGGCACTTCCCACCAGTAGATCTGCTTCAGATCCTGTCCCAGTGCAGTGATCTTGGAGAACATCCGCATGAGATTGTCGCTAATTCTCAGATTCTTGATAGGTTTCATGTCTCCTTGCTCCACCAGAAACATGGCATCGCGAGGTATCGTTGAGAACTCACCTGTCTGATAGTTCTGGAACCTTGTGTACCAGTTGCAGGTCACATATATTGTGGGCTTGTTTCCTTCGAGTAGCTCTTCAAAGGAGTGGTCTCCCTCATCAAAGACGATATTCGAATTGCCGGGAAGCAGCATCTTCGAACCTTGACTTATGGACTGAAGCGAGGAGCTCCCAGTCGATTCCGTTTGAAACATCTTTGCAGTTGTGGTATTGTGAACAAGCGACTTGAGGACACCATTCTCAACAATCTCAACCTCTCGAGTTGGTGTACCTTCGAAGTCGAATCTCTTGCTTCCCAAAGCACCTGCAAAATGTGGGTTGTCTTTCACGGAGACAAAATCGGGGCCTATGCTCTCACCCATGCGGTCTCCCAATGGTGAAAGACCAATAAGAATAAGAAACGGGTTGGCACTTCCTGGTACGCCAGCAATGATATCCGCTGCGACCGTGGGGCTGAGCACCAAATCGTATTTGCCGGGTTCTCCCTGTTTTGCTCCAATTGCCTGTTTCGACAGACGACCTGCTTCCGCCCCTGCTTCTACCATCTTCTCTTTGTCCTCTGTCGGCATAGTGCCACAATGAAGTCCTTGTCCTGAGTAGTCCAGTTCATCTTGGAATGCTCTCACATTGAGGTCGAACGACGTTGACCTGGTCAATCCTTCAGGACCGTAGCTTGATCTGAAGTACTTCTGCACTTTTCCAAACTTTAGTGCACCAGCCACTCTCTTAGCTCCCTTGGTTATGGCAGCATCTATGGACGAGTTGACTATCTCTGGTGCCTCTGCAGTGAAACTATCGATATTCTCGTCGAAGGTTCCGTGGATAGGCGAGTATTCACTGACAGTCCCCTCGACTCCTTGGAAGAACTGTGACTCGGGAAGAATCCTCGTGAATTCTAGCGCTGTGTCGACTGCGCTTCTCACCTCGTCCTCGTTGGAAACAGACCTCTCAATCGAGCCGATTTGGGCCCCCGTGCGAATGAGGAATATTTCTAGCTTGAGTTCTTTCCATCTCTTGCTGATATCTATTGCATTCTGCGAGAAGCGTATCTGGGACGTTGATGACTCGATCCCATGGACGATAATCCCCTCTGTTCTATCTTCTGCATAGTCAACAGCAAGGTCGACAAAGGTCTTCATGTCTTCGAAACCAGTCATTGACCAACACCTCCCAATCTAATGTTCCTCAGTCTAAGTTCGCCGCCTCCCGCGTAGACCGGAACTCCCTGCATGGGATCGCTTTTTCCGCATGTCCCGGGGAAGTCGAACTTTAGCCGCTTCGAAACTGCATCGATTGCGCTGAGAAGCCCCACGCTTGTGGTTTCCAGAACCGGCCTGCTTACCATCTCGTCTGTCACCTCACCCTCACGGATAACATAGGCCACGGAGCCTTTGTACTTGGATTGGTATCGTCTGTCATCAATATTCCACTCGGCAAATGTCTTCAAATATACGCCGAGTTCCACATCCTCGACGAGCTCCTCGAAGGAGTAGTTCCCTGGCTCAAAGTATGTGTTTGCCATCCGTATAATCGGTTCTCGATTGTACTTGGCGGAGCGTGCGGCACCATTGGACTCCATTCCAAATCTCTGACCAAACTCTCTGTTTAGGAGAGGTTCGTTGATGATACCCTTCTTGATGAGTTCCCTCTTTCGGGCCTTGACACCTTCATCATCGTACAGGTAGAATCCACCTGTATTAGGTATAGTTGGATCTTCACTCACATTCACGGCGTCACTTCCTACCCGCGACTTCCCCATTTCAAGGTCTCGCCAGAAGCTCTCTCCTGCCTGTGCTCCTTCTCGACCTTTGATTCTGTCGCCCTCGCTGGGATGTCCAACGTTCTCGTGTGCAATGATTCCGGCTACTTCAGGTCCTACAATCATGTCAACTGGCCTGCTGAGGAGTTCTTTGACTGCCACGGCCTCATTGGCTGCTTTCTGAAGTAGCTTGACTTCTTCGCTTAGATTATCGATTACATTCCCTTCCTCGATTCGTTCCCAGCCGCCCGCCTGAGTCATATCGAGAAACTTCTGTTCAGAGCCCTTTTCTCCCTTAGCTGTCATGAGGGCAAAAGCGAAGATATGCGACAACATGCTAGCTATCTCTGTCCCTTCGCTTGTCACAACGTACTTCTCACTTTGCGACGGTGTCAATATCAGAGTGAACTGCGGGAGTCCGTTCATGACCGAGTTCATCTCATCGGCAGTAGCCATGATGGTTTCTGTGTCCACATCCTCTATCTGCTGTCTGGCATCTATTTCCCATTCGGCCTTGTTTGTAACGGGTTCGCCGAAGTCGATCGGCTCTTTCCGGTTACCATGCTTAGCCATCTCGAAAGCTTCAGAAATCGCTTCTCTTGCGACTTCTTTGTTCAGCCTGTCAAACGTGCCGAATCCCATGTTGCCATTGACAAGCATTCGAACTCCAATGCCCGAATCAGGCTGCGTTCCTGCGGAGACAGGTGCGCCATTTCTATAGACAAATCCTCTACTGAGTCTGTCTTCGAAACGCGCTTCCACATAAGATGCTCCAAGGTCGCGACCTAGTTCAACGCAGTATTCTGCAAGGTCCTTACCATTAGCCACTATTGGCACCACGTCTTCAGAGAAAAGAGCACTGGTAGATAAATTGATGGGACAAAGCACGGAGGATGCGCGGCTGAAAGACTGGATGAAGTCGTGTCTGTAAAGCTTGAACTCTTATAAGCACTGAAAGTTGCTCTCTTGTTGTCAAGAAATTAAGAGGCTGTCAATATGACTGAACGGATAGCAATCATCGGTTGTGGTGCCGCAGGTGCCACTGCAGCTCTGCAAGCACGCAAATTCAACAGGGAAGCTGAGATCACTGTTTTCAACACCGAGGTGTATTCCCAATATTCTAGGTGTGGTCTTCCGTATACTATCTCGGGAAAGGTCCGAGAGTTCGAGGACCTTGTGCTCATGCCTCCAGATAACTGGGGGATGTTGAAGATTGACGCCAAGTTGGGTGTTACTGTCACTGCCATAGACCACGACAACAAAGAACTAAGCTTCGAGGGCCCTGATGAATCAGGCACTCTGGAGTATGATTCGCTCATTTTCGCAACAGGTGCAGTGAACGCGGACCCGCCAATCAAGGGTCTGGACAAAGAGAGGGTCTACGGGCTCAGAACGCTGGATGACGCGAAAGCGCTGGCGAAGGAGGCTGACAAAGCCAAGGACATTCTCATCGTTGGTGGAGGGCTTGTGGGCATGGAGACTGCCGAGGCGTTCCGCGAGAGGGGTCTCAATGTCACGGTTGTCGAATTTCTGCCCAATATTCTCCTTGCCATGGTCGATTCTGATATGGCTGAGATAATCGAGGAACACTGCAAAGAACATGGTCTGAATATAATGTGTAACAGTGCTGCCAAGGAAGTTATCGGCGACAAGGCCCCCAAGGCGGTATTGGTTGAAAGCAGAGAAACAGGTGAAGACAAGGAGATTCCGGCTGACGCCGTCGTTGTTGCAACTGGCGTTCGTCCCGTGACCGAGATTGCTCAGAGTATCGGTGTGGAAACTGGCCCCACTCGAGGCATAGTCGTTGATGATAGGATGGAGACCAACTTGAAAGATGTCTATTCTTGTGGTGACTGTGCCGAGCATGTAGATTTCGTCACCGGAAAGCCCATGGCCGGTGGTCTTGGTACCATTGCGGTCCGTCAGGCGAGAGTTGCGGGGATCAATGCAGCCGGGGGAGATGAGAAGTTTCCAGGAATTGTTGGAGCAAAGGTGACCAAATTGTTTGGGCTGGAGATTGCCTCGACTGGCCTCACTGAAAGTCTTGCAGAACGCTTTGAGGTCAAGATCAAGAAAGGGTCGGTGAAAGGTTTGACAAAGCCCCCCTACTATGTGGGTGGAAAAGAGATCAAAATCAAGACATTCTATGACTCGGATGGAGGAAAGATTGTTGGTGGGCAACTAGTGGGTGTTGAGGATGCTGCCATGCGTCTCAATGTTGTAACCGTGGGAATCCAGACCCACATGACGGCACCTGAGTTCTTCGACTTTGAGAATTGCTATGCCCCTGCTATCTGTGATACTTGGGATCCCCTTGTGACCTCCGCTGAGGCTGCGAGGAAGCGTCTCAGGATGTAATTCTCGGGAGAATGAGAATCTGGGCCAACAGGCTTGAGTTACAGCCTGTTGGTCCTTAGGGTGCGATGACGGAGCCGTTCTCAAGTGCGAACTCTAGAGAGCTGTATTGGGTAGGTGAACTCGCAACAATGACTGCCTTCTTCAGTTTGGACTCCCTTTTTGCATGTATATGTAAAGCCTTGACGATCTCTTCAGCCACCTCCCAACTTGGAATCCTGGCGACTTCGTAACCTATGGTGTAGAAACCAACGTCCGATAGTTCTTGGTTGTGGGCAATCAGCAAAGCCTTCTCGGCTGCGTCATATATTGTCTGACGTCTGTCTGAGTCCGTGATTGACAGGGTTGGCCAGTACTCAATGACATCTGCTTGGACTTCGCGCATCATCGAAACGTCATATACAGGCAAGTATCTCCTGCTGGGCGGTCTCGAGGCAGGGGTCAAATCCTTCGAGACCAGCGCCAGTCCAGTCTTTTCATCAAATTGTCCCATGACAGCCTGGACCTGTATAGCACCAATATTGCACTGCTTCACATGTTCCCCTCCACGAGTTCTGTCAGAGCTTTCTCGAACGCTGGCTCTGATTCCGGATTGTATGCAACAAGTACGACCCGCTTCACTCTTTGATTCTCTCTGGTATGACCTACGACTGCCCTGACAATGGCGCGGGCGGACTCTTCCATTGTCAATCCCCCTGCACCAGCTCCAATAGCCGGAAACGCGACCTCCTCGAGACTCTCCTCGTCTGCAATCTTAAGTGCCTCCGCCACGCAGTTGGTTACGTTCTCAGATGTGGCTCTTCCTCCAGGTGGCATGCCCGCACAGTGAAGTACTCGTTTTGCAGCAAGCCTGCCGGCATTGGTGACTACCGACTCGCCAGGCTTGATTGGCCCCTTGGAGATAGCCTCCTTCTCGATCTCGGCTCCTCCCTTTCTCCTGATTGCTCCCGCCACTCCCGATCCCATCCACAGGTCTGAGTTGGCCGCATTCGCGATAGCATCAACACCTAGGTCTGTGATATCTCCAACATAGGTTTCCACAGTAATATCGTTCACTTTCTTCTTCACAGAAGACCCTCCGAATGTCTTGAAACCAGAAGCAGTATGGGATAGACACAAGAAAAAGATTCCTAGCCATCTGGTTCAGCTCCATAAGTCTTCACAACTGGATGGTCTCAAGAGGTAGAACTATTTGCTGGTAATCCATTCCCTGACCAGGCGAGAATACTGACTGACCTCGATGACTCAGAACTCCAATCACTTGTGGCGGAATATGGTGTCCCCAAAAAGATCCACTTCGAAGCAGACTTCTTGGATTTTGAGTGTGATCTGATACGAAAGAGTGAGGCAAAGGGTAGAAACCATGATATCACATGCTTCATCCGACATGATGAAGACTGGGTTGTCATCCAGAAGCATGCTTACGCCGGCACCGGTATCTACAGAGCGCCATCGGGAGGTGCGAATCCTGGCGAGTCTCTTGAGGAGGCAGCTATTCGTGAGATGTGCGAGGAAACCGGCATCATCGTGCAACTTCGCAGGTTTGTGCTAGATGTGAGTCTAGACATCCGTTGCTCTGACAGAACCGTACCGTGGAGGTCACTCGTATTCCTGGCTGACCCGGTCGGCGGAGCCCTTGAGATCATCGATGACTTCGAGATCTATGCCGTGAAAGTCATGTCACGCGAGGAGATTCTTGGAAACGTCCAAGATAGGATGGAGGATACCGGCTGGGGTGGGTTTGCCTATCGCGCCTTCTTGACACAGAATTTCTTCCAAGCACTTGACGAACTCGAAGAAGAAGAGAAGCGATAAGGATCTGTAGACTCCCTATCGCACAAGTCTCAGTGATGTGTTATCTATGGTTCCATTGTGATATGCAGTCTTCTGACAAGTTCCTTGTACCGATTCCGTACTGTCACTTCAGTGACGCCTGCAGCCATTGCGATATCCCGTTGTGTGACTCGATTGTCAGTCAGTATTGATGCGATGTAGATAGCTGCTGCAGCAAGACCTCGAGGATCTCTTCCTGTGATCAGATTGCGTTCTTTCTTCGCATTTTCGAGGATCTCAAGGACCTTCTGTTGAACTTCACCTGGGAGGCCGAGTTGCGTGATGAATCTGGGTACATAGTTCGCAGGGTCGGATATCGGCATTCTTAGTTTAAGTTTCTCCACGAGAAGCCTGTAGTGCTGTCCTATCTTCTTCTTGCTTACCCGGGAATGTCTTGCTATCTCTTCAAGTGAACGTGGGGCCTCTCGTAGTCTGCATGCAGCATAGATTGCTGCGCCCACCATTGCATCGATGGAGCGACTCCTTGCCAGGCGACGGACGATTAGTTTCCTGTAGAGCAGGGCTGCAAGTTCCTTGATGCTCTTGCTTAGTCCCAGCTGTGATGTGAGCCTGTCAAGCTCAGACATGGCCTGAGCAAGGTTCCTATCAACCGAGCTGTGGACGCGTGTTCGAATCTGCCACTTTCTGAGTCGATAGATCTCGGAGCGTTTCTTGGCAGAGAATCGTCTGCCCTGCGAGTCGTAGTCCCTCCAATCTATCATGGTGGACAGACCCTTATCGTGAATGGCATAGTTCGTCGGAGCCCCTGCCCGAGACCGTGCGTTTCGCTCGTCCGCAGTAAAGGCTCTCCATTCAGGCCCCGTATCTATGCGGTGATCGCTCACTACAAGTCCGCAGGATGCACAGATACGCTCTCCCTTTTCGACGTCCTGTACAACGTCGTGTCCTCCACATTCGGGGCATGTGAAACCGTTCTCTGAACGGGAACGACCCTCCTGTTTCGTGCGATTTGAATTTGATGCCATGATCTATCTGACCTCTCTAACCTATGAACTAGAATATAGAGTGGCTTGCCCTTCCTTCATCTCAACAAAATCTGTTGGTGGTGGCTTCGGGTGATAAGAACACTCATTCTCGCCCATCTGGTTCCGCTAAACTTATATATGCGGATGCGGGCTTATAAATCTTTCGGTGAAATTTGATGAGATGGCACATCAGCTAACCATCCTGCCCCCGTTTGTCAATGGACATCTCCCGATTTAAATGTAGCGCCACTCGGGAAGAGCCGCTGTTAGCTCTTGGGACGCGTTCCACGATTCGGATGTAACTCTTTCTCTGTTGTCCCCTGAGCAGCCTTACTTGCGTCTGCCTATGATCTCGACGAAGGTATCGATCTCATCCGTGGTGTTGTAGAAGCTCGGGGAGATTCTCAGCCTCCCGTGTCTGGCTGAACAGAACACACGCTGTTTTCGGAGTTCAACCTCGACTTGCTCTGCTCCGTCATATTCACAGGAGACTATAGGTGAGCAGTTCTCCTGATCGAAATCATAGTACTCAAGCCCGACTTCATCGAGCCGCTGCTTCAGGTAGGCTGCATTGTTGAGGGCTGTACTCTCCCTCACCTCATCTTGCAGAGTCTGCAATATGTCCAACGCCTTTCTGAAGCCCGCATAGGCTACAAGTGGCGGAGATCCTCCCTCGAGCATACCCGCATCATCCCTGAATTCTCTGGAACCATAGGTGAAGTCCCGATGGTTCTTGACACTGTGCCATCCGATGAACCTGGGCTGTAAGATTTCTCTAACTTTAGGGCTCACATAGGCATAGCCGGCGCCAATCGGTCCACAGATCCACTTCGTGGCCTGGCCTGCGGCGAAATCCACATCCTGGTCAACCAGGTTGAAGTCTGCCCATCCAGCAGACTGGATGATATCAGCTACAAGAAATCCATCGAACTCATGCACTGCATCAGCCAGTGCCTTCAGATTGCTTCTGTATCCCGAGCCGAACTGAACATGACTGATAGCTACGATTCTTGTGTTTTCATCGATGACTCGAGCAAAGTCCTCGAAGAGCGCTGCTCCGTTCACTGACTCCACAACTCGAAGCTCAACACCGTAGAGTTTCTCAATGTTTTGCCATGGTAGAAAATTCGATGGAAATTCCAAGTCGCATATGACGATATTTGCTTCGTCTGAGTAAGATATGGCGTGACCGAAAGAATTCATTCCAATGGATGTGCTTGGCACGAATGCATAATCCGATGGTTCTCCACCCAGAAGCTTAGAGAGACTCGCCTTCACATCGCTGTAGAGTGAGTCTGTGTCGGTATAACCCCACTTTCCCTCGCTACGCTTCACCATGTACTCGTTCATCGCTTCAACGACTGGTTGCGAAGGAACGCCTGTAGATGCAGTATTGAGATAGAGCATAGACTTCATAGATGGCCAATATTTTTCGATTAATGAATAATCCAGTCTTGGGAGCATGAAAAAGGCGGATAATTCGTCACTGATAAATGCAACGAATGTGAAAGAACGATAAAGCCTTTTTCTCTTGGTATCATGGCCGAAAGACCATATGGTTTGGCCCGTCCTTTGCACAATGGCAGCAGTAGTTGGAATATGGAGTTGAACTCACTTGATTGGGATTTCTTCTTCAAATAGAAAGACTTTTAGTGAATCAAAATCCGGAAGTGAATCTCGGGGATGGTTACTAATGGTCGGCCTCTCAAAAAATGCACGAACACTGGAGGACAACTTGCCTCTCTCACTCGATTTCATTGCGGATAGCAAGCTTAGAGAGCTATCTGGTCTGGAAGATCCCGAATATTCACGGGCGAAGCAGGAGCTTGTTGACGCTGGTTTTGCCAAGATTGGAAGAGGCCGAGGTGGTCCGATTAGGCGGATGGGGACTCCAAGACAGAAGGTTCTCTCGAAGCTTCCCAAGGATGGCTCATTTGTTTCCAATGACAAAATCTACGAATCGCTTGGGATGTCTCCAGAGGAGTTCTATGCTGTTCAAGCCAAACTCGTCAATGAGGGAAAGGTCGTGGTTGGGAGAGGTCGTTACGGAAGGACAGCTCTAGTTGTTGATGACTCTCCTGTTGAAGATGACGAACACTACAACAACGGTCTGGGAGCAACAAGTGATGAGGAGCTCCATGAAGAAGTGAAGCGATACTTCGATAGGAAATTAAAACCTAACTACGAGCCCTCACCTCCAAATCTCTATATCTCAAAGATCACGGCACAGTCAAGGACGGGGCGGCGAGCCCCCCTCATTCCTGATATTTCGATTCTAACTATCATGAAATACGACTTTGTTCCGGGTACGCATCTTGAGGTTATCACTGCTGATGTGTGGAAGCATAACACACTTGTTCTGGAAGCAGTCTATGAGACCAAGGCCAACAGCATATACAGTCACCGACCCTATCTAGTCTTCGAATGGATAAAGGATGTCGACTTCGAGAGAAGCGGACGAGACGCAAGAAACATCCTATCGGAGGCCAAGAGTCTAGGTGTTGGGCTGATAGAGATGAAGCCCGCTGATGATGACAAATGGGAGTTCCGCACAATACTCGGCCCACAACTCCATCATCCTGAATTAGGAGAGCTGAACTCGTTCATAGACTTGCGTTTCAGAGATGATCATGCACGGATCCGTGGAGCAATCGGGTAGAGAGTCCACCTTACCTTGTTTTGTGGCTCCGATATTGGGACTATGCAATTCCATGCCTCCCTGATCCAGAGATGCATGTCTATTCGTCAGCTCAAATGGAAGCATGTTCTGCGCTTGTCGAAAAAAGCCCATTTTTCTTGAGTTCCGAATAATAACTGTAATATACTGCAATCTCTTTTCGGTATAGCACACATCCATGGACAAGCCGATATTCGGGAGTAGAATATCTTTGAAATTCAATGAATATCCAAGAGAATTTTTTCTTTTGGTCATCTCAACATTGGCAATCTTTCTTGCATACAACATCACTCTACCAATTCTGCCTCTTCATCTCTTGCTTCTAGGCGCAGGGTCTCTTGAGATTGGGGCTATCATGGGAACTCTATCATTTGTCCTTACCTTCACCAAGCTACCATCAGGAATCCTTGCACAAAGATCCACGATGCAGAGGGCCCTTGCCTTTTCGGCAACTGGGCAAGCTATAACTCAGATTCTCTACTCCGTATGTACTGCTTCGAACTGCTTCATATTTGCTCAGATTTTTCATGCAATAACCTTAGCCCCGTTGGTGTCTGTGGGTATCGCATCTTCTCAGAAGATGGCGCCGGACGGTAGAAGGGGAGAAGCAATGGGTTTCTATTTGTGTGCCTACGGAATAGCGGCAACAGTCGGTCCAGTCATCTGTTCACTGTTGCTCCTTTGGATGAATTATGCACAGATATTCCTCATTTCCTCTGCTATACCTTTACTGGGTGTTCTTCCATTTCTGTTCGTGAAGGGGTCTGTTCACTTGGGTATTGATGAAACAGGCTCTGAACGGAACGTGATTAAAGAGCTAGGCCTACTAGTACGCTCTAGGAATGTGAATCTCGTTAGTTTTCTTCGTTTTCTCTATGCTACAACTTTCGGGTTTTTTGGTGCATTCTTCGTAATACACGCAGAGGTAAATCTTCTATTTCTTCCATCTGCGATAACGCTTATGCTTGCCGCGATGGGCGCAGCCGATTTAATTGCTCGGTTTCCTCTGGGGCGCATGCTTGACAGGATTGACTACAGGTGGGCCCTTGTGGGTTCGTATGCAATACTTGGGTTCCTCTACTATGTGCTATCAGAGATTCAAGCTCCCTTTGAGCTGACAGCTATCCTCTTTCTGACTGGACTGGCAACAGGTGTAAGGGTCACCTCAGAATGGGTAATGCTGGCAGATAACTCTCCCGAGGGTGCCCGCTCGATGACGTCTGGCTATATGTCAACAATAGACAATATCGGCAGAGGGTTCGGTGCCACGCTCGGTGGATATATCGTGATGGCCTCCTCGATATCTCTAGGCTTCAAGCTAGCGGGAGCAATAATGTTTGTAGCCGCACTAGTATCTACGCAAGTAGGCGGTTCAGTCGATCCTGCCGTCCGTGAATAGTCCGGCTGGTGACCCCAGTGATCTTTCCCGCTCGGTAGAGCGGAGGAATACTTGCTGCTGCTATTCAGCATCTGTTTGAAAACTGTTTACGAAGCAAAAAAAATTGGGGGATGTGAAGGTCTACCCATCCTTCACATCCCGAGGAGGTCGTTTTCGACTCTTGGAGGTATAGGAGGTCTCAGAGTCAGAGTCCGTGGTTGTTAGGGGTATTTCCCCTTCTTCAAGATTGTAACCATTCTGCCCGTACCTTTGATTACTCTTTGAGAATGAGGTATTTCCTTCGGAATGAATACCGTCACGGGAGCGGTCACAATGTATTTTTCGTCTTCGAGCGTAATTTCAGCCTGTAGAGGACTATCATTTCCCGGTTCATCGAGGAATATGAAGACCTGATCCACATCATGAGTATGCAGTTCCACATAGTCCGGCATGTCCTCGGGAACATTATCTATGTGGCGTGTTGTGACTCTGATTCCGGCGCCTTCATAGTGAATGTCATCAAGCAACACATAGGACTGCCCTGTCTTGTTCATGACAGAGCTATCATGATGTTTAATCTCCTCGCTAGGCCGAGGTTTTAGAATGGTATTCTCGTACTTCATGGGTGCACATCCTTACAGTTCTAGTCCACGATGGAGATTTGGTGTGAATATCTCATGGCCGTCTGAAGTAACATGAACAACATCCTCAACGTTGAATCCAGCAACTCCAGTCCAATAATACGGGACTTCTATAGAGAGTACCATGTTCTCTTCGAGTTCGATGTGATTGTTGGGGTTGACCAGAGGCTCTTCCTCCGTGATGAGACCGAGACCGTGACCAAGATGAGACCTCTCAAATTCAGGATAACCCATCTCTCGGACTGTTTCGATTCCGGTCTTGAAGAGGTCTGAGAACTTGACGCCTGGCTCTATCATATCGACAATGCGCCTCTCTGCCTCAGCGAGAGCGCTGTATACTTTCACAATCTTCTCGGATGGTTCTCCCAGCACACGACAGCGAGCGAAATCACAGCGGTATCCATAGTATATAGCCCCACCGTCGAATCTCATGACATCACCTTTCTTTAACTTGTGGTCGAGAGGCCATCCGCGTCTAACCGTTGCAGACTCTTTGCCGATAGTTAGATTCTGATGAATTAGACCCTTGTGCATGAATCCTCCCTGTTTGGTGATTTCGAGCTGAAATGCCCCTAAGAAATCTGCTTCTGTCGCACCTTCCTTCGCAACTGCGAATGCAGCTTCGAATCCTTTCTCAGAGATTTCGCAGGCTCTCTTTATCCTGTCGACTTCTTCCTTGATTTTGACTGCTCTGATGTCTAGGAAGGTCTTGGAGGCATCGTGGAACTTCACGTCCGGAAGTTTGTCCACAATCTTTCTGAAGTCAACAATAGGCAAGGTCTTCTCCTCAATCCCGATAGTTGCCTTGGTGAGCCCTTTCTCTTTAAGAACATCTTCGAGTGCTACCACAGTGTTGTCGTAGACATCTATCTCATCCTCATTTTCCCTTTTGAAGTACGCCCAAGTCTTGGTGAATCTCTGGTCCTTGATGGGAGAAACGACTTTGGCGAGGTCTGCGTCCAAGGCAGTAACGCACAAGACTGGATCTCCATCAAGAGGAATCAGAACGAACTGTCCAAAACCGCTCGAGAAACCCCTGAAGCGGTCTATGAACGGAATGTATAGATCTCCTGCGTAGAAGAAGTTCTCGGGAGAGGAAGCAAGGAGAGCATCCAGCTTCCGCTCCTTCATTATTTTCTTTGCTCTCTTCATGTTGATTGGCGTTTTCTACATCTCCTTTCATTTCATCATAATAACGAACAACATCTAGACAACGTACTTATCGTTTGGATACTCATCCATGTACCTATCACGTCGATCGACAATGACCGTGACGACATTCTGGCCTTCGTCCAGATTCTCAGCAACTTTCAGGGCTGCATGCACGTTTGCGCCAGAAGACATACCACAGTAGATACCCTCTTCCTTGCACAGCCTGTTGGCCATGTTCCTAGCATCGTCCTGAGTCACACCGAACCATTCATCTGGATACCCTCTCTTGTACATCTTCTCTACAATCGAGTCTTCTGTTACCCATTTCTCAAGTCCGAGCATCTCACATATCTTCATTCGGAGTGGTGGCCGTCCCATTGTTGTGCTATCCATGATGTCCGTACTGATATCTACCAGGCTGGTTCCTTCGTCAGGAACCACTCCAAAGGTATACGGTTCAACACCATGATTCTTCAGTGCTGTTGCCACTCCCAAAAACGTGGCACCTGATCCCACCGATGCGCCCCATGCATCAATCTTACCCTCTAGTTGAGTGTGAATCTCTTCACCCATGGGGATCTGCCCTTCCCAGTTCGCATCATTGTAGATCTGGTCAACCCAGACGACATCAGGGTTGTCACGTTCCATCTCATACATGTGGTACTTTCCGGCGATTATGACAGCGAACCTGCGTTCTTTGTCGGTTTCGAAGGCATCTAATACCTCATCGCACGGCAGTGGGCAGGGATAGTGATTCGCACCGAAGGCAGAGCTGATTTTGAGTCTAGCGCTCATATTCTTGTCTCCGGAGTGTAGGAAATGAGCATAGGTGCAGAGTTTGATTTTGTAGCCCTTCATGGCACAGACAAAAGCCAGGGCTGGAGCTGTGTTTCCAGCGGATGCATCACAGACCGTCCCGCCCGGCTCGAGTTTCTTTCCGTTCCAGGTATCGCCCCTCTCTGCAGCTTCGATCATGGAGAGTGCCATTCTGTCCTTGTAGCTCCCACTGGGGTTGAGGTGTTCGAGTTTCACGAATACGTTTGCGGGAACATCCTTGCCGACTCTGTTTAGCTTAAGCAGAGGGGTATTCCCTATCACTTCTAGCATGCTTTCCTTATAGTCCATTTTTGTGGTCACCTTCTCAGGTTATTGTTCACCTACTTCTCTATCTCGCTAGCCCACTTCGCAATGGTTTCAAGCGTCTTCACGAGTCCCCTTACACAGAGCTCAACAACATCTGGAATCAGTTTACCTTCCGAATCTAGGTTGCCTTGGCCCATGACCAAGAACAGATTTCCGTCATAGCATAGTGGAGGTCGGATCCCTAGCTGCGGGGTTCCTTTCTGTATCAGATTGCTGGCTGCGTACATGTCCTCTATACTGAATATTGGCATTCCCCACTTGTCTCCCTTCCAAGTGTCGGCGTAGTTGATTTCTACAGCCATTCCGTTTACAGTAGGAGTTATCCTCCAGCCATTCTGCTGTATGAGATCAGATTCAGAGGTCGTGGCTTTGATGATCTTGTGCATGGTTGCAACATTTTCTCTCATCATGTCTTCTTTCGCGAGAAGGTTTTCAAGCGCAACGACAACTCCAGCCAGTGCCTCCTTCCCGGGGTCCGCCATAACATGTGCCGCTTTTCCATACGAGGATGCTGTGCCTTCACGTGCTCCATGAACTCCCATTGCCTTGCGTACAGGGACCATAACGTCTTCCTTTCCGAGAATAAGGCCGCACGTGGGACCTCCTGCTGCTTTGTCCATGCTGTACATCATTATGTCTGCGCCGTTCTGCCTGGGATCAATTCCTAAGAATGGAGTTCCTCTTGCGTTGTCGCAGATGTAGGGTACATCATACTTGTTTGCGAGGCCACCGATGAGTTTCTGAAGCTTTGGTGTTCCATCCTTGTCCTTAATGTCGTATCCGTAACCAATCGTGTCATAGCCAAGTGACGTGAATGCTGCAAGCCTGTCAATATGCCTCTCCGCAACGGTCTGCATCCTTTCAGCTGACGCCTCAGGGTCAACTTCTGTGAGTATTGGTACAGGATGGTACTTGATACCGTGAGCAGGGTAACGAGCTCCTTCGAGAGGGACAATAAGGGTATCGAGATTGGACAACCTCTTTCCCGAGAGTCCGAGCTCTCCTGATGTGACTCCTCGGTCACTGAAGAGTTCTTTGTACTTGGGTGGAAACGGACGGCCATATCCTCCCTGATGATGCAAGTGTCTCTCGTAGGGCGCAATATATGCTGACCTATAGGCGTCACCTCTGCCTAGAGTGGGTGGCGTTACAAGAGCCTCAAATGATACCCAAAGAGCCGCTTCGGCTGTACTCACTACAGTGGCATCATAGTCGTCCCCATATACATCCTTGACCATATCACGCACTCTATCGATATAGGTGACAAGCGAGATTACTTCCTTGCTGGCGTTATGCATCGCATCGAGAATATTATCAGCGATGGTGGGTGGTGTTCCAGATCCCCCACCCATACCGATTCTACCATACTTATCCTTTGGAACCTTGACCTCGTCTGACTGTGCCTTTATATCAGACATGATTTCCGACTTGTGTTTTTCAAGATACTGATACATCCTGAACTTATTATTATCTGACATATTTTGAAATACGATGCTTCTCCCTAATATATTCTCTGATATTCCCCCGTCCGCGACGGATATTCAATGAAAAATCCGTAACTTGGCTGACGACAGAAACACAGTTCTTTCGTTCTCTTGTTGAATTATCGGAGACACGACTTCTCCTTTCACTTCAGAAGATGCCTTCAATCGGCCATCCGGGGGCCGTTTCTGGGATGCTTCGCTTGGAGGTTTTTCACTTGATATGTACTTGACCACAGGAAGAGGCATTGAAGTGGTCGCAAATACCGGTTTTTATATGAAGGTTTATTTTCCCGATATTCGGAATATTCGCTCGGGTTTACAATAATCGTGAGAGTCATGATGTTCTATGATGAGTGAGAAAGGCTATCCATCAGAGTTCTATGTCCTGATCGCTACCTCAGTAACAGTCTTCCTTGCTGTTGAAACAACCCGTCCGATTCTCCCGTTGCACGTCACGGCGATTGGAGCATCTCCTGTTGAGCTGGGCCTCATCATAGGATTGCTCTCGTTTGGATTGATGATTGCGAAGATTCCACTGGGTGCGTTTTCGGAAGCAGTTCCTGCTAAGAATATATTGGGTATAGCGGCAGTGGGCCAGAGCGTAGTTCAATGGATGTATTCGATCGCATCGACTACAGAGGCCTTCTACGCTATACAGATCATTCATGCCATCATCATCGCACCGGTGGTACCTGTTGCAGTGGCTGTATCTCAGAATCTTGCTCCTCGCGGCCGCGAGAGTGAAACCATGGGGGCATTCTTAACATCATACGGAATCGCTTCGATGGCCGGCAGTTTCCTTTGTTCATTTCTTCTCACCATAATGGACTATGCTCAGATATTCCAAGTGGCAGCGATTGTCCCTCTATTAGGCCTAGTACTTTTGATCATCGCCCGAAACGGCGAGTACTTGAGGGAGCCAACAGGTGGAGAAGAGCGTCCGGGTCTTGCTTCTTCTATGACTAATATACTGAGGTCGAGAGATATGCTGTTGCTCTCTTATCTCCGTCTAGCCTACGCGATCACCTATGCATTCTTCATTACCTTCTTCATCATCTACGCAGAGAACTCTCTCCTGATTCCAGCTGCTCTCGTAGCGTTGCTCTTTGGTGTGAGGAGTGCAACAGATATGGCGGTGAGACTTCCGGTTGGGAAGATGTTGAACAAGACAGACTACAAGTGGTGTATTGTTGTAGCGTTTCTGTCACTCTCCGCAATATACTACCTTATCTCTGAGATGACGGATTACATAGTGTTGGCAGTGTTGATGGCCGTGTTTGGTATAATGATCGGCCTCCGCGTTGTTTCCGAATACACCATGCTTGCTGAGCATTCGGAGCCGGGGGCTAGGAGTGTGTCAGCAGCCTACTTATCTACAATGTTCAATATTGGTTCAGGGTTTGGATCTGTAGCTGCAGGAATTCTAGCAACCATTCTTGGTATTCCATCCATCTTCAAGATAGCAGCAGTATTGATGGTCACAGCCGCGATTGCAGCTCTTGCAATCACTAGTGATGCTAAGCAAGCAGATGTTCTCCACCCAGGATCGAACTAAGAGTCGCCATGCCGCTTAATTCGAAAACAACAAATAACTAACAGTCGCCCGTTTCTGTCGGGATATTAATGACATTATTGGAAGAAATTCATGCGTATATCGATAGTCACAGCGATGTTCATCTTGAGGGCTTGCAGGATTTTGTCAAGCATCCAAGTATTTCAGTTGAGGGTCGCGGTACACGCGAGTGTGCCCGGTTTATCAATCAGTGGATGGTTGAAATCGGGTTTCAGATGGTTGAGCTCTACACCCCCGAAGGGAATCCAACTATATACGGTGAATATTCCTCCTCGGCTAATCCGGATAAGACACTCTTGCTATATGGCGCATACGATAGCAATCCTGTGGAAGAGGAAAAATGGCATTCTCCTCCATTCAGCGGCGAAATCGTTGAGAAGCCGGGGTTGGGTAAGTGTTTGGTCGCCAGAGGTGTCAATAACAAGATGAAAGTGACAGGCATCCTAAATGCGATTTCTAGTATTCAAAGTGTTTCCGAGGATCTTCCTGTAAACATCATTGTCGTTATCGATGGTGAAGAAGAGATGTTCAGTCCGAATCTTCCATCTTTTGTTTCAGAATACGCCGAGCATCTGAAGGCTGCAGATGCTCTTTACATGCCCTTCTCTTCTCAGAATTCTAAGGGCGTAGCTAGGGTTCAACTTGGCTATAAGGGAGTTTCATATCTTGAGTTGAGCTGTTCACACGAAACGTGGCATAGAGGCCCGAGTGATGAGATTCATAGTATGCACAGAGCCGCGGTTGACAATCCTGTGTGGTATCTGATCCACGCACTGGCATCCATGACAACCAAGAACGGCAACGAAGTTGTAGTCAATGGATTCGGTGATGCTATTGCTCCTCCTGAGCCGGGTTTTGTGAAGCTTGTAGAGAGTCTAGCTGAAGACTTCGATGTCAGCTCCTACAAAGAAGGGCTGGGAGTAGATCATCTCATGGATGATGAAGAAGAGCCGTTGGATGTGCTCAAGAAACTCTTCTTCACGTCACAAATCAACATAGACGGGATTTGGGGCGGCTACATTGGAGAAGGCGCAGAGGCGGTTGTTCCGCCAGAAGCAAGGGCCAAGCTTGACATCCGACTTATTCCTGAACAGAAACCTGTTAGGGTCCGCAGGCTAATCGAGAATCACCTTACATTACACGGCTTCAATGGAATCACTATTGATGAATTGGCGGCAGTTGAGACTTGTCGAACCTCAGTAGATGATGAAATCGCAAGGTCTCTGATTCAGGCCTACGATAGCATCGGGGTTCATGCTCAGGTATGGCCCAGCTCATTGGCCACGATTCCCATCTATGTCTTCAACCAGCCCCCGTTGAGCCTGCCGTTTGCCACTGGCTGTGTCGGCTTCGGTGGTCACACTCACGGAAGCAATGAGTATTTCGTTGTTGAAGGGAACGGCGACATTCAGGGGTTGGCGGGTTACGAGAAACTCATTGCGTCTGTTATCTGCCATTTTGGGCAATGTAATAGGACATAGAATGGAGTCTTCGTTCTGCCGAGGATTAGTGTGTGACGCGATGCAGCAGATATCTCTCCGCCTAACACCTTAGTCGAGGGTGGAGTTGTGGCCATCGAGTATTCGTGCCAATATTCCTTGTAAGGATGACTCCTCTAATCGAAAAAGAAAACACGTTTATATATTGCGTCGATATTCATCCAATGGCTGATTAAAATGAAGATATTCTCCGACATCGATGATATTCTAAAGAAAAAAGGGGTTGTTGAATCCGGGTGGTTAAGAGTATCAACTCGGTCAGATGGTTCGCCGTATGGTATTCCCATTAACGTACTATGTGGGGACGAGTCTGGGCCTGTCTTCCTTGTTGAGGCCTGTTGTCACGGTGATGAGGCCGAGGGCACACTCGCTGCTGTCAGCTTGGTGAGAGAACTGGACACCAGTGCTATTAGAGGGAGCGTCATCGTCGTTCCTGCTCTGAATACTAGGGCATACGAGTCATGTACAAGGGGTAATCCTGATGAGAGATACAACTATGACATGAACCGTCTCTTCCCTGGCAATCCAGACGGTTCCGTGTCACAGAAAATCATCCATACCTATGTTTCAAAAATCGTGTCAAGAGCAGACTATGTAGTTTCTTTGCACGGCGGTGGCAACCTCTTCTATCTTGCGAACCGCGTTATGGTAAGCAAAGACCCGAAGTCGATACAGTTGGCAAAGGCAATGGGCCCAGAGTGGACGTATCTGCATCAGAGCCATCATCCGGGGACACTCTTGGTGGAATGTGCCGACCGGGGAATCCCCTGCGTAATTGCCGAGCTCGGTGGTTCAAGTAACAGGCTCCCGGATGCTCTAATGAGAAATGTCAGTGCCTTTGTGGATGCAGTGAAAAACATCATGAGATCTGTGGGAGTTATAGAGGGAGATGTCGCGTTTCCAAAGAGATGGGGGGTTCTTGAAGGAACGAATGTGCGGTGTAGATTCGGTGGAATCATGATGCCCACGGAAAAATGCAGAATCCGTACGGATGTCAAGAAGGGCGATCACATGGTGACAATCTATGACCTCTTCGGCAAAGAACTAGAGAAGGTACTAGCGCCTCAAGATGGCATGGTCTTGGGAGTACCTGTACTCCCGGTTGCTTATCCGGGCAACAACATTCTTACTATAGCAAGAGTGAGCGAGTGGATTGAGTGACTTCAGTTAAGGGATTGAGTGTCAATGAAAGCACAAGTCAGTCTGACGGTTTCGGAAGCTAAGAGAATCATAGCAAAAGGGATCGCATCCAGAACTGATGTCAAAAACGCACTTGAACAAGGCCGCATTCTTCTCAAGGGCGGGACGACGGTTTCTGCTATTGCAGACGAACTCATCGGACGAAGTCTGAGAATTGGTGGTCGAATAACACCGAGGGGTACTAAGAACGCACTTGAGAAACATAACCAGCCGCACTGTGTTCTTGTTGATAGAGATTCAATTCGAGATGCTGACACAGACATCGAAGAAATCACCGGTAGTCTAGGCCGAGATGACATGATTATCACAAGTGCAAACGCAATCGATGCTGGTGGGAATGCTGCCATGATGGCAGCAGCTCCTCTTGGGCATTATCCTGGTCGCGCTATGGGTGGATTCTCTAGTCAAGGCTGCAAAGTGATAATTGCAGTGGGTCTTGAGAAGATGATTCCTGGGACCATTAGGCAAGCCATCCTTGCATCGGGTCGAGAGTCGATTGACATGGCGTTGGGGTCAGCTGTTGGCTTGATCCCACTGACTGGAGAAGTATTCACTGAATTGGAGGCCATCTCGACTCTTGCAGATGTCGAAGTCACCGTCATTGGCGCGGGAGGCATCCTGGGAGCTGAAGGATCAACTACAATGGTTATTGATGGACCTGAAAACCAAGTTAGAGCTATCCTTGATACCATAATCTCTATCAAAGGTGCAATAATCAGTGGAACATCAGAAAGCCTTGAAGAATGCGTGCAAGGTTGTCGTCAATGTCGCAATCATCTTGCCTGCATGTACAAGCTTGGAATGCTTGCCGAGAATTTTTCAAGAATCAAGAAGGATAGAGAGAAATAAATGCATGTATTTTCTGTATTTACATATATTCACGAAGGTGTCCGTTAATGGCTAAAGAATATAAAACTCCTTATGAAACGCACGAAATTGTCGCAGAAGTTGTATCAGTGCACGGACTGGGCGGCGAAGATACAGGCGGAAAAGGTCCTTGTAGATACTACAAACCGGGTGACAAAATACTGTTCAAAGAGGCCGAGATAGAAGGCGTGATTTGCTATAGCGCACTGGTCACAATGATGCACAAGATTCATCCCATGCGAGTTGGCTTCCAATATCCTTGGGCAAAAGATGGTATTATTGTACATGCCTGCCCAGATGCAGCTAGGCCAGTGGTGTTTCATATTCGAAGAGCTGAGAAGAAAGAATAGAATTGATGGTGATGTTGATTGCCTACTGTAAGTGAAGTACTGGCTGATTGGGCAGCGGGGATAGATCTTAGTGAAGTTCCCAAGGACTTTGTAGAAGCTGCCAAGATGGATATACTTGATATACTGGGATGCGGGCTATTCGGTTCCAATCTGCCGTGGGTTCGGATATCCTCAGGACTTGTCAAGGACTGGGGCGGCAAAGAGGAAGCGACTGTCTGGGGGCACGACTGGAAGGCGCCAGCTGTAAACGCTGTCTTAGCTAATGCTCATGCAGTCAATTCGTTCGAGTTCGATGACACGTATGTCCCCACAGGAATTCACCCTGGCGCCCTTGTTGTGACTTCAGCAATTGCTTCCGCGGAGTGCTTGGATTCAGTGAGTGGAACTGAACTCCTTGGTGCTGTTTTTGCTGGGCATGAAGTATCTGCCAGAGTCAGGGCTGGGTTGGGCTGGTCTATTCTGCACGGATGGAATAGCACTGCGATATGCTCGACCTTTGGGGCTGCTGTTGCTTCCGCTAAGATCATGGCCCTTGACACCGACGGAATCGTCAATGCCATGGGGATTGCAGGTCCTTACGTTGGAGGTCTGCTTACATATGGTTTTGGAGCTATGGCAAAACGACTTGTAAACGCGCGTTCGGCCCAAGGTGCAATCATGGCATCTTTTTTGGCAGCGCGAGGATTTACCGGATTCAGAGACATCCTTGAGTCTCCTCAGGGTGGATTCTGCTTAGCTCATTCACCAGATTGCACGATTGATCAGATACTTGAGGGACTAGGAGAAATCTACGAAATCAGCAAACTGAGACTGAAGAAATACCCCTGTTGCACAAGCTTCCATGCCGTAGTTGACGCCGTTGCCGAAATCATCGATGAACATTCGCTGAAGCCTGATGAAATTAGGAGAGTTACGATTCAGACAACATCAGGTGCCCTCAAGAACAACGTCGGTGACGCCTATGACAATATTTCTTCTGCTCAGATGAGCATGGAATATGCGGTCGCCGCAAGGATTGTCGACGGGGAGCTAGGCATCGGCCAGTACACTGATGAAAGAATAAGAGATTCCGAGCTTAGAGCCATGGTCCAGCGCACTGCAACAGAAGTTGACCCGAATCTAGATGCGAGAGGGCTTGACAACAGGATGGCTGCGAAAGCAGAAATTGAAACCAACCATGGGCTCACTGTTAAGAGCTCGTATATTCTCCAGCCCAAGAAGATGACTCAGAACGAGGTCGTGGAGAAGTTCCGGAAGCTTGCTCAGACCTGTCTGGAAGAAGATAGGGTTGAGGATATCATAGAACTGGTCATGAATATGAGGAATTGTGACGATGTCAGAGATCTGACATCATTGCTCAGCAAGGAAACATAACGAGAGAATGGTGTATAAGATGAAGAATAACAGCAATTTTACAATTCTTGCGCACACAGACTATCTCATTGATGTAGCTGAAAGGCGTAGTCGTGGAGAAACGCATGTTTTCGAACGTAGACACTACCCAGTTCTGAAAGAAGGAGGAGTGAACGTCATTTGTGATCACGTTGGCGGTGGCACTAATATGTTCTCTCTTTTCCCCTTGAGTAAAATAGTTACAAATGCAGACCCTCTTGAGCGGTCGCTGAGCGGGATAGATTACATGCGGAGTGAAGCGCAAGAGAGCACAGAGAGGGTTTCCATAATCACTCAGTACAGTGATTTCGAGCAAATCGTGGGAGAAAAAAACCTGGGAATAGTGCTGTGCTTACAGGGAGGTTCGCCGATTCGGCAAGACTTAGCTCTTCTTCGCACCTTTTATCGACTCGGGATTCGATGCCTGCATCTCACAGCAAACCGAAGGAATCAGATATCTGATAGCTGCATGGGGCGAACTAGTGGCGGACTGACAGAGTTTGGTGTCAGTGTTGTAGAAGAGATGAATAGACTTGGCATGGTGATAGACATCTCACAGCTCTCACCGAAGGGATGCCACGATGTACTTGAGTTATCTTCCGATCCAGTAATAGCTTCGAATTCTAATGCCAAATCACTTTGTAGCCATCCGCGGAATCTTGATGACGATGTCATAGAGAAAGTCGGGTCAAACGGTGGAGTTATCTGTATCCACTGTCTACCTGCTTTTCTTGTTGATTCAGGACAGGCATCAGTCAGAGATATGGTCAGACATATTGAATGTATAGATGGCCTCATTGGTATAGAACATGTGGGGGTTGGCCCCGATTTGCTTGAGAACTGGCCTGAAGAACAGCATGCCGCCATATGGGAATCGGGACAGGATCTGGGTAACAAGACGATACAGTTTGAATACCCCGACGGGTTTCAGAGTATCTCTGATATGCCTAATCTACGTGCGAGCCTGCTGGAGCAAGGGTATTCTGAGGATGATGTGAGTGGAGTAATGGGCAACAACCTTCTGAGAGTCTTTCGCCGTGTATGGAAGTAGTAATGATGCATATCGCTACTGAATTCAAAGGAGTTATTTGAACTGCTCATGTGGATGTGCCGATAATCTGCAGATACAGGCTTTCTATGGTCTTGTCTTGAACCTCATTACGATTCGCCCGTTCATCTAAACTCCCTTCTGTTTGGAGAGCAACATGCAAAGGGTCACTGCCATCATTCCATCATTGAGAGTATGCCTGCCGAAACAAGCATCGATTAGCGAGTCAAACACCGCGATGAAGGTAAGGCATGGGGGGTTCATCCCCCACTCTGCGAAGAGCAAAGATTGGTTTTGTCTTTGCGATAGGTACCTCTACCTTCAGTAATAGTTCCCTCTTTCCCTCTGATTAGGGGAATGCCTGCTGTTGCAGCCAACGAGAGTACACACGCTGTAATGAACCTTCCCAGCGATCTTGGCTCTAAGATTGCTGTTCTGATAGTGATTACAACTGCGCTCTCATGAGCCGTGGTTGGGGGTCAGCGATGCAGTTTCGCACTCTAGCGACTAGATCTAGGGGTTTTGTGTACTCCAGTTAGAGACCAGATCTGTACCCACATTCCTAGTTCTCAGGTTTCTGTCGACCTCAGTGTAATGGACTGCTGGGACTACGCTCATGAGTCAAGGCAGACCATCGGCCCTATTCAGAGATTACACGACCGATTCACAAGGCATCGGGTTATCACAATCTGTATTCGACGTACTTTCCACCGCATGGAGAAGAATTGGCCACCCAGCACATCCTCTCCTTTGGTTGAAGGATGACGTTGCTTCGTGTTTGTATCCCTTCGCCGTGTCTACAGATTGAATTCGCGCCGTTTGGAGGCACATTTCCGTACTTGTGATCACTCATTATTTGCTTGGTTCTCTCAAAATCCAATTGACCGTAGTTATCAGTAAGCAGCTCCACGAGTCTGTCGTACCGTGCATAAGATGATGGATATTGATCTCGCGAAGCAGGTCCAAGGTATCTCATTTCTTTATTGTGATAATGGTTGGTGGAAACAATGAAATGATTCTTAGACTGAACGATGAAGAGCTTGTTCGTTGAGAAGCTTATTCTTGCGATGTTTCCGCCAGCGTCCACAATGTCAACATTCTCACCTGCATGAGACCACTTTGGAACTTGCTTCACGTAATCAATGAATTCATCTACTGTACTGCAGGATTCTAGCCCGATTCTGGTGGCTATCAAAGGTGGCAGTCCAACTCCTCCGCCCCTCAGCTGTCGGATGCCCGATCCCACAAAGGTCAGTCCCTTCTGATTGAAACCGATTACCGATGGCCTACCAAGATTGCCTGCCAATCCCCGTCCTATGAAGCTGTACCGTTTCTTTGGATTGATGCGGAAAGTGAAGCCAATCCGCTTGTTCATCATATCTGGTGACCAGTCGGAGTTCTGACTCGCTATTTGCATTCCGTTTCGAGTGGCACTTCCTGAGGCCACAAATGACGAACACTGAGGAAGCGCATGTGAAACAGTGTCCCGGATTTCCCAGAAGAAGAGAATGAGCAAAGCTAAGGAGTAAGGAATTCCTGATCCGTCAGATATTCCCCTGGTTTCATCCAATATCTCGGGATGTGTGTTAGACAATAGCAGCTCGTAGCTATCAACAGCCTTCTCATAGGCACTCTCAGAAATGCCAAGGGTTGCCATGTCCTCTCTGACAAACGGAACCACCGTCTGTACAATGGTCGCTTGAAGCTCCTCGCCGTGTTGTCGGCCTATATCATAGTGTGACCCTTGGAGTCGAACCAGATCATTCATTTCTTACGTCCCTCGCATGAACGTAGACTCTCTCGAGTTGGGCACATCTTTTTCAGAGGTTGATTCCAGTTCAGATTATTCAGTTCCATATGCTCACTTCTTGATATTGGTTTATGCATGGGGGTCCATGAGAAATCATCATCCTTACATTCGTCAGGTCAATGATCATGGACGCATTTGTCTGCATCTGGCGCAGGCTGGGAAGCTTCTCATCAGGATGGCGACAGACCGAGTGCGGTTTGCTGAAGTGATCCGTGAAAACTCTCTTGAAACTCTCGATTGATAAAGAGCCTACTTCCGATGAAAGAATCTTGTCCGCGCGATGTTTTCTGATTAGAGTGTCAGGCGATTTGAGTACCTTGTTATCTGTTACCTTTGGGTTGTTGGCTGTAAAGTGATTCGTATGGGTCAGAAAACCCGTTGAAGGAAAGATGAAGTCTGCAGTCTTTGGAGTGGCTTCAATGTCAACGCATTCGCCATCGACATGTGTGACGAGGTAGTTATGGGATGAACACCTGGGGACGGCAGTTACAGCCTTTATTGCGTCGACAAAATTACTGCTAGAGAGTATTCCTCGTTTGATGAAGAGGTGCGGGATTCCTTCCATTGACCAACCACTGGAAAGCAGGGAATTCGCACAGAGGCCGATACCTGCTGAATTAATCCCATTGCCGCCGATTGTTCCGGCCTCAGTGAACTGGAAAATGTCTGGACCCTCTTTCTGTTTTATCCTAAGAAGAATGTGGGTCTGCTGAAACAACTCGCTCCAATCGTCGTTCTGACCGATGAGTGTGGTTCTTTCCTCTGTGCACTCCGGAAGTGCAGCAATCGTTGTGCAACCACTCCATACGCCATCTACCTTCAGACTGAAAAACTCGTAGACGGAATTCAGAAAGAGAATGACATCAAAGGTTGTATTCGCGCCTTCAGAGATTCCCTCCATTTCCTCTATCATTCTGGCGTCATATCTCTCTACGTGTTTTTGACATTCTTCTGCCTTCCGGACTGCCTTCTCCCAAGAGAGGCCGAAATAGTCCTCCGAGTCGATAAGGGACCGAAGAATCTCTACTCTCTTGGCAATAAGCTTTGCGCACTTTGAACCATATTCGTGTCCCCGCTCGTACGGAGCTCCTTGGATGCTGATTTGTGGAAATTTGTTCATTCGACCTTGACTCCTATTGGCCGTGTGTCCTGCTTGTCTGGTCAGACGCGTTGTGTCCAAATGTTATTTCATCATCAAGACCAATCTCCAAGGTTGCTGTTGTCCTATCTAATGTTGTCTTCATGATGCGTTTGAGGTTCTCTGATTCAGCATAGACCAAAATGTTGAGATGATTTGGCTCGTGAATGTCGCTGAAACCGACAACCCTCCCAATTCGCATGTCGCTGATGTGTACATCTTCACCCACCACAATGATGCCTCCTGAAGTGACTTCGAAGAAACCTAAATACAGGACAGATTCCACTACATCACCTGGCGAAACACCATCCTGATCGGTAGCTGTAATCTCTACGACGGTGTATCTTGGGAACGACCTGCTTCGCGGGAACATGAGATTTGTCCCCCTTTTCAGTAGCCTTAGGCCTGAAACCGCGACCATCTTCCCAAGGACAGCTCTCTTCTTTGAACTCGCCCAATGGTCTGGTATCTTCTCACTTTGATATGGTTCATCTGTCATTTTGGTGGTCTCAAGGATTATTTGTGCTAATTTAGAGAATTATTGGAGCGTGGAGTAATATTGCCTTTATTTCTTTCGTTTTTTCATTCACCTGTGAGTACTCCATTAGGTAAGATACTGGGTCTTGAATCCAAAGGCAGTTTCGAAGCGCCAATTGTTGCCAAGATTTCGGGCTCAAGGGTGATCCACTGGATTCACGTTCACAGATATGTTAAGAGATGGGGTTGAAGATTTTCTCAAGAATATCAGTAGCCTTGTCAATATCCGCTTCTGTGGTAATCAGGGGCGGACAAAGACGAAGGGTGTTGTGATATACTCCGCCTGGAAACATAAGGAGTCCGTTCTTTGCTGAAGCCTCAATTATCGCTGCTGTTTCTTCCGGTGCCGGTTCATTAGTATTCGTTTCTTTGACCAGTTCTATTCCGAGCAGCAATCCGCATCCCCTAATCTGTCCGACAAGTGGATGCTCCCCGAGGATGTCATGGAGTCTTCTTCGAAGGTACTTCCCTGTTCTTGCGCATTGCTCAAGCAGGCTCTTTTCTTCAATTAGTGAGATAGTTGCAAGTGCAGCTGCACACGCAACAGGATTTCCTGAGAAAGTCCCTCCACCTCTGAAATGGGTCATGATATCCTTTCGCCCTATCACCGCCCCTAATGATAGCCCAGACGCCAAAGGTTTCGCCATATAGAGGAGATCAACTTCGACCTCCCAATTCTGAACGCCAAACCATTTTCCCGTCCTACCCATCCCAGTGACAACTTCATCAACTGCAATTAGGATTCCATATTCGTCACATAGTCTTCGCAGACCTTTCATGTATCCTTCGGGTAGAGGGACAACCCCTCCGTGTACTTGTACGGGCTCTATGAAGAACACTGCTGTTTCGTCAGGGGGTATAACCTCGGTTTCAAGCTGATAACGGATGAATTCGAGGCATTCAAGTCTGCATGATTCAGCTTCCCTGCTGAAGGGGCACCTGAAGCAGTATGGATATGGCACGTATAGAATGCCTGGCACTTGAGGGACACCGTACTTTCTGCCGTCAGGGCTTGTATTCAGTGCAAGTGCCCCCATAGAGGTCTGACCGTGAAAGCAACCGAAAGTACAGACCGCCATAGGTCTTCCAGAGTACTGTCTTGCTAATCTTAGAGAGAGTTCAGTAGCCTGAGAACCTGTGTTGCAGAATCCCACCATTCCCGACGACAACTCTTTTGGGGCTATTCTTTTGAGGGTCTCTGCAAGCACAACTCTCTGTTCGTTCATTACCCAGCCAAGTGATGTCAATCCTGTATGTTCTAGTTGCGTCATCACAGCTGACATGACTTCTGGAGGACAGTGGCCAAGATTGGCTGTCTGTCCCCCCGATGTGAAGTCGAGGTAGGAACGCCCCTGAATATCTTTCAGATGGATACCTTCCGCTTGAGTAATGAGCATGGAGGGGAATCTGTAGTTACGTGCGCATGATTCTGCGTTTCTTTCTATCCATGTGTTTTCCATTTCTTGTTTCATCTCGCATAAAGGTGATAATTGATCTACACGTGAACGATGTCTGGAAAAAAAGAGAGAAGCGCCCCGAAGGGCGCTAGGAGGATCAGCAGTTCCAATGTTCTTCTAGGCTACGCGAAGTAGGCTCTGTGGTAATTGACATCCCACTGAAGCCCACCGAACCAGATACCTTGCAAGGAGGCGTCTCCGAACTGGAAGAGCTTAGGCCTGTAGAGGAAGATATTCGGAACCCATTCTGCCCAGAGTTCCTGAAGTTCGGTGACAAGCTCAATGAACTCGGTTTCGTTTGTTGTTCCTGCAGCTTGGGCGATGAGATCATCTATCGCAGGATAGAGGGGACCCATGTCGCCTTCTGTGACTTTGCATCTGCCAGTTCCGTATCCATAGGAGGACATGAATGGAACGTTCCAGTTGTCTGCTGCTGGATAGTCTGCTCTCCACCGCCACAAGGTCATCTCCTGATTGTCAGTATTCCTGTACTGGTCTCTGAAGACACCAATTTCTTGAGTTTCGATTGTCACATCGAAGCCCGCGGCTAGGGCGTATTCCTTAATGACCTGAAGCATATCGGCCTCCCGCGATGTGTAGCTACCCGAAGTGTAGATTGTCATCTCAATAGGAGTTTCGTATCCTGCGTCATCAATGAGTTGGAGAGCCGTTGCCGGTTCATAGTCATAGGGGGAGACTTCAGCATACCCTGCGTACTCCGCGGGTAAGTAGCTGTAGAGCCTGTCTGCTTCGCCCTCGTAGACGGTATCAATGATAACGTCGTAGTTTATGGCGTAAGCAAAGGCCTGTCGCAGTAGCTTGTTGTTTGGGAATGTGTCGTGGACTGTGGTGTTAAAGTTGAATTGCAGCCAACGTGCAGAAGAAGCTGTGCTTATGTCGTAGCTCTGCAAGTCAGGATTTTCCAGAAGACTTGGATAGTCGTCTTCATTGAGTACTCCTAGGCTAAGATCGACAGTTCCACGCTCAAGTGCCAGCTTAAGTGTAGAGGCATCTGGAATCACGATGTACTCAAGGGTCTGAATGCGATGGGTTTCACCGGGAACTGCGTTCCACCAGTCAAGATGCGCATCGAGTATTGCTTCTTGATCTGTAACATAACTGGTGAGCTGGTATGGACCAGTACCGATATACTCGCCTTCATAGATTTCTAGTCCTGCGTCCCGTGCGGCCTCTGATGCAGTTGGACTGGGAATCTTACCCGGGACGGCGGCCAGCATGTATCTAAAAGCAACGTTTGGATAATTGAGAACAAATCGCACGGTGTAGGTATCAACAATCTCTGTCCTGTTAAGGAGAGCTTGATGGAACATGTATGTTATACCTTGCTGGATCTCAAACATGGAATCGAAGTGATCCTTGACAGCTGTTGCGTTGAAATCTGTCCCGTCCTGGAACTTGACGCCTTGTCGAAGAGAGAACGTCCATGTCAGACCATCTTCGGAAACCTCGCCCATATCTGCCGCAAGAACAGGTTCAAGCTCGAAGATTTCTCCGTATTCATAACCAAACAGACCCTCGTAGATCTGCCTGATAAGATCATTGTCTCCTCCTCTCGCTGTCTGAGGATGAAGGTTTCTTCCTATTTCTACTGGAGCCCCAAGAACCAAGGTAGTCCTGTCCTCAGCAGTTGTGGGAGTCAGTTGCCAAAGGTAAAGCAGACCTGCACTTTGGATTATAACTATAATCACCAGGACTGTAATTACCATCTTCTCTTTTTTCAATCTTATTTACTCCTTCTCGTGTTTTTTCGATGGGAATAGTATATTCGTTATAGTCGAGCCATATAAAAAAGTACCGACCAATAATCTATTCTCTCCATACATATATAACGGGATATCCTATGAGTTTCAAGATTCTATAGGCGATATTTGGCATATTTGCCTTTACACGGGTTTCCGTCTGAGATCCAGAACTCCTTTCGACTCGGCAATGAGATCATATTGGATAATGTGTGATGTGTTTCTCCGTGTCGGCAAATGGAGTTGTTTCCTTCAGGTGGTTGGTCACCGTACTTATGATCTGACATAATAGTCTGAACTCCATTAAGGTCTATGTGGCCATACTTTTCCCATCCGAGTTCTACTAACCTTTCATATCTTTTGAAAGTCGACATATAGTCTTCGACGCTTCTGGGCCCGAAATTCCTCATCTCCGGATTGTGATAGTGGTTTGTTGAAACAACGAAGTGGTTCCTCGTCTGTATAGTCATTATTCTCTTGGTTGAGAATGATATTCTTGCCATGTTTCCTTCACTGTCCACGACATCGACATTCTCTCCTGCGTGTGAGTAGTATGGTATTCTTCTCACCAGTTGAACGAATTCATCAACGCTACTACATCTCTCGAGCCCAATTCTCGTTATTATCAGAGGCGGAAAACCGAAATCAGCATCTCTGAATTGAACAATGCCAGAACCCACGAATGCTAATCCCTTTTCATTAAATCCAATTACGGAGTTTCGACCAAGATTACCGGCTAGTCCTCTTCCAATGAAACGATATCGACCTTCGGGACTAATATGAAAGACTTGAGCTAGGCCTTTTCCATGCATCGTAAGGGGCCAATCCGAGTTCTGTGTTGCAATAGGCATTTCGTCAGCTGTTGCATCTCCAGCTGCCACAAAGGAAGAGCAATCGGAATCACCTGTCGCGGTAGGCGTTGAATCGACAGATGCACCTTTGGTGTGGCTCACAGTATCTCTGACCTCCCAGAAGAACAGAAGCATCAGTGCAGTCTCATAATCCAATTCGGCTCCTTCAGCAAGCCCTCTGGCCTCGTCAATGACTTCTGGAAACTCTGATCCGATGAGATCTTCATATCTCTTGGTTATTTTTCTGATGCCTTCATTTGAGAGGGCAAGTTCCTTCATTTCTGTTTCCACAAAGGGAATCACGTTGTTCGAAATGATACTTTGCAGTTGAGTTCCATGCTGCACGCCTATTTCGTAATGGCTACCTGTAAATCGGTGCATTTTCTGTGTCATATTATATCGACTCTGGAATAAAGGAGCATTCCCGCAATAAATAGGTTACTTCTTCTGTTATATTGAGGATAAAACTCGATTATCAGACTTCAGCTGCAGCGCTTCTGTGTCCGGCATACAAGGTGCTGCTATATTCCTTTCTCAATTCTTCTTCAATGCTACAGGTAGTCGCCTCTTTAGTCAAGTACAGTCACGGCGTATCTGAGTTCTGAGAAGACGTGAAACAAATCGGACACAACACCGAGACTTGTTGTGGGACGGGATTCTAGTAGCGAGGGAGCATTAGAGCACCAAGGTTTCTCTTTTTGAGAATAGTCTCCCCGGGCGCACCTGGGTTAAAGCGCGTGAGCCATTTCCGGCTACGACGATTTCCTGCAACCGGAACAGAAGGTTTGCAGCAGTTGAGTCAACTCTCTTCAATCCAGTTGCCGACCCCATGGCAAGCAACCCTCCTTCCTCCGAACTCCCTAAGCTGTGGTTCATCTGTCCTGCAGATGTCCTTAGAATATATACATCGTGTACTAAATCTACATCCAGGTGGTAAATCGACTGCGCTAGGCATCTCATCTTCAGATGGGAGCGATTGGAGGTGATGCTTGGTTCTAGGGTCGAGCGTAGCCAGTGCTGACTTGAGGAGCATGGTATATGGGTGATACGGTTCTTCCAAGACATCCTTGCTTGGTCCTTCTTCTGCTATCCGTCCGAGATACATAATGCCAATCGTCTTGCACATGTACTGGGCGCTAGCCAAATCGTGCGTTATGAGCAACATGGTGAGATCATGCTCATCCTTCAGTTGTCGAAGGAGGTTGAGTATTCCAGCTCTGACTGATAAATCCAACATGGAAACAGGCTCATCTGCCACTATGAATTTGGGGTTCAGCGCAAGTGCCCTTGCAATACTGAGTCTCTGCCGTTGCCCGCCACTAATCTGATTGGGATGTTTGCTGAGGAAGACTTCCGGAGGCACTAATCCAACATCTTCAAGGAGCTTGTAGACTCTTTCGTCCTTTTCTTCTTTGCACTCGCATATCTTATGGATTCGAAACGGCTCAGTGAGTATCTCGTCGGCCGTCAGCCTGACGGGCAGACTTGAGAATGGATCCTGATAGATAATCTGCATCTCGCGACGAAATGGTTTCATCTTCTTTCTTCCAAGATGGGAGATGTCATGACCCATGAATTGTAGAGATCCGTCGGTGGGTTCTAATAGCCGAATCAGAAGCTTTCCGAGTGTAGTCTTTCCACAGCCACTCTCTCCTACTATGCCATACGTGGTCCCATCTTCAATCACGATGTCAACTCCATCGACGGCCTTGACATATGCGTTTGGGGCTCTGGATATGATTGCGCCGAGTCCCTTGCTTAGAGGGAACCATTTCTTCAAGTTCTGAGTCTGGATTATAGCTCGTTTGGCTTCATCTCTGCCTGACATTGAATCATACCTCTCTCCAGTTATGGCATTCAATATAGGATCTCTTGCGTCCTTCGATAGGCTCTCCGATTGGCTTGACATTTCTGCATATCTCAGTCATATACGGACATCTGGGATGGAAGGGACATCCGCTTGGTGGACTCAGCAAATTCGGGGGAGTGCCTGGTATTACAGTCAGTTCCTTATCCAGCTGGTCTATAGTGGGAAACGATCCGAGGAGTCCCATTGTATATGGGTGCTTGGGCTCTAGAATCAAATCCTCTGCATATCCCGTTTCCATGATTCTGCCCGCGTACATAATCGCAATGCGTTCACACACCTCTGACAGGACAGCAAGGTCATGAGTGATCCACATCACTGAAAGACCCAGTTTCACCTTCAGATCGTGAATCATCTTCAGAATCGAATGCTGAACGACAACATCCAAAGCCGTAGTAGGCTCGTCCAAGAACAAGACCTTTGGATCTGATATCAATGACATCGCAATGAGGACTCTTTGTTTCATTCCGCCTGAGAACTCGTGAGGGTAGTTACTTATTCTAGATGGGTCAATCCCCACCATTTCTAGAAGTTTTCTTGCCTTGTCGAGTGCATCCCCTTTATTGAAATCGTCGTATCTGGTTAGAGGTTCAATCATCTGGTCGGAAATCCTGAACATGGGATTGAGGGCATGCATCGATTGCTGCAAAACCAGTGCAAGGTCATTCCATCTGTATTCCACGAATTCTCTCTTATCGAGGGGCATCAGGTCAACACCCTTGTAGATCACCGACCCCTCGATTACCTTATGCGGAGGATGGATTAGCCGCAGAATGGACATCGCTAGAGTTGTCTTGCCACATCCTGACTCGCCTGCAATCCCAAGTGTTTCGTTCTCACTGAGACCAAGACTGCATCCATCGACGGCTTTCACGGGACCCGATGCAGTGATGTAGCGTGTCTTCATGTCCTTAACTGTCAGTATCTCGCTCATTCTCTATATCTCCTCCAGCGAAGTTCCAAGAATCTTGTTCAATGAGTCTCCGAGCAGACTAAAGCCTAGAACTGTCATGAATATGAAGGCCGAGGGAATCATGGTTGTCCACCAGACACCCGATAATATGGTCTGGCGGGCCGCTGCTAGATCAGAACCCCACTCTGGTGTTGGCGGAGGTACTCCTAGGCCAAGGAAACCAAGACCCGATATGCTTAGTATAGCTGTAGCAACGCTTATTGTGAACACAACAACAAGAACTGAGAAGGTCAACGGGAGTACATGACGAAAGACGATGTATAAATCGCTAGCACCGAGAGATACTTCCGCTTCTATAAACTCCTCTTCAGAGATAGAAACAGCTGCACTCCTTGTCGTTCTGTAGAATCTGGGAACGAGGCCGATAGCAACTGCAATAGAAGTATACAATGGCCCTCCGCCTAAGGCCACGGACACAAGCAAGGCCGTGAGAAAGGCCGGAAACGCATAAAGACCATCCATAGGTAAAGTCAGAAGTCGGTCGAGCCATCCGCCGTAGTAGCCGGCAAGGACTCCTAATAGTACTCCAATGCTCGAGGCTATGAGCACGGAAATCAATCCAACAAGCAGTGATACTCTTGCCCCGAAGATAATCCTACTCCATACGTCCCTGCCGAGTGTGTCAGTGCCGAAGATATTTGGAAAACCGGGAGGTTGGAGAACGTTTTCAGGATATATCGTCGTCGGGCTATAGGGCGCTATGAAGTCCGCGACAAGCCCAAGGAGAACAACAAACAGCACGAGACCCAGACCAAGAAAGAACGAAGCTTGGTCTACCCTCTGAAGCGACCACAGCTTGCTTTCCCTAATTCTGTTACTTGCCTTTGAGAAGTATTCTTTTAGTACTTCTAACGGCGGTCTACTGCTTTCACTTATCTGCATGGTCTTTCTATACCTCTCTCAGTCTATTAGCTGTTTAGATTAGAATCTCATTCTTGGATCCAGATAGTAGTATGATATATCGATAAGAAGCCCGATGACTGCATTAGTTAGAACAAATAGGGTCACCACTCCTTGAGTAAGTATGTAGTCTCTTAACGATGCGGCGGTCAGCAATAGTGAGCCTAGACCATTCAGAACGAATACGGATTCAATCAGAACCGAGCCGGTTAGAAGCGCCCCTGCTTGCATGGCCGTAATCGTAACCACAGGTAGAAGCGCATTTCTGAACGCATGTTTGTTCACGATTGTCTTTTCAGACATGCCTTTTGCTTCTGCAAGAAGGCAATAACTCCGTTTCATCGCTTTCAGAGTTTCAGACCGTGTTAGCCTTATTGTAACTGCAGCATACCCGGATGCGAGTACGAGGGAAGGCAGAAGGAAATGTGAGAACGCATCAACAAAGGCCACAAAATCTCCGGCGAGCAATGAATCGAGGAGTATCATTCCAGTAATAGGTGGTGGCCTGATTCCTGGGCTTCGAGTGCCAAAGATGGGCAAAACCTGCAGGTAAACTCCGAATATAAGCTGGCACATAACCCCAAGAACGAAGACCGGGATCGCGTATAAAGACAGAGTTGCCAGTCTAGTCACATGATCCTCCATCTTACCTGCATTGCGAGCACTCCTCCTTCCGACTGCTATTCCGATTACGACGGAGAAAATCCACGCAAGAATTGCCAGTTGTATAGTGACTCCTGCACGCTGCCATATCAGAAATGAAACGTCCTCCCTGAGAATGAAAGATCTTCCGAAGTTTCCAGTAAAGGCACTTAGCATATAATCAAAGTATTGCATGTGCAGAGGTTGGTCGAGTCCTAGATCAGCTCGAACTTTCTCAATCACTTCTGGAGGTGCATCCTCGCCAACCATGTTAAGAACTGGATCACCGGGGATGATGTGAATCACAACGAAGATGAAGGTCATCATGAAGAACACGACAAGCGCCATCGTTACTAATCGGTTTAGAATGTACTTCTTGAAACCCATGGGTTATCATCCTCAGGCGTAGGGGCATAGGCCAAAATATTCGATATAAAAGTGTCGCTTGCAGTAAAATAGGGAAGAATATCCTGCGCAAACTATCAAATAATATCAGCATCCCGGTTTTCGAGCTTATTTTCTCTTTAGTACCAAGGTGGGGCGCTGGGGGGTTGCCTTGGACCTGCAGCTCATTTGAAGCTTGAGTGAAGCTAGTGTTATGCTGTTAGGGGAAAAATCAAT
The DNA here is from genome assembly GCA_964558645.1 of uncultured archaeon. Taxonomy (GTDB): domain Archaea; phylum Asgardarchaeota; class Thorarchaeia; order Thorarchaeales; family Thorarchaeaceae; genus TEKIR-12S. The sequence goes on from CAZLEV010000003.1 coordinate 98,459, forward strand.
AGTGGCAAGTCCATTACAGTAGAGAGGCTAAATGAGAGCCACAGGCGGTTCTGTGGTTTCCAGATGACAACACGTATACATTCGCTTGTGACACTCATACCTCGATCAGGACCTTTACAATTGCTGGGTCGGACGAACTGAAGAAACGACTGAGATCACACTGAGTAGTAAACCAGCTTCCCATTTCCGTCAGGTCAATAATATTCCCTGAATATTTTGTCGCCAAGAGTTAAATATTGGAATATTATGAAAATATTGTATTGTTGTAGATATTCAAAAGCGAACACAGATGATTCCTGGTGATACTATGGATAAGAAAATCGGTCTAATTGGATTTGGACGAATCGGATTATACGTTTATGAGATGACTGAAAACGATGAGAGTGTATCTCTCGATTTTGCGCTTGACGCAGACCCGGAAAAGACCAAAGCGCTCGATGAGAGAAAGGTGCTTAGCAGTGCGGAGCAGATTGGAAGTCGGGTTGTTGATCTTGTTGTGGAAGCAGCAAACTCAGATGTTGTCAGAGAACTAGCTCCCAAGATTTTGAAATCGAATGATTTGATGGTTTTATCAGTCACGGCTCTTGCTGATGCAGAGTTCTACGACGAGCTCAGGGATGTCTGTGCGAAGAATGGAACACGTTTGTTCATTCCACACGGCGCATTGTTGGGAATGGATGGACTTTTTGATGCGAAGCACACACTTGACGAAGTCACGATAACGACTACAAAGAACCCCCGAAACATAGATTTCAGCTACACAGACAAATATAGCGCGGCAGACATCAAGGAGCCTACCGTATTGTACGATGGACCCGCCAGAGGAATATGCAGTATGTTTCCTAGGAATGTGAACTCACATGCAATTGTGGCCCTAGCAGGGATTGGTTTTGACAAGACTCGTGCAGTTCTGATAGCTGATCCCACGTCAGATGATGCAGTACAGCATATTGTCGCAAGAGGTGAGGGAACAGTCCTTGAGATAAAGAGGTCTTCAGCCATCAAGGGAGTGACGGGAGAGTATACCCTTGCCTCCATCTACGGTTCCATTCGAAGAGCTGTTCTGAGCCCCCATGGAGTGAATATAGTGTGAAACACACCTGTGATGCTTCTCAGGAACGAATGGAGAGTAGAAAGGAATGACAACATTAGATGAGAGAATTGCGAGTTTCGTGGATGAGCTATCTTACAGGTCTCTTCCTAAAGATGTAGTGGAACATGCCAAGACCTTGATTCTGCATCACCTATATACGGGCTATGCAGGAATAAGTGAGGAAGAAACGCAGATTGCTGCATCGATTGCATTAGATGACATTAGGGGCGAGGGAGAGTCCACCGTACTTGGTAGGAAGCGTAAGACCTCCGCGCCACTGGCGGCATTTGTTAACGCAACATTCATGCATGGAGTTCAGCAAGAAGACACCTATCGCGGCCTTCATCCCGGCCCTCATACTATCCCGGCGGCAATTGCGATTGGTGAGGAGCGTAAGGGCGACGGCGTCACCTTCCTTGAGTCGATAGTCGCAGGGTATGAGGTCAATCTTCATCTGGGGGAGTCATTTGCCAAGTATACGAGCCCCAACGGGTGGAGAGGGACAACCATCTATGGTGTTCTCGGGGTTGCCGCAACATCTGCCAAGATGCTGGGCCTAGATAGTCCACAGATTGCTGACGCTCTGTCGCATTCCACGAATATGGCCGGCGGTTTGATGCAGTGTTGGCTGGAAGGGACTCCTGAATGGCTATATGCTAGCGGTCTTGCTGCTCAGAATGGTCTCGTGAGCGCGCTGCTTGCTGAGCGCGGAGCGGTCGGAGCTCGTTCATCCTTTGCCGGTCCAAAGGGATTCCTGAAGGCCTTCTGCGGTATAGTTCCTGACGACGCTGAGGAGCTACCGGACAAGATGGAGCGGGAGTTCCTAACACCCAAGGTCATTCTCAAACCTTATTCAGTTATTACTTCAATTCTCCCCGTTATTCACAACGTAGTTATGCTTCGTGAGAGAGAAGGTATCATTTGGGATGAGATAAAGTCGATTGAGATTGTAGCTGAGCCGCGGGTCACTCACGGCCCTCTTGCAGCCTCGATTCTCGATTCTGGACCGTACACAAACAAAACACAGGCCTACAAATCATTGCCGTGTGCAACAGGCATTGCGTTGCGTTTCGGCACAGTGCTCCCGCATACTGTTTCCAAGTTCGAGAACAAGGATGTGAGTAGTCTGGCGGCATTGGTTGATGTTAAGATGGAGGAATCCTATGAGAGTTTCTATAGCTCCGTAGAAATACTCACGCAAGATGGTTCGAAGTACTCTATCGAAGGCGAGGCCTTTCCGAGTCTTAGTCCAGAGGAGGTTCGGGAGAATCTGCTGCTTGCAGCTTCTGAATACGTTGGAGAAGAGAAGACTCGCAAGATGATCGGCGTCATTGAGAATCTTGAGAGAGAGTCTGTTGAATCTCTCTCGAAGTGTCTTTCCTGAGGCAGAAGAAATGTCCTGCGCCTAGACCATTAGAACAATCTGTAGTTGGCTCATGGAATACTGCGCCCCTACAGATTGGCTCTTTGTTTCGTGGATGACTTCACGAAATCTAGGATCCTCTCAAATGTTTCTGTATGAATCATGTGTTCGATTTTGCAGGCATCCATTTCGGCTGTTTCTTCATCAATGCCCAGAAGCATGAAGAACTCCTTGAGCACACGATAGGTCTTCTCTAACTCCATTGCAACCTTTCGACCCTTCTTGGTGAGGTTGACAGTCCTGTATCGTTCATAATCAACCATGTTGAGCTCAGAGAGCTTCTTGAGGGCCACTGTAACACTGGGTGCTTTGACCTCCATTGCTTGAGCGATGTCCGACACGCTTGCTGAGCCGTTTTTCATCTCCAATCTGTGAATCGTCTTCACATACATCTCCATGGCATCACTCAAGGTCACGATGATCTTCTCCTGCATTAGCGTACATCCTCCCTTTGTCAGTTACATAATAGGTCTCACCCAGATCCCCTATCAGATTGCACCCAGATGCCATTGGGCATGATGAGCAGCCCGCATCTTTTGGTGCAGTACATTCGCTAGGTCGCAAGAGACCTCTACGAACCAGCAGTTGGAGGATGTCCTGAAGTGTAGCCTCTTGAATACCCACCTTTTTCGCGATTTGCTTCTCAGTAAGCATCCCCTCAGCGATGATGAGACGAAGTATCTTCTTGATCAATGACCCTGCCCTCCTGATATCCGATGCCCATTTTCATGGAGCTGGCTGAATGCGCTGGAGATTCCAAGGACTGCAAGTGTGATGACAAAAAGCCAAATAGATGGAGTGAGATGCTGTTGCACAGTCCAATCGCTCCAGTCCTCGAACCCTAGTATCCAACCGAGCGTTCCTGTGCCGATTATGACCAGTTGTACCACGCATATCAGGCCCGCTATTAGGATTCCAACGACCACAAAAGACACGCCCTCCCGTTTCCCGCTTCGAATCGGTTTCACACCAGTAAGGAAGACTGAGGCAACCACTACTAGCAAGAGTCCTCCGAGGAAGTCAGTCATTCCCACAACATACGGGAGGAATCCGAGAGAAACTCCAATCTGCAAGACTCCTGCGGCAAGGTAAGCCACTCCTAGCACGAGTGCCAGCACGAGCGCGTTCTTGTTCACAATCTCTGGAATCTCAGCCAAAGAAGAACCCTCCTATGAGAACAGCGAGCGACGCCATGCCATATGCGAGAAGCACCTGATAGGCTACTGAAAACGCGGTCCATCCCCATGAACCTGTTTCCTTCTTGACAGCTCCAACAGTAGCGAGACAGGGGACATAGAGAAGAACGAACAGCATGAGTGCAAAAGCCGACACCGGACTTAGAGTTGCCATCAGTGCGGTCTCGATGGCCGTCTCTCCAGAAACAGAGAAGATAATTGACAGCGACTGAACAACTGCTTCTTTTGCCACAAAGCCGAAAATAAGGGCAGCAACGACATGCCATGTGAATCCCAGATGAGCGAAAAAGGGTTGCATGCTGGCACCAATGATGGCGATGAATGATTGCTCAACTGGAACACCGTATCCTCCGGGTCCGAAAGCAGAGAGCCCCCAGACAATGAGGCTTCCGGCAAGAAGAAAGGTGCCCGCCTGCTTCAAGAAGAGAACTCCTCTATCCCACATATGTCGGAAAGAGCCGTGTATCGTTGGCAGTTGGTACATAGATAGCTCCATGATGAGAGGTGAAGACTCCTCCTTCAGAATAGTGCGTTTGAGGACCATAGCCACGATGATGGCCATGATGATTCCAATGATATACATCAAGAATACCATGGTACCTGTGAAGGTCGGGAAGAAGACTCCTGCAATGAGTATATACAACGGCAGCCGTCCTGCACAGGACATCAACGGACTGACCAATATCGTTGTCAATCGATTGGATTCTCCATCTACTGTACGGGCCGCCATGACTGCTGCGACGCTGCACCCGAAACCAAGGAGTAGTGGAATGAACGAACGCCCTTGGAGCCCCATCTTTGTCATCCATCTGTCCATCACGAACGCCGCCCGTGAGAGATACCCTGTGTCCTCTAAGATGGATATGGCAAGATAGAGCAAGAATATGGGTGGAATGAAAGTCAGAATGAATCCTACCCCTCCGAGGATCCCCTCAGTGACAAGTGATGCTAACCACGGAATGGGTATCTGCGATGTGAATCCGCCTAACCATTCAAACAGAGCCTCTATCATAGTCATGAATACCAGGGATGCCTCAAAAGTGAAGGTGAACATCGCCCACATCGTTACGAGGAAAATTGGCACTCCGAGATACTTGTGAAGAAACACCTCGTCAAGCATGTCGCTAAGCTGCCACTTTCCTGCTCCAGGTTCATAGGCCTCGCAAAGGATGTCTCCAATGACCTCGTAGCGCTCATCAGCTAGTACAATCTGAGGATCGATTATGAGCTGCTCCTCGACGAGGGCTTCACCATTCCTTCTGGCATTCTCGGTCGCTTTCAAACGGCCACCTCCAACAGTTGCTTCTGGAGTTCTTCATCACTAATCAGACTCATAACATCGGGGTCACGTTCTAGTATCCTCAAGGCAAGCCAACGCGGCGGGAATCTGTCAAGAATCTCTCGTTCATCCCGCAGAATCTCAAGAATCTGTTTCAGTTTCCTCTCAATCTCGGTACTGTACTTGATCCTTGGTGGCTTCAATCGTTCGAATTCTCCGTGATGATGCTCTCGAGGATGATAGTGAAGATGGTCTCCTCCATTGATGTCACCTGGCAGATGGAGGTCTGCTCTCTCATACCTCTCCTTCGACAGTGCGTGTTCTTCAGCAGCCTCAAGGATCGCCTGCTTGAGGTTGTCCATTCCCTCCCCCTTTGTGGCTACAGTCGTGACAACCTTCGCTCCGAGCCTCTCTGAAAGTCTCTGTGTGTCGAGCTTATCTCCTCGGCTCCTGACCACATCATACATGTTTAGAACTACAACAAGGTTGAGCTGCAGTTCCACGAGTAATAGAGTGAGGTAGAGATTTCTCTCTATCTGGGAGGCATTGACGATATCGACAACCACATCAGGCCTTGTGTGGATGAGATAGTCTCTAGCAACCCTCTCATCTTCGGAGAGTGCACTCAGGCTATACACACCGGGAAGGTCAACAATCTCAAACTCATGTCCCTTGTACTCGAAGAACCCTATCTTCTGCTCAACTGTCTTCCCCGGCCAATTGCCTGTGTGCTGCTTCAAACCTGTCAGGTTATTGAAGACCACTGACTTTCCAACGTTTGGATTCCCTATCAGAGCAACACGAACCTTCATCTTGCTGATGTCGCCTCCTTAACTAGCACCCTCTCAGCCAACGCGTGTCCAAGGGCAATTCTGGTCCCTCTTATCTCTACAAGTACAGGTCCCTTTGATCCGCCCTGAACCACCTTGAATTTACATCCTCTTGTAAGCCCCAAATCGACAAGTCTTCCCATTATCTCTCTCATTTCAGAATGCGGGTTCTTTCTGAAATGCTGTTTGAAGGGTCCTTTCATGAGCTTGTGACGCCTACCCCGACGACCATGACCACGTCCTCTCCTAGGCCCGATAACAGCATCTACCTTGCTTCCTGCGAGACCTATTATCGCGTATTCTGCGCCCGGTTCTGCCTCTGTAAGCCTCTGAACTGTTGAAGTCTCCTTGTCATGTGAACCGGTATCATCCATATGCTTCTGCTTCCTTGCTTTCTACTAGGTTGACCTTATGGAGAGCCTTCTGTTTGATTTTGAGCTTAGACACCAAACTTAGCTTCGACTAACTCCAACTTAGACTAGTCTAAATCAGAGACGAGCGCAATATAAGGCTTGTCACACGGACCTCATTCCATTGTTCGCACGAAGGGCGCAATGGTTATCTTCGTGTCTATCATTGAGAAGGTGAGCTGCTATGCCTTATCACAACACACCCTTGAAATACGGAAACTACATCATTGACGAGTTCATTCCGAAGTCGTTGACCGATGTTCAGGTTCTCAAGATTGAAGAGTTTGAGCCGGCCTTTTCTGACTTTGACGAGAGACTCAATGAGGTGCTTGCCAATCCTCTGGGAACGAAACCATTTGACGGAATGGTTTCAGACCTCTACTCTGAGGGAGAAACGGTCATCATCATAGTTGATGACAATACGCGTCCGAACATTCACACACGAGCCATTCTGCCTCGATTGACAGGACGTTTGATGAACAGTGGTGTACGCAAGGAAGACATCAAGATCATTGTTGCCAGTGGGTCACATGTCCCACCAAGAGCATTTGCACTCGAAAACAAGATTCTCAATTCAGAGCTCTATGCGGAGTGGAAGGATAACATTCTGATTCATGACTGTGACTCAGGGAACCGCCACATGGGAAAGACATCTCGAGGTACTCCGATTTTCATTGATGAACGAGTCATAGACTCATGTTTCGTCATTGCGCTCAGCGACTCGGAGTATCACTACTTCGCCGGGCAGGCGGGTACTGTGAAGCTATTCTGCCCTGGCGTGGCCGGCAGAGAAACCATCCGAGTCAATCATCCGAGGATGTTTGATGTAGAGAAGGGATTTGTTCCCGGCTGTCGCTTGGGGAACACCGAGGACAATCCTGTCATTCAAGATATGATTGAGATCACTGAGCAGATGAAGCAGCATCTCATGATATTCTGCATTGATACTATCGTACACCATGGCGAGATCGTGTACCTGCAGGCGGGTGACATTATAGATTGTCACAAGGCAGCTTCTGCTCCTCTCAGAGATCTAAGAGTCGTAGATGTTCAGGAACCAGCCGATATTGTGTTTGTATCTGTGGGCGAGCTCGGAATCAATCTATACCAGGCTGGCAAGGGAGTCCACGCCGCTTGGAATGCTGTTCGTCATGACCTCAAGGGTTGGATTATTCTTCTTGCGCCTTGCCAAGAAGGTGTGGGGAGTGCAGCATATGAGGAGGCAATGACTGCTGCTAAGGACATGATGGTGAAAGATGCTCTTAGATTCGTGATTGAGAAGTATGGCTCTGAACAGACATTCAAGATAGGAAATCAGAAACCACCTGACCTTTTCAGAATCCTGCTTGATGTTGCGGAGAAGAACATCAAAGTCGTGACCGAGCTCGATCCTGAGCCAATGGGCGATATCTATCGGATGGAGGCCTGTAATCCTGAAACTCCTGAAGATAGCCAACGAGTGTTGAGAGAGCTGGTCCAGCGGTATCTGAAAGAGAACCCCGATAACAAGAATCCTCGCATCTATGTGCTGGATGACCCTGGGCTCCTTATCAATGTCAAGAACCGTTGAACAGGCTTCGATTGTGATGGCCCCGAAAAGGCCTGCGAACGAGTCAACTGTCAATATCGACCAACAGACCACTGCACTAAGCAGATAGAATATGGTTCAGATTTCTTACTCAATCTTCCAGGTGGGGCCATCCTTAGTGTCAGAGATTGATATTCCCGCGCCTCCCAATCTCTCTCTGATCATGTCAGCAGTTGCATAGTCTTTCTCTTCTCGTGCTCTCTCTCTGAGTTCAAGTAGCAGTTCAACAGCTTCCTTGAGCATCTTCTGTGAGGCGTCACTTTGGGTATCAGTTGTTCTCTCTATGTCGAGTCCGAGAACAGCAAGAAGTTCTGTGAGTGTAGCGAGTGATTCGCGAAGCACCGCAGGGCTCTCTGCTTCTGAAGAATGAGTGTTGATTTCACGAACAAAGGAATAGAGTGCCGCAAATGCTCCGGGCGAGTTGAAATCGTCATCCATCTCACGTTCGAAGTTCTGCCTTACTACCTCGATTGCAGTCCTCAAGATATCGTCTGAATCACCATGACCAAGACCTTTCCGTTCAAGGATGGAGATTCTGCCACGGATAGTGTCTGCTGCGTTGCGAAATCGTCCCATTGACTGTTCTGCTTGTTGAAGTGCCTGTGTGTTATAATCGAGTGGTTGCCGATAGTGGCCGGACATGAGGAACAGTCTCACTGCCTGATTGTCAAAATTGTCAAGAACCTCCCGTGCGGTGAAGAAGTTGCCTTCGGACTTCGACATCTTCTCAGTGTTTATGGTGAGAAACCCATTGTGTAGCCAGTACTTGACAGGCACATCCACATCATATGCAGCTGATGTCTGGGCAATCTCGTTCTCGTGGTGTGGAAATATAAGATCCTGACCGCCTCCGTGGATGTCAAATGGAACTCCTAAGTAGTGCTTGCCCATCACAGAGCATTCCATGTGCCATCCCGGTCTTCCTCTTCCCCACGGGCTATCCCACGACGGCTCACCCGGTTTCTCTGCCTTCCAGAGTGCGAAGTCTCGGGGATCCTGTTTCTTCTCATCAACCCCTACTCTGGCACCAGCAGCCAACTCGTCTAGTTGGACGCCTGATAACTGTCCATATGCCTGGAACTCGCTTACGTCGAAGTAGACGTCGCCATCGATAACGTAGGCCTTGTTATGCTCGATTATCTTCTCTATCATCTCTATCATTTGCTGAATATGTTCAGTTGCTCTGGGGTTGATATTTGCAGGTTTGAGATTGAGTTCATCGGCAATCTGGCGGTATTCTGTGATGAACTTCTCTGCGAGTTCGGAGACCTCTATCCCTTGTTGGTTGGCTCTGTCTATCATTTTATCGTCAATGTCTGTGAAATTCGTGACATAGTAGACATTGAATCCGCGATACTCGAGATAGCGTCGGATCATGTCAAAGACAACAAATGACCGAGCATTCCCAATGTGGGGGTAATCGTACACTGTTGGACCGCAAACATACATGCCAACTTTCCTGTCGTTTAGCGGCCGGAGTTCTTCCTTCTTGCGTGTACGGGTGTTGTAGAGTTCGATCATCATATCTACCGACTTGAGGAAAGAACTGCTGACATAAAAAGGCCTCTGCAACATTTGCCCATACTTCTCCAGAGAACACTATAGGACAGAATGCAATGACAACTCACAACTCCGACTAACTGAGCTGCAAGATACTGTAGGAAGAGCCAGCACTCTGACTGGTCCTGCTAAATGCATCGATGATATATTCTGTGTTGGCAGTGCTTCGATGGATTGCCGAGGTTCGCGACTTTTATATCGTTGCAGCACAGTCGTTCGGTACTAGATGATGACTGCGGAGACCTAAGAATGGACGAAGACGCAGAGAAGCTCATAGAACGAGCTCGTGAACTACACCGCGATGAGCGATACGAAGAGGCCGAGAGTATTCTCCGTAAAGGTCTAGAGGGGTATCCTGATAACGAAGAACTGAAGGTTGAGCTTGGCATTACTCTTGCGTCAATGGCTCGGGATGAGAGAGCTGAAAGAGTTCTACGCAGTGTTCTTGACACCAATCCTACACATGAGAGAGCAGCAGGAGCTCTCGGACGTCTGCTTGACAGTTGTCTTCGAAGCGATGAGGCCGAGGCAATCTATCGTGACATAATCGAGCTAGAACCAAGGAGCCATCATGTCTTTGAAGACCTAGTTCGGTTGCTGGTGTCCGAAGGGAGAACGCCCGAGGCCCTCAGCCTTGCGCGGGAACATGCAGAGGCCTACCCACGAGACTATGAGGCATATGACGCTCTTCGGGTGGTCCTGCTCAAGATTGAGGATGACATGGACTCATTCCTCGATAGGGATCTTGGGAAACCCGGGAATCTCCTCAGAGTTCTTTCAAATTATCTTGAGCAGTATTCGGTCTATCGGCAGATGCTGGAGCAGGTTGACCAACAGACACTCGAAACTGAGAATAGACGTGAGATTCTAGAAGATGAGATCGACCGGGTAATCGCTGAAATATGCGCTCTACGAGATCATATCGAGTCCAACAGAGATGTCCTATCTCCTGGTGTTCTTGCTGCGGCGGATGAGTTGACATCCCAGAGGTCAGCCTCTGAATGAGAGCGACTCGTATTGGTTCTACTGCCACATGTAACCAAGGATCTCCTCATCTTGAGGTTTCTCTGCTTCAGAGATATAGACAATATGCTGATTGCCTTGATTCGCAAGCCAAATATGATATGGCTTTTCTCCGAGGGTTTCAAGGAGATCAACTCTCTGTTCTGCATCCATTCCCATCACTCTCAGCAGGGTACTGATGTTAACAGCTCTGTCCAAGTTTTTACTGACCGTAGCCATGATTCTCTTTTCTGACCCCTCTTCCATGTTCAGGATTTCCTTGTTTCTAAGAACCGACTTTATCCTCATCTGCTTCACGAGGAGGCATTGTCATGCGCGAGAAATAAGGCTAACTTTCTCAGACGAGAATGAACCCATCATGTGTTGAATCTCTTTCCCTTAGGAGTGGGGGACTAAGAGGCCTGCGACAAGCCCTGAATAAGCATTGTCAGAGTTGCGTTCATATCTTTCTCTTTTTTCTGAGACGGAGGTGGGTACCCACAAGGCCCGCAGATAAGAGCGCGACGATGCTAAGAATAAGAACCTGAAGATGCAGGCTGCTCATATCAGATTCAACAACAACAGTGATTACTTCACTTAGTGAATTCCTGTATGGATCTCTTGCTATAACCAACAAGTGATACTCACCTGACAACAGAGTTACGGTGCTGATAATAGTCCCTGTAGAAGTTTGCGATTGCAGTCATAGGCAGAAGAAGAGGTGTTTCAAGCTGATATCGTGGACCATTTTGAGAACTATTCTCTAAATTCAGTAATCCTGATGCAGGGCTATTCAGCCCGTTGGTGAGGTTCAGCGCGCCACTAGAACGTGAGGCATCTCACAAGAAAAGGAGTCTAAGAGATTGTCAGAAACAGGTATTGAACAAGTAGCAGATAAGATCGTCTTCGGTCTGAATCTAGGATACGGCGTCTTTCTCGCGCTATTCTCACTATCCGGTTTGATATTCCTAGGCCCGATTGCAGCAGTTGGAGTCATGCTCGGACTAGCCCTAGTTCTGATCGCGTGGATGTTCCTCAAGCCGGTGAAGAAGGAAGGACGGTTGTACGCTATCATCGTCAACATAATCACTATACCCACGGCGGCCCTTCTGCCGTTTCCACTGTGGGCATTCCCGATTACGTTCGCTGTTTTGATTGTGTTCATAATGCTCGTCCCACCAATTAGAGAACCGCATACGTGAGACCTTTTGCGGCAACCGTCGGAGGTGGCCATTTCTTTTTCTTCTTCCATCTAGAACCAGTGAGATGACTGTACATGGACAATGGATTTAAACCAGAACCTTTCCCCAGGGAGCTACGTTGAGCCTCCTAGGATATTCAAGACTGAAAGCTAGAGAGTTCACTGGACTATCCACTTTTCAAATCCTGACATACTTTCGCAGGGCTATCGTCTACACTTTCTTGTCACTCTATCTGCGGTCGCTTGGCCTCTCAACAACTGAAGTGACCCTAATGGCCACTGTCGGGATGATTGCCAATGCATTCACCCAATCCCTCCTCTGGGGGAATCTACTGGACAAATACAGAAGGCCTGCGGACTTTATTGCCATTGGTGAGTTTCTTGCTGGCGTTGGGCACTTCTTCCTGGTTATGGGGTATGTCTTCTTCCTCGGTCTGGGCCAAACGATGGCTGCAGGCTATGTCATCATTTTTGGTCTGGGTGGGATCGAAGTATTCTGGAGCATGTCGAATGTTGGCTGGTCTGCATTGGTATCCAAACTGACTGATATCGAAGAGAGGAAGAAGCTCATGGGGCAGTTTTCCACAATCGGTGGCTTCGGTGGAATCGGGGGTGCACTTCTCGGTGGATACCTCTACGATGTTGGAGGCTTCGCTGACGGCACCATCTTCAATGTCGCGGCAGTCATCATGATAATTTCCAGCATCATTGTGTATCTCACTATCCGCGCTAAGGATGAGGAGGATATTGAGCTCTCTGAAGAGGAGTCTGATGAGATTCCATCGTTGGGCAGCCTGCCATCTCAGCTCAGAACCGCCTATGTCCTCTTCATCGCAGCCCTGGTCTTCATCAACTTCGGAAGAAACTCCATATCCATCATCACCAGTCTGTTTCTTGAAGACCCCACTGGATTCGGAGCATCAGGATTGGATATCGCTCTCTTCAGCAACGTGCGCAGCGCTGCAAACATGATAGCAGGTCTCATCGTGGGTTCGGTGGTCGCGAAGACCGACGACAACAAGGCCTTGATGGCTGGAGTGATAACATCGATTACTGGAATCCTTTGGCTGACAATAACTCCTACCTTCACACTCGCACTGATCGCTTCGTTCCTTAGGGGCGCATCAGAGGTCATCATCGGAGCCGCGAGCTATTCGATTGTTGCAGAAATGGCACCTGAAGAATACCGCGGGAGACTGTTTGCGTACTACAACACTACCTTCTTCCTCTCGTGGGGAATTGCTGCGACACTGATTGCAGGTCCAGTAGCAGATCTCCTCATCGCTGAGGGTGCATCAAATGCAGATGCCTACCGAGGTAGTTTCATCACTGCGATTGTTCTTGTTTCGATTGGTGTTGCGTTGCTTCTCTTTGCATTCAGATATGCAAAACGAAACGTCCTCTCTCACTCAGACGAAGATGGAACAGGCGTCATCTCTGAATGAGCTATGTGCTATATCGCCATAGAACTCTCTGATTGTATGGCGACCCCTCTGTTCTTACGACAACTGCTTGCCATTTTTGCCGATATCATTTTAAGGATTCCGGGAGTGATTTGGATTAGGAAGCCGGTTTGGCGGAGCAGCTACGCAACAGACTGCAGATCTGTACCACCTAGGTGCAAATCCCAGAGCCGGCTCCACTTCTTCTTTGGCCTATTGGCAAGAGAGTGTTAATCGAGTCGCGCTCACTAACTCGAAAGTAGGAACATTGAGTACATTAATGGTCTAGATAACACTGCCAAGGAATACGAAGGAAAAAATACATAGGGCTTATGGTTTACCCTTGCCCCTTCATTGGTTATTCTCAACAAAGAAACCCATTTCCTCCAGCTCTCCTCTGAGGACCTTCATTTTTGATAAGGTTTCAGAACGTTTGGCGCAAAACAATGGACCGCCTATTTTTCGCTCCGCCAGTTGTTTATCCAGAGAGGTCAGGACTGAACGCAATTCGCTAAGACGGTTCTTGAGATTTGCCGCATACGATTTGCTTTCTGATTCAGACACCTGTAAAGGTTTCTGCCGTTCTCTGATTAGGCCATCTTGGATATGAAGAACCCTGTCAGCATCACGGACCATGTTCGCATCATGTGTAACCATTATGACGGTTTTCCCTAAGTCAGTAACTGAGTGACGAAGATAACCAACTACTTCAAGGGCATTTGTGGAATCAAGAATTCCGGTTGGTTCATCAGCAAGAATGATCGGAGGATCATTAGCTAGGGCTCCAGCGATGGCTACACGTTGGCGTTCTCCGCCGCTCATTTCGGATGGGGTATGTTCAGCCCTTTCCAGAATGCCCACCATCTCCAGGAGTTCAGTCGCACGTTCATGACGCCGCTTCTTGTCAACGTCCATGGCAATCATCGGAACTTGTACATTCTCAAATGCAGTAAGGGTAGGAATGAGATTCAAATCTTGAAAGACATACCCGATCTTCGTAAGACGATACCTGTCCTGTTCTTTTTCTGAGAGGGTAGATAGGGTGATGCCATCTACCTCTACCGAACCTGCTGTGGGAACATCTACTGCACTTAGAATATTAAGAAATGTAGTTTTTCCACTTCCAGAGGGACCCATGATTGCAATGAATTCTGCCTGCTTTACAGTCAGTGATGCTCCTCGTAGAGCTTGCACTTCAACTGAACCAGTACGGTAGACTTTTACTAAATCAACAACTCGAATGATATTCAATATACCTTCCTCCTTTTTACAAGATTGGCATTCCGATTAAACATGTAAAAGATTGAATAAACGGTGACGACAACAATCAGTAACTCCACAACAAGTACAACGCTTGATGAAATATCGATGATGAACCTATAAGGCACTCCTTGGGTACTCGATGCACTCATCTGTTTGATAGAGGAATAGGACAGCAACAAACCCAAAGGTATTCCGATTGTGAATGCGAGTAAGATATGAGTGACAAATCCTGAAAGTAGAATCAATGTCCTTGAATGGTGTGAGATCCCCCGCCTCATGAGAGATATCAAGTCCTGCTCCATTCGTAGACTATATGCAGTACAAATAAGTGCAAGCCCGGAGATTGTGACAGCAAATCCGAAAGAAGTGGTAATGGTGTTGACTGCATTTGGGCCCCGATATTCAGGGCCACTTAGTAAAGAAACAATTTTTTCACTGGCGATTTCAACACTCGCAGAAGAATCGATGGCAAGGATTTGCTGTCTAATTTCTTCTATGTTAGCCTCGTCAGATAACCGCGTCAAGATTCTTACCTCATATTGCGTTCTCTCAAGTATCTCCACAAAATCCATGGGAACAAGAATACCCTCTGTGATTCCAGTAGCGTCATAATGAGGCATGTAGTCCATCAGTCCACTTACAGTCAGATTAACCAAGCTAACCGAAAATGGCTGCAAAGATAATGAGAGGGAATCTCCCACACCTAACCCAATTCTCTCAACAAATGACTGTTCAGCAATGCATTGATTTCCATTGAGCGAAGCGATAATATCGTGACCTGAACTTCCAGAAAACCAGCCGGCTTCGTAATACGCTGAATCTAACCAGCTGTCAACATCAATAGTCGCAACCGAAAGCCGCTGGTTTACCAGATACATTTGTGCTACGTAGACTTCGCTGTAGACAGGAGTATTCTCATTAACCTCAAGAGCACTTCGGGTCGCATTCAAATAATCGCTACTAGATAGTGTTATTGTCATGTCAGAGCCGATTCTGGCTTGAATCGATCTAGTGTCATGATTAAGCTGAGAAGAAGCCAGTATTGGATTCATAGTTGAGAATGCTACAATGAAACAGAGAATAAAGAGCAAAGAAATGCTGTGTTCCATGTCTCTCATGGAACGGGAAGCAAAAACCGAGCCCAAATCTCCATTAATTACTCTCCCTCCTTTGTCAGCTATTTTCTGAGGGAGCTCGAGATACCTAGTTATATACATCGCTATTGCATATGCAAGAATGATAGGACTAATGGGACTAATCCACCGGATTACATTGCGTAGAAAGTCCAGAATTATTATTATCAAAGCATTTGATAGCGAGGATATTACCATCTGGTAAATCACATTACCGTCGAGCAAATCCCACAAGACTTGGATGATGGCAAGAAGAGTCAATGCGACTACGTATCTGAATGGAACGACGGACTCCTCACTTGAGTGATTATCTTCTTCAGAATCTGAGTCTTTTATTTGATCAGTTAGCTGCCCATTACGTCCAGCAAGCATCAAAAAACCAGAACAACCAACAGAAAGAAGGGTTGTCAGTCCCAGTACATATAGAACCTGCATGGGAAAAATAGAAACGTGAAAAACAAGAAGGATCGCGCTCTTCGTTTGAAGGAACAAATATAAGAGAAAACCAACAACACCAACAACAAATCCAACTACTCCTCCAAGAATTCCGTTTACTATTGATTCAGTGACCGCAAGCAAATTGACATCAGTACCACTGAAACCCCTTATCCGTAATTTACCAAGATTGACTTTCCGATGTTTCCAAGTAATGCCATATGATACATAGACGAGGTAAGCTGATACAAAGAGAATGTTAATGAGTGATTCTTGAGCTTGAGAGTTCTGTTTGTTTGACCAAGAAAGAATGTCCTTCATGAGTACGCCCAGATTGTTCGTCACGACAGAGGAAGGTGAAACACTTTGCACAACGTTCTTTGTTGAAGTGGTGATTTGGGTCAAGTGAAAGATGGAAGATTCTATTTGAAATGGGTTTATTACCTCTTCTCCAATAGTAGACAACAGCCAATTTGAATACCCTTGGAGAAACTCCAGAGAAAGAGTATCCTCTATGGATTCCATTATCCATCTGTAATCCATGATAACGACGTTGCCATAAATCGAAACGCTCGCATCATGCGCAGAACTAAGTATACCACGGGATATGTTCTTTTGAGATGATGTCAATTCCCTTGTTCTAATCTCATCGAGAGGTAGGTGGACCTGTTGCAAGTATCCATCTTTGTATAACGAAATGTTAGCATCGATAAGCGGGTTAATTCCTTCGTAATTGGTGAAATTGCCATCATCAGAAACAACTGCGGCGTTGCTTGCGTGATCTTCGTTCCATTCTGATGGTCTTACGGATTCGAAGTAGTGAGTATCAGAGTCAATTGCCGCTATTGTAGTGTTATGCCGGATTGAAGGATTCTCCCGTTCGTATACAACACCATGAAAGATAGCAAATCGTTCACACGATTCAATTCCTTGGATCGATTTTACTTGTTCAGTTAGTGCTTCTGTTTGACTGCCATTGATACCATCCGGAGAAATTAGGTTGACTGTCATATCGACAAGAATGTCGCTTCGAGCATCGGAAACCGCTTCAGCACTTGAGAAAGAGAGAATGAGATTAGACTGAGTAATCAAGGCCGAGCAAAGAATGAAAGAAATAAGTGTGAAAGTGTAGCCAACTTTGTCTCGGAATAATCCTCGAAGCAAGAGCTCCCTAATTGGCATTTATGGCCCCCTCCATTTGGTCACATAGCACGACAATCTCATTAGGGCAGCACAAAGTACCGAAATAAATGGAACAAAAATAATCGAAAATATACCGAATGAGAATACTGGTATTACCAAAGCTGGCACTGGGCCAGACATGCCTCGGATGAACCCCAGTGAAGTGAAAGCTCCTATCGCCACGCCAACCATGATGAAAATCATCAGTGGTGCAATTTCCCAGTAGAGGAGACCACTGATTCTCTTGCGCCCAAAGCCGTGAATTTGTAAATTGCGAATTTCCTCAGCTCTGTTATTTCTGACCGATGCAGTAAGTGAGAAAATACCTAATAATGAGAGCGGGATGGCAAAGAGAACACTGATTAGTCTGAAATCAACAAGAGAAACGCTCAGATTCATTTCTAATGTATTAACATCATCTGCAGATTGAATCCGGTATATAGGTAGATTCATCATTTCAAGGGAGTGAATGACCTCTGATTTGACGGCGGAATCCTCAACGCGGACGAGCACTCTATCACGAGTTGCAATGAGTCCCTCCAAGGCATCACAGAATTGAGTATTCACATATGACCATGTTTCTTCGCAGAGATATTCAGCGCCGGAACCAACAGACGATTCCACAAGGATGGGATCAGGTCCATATAGTCCAATAATGTGAAGAACCCATGAATGATCGTTGAGTGAGAGAGTTATGAAGTCGCCAATAGCTAAGCCAAGTCTAGCTGCCACTAGCCGTTCAAGGATAATTGTGTCATTGCTAACGAGTGATTGAATTCCTTGAGAGCTGTCATTGAATGCAAACCAACTTCGACGGTAGTATGCTGCCGAAGTCCAGTTTTGCGGCTCAATTCCTCTTATTCTAATTCTGTCTGTAATGGCATCGAGAGAAAATTCGCGCTCTACTGCGAGGGAATCGACTCCTGATAAGTCAAGGACTTTCTCCAATTCGAAACTATTATTTCCTACACTCAACTGAAATGAAATGTCAGAACCGTTTTCGACGAGGGCAAACTCACGATGATGTGCCGTCATTATATCAAGAGATAGTGATGTCCAAGTAGCATAGCCAACGACAAGTGCGAGAATTAGAGCAAGATGGGCATTACGTTCTCGATTTCGATAGAGATTCCTTGACGCAAGTATCCCAAGCGTGCCTTTGAGTCTGGCTGAAATGCCTGACAGCTCGTAAAGAACTCTTTCCGATGTTGCGGATAAAGATGCTAGACCATACATGAGAAGCAGGGGGCCGATGACATTGAGAATGTAATCTATCGAAATCCACGTAGAGAATACGATTTGTACAAAGACATCTTCGAAGCCGCCTGCAGCCATCATCATTTCGAAGGGGTCAATTCTGGCCATCCATGCAGCCATCTTGTAAATCCCTAAAGCTGTACAAAGAAGAGGAAGGCCAATACCTCGATTTCGTGTTTCTTCATAATGAGTAATCTTGTTGATTAATCCTTGAGAATGTTCAGCAAAGGAATGAAGAGTAACATGGGCGGTATATGCAGGTATTGATGCGGCAATCACCACTATCATCGAAAAGGCCGCTATATCTAAGGCCGCGGAATCAATATGAGAGAAGCTAGAATATGCACCAACAATTCCCAGCGTCAAGCCCACTACCAACGAAGCTAGTGTGACAACAAAAGAATGCCAATACTGTCCTATTCTAATGAAGCCCAGTGAATACCCCTTAGTTCTTAATAGACGGATTTCTCTCTTCTTCCTCTTAGCAGTCCGAATTCCCTGAATTCTTGCTATAATCAAGGTTAGAAAAATTATGGGAAGAAAGCTGGTAACAAGGTCAAATAATAGACTATCGTAATACTGCTTCAGACTACTCAGCTTGCCTTCAAGATTTGAACCGATAACATATCTTCCATTACCGCCTAATGCCAAAGTCAATTTAGTCTTCATTTCATCTATGAGATTGGTTACTGAGCCAAGGACTATGTTTTGTTGAACCAAGTCTTGATCCAGCGTTATGGCTGTGTGGCAAAGCAGCGCTGGGGATAAGCTTGTTGCTCTCTCAGAGATGAAATCCAGTATTGGTGCAATAGTTTCACCGAAATTGGTTAACACGACTGAAGCGGGACTGGTTTGGCTTATCATTCCAGGTGCATTTGAATATTCGAAAAACAATGCTGAAAGGTCAATGTCTGTCGATACGAGTCCGGAAACTGTTAGATTAAGCGACACGGAAGGTACAACTGAGCTTCCCTTCTCGAAATAAGGAATTGAAAAGGGTATTGTCGAGTTTAGGTCATAGTGGAGAGCAGCTTCAGTATTCACGACTACAAGACACTGGTTAACATCCGGAATATCAAAGGCATCATGAAAAGTGAAATGTTGCCAGATATCCGAATCCGCCTCCAAAGCGACGAAACCCTTTGGCGATTCTCCTCCGCTGGAAATGACAGATATGGCAACCGATTCCGCATGACCCACTCCTTCCACCGAATCCAGCAATGAAATGCGATTCTGTAGGTCTGATTCTGATAGAACGCCTTGATGCTGAACTGTCATGTCAAAAACAATTTGTTTGGTAGTATCAACTGCCGCCTGTCGAAATACAATATTCGAGGATAGAAAGAGGAGGGTCAATGCCAGAATAACAAGAAACGGACTGATGCAGTCACTAAGGAAATGCTTCTTCTTTCTGCGTATCTGTTTGGTCGAGTAGATACATGATTTAAAGATATGACTCATCAGTCCTTCTTCACTCCAGCAGACTAAAAGCCTCTCTTCTTGCCGCTACGCTTTCTCTTGTTGCCTCGCCGATTATTACTTCTCGCATTCTTTAGGGCTTTTACCGATATGAAGAACATCCCTACAAACACGCCAATCCCCGCTATTAGATAGACCATTGAAAATGGAATGCCAGCAGTCTGCACGGGTTCGCCAAGGTCAAAGCTGGTGTTAATCAGGGTGATTTTTCCGGATCCAGATGAAAGATTGCAGGTACCCATTAGAAAGAAATCTATCGGGCTATCCACAATCTCAAGTAGCAATCCAGTGTCATAATCAAAACTGTACACCGAACTCTGATTTTTTCCGAGTACGTCTTCTCCCAAGGCATCAAAAGTATATATTCTTTGCAACCCATCCATTGTGTCAATTACAACTGGACTCTCATACGACCGGCGTTCCCCCATAAGAGGGTCAAAACCATTCCTTGAAGATAGTATCTTTCCTTCCCCTTGATCCTCTCGCTCTCCAAATAGCCTAAAGATGCCTGTCATACCGAGGTGAGCACCACTTCGAACTGTGTACTCTCCTGTTTCGGTATTCAAGCTGAAATTGAAACTCGCAGAATAATGGTATTTATCTGGATTTTGTGAGGTGAAGGAGGCATTGACCATGTTGATTTCATCTGTTTGTTCTATAACCTCAAGCTCAAGCGTCAGCTCTATCAAATCTCCCTCGTAGCCTACAACATACGTGGAATTCTCAAGTTGTACATGTGCAAATTCGAACTTGTACGTGAAAGTCAGCCCCTTAGAAAGGGGAGCGAGAGACATCTTCTTTTGTGTCCGCGGTTCGCCAGGTGCTGAGATACTACCAGAAACCTCATAGAGAGTGTTTGCATTTCCCAATTGAGGGATGGAGGGAATTTGCACCATAAGCAGAATCAGTATTAGGTAAACAATGCAGATATTGTCGGATATTTGGTCTAGTTCATTCATTTGATACATTTCATCTACTCCCAACTTGTATTTTGATCATTCATTTTCGAGTCATAAAACGATGGAGCCATAACCGGAAAAAAATCGGGCTGGTGGGCAACTAAACACCAACCAGCCCTCCTATTGTCTCTATCAATAATGAATCGACTAAGTTTCTACGAAGCTACTACTCTCATTACACCCTCCAATCAACAAATACAAGATCGTTGCCTGTATCCCCTTGGAGATAGACATCAGTGTAAAGTTTGGTTGTCTTTCTTTCAATCTGGATCCAACCCCATGGAGACCATAATCCTGTTCCAAAGTCATAGAAGCAACTCACTCTTACAAAGTTGGAATACCCCATTGTATCCTCTTCTGTTTCGGGCGTATTGAATAGGACAACTGGCCAAACGATATGGTACTTGGGCATTGAATCATACCACGTTAAATCCCAGTCTTCACCTTCTGCGGTCGTGCCTATTCCAATATACGACCCAAACCAGTTCCACCCAGTCCAAGCATCATCCAAATTGACCCTATATAGATGGGACTCATGCACAGCTTGCACAGTTGGTGTGACAAAGGCTACAACTGTGATGCCCGTAAAGGCAAGAGCTAGGGCCAATGATGCCAAGTATATTTCTCTATTATTCATCTTCTTTCACCTGTTTTACAGTTGCTTAGAAAGGAGATTCAGATGTTATTCTATCTCCATCCTCGGCGCAAGAGAGCAATCAGAACGTAGTATATCACTGGAATTTGTACTAAAGATTCGCATGCCGTCTCTGATGTGTACCTAGTATACACATAATCATAATCCTGCTCCTCTAATACCAAGCTTAGTTATTCGTTATAGAATATAAAGATGACCACGGTTCATGCATAGAAACGTGAATTGCCAAATCTATTCAAATTAATCGCTGGAATCACCGGAGACATGCACCATCGAACATCGAAATGTATCGAAACGCTATATGAAAAGGCCCCATTTTTCGTGAAGTTGAAGCCATTTACGCTAGAATCTCATTTTGTTCACGGGAACAGGACGAGTCTATTTTCAACCGGGTAGAATGGAGACATTAAATTCACAGTACAGATGCATAAGCAACATCGTTTCTCTATGAAGCGTGATATAGGAAGGACCCTACAAAAACAGACAACGAGAGCGTCAATATCTTAACAAACGGACACAACGAAGGACACTGAGTGTGGAGTACTAATGCAGCGGTGGTAGGTGGCTGGATCCCATCTATGAGAATGGGCTCTGTGTGAAAAGTCGAGGAGAGTAATAGAAGGATATGTGACCAGACTGGCTGGTTCGCATGATTCATGTCTTACTCTTCATCGTACGACACAGCCAAGTCTCGTCATCCTCAGTTCTTGCTCCATGAGCTTATGAAGCTTCGTACTATGGTCCCCACCCGATCCTCTACCCTGGGCCGACCTGTCGATTTTCCCCTCCCTGCTCTCTTTGTCCTCCTGGGCCTCAAGTTCGACTCCGGCCTCAGCTACCGGAGCTTCGTGGCCCAGCTCTCCTCCAACCCGCAGCTCCTTGAACTCCTCGGTCTTAAGCGGGCGCCAAGCTATTCCATCCTCCAACAGGCACTCAGACGATTGGACACCCAGCTCCTCCACCAGATGTACCGGCTGCTGGCTCGGAGGAGGCCTCCTCCCAGACACATCGCCGTGGACGCCACGGGGTTCTCTCACGCCACCGGGGGTGAGTGGTACTCCGTGCGGTTCAAAACGACGCGGAGACGACGGTTCCACGGCCTGCACAACGCCGTCGACCCAGATAGCCTGATGATCACTGCATCCCGGGTCCGGGCGGGTCCCGGTGGCGATGCACAGCACCTGGTGGCGCTGATCCGACGGATCAGTCCTGCAAGCATTGAGGTGGTCTACGGTGACAGGGGGTACATCTCACGGAAGAATGTCCAGTTCATCAGTGATGTCGGTGCGTATCCTGCCATCGAACCGAAGGAAAACGCGGTACTAAGGCCACGGGGGAATCCTGCCTACCGAGGTAGTTTCATCACTGCGCTTGTTCTTGTTTCGATTGGTGTTGCGTTGCTTCTCTTTGCATTCAGATATGCAAGACGGAATGGACTCTCTCGTTCAGATCGTAATGAAACCCGTTTCTTCTCTGAAAAGGTCACATGAAGGGTCATCTCAGAGTTTCCTGCTTGCATCGTAGTCCTAACGCTCGCATGAGCATTGCTTGCCATTTTTGCCGATATCATTTTAAGGATTCCGGGAGTGATTCGGATTAGGAAGCCGGTTTGGCGGAGCAGCTACGCAACAGACTGCAGATCTGTACCACCTGGGTGCAAATCCCAGAGCCGGCTCCACTTCTTCTCTGGTCTATTGTCAAGAGATTGTTAGTCGAGTCATGCTCACCAACTCCGAAGAGCCGAAAGCCGTTCAAATGGTACGCTAACGTCAGTGATTCGGAGGTCTTATCTGAATGGTACAGGATATAGATATGGAGATATGTGTATATAGAGGTGTCATTGATGAAGACCTCCCGACAAGTCGGCCGTTTCGGCATTCTCATACTCATTGCAATAGCTGTCTTCTCCACTCCGATTCTCATCTGGCATTTAACAAGAGCCCCCTCTACTATGCAATTGCCTGCTCCCGATTTGGTGGGTTATCTCCCTCTCTCTGACGCCTTGGGTATTGATGTCGTCGATGATTCTTTTGAAGGTCAGGCTCTGAATCTAACTGATGTTTCTCAGCTCTTGTGGTCGATGCAGGGGATGACCAGTGCTGCCGGGTTCAGAGTCGCTCCCTCTGCAGGGGGAACATATCCGCTTGAGGTCTTTGTAGCTGTGAACCGCGTGTCAGACCTAGAAACCGGTTTCTATCGCTACAATCCCAATGGTCATTCTTTGACCGAAGTTTCAATCAACGAAAGCGCAGATCTTACTGATTGCTTTGCTGTTGATGATAGGGTAGTTCTAGAAGAAGCGTCCGTTGTATTGGCAGTCTTCGCTGAATATGCACGAACGACACAGAGATATGGTGCGAGGGGGATTCAGTATGTTCATCTCGAGGTAGGCCATGTGCTACAGAATGCCTTTCTCCAGATGGCAGCCCTTGATCTGCGAACCAAGCCGATATTGAATTTGGATGAGGGAATGCTTCAAGGGTTCATGAATACCGCCTATCATCCTCTTCTCGTCTTGCCTGTTGGAAGATCTTGGACTCTTGGGCCATTGAGAAACGTCCCGATGGATGGTACTGAAATGACCGTCGAGCAGGCAATCAACAGTCGCCGTTCTGTGAGAGATTACCTGAACCATAGTTTTCCTAATGAGAAGCTTCTTGAAATCCTTAACAGCTGCGCCTTGGCCCCTCTGATCGGAGGCAATGCATCGCATTACAGCTTACGTCTAGTATTGCGAGATGTTACGCTGCTTGATACAGGACTCCACGAATTCTCTTTGACAAATGGGACTCTTACAATGCTGAGCGATGAGAATCTGGTTGAAAGCATCTTCGAAGCAGGTCTCAGTCAGCCTTGGATTCGCGAAGCCCAGGTCAATCTGGTCATCTCTGCAGAGTTTGGATGGACGCGGCAATTGCATGATGCGGATTTTCAGTGGAGGATGATGCTTTACAATATCGGGATGCTGAGCCAGATTGTCTATCTCAAGTGCGCGTCCATGGGTCTAGGTACCGTTGCAGTAGGCGGGCTCTATGAGGATCAGGTCGCCCAAGTAGTTCAAGTTCCTGAAGGGTTCACCTCTGTATACATCATGCCCATTGGAGTTCTATAACTCAACTGCACAAGACCTATCTCTGTCCCCTGTGAATGAATCGCTCGAATGTCCATGAGTGACCTTGATGGCAATCTTGCTCTGAGAATAGTAGACGAAACAAGGCAGATTGCTGACCGTCTCGGAATCACTTCCGAGCACTCCCAGCGTCATGTTATGGAATGCACACGTCTGGCGTCACTCAACTGGCTTTATCGCCGCACATACGGCCACAGAAATGCGGTTGATGAACTGTTCTTTCGAAGGCTTACATTCTTTGGAGAGAAATTAGGACTCGATCAGTCGCGTGTTGTCGACGATGTCCGACAGCTCCTGGAGGCATTCCGCAGTAGCAGTTTGATGGAAGAACTTGGGCGTTCTCCGTGTTATAGTCCTACAAGCCTTATGCTGAAACTCCATTCGATAGGGGCCTTTAGACCTATTAGCCATTCTATGGTTCAGAAAAGACGGCGCATTCTTGGAAGCTACTTCACGCCTATGCCTTTGGCTCAACATATCGTTGGAATCACCCTCGGACCTTGGCTGGAAGAGAGAAACCTGCGAGAGAGCTCTTCCGCTTGGGAGCGCGCTGCCCGTGATTTCACACTAATCGACCCGGCCTGCGGCCCGGGGGCGTTTCTTCTTTCTGCGGTTGATTATCTGTCTAGCCAGCTCAAGCGGAAATGTGACAGGACTAACTACAGACGGAATCTGTCCTTGTTTGTTGATGGTCTCTATGGAGTTGAACTTGATGGGGCTAGTGTGGAGGTTGCTCATAGAGTGCTAAACCACAGGTTGACAGAGCTTGGGCTGGAGAAGCCGATACCTAGTTCACACATAATTCAAGGTGATTCCTTGATTGGTTTTCTTAGGGAGCAATCAGGTGCTCCGAAGGAGTATCTATCTAGCCCATCGATCAATGAATTCAATTGGAACGAACGTTTTGAGTGCGAGATGCTGGAGCAAGGCGGATTCCGTTTTGTGGTGATGAATCCTCCATATGACAGACTCCATCCAAGCCGTGCTGAGTACATCAGAGAGCGCCTTTCTCAAGGCGAACGCGAAGTCGATATGGAAGGTTTTGAGGCATACAAGACTGAGTTGAAACAAAGAGTTGAGTACTTCAGGAACTCTGGTGAATATAGCCTTGCAAACAAGTACACCTTAGATACTCACAGGCTGTTCATCGAGCGAGCACTTCGCATCTCAAGAAGTGACGCTCGACTAGGTTTCATCGTTCCTGCATCGGTTCTCGGGGACCTCTCGGCTGCAGCTTTGAGAGAGGAGATCCTCACCAAGCACTCCATCTATCGCCTTGAAGAATACCAAGAAGGATCCTCGCTTTTCCCCAACGTGACACAGGCCCTCTGTATTATGAGTGTGAAGAAGGGAAGCCCCAGTGGTATCATCCCTGCTGCTTTCGGTCTTCGGCATCTGCATTCTCGTTCAAAGTTACGACTCGAGAGTATCTCTGTTCAAAGGATAGAAAACCTCTCAGGAAGTGAGTATATCATTCCACGCTTGAAGTCACAGGATTGGCAGATACTTGACATTATACACAAGCATGCAAGCTTGAACAGGCATGACTGGGTACGTATATGTAGAGGGGAGCTTGACCTCACTCTGGATAAGAATCTGATAAGTGCAGATAATGATAAGCCTCCACTTCTCAGAGGGTCACACATCAGAAGATTCGTTCATACCTCGAGTATTGAGATTGAGGACTTCGTCGACTATGATGCTTTCAAAGAGAAGCATAGCACCTCGGAACGCATTGCTCACTCGGAGCGGGAGCGAATCGCTTGTCAGCAGGTCTCGAATCGGAAGCAACGCTGGAGGTTGAAATTCGCGCTCGTGGAACCTCATGTAGTGTTGGCAAACTCCTGCAACTACCTGACTCTTACCTGCTGTGGGAGTAGGCCTCTCCTCCTATACCTCTTAGGGGTTCTGAACTCCTCACTCCTAAACTGGCGGTTTGACATCACAAATACCAACAATCATGTTTCCAATAGAGAACTGGGGCACCTGCCGATTCCGTCGCCTTTTGATTTAACCCCAGAAGCAGAGCATCTTTACGATGCGATTGTGAAGGATGTCGGAGCTATATTGAACGGAGACACAGATTGTAGTCACAGACTAGAAGGACATGTATTTCAACTCTATGAGATACCTTCTGCACAAGCCCGAATCGTTCTATCTCACCTTGCCGCAGAGGAGAGAGAAGTCGAAGCTATCGTGCGAGGAATGGATGAAGCCATGTAACGCCACGCACTACATTTTTCAGTGTAACAGAGAATTCCAGTCTGCACTTGGTGTACTTGATGACCATCGACTTGAGACCTGAAACCACGGATGAGAATAGAGCTGTTCTCTATAATCATGGGGCTCCTTCTCTCAGTGATCTTGACATCGAAATCATCAAGTCGGTGCCGCCTGGGGGCAACTGGGAAGACATACCTCTCACTATTGCCAGGAAATCCAAGAGAATCATGCAGATTCGAAGGTCTGGTGGTCGTACAACATACTATGGTCGTTTAAGGAATGACCTCCCAAGCTACACCGTTAGCACATACTTCTACCGTCCCGGGAATGGTAGCTTCGCGCACCCTGTGCAAGACCGCATGATCTCGGTTCGAGAGGCAGCCAGGCTCCAGTCTTTCTTCGATGACTACAGGTTTTTGGGCTCAGTAAGCTCCCAGTACAAACAGGTGGGGAATGCAGTACCACCTCTGCTTGCAAGGGCTGTTGGTATGACAATCCCTCGTGGAAAAGCTGTAGATTTGTTCTGTGGAGCGGGCGGCCTGTCGTGCGGCCTTCAGCTCGCAGGACATGAAATTGCGGTTGCCTCTGATGTGGAGAAGGCAATGTGTGAGACATACTCATTCAATCATCCCAGTGTGAAGACCATACAGGCAGACATCTCTAACCCTAACGAATATGCGGCATTGATGTCTGCTATAGATGAATCTCTGGGAACTGATAAGCTCAGTTTGTTGGTGGGGGGCCCGCCCTGCCAAGGATTCTCAACCGCTGGAAAGTGGAGCCTATCAGACAATCGCAACAATCTCATCGGCATCATGGTTAGGGCAATTGAAGACTTGTCACCAGACTTCTTCCTTATAGAAAATGTGACCGGGCTCTCATGGATTGGAAAGGGCAGAATCCTGAGGGGGTTGATTGAAAGGATTGAAGCGCTGGGATATGCCGTAGACTGGTTCATTCTGAAAGCTGAGCAATTCGGCGTTCCTCAGAGGAGAAGGCGTGTGTTCATTGTAGGTTCCTCTACGGAAAATGAACCACTAAGAAGACCTATGCCCCTGTTTTCAGCGATCAAGACTGGCACCAACCGTGCTGAACCCGCCTACGACCCCCCTAATCTCCCCAAGCCTGTTTCCGTCATTGAGGCGATTTCTGATCTTCCTCCTTTGGAGACCGGCGAGGTCTATGAATCCTCTAACTATTCGATATCTGATCCAGAATATGAATACCAGAAAGCAATGAGAGGCATCACAGATGTCAGTGATTTTCTCAAGCGACGAGCAGATCCGCAAGCGCATGACTCCCGCACCTTGTAAGAACATCGGAAATGGTTTATAGCACATAACTATTTCATGTCGTCCGTCGTTGCCCCAACAAGGAGAATCAGTTCAGTGATACGTTCTGCGTATCTTATAGACCTCATAGGCTCGAAGATCCTGTCAGAGATGAGCTTCGAGAACGAGAGTATGGTGAAGACCAGATTTGGCTTGATTATGGAGAGGATCTACAATCTTGTTGAGCGTGAACCCGACGCAGGATGCACCACAATCAGTGCGATAGACTTCAAGTGTCTGGTTGGCCGTCTGGATGAACGGACTGCGTTGCTTTGTGTCATCGAGGGAGAGCAGTGTGATGCTGAAGAGATGTCCGGTTTCAAGAAACTCAGAACGGCAGTTCAGGATTTGATTGCATCATCATCAGCCCTCGAAGAGAAGGACAGTTTTCCCTCCATGGCATCCGATATTCTCCAAAAGGACGTGAGAGTATGCTTCATCAGTCCCTCGAAGCCCCCTCCGCGGAACCGAACTGGGCTGGCGGTCAGTCGAGTCGTTCAGCAAAAAGAGAAGGACGGTGATATTTTCACATCGGCGTTTTCGTTTGGTCCCTTAGGTGTGAGATTCTGCCAGATTGATCTTGATGCCGCTGCTTCCCGAGGTCTCCCCTCAGAGATGCAATCTTGCGACGTATACGCCATTGTCGTCAATTCCGAGGCTGAAACAGACGAGATCCGTTCCGTTGTACCAAGGGTCAGAGAAGTATATAGCGATGAAATAGTCATCGTACCCGGCCACGAAGAGTGTTTGGAATTGGCTCGCGACCTTGAGTATGAACTTGACCTCGTGCTATCCGATGCTTCATCTGGCGATCCAACTCATTTGGTTCTCTCCGCACTTGCAATGAGTGGGCTCATGGACATGCATCCCGAGCTCGCAATGAAACGCTGGAAGATTGAGGGATTCGAGAAGGATGAACAAGACGAGGTTCTCAGTGAAGAGAAAGTCCTCGGGCACCAAGCCTTCTTTGTTGTTGACAAGAACTTGGGTGATGCAATCTACACATACTATTACGAATCAAAGTCATCGGTTCTTTCACGGGCCCCAAACATTGTAGCGGCCTTGTCGATGTTCAATGTGGAATCCATGCAGCAGATGAAGACTGAGGTGTTCAAAGCAGGGAATCTCACCTACATCATGATAGAACGGGGTGACCTCATCTTCACTCTGATAACAGGGAACAGGGCTGATGTGGACGAACTCAGACAGACTTTCTCGTTTCTGCCAGATCTGTACGCAGACGAGCAGCCCGAAGAGGTTGCGGCAGGAGATGACCTTTATGCATCTCCACCATTTACCCTCAAACTTCTTGCCACTCTTCCTCCTGAAACACTCTCAAATCGAATGGCTCCATATCGTCTCTCCGCTCCCGATTGGGATCATTTCAAGTCAGATCTCGTGCGTGACTTTCTGATGGCTGTCTGGAACACGGTTGATGGCTCGTTAACTATCGAAACAATTGTACAGGGTGCGGGCCCGAAGATGAGCCTGGGTGCTATTCACTTGCTCAAAGCGCTTGATTCCATAGGCTTTGATTTACTCATCACCTCCGAGGACATCCCTCAGATGTCGAGTTCCCCTGATCCTGAGGTTCTCAAGCTCTATGCAGAACTTGAGCGCATCCTAATAGCTGTGGACGGAGCCAAGACGATTAAGGACATCTCTGAAGTGACAAGAATCGATGTTGGGGTTGTGCTTCATGTGCTTAGAGACCTTCATAAACGGGGCATGGTTGCGTTCAAATAGACTGTCAGTATCCCCACCAAAGGTTCATAGAGGTTGATTTAACTACACGTCCTGAAGGAAAACATCATCTCACATAAAACAAACCCGCTCTGCTGGAGTGTGCTGCAATCTGATTCACAATGTTATACTCATCGACAAGGCGACTGGAGAAGTCGTCACTAGGGTCAGATTCTGGAAGATAGACTTCACTGATGATGATATACGTGAGTTCATGAATGGGTATTCGGATCTCATGGACACCGAGGGTCTCTCTCCAGACACTCCGGTCTATGTCGGCGAGCACAAGGTGTTCCACTCTCTTGTTGATGATGATATTCAGCTCATGCTTGTTACTGATGGCAGAGATGAGGATCGAACAATTGTCCGAAAAGCCAAAGAAGGAGCCGCCCGGATATCTACTGCACTGAGGGGTAATAGCATAGGGTATGTGAAAGACAATCTGGATGATATTCTAGATGAGCTGGTCTTCACAAGATTCAAGGTGTCTTTTGTTGGCTCCGGTGGTGTTGGCAAGAGTACGTTGCTCAGACTACTGTTTGGCAAGGAACCAGCACCAGGCGGCTATGTTCCCACTATCAACGTCGCCGTAGACTCGTCAGAGACAATACAGTTCGGCACTTTTCTCGTCACCATATGGGACTTCGCAGGGCAGGCGGTATTTCAAGATCTCTGGGCCTTCTATTTCTCGGGCACAGATGTCATTTTCCTCATTACTGACAGCAGTTTCCGGAATGTGATGCAGACCAAGAGCCTGCTGCGAACCATTCGGAAGGAAGCTCCTGCGGTTCCGCTCTTCATCATTGCAAACAAACAGGATCTCCCGGAGTCCATGCGAGCTGAGAAGATTCAGCGGCTTCTGGGTGCACCTACGTTCCCAATGGTTGCAACGGACAAGACTCGAAGGGACGAGTTCATTCGACTGATGCTCGAGGTAGCCACGAAGACAGTGGGAGTCGAGTTGCCCGACAGGCCTCTGAGTGAGATGATTACGGTTCACCGAAAGGACAAGGAGGTTGAACTACCTCCTCAGCCTGGCAATATTCGCAGCGATTCAGGTGCCACGTCTGGTGAGAAAGGGGAGTGGATCGAAGCTCAGCACAGTGGAGAGAGCGGACTCTCGGGTGACTTGAGAGCGGGCGAAGTCAGTGGCGACTCGACAATCGACTACCCCGTCAATATCGAGCCCGAATCTGATGCGGTTGTTGAGATTCCTGAGAAGATTGCTGAGCAGGCACGGGTTCTCCATGTGATTATGATCGTTCAGGACAGCGGGACGTTCCATACCTGCTACGAGCTCAACTATGCCAACGAGGAAGTGGACGCCACCGCAATCACATCTTTGATCTCCGCTCTCGATTCCTTTGGTGGAATCGACGGTGATCCCAGCGGCATGGCCGATAAGAGTGACGCCCTTAAGAGAATCGAACACGAAGGAAACCTGGTCATGGTGGAGAAGTCTGACCATTTCTTGCTAGGTGTGACAGTCACCAATGACAGTGAAGAAGAGAAGTATCGAAGGATCATGTCCTCTCTGCTCTTCGAGTTCGAAGAAGCATATCAAGGAACTTGGGGTGCCTGGGATGGAGATGTGACAATCTTTGAACCCACCGTTTTTTCACTTCTGCAGAAGATACCAATGAGCCCTATCAGTTTCGACTATGTAGTTCGCGCACGTGAGGCCGGTCGTCCGCTATCATTTGACAGTAGAGAGGTGGGTCGTTCCATTGTGGAAGTCAAGAGCGCAATAGAAGGGTCTGAGACCGTTGGAGGCTTGGTTAGAAGCCTAGACCTTCCCCGGGAGAATGTCACTGGAGCGCTGCAGATCATGGAGCATTTTGGATGGATTAGCTTTCAAGTTGACCTCGGGCCACAGAGCATTCCTAGGAAAGTCAAGAATCCTGATCCTGACACAGTCAAGGCTTATGGCACAGCGGTTGTCAAGTTCGTGGATTACTGTGATGGCGAAACACCTCTGGAGGATGTCGTAAAGAAGGTCGGTGTAAGCTACAACGCTATGAAGTTCGTCGCGACCAAGCTTGTGCTATCTGGTGTTCTTGAGATTGTGGCTTAGAGGTTAGACGTCAAGCACAATCCTCTCCTTGTATTGGGGTAATAGGATATCGCCACTTGTTTTCTTGATTGGAGTATGAACCATGGCTTTCTTGCCCGTGCAAGAAGCAACGAACTCTGCGAGCCTTGAAGCTGATGAGTGGGCACTAAGCCGTGCATATTCAACAGCACACTTGTGATCTTCGTATCCATGCAAGAGATTCCATCCGGTTGTACGTGGTGCAAGGTACCCACACAAGATGACAGCTGCATCTGGGTTATGTCGATGCTCATTGTAGTGCATTTTGGCAAAGCCGCCGTCGAGCATTCCACCTCCAGCCACTAGAATGTCGTCATCTTCGAGAACGACTTTGTTCTTTTTCATGCCTGTCCAGTCGCCATTGTAACCCGTCAGCTTGGTCACTCGTTCTGCCATGCCCGCCACAATCACGTTTCTAGATGAGGTAATCCCAAGTTCGTCAAGCATGACAAGGACTTCCTGTGACCTGCCGACGGCGAAGGTCGGAATAATCACTGGACCGTGTCTGGCTATGGTCTGCGAGACCTGATCAGATACTTGTCTTCTGTCGAAATCCTCCCTTTCCCAGTATGTACCGTCAAAGATTGTCAAATCGCAGTCTGTAGGTAGGGTAGCTCCGTGGAACAGCACGGATTTATCAAGATTGAAATCACCTGTGTAGAGAATCCTTTTTCCCTCCACATCCACGACAAAAGCCGAGCTTCCGGGAATGTGTCTTGCCTCAGTCGGGGTGACAACAATGCCTCCGGCTAGCTCGCTTGCTGTCCCCGTTTCTAGTTGTACATAGTTTCTCTTGACTTTGTCTATGTTCGTCCGATTGAACCAGGAAACCATGTCATACTTGTCATTCCGTCTCGGCGGAAGTGGAGTCCCTACCTTGAGGGCATCCTCAAGAAGAGTCATCGAAACTGCCCCCGTGATCCCGCTTGCACACCACTTCCCCGGATAGTGCTCATAGAGCGCAGGAAGTCCTCCAACGTGATCAAGATGTGAGTGTGTGATAAGCACGCAGTCAATCATCTCCAGTTCAGGGACCCATTCAGGGATTCTCTGATTAGCGACTGACAGACCGTAATCAAGGAGGATGGCACTGGTATCTGTCCTCACCAGAATGCCACTTCTGCCAATCTCTGGCCCACCAAGGAATATTATCTCTACTTGCTTGGCCCTTCTAGAATACGCAATTGACGACATCAGTTCCACTCGGAGTTTCTGTGGAATCATCTCAAAGAGGACGGGTTCAACTGCTTCAGGAGGGGGTGCCGAATCAAGATCCTGCAGGCGGATGGGCAGTACTCTCCCTTCAGCACTCATGAATCTCCTCTTCTGATAGACTCTCTGAACGGCATCATATGCCTCTGAAACACCTGCCTCCGGACCAATCTTCTCTTGTGCTTCTTGATTGACTCTCTTTCGGAATATATCGAGAATCCTAGATGACAGCACATCAGGCAGCCAGCTTCGGGTTGCCTTATAGACATCCAAGTATTCCTTCCCCCGGAGAGCCTCCTCCAAGTACTCCGGATATCGGCGGATCGAATCTGTGAGTCTGAAGTCATCGGATTCCAGGGCTGATTCCAGATTCAAGCCAAGCTCTGAGGCGGGTTCTCTGAAATCATCCGGCTTATAGTAGGGGGATCCTAAGAACGCAATCCATTCTCTTAGACCACTCATTACCTGCATCGCATTCTTTCCCGATGCGATTTCGATGAGAACAAGGGCTCTCTTCAGAAGGGCATCTACGCCTTCTTGATGGAGCTTTCCGAGAGAGTATCGATACACATATCGAAGGTCTTCCTCGTCGAAATTTCCGAAGATAAAACCATAGCAACACATTGCCAGCGCATCGAGGTATTCCTGCAACGATAATCGGTCTATCTCGCTCAGAAAGATCTTACGTAGGGTCTCGCTCACCTTCGCACCATGCTCTATTCCTTCGATATCCTCATCAATAGCTACTCTGGCCTGGTAGACTGCAATTTCCAGGCTTCGCTTCAATGGACCGTCCAGGTCCGAAATATCAGCTCTTTCGTCGGATATAGAATGGGAGCTGACTCTGGAGAAGAAATCCTGAATCACTTCTGTTGAGGCATCTTCCCGGAGTCGTTCGATCAGTGTCATGGTTTATCATCTACTAGGATTAGCGCTCGATGGGCTTGACGGCCATAAATAGTCCTCGTCTGCTATCGCGGAGTGACAGGTGCTTCTTGACCAGTCCTTCAGACATCAGGATGGAGAGTGCATGTCTGACTGTTCTCGCAGGTAGCATGGTCTCCTCTATGATTTGTCTGGCTGTCAGCTTCTCATGGTATTCCAGTACTTTGAGCACGAGCTTCGCACTGGGAGGTAGATCTTGAGCAAGATCCTCAAGGATGTCTGTTTTCTTCTGCAATTTGCCGCGCAGGGCGGCGATTCTCTCTTCGGTAAGTTTCACGAATATCGCATCGCTATCTGCTCTTCTAACAATGATTGGGCCAGAGTTCACGTTATGCCTGAGCTGCCCATCTAGAATGGTCTCTACCATTACCGGGCAGGTCAGTTTGCGAATCTCGATTTCTATATTATCCGCCACAATCAGTGGTCTTCTTGCGGGATTTGTGCTGTTCACTGGTATCACAGAGAGAACCGGGGCAGGAGATAGCACTATGGGGCCGCCTGTACTCAAGGAGTAGGCTGTACTTCCAGTAGGAGTGGCTATGATAAGTCCATCACTGCCGTCTTTCCAAAACTCCTCTCCATCGAGGTTCAGTGAATACCTGATAAGTGTAGCATTGCGTTTGGCAAAGATAGCTGCTTCATTAAGAGCAGGTGGAATTTCGCTATCGCCAACAGTAACTGAGAGGCGAGAACGATGATCTTCAGTCCACTCGCCTGCAATCAAGTCTTCAACGGCAAGTTCGAAATTGCCTGTCGTAACGTCAAAGAAGAAGTCCGGCTGCCCTCGTGAAGAAATAGGCAGAATTGGGGTTGGGCAGTTGCCCATCTGTAGTAGGGTGTCAAGGACTGTTCGGTCAGAGCCAACGACGGCCACGACATCCGCATCTAGGTCATCAAGGTTCTTGCCCGAGGAATCCAAGGCTTCTGCCAGCCCATGCTCTAGAATCACGTCTGCTCCCTCTTGATTGAGCAGATACAGCACTGACTTTGCGTCCTGAATCATGCTTGACTCATTGCCGGAAATCAAACCAATCTTCGTGTTTCATTCCTCCCCAGAGGGAACATGTCTTGTCGTTCTACCTTACCCTCTTAAATTGAGTGCCGAATTGTAAAGCATCACTATACTCATATTGTTTGGCAATTATTGCCGAGGCTTCATCAATGGGTCAATAATTGCCGGTTGAGATTTCATTAAAATACCCTATTTGATGCTTAATCTCGACGGATTTGATGAAGGATGAAACTCAACGAACTTCAGAAACGCATTGTCGAACTGAAAGCAAGGCGTAATGCACTCATCCTGGCCCACAACTATCAGACACTTGAAGTACAGCAAATAGCAGATTTCGTTGGTGATTCGCTGCAGCTCGCTAGGAAATCATCAGAGATAGAGGGCTTTGATATGGTCATCTTTGCAGGTGTACGTTTCATGGCCGAAATGTCAGCTGTCTTGACGGACATCCCAGTCTATATTCCAGATCCAGATGCTCTCTGCCCCTTGGCTGCTTGGGTCCATCCTGAGAAGATTCGTTCAAGACGGAGCGAGTATCCTGATGCTCCAGTAGTAGTCTATGTCAATACGACTGCAGAAACCAAGGCCGAATGTGATGTCATATGCACGTCGAGCAATGCCGTTGAGGTCATTGAATCTCTTGGTGCTACACAGGTTCTGTTCGGTCCAGACAGGAATCTAGCCGAGTATGTTCGCAGGCAGACTGACTGTGAAATTGTTGATATAGAACCTCGTGGGAGCTGCTATGTTCACCTCCAATTCGTGCCCGAGGATATCACTCGACTGAAGGAGGAGCATCCTGATGCTATTGCTATTGCCCATCCGGAATGTCCACCAGAGGTTCAAGAGGTATCGGACATCGTTGGTTCGACAGGGAAGATGGTTCAAGTTGTTGCTGAGTCTTCAGCTCGAAAGTTCATTATAGCCACTGAGTTAGGCCTAGTAGAGCAGCTCCAGGCTGACCATCCTGACAAGATGATCATGGCTGCAAAGCCCACTGCAGTATGTAGAACTATGAAGAGGATTACTCTTGAGAAAATTCTTCATGTCTTAGAAGACTTACCTGCCGATCATCGGGTAACAGTTCCGAATCATATGACTGATCACATACGCACTGTATTGGAGAAGATGAACCGCCTCAAGACACGTGAAGAGGCAGAAACTGTGACTGCCTCACATTAGTCTGAATAGAACCACATAGCATCAATAGTCTGGATATCGCATCTCGTTATCATGATAGGCCACTCTCGTGCTGAGGCGATGGAATTTCCAGAAACTGGTGAGGTCAATTTGCACAACCGACCACCTAGAATCATATTGGGGAAATGAAGTGGCTCAAGAAGCTGGGTGGGTATCAAGCGCTCGAGCTAGTCCTCCTCTCGAAATCTGATTACATCAAGGAGCTCAGATAGTTCTCCAATTACAGGCCCGTCATGTCCAGCCTCTCTGAAATCATCTTCAGAAAACATCCCTGCAACCGCTACGAAGGAGCAATATCCATTTGCTCTCTCATAGTCCTTGATTGAATCTCCAACAAAGACAATTTCTGACATCTCAATATTGTGTTGCTCTTGCACATACTTGAAGTGATCCTTGCCCTTTTCGAATCCGGGCCTGTATCCCAATATCTGGTCGAAGAAGTTCTGCAGGTTCCTTCTGGCAAAGTACTTCTCAATTGTCGACTGAAAAGTCGACGAGGAAACGAATACCGAAAACCCCCTGTCGTTAAGCACGGCAAGGGTCCTGACTGTATCAGGGAAGAGTCTCTGGTCATAGATGGAGTCTATCTTCAGTTTCTCAAACTCTTCAATCGCATGCTTATTTTCGGTTCTGTCAGGGAAGTTGATTTGTATCTGCTGTTCGAATGGTAATCCTGTTGTTGTCCTGTATCTCTTGGTGGCTTCTTCGCTGGTGATGTCGTAATACTTCATCATGGTTCTGACACCAATTCTCTCCAGGAATGGCATGCTGTCTGCCAGCGTTCCATCAAAGTCAAGGATGACAGCAGTACACGGGATTGGCTCTCTCATATTCATCGCCTAGGCCTTTCAATGACTTAGATTGTTCTTCTAAACACTTTTGGTCGTACAAGGCCGACCTAGAATACAGGTTTGGTATCTTGTGATGTTCTTCAGAAGACTGCTGACCTCAACATGATGTGTCCTCTCCGCGTTGATTTCTCTTGTAGTCTTCTATGCATCTGTTGATCGATACGTATGCATCTTTGAGTTCCTTGAATTTCTTGACCTCTGTATGAACACCCTCGTAGACCTTGTAGAAGCGGTAGAACTGTGCAATTTCGTTGACCTGACTCTTGGGGAGGTCAAGAATGCTGTTCACTTCACGGTAGTAGGGGTCGTTGACGTGTACTGCAATGATTTTGTCATCAATGCGTCCAGCGTCTTCCATTTCCATCATACCTATTGGTCTGGCATGCACGAGGCAGGAAGTGAAAGTTGGTTCCTTAATCAGCAAGATGACATCGAGAGGGTCACCATCACAGTCAAGAGAGTGCGGCATGAATCCGTAATCGAAAGGCGCGAAGGTGTAAAGAACTCTGTCCACATGGAAGCAGTTGTACTCTGTATTGTACTCAAGTTTGTTCTTGCTGGCTCTGGTCATCTCGATTATGACGTATATCTCACTCGGAGGGTCTGGTCCAGGAGGTATATCGTGAAGGTAGTTCGTCATGTGCTTTCCGCCAAGTGGTTTCGAGAGTCTCCCTTCTAATGAGGTTTGCCACTTGGCATTCACTTGCTGGAATAGGTATCATCAGCAAGGGTTTTTACTGAGTATTATTCTCTATTCTACGGAGTGATTCACATATTGCCAGACCTCAATGAATCAGCTGAAGATAGACCTGAACCTGAAGATGACACTCTCGACATCGGCTCGCTATTCAGGGGCACAGCTACAGTCACATTCATGGTCGAGGTCGTCACAGCCATCATGATGCTTGGTTCGGGTGTTGCTTTCGTTGTAAGCAGCTCGGGCTTCTTGGACTTCCTAGAGGGCGACGTGTTAATCTTCCTATTCCTGCTAGGCTCTATGATTACGCTATTCTTCTTCTTGGGAACAATTGGCTTCTTCGTCAGGGTCAACAGGAAGTTGGGTCGCACAGTGTTCTGGGAGGGTGTGGGTCAAGTGGATCTATCTAAGCCACGCGTCAAAACAGTCGTGCTAATCTATGGGCTTGCTGTAGGTCTTGTTCTCGTAATGGGCATGTATGGCTACTGGCTGGTATGGAAGTACTTCTTTGAAGCCATGGCGGCCACCTCTTTGAGTGTATTCGGTTTTGGAATATCTCTTGGTGGATTTATGCTCGCACTCCTTGTGCAGATGGTTGTGATTGCCGTGGGTAGAACCGCCTCGAATGTTGTGAGAACCGTCCTCGCGGAGGACAGCTAAGAAACCGACATGTGTGGATCTTCAGTGATGGGAAGCCAGCTGCCACCCCTGCAGTGCTCCATTCAGACAAATATCCGCGGACTACCGGTAGCGTAGCATCCTGCGTATTCACTCATCTCAAGACTGTACACGCTCGAGTCATGGGCTTCTGTTCATGCACGAACAGGTTACTATAAGACTCAGAGGAGACCTAGAAATGGTGTGACTCGGCAAGTATCTGAGTCTTGACAATCTCGGATATCACCAAGAACTCGGTCGGCTCTTCCTTTTCTCGGTGTTTCAGGGCGACGATGTCATCTCCAACCTCAGCAACTAATGCTTCCGCAAGGATGACCATTGCGTGCCCAAAGAATCGAAGCTCCTTTCCGGTATCTTTGCTCCATCTGAGAACTGATTCCAGTGTTCGCAAATTGCTCTCATTCATGATATGCCATTGAATTCGAATCGCAATAACGGTTTCCAATTCGATGTTTTGGTCTAAGTTGCTGGCCAGTTGATTGCCATCTGGAACAAACGATACGGCAGTATCCCATCGTTACTGCTTTGGCGCTTGGGCTATACAGAGTAAAGAGAAATCCGGTGTCGGATTCTGTCTTGAGATCGTTGCAGTCCTACGCCTGTTGCGTGAGACCTGGTTTCCGAGGTGTTTCTAGACGTGAGGTCGTTTACCAAGAACTGTGATCTTGGTTATCTCGTCAAGACGTAAGAACTCGTCAGGTTTGTCATCCTTGTTGTGCAATATTGCGACGACGTCATCTCCGATATATGCAACTCTTCCCTCTGAGAGAGTCTTAGAGTCGCGACCGTACAGCTTGAGGTCGATCTCCTCCTTGGAAGCCCAGATCAAGACTGCTCTAAGATTCGGTAGCTTATCTGGTTGATTCATGATACCAATAGAAGCTCTCAATACAGATAAGGTTAGAGCTCTCGCAATCATATGAAAAAGAAGAGTGATGAGGTGTTTCCCTCATGAGAAACACCCCAGCTATGTGACAGCGTTGTTAGATGATGTCGAGCTTCTTGCCGACTTTCTCATAGGCATTAAGGGACTTGTCTAGGTGTTCCTTTGTGAGGCCGCTGTTCATCATATTCCTGATGCGAGCTTTATCTCGGGCAACCATCGGGAACACGATGGGGAGCGCCAATATCCCCTCATCATATAAGCCGCTGCTAAGCTCATTGGCCTTTGAGCTTTCTCCTACCATTGCTGGCACAATTGGTGTCTGACTGAAGCCAGTATCGTAGCCAAGCTCTTGAAGTCCTTTCTTGAAGTATTCGCGGTTGTCCCACAGCGTCTTCACATGCTGCTCTTCTGTCTCAAGAATGTCGATTGCAGCAATGCACGCGGCGGCCGTGGCTGGTGGATGTGAAGCACTGAGAAGCCATGAACGGCTTTTGTTGAATGCATACTTGACCATGTGGTCGCTTCCAGACACATGGCCGCCCATAACTCCGAAGGCCTTTGAGAAAGTTCCCATCTCAAAATGAACATCCTTGTGAGTGAGACCAAAGTGTGATACAATCCCTCTTCCGCCCTCACCAAGGACTGCCTCACCATGGGCATCGTCCACGTAGATCATGGCTCCGTGCTCCTTACCAAGCTTCACTATCTCATCGAGAGGTGCGATGTCTCCGTCCATGCTGAACACACCATCAGTGATAATCAGAATTCGCCGTGGATTATCCTTCTCGACTTCGTCAAGAACTCTCTCAAGGTCCGCCATGTCACTGTGTTTATACACAAACCGCTTGGCCTTCGTCAATCGGACGCCATCAATAATACTCCCATGATTCAGTTCGTCGGACACAATTGCATCCTCTTTGTCAACGAGCTGAGGGATGAGACCCTCATTCGCCGTGAAGCCTGCCGAATAGGTCAGTGATGCCTCTGCGCCTTTGAAGTTGGCGAGTCTTCTCTCAAGTTCCAAATGTAGGTCCATGGTACCTGCGATTGCTCGTACAGAACCCGAGCCAACACCGTGAGTTCTGATAGCCTCCAAAGCTGCCTCCCTAAGTTTCGGATGATTAGCAAGATTGAGGTAGTTGTTGCTGCAAAGCATTATGACCTCTACACCGTCTACCTTGGATATCGGCAGGCTTGGGCCCTGAAGTTCTCTAATCTTCCAATTCAGGTCTTGCTCAACCAGCCTCTCATACTCATCTTTCATCCATTTCGTTGGGTCTCTCTTCGCCATTATCTTCACCGTTATAGTCACGTTACTACTACGAAACATTATTGCGTCGTATCTGCCTCGGGCTCAATATGCTAGCTATTTATGGGCTTCGCTCCCTGATTATTTGGTTTATTCCTTTCTCTTAGAATCTCTATTTGAAGCAGCAAGAGATGGCGTGACGTTGTTCTTTTTTCTACCAGCGACACCCAGGTGCGATAGACGCCGAATTTCGGACGGGATCAGTCGCTCAAGAGATCCTTTGCTTCGGAGATCCAAGCCTTGACTCTCCTAATATTGAACCTGTACCCTTCCGGAATTGTCACATGGCCGAGCTGCACCGCATCGTTGATTC
The DNA here is from genome assembly GCA_964558645.1 of uncultured archaeon. Taxonomy (GTDB): domain Archaea; phylum Asgardarchaeota; class Thorarchaeia; order Thorarchaeales; family Thorarchaeaceae; genus TEKIR-12S. The sequence continues at coordinate 139,468 of CAZLEV010000003.1, forward strand.
GTCCAAGCAATGACTCGGGATTTGCCGAGGCCAATTCTTCGAGGTCTGTGATACCCCCACCGTACACGATTGCCTCAGCGTCTTCCTGCGACACCGACTGGAGCCAACAGAACCTGCTGACTGCAATCCATATCTGAGCCTCCTCCAGGCTCACATTGCAGACACCTGCGACCTCGTCAGCCATGCTACTCAGGAGATCCGCCAAGTTATTGATACCTGCATCACGGAGTTTCTTCCCATGCTTTGGGCCTATTCCCTCGACTGTTTCAACAGGCAGTTCAACAAGTTCAGCACGAGGCTGCTCAACCTGCGGGACATAGGATTCGGTGACATCTTCAGAAACAGCCATGGCCTTAGCTGAAGAGGCCACTGCTCCCTCAACTCTTTCTTCTCTTGAGCACACAATGCCAATGAGCCCAAACACTGATAGCATGAGAAGAATCTCGTTCTTACTTGCTAGACTGTAACACAATGCTAACGCTACCAGAGATAGTGTGCGAACCCTGCTGTTTCGGATGACCGTCATATCTACACTCTTGCTCCCTTTTATTGGTTGACTGTGTTAGGGCCTTGCTGAATAATGAATCTTGCTGAATTCTCTGGCAGACATATCAGACGCCATTCTCTTCGAGAGATAGGGTCTCCCTTCTTCTCCCTTCATTGCGTTTTACGGCAATGTACATAGGAAGAACAGAGAGTGGATACAGACTCATCGCGATTGGGAAGAAGAAGACTCCGAATGGCACTATTCCGTTGAAGACCCCTGCAGACAACATTAGGGAGGTCAAGAGTGTACCTGTCTGACGGGGAAACGTCCACATTATGCGATTCACCGCCCAAGAGCGCCCTCTTCTTGAGCTCGTGATTTCGCCCATGAACAACGAGTGCGTGGCTGGTCTCGCCATGTTAGCAACAGCCATCCTAATGACATAGAAGACAACCATTAGGAAGAAGTAAGGTGCATACACCATCCCTACTGTCAGAATCGGTGCCATGAGGTATAGTAGGAACACAAGTCGTAGCTTTCCTATTCTCTCACTTGAAAAACCGACAAATAGCGTGCCGGTGGTGAGAAGCAGGTTTGAGACTGTAGGTACGCTCCCTAATACAACTGGGTCAGTGGTAAATGCCTTGTTAATCCAGGGAATAAGATAGGGGACGACCATGCCCGAGGCCAGCCCCATGATGAGACTATTAATCCCAAACAGAAGAGAGGTCTTTGCGTCATTCTCTGTGGGATCCTCAAGGCTCTCCAGTCTGGGCAATTCTTCGATTGCCGGAGAGTCTTCCATGACATAGTTCTCCTCCAACCATCTCTCAGTCCGAATCCCGTAAAGGCCGGTTAGTATTGTGATTGCACCCATGATGAAGAAGATGACTGCGAACCGCGTTAGCGCACTTGATACTCCAGGGATGCTGATGGCGTCTAGAAACGGGGCTGCAACGGGATCGAGGATAAAGCCTCCAAGAAAGGGTGCCACGGTACCAGATAGGGTTGCTGCTGCCTGCGTCACTCCATATGATCTCGTTCTATCCTCTCCTTTCTCGGTGAAATCGGCAACGAGAGAGTCTACAGATGTACTGGTAAATCCGCTTCCTATTCCTGTGAGGGCATACACCCCAAGCGACCAGAGTCCACCCGTGAAGGGTAGTGCAAACAGGCACAGACCGCTTGCGACACTGCCGATGAGTATGGCCTTTCCTCTCCCTGCTCTGTCACTGAAAGTCCCTGCAGGAAAGAGAACCGCTGACTGAACGTAGCCGGCTGCAGCCACCATGAGCCCATAGAATGCCTCATCTTGTCCGATGCTGATCGCGAACAATGGAAGAACAACGATGTTGAATGCCCAACCCAGCCGACTCGTGGCTGTGAGAATGGAGAGCCGCGTCATCTTCTCTGCTGAATTCACATCAATGACAGAGCTATCAGGGCTCAAGGGCATCCTATTCTCACATCCCTTATGGGGGTTGTCTGGTAGGCGGAGTAGGGCATTTACATAAATGATTGGCCTGCGGCCATCTGTTGAGATGCCTGTCGTGGTCAGAGGCCTTCGTTCTACTCTCTTCTCTTGTTTATCTCATGGAACTGCTTACTCACCAAGAAGAAGAGCAGACTTGTGAATAGGAGTACGACGATGCTGAGCAAAGGTGGAACACCAAATGACTCTACTCCGAGACCGCGACGAATGAGGATCAATGTATGCGTCAAGGGTGAAAACATCGAGACTACTTGCCCGGCGAAGGGAAGACTCTCTATCGGGATGAATATCCCGCTGATGAAGAGTAGCGGTATCCGGATGAAGTTCATTGGCATCATGATGTTTCCAACACTCTCTGTGGGGATGCTGGCAAACATGATTCCCATAGCTGCAAAGGCTATACATGAGAGGAGGACTCCCAACACAAAGAGAATGACATCGACCACTTGGAGCGAGAAGAACAACCATCCCACAAGGAATGGAATAACTGATACAATCAGGCCAAAGGCCACTCCTGCCAAAGACTTCCCTAGAATCACTGAGAGCAATGACATCGGGGCTGAGAGATACCTATCAAATGTCTTTGTTCTCCGCTCGAGTGGTATGACAACTGGTCCGACAGTTGAGGCGGCCCAGAAAACGGTTTGTGAGAACAGGACCGGTAGCATCTCGGTGATGCTGAGATTTCTTCCCACGGTGAATGTAAAGAACAACGCAAAAGGAAACATCACTCCAAACATCAGAGTGGGGGGTGAGAGGTAATAGACCTTGATGTCCTTCCATCCTATTGCCCATGCGCGCGACGCTTCCTTTCGGATTCTGGTGATGATTGTTGCATCATTCGACAATAACTATTGCCTCCCTTTTCCTCTGTTTCCTGTCTGGAACTTTCCTCTGTGAACAATCTCTTCTCCCGTCAGTTCCAAGAATACGTCCTCAAGTGTGGGTCCAAGGGTGTTAACGCTTAGTATCTTCATTCCATTTTGCTTCGCTAGTTCGAAGACGCCCGTAAGGGTTTCAGGTGGAGTCAGGGTGAATAGTCTAAATTTGTCTCCCCGTTTCTGGACTTCCCTAACGCCCTCAAGATCCGTCAACTTGGAAGAGAGCGCATCGTTTCCAGTATCAAAGGAAACCTCTATTGAGTGCATCTTCTCCATGGCCTGTTTCAACTTTTCAGGCGGTCCGATGGTTCCTATTCTGCCTTGGTTAATGATGGCAATTCTGCTACACAGTTCATTTGCTTCTTGCATGTTGTGAGTGGTCAGAAAGATAGTTGTGCCATTCTCATTGAGTTCACGTACAAGTCCTCGTATCGTTCTCACGCTCTGGACATCAAGCGCTGTTGTGGGTTCATCGAGAAACAGAACTTGAGCGTCGTTGATCAGAGCCATGGCAATAGTGAGGCGTCGTTTCATGCCCCCGGAGAACTCGCGCACGTTATCATCTCTGACTTCCTGCAGGCCAAACATCTCCAGCAGTTCCTCAGCCTTCTCCTCACGTTTGTGTTTTTCCAGTCCGTAGAGTTTGGCTGTGAATATGAGATTGTCCCATGCACTGAGATCGTTGTACACGTTGGACAGGTCCGTGACGACACCCATTATCTCTTTGGCAGCAAAGGCCTCATGCTGGATATCATGACCCATGATTCTTGCTGTTCCCTTAGTAGGAGTAGAGATGCCAGTCAGCATCCGGGTCGTCGTCGTCTTACCTGCTCCGTTGGGGCCCAAGAACCCAAAGACCTCACCTTGTTGCACCTCGAAACTGATATGATCCACAGCCATGAAGTTTCCGAACTTCTTAGTGAGGTCCTTAACAGAGATGGCAGATGTCATGATTCTTCTAGATAGCTTCCATCTGATAAATCCGGTACTTTCAGAGGTTGGAATCTTCAAGGCAACAGATTCATAATCCTTCTCCGAATATGGTTACGTACCCACTGGGGGTTGCGCGACCATGGAGGAAAGCACCCAATTCGACAAAGAGATGTATCTTGACATTTTGCAGAATGACCTCCCCATGAAACGGTATGTTTCCAGAGGAGACACGCCTGACGGAGTGGACATCCGGGGGCCGCATGAGGAGGCAGACCGATCGATTGCTAGGGCTATTCGTTTCACGAAGAGCGATGGGACCCCTCGGTTTCAACCGGTGCTCGGCAGTGCAGGGATGGGAAAGACACACTTCTTCTGGGTGTTGAAGGAACGAGAGGCGGATCCCAAGTTCGGTCCTTACACCACCATCTACGTTCCCTCTCCACCGAGTCCAGCACGCGTACCTTTGCACTTCCACGCCTGCATAGTTGACGAGGCGGGGGATGAGCTGTTTGCAAGTGCCGGACGAATGTTAGTCGCCCGTTTTGGCGATGGTTCCGATAATGGCAGCCAAGATATCGATCATATAATGGACCGCGCATTGGAAGAGTATCCCGGAATCAGCTCAGATGCAGTCAAGGTGTTACTTCAGTATCAGCTAGATCCAAAGCGAAGGGTGCTTGCCAGAAGATGGCTTCTTGGAGACGCGTTGAGTCAAGAAGAGATTGATAGCCTAGATGTCCATACTGTGCTAGAGGATGATGATGTCACACTAGCAACAATCAAGGTCTTATCGGAGGGGGCACAGGAGCCGCTTACACTATTCATAGACGAGATGGAGGGGCCTTACAATACACATGGAGATCACGGTGAGAGGCAGTTCCTTGAGGTCATGAAACGGTTATACAATGAATCAAAGAACATCGTAATTGTGGCTTCTTGCTTGACTGAAATCTGGCCCAGAATCTACGAGCTAGCTGATGCTCCAATGAAGTCCCGTATGGAAGAGCCTGTGGAATTACGCCACTTCACTAAGAACGACGTGGCCGGATTCGTGGCCCGCACCATGAACAGGTATTGGGAAGAGAAGAACGTTGATCCTCCACCCAATCCACTATTCCCACTCTCAGAGGAGGATATTGACACCGCATTCACCAAATCTAGGGGTGTTCCCCGTGAGGCGATAAGGCACATCATCAATCGTCTCGACGGGATTCTGCTTGGCCGCGAAGAAACTGCGGTTGAAGAACAGGATGACTACGTTGTCAAGTTGACTCCGAATGTGGTCATCGGTGCCATTGTGAAAGCGATACTCATCGCTGGCCTGAAGATGGATGTTGAGGTGCGACTGCACACTGCATCAGGCGGTGAGAAATCCCAAGCCTCGGCTACTGTCGTTCTGCACCGAGAAGGAGATGAGCATAAGGTATCAATTGATGTGCCAAATGTCAAGGACTGGAATCGAAGCGGTGGTGTGGCTGCCTACTACTCGGCAAAGAGACTCCAGAGTGCTCTTGAAGAAGGTGAGGCTGAGATTGCTGTTATTGCCATCCCTGAAGAGTCGCGTGGTGCCAAATTCGAGTCTATCAGTGCCTCATTGGGTAGAAGGCTGTTCAAGCTCCGCTTGAATGAAACCACTGCTAAGCAACTGGTTGAGATGACAAACCGGGCAAAGCTCAGTGAAGCACGAAAAGCTGTGTTTCTGGATTTGATTGGCAGTGTCTTTGGTCCATCTGAATTGATGTGAATCTCTACCGACCTCACTGCCCCTCTGAATCGGTGTTGTGCTCATCGTCTACTTCGGGTGATTCTGTTTCATCCTCCTCTTCCTTGCACGCAACCTCAGGCAATACTAGGATGAGGATGAAGATGACCACTATCGTGATTTGACCAAGGGGTTCTTTCAGCCAAAGGCTCACATGGCCAATCTGTGGAATTATGAGAACAACCTCTCCCACAATTTCATCGATGGTTCTATTTCCAGGATCCCTTTGTGAATTCGCATCTCCTCTCGTGTAGTAGAAGAAAACGCCATCTATCTCCTCAATTTCTACAACGCGATGCACAATGGGATTCGGATTCCAGTCGTCTTGATACACAACTATATCGCCGACCTGTATCCCTTCTTCAGTTCGGCCTTGGAGGACAAGAAGGTCTCCGACGTTGATTGTCGGAACCATAGACTCACTCGTTACCACAACAAGGGGTGTGGTCGTGCCCATCGCGGCCATGAAGACACCATAACCGCCCAGTGTAACACCTACAACAAGGATTAGGAGTACACCTGTCTTCACCATTTCGGACCTGTTGTCCCAATCAAGGGCTCTTCGGGTGCGTTCCATGGGCTCTACGCTCGATACGAGGGGACTGTGGTCGGCTAATAAGGCTTCTGAGAATTGGCCCACAACAAAAGGTTAAACTTGTGACTCTTGGCCACTTGTCTTCCAAGAGGCACCCCGCAATGAGCAGCATCTGGGTCAGAACATGGGAGAGCACGCCGAAGATCGACTGCGGCCTATGTGGGAGAAATAGCTGCTCAAGTTTCTCGCGGGCGGTTCTTGTTGGCGACCTTGAAGTTGCGGCATGTCCCATACTTCGTCTACCTGAGTTTGTCAGCCTCAGGGAGGAGTTGGAAACGAATCGCGCCCGAAAAATGAAAGCGCGCTCCAGAGTGGCACCCGACCGACCAAAGAATGGTGTCTTGTACACAAGACCCTGCAAGGACACGGATGAACGTCTTATGGCTGAGCTCAGAGTCCACAATGGGATAGAGCCCGGTGAACCCGTTCGGTTTCCGCAGTTCGACCCTCTGATTCTCTGTGACATGTTGGAATGCTTGGATGTTCCTTTCGAAGATGTGAAGTGTAGTCGTGAACTAGGGTATGGGCGGATTAAGGCTTCTGAGATGAGTATCACCGTGCTCCGGGACGGCCGTGTGAATATTCGCAGGGTCGAGAGCAAGGAATCAGTCGCTCAGGTGTTTCAGAAGATTGAGCGCGTCATAATCGGTTCAGTTGTATGCGAGTGTTGTGGATGTGATTTGCTTTCAATACTCGCAGGATGTAGGACGCGAGATATTGACCCAGACCATCCTGTGCTCGCTGCTGGAAGCAGCCTCTCTCTGAACGAAGATATTGCTCGTCAACCGCTTACGAGAGGAAGCCTGGAGGCGGCATTAGGCGACAGTGCCTCGACGACCATAGAGACGATAGACTCACTTCACAATCTGTTGGTTCGGGGGATCGGACAGCTTGCAGACGATGGTTCTTCGTCAAGCGCGGAGGAACCAGATATGGATGAAGCCAGATGCACGGTTGCTAGATTGATGCAGAGCCATGATGTTCGCGGCAATGAGACCGTTGTCCTCAAAGCTCTATCGATTCTCAGTGCAACTCTTGCTGCATTGGATAGCATCAATGATGTTGGGCGTCTGCGAGATCAGCTTGATGAAGAAGGCCATCGTTCAGTCCAGTCCTATATTGAAAGGGCAAAGGCCGGTCTGCTCACTGAAGTCATTCCCGCTACTGAAACCTCTAGCCTGCTACTCTGTTATGCCCATCTGAACAAGGTGAACAGAGCTATTCGACTTCTGAACAGATGGGACCATTCATAGCGGTGATTGAGGCTTCTGCTTGCTTGATGTGTTACCTCACATCTTAAAAGTGGGCCGGCGAGTTGTGCATTACAGGGAATTTGAAATGAGAGTTGTTAAGATACGCTCTGAAGGGCTCTCGCATCTCTCCTATTTCGTACATTCTGGGAATGATGCATTTGTTGTAGATCCCCGAAGAGACATTGACGTCTACGTGAAGTTGGCTGAGGAGAACGATTGCGAAATCAAGCACATCTTCGAAACTCACAGAAACGAGGACTATGTTATTGGTTCATTGGAACTGAAGAATCGAATACCATCTGCGCGGATTGGACACAGTGATGCTATCGATTTCGAGTTCGGTGACGATTCTATACCTGATGGCGAAACCATTGCGATAGGGGCCATGAAAATCACCTGCACAAACACACCAGGTCACACCCCCGACAGTATGTGTTATGCAGTTGCTGATGAATCTGTGAGCACTGATCCCATTGTTGTATTCACAGGCGACACGTTGTTCGTTAACGAAGTCGGACGAACGGACCTTGTGGACCCAGACAGAACTGGTGAGTTTGCCGAAGTATTGTACGAAAGTCTTCATGAGAAGGTCCTTCCACTCGGAGATCATGTCATTATTCATCCTGCGCACGGAGCGGGATCCGTCTGTGGTGGTGACATTGGCGAACGCGAGTTCTCCACAATTGGATATGAGAAACGAAATAACAAGTGGCTATCAATGGACCGAGACGAGTTTGTGAAGCATAAGCTCGAACAAAAACTCATACTGTCGCCCTACTTCAAGCACTGCGAGAAATTGAACACCATTGGCCCCCCACTCCTTAGTGATAGAGATCCAGTTCGCACGCTTGATGTTGACACATTTGAGGAAATGAGGAATAAGCCAAAGCACGTAGTAATTGACACCCGTGATCCTAAAGCGTATCTTGAAGGACACATCCCTGACTCGATCAGCAGCTTTCTAGGAGCCATGGGGATGATTGCTGGCTGGGTTTTCAATCCCGATGACCTATTCCTCCTCATCCTTAGTAACCCAGCAGACATGGAAGAGACAAGAAGCTACTTGATTCGCGTTGGTTATGATAATGTATTAGGTTATCTTGCAAGGGGATTCGAGGGCTGGAAACAAGCCGGTAATCTAGTAAGTTCAATGAAGAACTATGAAATCCCTGAGCTGAAAGAGCGTCTAGATAAAGGCGGAGTTCAGATTGTAGACGTGCGACAGCCTCATGAGTATCATCGGGGCACCATGAAGGATTCCCACTTCATCCCCCTTACATCAATCGACGAGAAGATGGGCTCCCTTGAGCAGAATAAGGAGGTCATCACGATTTGCCCATCTGGAATCCGAAGCACCACAGCGGCAAGCATTCTCAAGAGGAACGGTTTTGAGAAAGTTGGTGTGCCTGTTGAAGGCCTGAAGTCTTGGCGAGAGGCAGGTCTTCCTCTAGAGAAGGATTAAGCATGTTCTGGCAACGCAAGACAGGTCGCTCTGATATCATTGCGAAGAATGGAGCAGTTGCGACTTCCCAGCCGCTTGCCACACAGGCTGGCGTAGAAATTCTGAAGAGGGGAGGTAATGCTGTTGACGCAGCCATAGCTGCAGCAGCTGTCCTCGATGTTGTTGAGCCGTTCTCGACTGGATGCGGTGGAGATGCGTTTGCACTTGTCCATCTGACGGGATCGAATAGACCACTTGGATACAATGGCTCAGGGCATTCTGGTTCGTTGGTAACTCTGTCTGACCTACGTGAGCGCGGATGGGAAGCTATGCCGACTCGGGGGGGTCCAACTGTCACGGTCCCCGGAGCCATGCATCTCTGGCATACTCTTGTTGATGCCCATGGACGACTTGAGTTCTCAGATGTTCTTTCTCCAGCAATCAGATACGCAGAAGAGGGATTCCCGGTGTCTCCTGTCATTTCCGAGGTCTGGGGTCTAGTGACTGATTTTCTTAGGAGCGAATACGCCCGTGAGATCTTTACTCTAGATGGGGCTCCTCCACGAAGAGGTCAGCTTATGAAGAATCCGGACCTTGCAGGTGTCTTCAGAGGTGTCGGTAGGGAAGGGCTTGAGTATTTCTATGAGGGTGAGGTAGCCAGACGAATTGTTGAAACAGTACAGGATGACGGAGGCTTCTTGACTCTTGAGGATATGAAGACGCATGCTACAACCGTTACCGAGCCCATCTCGTTGAGTTATCGTGGGCATGATGTATATGAGCATCCTCCCAATGGACAGGGTTTCGCTGCTTTGATTATGCTGGGACTAATGCAGGAACTCGAATCATCAACTCAACCTGCAATGAGTGCTGAACGGTACCATCTGATGATTGAGGCCAAGAAGCTCGCTTATGCGGACCTCTATGCTCACAATGCGGATCCCGATTTCTATGATGTACCACTGGAGGATATGCTCTCAGGAGAGTATCTGCAGAAACGTGCTCATATGATAGACAGCGATGCAGCCATGAAACTCCCAGAATCGGGTCTGGGCTATGAATGCGATACTGTCTATCTCGCTGCAGCTGACAGGGATGGGAACGCCGTCAGTTTCATCAACAGCCTCTATATGGGCTTTGGAAGCGGGCTGGTTGTACCTGGAACTGGAATCAAGCTCCAAAACCGAGGAAGCCTTTTCCAATTAGATCCCGGGCATCCCAATGCTTATGCTCCCAACAAGAGGCCCTTCCATACAATCATCCCCGGGGCGGTATACAGAAACAAAAAGATGGAAGGTGTTTTCGGCATTATGGGCGGCCCGCATCAGGCACAGGCACATGCTCAGTTCATCAGTAACATGATAGACTACGAGATGAGTCCTCAAGAGGCCCTTGACTATCCAAGGTTTCATCACGATCAAGAATCTAACACTGTTGCCTTAGAGAACGGTGTTCCGCCGAATATCCAAGGCAATCTTCGAAAACTCGGCCACGTACTTGCCCATGAGACCTCCTTCGGTTTCGGAGGGGGGCAGGCAATCTTCAAGCTAGAAGATTCATGGATTGCAGGTTCTGATTTCAGGAAGGATGGCCAAGCTGCCGGTTTTTAGTTTCTGTTCCTGATGCATAGACTGAAATCGGCTGGCTTCAATACGCAGAGCAGAAAGTCCAGTTCCCAATTGACGTTATGGCTTGTGAGAATCATGGATGAAGAGTCAATCGAATATCGAGAAGAGAGTGACATGCTTGGCACGCGTCGAATACCGAGAGATGCTTATTGGGGTGTACAGACTCTGCGGGCGGTGGAGAACTTCGGGGTCTCACTGATACCATTGAGCAACTACACTACCCTTGTCCAAGCGCTGGCCATGGTCAAGAAGTCCTGTACGATGGCTAACCAAGAACTTGGTCACCTTGGAGATGAATATGCCAATGCCATCATTCAGGCATGTGATGAGGTTATTGATGAACAGATGCATGACCAGTTCGTTGTCGATATGCTTCAGGGAGGGGCAGGTACCAGTACGAACATGAACATGAATGAGGTGCTTGCCTCTCGAGCTAACGAGATTCTGGGACATCCGCGGAATTCCATGAGTCCCGTGTCTGCCAATGACCATGTGAACATGGCCCAGAGTACAAATGATGTCTATCCCACTGCAATCAAGATTGCTGCAATCTTCGGTCTCTCAGACTTGTCATCAGCTTTGGAGCAGTTGATTCTGGCACTGGATGAGAAGGCGCGAGAATGCAGTGACCTACTGAAGCTCGGCCGTACAGAGATGCAAGATGCTGTACCGATCACTCTCGGTCAGGAGTTTTCAGCATGGTCTGGATGTCTGAAGCGCGATTTGCTACGAATCGGCTTGGCGGTGGACGTGTTGGAAAAGCACAATATTGGGGCTACTGCAATAGGCACCTCTCTAAACGCGGATCCTGAATATATCCGAGGAGCAGAGAGGCATCTACGAGATGTAACAGGTCTTGATGGACTCACAACTGCTGAGAACCTGATTGATGACACTCAAAATAGTGACGAGTTTGTGCATGCCTCTGGTTTGCTTCGAGTACTTGCCACAAATCTAAGCAAGATATGCAATGATCTGATCCTGCTTTCATCCGGTCCTATAGGTGGCTTTCATGAGATCACCCTCCCTGCCGTTCAGCCTGGTAGCTCGATCATGCCTGGTAAAGTCAATCCTGTCATCTGCGAGATGGTCATTCAGTGTGCCTATGAGGTAATTGGTCATGATGCAGTGATATCGCTGGCTGCGCAGGCTGGCCAGCTTGAGTTGAATGCCTATGAACCAGTTATTGCCTACAACTTCTTTCAGGCTGTCAAGCTGCTTCGAAACTCGATGCCCATTCTGACCAACAAGTGCATCAAAGGAATTGAACCTAACAGAGAGGGCCTTGATGTTGTTCACAGGAGCATCGGGCTGGTGACTGCTCTGAACCCTGTCCTAGGTTACAAGGCGGCAACTCGAATTGCTAAGAAGGCTCTTGATACGAAGAAGACCATCCGTGAGATTGTGCTGGAGGAAGGGATTTTCGATGAGAGTTACCTCGATGTGCTTCTCTCCCCAGAGCGAATGACGACAGCAGGAATCGCAGGACATAGTCATGCTTCCACGAGTGATGAAGATGGTGATGACGGTCCGAATGATGAGAGGCCGGATGGACAAGACAATGTGACAGCAACAGAGGAGCGCTAACTCTATGGATATCCAACCCGAGCTACGTGAGAGAGTGATGAACCTTCTAGAGAGCCAGTTGGTAGGTGCGCTGTCTACAACAAGCAATGGTATTCCCTACTCTTGTTTGGTCAGCTACAGGTTCACTGATGACCTTGAAACTGCGATATTCGCGACCAAGAGAGATCGGCTCAAGTACCGCAAGATGATGGAGAATCCGAATGTGTCGTTGCTCATTGACGACCGTCAGAACCGAATGGATGATTTTCGAACAGTGACCTCCCTTAGCGTCTTGGGAACCGTTATTGATACGGAGGGACCAACGAGGGAGAGGTATATGGACCTGCTTCTCGAGAAGCATCCATATTTCACCGACTTTGTCCGTGCCTCAGACACAGCAGTGATTGAGGTCTCTGTGAAGCATATGTACATCGTAAAAGATTTCGAGAGTGTAACGAAACTCACAATTGAAGAAAAGGGTGAGTAGTGGTCAGTTGACCACGAGCAGAGATGGACTGTCTGTACGCATGGCTGCACGAAGTTGCTCGCGGCCAACCTTCCCGGTAGGATGACATGTCTGAGTTGTTACCCTCCGTTCGAGTTGAACAGAAGCCCTAGGCCTCGGACCTCAACTTCCTACTCCGCCATGTCACAGGGTCGGATGACACGACAGCCATAGAGGTTTGATAGTCAAAACATATGCTATGCATACTCGAACATGAATGATTTTGGGTAATATCTTACACGTCATATGGAAACCAACAAAAGGGGGAACAGTTTACTATTGTTATTGAGAAGTGATAGAGTTGCCAGAAGAAGATGTCAAACGTGGTGGAGATACCGTCTATCGGGTATTCTCTCAAGATTTCTATGCAACGGATTTACACATTGAAGAAATCGGAATCAAACAGCAAGAAGAGTGGAGGTCTAGAAGTCGTCAGTATACAACGGATTCCGAGATAATTGGAAAAGTGGAAACTGCGCAACGAGGCTCTGCTTCGGATTCGATGCCTGACTTGGAGAAAGAGGGGTTTATCGTCCAGCGAGAACGCCCTTGGGATGATGCTCCGAATGAGTATTCGAAGAGGCTAGTTCTCAAGCTGTTTACGGACACTGGGAACTGGTATGCGACCATTGAAGAGATGTTGGCGGATGAATATGCTAGGAGTTTCTCTGCAGATATGCCGTTAGTGTCATTTGCTGTCTTGACCGATGAGAATGAGATTCTCACACGAATCAGTCAGAATCGTCGGGGTCCGGTCGACACTGAGAGTTATTCCTTTTTTCTGGTTGGTAACGATGGCCAGTTCCAAGTCTTCAGAATCGAAGGAAAGAGGATCACCATGGGCGACGATTTCCGTGTAGTAATGGCCACAGACGACGCAACAGTGGCTGAGATAGACAGCAAGGTGGTTAACATAGGTGGCGAGTGCACTGTCAAGATACGCGATCCGATTCTGGCAAATAATGATTGGTTCTGTAGGGTTCTTCAGGCATTCTCAACGACAATCAAGTACAGAAAGGACATCTGGAAGAAAATCTCGCGGGGCTTGGAGGCGCTTAAGGACAGCAAGGGTACGCCTTTGCAAGAGCGGTTCGAAGTCAGCCTGCTTGCAAACCCGCGCCGTCTGACGCTTGAGATAGATGAGTTCGATGACGTCTAAGCTTTGCTGATGATTTCCCTAACTTTGTGGAGAGCATCGCTTACAAAGCCAGTTCTCTCCATTGATTGGAGAGCATCCTTGACTGCTTTGTAATGGAGAATCGCCTCCGCGGTGACTTCTCCCTCCTTGACATCGTCTGCGACTCGAACGACATTCATGAGATGGGTTTCCCGTGCACGGTCTTTGAGCGACCCGATGTCAACGGTCCACCGTCCGAAGTCAGTGACATACTCTAGATTGGCTCTCACCAGGTCCAAGTTGTCCTGCGGTGGATCATGCCCAGAGAGTATCAGTTTCGCGTCAGCCTGGAGGTAGCCGCCAAGAGTTGCCTTGTATTCCTGAATGTTCATCTGATTGATGTATGGGATTGGACTCTCGATGTTGTCTCCAACAAACAAGACCCTGTCTCTCTTGTCAAAGCAACTGGCAGAGTCTCGTGTATGCCCAGGCGTGTGAAAGAACTCAATCTCCTCCTCCGCGAAGTCCAGTTTCTCTCTGAATGTCATATTGGGTGGAAGTCTGAATACATTTCCTCGCTGATGTGAGGAATACTTCTCCAACACGTTCTCCCATTCTGTGATGACTCGCTTACGGCATAGCTCATGGCCTATGATTAGTTTTCCCTCGAAATGACAGTTGCCCCAGATGTGATCATAGTCTGCATGCGAATTGAATATGATGAGTCTTGATGGCAAGCTGTATCTCTTTGATAGTTGCGTCATCAGTTCTCTCATCGGTTCTGGACCACAAAAAGTGTCACAGACAAAGAGGGATGTTTCTCCAACTACGACGTACACATTGCCGATGTATGGATCATCGAAAGTAAACAAGAGTCCTCTGTCAGAGACTTCTGTGACCTGCATCCTGTTCACCTTCTTCTCGCCTTACATACTAGTAAGCGGTCTCTAATGAAACCTCTTCTAAGCCACATTAGATCCGCTTGCTTCTGAAGAGACCTGAGCATGCGTGGGTCTCGAGACCTCGCTTTTCCAGTTCATCCAGAATCATGTTCATCCCAATCGAATCGCTGCTCATATGTCCGGCGATTACTACGTAGAGCCCCTCTCTCTCACATTCCTCTTTGAGTTTGTCTGTCAAGTGCATGGTCACAATTGTGCTGACCCCTGCTCTTGCGAGCTTGCGAATAGAGTCAGGGCCAGGAGTCGTGCCGCCTGTGAAGAAGACAAACTTCTCGCCACAGCTTCCTGATTCGCTTCCAACGAGAATTTCAGGTCCTGCACCGTACTTCTCGGCCTCTTGATACTCAGGGATTTCGAGGAGCGCCTCGGTCAGCTCACCCAACGTTGAAGGGTCTTTCTCCTTAAGATAGTCGTCAAGATACTGATATCCCAGAGAGTCGGCTGGTGTGTGAGAACACATGAATGGCATATCGATGAGTCGGGCTGCATCTATCGTCTGTGTGTGGTTTCGCGCTTTGGTCGCGAAGTGAACTTCCTTGAGCCTCTTTGCCATGGCGGATTCGGCCTGTGCAATCGGTACCCCGAGCTTTGCCCAGTGGTCGGGCTGTAGCTTCATCACCCAGTCCAAGTTACTAGTTCCGATACCATGCGGATGGTGGGCCAGAACTAGTTCTATCTTGGTTCCTTTGTCGTTCAGTCGATCGGCCAGAACAATCTCGCCAGACGTGATGTCGATGCCTGCAAGAACGCTGCCAACCTCCCTGTCTTCTGTGCCATAGAGTAATCTGCAGTCTGTATATGGATTCCAAACAACGTCCGGGTCAGCGAGCTCCTTCTTCTTCCCTTCGAGCTTATCATACTTCTCTTTCGACTTTTCGAGAATCTCTTTGACCCGGTCCTCGCCGCGCGGGTCTGCTTCGATGCCCATCTGCACAATCAAACGGTATATGTCGCCTAGTTTCATGAGACTGCACTAGAGTCTGACTGTATGAAGCTTTCGCATCAAGCATGAACTCCGCTGCATCTCCCAAATTAGGTCTAAGTTAGAGCGTCGCACAAAGGTTTTATTGAACCATGTTACCAGTTGTGATGAGGTGCGCGCCCGATGCCCAATGGGTGGAGAGCAAAAATAGCAATATTCGCAATGGTTCTAATCATAGCATCAGTATGTGTAAATGTGAACGCAATCTACGTCCAGACTCAGTCATGGAGCCAGAGTCAGACCCTTACAAGGGAAGACAACGGCCATGCATATTTGAGAGTAGACGGAGATGATGGAGTATTCGGTGATCGGCATCTGCTCACTGTAGATGAAGATGTTGACTATATCAGGTACAACTACGGTCACTCCTCTTGGAGCCGACAGACTGGCACGTTCGAAGGTCCCGCCACGATGTACACTTACTTGGGACGAGACTCAATAGACAATCAAGGTTGGCTATCCAACGGAACACGGTATCCCTACTTCTATGACTTCATCAATACAACGGAGGACTTCACACTCTCACTTGAACATATGAGGCATGAGTTCCCAGTTATAGTTGGAGAAGAGTTCTCGGTTCTCATCGAGTCTAATCGTGCTTACTATGGTACTTTCAATCTGACATCAGAGGAAGAGTACTTCCACTTCACCTTGGCTTCTCGTCAGGATGACTGTGAGATGGTTGCTGTAGTCGTGGACCCCCTAGGCAGGCTTCTGACTGAAATCTTTGTGGAGGATGGTGACATCCAACTGATGCCATTCAACCCTTCAATACCGGGAATGTACACAATCGTGCTCATCGCTGTTTCCGGAAACCGAGGGATTCTGACGGCTGATTTACTCCTTGAAGAAGTTGAGCCTATTCTTCTTGAACCTGACCAGATTGTCGAGGGAATGCTTCCGGGATCCGAGATGAAAGTCAGACAAGACGACGGCGATTTCGTGTATACAGAGATACCCCCGTCTGCAATGACATACAAGGTGACAGGGAACTACACTCATCCCGGCCGGCTCAGATACTCCTTCAACTACATGGCTATGATGATGGGAGGCATGGAGCCGTTCATCATCGTCACTGGCGACTCTTTCTCCTGCAGCAATGAAGTGACAGGTTTCATGGATGGAATGGGTGGTGCTGGAGACACCTATTGGTATCAGTGCTTCAGGAATGGGTCTTACTATTTCACTGTTATCGGAATGGATGAGACACAATACACACTGCTCAACGAGGTTCCTGATACCCCCGTCCTGCCTCTGAACCAAGAGTTCTATCTCGAGAGCCCGTATCAGGATGGAAGCAGACAGGCTTTCACGCTAAACTTGGCACAGGACTCGGTCTTTGTCGTGAATCGGTCCACGGAGAGCGATCCATTCGACTGGAGTATATGGACCGTGGATGATAACAACTGCTTCCGGTATAGATCTGTCCCCAGTCATCAGGACCTCGAATCTGCCTCGCCCTTCTACTTACCTGCTGGGCGGTACTTGCTGGTTGCCACATCCTATAACATGGATGACAAGGGATTCTACGAGTTCAACGTTGGTCCAATTCTTGATGGAACTGGTCAGGTCGCTGTGGACGCTGGGCGGATCATAGGAGTGAGTGTAGAGACCGATCCTATTCATTTCTACCGGGCAAATGTTACTCTTGAGACCCTCGACAATGTTACTGTATCTGCGCGGTACGTTATACTCGGAGACTATGGAAGCACCATAACTACTTGGATCCAAGATCTCGGGAACCGAAGAGCTGGCTTCGGTTGGCAAAAGGTGATGGCAAACTGGACGTCAAAGGATCTCGGACTTCCAATAACCTACGACCGATTTTCCGGTGAGAGAAGCATCATTGCAATCGTGCCCTATCAAGTGGTGAACAACACGCCCGGGGGAGGCAATGAGTATCACGAGTACACCGTCGACTACGGCATCCACTTCGATCCACTGTGGGATGATTATTTCAATGGAACCGGAAGCTTGACTGTGGGAAGCAGCGTTGCGATACACAACTTCACTCTTGGCGATCCTGGTGAATCCACTGAGATATACGTGCTCAGTGTAGATGCCTCTGCAGGAGTCTGGCACAATGTCACTGTCGTGGTTTCTGACGTGACATCTTGGACAGCCTCTGTCAGACAGGAAGCCCCGTTCGGCGCTCAGGTCCTTAGATGGTTCGATCTCGACGATACACTGGTTGGTTCGACCTCGGACGAGGCTGCCTTTCAGTTCGGAACCCTTGAAGGCCGATTTAACCTAATCTTCTATGTGCAACGTGTTCTAGCCGGTGAAGGCAGTCTTGACGTTATAATCGAGCCCTTCACCACGAATGTTCTGGGTTCTCCACCAGCAATCAGGTACCTTGGCATTTCGGCTGAAAGCGTGGGTGATCTCGGTCCCGTTCTCATAGTCGTTGGTGGCGTCGGCGCAGCAGTTGCCATTGTGGCAATAGTGTATTTCGTGAAAGTGAAGAAGTAGTTTCGCTTCGCAGGTGATGGAGAGGGTTATCCCTCTCCTCCCTTCCCTTTTCTTTCTCTGTTCAATGAAATATATCGTGAACCAAGTCTATTGGGAGCTTGATATTCGCAAGCCAATAGACAAGAGGGCCACCAACTAGTTTCTTCAGAACTGTGGCAGCCTTCAGTTTCACTACTTTCTCTTTCGAACGTAGAACGCGACTACAGCAACTACGACCACTGCGATTCCTAGAGCCGCCAAGACCATAGGCAGTGTCAAATCCACAGGTCTTGTTGTTGCTTCTTGGGGTTGAACAGCTAGTACAGTGACGTCTACCCTATCAGAAACGGAATTTGCAGATCTATCATAGACTGTGAGTACGAAGTATGTTTCTCCGGGCTCTAGGTGGTCGACACTGTAAACGATGCGCGAACCGGACCAAGGTCCCGATGCCACAACACTGTTGTTTCTCTCAATCTGATACCATGCAGGATAGTCATCGTCTGGAGTCCAGACGACAGTGTTTCCAGTCGAGCCGTGCATGTAGGTCAGGTCGTCCGGTGAGTCTATGGTCGGATCTACATCATCATCAATGACTTGGACAAGAATTGTATCGCTGTCAGAGTTTCTATCCAAGTCGTAAATGACAATGTGGTACTCGTAGATTCCTTCAATGAGTCCATCGAGACCCAAGGTCAGGGTGCCAGATGTCCATGTGCCCGTGATTTGCTCCTCCCCATCAATGTACACCATATAGATGTCGGGATTCAGGTCGGAAATCTGCCACGTGACAGACTGATTGGTGCCGTCTTCGAAGACGGTGACATCTGCTGCAGAACTCATCACAGGCGGAGTGTTATCGAACACATGGATGAGCACTTCATCAGTTGCGCTGTTGTCTTCAGTGTCCCAGATGGTGAAGGTTGCCGTATGGGTGCCATATGTGAGGTTATCCACATTGACAGTCACGCCGTCTTCGAACTTCCAGGCGTCCTCTTCCCAGAGCTGGCCATCGATCTCAAGTGTCCAAGACTTCAGGAAATCGTCTCGTGGGCGCCACGTGAGTGTGTTCCCCGCAGAACCCTCGGCATAGCTTATGTCCAGTGGCTGGTCAATCATCGGGGTCGTTGGTGCAAAGAGACATGGATAGT
This sequence comes from uncultured archaeon, assembly GCA_964558645.1. Classification (GTDB taxonomy): domain Archaea; phylum Asgardarchaeota; class Thorarchaeia; order Thorarchaeales; family Thorarchaeaceae; genus TEKIR-12S. Next base: position 158,674 of record CAZLEV010000003.1, read on the forward strand.
TATCTACCGATGAGCCTCCGGCAATCTCGTCATAGATGCCGGTTCCATCCCAGTCATCCCAGCAGTTACCAAGCTCAACGCCATCATCAAATGTGTTGAGACTATCATCATAGGCGTTTGCCGTACCACTGAAGGCGATGGTGTTGTAGTAGACATCCGTGCCTGCTGACGAGAGCAAGACTATGCCAAACTGGGAGGACCACAGGATTGTGTTGTTCGTGATAAGTTGGTTGTCGCCGTTCACCACGCGGATTGCCTGACCACAGCTCTCGAAGTGGTTCAGGGTCACATTGTGCCCGTCTGAGGTGCTGCCAATTGGCTCAACTCCATACGAAGTACAATGCCGAAAGACGTTGCCTGTGATGTTGTAGTCGGATGAGCTGTATGCTGCAATTCCGATTGTGCAATTGTAGATGGTATTATTGATGATTTGATGCGAGTTTGACTCGTAGAGCCCGTAGATGACCTGACCTGGAATGTGTCTAAAAACAGATCCCATCACGACCCCATTGTCCCCGTATTCACAGTATACGCCTTGGAAGGAGTTCTCTACGGTCAGGTTCAAGAGTTGAAACTGGTCAGACTCATAGAGATGGATTGCTGTTCCAGTTGGAATGAAGCGGTCAAAGGACGACTCTGCGACATACAGCCCATCGGAACGGTATCCGTAGATACCTTTCGCAGCCCCAATGCCGGTGAGCTGAGAATCAAGGACAGTTGCATTCTCGGTTTCGTGGACGACGATGCCATATCGGTTCCCAGAGATTTCAACGCCCTCGATGTTGATCTCCTCAGAGAAGGCAGTCAGGATTCCGGCCGATGACGTTTCGAATTCACCACCTTGTATCGTCATATTCTCGCAGTCCACGATGATGATTTCGCCACATTGTGTTCCATCTATGACCATGTCTGATTGTGCTCTGAGGTACAGCAGATCCTTGCCATTGACGATGTTGTCGTTGACTGTATGATTGTAGTGCTGCACGTTCGGACTAATGGGCGCGAGTATGCCACATCCGGTGAACTCATTTCCTTCTATGGTGCAGTTGATACACTGAAACAAGTAGAGTCCGTTCAGTGCCTGCGATACTATGTTGTTCGAGAAGGTAGCATTTACTGCGCCGTAGAATGCCGCTCCTTCATTCTCGATTGCCGTGATGGTGTTCTCGATCACCGTGAGATTGTCTGAACCAGTGATATAGATACCATCAACCGAATCGGAGATGTCATTGTCAGACAAGTATGCCCTGTCGCAGTCGGAAAGGTAGAGAGCCTGCGAAAATGCATCCGACAAGATATTGCCGATGATGACTGAATCTGGAGAGTTGGACAGCTCGAGTCCCCTAAGGAAAGTATTCGTGACGGTGTTGTACTCGATTTGGGCTGAGTCACAGCCCAAAACATGGATTCCGCGCTCAGCCATTTCGCTAATGATGTTACCACTCACTACCCAGTTGTCACACGACTCGAGGTATATTCCGGTCGTACCAACAATTTCAATGTGGTTGTCTGATCCTGTTCCGTTATTACAACCAACAGCATAGATCCCGTACTCAGCAGCATCTTGGATGTAGTTGTCTGTCAGGGTTGGATCCTGACAATCATCAGCGTCTACTGCTGTATCTCCGGGGCTGATGAAGGAGCAGTTGTGAATCTCAAGTTCATCACACTCATCTATATCAATTCCCACAGCGCCAGAGTTTTCGATCACAGTATTGCGAATGCTGAGATTGTGACAGCCCTCTATGTCCATACCCTCTAAGACTACATCTCTGATTCGGCAGCCAGATATCACTGTGTCATTGCATTGGGTAATCTGGTATCCCTTAGGGCCATCAGAGATGTCACAGGAGGTAATGGACGCACCGTGTGATAACAGAATGTACATGTGCCTGACATTGGGTGTGCTCCCATAGAGATTCTCTATCACGACCCCGGGGCTGAAGGCAACATATGGTCCCCCTTGAGGCCCATCGAGGTAGACATCTTGGATGACAAGCCCGTGGCAGTAGGTGGCCTGCAACGCCTCGCTCCCCCCGTGGACGTCGTTGTTTGTAAAGGCTGTTCCATTGGAGGAGGCAAGGATGAAGTTGTGATTTATCCCTCCAGGATAGAATGAACAAGAGTCGATGAGGGCTCCATGACAGTATTCGATGTATGTGGTCCGGTAGTCTGTTGCGTTAATCATGCAGTTCTGAAGGCTTATTCCTGGACAGCTCTCGGCCGTGACGGCATAGTCTGTACCTCCCCTCAGCACGGAGTGACTAACGTGCGTGTAGTTTGCCAAGAAGAGGTTGATGGCCTGCGTTGGAGAGAATATGGAGTTGTATTCGAGACTCGCATGGGTTGTGTTCTGAATCACTACGGCAGGGATGCTAGAAATCTGCCTGATGTAGCAGTCTTGAATCAAGAAATGCGCATACGTGTTCTTGATCTCTATCAGGACAACACCTAGGTCTCGAGTGATGTTCAGCCCAGATATCACGTATGGCTCCTCCTCTGTTCCATCCCCGGGCCAGCCCTGCAGTTCAAAGTCCTCGGTGCCCTCGATATGGATGGGTACATGAGGCTTGATCTCCTCTGGAGCCAAGCGCGATCCACGTTCTTGGGCGACCATGGCGGTCCTTTCCGTCAAGCCAGATTCATGGGTGTTCAGTATCCATTCTGAAGTCAGCATCGCCGGCTGCAGAATGAGCGCAACAATAACACAAAAGGCCAGTAACTTAGATTTCATCATATGCTCCTCCTTTGGCGGCATCGGAAGCTTGGTGCCACAGTGCACCATCTTCTCTCTCCACACGTCTTGCCAGCACAAACGCCGATAGATCCTGACCACCAAGATGCCAAAGAACGAATCGCTTTGGCGCGGGCTTGTACCTTCGGGTTCGGTGGGCGCAATACCTGAACAGGTAGGAAGCTAAAGAATCTAATAAATCCCGAGCTTGAAACTCGCTCATGCGTTGGCGGAAAGAACCACTGCTGAGAGGTAAGACCTGAGTGTTTCTTCGGCTATCTGAATGGGCCGGTCTTGAGCATCCTCACATACTCCCCCTCCATCATGTCAGGTACCTAATAGGCTGTTAGCCCGACGGAAAGAAGCAGTATCCCAAAGACGAAAAGGCGAATTGCGACACCAGAGATTTCGGACACAGTCTGAGGATTGCCGGTGTAGGCTGCAATTGGTGCTGTGAGCGGATCTAGGACCAGCGCCATGGCAGTGAGGATGATGCCCAATAAGGCCGCAGCTGTGGCCAGAAGATGCCGTTTTTCTCGAGGGCCTCTTCTCTGTTTCCTTTCGGTCGGCATGGTCTTGTTCAGATATCTTCCTACCGGCTTGAGTATTGGCGGTGGGGATGAAAACTTGCTGATAGTCTGTCGGTCCAGCGTGTCTGAGAGGATTGCCCCCATCGCTGAGGTTACGACGGATCTGGAAGGTGTCTGAAAACCTTACCTAGTATCCCCTATCGATGCCTACGACATTGATAAGATCAGGTCTTCCTTCGTGGACTCGCCGAATGTTCTCTACAACTTCATCCCATCGTTTGAGGTCATCCATCGGCGAGGCACCCCGGTGAGGAGAGAGAACTACATTATCGAGTTCGTGGAACGGGTATTCGTAGGGGAAGAGGCGTCCCTCCTCGTCAGGCTCGGGATTATAGTCATACCATACGTCGATGGCGGCACCCCGAATCTTCCTTTCTAATAGAGCCCTGTAAAGGCTCTCTTGAACAACGATACCTCCCCGTCCCATATTGACCAATAAACCGTTCTCACCTAGTAGATTCAGTTCCTTCTCTCCGATAAGACCCTCAGTCTCCTCGGTCAAGGGTACTGCAATGATGAGTGTGTCAATATGCCGAAGAAACTCATGCAACTCGGAAGGTACGAATTTGGTGACCTCGGTTGGCAGTCTGTCATCCTCGATCCAGGACCTCCTCAAGACAGAGAATTCCACGTCGAATCCAGAAAGGAATCTGTGTGTCCTGCTATTTACAGCACCATATCCAAGAAGACCAACTCTTCTGTTACGAAGTGGAATGCTTCTTGCTTCCGCATTGGCCGTTCTCCAGAGTCCGCTTACCATCCCATTATGATGTCGGACAACCTTATTGGTCAGAGCCAGAAGCAGAGCGACGGCATGCTGTGCCGTGAAATAGGAGTTGCCATGTCCGTTGACTAGAGTTACGTTTTTCTCTCTATAGAGATCTCGGAACTTCGGTAGGAGATGTTGTACGCCAGCTCCAGGATTGATGTGCAGCTTCAGCTTCTCTGCTGCTTCGAACAGCTCCTTGGACGGTCTCCATCCCACAATGACGTCCGCATCTTCGACCAATCGAAGGTACTCTTCTTTGTCATGCCTGTCCGGATATACAAGTATGAGATCTTCGAGGTCATCAAGACCAGAATTAAGATAGTCTGCCAGTCTTTCGGGGACATCCCAGATGAAGAGAACCTTCGTCTTAGCTGCTCTATCAGGAGTCATCATTTCACTCATTGCGCTTGGCTATTCAAAGATGTCGGATACCCGTTCATCGAATTCTTTGAACGCGGTGACAAGTGCCGTGTCGCTGGTCAACTGCTCTCTATGATTGACTTCAAACTCCATCATTGCATTTCTCAGTGAGTGTCGTAGACTCGGGGTTTCCTTTGTGACAATAAGGAGAGCTCTGGTGATGCTGCCTGTCTCCACAAGAATCCGTACATCTCCATGGTCAACCCTGTCGAGAGCACTCTCGCTTGCAAGCATCTCCTTCATCAAGCTGATAACACCGGACATCGCGGAACCGATGAGTTCGGGGTCCACACTGTCAGTGTAGTCACGGAAGCGATAGCTGTATACCAGCGTTCCCTCTGAATCAAGGATTAAGAGGTCGAGTGGCCTGGCTTCACTTATGAAGAGCATCTTGGGGTTCCAGGCAACTGTTACGGCGACGAGGAGCAGGCCCAGCGTATATGGAATAGGCCACAAGTTGCCAATCTGCTGAGGGATCCCGGGAATCCCCGCGATTACAACGCCGAACACTCCAGCAATCATCCAGATGAAGAAACCTAGAAAATAGGCTGCAATCATTTTCTTTCGTTGAGGATCCTCTTCGACATTGATGACTTTCATGCCATAACGAACAATCTCGTACGCTAGGAGAAGAAAGGCCAGTCCCTCGATGGCCACAGGAATCGCCTCAGACCAGTCCATCTTCTCGAGTTCTCCTAGCAGGGCTGCACCTGCCATGAAGGCAACTGCATTGGCTCGTGGAGGAAGCGAGTCATATTGGCTGTACATGATGGCATAGTACCAGAAAAGGAATCCTCCGACGATGAAGAATGCGAGGAGCACGTTGGACATCCAAAGACGTTGGCCACCGATATACACTTCCCAGTTTCTGAATGGCATGTAGATCTGGTCTAGTAAGAGATCTATTGCCATTGCTGAGAAGGATGCAATTGCCAAGGTATAGAGTAGAGTGGGAAGGCGTCTGGTTCTCCACCAAGATCTCACAATCACTATCATGGCGATGCCCGAGATGACGGTAGAAACAAGCAGATACGGGACCAGTTCTAGTGATTGCAAGGTAGGTTCCTCTTTGGCCTGCGGAGAGCAGACTGACCTCTAGAGGCACTAGAGGTCGATACCTGCAAATATGCGTTTCCTGTCTGGTCCCACGCACCAGGAATTCTAGACTGCTTTCATCACTGGGTGACTCAAGCAGACCGAGTGATGAAGTCATATCATGGAGGTCCGAAAATAGCTCTTGGTAATGAAGATGAAATTTGGGATATCAACAATCAACTTCGGGTGGTTTGCAGATACAGACCTTCTCATTGAAGTTGCCATGGAGGCTGAGGATGCCGGGTGGGACGGTTTCTTCCTCTGGGATCATCTTCTTGTCTTTCATCCTGAACCTGTTGTTCCCTTTGCAGACCCCTGGATTGCTCTTACCGCAATCGCCGTTCATACAAAGCGTATGAGGATCGGACCCATGATCACCCCTATGCCGCGTCGGCGGCCCTGGAAACTAGCCAGAGAAGCCGTCACTCTGGATCATATCTCGAACGGACGTCTGACGCTGGGTGTAGGTATCGGGGCTCCGCCTGAGGTCGAATACGGCCTCTTCGGTGAGGAGACAAGTGCACGTATCCGAGCTGAGAAGCTTGATGAGTCACTGGATATCGTGACTGGTCTTTGGTCGGGTAAGCCATTCTCCCACCAGGGTAAGCACTACAATGTCCGCGAGATGACCTTCCTGCCCAAGCCCAAGCAGGAACCCCGAATTCCTGTGTGGGTGGGCGGAAGTTACCCTCACAAGGCACCGTTCCGACGAGCTGCGAAGTATGACGGTGTGATTCCTGTACACTCGGCCTGGCCGGAGCCTCTGGAGGCATCACACGTGCAAGAGATTCTGGACATCGTTGTTGCTGAACGCGAGGATCTTGAGGGATTTGATATTGTCGTGTGCGGGGAAACCACAGGAAAGGATGTTGACGCGGACATCAACACACTCCAGCCGTGGAGTGACCTTGCAGTCACTTGGTGGCTTGAGGATATTCACGGGATAAGGGGATCTCTTTCAGAGATGCGGGAGAGGATCAGGCTGGGTCCTCCAGACGTGTGAGGTCTTTCTCTCTTTATAAAGCTCGATTCTATACCATTCTCTGCAAAGGGTTATATGGGACGATTGCATTTCTGACAAGTTATCGCTGGGTTGACCGACCCCGGGAGGCCACGCACTCCCAGCGCGAACTCATAGAGCGCCACCTTTGTGAGGCCCGCTTCGATGTCACACGATGACCTCCTCTGATCGGTTATCCATAGAGGAGGCTCGGAGATTGAGAAACCGAGAAATGCATAGAGTGAGACTTCTATCACTGGTTTTCATAGCTGTTGTGCTCTTGAACACCGTGCCCGGAGCTGTCTGGGCAGGACAGGCTGTAGAGAGGAGCGAGGAGATTCTACCCGATCCTACGAAGAAGTATGATTTGGACTACATCTACATCTTCTACGACCCCGCGGATGAATTGATGTGTTCCATCGCGGAATCTGTCCATGAAGTCCTTAGTTTCAGGCTTCAGAATATAATCATGATTCCAGTGGACTCGTATGACATCCTCAACTTCTATCTCCTTGATGAACCGTGGATTGCTGTCTATGCATTACGTTCGAGTCTGAAAAATGTGGTATTCCCCGACAGGAACATGACATGGTACAAGTTCTATCAGGTCCTTTCCGAGCATAGGTCAACCCGGCACGTTGTTGGCATGGGTAACACGCTATCGATGGCACAGCACATCGGCCCCACAGAGCCCAACATACGTCACACCGATGCAGAGCAGATTGATGGACTTGTTGTGATCTTGTACAATCTCTGGGAGATTCAGGAGGCACTATCCCAGCGCTCGGAGGCCAGCAGCGATTACAGGAGAGCCCACGAGGATATTCAGACGATGGCTCTCAAGATATATGGCGATAATTTCGACATGTTCTTCAAACGCACAGTCGACCCTCAGAATCCCATTGGGGAAATCGATGAGAAGGCTCGCGAAGAGCGAACGAAGAAGATGTGGGAACAACATGCCCCCACCATCGAGAAGACGTACTATCATATGTCTGAAGAAGGTCAGCTTGAGGAGCTCACCGAAGAGGAGCTCCCTGAAGACTTCACTCCGCCCATCAAACTAAGCAGCGCAGCCGAGCTGGCCGCAGACGATTTTGTTCTTGGTGAGATACCTCTGCTGTCTGCTCTTCGAGGCCCGATAGGCGAAATTATTGACGTACTCCTCAGCGTATTGGGTGGCTCTGGCTCCACAATCATCTCCGTTCCCAGCGATTTGATAGAAACGATTCAGAGTCTCTTCTCTGTCATCAAACCCATCATTGGTATTGTTTCAGACTTTGATGCAGAGTCTCCTCTGAAATCTGTCGTAAACGCTCTGGCCAATGAGTTTCCATTCATGGCCCAGTTCAAAGACTACCTGAATATCATTCTCAAGGCTCTCTTTAACTTCAGAGGCGATCTTGGAAGCATATTGGAGATAGTCGGAGATCTGATTGAGGTCCTTCTGCCCGATAGTGTCCCGGATATGCTGAAGAGTTTCATCGGTCAGATGTTGGACGCCGAAGACGGGCTGTGGAATGCGATAAGCTCCTTGGTTACAGGGGAGAAGGGCGTATTCGATGCAATCTTTAGTTTCTTCACTACGAATACACTGGAGTCACTTCTGAACAAAACGCTATCTGCAACTATTGGCCTTCTTCCAAGCGAGGTTTCTGCCCTCCTCCCCCGCGTCGTGACTTTCACGAAGTCAATTGTCAGTTTCATGACAAGCGGCAACTTCATGGACTTCATCCAGCAAGTGGGCACTGAACTGCTTAGCTCAATACTCTCTGTAGCAGGTCTAGAGGATGTCGTTGACAAGGTCATGTCATTCATCCACATGGCTATGAGCGTTGTCGACCTTGTAGACAAGTTCGACACAACAAGTCTAATCGATTTGGCAAAGGGCATGCTGGAGGAGATTGTGGGTGGTTCCAACATACCTGGTGGTGTCGAGGCTCTGGCGAAAGAGCTGTTCAGTGTCATAAAGACTTTCCAAGAGGGTGCAAGCTCTGACTTCACAGGCTTTGCTTCGCAAATAGGCAGCATCTTGGAGTCTGGCATCACAGGGGTCTCTGAAGATGTGAGGAACATTGTCCGTGACACTATTTCCCTCGTATCTGGATTCTTCGTCAGTGGCTTCAACAAGAATCAGCTCCCCGATATTTTCGAGATAGCCCAGGACATTGCGAACGAGTTTCTGGGTTCAGGAGCGACGTTATCGAGGCCTTCAATCAGGCCCTGAAGCCAATATTGGGTATCATCGCGATTGCGACGAACAAGGATACCCTTAAGCAGATGGTGAGCAAAACCGTTGATAATTTCGTTTCTGAACTTGGCGATATTCCCACTATGGTCAAGAATGTGATCAAGTTCCTTGATACCGAAGATTCCTTCCCGACCTCAGCCGGTCCAGTGGCTCTTGCAGCAGACGGCGAACTAGAAACGATTCTTGACACTGCCGGTGAGATTGTTGGCGGTGTCTTTCAGATGGTCCAGGGAATCAAGGGCCAGAGCTTTCAGGGTGTCATGCAGGCTGTTCTGATGAGTGCTGGTTCTCTTGTAGGGAGCTTCCCAGCATTTGATGATGTTCCAATCGACGCAGTACTCAAGCTTTTCCAGTCCTTCTTCCCCAAGGCATTCGGCCTAGATCAAGATGACATGCCGAGCGCGGCCACGATAGTTCAGGAAATCCTCGATCTTGCAGAGGGGCTCATTGGAGGGTCACTCGATCTTGGAATGGTGCAGGAGATTCTCACTTTCTTCATGGATATCAAAGGCATCTTTACGAATGGCGTTGAGTGGCTCTTGGGTAAGGTGTTTGACTGGCTAAGCGGCCTGCTCAGTCCAATTCTTCAGGACATTGAGAATTCGATTGCCGGTCTCTTTGAAGGGCTCGATGACCTGCTAGGCTTCTCTGGGAGTCTTCCTATTGGCCTTGGTGATTGGTCCCTGTTTGATCTGACCTACGCCCTGGGAATCCGTGCGAACTTTGCCATCGACCTTACTCCGATATTTGACATGATCGTGAGCATGATATTCGATGCCCGTGAAGTCTTCGCCATTGAGAATCTGGGCAAGTTCTTCAAGCAGCTGTTCTCATTCTTCGAGATCAGTCCACAGTTCTATGCAGAACTCGGTGTAGGTGGCTTCGATACAGAGAAGAACCCCCTCATGAAGACCATGCTTACAACTCTTGGTCTTGAGCTCTCCTTTGAGGGTAGCGCCAAGTTCGTGCTTAATCTATTCACCTTTAGGAATGGCCAGTTCGAATTCGAGAACTTCTTCAAGGTTGTTGAGTGGGGCCTCCATATCAAGATTCATCTCGGCAAAGTCTTCACACTGCTTGACTTCCTCACCGCCGGTGTCGGTGGAGGGGCACTCAACGCGGTTGCAGAGTTTCTAGGGCTGGACTCTATCAAGGTCGAGGTCTATTTCGACATTCTGATTGATATCATCAAGAAGGCAGCTTCGGCAAACCAGCCCGAAGTATCCAGCATGACACTCACAATAATATTCGGCGTGGCCATACATATCCCTATCGAGCTAATCATCGTTGCGATCACTATTGACGGGTCACTGGAGATCATACTCACTTTCTTCCAGGATTTCGCTAACCCCGCTCCTATGAAGATTACATTGCGTCTCATCTTCACCGTTAAGGTGAAGTTCCGATTCCTGTTTGTATCCGATACTGCCAAATTCACTTGGGAGCCTGGCGGCCCGTGGGACCTATCACCGAACAAGGGTGAGGCCGAGTACACCGAATCCGGGGTAGGATTCGACTCGGACGGTGACGGTCTATCAGATGAGTATGAGGATAGCATACCCGGCCTTGACAAGAATAACCCTGACACCGACGGTGATGGTGCCAATGACAAGCTAGAAGTAATGACCATGGGCACTGATCCCGTCAATCCTGACAGTGATGGGGACGGTCTGCTTGACGGCGAAGAATGGGATTTGGGCACGAATCCGATGCGAGAAGACAGCGACTGGGATGGCATAAGCGATTATGACGAGGTACGAGTCTATGGGACCGACCCTCTCTGTCAAGATACGGACGGCGACGGGCTGAGTGATTACTATGAGATTCACACCAAGATAGATATCAGCGGTGTCACACCAACCGTGACAGAGGTCATCATCGGAGGCGTTTCTTACAATGATCGAACGGATCCTCTAAATCCGGATACTGATGGTGATGGTCTACTTGATGGTGACGAGGGCCCGATGGGTGCCTACTATGGTGACCCTGCCCTGTATAATGACACTGAAGATGAGGATACCGGTTGGGCTATGGATCCAGACCCGCTCATCTTCAATGGGGGATACACTCATCCGCTTGACGCCGATACGGACGATGACAGTTATCTCCAGCTCTACAACGGAGTGGTTGACTCTCAAGCGCTCCTGTTCCTCAAAGACATGAACGACGGAGCTGAGGTCGCAGGCTTCTGGATCATTGTCTACGATGAGGAGGGCGAGCCCGAGAGGAAACGGGTTTTCACGAATCCTTGTAACCCGGATAGCGATGGAGATACAGGTGTCACCGACAGAACGCCGCAGCCGGGCGCATGGTTGAACTCCGACGGATACGAGCTCGCACAAGTGCCGCCTACAGATCCCACAAACGGCGATTCCGACGGCGATGGGCTGTTGGATGGACTCGAGGGAGTTCTCAGCCAGTATAGCAATCACACTGACCCGAATAATCCCGATACAGATGGAGATGGATTGTTTGATATGCAGGAGGTACTACTTGGTACTGATCCAAGATGTGCTGATTCCGACGGTGACATGATCAGTGATGGTGACGAGTTCTACATATACTTCACAAATCCACTTCTCTGGGATACCGACTTTGACGGACTCGGTGATGGTGAAGAGGTGTTCTTCTGGCATACGAACCCGCTGATTGACGATTCGGATGGAGACCGGCTACTCGACGGGGATGAGGTTCTCATATATGGAACGGATCCAATGGACGAAGACACCGACAATGACGGTCTCACGGACTTTGAAGAGGTCATGATTTGGTACACTGACGGTTTTGTGTACGATACCGATGGGGACGGACTATCGGATGGAGAGGAGGTGAAGCTCTACGGAACAGACCCTCTATCGTGGGATACTGACGGGGACTCAATCACAGAGCCGAATGAACACGGTGAGATGACCTTCCCGCTCAGCGACTATCATGAGGTCATGATATACCACACTAATGCAACAGACGCTGATTCAGACCAAGATGGCTTACGCGACTCCATTGAGCTCTATCTGGCTTCAGGGCTGATTCCCTGGATGGATCCGATTCCGCTTGATCCCAACCTCAAGGACACTGACGGCGACCTGCTACCTGATGGTTCTGAGCTGGCTATCCAGAATGTTTCTGGCCTCATCTACCCATATCGTGCAATGACACTTGTCTTTCGCTACAACACGTCACCTGTCAATGCCGATACTGATGGAGACCTCCTCACAGACTACCAAGAGGTGATGGTGTTCAACACGTTACCGTATAACAACGATACAGACAACGACACACTCACCGACTATCAGGAGATATGGATATACAACACATCAGCCCTGACAAATGATACTGACGGTGACGGTCTGTATGATTTCGAGGAGACGTTGGTGGAGGTTTATCCGTATGGGCCATGGCCTCCGGACAACTGGAGCATAGGAATGGAGCCCAGCGAGTTCTTCACAGCTGCAGACTGGGATATAGCAGATGTTGACTACGCTAGTCTGCCTCAGTTTGAGTTGGCCCAAGAACCGCTCTACCCCACGCTTGCGACAGATCCTGACTCGGATGATGATTGGTTGCCGGATGGTGCTGAGGTTCACTTCTATCATACAAATCCAATGGACAGTGATACCGACGGTGACGGCATAGAGGATGGGATGGAGTTTGACACCGACTTTGACGGGCTTGAGGATGGACTGGAGTTCAAACTCGGTCTGCATAGAGTTGGAGGTGGAATATTCAATCCGGACTCAGACGGTGACGGAATTCCAGATGGAGCAGAATACTACATATACGGGACCGACCCGGGGAACCCGGACACCGATGGTGACGGCTATCCCGATGGTTTGGAGATTATGATTGGGACTGACCCCTTGGTTGAAACGACTCGAACAGAGTATGAGTATGCTCTGGCAGTGAAACGGGGCGATTCAACCATGGACATTCTCATGCCGCTGGGTGCTGTCAAGAATGCTCGGACCGTGGATGTGAACGTCCTCAACTTCACTCCCTTTGAAGAGATGTGGTTCAGATACAACACCACTGACGGCTGGAGTGAGAACACCTCCATGACGTACAACCCTGCGACCATGACATGGAGTCATACTACCATTGAGTGGGAAGAAGGAGGATACGTCTTGCAGGTGTTCGGACTGGACACAGAGGGCGAGACCCATGCGGCTCAGCGATACTTCAGTGTGGCCGCCGTGCCGACTTATCCCGAACCTCTGAACCCGCTCATCATGTTGGCCATCGGGATTGGCGTCGGCATCTTTGCAGTTCTCTTCATCCTGTTCGGTATCCCCCTGATACGGGACTACTGGCGGAAACGGCAGGAGGCGAAGGCTGCCGAGGCTCCGCCTGAGGAAACGGTGGAGACTGCCGAGGAATCGACCAGCAAGAAGAAGACATCCAGTAAGAAGAAGACATCCACCAAGAAGAAGCCAAGCTCTGAGAAGAGCAAGAAGGGAGGTGCGTAGAGTGAAGAAGCAGATACTAACCCTCGTGTTCATGACGGTAATGATGGTCGGTGCGTTCGGCATCATTCCTGTAATCCCGGTCACTACTACTGCTATTGATAGTGAGGACATGCTGACCACACCAACGGGTCTTTGGGACGATGTTCCCGATGACTTACGGCCGTCAATAGAGAGCCTGATGGCAGGGATGGATCAGACACTGCCTGCAGATAAGGACATAGGCCTAGTCCTCGGTGACAGGATGAACGACTACAGGGTGACCTACGAACCCTGGAAGTCGAAGGCGGCCATCCACGCTATAGCATATGACGAGGGTACTGGCTTCCTTGCACTGGGAGGCGGGTACCTCTATGATAATCAGGTGCATATCTTCCGTTTGAATACTGAGACCAAACTCTGGGACAAGGTCTGGGACACAGGCGATGGTATCTTCGGCAGTGATGTAATGGCTCTGGACTTTGGGGACACGGACCTTAACGATTTCATTGAGATTGTTGCAGGGTGCGCCGATGGGCACGTGTATGTCTTTGAGCAGCGGCATATCTACGACCCCTATGCCAATACGGAGAACCAGTTCGATCATGTCTGGACCAGTCCTAACATGTTCCGTGTCTTCGATGTCAAGGTAGATGATATAGACCGTGACTACAGGCCAGACATCATAGCTGGTGGCTGGGATGGCAAGATACACATCTTTGAGTACAGTAATCACTCGGGTTATCCCTTCACCGAGGAACATTGGATAACCTATGATGAGGTTTCAACCCTCGAAGTCGGAAAGAACGAGAGAATCTACTCCATAGAAACAGGTGATACCAACTACAATGGCCTTCCAGAGATAATATGCGGCACCCGGGAGGGGACGGTCTACGTCTTTGAGAACGATGGTCTGGTTATGATGATCAATGGGCAGCCCTTCCCGCTGATAAACGACAACAATTACTACTTGAATTGGAGCAGCGAGAACTACACTTGGACACCGATACTGTCGATGTCTGTGGGAGAACTCGACGGTACCCCCGGTGACGAGATAGCCCTTGTCGCACAGGGCCAGGGTGTCTTCACCCTCGATTGGAACGAACTCAGGGGCACATACGACTACGAGAAGGTCTATCGTGACTACGAAGAGTGGGAGACCTTCGGCTTCTGGCAGCTTGATTTCTATGTTGACCGCGTTGTCGAGGCGAATAACGTGACCTATCACGATCCAGTGAATGCATCTCTACATGTCGACGAACCGATACAATACGAGTGGAACGAAGGACTGGGGATATTTTTGCCAGATGCAAGTGTATACCCGTATAACTCAGGCATGGCCGGCCCGAATACACTCCAGAGCGGCGCCGATGGCAACTTCTCCACCTTTGATTCGTCGATAGCTGGTGTATCCAACTGTACGGCAGTACTTGACTTCGGCCAGGATGAGGAAGGTACTGGTGGGGCGAACGACCGGGCTGATGTCATGATATACTTCAAATCAGGGACGAGTCTGAACCTTGCTGAGATGCCGAATCACTTCAACTTCAGCATTTCAAAGGATGGTGATGAGTTCGAGCAGGTCTCCTTGGACCATGCCTGGGCTCTCTTCAGCACAATGTACATAGATGTGGATGATGCGCTGTCCCGTCGGAAGTGGGACTACTTCCGTTACGTCAAGATTTCTGTGTTCAATGATGCAGTGTACGATATCAATGGTCTGCAACTCGTTCAGGTGTACAACACGCTTACCGACGCAATAAGTGTGGAGATTGGTCCGCTACGAATGGATGGAATGTCCTATCTATCAGGAACATCGGAACCCAACAAGATCCTTGCCGGGACCGTTACAGGCGAGCTGATTGCCATTCAGTATAACTCCACGCAGAACGACTACGACATAATCTGGGAGAGTTGGGACGATGACTTCTATACATTTGGCGCCAACATCTGGGATATGGAGTATGTGGGCAACACACCCAATGTACCAACTTGGAATTGGCAATATGGAATGATCTGGAATCCCGTAGGTGCAAACACCTACAACTCGTGGAGCTACGGTGTCCTTAATCCATGGCAGTTTGGGTCGGCCACTTTCAATTACTTCATGGGCACAAACGAAGGAGAGATTCGGGCATTCACGGTCCCTGATGTGGTTCCGATTGGCTCATCACCTCTGATAGATCCTGTGACAGATGGGTACTTCAGCAGCATCAATTCTTGGCTTGCATCTAACGATTGGGTCAATGTTTCAGTGGAAGCGCCATGGTTCATCCAGAACGATCTCGGAACGAACCATCCAATGATAGCTCTTGGTGTGTTCAATCCCGATGTTTCTATCGAGAATATTCCACTGACAGATTTTGCTGATGCACCTACGCGAGCAGCCGTGATGTTTTACTACCGCGAAGATGACACAAGCAATTTCATCATGCGTAGGGATCTCTATAAGATGGACACAACGGGCGAGCTTGTCAATCAAATCAATCTTGCTCGAGCTCCTCCGAAGCTGGACTTCGCGGACTTCGACAAGGACGGAGACCTTGACTTCGTGGTGTCCAATGGCTACTTGTACATGGCCCGCAACATGTGGATGGAGACTGAAGGCCCAGACCAGACGCTCAACTTCACCTTGGTGAGAGGCTATTTCGATGACATAAACAACAAAGCGACCAGCAAGATTTGGGGTCAGCCCGAGCTTGTTGACATCGACTCCGATGGTGACATGGATCTCATCCTCAGCTATGCAAACAGCAAAGGAGCAACCTGCTGGATTAACGAGGGTACTAAGGACAATCCTATCTGGGTCGAGGATAAGCAGGTCATGTCGAATCCTAGACCTGAGACGAATATGAAGTATCAGAACTTCACAGATGTGCGTATCGTGCCTAAGATGGGTGCTTACTACTCCGGATATACCATGGAACGCTGGTATGAACTGAACGGTTGGGAGATGGATTTCGATTGGACCATTGCCGGCTATCGGCCTTGGAACCAACGTATCGCTTGGGCGACTCCCGAGTTTGACACAACCGAGAGCTACATTGTGGCCAGCTATCCACGAGTTGCCCAGCTTGACTTCAGCCTCATGAGTAATGCTGTCAGCGGTCTCAGAGCTCACATCAATATTGGTTTCCATGTACATGAGTCATGGAGCAACGATGATGACCTTAAGGACTGGACCCTTGCCATCACGTCAGCTGATGTCGACAACGATGGAAAAGGAGAGCTGATTGTGGGTGACTATGACAACAATGTGTATGCCTTTGAGCATCTGGGGAACAACACGTACAAACGTATGTTCCGGTCCTTTGACCTCAATCACACGGTTAGCACGGACGCTTCGCCATATCTGCATGAAGAGCTTGAGGGTATCTCCGGTGACTTCAATCGGAGGATATGGGACCATGCGAAACACTTGGTTGCAGGTGTGGACCTTGATCAAGATGGGCTACGTGAAATCATCGTGGCAGCCAATCTACAGGTATACATCTTTGAAGAGGTTGGTCTCTTTGGTGGTGACGAAGTCAGGTTCGTCTATTCCTTCGACTTGCGTGACACAGAGTGGAGCGACAGACCGGCGTGGGACCTGGTGACCGAGATTACCGCCATGGCTGCAGGAGATGATCTCGACCATAACGGAGAACTGGAGCTTGCTGTGGCTGCTGGACCCTACCTATTCATCTACAATGTCCCCGAGGGAACCTTCGATAACATGGAGGACCGTGAGTACTTCGTCACAAGCCCATCGCTTGAGGGTCGATACTTCCTTGTAGGAAACCCAGAACTGATTGATTTCAGGTACTATGAGATCAGCACACTGGTGCTCTGCGATACAGATCAAGATGGCTACAGAGAGGTCATCCTTGGGGGAACAGAAGATGTTAGACTACAGCGACCCAACGGTTTTGCTCACATCTACGAGTGCCAGGGTGGCACCTTCTACAAGGTCTGGGAGGCTCCGATTGAGGTAACTTATTGGAACCCTGTGTCGGTCATCAAATTGGATGATCAAGACTATGATGGAGCTCAGGAGATCATCATTGGCCATACCTTTGGATTCGACATGTGGGAGTGGATACCCGGCACAGATTCAGAATATCAGAAGGTTGAGTACGTGACTTCTTCACCCAATTATCCAAAGGTGCCGCTTACCACGACATACGCCAGCGGTGATAACGCTCTGGATTCTGTTGAGACCGAGCGGTCTATCAAGGACATGGCACGTGGAGTGACTGGAGCTTGGTCGGACTACATCTTGATGGTCTACGAGAACTCAACAGAGATCTGGTACAAGCTCTACAATGAACCCAATGACCTCTGGTCCTATGGTGCCAGATTCAGTACTCTCACCGGTCTTGCATATAGCGGAAACAGCAGTCCGATAGTCAAAGAGACACGTCCAACGGTTATATTCAACGAACCAGAGGGTGACATCTACGTTGCTTGGGAGGCTGAAGACAGCGGCGGAATTCGATATCTTGCTCTTGTTTGGGGCGACATTGGTGTGGGGTGGAACGGTATCAAGCTCTTTCAGGACTTCAGCGGAATCGGTGGGTGGACACGTCGCTACTATCCAAGTGTGTTCCAATTCAACTCAACCCATGTTGGATTGGCGTGCACCTACGACAGCTACTCCGCCCTATTCCCGGGAACATACAGCTACGGCCGTGTGGCAGTCTACATCACGCCTGATGACCTCTCTGGCGGCTGGACATCCATGCCCGTCAACTTCAACGACAGAACGTACTTCCAAGCCCATGATGTAGACATCATCAGGCTACACGATGATGATGCTGATGGTAACTACTCTTTCGCCATAGCAATGTCTGCAGTCTATACGAGGTCTGCGAAGGCAGACCATGATGTGTGGGTGGTTGTGTGTGATGATGACTCGAACTTCAACTGGACCGGTGCCAATCCTCACCAGGCCACGACATCGTTCGATGACGAGATGTTTGTTGACATTGACCAGTCGCAGTCAGAGGAGCATGCCCTCATGGTGATATACGAAAGTATGGGTGTACCTCTTGAAGACCGTATCGGCATGGTTTCGAGTACAACGCTGGGCAGAGAGTGGAATCTTGAGAATACACTGAATACCATCCCGGAGTACATCATTCGCACTGAGATGCCCAGCGGATACATACACTATTCGTACGGCGGTTCTCCTTGGCCAATCTATAAGCTCTCGGCCTTCTCACCAGATCTCCTTGCCATGGACGGCTCTGGGTTCATGTATACATGCACATTCTCGTATGCATTCTACTTCCCACCTGGATATGTCGGCGACCTAGGTTTCTGGTACACAGGTCATGACATTGTCTACGGCATCAATCCACAGTCTGATTGGACAATGAACCATCTGAGGGATGTGGTTGACCTCGATACAGGCGACACTGACGCCGATGGGCGACGTGAAGTAATCGTGGGCTTTGACAATCAAGTTGGAGTCTATGAGATGAAGCACTCGACGAATGGTACCGGCTTCATGACATATGAAGAGGCTTGGCTGTCTGATGCGTTCCAGAATCCAGTGACGGGTGTTACGGTCTACGATACTAACGGAAACGGCTGGGACGAGATTGGCATAGCAACAGAACGAGGTGATGTCTACATCTGGGAATATGTTGATCCGTCCGAGGGTGCGGTGGAGCTCTGGTACTCCGAGCAGTTGTGGACGACTCCCACAGACGGCAATGCAGCCCTCATGTACTGGGCTGACCTCATCGATGCCTACGATGTAGACGGAGATGGCTACGATGAGATATTCACAGCCAATCCGGATATCGGAAGAGTGGCTGCATACCATCCAAATGGCAGTCTGTTCTGGGAGAACACTGACGCAGGCGATGGCTTCAACTGCTTCCTGTTGTCAGACCTGAACAATGATACGGTACCCGAGATACTTGCTGGTTCTGATGACACGAATCTGTATGTCTTGGACATCACCACAGGCGCCTATCTCTGGAGCTATAATGGCTCAACTGATGATATCTACAGCGTCACGACAGGAAACTTAGAGGGTGATGCGATTCCCGAGATTGTGATGGGCGACAGACTGGGAGGACTATTCGTGCTGAATGGTTCGGGAACTCTGCGTTATCTCTGGAACGTCACGGGTACAATTCCATATCAACTCGCCATTGGCAACTTCACCGAGGCAGACAGTCCCCAGTTGGCGTGTATCTCGACAACGGGAGAGCTATATGTCATCAACCCGCTGAATGGCAGCGTATTCTATCAGAGTCCCAGCAGCACAGCATTTCCGTATAGTCGAATGAGAACACACGACTTCAACGATGACGGCTTTGATGACATAGTCTTCTCATGGGATAATATCCGCGTCGCCGATGTCCACAATGGCTCCATCTACTACAACTCGACCATAATGGGAACCATACTGAAGTTGTATGTGGAAGACTTTGATGGTGACGGCACAACTGAGATTCTGGCACTGACCCTTGAGAATGGTTTACATCTTGAGGAGGTGAAGTCAGGTATCACACAATGGCATTATAAGCCAGATTCCACCTGGTACCTTATCGGCGCCGCCGTGGGACATATCGGGGGCTCCGGGGAATTTGATATCATCGCATGTGGCGGGACCACGTTCAATGAGAGCATAATGCTTGCGCTCGATGGGAAAAATGGGATTCCCAAGTGGTTCAACTACTCTGACGGACTGCTTACCGAGATAGTAGCTGCTCGGCTCCCTGGCAGCGAGTATGATTCGATTGTCGCTTGGGATGTCGAGAACGAAGACCTTGTCGCGTGTCAGGCTGTGCTCCCGACTGAGGCGACAGAAGACCCTGCCTATGAGAACCATGAAATCTACTGGGACGCTGAGATTCCTGGCGTGTACGATGCCTGGGTCGATGATGTCGTTGGCGATTATGTAGATGAGGTGCTTGTCGCCCAGAGGACAGCGTCTGGGTACAGTGTTCTCCTCTTGGAGGGATCCAATGCCAATCCTTTGTGGAACATCTCGTTCAGCAGCAAGGTTCAAGGTGTGCAGACGGGCTACATAGACGGCTATGGACACAAGGATGTGGCTATCTGGTACGGCCCGCGAGATGTGCTCGTTGTGGATGGACTGACTGGTGCCAACGTGACGGAGATTTACGCTGGCGATAGCTATGAAATAAGAGGCCTTCTCGTTGGCGACTTTGACACGGCGGTCGGAGATGACTATGATGAGATTGCTGTCCTGAAACGACGGGTGTCAGGCGGTTCGAACGTATATGTCGCGTGGTACGATGAGGCTGGGAACGAGTTATACAACACGTTTGCAGATGGCTATACATCGTCGTATTCATCTTGGCACTTCATCATGGGACGGCTCTCTGGCGATGGGTCTCTCGACGTCGCGTTCGGTGCGTCGGGTACACAACCACGGATTTACAATGGAGATGATGGTAGCCTTTACGTAGCTATCGGCCCCGCATCTACCTACCGACTTCTCACGGGGAATCTAACAGGTGGTTCCAACGACCGCCTAATCGTGATGGACTCATCCTACGACGTTCACCTCATTGACACAGTCGGCGGAGGAGGCCCCACCATTGCCTTCCCGACCGGTCACGTAAGGGATATTGCTGTGGGTGATGTCTACAACAATGATGGCTCAGAAGAGGTCATCATCAATGTTGAACGAATAGGAGCAGTGGGCTATAATGCTGCTGGAACGCAGGTCTGGAAGTATAACGCCCCGCTGGTCTTGGGCGGGAAGGACACGAAGATTGTCTGCGCGGACATGAACGGTGACATGTGGGATGACCTTGTGTTGACGAACAGGGAATACATCAACGTTGTTGACGGAGAAACCGGAAGGCTGTTGTGGCACTACTGGAGGGACGACCTAGGTGCCAACTACGATCCCATCGTCGGACGGTTCTATGACATGAATGGCAGGGATGTCCTGTGCTTCGGTGGAGATCATGTCTACGTAGTGGCACACACATTACCTCCACCGATTCCACCTGCACCACCTCAGGCGACCGGACTAGGGCCGCTTATCGACTCGATCTTGGTGGGGTCGTTCATCGGAGTTCCCATTCTCTTCGCCATTGTAGTAGTTCCCATGCAGGCCTACAGGAAGCGAAGAAGGAAGTAGGAATCCCTTCACCTTAGAAGGGGTTCCAGCCCTCTTCCCCACACAGTGTCGAAACGTAGTGCTGACGCTTAGTCATGTGTCATCTTATTTTTCCATGGCTAAACCAAAACGTCTCTGAGGCCCAATCGAATTCCGTTAGACTCATGCTATCTCGCAGATTGTAGCCGACGCCGAAGTCACTGTCAAGCTGTACTCTCAAGAGCCAAGGATATGGAGAGTAACTCTCTGTTGTGAGCGCAATGGGACTCCGTTTTGACCAGACAAGTTGGGATAGATGACAGGCGACTCGCCGAGCCGGTCAAATGGCTTGTTCTAGTAACTGTGTGCTTGACAATATCTTTGAGAAAGCTTAAGTCCTCGATTGCGTATAGACGGTTGGTTCGTCTGTCTGAGGGAGAAAGATGAAGAAGTCTTTGAAGGTCGCCTTTTCTGCCGTAGGTCCAATTGCCATGATAGTACTATTGACCATCCCAATAGGTCCGCTAGCAGGTGGTTTGGGGGTATTGCAGCCTATAGGAGGTATCTATGATGTTGGTATCGGCGTAAATGACATAACATCTCAAACTCTGGTTCTATCTGACCTTGGCAGTCCAGTGGATGTAATCCTCGATGAATGGGGCATTCCTCATATCTACGCGGAGACCATATCCGATGCTTTTCTGGTGTTGGGATATTTGCATGCTCGTGACCGGCTGTTTCAGATGACGATGCAGAAGTACCTTGCTGCTGGACGCATCAGTGAGATTGTTGGAGGAAGGGCTATCAGTTCGGATAAGTACTATCGTGCTATAGGCCTAGCCCGGTCGGCTGAGCTGACGTATCAGGCGTTTCTAGAGATGGCGGAGAACGACCCTGATGTTGCATACGTGATGGAGAACATAGATGCATATGTCACCGGAATCAACACGTTCTTGGACTCGATGAGCAGCCGTGAGACCCCATTGGAGCTGAAGATTCTTGGATTCATCCCTGAGGCATGGGAACCTGTTGACATTTTCGCATGGTCGAAGATGATGAGTTGGGGCCTCTCTGGAGGCTTCAGAAGGGATATCATGCGCTACACCTTACGCGAGGCACTCGACAATGAAACGATGCTGGAGAACCTCTACCCTGATGTCATGCCCTATGCTGTGCCGATAGTTCCCGAGCAATACAATCTCAGCATAACGGAGTATCCAGATGGTCCCGCTGGCTGGCCAGCACCTGCAGCCTCTGAACCAGATTCGCGAGCTGCCGAGCCCGATGTCATGCAACTGGCAACGACTGAGTTAGAGGCTCTTCTTGCCTATGACTCACAGGTCATCAATCCATTTCCTGATGTTTCAGTGATTGGCAGCAACAGCTGGGCTGTCGACGGCTCCAAGAGTGCCACGGGGTATCCAATCCTAGCTAACGATCCGCATCTCCAGCTTCAGCTACCATCACTGTGGTACGAGGTCCACCTCGTTGTTCCCGGTGAGATGAATGTTCAGGGCGGTAGTCTCGCAGGAACGCCAGCTGTGCTCATCGGCCATACCGAACATATCTCTTGGGGCATGACCAATGTTGGTGCGGACGTTCTCGATCTCTTTGTAGAAGAGGTCAATCCAGCCAATTCCAGCCAGTACCGTTACAATGGAGAATGGGTTGACTTTCAGGTTGTGAACGAACTCATCTATACAGCCGAGGGAAACATGATCGAATTCCCAGTTACATGGAGTGTTCATGGTCCGTGCATTGATTCACTCATTGAAGGCTATGGCCCTGCTGAGGACAGCATTGTGAACCTGTCGATGAACTGGACAGGAACCGGTGTAACTCATGAAATTCTGGCCGTTTCGATGTTGAATCTAGCGAATGATCTCGATGGATACTACGATGCACTCTATTGGTGGGACTCACCACCACACAATTTCATCTATGCAGATGACTTTGGCAACATCGCAATCACGGTGGCAGGCAGATTCCCAATAAGAAGCGGGTACTCAGGGAAGTATCCAGTGCAGGGTCTGAATGACTCGATTGGGATGACGAGTTCAATCCCATACGCGTATCTGCCGAGAAGCGTGAATCCGTCACGGGGCTATCTTCAGTCGGCGAATCAACTCTCCATAGACCCAGCGATCTACGCTTACTCTCTGCTGGGTCCCCAATCTGACTCTTATCGGGGCCGTCGAATCGACCATTTGCTAGCGACCGACTCGGACATCACAGTTGAAGACATGATGGTCTACCAAGCCGACGTCCTAGACGTTTCAGCTGAGAGCATGGTTGGTTTTGTTGTGGACGGCTGGGAGGATAGCGAGGAGAACAATGCATCAATACAGGACATGGTTGACATTCTCTCGTCTTGGAACTTCGCAATGTCAATTGACAATGCAGCTCCGACAATCTGGCGCTATCTTCTCGAAACCTTGAAGCATGCCATGTTCGATGAGGTTTCTTCAGTAGGGCTGAGTCCAACATCTGTCCGTACTCCTGTCCTTGAACAGATCCTAAGGACTGATGACGCGTCTTACATCGACAATCATGATACAGTCGAAACCGAGTCCATAGATGACATCGTGGTGATGGCTCTGCATCAGTGCTACAACGAGATTGTTGAGGATATGGGTACAGACATAGCGAACTGGACATATGGCGAGTATCATATTCTGAGAGTGGAGCATCTGGCCGGTTTCACCTATTTGGGCGGGACACCACATCCCGGCAGCGGGTACACGCTGAACGCTGCTGGGGGGTGGGTAGTAGACGGGGGACCATCAAGACGAATGATTGTCAGACATGGACCCAATCCTGCTTACTACACAGTCTATCCCGGTGGCCAGAGTGGCAACATGTTCAGCCAGCACTGGTCTGACTTGTTCGTCCTCTGGAACGGTTACGATGAGGCGACTGACCACTACGGTTATACTGAGGAACACTTCTATGCCTCGTTTACTGAGTTCGTAGAGGCCGGAACTGGCATTGAAAGAAACATCACATTCGTCCCATGAGGTGAGACAGGATGACAGGACTTGACGATATATTTCCAGATGTAGGTGTTCTTCCAGCTGCAGTAGTTGTGGCCCTAATCGGCTTGTCTCTCCAGTTGAGCGGTATATGGGCCACCATGTTAATTGCTGGATTCTTTGCTGCCCTTCTAACACGGAAACACACACACTCGTTCGTTGCTGGATTCCTTGGAGTAGCAGTGGCCTGGTCGATACTATTTGCGTATCTCGCGGCAACAGCCCAAGCGCTACAGATAGCTGAGTTCTTCATCGGCCTGCTGGGCCTCTCCGGTTTGGGGTGGCTAGTCATCGTAATCAGCGTTTTTCTGGGTGGCCTTCTCGGGGGCTTCGGTGCCCTTCTGGGAAGATCGGTAGTTGAATTGGTTGATGAGATGTTTGCATGTCGGACTGCTCAGGAATCTCATGGCAGTGAACCTTCAAATGACTGTGCATCTACATCGCGCCTTCGGAAACAGTAATATTTTGGATGAATCCTGAGTACCGTGATTGCGTATGGTTGGCCTAGTTGATTCGTTAAGAAAGCTTCAGAAGGACTCGCGTCTCTACAACGATCTTCTTCATGAGTCAGAGAACCCTCTAAGGTTAGCAGTGGAGCTAACCGACACTGGCGAGGCTGCGACAATGACATTGAAGCAGGGAGATGGCGTGGTGAGCATAGAAGAGGGCGCTTCTTCGGTAAGCCTCAAGATAACTCTAGACTCGGACACACTTCAGAGCATCCTAGATGAAGAGGCCGACGCATTTGCGATAGCAGGGAGGTCGAGCATGGATGAGGTTCGTCCAATCAACTTCGAGTTCCTTGAAAGAGACCGTGCCAAGGACTCCATGGAGGCAATCAAGAGCCTGGCAACCTTCTTCTTCCTTCCTGGACGAATAAAGACAAAGGAACTTGCAGTAGAACGGGCTGGTGAGGCTCATGGTGCAAGACCAATCCCGATCGTATACTGGCAAGGCCTTCGTCTTGCTTGGTATAGAATCCCGTCGGATACAACTCTCAATGAGAAGGGTGAGCACGACCCTTGGCCTCAAGCGTTTGTGATCTTGGAAGGAAGCGGCACAGTATGCATCGAAGAAGAAGAACGGGAGCTCGCCCCTAATACAGTATACTACATCCCGCGGAATGTTCTTCATCAGGTTAAGGCGGTTAGTGATGTTGACCTGATATGGATTGCATGGGATGCAGAATGATTGCTTCTGGAGCCATCTGTATGCGTCTAACAATTGAAACTGCCCAGACATGTACTAACCGCTATCCAGAGTGATTCGGAAGATGTTCTTATTTTCAGTCTCCCTTCTGAAATAGCTGATTTGTCCACCGTACCTGTCGATCAGAATCCGGGCGGCATAGAGCTGGATATTCAAAGTTGAGAGCTCCGGAAGATCGGAGCTGGTCAAAAATCGCTCATCGCCGTCCGAGAGAGATCTACCCCGGCTCTCGATATAGATGTTGACTACTCCATTTTGAGACGAACCTGAACTCTTCAGTTCGACATCATCTTCGGGTGCTAGTCTGTACGCTTGGATGATCAGATTGGCAAACAGGTCAGTCAGCATCATGTCGGCCCTTACAATCAAGCTCTTGTCTATGGCGACTTTGGCGGACACTGGTCTTTCCCGAAATGTCTGTCTGACCGTTTCAAGACCCCTCATCAGATAAGTATGGGCTACAACCGGGACGAGCCTCACGTCTTTGGCGGACTTGATTTCCGAGAGCTTTGATACCTGTCTGTTGAAGAGGGTGGCTTCATTGCTCAGCGCAACAGCCTCCTTGTATGGTTTTTCCTGACTCGTGGTCCGCTCTACGTGTGAGAGAAGCTCGAGATATGTCACGATACCCTGCAGGAGATTGCCCATCTTGTGAGCCCACATATGAAGATAGAAGTCACTCTCCCTTCTGGCAGCCCGAAGTTCTTCTGTTCTCCTTTCAACAAGAGACTCAAGAACACGGTGGGGTTCGATTATCGATGTTAGAATCATTCCCAGGGCTAGAATGACAAACCCGGCAAAGATGCCGCCTAACCAGAGAATCTCCGCAATTTGGTGGGGGTCTTCCAGCACAGTGTAGATGATGAAGGCACCTATCCACAGAACCAGTGCTAGAGTCGATGCTAGAATCGTGCGGCTTCTGCTACGGTACCATTCAAGCATGTATCTGAGTAGTGCCAAGGTTGCGCTGCCTCCGACAACCCCTGTAAGAATGAGCCCAACAGGAGTGAGTCCGAACAGGCCTCCTTGAGGATCTGTGACTCTGAATAGTGGAACTGGAGATATCAAGAGGAAGACGAAAGATAATGGCTGTAAGACAGCTCCCCAGAGTATCACGAATCTCTTCTTCTTGGTGGTGATCTCTGCGTCGCCCGGCACCGAGCCCGCTAACACGCCTGGTGTTAGAAGGAACCCAAGTCCCGATACAATCGTGCGATTCCTGTCGCGAGTTGATACCACTGAGAGCGAGATTATCGGATGCGTCACAAGGTAGGCAAACGAGAATAGTACCACGTTGGCACCGAGGAACATGATGATTAGACTTCTTAGGTTGGGTTGCTGTGTGTAGCGAACAAAGCTATATGTGGCGACAATCCCCGACGTAGTTGCCAGCATGGCCACCAGAACACTAAGCCAGAATGCCGATTCCTGTGCTTCTACAATAGACCAGGCCAGACCTGACCCTGTGACCAGAAGCATTCCAACCAGTAGCACAGCAAAGGCTAATCCTATGATTGAGTCATAGTAACGGTTCTTCCATTCTGGTGGCACTTGGCACCGCTCCCTAACTCATCCGAATTGGATGCAGCTTCTATTGCTGATATCAATCGCTGAATATAGTTTCTTCTGTGATTGAATCGATAGTGCTTTCTCTGAGCCGTGGATGCAACCCTTAGAGAAATGTGTCCTCCGACAAAAGAGAGTCCCTCCTAGTTGAAAGAAGAGGCCCTCTCTTGCTCATTGTGAGGAAAAAAACCGGGGCAGCGATGAGAGCTAGGCCCTCACCGCCGTATACTCTCCTTAGCTAGGTCTTCTCTTTCGTATATACCAAATCAGAGCACCTACCACCACGATAACGCCCACGACTCCCGCAATCAGGAGTAATGGAACGATGTCGGGAGGTGGAGGTGTTGCGGTAGGAACAGCCGCTACGACCGTGACAACGACTGTATCGGTTGCAGTATTTCCACTCTTGTCTGAAACTGTTATCGCGAACTCATAGGTTCCGGGGTCAAGTCCATCGAGATTCACAACTACCTTGCCGCCTCCCCAACTACCAGATGCATATAACGTGGAGTTCTCCATCACCTCGAAGGAGGCAGGGTATTGGTCTGACGGTGTCCATGTGATGGTATTACCCACTGTGCCCTCGACGTACACGATGTCGGCGGGTGAGTCGATGGTGGGACTGATGTCATCGTTGATGACCAGTACTCTCAAAGTATCTTCTGCCATGTTTCCGTCAACGTCATAGATGACCATCCGAAGGATACGTAGCCCCTCTGAGAGGTCATCAATGCCAACTTCAAGAACTCCTGAAGTCCACGAACCTGTTTCAGATTCGATGTCATCCACATAGAGAACGTAGTGGTCAGGGTTCAGGTCATCCACAGTCCATGTCACTGTCTGACCAGTTGCGCCGACAAAGGCTTCTCTATCTGGAGCACTGCTAATGGTGGGCGGAGTCGCATCATAGACGTGTATGTTGACCGTGTCTGTCACATAGTTCTCATGGATATCCCACACAGTGATTACCAACGTATGGGTGCCGTATGGCAATCCATCAATGTTGACGATGATACTGGTATAGTTCCATGCATCCCCGGCCCAGTACTCCGAGTTGATCTCAACTTCCCAGTTGCGGAGGTTATCATCAACAGGGTACCATGTGATGGTATTTCCGGTGGAACCCTCTGCGTAGGACATATCCTGAGGTTGGTTGATGATGGGCGTGGTGGGGAGGAATCCCTGTGGATATCTGTCCTGCGCATTCCCGATTATGACCGGAGCGCCAGAGAACGGGTACCAGTAGTTGCCCATGCTCACATTATCGTCCCAGTTCCGAACCGAGGCATCATAGCCATTTCCTTCCAGGTTCATCACAAACACGTTGTAGTAGACCGAGACGTTGATTCCCGATGAAACATATACTCCGTACTCCGAATTCCATCTAATGGAGTTGTTCAGGATGAAGATGTTCGCGCCTCCCTCGACGTAGACTCCGTAGCCGTTGTCCTCTATCTTGTTGTAGGTGACATTGACCCAATCAGACCATAAAAGGTAGACTGCCCGGTCGGTACAATACGAGAAGTTGGAATCACTGATTGAAACATTGTCAGAGGAAAAGACGAACACCCCTACTGATGCGTTCGTAAATGTAGACTCTTGGACAATGTCGTTGTTGAAGTTATCCAGAAATACCCCGTAACTGTTGAGGTCCTTGAAGTCGCACGAGGTGAGGAACATGCCAGAACCATCGTGGGCGTACACCCCATAGTGTGAGTTTGTCACGCTGCACTGACTGATTCGGACATTGGTTGTAGTGAAGAGTCTGATCCCTACGCCATTGGATTCATAACAGTCCGCGACAGTGGTTCCAGTGATGTTGATGTTGGTGACCGAGAAGGTCGCGATGCCCCACCTGCTATCAGAACCATCTGAGTCGCAGTCCTGAATTGTCACGTTCTCGGCCAGATACCCGATGTAGGCCGCAAGGTTGTTGGAGAAATGAGCATCCTGGATGAGCAGATTGTGAGTTCCGTATCCCGCGATAGGCACGGAGGCAGAATCGAAGTCGCCCCCAGTCACCGTGCAGTCAGTGGAGTTCATGAGCAAGATCTGGCCATAGTCATCCCCATTCAGGTCAATGCTCGAACCATTCCATGCGTAGTAGAGCGGCTTACCGTTCACAGTATTGCCTGAGAACTCGTGCTCATAGGTATCGATTAGGTGGAGTTCGAAGACGAACCCACAGCCCGTCAATGTGTTGTCTCTGAAGTGAGAATCTGTTATACCGTGGAGGAAGATACCCTGCTCTGACGGAAAGTCAATGGAGTTATCAACAAACGTGATGTTTGTGGAGCCCATCACATGCACTGCCTCCAGACCTGTTCCACTTAGTGTGTTTGCAGCTACCTCTACATTCATGCTACTCGACATATAGAACGCCTCGCCACCTCCCTCCACAGTGTTCCCAGAAACCGTCGAGTTGTGCAAGCCATGCATATTGATTCCATACGTTTGACTACCATTCACCCAGTTGTTGGCAATAGTTGTCCTGGGGCTATTTAATGCCAATATACCTTGTGAGGATGCCATGCTGATATCGTTATCATTGATGTTGGCGTCGGGACACTGCATCACGTAGATGCCACTGTGAGTGGTGCCGGTGATGGTGTTCATATCAATGAAACATCGCGGTGATACTACAACCCAAATCGCATATGCGCCAGAGTCGGAAATCGAATTGGACGTTATTGTCGAGTTTTCACAATGGTCTAGGGCGATGCCAAATGCACCCGCGTTGGATATGGAACTACCTACTATGTCTACTGGGTACGAATAGTTGGCGTATATTCCAGAGGCAACTATTGAATCGATCGTTATGCCGCTGAGTAATGTTCGGTTTGAGTCGGTAATCTCGATTCCGAAGTACGTGGTGTTGGATATCGAGCTGTCAGTGATCTCACTATGCGGAGAGTTGACCACGAGGATTCCTGATGCCTCAGCGTCTGTCAGGGTCAGTCCAGTGATTGTGGTCTCCCAAGAATCAGAAACAACGACACCTTGTTCTCCACTCGAAACAACATTACAGGATGAGAGTGTCGTATGGTTCGACCAATCGATCTCGATGCCGATATCTGCCTGCGAGCCAAAGGTGGAATCAGTCACGCTGGTTGCGTTGCACTTGTAGATCTGTAGTCCGGGGCGGCTAGTCCCGTGAGCCTCACTCGCCGCAATGCTTGCCCCCTCCACCGTGTACAGGCGAATGCCATATCCTTGGTTTTCGTGAGGTACGGCAACGTTGTTTATCTCAACATCGATATCGAACTCGAAGGCGTATCCTGCCAGAAGGCCGGTGCTGAATTCATCAGTGACCGTGGTGTGGTTGGAATACCGGACTACTGCCGTGTAGTAACTGGGGTTATTACCTGCAAGAACGTTGTGGGAAAGTGTCAGGTCTGTACAGTACGAGCATGTAAGTGCTCGATGGGTTGTTGAGTTCATTCTGTTCCAGCTGACTTCCGATTCTGAGGATGCATAGACAAAGACTGCAATCTGATTTGCAAGCACGTCACAATGCATAATCTTCGTGCCGGCAGTATCGAAGGCTTCAATCCCACGACCTGCTGACATAATGGTGCAATACTCAACAAGCCCATTCGATACGTTGAGAAAGGCGATACCAACCTCATTTGACATCTGGTTCACATAACAGTCTCGGATGATGAAGTATGCATCCGTGTTGGTGATATGTATTGCCACCTTTCCTACGTCATATGTGATATTCAGGGCTTCGATGATAAAGGGATCCACCTCACTGCCGCTGCCGGGCCAGCCCTGTCCCACGAAATCATCTGTCCCGTTGATGAGAATCGGGACGTGGTCAGTGAGGTCTTCAGAGTCAAGACGTATTCCAGGTTCTTGTGCCAGACTGATGTTTCTCTCGGGAGCTGCATCAAGTGCGGCAGGTTTCGTTACGAAGTATCCCGTCAACACAAGAGGCTGAACAAGTAAAATGAACGCAAGTATTCCAGTCATAATCCGTTTTTGCAATCTCCACTCCTCCGGGAGTCTTTTCATGAAGCATCGCTGAGGCATGTGAAAGAACTGGACAAGCGCAGTGATGTGCCTGTGTTGTCCATATGGTGCGGCGAACGGAGCTCGCTTCCTTTACCTTCACGCCAGTGCATCAAGACGTGCTGCTTTCCTCTCGGCAAACTCACTAATAAACTTCACAGGTTCATAGATGCGTACTTCTCGATAAGAGTAAAGCATTGGGCCCGGGCACGGCGCCCGGGTTCCCAACAAGACTCTAGGCACCCCTTCGCTTGTTGAACAGGTATCCTGCGATAGCTACCACGATAACTGCTGCAATCCCGCCTAGGACCAACAAGAGAAGCATTGGATCCATTGGCACCACATCTTCCTCCTCTGCTGTGGGCAATGCAAGCACTGTGACCTCAACGACGTCAGTAGCTGAGTTTCCACTCTGGTCATACACTGTGACCTCAAAACTGTGACTACCAACATCAAGCCCATCAAGGCTGAAGATGATTCGGGCTCCAGCCCATGGTCCTGAAGACACGACGGAGCCATCTGACTCAATCTCGTAGCTTGCTGGCCAGTCGTCTGTTGCTGTCCATGCAATTCTTGCCCCAGTCGTGCCCTCATAGATGGTCATGTCTGAGGGGGATTCTATAGTGGGAGGTGCGTCATCATACACAACAAGAACCGTGATGATGTCAGAGTCGCTGTTTCTATCGAGGTCGTACACAGTCAACTCGACTTCGTATAGTCCCGCGACAAGCCCGTCAAGACTGTAGGTCACTTGGTTTGTCCATGGTCCCTGGGCGTCAATCTCGCCGTCAAGAAGGACGATGTAGGTGTCTGGATTGAGATCCGAGGCAGTCCAGCTGATAGTCTGGCCCGCCACTCCTTCGAAGGCTATGGTATCTGGTTGTCCCTTTAATACTGGCGGAGTGTCATCATAGACATGTATAAGCACTTGATCTGTCACGCTATTCTGATCCACATCGTAGACAACTATGTCGAGCGTATGGGTACCATAAGGCAAGCCATCAACGTTTACTGTGATGTCATTGAAGTCCCAAGCACCCGATGCCCAGAACTGACCATCGATTTCGACGGTCCAGTCGCGGAGCTCGTCGTCACGAGGATTCCAAGTAAGCTCATTGCTTGTTGACCCTTCGGCGTAATAGAGGTCCATTGGCTGATCGATGACCGGAGTTGTCGGAGCGTACAGGTTGGGATAGTTGTCAATTGCGCCTCCGCCTCCAGCCGTTATCGAGTACGGGGGAGGCGGTGTGTAATCTCCCCACCAGTTCCCTTCTGACACCCCGTCGTCCCAATTGTGTGGGTCGTTGTCGTAACCGTTGATCGAATTGAATGCGATCGTGTTATAGTAGACTTCGGATCCGTCTGAATTGGAGAGATAGATCCCATAAGTCGTACACCAACGGACTGTATTGTTTGTGATTGTGGCGTTGTCACCGTTGCTAACTCGAATGCCATAGCCACAGCTCTCTACAATGCTGGATGTTACGTTGTTGAAGTCTGCAAAGGATCCCGCAATGTAGATTCCTGTTGTGCAATGTCGGACTTCGCAATCGGTTATGTTCCAATAATCCGAGTTATCAACATAGACCCCCATCGTGCTGTTCAGGAAGTAGCAGTCTTCAACTGTTGCCCAATCAGCTGACGAGGCGGCATAGATTCCGGTATACTCGTTGTGGATGAAGTCACATCCGGCAATGATAGCGTCCTCACCAAATCGGAGGTAAAGACCTCTATGATTGTACTCCAATATGCTTGAAACAAGAACGAATCTTGAAGACATGTACGAATCAATGCCATATCCATTCATGCCACTGAACTTCCTGAACGTGCAGCCTTCAACGTGGGCGTCATCTGATTCGTACAGTCCTAGGCCTCTGCCATTGGCCACCCCCGCAAAGTGCGAGTCTATGAGAGTAAGGTTTTGTGCTGGATTGGCGATACACCCATAGTGATTGCCTACAGATTCTATGCCTTCGATATGGATGTACTCTCCTGTGTAGATCACAATCGGGACGCTGCAATACTCGAAGACACCTCCTAAGACTGTGATGTTTGTGCAGTCGACCATGGCAATCTGGCCGTAATCACCGCCAGAAACGATGAGGTCCGACTCGCTAATAAGATACAGGAATGGTTTGCTGTTCACAGTGTTGTCATGAATAGTGTGGTTGACCCAAATCAGTCCCGGTTGGTCACCCAGATAGATTCCACAGCCCGTGAGATCATTAGATGCTATCGTCGCATTCCGAGTGAGTTCCACTCGAAGGCCAAAAGAGGATGTTCTTGCATCTATCGTGTTATTCGCAATCACCCCCCGGTAGGCTTGCCATGCAGTTATCCCTGAGTACCTCACTTCTGTAATCGTGTTTTCCAGAATCGAGATATTCACCGATGTATCGATGTAGATGCCGTCCTCGGCTTGCAACACTTCGTTTCCAGTAACTATCGCCCTCGGAGAGTCGGTGAAGTACAACCCCGTTGATTCCGATTCGATGACGACATTACTGAAGACCTGTAGATCGGGGCAGGTGTCACAGCTTAGTCCCTCGTCCCACGTATACATGATGGTGTTCTCCTGGACCTGAGCGTTTTGACAGCTAGCGAGACGAATACCGTATTCGTCTGTGTTCGAAACCGTGTTGTATTCCACTGTCACATTTGGTGCATCGAGGAGTAAGATGCCGGCTCGCTCAGTCAGGTCAACCGCGTTGTTGGAGAAGGTGCAGTTCTCACCAGTATCTAGATGAATGCCTGAGAGGCCAGTATCATGGACTGAGTTCGAATAAACAATGATGCGGTCACCATTCTCAACTACGATTCCGTATCCTGCCGAATCCATGACTGTATTGCCGCTGATAATCAAGTCATGAGAGTCTGCTGTGTAGATTCCGTCGGCACACATGGATACGGCATTGTCGGTAATGTTGCAGCGATGAGAGGAATGCATCTCTATTCCCACGTCACTCACGTCCTCAAGAACGCAGTTAGCGACTCGCGTATCATTGGAACCCGAGATGTAGATTCCCGTTCCTGCCTCAGAGAACTCGAAATCCTCGATAGCGGAATCCCCTGAGCCGGCCATCTCCAAGACCCTACCCGAAGACACCGTTCCCTTGATACCAGCAAGTGACGAATGGGGGCAGACCGCAACGTTGAGACCAGCCTGTGGGCTTTCAAGGGACACGCCTGTTACCGTGAGCCAATGACACGAGGCAGCGACTATTCCCAACACACCATGGATCAGCTCTGTGTCCTCTATCGTAGTGTGGTTTGAGCTCAGCAGATAGAGATTGTATCCAGTGGTATGACATTGAGACACAGTATCTTCAATCCGCAGCTGATGTGCCAGAATTGCAAGGACGCTCCAGTAGTCCGTTGAGTTAAGAACTGAATGCATCACCGAACAATCAGTGGATACATCGAGCTCCAATGCAAAGGCATCACCCGCGAGAACGTACACATGATCGAGCAGCGTATTGTTCGCTCTGGTGAGGAGCAGTCCTCCCCACTGAGACCCAATATGGGAATACTCTATCGTGCCATGAGATACATTATCGAGAGAGACCGCCCAAGTTGATGACAGTTGGTTCAAGAAGCAGTCTCTGATCACGAAGTGGGCCTCGGTGTTCTCAATTTCGATGAGCGTCCGGTCGATGCCGTACGTGATGTTCAACCCAGATATCATGTATGGGTCGACATCGGTCCCGGATCCTGGCCAGTTCTGAGCTTCAAAATCGTCTGTGCCGTTTATATAGATCGGCACATGGTTGGTGAACTCCTCCGGTCCGAGCCTAGGCCCAGGTTCTTGAGCTGTCAGATGGCGCGGCGCTTGGGTCAATGTCTTTGGGGCCAGTCCTCCTGAAAAGATGAGGAATGGCTGCAGAGCAATGACTATTAGCAATATACTAGCTGTTACTTTCCTAATTTCAATCTCCTCCAAACAGTGGTCTGTACGCCCCGTGGCATGCTCTGGGAATCCGCAGGTGATATTTCATTCATCTCGACCTCCTATGCGTGACCACCACCTCTTCTGAATCAAGAGGCTTCGAAGAAGAAGACCAAGATGGCCCTCCTCATTCCAGCGCGGGCGCTCTGACACTTACGGACAGTACTGCCTAATAAGTTTCGAGTATCGCTTCTTTGACGCCGCGAATGCCGTCCCATGGAGCTTTGAAACGGCTTGCTTTCGTTGCGAATTTGGATCTTGCCGATGATGTGTTTGAGATGATCTATGGTTGCCCTTTTGACGGTGCGTCAAGTTGTTCATCTCTCACTGACTCGTGGGACTGTGCGGCCCGATGGAGTCGTCTATTCCAGATACCATGACTGATGTGGCTAAAACAAATGAGGAAAGGCCCGAAGCTCTGCCCGGGCCTTGTTGACTTAACTAGAACCTCTTCGTTTTGTCATGTAGTAAAGCACGGCTATCACGACAACTGCCACCACGCCTGCTCCAGCGACTATGGCCAGCATCGAATAGTCCACGGGTTCGGTCGGGGTCTCCATCGGTGTGACTGCTAACACGTTCAGATTGACGGTGTCACTTGCTGACTGACCAGTCTTGTCATATACCGTGATGGTGAAACCATAGGTTCCAACATCGTATCCATCTACGGTGAACGTGATGCGACTTCCTGCCCACATTCCCTCCTCTATGACAGAGCCATCCAAGACAATCTCATATCTATCAGGATGTGCATCACTGGGGCTCCAGATGATTCTGTTTCCTGTCGCGCCTTCAACATAGATCACATCAGCCGGGCTATCTATGGTGGGTGCTTCGTCGTCCGCGATGACGAGTACAGCCACTGAATCACTGGCCGAGTTTCCGTCAGCATCATAGATTACCAGTACAACATCATGCCTTCCTACAGGGATTGCATCGACGTTTACGGACAGAGTTCCTGTACTCCATGTGCCGGTTTCAAACTCGATACCATCCACAGACACCATGTAGGTGGCTGGATTGAGGTCGCTTACCTCCCAGTCAATTGTCTGGCCGGCTAGGTCAACAAACAACCACTGATCTGGTGGGCTGTCAACTACTGGTGGCGTGTCGTCGTATACCTGAACCAGAACGGTATCGTTGACGTAGTTCTGATATATGTCCCACACCGTCACCGTAACTGTGTGTGTACCGTAAGGGAGGCCATCGACATTGACGGTTATGTTGTCGAGGTTCCAGGCCCCCCGTGTCCACTCGGCCCCGTCAATCTCAACCAGCCAGTTGCGAAGCGCGTCGTCGTACGGGAACCAAGCGATTGTATTGCCAACTGATCCTTCTGCATACCAGAGGTCGATTGGGCTGTTGATGATTGGCTTGGTGACGATATACCTGTAGGGATAGCTGTCAACCGATGTACCCCCAGGTATGTTATACACCCCTGTTCCGCTGTAGTCGTCCCAGTAATTGCCACTATCCACGCGGTCGTCCCACTGGTCAGAACCAGAGTCAAAACCATTGTGAATCCTGTTCAGTGCAAAGGTGTTGTTGTAGATATACTGGTCATCGTCCGTCTGAGTAATGTACAGGCCATAGGAGTTCCAGCGGATGGTGTTGTTGTAAATGTACCATGTGAAGCTGTCGTCCATTCGGATTCCGTAGAGCCCATCGTGTATGTTGTTGAACGTGGCGTTGTTGTAGTCAGACTCTGAAGACGAGAAGATTCCGTACTCGCACCACTGCATGTGATTTGCTCTGATGCTTGAGTAAAGAGTGAATTCTATTCTAACCCCATATGTGCAGTTGGACATCAAGTTGGATTCTACGAGACCATATTCAGAGCTATAGGAGTACACTCCGGCGCCATCGAGATCCGAGATCTCGCAGTTCTGGATGGTGGACAATGAAGAACCGTCAAGCCTGAAGCCATTGTGATTACCACGAGATATGGAAACATTGTCAGCAAGGAATCTGACTGAGTCCATGACGGTCACTCCATCGCCCGAATAGAGATCCTCCATAACCGAGTTCTGAAGAGTGACATTTTCACACCTGTCGAATACGAAGGGATAGATCAGATCGACTGTGGACATGCTAGAGATGGTCAGTTCGTCAGTGAGGTATGCAAGAATGGCAGCAGTTGTATGTGAGAAGAAACCGCCTGTGATGGTCACATCTGTGCTATTCACAAGAATATACTCACCATAGGAATCGTCAAGCGTCAGGCCAACACCATTGAGGTCATAGAAGACAGGCTTCTCGCCCACGTTGTTATCAATGAGTGTGTGATTGAGCTGCGCCAATGACTGCTCTGGCGGGAAGTAGAAACCACAGCCTGTCATGTTGTTGTTCTCAAATATCCCTTGTGTTGTCGCGGAGACCTGAATACCAGTCTCGCTGGCTTGTATTGTGTTGGCTTCGATCCAAGGTGCTGTAGCAGTGTTCAGGTCAACCCCAATCGCTGCATTGGATATCGTGTTGCCAATCACACTCTGGTTTATGTTTCTCGCGAATATACCAGTGGACACCGTGTCAATGGTGTTGTCAACTATCTGAGCTCTATGGGCGGACCCGTAAACACCTACTCCTGTTAGGGCGTATGATATTGTGTTGGACTCGATTTGTGCGTCGCTGGCTTCTATGCGCACTCCAGTTTCTGTTTCCTGTATCCAGTTGTCGAACACCCTAGCATTGGTGGATCCACTGGACAAAGTAACACCAATGGAGTTCTCGTAGAGAAGGTTACCACTGATCGTCAGATTGATACCTCCTGCAAGAACTCCTTGGTTATACGAGCTGTTCACAACATTTCCTGATACAGTCGCACGATGAGAGTTACTCAAGTAGATTGCAAACAAGCTAGAATCCTTGCAGGTGTTGTTGATCAGGTTTGCGTCTAGAACTCCGACAGGGGCAATGAAGTGGTTGCCGACATTTTCTATTGTATTCCTGAGGATCTCCAGATTTGCACCTGAGAAAGTGATGAATCCTCCATAGGTATTCTCGATGTGGTTGTCTGAAATAGTGAAATTCTCGGCACTATTTTGAAAGACAATCCCCCCGTAGCTGGGCGTATTCACAATGATGTTCCCTGATATGATTCCATTCTCTGAAGCCGTGGTATAGACCGGATAAGAACCTGAGGAGTTGAAGTGGTTACCCACGACACTGATCCACTGATGAGTTGCGAATTGAAGGCCACTCCCTCCAGAATTCAGCACCCTGTTATCTTCAATAGTGACGTTTTCGGAGAGTGTGAGATGAATTCCCCTCCCACTTGCACTGAGGATCTGATTAGACCGAACATCGCAGTGACTGCTATTGTCCAGTCTCAGGCCAGAGCCCGTAGTCACATTGACGAGATTGGACTGGACCAGTGTTCCATTTGAGTGGTTGATGAAGAGCCCCATCGTTCCTGCCTGTGATATCTGATTGCCTGTTATTTCGATGCCTTTACACTCAGTAACAGATACGCCGTGACCTGAAAACGAGTTGGAGTCCAGCTGGATGTTCTCACACTGAAGCAGTTCCATATATGAAGCCGCATCAACGTGCGAGTCAATGTGGGCGATCCGCGAATCCGTGACATTCTCGAGGCGAATACCATAACCCTTGGAAACAACGGTGACATGTTCGATCAGAGCGTTGGCGGCGTTGATAACTTCGACAGCGTATCTGCCCGTAGATGATTGGCCGAGATAGCAGTCTCTGATAACGAAGTGGGACGTTGTGTTGTATATCCTTATCAAAATCTGGTTGATGTCGTAAGTTATGTTCAGACCCTCAATGAGATACGGCGAACCAGGAGATCCATCACCGGGCCAAGACTGACTCACGAAGTCCTCCTCCCCCTCTATCAGTATGGGGACACGGTTAGTATGCTCCTCTGGAGTAAGCCGAGTGCCAACATCTTGTGCCGGCTTGTTCGGCGTAGTCTTTGACAGTTCAGTCCCTACTTCTGGCGTGAAAAGGCCAGTCGTAATCACGAGTGGCTGGGCTACTAAGATTGCTAACATGACAAACATGAAAACATTGCTCTTCATTCATGTATCCTCCGCGAATTACTTCTCTCTGTGACCAACTGCTAGTAAACAGCAGACTTACTTACATGCATTGTGGCGCACATGCTCTAGCAAAGATTGGCATTGTGCTTAATAAACTTCAGCTGGTTGGATTTCCCATTACCTCTCAAACTCCTTGGTTGCAGCTAAGGCCAGCTATACTGATCTGCATGTGTGGTCCAAACGGACTGCGTTCTTTCTTCTTAAGGAGTTCTTGTTCTTGTCGGTTAGAACATGGCGCTGAGTCAAGTTCGTTGCCCAGAATGTCTTCGGTATCGTCGAGCTAGGCCCTAAGCACCAAATTAGTTTCTTCCATATTCGGCGCTCTGATGCTCTATTCTCCGATTAGAACGGTTTCCGTTGTATGATTGCTGCTGAGGGTACAAAGGCGCCTAGGTTCCCATAAGCGCCTCTGCTCTCGGATGTCAAGCTCTTCTCTTCCGCAAGTAGAAGACAACGCTCACCGCGACTAGGATACCTAATGCCGCTAGTATCACCTCAAGTGGCACTAATTCAGTGAGTGGCGGTTCCTCTATGACAGCCTCCACTGGTAGAACCGTCAGTGCCACACTATCAGTGGCCGAATTGCCGCTGCGATCATAGACCGTGATGGTGAAGTCGTAACTGCCTACGGGATACCCATCGATATCAAAGACTATTCGTCCACCTGACCATTTGCTGGATTTCACAACAGTTCCGTTCTTGGCAATCTCGTAGCTGGATGGATAGTCGTCTGACGGACTCCAGACAATACTATTTCCAGTCGAGTCCTCTTGATACGTTACGTCTGCAGGACTGTCGACAGTTGGAGACTCATCATCTGCGATGACCAACACCACGACAGTGTCGCTTGCAGAGTTACCATCGATGTCGAAGATGGTGATTCTGACCTCGTGCTCTCCCTCAGGGATTCCATCGACATCTACGGCAAGAGTCCCAGACTCCCATGTACCTGATGATAACTCGGTATCGTCAACGAATAGAGTATAGGTGTCCGGATTTAGGTCGGAAACCTCCCAACTGATTGTTTGACCGGTTGCATCGACGAATAACCATTGGTCAGGTGGGTTGTCAATCTCAGGCGGCGTGTTGTCATAAACGTGGACCATGACTGTGTCCTCTACGGTGTTCCCAGTCATATCACGCACGGTGATGATGACCTCATGGGTCCCGTATGCCAGACCATCAATGTTCACGGTAACATTGTCGTAATTCCACGGACCGGAGTCCCAGGGGGCTCCGTCAATCTCAACCTCCCAGTTCTTGAGATAGTCATCAAAGGGCAGCCAAAAGATCTCGTTCCCTGTCGAACCCTCCGCGTAGTAGACATCCTCTGGCGTGTTGATGATAGGCTCAGTCACCACATACTGCCTGGGGTATCTGTCCTGTGCGGCTCCCACTCCAGTGATGATATAGGGTGGCGGCGGAGTGTAGTCGCCCCATATGTTTCCCACATCGACCCCGTCGTCCCAGTACTCGAAGGTGTCATCGATTCCATTGGCATAGAAGTTGAGAGCAATGATGTTGTCTGCCACAACTCCGACTGTACCTACGCTTTCAAACTCCATCCCAACATTGTTCCAGCGTATGGTGTTGTTTACTATGATCCAATCCGAGCCCCCCTCTCTGAGGATACCATCATCGTTGTCGTGGACATTGTTCCACGTCACGTTCCAATCATCGCAGGTCGAGGCATACATAGCGGCACCACACCACTTCATCTCGTTATCAGTGATGAGGACATCATCAGTGTTACTCCCGTATATCGCCACAGACGCGTTGCTGAACTCACAACTGGATACAACTGCGAGAATGTTGGTGGTGAATGCTCCCTCCATGTAGACTGCATACCCATCTATGTCAGTGAAGGTGCAATCCAGGACTGTAAAATTGTAGAAGGCTATGCTAAGCAGAGCAGAGGGGAGGCCAAACCATGTGCCACCCAGACCGTCAAATGAGCAGTTCTCAGCCCAGAATCCGTCGCTCTCCCATAAGAAGATACCACTTCCCAGGCTGGTGCCCTCGAAGGTGCAGTCGACCACTGTGACATTGTCCACAACCAGAGCGAATGAACTGACAATCTGTCGATTAACGAGGACGTTGCTCACCGTTATGTCATGGCCAAACATCAACTGGATCGGACAGGTGCTCCTCACAAACTCGCCTCCTGTGATGGTACTATCCGTGCAGTTCACGAGGATAATCTGGCCGTAATCGTTCCCGTCGATACTCAGATCTGATTCGCTCAATGCATAGTATAGGGGTTTCCCGTTCACGGTGTTATCGGAGAATGAATGGTTGTATATGGAAACGGCTATGGGCTCCACCAAGAGGAGGAAACCACAGTCAACCAACGTGTTTCCGGAGAAGTTGGAGTAATCCACAGATATCAGATTAATGCCCGCAATTCCACAGTGGGAGATGCTATTGCTTGAGAAATCTGACTGGAACACCCCGTCCAGATACATGCCGTCCTGCCCACATTGGGAGATCTCATTGCCAGCGAACTCCGATGTTACAATGGATTGAAGATACATGCCATTTTCTGTGCACTCGGAGATAATGTTGTCATTGATTGTGCTGTTTACAGTGTCTACTACAGCCATACCCCCATAACAATTGCTGATGACGTTGTCCCTGATGTACTGTTCATCACAGTTCTCAAGTACTATGCCGTATTCGCATTCCGAGATTGTGTTCTCCCAGAGCTCGATCAAACCGTGTCCCCCTGAATAGAAGCCCTCGTAAGTACACATCGAGATGTCATTGTACCAGATGTCTGTGAACGCTCCTCCAACGACTATTAAGCCATATTCCATATTCTCCATCGTATTGTCGTGAATCTTCCAAGCCACGCAATTCTCTAAGACGACTCCACCAGAATGGAAGTCCGCGACGAAGTTGTAGGCAAATGTCCCGTTATCGGAGGCTGCAATGTTGATGTCGCCCCCTTCGGCAATTCTGTTGTGGGAGATATTGGCCCAGTGGCATTGACCCAGGTCCATTCCAAAGCCGTTCACGGTTTCCAGTTCATTGAAGAGGATCTGAGAGTGGTTTGAGAGTGAGAGGCCGATAGCATTTCCGCCTATGTTCGAGAGCACTGAATCCTGAAGTCCGAAGTGTGGCGTGTTGGTGACTTCTATCCCCATAGACTGCGTGTCATTCACCAGGATGTTGCTGAAGGTTACTTCCGAGCATTGAGTGACTCGAAGACAGGAGGACCCTACTCGGTTAGAGAATCTGGAATCTGTGAGGCTGAAGGAGTGGCACTCATACACATTCAGTGCCCTGTTGTCGGTGGCAATATCGGCATTGCGTATCTCTGAGTTGTTTGAGTAGTAGAGAAAGATTCCCTCCATGCCCTCCAGGGCTGTCAGCCCATCAGCGAAGAAGGATGAGCAGTTCCGAACATACAGCTCGATGGCGGCGGCGTGAAACTCCACATCCAGTAGTTGGAAGTCCTCAGAGAACCAGATCTCGAGGTCCAGAATGCCGCTGTCAAAGACTGAGTCGCTGACGGTTGAGTAGCTACTACTGTTGACATATGCCGCAGTGTGTGATGTAGCATTGAACAACGAATGTGTAACTTCGGAATCAGGACAGTAATTGATGTAGAGGGCATGTTCATTGTTTGATTCGGCATGCACATAACCAATGGATGTGCCACCTGCATTTCTAGCGAAGACACCTCCCCCACCTGAGAGGAGTGTCACATACTGAACCCTCGCGTGACTCACATTCTCCAGCAATATGCCTGATTCAGTTGACTGTTGCTTCAGGAAGCAGTCTTCTATGATGAAGTAGCTGTCAGTATTGGTAATCTTGATGAGATAGTCTGGCCAATTGTATGTGATATTCCAGCCCGAGATGACGTAGGGGTCCGCTTCGCTACCTGTTCCCGGCCAGCCCTGTGCGATGAAGTCGTCATCTCCATCTATTCCAATGGGTACGCGATTCGTATGTTGTTGGGGAAGAAGGCGCGTACCTGGTTCTTGGGTTAAAACCGCATCCTTTCTCTTCGAGGTGTCGGCCGCATGTTGTCCACTTGCGATGTGCATGACAACGAGCGGTTGTACAATCAGAATCCCTAGAAAGACTAGAACGAACAATTTTCTCTTCATGAAATACTCCTCCAGATGAGGTTTCTCATACAGTAGCGTCCGGAAACTGAAATATCTCCATCTGAATCATCTCAGGTCCAGACTATCCTCATCACATATCTGCACACTTCAGAATTAAACTTCTTCTATTGAAGGGCAGATTGATGATAAGCATCTGTATTTCATGAGAATGAGGTGTGGCCAGGCACGACAGAGCTTATGTGGTAGGAGGGGGGGAGTTTGTGTAATGAGGGCATGTTACAAAACTAGGCCCTGCCGTATTGATACCTGACCACGAATCAATGCTCTGAATAGTGCCTAATAAGCTTGTCTAATACTGACGCGGATTTCGCAGTCAAGAACAGCATTTCAGCGATATCTATGCAAAGCTTAAATCATCATACTCTACACTTGAAGTCAAAAGGGAGGACTACATGTGGAAATTCCCATATTATCAAGTATCATAACAGGTCTGAAGGTCTTCTT
Source organism: uncultured archaeon (assembly GCA_964558645.1). GTDB lineage: Archaea > Asgardarchaeota > Thorarchaeia > Thorarchaeales > Thorarchaeaceae > TEKIR-12S. The sequence continues at coordinate 202,457 of CAZLEV010000003.1, forward strand.
CGAAACGAAGCGATATGTGGCATATCTCATCATCTTCGTAGCATCGACCTTCTTGGCGCTGTTCGTTTCATGGTTGATGACCGCTTACGTAGGCACATCGATCGAATTGATTCTCGTGAACTTCTTCGTCTATGTGGGTGCGACGGGTACGATCTATTTCGGCCTAGGATCGCTCATTACAGGTCTCAAGCTGGACAGAATCTGGATAACCCGAAGAGGAAGAGGCAAGGCAACAGAGATGAAGGGGGTAGCATGGTTGGCTGTTTCCTTTGCCCTAGCAGTATTCCTGTCCATCTTCACTGATGTCGGGACTTTGCTTGTCTTCTCGATGTTCTGTTGGGTCGGATGGATTGCTTTTCAGGCTTATCTTTCCTCACGAACAAGCCTTAGACTTGCTTCGATAGCTGAGCCAAAGAAGGGTGGAATAGCGATCGGTATCGGCAGCTTCATCATTCTCCTTATCGGAATAGGGATCATCGGTGCAGAGATTCTCCTCGCACTTGTGATCATCCCCAACAATCTCTTCGGAATCGGTGACATCTTGGGTTCAATCTTCAGCCTCTATCAGACCAACATCACAACACACTGGCCGTTCCTCTTGGCGGCCATGGGTTTCCTTGCACTCTTTGCGTTGGTCTCGTTATTGTCATTCTTCAAGTATGCCCGAAAGGGGGCAGCGCTCAACGTCGCCCTGTTGACAGTCTTCATTGCCATCTACTCAGGCTACTTCCTGTTCAATGTTCTCAGGAGGTCAGGAGCGCCATCGATGACTGCAGTTGACGTTGCAATGTCGCTGTTCTTCCTTGTCTACGCTATGAGTGGCATAGGCAGAACCGTGACTGAGGCTGTTGAGGAATCAAGACGAAGACTCCGCGATTTTGGACCTCTTCTGACATTCTTCCTTGCCAGCGGCTTCTTCTTTGTGGACAGCATAATCGCCGTCACATCAACCGAAGGTACACTCATCGCGAGTTGGTTCAACTGGGACGCAAGCGTGACTTATGCAACATTCCTGTTTCGTGATATCGCCAAGTTGATGGCTTTCCCACTGGTCGCGATTCTAACCAGCCTGTACTACTTGCGTGTCGAGCGGGTCGACCGCATCGTCACTCGAGCTCGTGATTCAGGCGAGACTTTTGAACCGGGTGAAGTGGACGAGGAGATTGCTGAACGTGCTCCATCCCCTGGCGAAGCCTGGCCTTCAGAGAGAGCTGAAGGGGTGAAAGAGGGACGTCCAGGGCACTCATTGTCAGCTCCGGATTCGAAACGCCTAAGTGTGGGCAAGAGTCGTCGCCTCGGAAAAGCCAAGCGTCTGGGAGACGACGAGGAAGAGGACTAGTCACTGCATGGGGGATCCTCTCCCCCGTCTTCTTTCTTCAGAAGACTACTATCCAAATGCGTGTTGGCTGTTCAGAAGAGGGCTTGACCGCTAAGCTTCGGTTGAATGGACTGCTGGGAGCCCCTTCAGAATAGCCAGATTCTTCTCGATTGCATTCCTTAAATCTCTCATCATCTCGAGTAGCCGCTTGTCCTTCTCGCCGAACTCATCTTCTACTGCATCAACATCATCCAGCATAGACTGAAGTTGGTCGATAATTCTCTCGACACCTAGTCCAAAGAAGCCTTCTATGCCCATATCAGCCTTGTATAACAGGCGTTTACGTCCTCGACCTGTCTGCTGATAGTCCCTCTTGCCACTGATAACACCAAGTGCCTCTAGTTGAGATATGATTAGGCCTGCATTCGCTCTTGAGTAGCCCGTAACGTCACAGATGTCTTCAGAACCCAACGGGTTCTCATCTCCATATCTCTCAAGAAAGAGAGATGCTGCTGCTGGTGCAACATTGTCTGAGAGTCCTGCCCATTCTGAGAGCTTTGCGAAGAGCCTGACAATGGGTCCTTCCAATACGTCTATGCTATCTTGCATCTTTGCTATTCACCTTATAGAATGCTTCTCGGACTCTTGATTGAATATGTCCCGTTACGCATTGTCGCGTTCGAGATTTGACCTAATTAGTATTATTGAATATGAGCTATCTCTTTTCGTCCAGTTTATCCGATGGACAGTTTCTTGACGCACTTCATCTCAATGGGAGCAAGTTTCACATTTGTATTTGGTGTCTACTATCAGAATGCGCTCTTGGACGCATTATATCGTGAGAAGGGTTCTGAAGGCTATTCAGCTAAGACCTAACGATTATGCCTCTGATAGGCCCGAGTACCCAAATTGACCCAGAAAGGATAGAGAGCAATCTGTATCATGGCCACGAAGTCAACTATGCCTTGAGTGTTCACAGCTTCAAAAGAGAAGATGCCCGAGTTAATCATCAAATCTCTTCCCGATGTCACGGTTGGATAGAAGGGGATCCAGAACCAGTCCATGTACCAGAGATTAAGATAAAGAGAAGTGCTTGTGAAGATTACTGTGACTGTGCTGAACAGCGCCAGTATCTTACCTATGGGCAGAGATGTGCGATTCTCTAGCTTGGCACCAATCGCATATGAGATGAAACCGAACGTGACTAGCAAGGGAGGGTCTATGAGAAAAGTCAACTAGTCGTCACTTCCACATCACAGCACAAAAACAGTGAGAGCTATGATCATGAAGATGAACATCACCACAGCACAGTTGACGCAGAGGCCCTCTTGGATCTCTTGTTTATCCTTTGATGTAAGTTTTTGTGATTCCAGCATATCTTCGTCGGTTGTTTCATCTTCGGTCATGTTAGTATCTCCTCTCATATTCAGGCCTTTTCCCTAATTAAGCTAAGCGTGTTCACACGTCATCTGGGGAAGCGTCCACAACTGGTAGTCCATTTCGATTTCATCTTCAATTGTGTGGGAAGTGTGCAAGCCACATGGTTGCTCATTCACGATTGCTGTAAGACCGGGCAACCTGTTTGGGATATGCTTGCGCCCTCATGATAGAATGAAATCTGCGGCCCACCTCTTTCCCATGAGCTCGTAAATCCATGAACGATCTTGCTCCTTCTTTCGCACGCAGATTTTCGACACGGGAACAACCCTCCTTGCTCTCAGAACTTCCTTTCCAAATAGTTTATGTCATCGTAGTGTGATTACATATCTTGATACTCCCTAAGGTGGTGCATCCTATTTACAACTATGCAGAAGTTCGCGTACGTCGTGCTGGAATGAATGAGGTGGATGTTGTCAGAGACATAATACAGGAGGCATACAAGCCCATCATGAAGCAGTTATGTCGTCCCCCTGCAGCACTTCAGGAAGGCATGGATAAGATCGCTCGGCACATTCAGATGGGGAATATCTATGTGGCATTGATTGGTGACACTATCGCTGGAACCATGCGTGCCGAACTACGGGGGAGGCTAGGTGTGATCAGCAGAGTTGCTGTGCGGGAGAGATTCAGGGGCAGACGGATAGGCACGGCCTTGATGGACTATGCTGAGAGTCTCTTGAGTTCCAACAACGCCAAATCTATCGAGCTAGAGGTATATGGGGCAATTGATCCACAGATTGATTTCTACAAGAAACTAGGATACGAAGAGAAGAGCCGCCATGAACGGGCCGGTGAAGAAATCGTCGTCATGGAGAAAGACCTTGAGGACGAAGAAGCGATTGTTGAGGATGACTACTAGAGGTCGCTGTAGGCATCGTTCCCTGGTTCAAGGAATAATCTCACAACCGTTATTGTACTCAGGATATCGGAAGTCTGTGAGGTCAATAACTCCCTGTTCGATGAGTTCACGTATTTCTTCTTCTGAATCTCTGAGAGCATCCACAAGATGTTCGACAGTACCGCACACCTTTCTGAAGCCTTCATCGCCCCATAGTCGCTGTCTGTTTGCAAAGAGACATCGTCCTCCACAGATATCGTAGATATCACAGGATGGGCAAGGCTCCTCCACCTGCATGATGTTCTGAAGTTCATCGGGCCGGGTTCTTGATATGTGCCCTACGATTGAGAAGTCCCAGTCTGGAGATATGGGACACACACCGATACTCCCGTCTAGATGAATGGCAAAGGTGTCTATCCCAGACCCGCATCTCAGTCTGGTCTTCGTGCCAGTCAATATGGTATACATGGTAGGCAAGAACGGCACAATCCCCGGTACCGTTCCCGTATGCATTTCCTCTACCCAGTATTTGACCAGCCTTTCCATTCCTGGCTTGTAAGAGTTCTTCAACCAGCCATCGAAGTCTGTCCAATTGCCATCAGCATCCCAGACGACATTGAGTTGCCAGTGTACATTATCGAACTGAGGGTCTTTGAGTTCGAGGAGATGAGTCACATCTCTGAAGATGTCACTTCGTTCTGACACCGTCATCCGAGCCACCACATCTCCCTCGTACGCGATACTTCGCAGCCAGCGAACATTCTTGACGACTCTGTCGTATACCCCATCTGAACGATAGAAGTCTGTGGTTTCCTTTGTACCATCGATTGAAACAAGGATTGAATGCATGTGGTGGATGTATTCCTCAGGAATCTTATGAAGCAGAAGCGCATTGGTCTGTAGCATGAATCTCGCTTCTTTGAAGCGGTCCATGATCTCCATCATAAGAGGAATCCGAAGGGTTGGTTCCCCTCCGTAAAACATGAGTTGTAGCTTCTCATCTTGGTTTAGGAATTCCGCTAGCTGGTCCAACGAGTACCTAGTCTCGGTCTCAGTCTCGTTGCCCTGTCCTTCGAGGCAGTACACGCAATTGAGATTGCACCTCTTTGTGAGCACGAGATGATAGTTCAATTCACAGTCAGCCCTGAAATCAAAGCCCAGAGATATCCTCGATAAGTCTTGCCTTTGAAACAGGTTTCCGCAATGCTCCTTATCCTAGTGATATCTCAACCGCCACAGTCGATAAGTTTCGAGCCAGCTGAAGATGATTCCAGCGAAGATGACGGTGGACGCAATCATGCGGTCAAAGAGTCCAACTGGGATGGAGAACAACGAAAGGAAGTACGCGGCACCCACAGTTGTGAAGAATACTCCAATAAAGAAGTACCGGGGAAGCAGCGTTCCTCTGAATCGAATGAAATCCCTGAGGATTCCTACCTTGACGAACTCAACTAGCTCATAGAGGCTCTCCACGTTCTTCTCAGCGAGCCCCATGTCTATGATTTTGTTTAGATGGTGACTTGCTACAGACGGGCTGGACATGCCAAGGTCTCGTTGCACTTCTCTGACGCCTACAGGTTTGGAATTCTGGAGCATGTACCAGTACACGCGTAGTGTGTTACCTCTCAGGTCGACCTCGACTGAATCTTCTTTCTCTTGCACTCTGTCTTCCCTACTTAGCTTGCAGAAATCCCGTAATTAGTCTAATTGTGTGCAGCTGCAGAGCTTAAATGGGTTATACGGAAGCAGCGTTCTAAACACTGAACAGCCTGTTCTATTGTATGGTATTAAGTAGATGCTTATGCAATGTCTGAGATGTATGAGGACGCCACTGTGACAATCATCTCAGCTCTTGATCCAGACACTCGGCAAAGAGCCATGGGAGCGGCAGTAGTTTCCATGATCCTTGCAGTGACACTTGTAATGGGTGCGGCTTGGATGAGCCTAAGCGGCACTACGGGCCCAATGGCCCCAGTCAGCTCAGCCCCCCCGCCGGTCTTTTCACTAGGCGAACGCGTGTCGAGCCGGTTCAGTGATTATGTCTCCTTCGAGGAAGAGTTCATGGTCAACGGCCCTCAATACGATATTCCCCCTGGATTAGCTGGAGTTGCTTTCGCTGACCAATATGGCCTTTCAGCTGAAGCCAAGGCCAGAATCGTTCGAGATGGCTTCATGGCACATTCACAAGATGAGTACGATCAGATCTACGAGGTCTTGCAGGACAATGATGGTGACCAGAGGCCGAGTTTCTTGACCTCGGACGCAGTTCTCCATGCTTTTCATGTGCTCTATGATATGGCGCTCAGGGAGATGGAAGTGCTTACGTTCTGGGATTTGTTGGGGAACCTCTCGAAGTCTATGCTCGCACATTCATATAGCCAATATGAGAACACTCCTGAAGGGCGATGGAGGGATGCAGCCCTTCGCAATGTTATGTTCTTCTCCGTAGCCGCTCGCTTGATGGATAACAGTTCAGAGATCCCTCCTGAAGCTGAGTATGAAGTTGAGAAGGTTCTCAGTCTCATTGAAGACCATTCAGAGATATCTGGCGATTGGTATCAGTACTACCGGGAGGATTTCACTCAATATGTTCCCAGAGGCCACTATACTCGCTGTGAAAAACTGGAAAAATACTTCTTGATGATGATGTGGTTTGGACGCATTGCTTTTCGACTCGAACCAAATGACATTGGCCTCTCAGCTGAGGAGAGCATTGAGCGCGGCAGGAATGAAACTGCCCAGGCTATCCTCATTTCTCTTGCCCTGCAATCCCCGGTTGAAGGCCTGCCCGAACCGATATCTGGAACTTCTGTATGGGATGCAATCTATGAACCTACTGTTTTCTTCGTTGGTTCTTCGGATGATTTGACACCTCCAGAATACTACAACCATACGTTGGAGATATGGGGCGACGAGCCATCCTTGATTCAGCTAGATAACGAGACCAAGCTGGATGAGTTTATTGATGGCGCCCTTAGCCTTCGCAGACCGAGGATATTATCGTCGGTCGTCAATGAAACGGATGATATGGCTACCATCATGGGAATGCGCTTCATGGGACAGAGATTCATCCCTGACAGCTATATCCTTGGCCAGCTAGTCTATGCCCACGTAGGTACGCAGTTGAATCCTCGCCTCATGCCGAAGGGATTGGATGTGATGTCTGCATTCGGGTCGGAGAGAGCTTGGGAGCTGCTAGAGGATGAAACCCACTACTTGAACTTTGAGCAGCAGATGGCGAAACTGAAATCAGAGATTGATGATATGTCGGAAGACGAATGGACAAGCAACCTCTACTACCTCTGGCTCTACTCGCTACTGCCCCTCCTTGTGGAGCCCACTGATGGATATCCGACATTCATGAAGAGCACTCCATGGATAGATAAACAGCTGATGACTGCTCTAGGGTCTTGGACCGAATTGCGCCATGACACAATCCTCTATGCCAAACAGTCCTATACGATAGAAGTCATCGGCATGCCACAATATGGGATAAAGGGTGGCTATGTTGAACCAGTTCCCCGTGTGTACGCACGCCTCGCATCTCTCTCAGATATGATGCTTCGAGGTCTCAAATCACGCCTCCCGGTGAGTGAGTGGCTAGAAGGTAGGCTTGAATCTCTTCGAGATTTCCTTCTTGACTTGCAGGCTATCTCAATAAAAGAGCTGTCTGGCCAGAGTCTCAATCAGACAGAGATTGATCGCATTCAACACTGCGGTCGCTTCCTCGAGTGGGTCTCGAAAATACCGTCCGAAGAAGAATGGGTTTCAGAAGCCGACGAGAGCATGGCCTTGGTTGCTGACGTTCATACAGATCCTAACACCAAGGAGGTTCTTGAGGAGGCTGTCGGATATCCCCTGCTCATCTATGTTGTTGTTCCTATCGACGGCCGTCTGGTTCTCCTGAGAGGTGCCACTTTCTCATACTACGAGTTCAGGCAGCCTATGAGCGATAGGCTTACCGATGAGGCATGGCAAGGGATGCTGGCTGAGGGCAACGCTCCAGATATGCCCTCCTGGACGTCTTCTTTTGTCTTAGATAGTGAACATGCTGCGGCATTGTTTTCCCTCTCTGACGTCATAGAGCTTGGCATGGTTGGTGGTGACGAACGACGATTCGAATAGAACAGATGATTTGGGTCCCATCAACATGCTTATGTCTGCACTGTAAGCACTGAGCACGGCGAACATCTGATGAAACGGCTTCAAGTTCTGTTCTTGGTTCTGATGCTTGCAGTGATGCTTCCTTCCAGCTATTCCTCGGATGTGAGGACTGATATACCGGCAAGGCAAGTCATCGCCCAAGAAGACGTATTGATATCAGGTGTTCCATATGTGTGGCAGGAGATCAACGGGTTTTGTGCGTGGGCCGCAACATCATCGGTCATGCAATATCATGGGGCAGATATCACGTTGCATGATCTCTTTGCCCTTTCCGGAATAGGGTTCTCCTTTGCATATATCCGGTACAATGACACACTCCTGATGTTTCCCGGGGCATTATACCAGCAGATTGATCCAGCAAATGTGGCCTGTGAGCTTGTTGGCCTGAACTACTCGGTATACTTCAATTCAGGAATCGAGGGGATAGACCAACAGGTTAGTCTCCTCAGGAGCTGGGGAATCGATGCTGGCTTGCTTGATGGAGAAAGCGAGGCATTCAGCTTCATGAAGAGCTCGATTGATGAGGGGAATCCATTGATTGTGAGTGTGGACCCCCTATGGCTGCCAGCCGAGGACTACAACTTCCTTAGAGAGAATGACCTGTCCGGTGGAGGACATGCTATCATAATTGCAGGTTACAATGATACCTCTGGAAGGGCAACGATACTGGATCCCGGGGTTGGTTCCTTCGGCGATAACTTTGGTTACCCTGTTGATGGTAGAGGTAACTATACCGAAATCAGCTATGCAAATCTCAATCTTGCGTGGTCTTCAAGGGAATACATCTCGATTCTGATCAAACCGGGTGGCAGCACTCCTGAAAGACTATCTGAACAGCTGGGCCCATACATTCGCGACTGTCTTCTGGGAGTGGGAGACGTTTACGCCCCGGGAAGCCCGAGTGCCTACCTTTGGAATTTCGGTGAAAAAGGTTTCCGGGCTCTTGCTCGCGATATCACACCAGACGGTCTCAGTGCTTATCTCAGCGTCTTTGATGGCATGACCAACGAGATATCATTCAAGGCCTCACTTCTGAAATTCATCAGCTTGGGTCTTGGCTCCGAGGTTACACTTCAGTATCTTGCCTATAGAGCAGCCCTTCAGAATGTTGCCCGCTTCTTCCCGGATACAGACATCTCCGCATTCTTGAATAAGGCCGATGATGCCCTTCCGCACTTCGAGGCACTATCTGAGAACAAAACTCTTGTTCAGATTGGGAATCTATCTATTCATGACAGTCTGATATCCTCAACCTTCGGGGGTCTTGCTGACTTGTTCAACTCATCTGGGGACCTCGAAGGAGTCCTTGAGACCTACCGGACCGAGCTGGAACAAATATCCTATCATCTCCTTGGCATTGCGGATGCGTGGCTTGATGCTGGGAATGCTCTGGCTGAGGTCTGGCCGAGTAACCCGCTCATTGTATATGGGCCCTTCTTGGTCTTCGCCGTTTTGGGGGTCGCAGCTGTTGTAATCACTGTGGTGTACTTCATTCGTAGGTCAGACTCACAGTGATTATCGCTTCACTGCCTTCTCCTGAACGCCACGAATATGCCAACTGATGCGAAGGCGATTGCTACAGCCACCGCAGACATAAGATAGTTGTCATTTTGGGTCTCGTTTGTTGTACGTTCATAGTGGCCTGACACAATCTCGGCGGTATTTCCCCAGATGTCCGTGGCAGTAATCACCCATTCTGTGGATGTAGCTGTTAACCGGGAAGGTATTGTTCCCAAGTATCCAAGCACTGTTTCATTCATAGCTGCCGATGATGTGAAATTCAGGTGTCCGACTCTATGCGTCCATTCAAGAGTAACGTTTTGGATGCGCGATCGGTCGTTGATATAGACTCGTATAACCACTCTTTCAGCTGGTATTGGATCGGCAGGATATTGGTTAATCCTGTTGAGTTCTGGAGGTTCGTTGTCAATGAGTGGGTAGTACCCCTCATTGACAGCTAGTGTCAGTAAGGAACCCGGAGTGAACTCAGTGATTATGTATGGTCCGGATCCAACAGCATCCTCGATAGATGGATTCCAAATCGAAAGGTTCTGAGGTTCCCAAATATGTCTTGGAAGAATCGGCAACTGAGAATAAGACCTGTAGTAGAACGGATTGAGACTATCAACCGTTATTCCTGCCATGAACTCTCCAGTTGTCTTGAGTCCTGATGTCAGATTCGCATACTCAATCTTTGACTGATTCACTAACAGATTGTAGGTAAAACGATAATCCTCGCTATCCAGATTGAGGCCATCGGTCCAGTTAGCATTTGGGTCGCAGTAGAACCTAACGCGCGTCTGGTCTGGCCTGATATCAGATATGGTGCCGCGGTATAATACATCCCATGAAGTGGAGGCTCTAGGCACGTACTCTCTCTCGGGTGATAACGCAACAGCAGTGTCATATACCAGAAGATAGGGGTTGAATTGCTCTGAAACCGCCCAATCGTGGTCAAGAGTATCAGTGGAGTCTAACGGGTTAGGCGTCTTGAAGAACTCAGTGAAGTACTTGGGTAGCACTGCGACTCGGAGGGTGTTGTCACTATCGGGTTTCGCTGTGACTGTTGCTGCCGTCCAGACCCCAAAGGCACCACCATTCCAGTCATCAGGCCAGTTGTCGAAATTCGCGGTGCTATACGCCGAGAGCCATCGATAGTTGAAGAGGGGGATGACTGGGCATCTATCTCTGATTACTCTCATGCCGTCCATCACTGCAGTCTGCCTGGTCTTGAGTGAGAACGAGTCTTCATACTGGAAGACAGCATTGTTTACCTCGCTGTCAGCTATCTGTGCCATGTTCTCTCCTAATTCATTTCTCCTTGATGAATGGAAAGTTGTGAGGCCCCATTGTGGGTTGCTCATGGTGAAATCTACTGTGGTGATTGCCATATCGTAGGTGAGATTATGGGCTCCCAGTCCGCTCTGAATGATTGTATTCAACTCAGGTTCGATCGTGCAGTTGATTCCGACGGAATGAAGGTTGGAATGGATTATTCCTGCAGCAGAAGCCATTCCCTGAACATCAGCAGGGTATGTCAGCCTCAGAGAGAAATCGCTGCCATTCGGGGCTTCCACATATCCATCATCATCAACATCTAGCATGTCTCCTTGGCCCAACACCCATCGGGCTGCATTCACATCAGAATTGTAAAAATGCCCGCCCTCCTCTCTTTCTACTGAGAGAGGGTCTCCAAGAAAAATGGGTAAGTCTACAGGATCAACTTGGTTGTTGAAAGAGAAATCTGCAATCGCTGTCTTGTTGATAGCATATGCAATTGCCTGCCTCAAATGATAGGAGCTCAAGGGATATGTCTTGGCATTCAGTGAAAGCCAGCACTGTTGTCTGTCATGGGCCCACTGCTTAACGACATTCGTCAAACCGTCCAGAATTGAGTAGTCCGCGGCTTCGATTCTATGTCCGAACAAGTCCGCCTCTCCTTCGTTGATTGCCTGTAGGGCATCAAGCATTGTGGAGTATTCGATGACTTGGATTTGTTCCAGTGTGCCTATACTATAGATAGGATACTCGGTGTTCTCACTCGTGACAAATCGTGTTTCAATGTCTTGGAGCGATTCGGTATTGGTTTCGTTTATGACCGGCGAGAGAAGTGTGACAATCATAGTGACCAATGCAAGAACCAAGGTCGTCGTGCGTCGTCGGTTCATTCAAAGGGTCTCTCCGTAGCAAAGTCCAAGCCCAAGACGGCTTGCCCTCTGTTGCATTGCCGTGGCAAAATAAGAGTATGGATAGACGCTTGTGTTTTCTTGATTCTTCAGGTGATTCGAAGCAGCTCTCTCATTTTCTCGATGCCATGGGTTGGCAGTTTGCAATTATGGTCGATGCAGACGTGGACTGTCGGCTTTCCATCGACTTCGTTGTAGAATCGAGCATAGGGGGCCATCCTATCTATCTCCTTGATTTGTTTCTGGTTCCCTTTCAGAATGACAACAGATTGGGGCAGATAGGCATTGCGAATGACTTGTATCATGTCCAAGGTCCGGTCGTCGTCTGGTTCTCCTGCGATGACGACCTCTAATGACTGCCCGGTCATATATTGCAGAGCGGCCATCATCATTGAGTGACCTGCAGGTGCAGCTTCAAGGTTGGAGGCAAATGCCTCAAAGACTCCTTCTGCGTAGCTTTCGAATTCCGTGCTACCAGTAAGTCGCGATAATCTGATTAGGTTGAAAGCCGCGATGGAATTGCCTGAAGGGATGGCCCCGTCGTATGCATTCTTCTCTCGTGTGATGAGCTCTTCGGAGTTCTTTCCAGTGAAGTAGAATCCACCGGCTTTCTGGTCCCAGAACTCTTCAATGGTGATCTCTTGTAGACGGATGGCTTCCTTCAGGTAGTCTGGGTCAAATGTCGTCTGATAGAGCTCAATAAGGGCCCAAGTAAAGAAGACATAGTCGTCGAGAAAGCCAGCAATGCCAGCTTCTCCGTGTCGATAACGATGCAGTAATATTCCCTCCCGTTGCAGATGCGAGAGGACGAATTCCGTGGCTTCAGTGGCGAGAGAGGTATACTGCTCGTCAATGAATCGTCCTGCCATGGCCAGAGCCGCTATCATGAGAGCATTCCAGTCTGTGAGGATCTTGTCGTCAAGGTGTGGCTTAATCCTCTCTTCTCGAGCCTTGAACAGCGTGGATAGTGCGCCGTGTAGAATCTGAGTGACCTCTTCAGGAGGTTTGGACAAAATCTCTGCAATCCCATCAATCCCACGTGAAAGATGTGGAATATTCCTGCCTGTATTCTTACCAGTGGATTCATCCTTGAAGTTACCATCTGGCCTGATGCTGTATGCCTCAACGAAGACTCTCATTTGCTCTGGCTCCAAGAGCGACTCAATCTCTTCATATTCCCAGACATAGAATCTGCCTTCCTCTCCTTCAGAGTCGGCATCCTGAGCAGAGAAAAAGCCTCCTCTTTCATCTCTGAGCTCTCTACTGACATAGTCTGTAATTTCGTTCACGACGTCAGCATACTCTCGTTTTCCAGTGGCCACGTATGTTTCCACATAAGCTATCATCATCATAGCTTGGTCATAGAGCATCTTCTCAAAATGAGGTACAAGCCATTCGTTATCGGTAGAATAGCGGTGAAATCCCTTTCCAACTTGGTCAAAGATGCCTCCTCTCCGCATCTCTTGGAGAGTCTTTTCGGCCATCTCCAGCGCATTAGGTTCTTCTGTGTTCTTCCAGTGTCTAAGAAGCAAGAGCATGTTGTGGGGCGATGGGAATTTGGGGGCTCTTCCGAATCCACCTCTCTCATCATCGTATCGTCTACCGAGAGCTGATACAGCCTGAGTTACTAGCCGTTCACTGGGCAGAGAACCCCCGCTTGTTTGCAGGTCTCGTTGGAGAGCTGACTTGATTCTGGCAACGACCTCTTGGATATTGCTCTGATCCTTGTCCCATAGTTCCTTGATTTTCGGTATGAGTGATGATAGTCCAATCTGACCATATCGGCTGTTCTTCGGGATGTATGTTCCTGCGAAGAAGGGCTCCTTGTCCGGCGTCATGATGATCGTAAGAGGCCAACCACCTCTCCCCGTCATCATCTGGGCTACTTTCATGTATGCCTTGTCGATATCTGGCCTCTCTTCTCGGTCGACCTTGATATTGACGAAGGCTTCATTCATGAGGCTAGCAATATCATCATCTTCGAATGACTCGTGAGCCATTACGTGACACCAATGGCAAGTTGAGTAACCTATTGACAAGAAGATTGGCTTGCTGTCTCTTCGCGCCTGCTCGAAGGCCTCCTCTGACCATGGATACCAATCTACTGGGTTATCTGCATGTTGAAGAAGATAAGGACTGTTCTCCTCAGCCAAGCGGTTTCCGGATTCAGATTCTCTCTCTGAGGACATGTTTACTCATGCCTATCCAATAACAATAGTTAATCAATCTTTCGCTGCCTAAGTGTGCAACAGTTTGGAACATTCGATGACAGTCTTGTGAGAAACAGAGATCAAGCAGATAACTAGCTGGGTCAACTGATGGAATCACATTACGATTCCATGGAATCACTTGAGCAAGAGCAAGTCATGACGGCATGGATGCGGCAGAATTGCCACTGTATCGACGGACAACTCTCTTGTGCACCAGATTGTGCAAGTCAAAATGAACATTTCAAAAGGGATGACTAGACGACAATTGTCAGGACGAAAGTGATCCCCGAAGGGATCACCTCGAAAGATCTGAAATCTACGACTAATCGGATGTAGTTCTGACCCGCACTTCTGCTGAGCTTCTCACCGCTTGACGCCAGGTTCTGAAACTACCCCACATGACTGGAATGGTTGCGGCTAGAAGCAGAATCAGGATAAGTAGGGTATTTACAATGGGTGTCTGTGTGCTAGGCATTCCCGGTCCTGCGAGTTGGTCTAGCCACCAGCCATGAAGCACCATGAGAGTGGAAGGAATCGTCAGAATCGTTAGAATGAAAAAGGTGAGGAAGCCTCGCCGCGGACTAGCCTGAATGAATCTAGCGAACACTCCAAGATGTCTGTGTTTCTGCCATTTCGATCCTTCCTGAACGATGAAGAAGATGAGGAAGAGCACAAGCAATAGGATCAATGGAACCAATGTAATCTCGAACCACAATTTGGTCTGTCTCCCTTAGGGTCTTATGAGCAGACCGCATAGCATTGAGGATTTAAAGGCTATGGTCAACGAATCCTGGGATATGACAAGAAGCAGATTTAAGCAGAAGTATGTTTCTTGTGTATCACCGAGGATTCTATTCAGTGATCAGAGGTGTTTGAGATGGAAGAATCAGCTACGTCAATCGGCCTGAAGAAATATCTACGAGTATTCCCAATATTTGGACTGCTCTTCTACTACATCGGAGGGCTAGTCACAAGTCTTGATGTCTCTGAATCTACGGTATTCATCATCCAGACCGTGGCATTCAGCATAGTCCTCTTGGTTGGGCTATTCATTCTTGACATACGTCTTGTCATCGTGGGTGCTTTTCTCGCCCTAATTGGGACAGCATGGTCAGTGTTCTACTTGATTCAAAGTCTGAGTCAAGGACTGATTGGTTTCCGTGCGGTTGGTGGTGCATTCAATATTGTGGCTGACTTTTTCTTCGTGTTGACAGTATACACCTGGATCAAAGCCTCGCCACAGGTGTAGCTTGTTCAGGCAATTCTCTTACAGGTGTGTCTGTTCTTGGATGGCCTAGTCTATGTGACATTTCAGCATCTCTTTGCCGAATACTTCAGGGCCCAAACATCTGTTACATCGTATGCATGATGCACTCGTCAGTCCCTTTCTCAAGTCACGGATAAGACTAGGATTACGAATGAAAGGACGACTCATGCTCACCATATCACACAAGTCGCTTTCGATGACATATGTCATGGTTTCCAGCGATTTGAAGCCGTTGACAAGTGCCATCAGACTTGGCTTTGTTTTGGCCCGGATTCTGGCGGCGTGTCCTGCAAAAGGTAGGTCTCTTAGAGCAGGATCACCGTGATTGGCTCTCGACTTGAGCTTCTCTTGACGACCCACTCCACCTCCACTGATTTCTAACAGGTCAATCCCCTTCTCCAGCATTCGCTGGGCGGCAACTATACTATCCTCAATTGTAAATCCGTTGGGACTGAAATCGTCACAGTTCAATTTCAGCAAGACTGGCGTACTGCCAACATTGTATCGAATTTCATCGTAAACTGCTTCCAAAAGGGCCATTCGACTCCTAAGGCTGCCCCCCCATTTGTCGCTGCGTCGGTTTACAAGCCTGCTGAGGAATTGGCTGATCAGGTAGCCGTGAGCTGCGTGGACCTGTACTCCATCGAATCCTGCACTCATTGCTCTTTGTGCAGCATCACCAAAGGCCGTTATGATACTCTGGATTTCGTCTTCTGACATTGCTCGAGAACGCCAGCCTTCCCCTATGTACTCGCTCGGGCCGATGCGATTTGGCTTGTGCTGGATTCCGGCATGGTTGAGCTGAGCCACTACGCTCCCTCCATGTTCATGAACAGCCTCTGCGATACATCTGAGCCCTGGTATGTGTTTGTCGTCACTGATTCCTGCCATCCCCTGATGGGCCTTGCCGCTTCTTTGTACATACAAGTGGCCAGTCACGATAAGGCCTACTTCTCCCCTTGCCAGGTCACGGTATAAGTCAACTATAGGTTGCCTTACAGTCCCGTCCTTCTGCGCGTATGCGGACGTTGTGGCACTTCTCATGAAGCGATTCTTGATTCTAATCTTCCCAACTTCCAGAGGTTCAAAGAGAGAGTCCATAGCTGAAGGTAGGTGATTGTCTATACAAGAATATCGTTGTCGCTAAAATGGACTAGGCTCAAAGCTGGTTCAAACACCTCTCGATTGTGCATCACTAAACCGAATGAGCAGAGTCCTCAGGTAATCTCTGAGAGATGAACTTGCGTCTTTCTGAACAGAGTACTAACTGTTCAAGCTGAGTCGAAACGAACATGTCTAGTAGTATATCGCTTTGAACTTGAACTGGTTCTCAAACATCTTCTCAAGCTCTCTGAGAGTTGTTGCATCTTCTGGCCCCTTGTCATATCTGATTGCAGTGATGCGGGCGAATCGGAGGGCCATGCCAGACCTATACTTGGGACTCTTCTGAATCTCCGATGCAAGCACCTCAACCACAATCTCAGGCCTCACCCTGACAAGCTTCGACCCGGATTCTATTGCGATTTCCTGGAGTCTTCTCGTGATTTCTAGGAACTCCTGATCGCTGAGGCCCTTGAATGTCTTTCCAACCATCTCGAAAGAACCGGTTTCTTCATTACGGACGGCAAGGTGATAGTCTGATAGCCACCTGTGCCTCCTTCCGTGTCCCCATTCAGCAGCGATTATGACAAGGTCAAGGGGATCGAGGATGTGCTTGACCTTGAACCAGTTTTTTCCTCTAGTCCCTGGAACATACCCCGAGCTGGTTCTCTTCACCATCACGCCCTCATGGCCCAGACGCTTGCTTCTCTCGAAGAACTTCGTGGCTGCTGCAAGATTGTCGGTTTCCAGTGTTTCGATTTGCAGCTTCAGCGGTAACACGGCCTCGAGAGTCTGTCTCCGCTCTGTGTACGGGAGATGCACAAGATCTCTTCCATCGAGATAGAGTATGTCGAAGATGAAAGGCCTAAGTGTGATGTTCTTCGATTTCTTTTCGGTGTCCGAAGTGCTGCCATACCTTCTCATAACAACTTGAAAGGGGTAGGGTCGTCCATCTCCATTCAGAGCGATGACCTCCCCGTCTAGAATAGCCGAAGATACACTGAGGTTCTGTCTGATTTCCTCCTCCACCTCGGGCATGCTCTCTGTAACATCAGACAGTCGCCGAGAGTAGATTCTTATCATCCCATCCTGCTTATGTACTTGGATACGTGCTCCGTCGAGTTTGAACTCGAGAGCTGTTTTGCCCTCAATATCATTCAATGCTCTTTCTAGATCATCTGCCGCTGTAGCCAGCATTGGCTTGACAGGTCTGAACATCTCTATCTTGATTTCCCGCAATCCCTTATCCCCAAGACTAGTTGCAGTTTCTGCGACGGTATGGATATCTCCTGAGTAGTGCCATGCTCTTCGAGTCAGGTCCGGGTCCGTTTGGAAGGCCTTTGCGATAGCGTCAATCACAAGCCCTTCTGACATGCCGGTACGAAGGTCCCCGAGAATGATTGCAGCAAGATATCTCCCCTCTAATGGTGTGGCATCTCTGAAGAGGCCTGCAAGTATAGCCTCCCGCTCACGTTTAGAGCCGGGTCCTTCGGCTTGAGCAATTGCGTCGAATGCAGTCCTAACTCGGTCGATTGTGAGTTGCTCAGCGAGGAGACCTGACTGGCGGGCATATTCGTTGGAGCTGAGGAGGTGTTGAATCGCCTCTCCTGCGTCTCCGCCGTATGCCTTCTCCATGTCCTGTTCATCGAACTGGACGACTTTGTGTAGTGCATCCTTCAGTGTAGACCACGAGGTCTTCAGTGTTCTACTATCTCGTTCTGAAAAGCCCTTTCCTGAAAGAAAGAGAGTGGCTGTTCCAATCTCAGACTTCTCCAGTTTCTTGAGAAGACCTGCCGCTAGTGAAGTCTTCTCGAGCCGGCTTGTCACCCGGGTAATACTCTGGAGTGTATCTGCCAGTTCTTGGAACAGAGTCATATCATACACCATCTACGTCTTGGAAGTATCTTCTTTTGCAGGAATACCCAGTACATAATGCCTATATTTGAACCCGTCATGTCATTCACGTGAAAAAGGATGCCTCGAAGTATCTGGTTGTCCAAGAAAGGGCTTCTGTATCTGTCCTCCATTATACTGCTCCTTGGGGGTGGTGCGGTCATCCTTAGTGCACCCTATCACTATTATGGCTTCGTGGCTGGAGAGGGTGATAGACAACCATTCGACATCTGGAATCTTCCTGGGTACTATGAGCAGTTGGAGATCTCTGTCACTGTTGGGGCCGTGAACGTTTCTGTCATATCTGTGGACTTCAGGATTGTGGAAAACCGAACAGATGAAGTGTACATTCTCAACATGACTCTCGACTCACAAGACACTATACCAGGCAGCAATCCGCCGGTTCGCGTTAAGAGAGAGGTAATTGATGTTCCATACGGCAATTATACAATATACATAGATAGTGTGGAAGGTGCTAGCTCGATGGATATCAGCTACAAACAGCTAAGTGATTCCCGTACCTACATTGTCACTGGTGGGATGATGAATATCATCGGCCTTGCAGCTGGTCTGATCGGTTGGTGTGTATCGGGGTCGGTCATTTCACGTGATCAAGAGATTGTTGTTGATTGGCAGTATGAGGAAGAATCTGGGCAATATACTGAGGAGTAAGGCGCAGTCCTCTTTCAGCGTCATCTTAGGAGACGTAATCTGCCAATTTACTTACATAATTATCTGTACATAACAATGTATATATTTGAGTAGGGTCGTATCTGTAGATTGAGTGAACCTGATGCAAAACGGTCCTGATATCTCAAGAGTTGGCATCTCCGATGCTATGAGCATGGTACTGAAGGTCCTGAGTGAAGGAACTGCTCTCTCCATCTCCGAACTTGCACGAAAGACCGGTCTTGATCGGAGAACGGTAGACAAGGTCGTCGACATGCTGCTTGAAGCGCAGAACGCATTAAGTTTCAAGAAGCTCACAAAGAGGAAACTCGGTCGAAGCTATGCGGTAGCGCTCAGAGAGCGAACCAAGAAGGCAAAGGAACGGATTTCCAATGCTGGCAAGCGTCTGAAGAGAGGTAGAGACTGACCGTGTCTGTCAAGGTTGGAATCTTTCTTACCGCATCTATGACGCTATTAGGTGCTGTTACGAGCTACTCTCTCTGGCTTGCATATGGTGGGAGTGTTGGTGTACAGGTGCTAGTGACTCTGCTTATAGCGTCAGTAGGTGAGCACTACGTATCAGGGAAAGGATACTATCACTACACTCCGAAGAATGGAGTCTTCATCGGACGAGTACCCCTTTGGATCCCCTTCATGTGGGTCTTTGTGGTTCAGCTCACATATCTGATTCCTCTCTCATTGGGGGTCTCAGGTCATGGTCTTTCTGTCGTTGCGGGTCTCCTGGGATTGGTTCTCGATATGGTTATGGTTGAGCCGATTCTCTGCAGAATGAGAGAACTATGGAGTTGGACTCCCGTTCCCGGGGGCTACTTCAGTTTCGTGCCTGCTCAGCTGAACAGGTTCATAGCACCGTTCGGCAACTACTTCGTGTGGTTTGTATTTCCGTTCCTGATGACCTTACTCCTGCAACTCTGTCACATAGTACTGTCTTGACCCGACTAGAGCACCGTTGTGTGTGTTACCACAGACTTGTCCCTGTTGTACACAATCTAATCTAGTGTTCTGGCCTCTAACACTTGATGAGTACTATGCACGAGGATGCGATAAAGTGGGTCTTGAAGAACAAAGTCGTCTGCGACTTCCGAGGCTATCCTGTTGGAAGGGTCAAGAAGCTGTGGCTTGACGACGCCAAAGGCCCCTTGGTGATTGTGGAACGTCGTACTGACCCTATGGCTAGGGCAAGATGGGAGGCAATTCCTCTGACAGCAGTCCACTCAGTATCTGATGAGGTGCGACTCAAACCACCAGTGTTTGCAGAGTGAGCAACTGTCGATATCATGAGCATAAATCGCATCATTCTGACATAGACGGAGGAATATGCAGTGAAGACCGATATTGAATGCAGACGTCAGGATTATGAACAAGCTGAACTGGACAATGAAGACAACCTGGGGAAGATACTGGTGTTCACCAGCAGACAGTGCCCATTTTGTGGTGAGGCCCTCCGTTTGGCAAGGGAAGCCGCAGCTCGCCTCCACTACTACTCTGAACACCTTGAAGTCATCGAAACCCGAATAGAGAATAATCGGGATGCTTTGGAACAGTATAGAATAACAGCGATTCCGACCATAAGAATCGGACGAGCGACAATCACAGGTCTCCCAAAAGTCGAAGATGTTGAGCAAATAATCCACGAGGTGATGCTCACTGATAGACTGGTGCCCTCAGGGATGCACTAGGATTCTGAAAAGGACTCTCCTTTGATGGTTATGGAATTAGATAGATTACAGATTCAGGATGCTCTGTGCATTCCTCTCTGTGATAAGTCGGATTGTTTCAACATTCAGATTGATCATGTTCAAGCTGGCCATCAGATCCTGATACTCTGAATGATGTTCTGACCCAAAAACTAGCTTCCTTACTCCAAGATCCTGAATCAACGCATCAAGAAATACGCGAAGGGGGGATTCCACGAGCTTCGGCAGAGTCACTGATATCTCTAGCCACACGTTGTTTCTTGCTATGAGAGGGATGAGCTTCGAGAAACCGAAGAGCCCTCCCATATGAAGCACAACAAACTCGGCATAGGGATGTGTCAGTGACAGACGGTCAAGAAAGCCGATTACCTCATTTGATATTTCCTTGTGGTGGAAGTAGATTGCAAGACCCTTCTCGACTGCCATCTGAGCGACAGCATACGCGGCAGGGTCAGATGGATGATACATTTGTTCGTCAAAGACGAAGGCCTTGCAGCCTTGATCTGCGAACTGAGCGATTCTTTCTCTTGCTAGGTTGATTGGTCTCGGCATAACGGAGCAGGCAAACTCCAGCCTATCAGGTTGCATCTCGGCTGCTTCAACGTAGAGTTCTGTTGGTACTTTGTACTCTATTGGAGTCAGTACGGTCTTCTCTACATTGTAGTCGTCCATTCTTTCTATGAGCAAATCTACGTTCTCGTCAAGGGTGTCACGTGTTACCCTATCTACATTCATTCGGTCCGGACCTAGATGACAATGGATATCTATTGTCAATTTGGCAACCCTATCCTCTGTACACTGCCCTTCCTTTTCTTTTCGTGTATTATGTGAGCGAACATCATCTCTATATAGAGACTAGACTAGCTAAAGCTGATTCATGTTGAATTCAGATGACGAAACCTCTCAACTCGGAACACGCTTGCAGAACATGGTCGACGAGATGAATGAAGATAGATACATGCTCATGGAATACCTCGGTCCTGTGGTCGATGGATGCCGTGCGGCACTTCAGATGGATGTTGAGAGCGCAAAGAAACTGGACACCATGAGTGAACAAGAATTCGATGAAGTCCTGAACACAGCAGGTGACTCATTTCAGGACGTAGCCTTCTGTATCACCACTCTTGGAGGCAATTCACAGTTTTCGGTCGTCTTTGAAGAAGGCGTGGCATCTCTAGAACAAGGTTGCCATCATGAGGGTGTCGTCATGTCAGCCCCAGAGGATGTTCTCCTGGAGCTTTTTGGTGGCGATTCACAACTTTCTCCTCTGGACGTAATAGACGATGACCTCAAGGTGGAGGGTCCTGATGCTTGCCAGGTAGCAGAAGCATTAGGATTCTTGGTATTTCCGACACTCCTTCAGATGGCAAGGTCTGGCATCGATCCTTCTTCTCTGCATGTAGAGGATGCAGATTCAGTGATAATGACGACTGCGTCCGATCTCGTAACAAGACTCCTGAAACGCTGGGTTGACATCCAAGTGAGCTCGCTCTAGACGTTAGCCTTACAACCCGTGGAAGGGGAATACTAGTTCTCTCAATCTCTCTAAGACCCTATCCAAGTCGTCTTCTACGTATTCCCGTGGAGTATAGAGCTGCATGACGTCCTGTTCATCTCTCATTGTGAGAGGACACTTCGTGTAGTCAATACCCTCGCAGGTCTCAAGGAAGCCAGCTGGAATCTGTTGCGGGACATCAACCCCCAACATCAGAGCGAGGAACAACGTCCAAAGCCTGGCTACGTTTGTGACGTGGTACCCTCCCCCACCCACGGCAAGCCAGCCGATGTCACAGATTTCCTCAGACATCTTCTTGAGTCGCTCAATCACATATTCGTACCCGTGGCTTGTGTATGCAAGATGTGCCAGAGGATCCATATAGTGTCCGTCAACTCCCATCTGAGTTACCAAGAGATTGGGTTGATAGACCTCAAAGAGTGGGACCACAATCTCATCAAAGGCGCGGATAAGTTCTGGGTTGCCAGCGCCAACGGCCAGAGGTATGTTGACGGAGAACCCCTCTCCCTCTCCAGCGCCGTTCTCGAAGACATTGCCTGTTCCTGGAAAGAGAGTTCTGCCGGACTGGTGAATCGAAACCGTAAGGACCTGATCAGACCGATAGAATGCATTCTGAACGCCATCCCCATGATGGGCGTCGAAGTCGAAATAGAGCACTCGGCACTTCTGTGCTTTCAGAAGATACGTGATGGCGATGACAATGTCGTTGAAGATGCAGAATCCTGAAGCCTCACTTCTCTGTGCATGGTGGAGTCCACCTGAGATGACAAAAGCATTCCTCGCTCCCTTCATGATTGCTCGCATACCGTCGAGAGTTGCTCCCACATACCTTCTCGCAGCTTCATAGAGGCCTGGGAATGATGGATTGTCGGCAATACCCAAACCGTAGCGGACATTCCTGCAAGAGGCATCTTGGCAGGCCTCCACTGCGTCTATATAATCAGGCTCATGGAATAGTTCGAGTTCTTCACGAGTTGGGAGTGTGGGTCTGACAATCTCAGTCAATTCCAGAAGACCCAATTGCTGCGAGAGGTCTCGAGTGAGTCTTAGCCTGTCTGGCTTTAGCGGATGAGTCTTGCTGAACTCATAGTCAAGAAGTTCATCCGAATACGGGTAGACGAGTCTTCCTCTCATGGTGATTCGGTGATTATGAAACACCTGCTTATACCTTGTGCATTCCGGCACCAGCAATAGACACCGGGAGTTAGTACCATTCGATTGTTCCGGGAGGCTTGGAAGTCACATCGTAGACCACGCGATTGATTCCGTCCACCTCGTTTACTATTCTTGAGGCGATATGTAGAAGCAGATTCCATTCAGGTCTTGCTACCGATGCGGTCATAGCGTCCGTACTCTCAACTATCCTTATCACGGCTGCTTGTTCGTATGTACGTTCGTCACCCATGACACCAACCGACCTCACAGGAAGAAGGACACAGAAGGACTGCCATATCGACGAGTAGATCTCCTCTTTCTCTAGCTCTCGTTGCAGGATTCTGTCAGCCTTCCTAAGCACTTGAAGCTGCTCTCTTGTGACAGGTCCACTTACTCTGATCGCGAGAGACGGTCCTGGGAAAGGCTGCCTGTTAATCATGTAATCCGGTATCCCAAGACTCGACCCGACCTTCCGAACCTCGTCTTTGTAGAGGTTCTTTAGGGGTTCTACAATTTTGAGAGTCATCCAAGTCGGCAAGCGTACGTTGTGATGGCTCTTAATGACTGCTGTTCCAGTGCCTGTCGCTGCGCTCTCAACCCGATCTGGATAGATTGTGCCCTGTCCAAGGAAGTCGAATCGCCCGAACTCACCTTCAAGTTCTTTAGCCTTCTCTTCAAAGACTTCTATGAATGTGTCTGCTATCACTTTCCGTTTTTCTTCGGGGTCTTTGACACCTTCTAGTCCTTTCAAGAATCTCTCAGAGGCATCGACGACCACGAAGTGCTCAAAGTTCATCTCCTCGAAGGCTCTGACAACCTCTTCGCGTTCGCCCAATCGAAGAAGACCATTGTCGACAAAGACGCAGTGAAGCCTATCACCTATTGCCTCGTTGATTAGGAATGCAGCCACAGTAGAGTCAACTCCGCCACTTGTACCCATCAACACGCTTCCATGTCCTACTTGATTCCGTATCGATTGAATGATGCTGGCAGTCTCGCTCTCAGGTGTCCAATCGTGGACGCATCCACACACGTCACGCAGGAATGCTTCTAGAACCCTCATCCCGTTAGGAGTATGAGCAACCTCAGGATGAAACTGAACACCAAAGATCAAATCGTCATTGGTCTTGAAGGATGCAATCTTACTGTCGCCACTCAATGCCAGAGGCTGCATGTCTTGTGGAAGTGCGACAACCTCATCACTGTGACTCATCCACACATACTGTCCGTCCGTGAGCCCCTGTAAAATGGAGTCAGTATCAATGACATGTATTCTGGTCTTGCCGTATTCGGGATTACCTCGTGGGGAAAGCCTTGCGCCTTTCCAGACTGCCAGCAGCTGGTGCCCAAAACAGATACCTAATACGGGAACTCCAATCTCATGGAGAAGACTCATGTTAGAGCGGAAAGTTTCATTCAAGTCAGCTGCTTCGATGGATCTCGGTCCTCCGGAGAGTATGACTCCCCTGATGCTGGGAAGGTCTAGGTCGGACATTGGAGACTTCTCGGAGATGATTTCGGCATAGACACCCAGTTCACGGCACCTTCTCGAAATCAGATGCGTGTACTGTCCACCGTAGTCGACTACAAGAACCTGTTCTCTTACGCTCAAGTCACTCCCTCAGCCAATTAGAGCTCTGCCGCGATGTCACGACGATACCTAACCCTCCCCTCTATCTTGCTAACATCTTCGTAAGCCTTTGTTCGGGCCTCGGTTACTGACTCACCCTTTCCGAGGATGGCTATAGATCGGCTTCCTGTTGTATAGACTGTCCCATCTCTCTCGTACACCGAAGCATAGTACATCTCACTTCCAACTTGTCCACGTACTGAGATGGGTTCATCGGCTCTCACAGCGTTTCCCGGATAACCCTCAGGCACCAAGTACACACAGACCGTGGCAAGACGGGAGAAGGAGGGTTTGCTGAGATTCCCGCTCAATATATCCTGGCAAATCTCGTCCATCGATGATTCGAGTATCGAGAGTACGTTCATTGCCTCCGGGTCTCCGAATCTTACATTGAACTCTAGAACCTTGATACCGTCAGAAGTCTTCATGAACTGTCCGTAGAGAATGCCCTTGTACCTTTCGCCTGAGTCTTCGTTGACCCCGTCGATGGCACTCGTCATGATTCCAAGAGCTTCTTCTAAATCATTCTTCTTGACATATTCAAGACCGTGGGATTCTCTGGAGTAAGAGCCCATCGATCCAGTGTTGGGTCCTATGTCGCCGTCATAGGCTCTCTTGAAATCACGGACAAGTGGCATGGGTTCTATCTTCCCCGCCGAGTCCACGAACGCCTGCACTGTGAACTCAGTCCCTGAAATCTTCTCTTCTAAGATAACACTCCCATCACGCTGAATCATCTTCTCAGCATAGTCCAAGACCTCATCTCGAGAGTGTACATGCTCTGCAAAGAGCTTGACCCCCTTGCCACCAGTCAGCCCATCGGGCTTAATTACGAGATTCTCGAGACCAATCTCGTCTATTGCAGCGTTGATACTGTCAGGGCTCTGCAATACTTTGAATTTGGGATTGGCATCGGGCCGGATTCTCTGCAAGAGTCTTCTCGCATAGACCTTGCTTGTTTCTAGCCTTGCAGCTTGAGAGCTGGGGCCAACAGTGGGAATACCGCTTGATTCAAGTCTATCAACGATTCCCTTTGCCAGCGGCCCCTCCGGTCCGATGATGGCGTAATCTATCCGTTCCAGGTTGGGTATGGCATCAACGTCATCCAGTTTTGCTTCAAACGATTCCTCAGAGAGGGCTTCGATACCCGGATTGATTGTATCCATCAATGACCAAAGGGTGACTCCAGAGTCGTGAAGCGCAGAAGCTATTGCATGCTCTCTAGCACCATTTCCGACTAGGAGTACTCTGCTCAATGTAGGTCTACCTCATATGGTTCTATAATGACTGATGCTCTATCTGACTCCTCGACAACTCCGAGCTCATAGCTCTCGTCGAGAGCTGATAACACCTGCAAGGCCTGCTCCTTCTGGGTCTCAGGCACAATCACAATCAGACCCACAGACATATTGAAGGTTGAGAACATCTCTTTCCACTCGATTTGTCCCTCTCTCTGCAAATAGGAGAAAATGGGTTGGATCTCCGGGAGTGTTCTAATCCTGAATCTTGCGGCCTTGAGTCTGAGTATCTTCTTGAACCCTGAGCCGGTGATGTGGGCTATTCCATGTATTTCGACCCCGCTTTCTCTTAGGGCCTTCAGGTGAGGAACGTAAATCCGAGTTGGTCTTAGAAGCTCGTCCGCTACTCTGGTTCCCCATGGGAATGTATCGTCTATGCCCAGTTTCGAGAATATGACCTTTCGTGCTAACGTGAATCCGTTTGAATGAATCCCGTTGGATGAAACCCCTAGTATGGCGTCCCCGTTCCCAATCATGCTTCCGTCAACAAGCTCATCTGGGTGAGCTGTTCCAACTGCTGTTCCGGCCAGGTCTATGCCGATGTCAGTTGTTCCTCTTATCATGTCAGGGAGGATCGCTGTTTCTCCTCCTAAAATCGGAATGCCGGATACTCTGCATCCATCAAGGAGGCCTTGCCCAATCTGGCTAAGAATGTCCCTAGGGAGAGGTTTCTCCGCAGCCAGGTAGTCTACAAAACCTACCGGCAATACACCTACAGAAACCAAGTCGTTTACATTCATTGCAACACAGTCTTGGCCGATTGTATCATATCTTCCAGCCATCTCGGCAACCAATACCTTACTTCCAACTCCATCGGTAGACATGGCGATACAGAGCTCATCAGAAACCCGCACCGTGTTGGCATAGTGACCATAGTCCTGCATGACATCTCCGTGTTCGAATGATCTTCGCACGTATTCTCCTAGGATTCTGAGGCCTTCTGATACTTCTGTTTCATCAACACCTGCTTCAGCATATGTACTAGGTATCTTCTTTGATTGGTCGGTTTGGATGCGGATTATTCTCGCAGCCAAGTGGGCGGCGTTCTGACCATTGTCTATCCCTACCGTGGCCACAGGCACGCCTTTGGGCATCTGAACGATTGACAGCAGGGCATCAAGCCCTCCAAGTGCTGCAGAAACCGGGACACCAATTACGGGCTTGTCAGTGAGCGATGCAACTACGCCGGGCAGGGCTGCAGCGAGTCCTGCGACTGTGACGATAACACGCGCGTCGCTCTGTTCTACTATCGCTCTTACCAACTCAGGTTCTCTGTGGGCGGAAGCATACCTTTCTTCGTATGATATTGAAAGCTCTTCAAGGATCGAGGTACACTTTTCCACTATCTTCGCATCGCTCTTACTGCCTGCTATTACAAGTACGTCTACCAATGAACTCACTCCATGTACTTTCTTAGACCCGTTCTGAAGCTTCTAGCAGCCTCTTTCATGTCCACCTCGAAATCGCCGAAGTCTGCTACTCTGTTGTTCACAGTCAATCCAATCTCCACTACGGGTGTTTCATGTTTCTCCATTACATCCATGAACTGTTGTTGATTTGATTCCGTCACCTCGGCGACATATCGGGCTGAGGTTTCGGAGAACAGGATTTCGACATCTCTCGAAGTTGTACCCGGGACATAGTCCAAATCCACCTTGAAGCCATAGTCGCTATTCATGACCATTTTCATCAAAGATATGGCAAGACCCCCCCTTCCCAGATTGTTGCAGGATCTTATCAGTCCAGACTTGTGACACTGGAGAATTGCATTCATGACGTTCTTTTCACGCTTCGGTCTGTAGACAGGGGGTATTCCTTGGACTCTTCCGGTAATCATGCTCTGGAATTCAGTTCCGTTTAGCTCGGGCAGCGTTTCTCCAACGAGGAGGAGGTTGGCCCAAGGGGTACAAAGACTCCGTCTAATCGGTACATACCCTGGTTCAAAGATGCCAGCCATCATAATCTGTGGAGTGGGATTGATCCTACGTGTCTTGCCTTCGGTTTCTGCTTCATTATAGAGCGATACATTCCCTGCTACTACCGGGATTTCGAAATCATTTGAAAAACGGCCCAGACCCCTAATCGATTCGACAAATTCTGCATACGAATCCGGCCTTTCAGGGTTTCCGAAGTTGAGGCAATCTGCAATAAGAATCGGTCTTGCGCCCATCGAGACAATGTTTCTCAGGCACTCTGCAGCCGAGTTGGCTGTACCTTGCTGAGGATCAAGCAAGCACCACTGAGAATTACAGCCACTCGAGAAGGCTATTCTCTTGTTGAAAGGAAACTCAAGAACTCCTGCATTCTCCCCGATATCTACGATTGTATTAATCTGAACGTGCTGGTCATATTGGGAGTAAACCCAAGATCTGTCGCATATGTTGAGAGAGCCGAGCATCTCCACTATTACCTTATCGAAATCATGGTCGTCTTTCACCCAATCTAGACTCTGCTTCTGAACCGGGATTACCCCCTCAACTCTCTCAGGAATAGGACATCCATCAACCAGAAGACTGATGGGTAGTCTGGCCTTGACTTCTCCACCCTCTAGCACCGTGTAGTGCTGGTCAGCAGTGACTTGACCAATGACTGCATGTGGGGCCTCGCTCTTAGCAAGAATCTCGAGCACATCATCAAGATTCTCAGGAGATACTACCGCCAACATGCGTTCCTGAGATTCAGATACGATTATCTCCCAAGGAGCCATGCCTTGCTCTCGAACCGGCACTCTATCAACATCAATCGTGACCCCCGTTCCGCCATTCGAGGCCATCTCTCCGGCACATGATGTCAGACCACCTCCGCCCAAATCTTGGAGGCCATCAATGAGCTCCTGCTCTACTAGTTCGTTCAGCACATCTATGAGTACCTTCTTGGCAAGAGGATCGCCTATTTGAACCGCTGCTCTATTCTCTTCTTCACGATCGGAGAAAGCCTCCGAGGCGAAGCTCACCCCTGCGATACCATCTCTCCCTGTCGTAGACCCGAAGATAACCAAATGATGCCCCGGGGTTTTTGCGCTGCTTCTGATGACTTTCTCGGGCTTTACAACTCCGATGCAGACGACGTTCACAAGGCAGTTTCCCTCATACGAGTCATCAAAACTGAGGTCGCCGCCAATCGTAGGGATGCCGACGCTATTGCCATAGTCAGAGATACCGCGAACAACGTGTTCCAGAAGATATGCATTCCTTGGTTTTTTTGGATGCCCGAAATGTAGACAGTTCATGAGCCCAACAGCTTTACACCCTTGTGATATGACATCTCGAATGATGCCCCCGACTCCAGTAGCAGCACCGTTGTACGGATCTATCTGGCTTGGATGGTTGTGCGACTCCATTGCGACCCCCAGAAGAGTCCCATCACCGATATCAACTAGCCCTGCTCCTTCCCCTATGCCGAGGTAGACTCTCTCCCCCTTGGTCTTGAAGAGATGGAACCATCTCTTGCTGCTCTTATAGCTGCAATGCTCACTCCAGAGCACATCGAGCATAGCCAGCTCGGTTTCATTTGGCTTCCTCCCAAGAACCTTTGATGCCTGCTCGAGTTCTGCTTTCGTTATCACAAGGTATCCCTCACAAAGTTCTCTAGGATAAGACTGCCATCTTGAGAGCCTATGGCAATTCTGGACGCACGTTCAGGATGAGGCATCATGCCCATCACATTACCCCTCTCATTGACGATTCCAGCGATGCTCGTCACTGACCCGTTGGGATTCGTTTCGTCTGAGATATTTCCATCCTTGTCACAGTATCTGAACAACACCCTCTTTTCGGATACGAGTCTATCCAACGTGTCATTGGTGCAGAAGTAGTTACCTTCAGCGTGCGCGATGGGTATCCTGATTATCGCATTCTCCAGTCCCTCCGTGAATCGGGAGACATCCTCTGATACTTTGAGGTAGACCCATTTACAGACAAAACGAGCAGATTCATTGGCAAGAAGAGCGCCTGGCAGAAGTCCTGCCTCGGTAAGGATTTGAAATCCGTTACAGATGCCTAGAACCGGTTTGTCGTCATCGATGAGCTCCTTCACACCCTCCATAATATCTCCGACTGATCCTACGGCCCCTGCTCGTAAGTAATCGCCGAATGAGAAGCCTCCTGGGATAACAGCTCCGTCGGCTTCTTGAAGGGCAGTTGGACCAAGACGACTTGGAACAAGGAACGGATCTGCACCGGGTATTCCATTGAGCACCCGAATCACGTCTTGTTCGTTATTCGTTCCAGGGAAACGCAGGACTGCGATTGCCAACTATGTCAGCCTCAATTCTGTTCTTTCAGCAATAGGATTGGAGAGAAGCTTCATGTTCATCTCCTCAAGCTTCTCTAGGAGGTCGGGACTTACCGGCTGGTTGACGGTGATTCTGTATATCCTTCCCGCACGAACATCTACTGCATGGTCGAATCCTAGTCTTGTCATGGCCTTTCGAGTCACTTCACCCGGAGGATTCTTGATACCGTCCTTTGGCAAAACGAGAACTGATAGAGTCTCCACCCTATTGGGAATCTCTTCAGGGTCTGTTTCTCTCAGTCTGTCCAGTAGTCGTCTGTAAGCATCGACGACATCTCCTGAATCGTCTCTGAAGATGTCTTTGTCCAATGAGTCTTCATCCTTGTCCCAGACTCTAATCGTGTCTCCTGAGATCTCGTCTGCTAGTAGGATTGCCCCATCTTTTGTCTTCCCAAACTCAAGCTTGAAGTCAACGAAACGTAGTCCAGCTTGCGAAAGGAGTTCTCGTAGGTAGTAATTGACGGACAGTGTCACCGCATGTATGAAGGCAATCTCATCTGCCGTGGCGAAGCCAAGCCTTTCTATGGCGTCGGTGGAGAGGAGTGGGTCATGGAGAGAGTCATCTTTGAGGAAGAACTCAACCAAAGGTTCTGCAAGGACTTGCCCACGCTGGATGCCATATCGCTTACAGAATGATCCTGCAGCGAAGTTGCGGCATACAACCTCTAGAGGGAAAATCTCAACTTTGCGGCAAAGCCACCTTGTATCCTCAAGCCTCTTGATGAAATGGGTTGCAATGCCCTTTTCTTGTAGATACTTCAGAAGAAACTCCGACGTATCGCAGGTCACGAGAGCCTTACCCTCAATCTCGTCTCTCTTCTCACCGTCACCAGCAGTAATTGCATCTGTGAATTCTATGATGACTCTTTCTGGGGAGTCTGGGTCGGCGTAAACACGCTTGACTTTTCCCTCGTTGATTAGATCCAACTTCAATATCTCCTTTCTCTTTATGCTTGGGTTTTCTCGCAATACATCATCTTTATGAACTATGTGGAAACCTCGCTCAGGCGGTCTTCTTTAGCAGCTGTTTCGATATCAATCATGCAAAGGTCTAGCGGACTATGTATCTCTCTATTCATCTTGAGGGTTAAACGACGCATCTCAGGGCTTGTGGGACCCACACATGGCGATCCCGGGACACGGGGGCTAAGGTCGAAAATAACGAATTCCGAGTCGACAGTCAAAGCCCCCTGTAATGCGAAGAGGCCTATGATCCCTGGCGGAAAATGCTTTCTTGCTCCTTCAAGAAGCTGTTCTGCAGCTTGATAGACAAGAGGCTTCTTACTCTCTCGCATTGTAACTCCCTTATGACCTACCTCTTCGTTGACGATCGACACATCCAATCCGGTCTGGTCCTCGGCGGGGAGATTCAATAACCCGCTGAGATTCGTCTGGATTCTATCGTCAAAACCTACGAAGTCGAGTTGGCCAAAGTGGTCTACCATTGCATAGGCCTGAAAGTTTGCGTTGAATCGCGGAGCGATAATGAACTCCTCGACAGTGGCGTTCGCAAGATCTTCTTCCGCTATGACCCCTTCGTCAATCATCTGACGACTCTTGATTTCATATTCCTCAGTGGAACTCGCATAGAAGAATGCCCGCTCCAGGGGACGCTCCTTCTGCTGGACCTTTACAATGACAAGTCTGTCAATCTCATCGGGTTCAATCATTTTTGGAATCCTGATACCTGACTCTTCCATG
This sequence comes from uncultured archaeon, assembly GCA_964558645.1. Lineage (GTDB taxonomy): Archaea > Asgardarchaeota > Thorarchaeia > Thorarchaeales > Thorarchaeaceae > TEKIR-12S. The sequence goes on from CAZLEV010000003.1 coordinate 234,354, forward strand.
AGCCAATACTGGTCTCTTTCTAGGCCTCTCTCCTCCACTCTTAGGATATGCCTGTTTCCGTAGATGGGTATCCTGAATCTCTCTTCGATATTGCTGTAACCAACATAGACCGAGAAAGATCGATTCGGAATCCATAGTGTGTCCAGCTCGCTCAGCTGGTTCTGGGTATCATCTTGAATCATCTGGGAAAATTTGTCAAGCACGATGATACTATCGTAGAGATGTTTATTGTAGTGGGTGTAGAGTTTCTCTCTCCCTCTTTGACAAACCACTACTGTTCGAAATCCGTTTGCCTTGGCAGACACCGCTATTTCTTCTGCACTGTGTGAACCGAGCATTCCAATTGTCGGTAGCTTCATTCGATCACCTCATCAAGCGCATTCATTTCTTCTAGTTCTTTGATTTCGCGAGCTATCCTGCGTCCCATCCACATGGGCTCGGAGAACATGAGATAACTGTAGGGGGAGTATGGAATCCAAATGTTCGTCCCTGCAACTATACGTCCACTAAACTCGAACGTGTAGATCTGTTGGTTCCGGTCAATTATGGTCTCGAGACAAAATGGTCCGACCAGCCTCTTTCCGGTAAGCTCCTGGAACGCCCTGGCAAAGTGCTTTCCCATCTCATAGTACCTAGCGAGGGTGGACTCCCTCAACACCATGGGCAGATTGCCAATCACAACAAACGAGGGCCGCTCGTCGAATCTTAGATTGGCGTCTGCGTCTGTTTCATACCGGATGTCTGCGCCAAACACTTCCATTCGTTCCCTTGCCACCGAGTTGAAGTATGTGACGAAGACTTTCGTGCCGACAATGTACTCCTGCATAGCCACTTGGGTATCCGAGCTCATCTTGGCACGTGCCTCCTCCCCGTTCTCAGCAATGAAGTATCCCTCGCCTCCTGCAGCTCCATGCGACTTGACTATGATGGGGCAGTCGACCTCATCGATGCTTGCGAATTCTCTTGGAACAAGAAGTCCAGCCGCTCTCATCAACTCGGATTTTAGCTCTCTGTCTTCTTCCCACCGCAGCAACTCCTTACTGCCAAATAGTCGTAGATTGGACTCGATGATTCGGTCAGCTCCAATATAGGCAACAAAGGAACCATGAGGTACCATTATGGTGTCAGATAGATCCATATCAAGAATCTCATCGAACGCCGACACTCTGATAATAGAATCTGACAGCCCAAAGGTGCTATAGAATTCCTCTCTATCTGAGTGGCAATAGAGAGCTGTCTGGAAACCTTCTGCTCTCGCTCCAGAGAGAATGTTGAGGGCACTGTGGCTTGCAATAGTTCCAATCTTCACCGTATCTCCCTCTCATAGTCTCTGATGCCATCTTGCATGCCATCCGAGTGGACGGCTTTCTGTATCCTTCTTGCATGCTCTGTGGGATAATCGCCATCCAAACATGCCAGGCACATATCCTGAATGCCAATGGCATTCACAAGCCCATCGATGTCCTGGTAGATGAGAGCATCTGCACCTATGAAATCGCGTATACTTTCCATGTCTGCTTCTGAGGCGATCAGTTCTCTTGAATTCGATATATCTATGCCATAGTAGCAAGGATGGCTCTGTGGTGGGCATGTCACTGCAAAATAAACTCTGGATGCTCCTCTTCTCTTCAAATCATTGACTATCATCTTGGCTGTTGTACCCCTTACGATACTGTCGTCAACGACCAGCAGGTTCCTTCCCCGAATCTTGTCGTCTAGGTAGATGTACTTGTAATGTGTCACCGAGTCTCTCTCTGAGACTGAGCAAATGAACGTTCGACCTAGGTATCTGTTCTTCAGGATGACCTCCCTCATTGGCACTCTCAGTTCTTCAGCGAGGGCCTGTGCGGCCGGTCGGCTCGTATCTGGTACCGGGATTACGTAGTCGGGTTTCTCCAGTTGAAGATTAGTGAATGTATTCGCAAGTGCTCTACCTAACCGGAATCGAACATCATACACAAGCTGATTCTCTATTCTCGCTGCTGGATTCGCGAAGTAGACATACTCAAAGAAGCAGTGCTTGTGGGTGTCTTGCTGAGATATGCTGTAGCACTGAACCGACTTCTCAGGTCCAAAGATAATGAGTTCTCCGGGGTAGACATCTCGGTCGAAGATGACTTGAGCCATGTTGAGAACAGTGCTCTCGGATGCTACTATGGTGTGTTCAGCTGATCTGCCAAAGACAAGGGGCTTGAACCCTCGAGAGTCCCGATAGGCAAAGAGTCTTCCGTCATAGATTCCAACAATACTATATGCCCCGTCAATCTCTGACGCGAGTCGGGTGAAGGCGGTGGCCAGATTTCCATCGCCCTCTGAAAGATGCATCCATAGCCTATCGCAAATGAATTTGGTATCACATTCATAGTCCTCATGAACCAACGAACGGAGGTTTGTTATGTTTCCGTTGTGGGTGACTGCAAGTCGACCCTTCTGGAAAGGCCCCACGAAATCATGAAATCTTTCCTCCGAGGTCACCCGGTGTCCAGACGTTGGATATCTGGTGCTTCCAAGGATGATGTTTGACTCCTTCTCTTGGAGAGACAGATTTGAAGGGTTACCTATCGTCTTGGACTCCTGGAACTTCGAACCAGATATCCAGAGCAAACCTGAGGCGTCCTGTCCCCGATGTGTTAAGAGGCGGAGTAGTTCCTTCGAGGCGCCTAATTCATAGCGCCCAAGAATACCAAGAACACCACACATGTAATCTTCACTCCCTGATTCTCACAATTCTTCCATCTGCCGCGAGTCGATTCTCACAGAAGAGCTTGACACTCTCAACCAGTATTCGGTGTTCTTCAGGGAGTATCCTGTCGGCAAGAGTTTCTCCAGTATCGTTCTGCCTGACTTCGACTGGAGTCTGCAGGATTATTGGCCCTGCATCCATGTCTACGTCGACGAAGTGCGTGGTACAGCCTGAGAATCTTACCCCATACTCCACTGCTTGCCATTGAGCCTTAACTCCCTTGAAGGCAGGAAGGAGTGATGGGTGTACGTTTATCATTCTGTGTTTGAACTCTCTGCAGAAGAAGGATGTAAGAATCCGCATATAGCCAGCTAGGACGACCAAATCCACGCCGTTGTCTTTCAACACCTGAACAACAGCGCGATCATGGTCCTCTCGGTTCGGGTGATCAATCTTCGTGATGATTTGAGTCTTGATTCCTGCTTCTTCCGCGCGCTGCAAGCCGTATGCACTGCTCTTGTTACTGATGACTATGGCTATCTTGCCGTCAAAATGCCCGCTTCGCTGCGCATCGATTAGGGCCTGAAGATTCGTGCCTCGTCCACTTATCAGAACCCCGATACGTGTCATGTAAAACGGCCGCTTTAACACGACTATTTATGACTTACTCAAGAATGCTGGGTCTAGAAGAATTCTCTTGCAATTATACCAATGAGTGTTCCTAGTAACGAAGCCATAACGACAAAGAGGAAGTAGATAGCACTGACAACTCCTCCGCTGACGAGGAACTCTCCGATTCCTACTTCTGGAACCAGCAGTCCGGGAGTGATAAGAAACAGCAGGAAGAAGCACACAAATGCGACTGCAGAAACGAATGCCGAGAGAAGAGCTCGCCCAGCTTGCGGAATAGTCAATCCAACCGGTACTGCTGCCAGCATAGGGATGACAAACACGAAAAGTGCATCGTCAGGGAAAACGTCAATGACAACCTGTGCATAAACAGCCGCATCAATGATTCCGACCAGAATCGGCATCATGATTACGAGAAGAATATCTCTGTGCCGTTCTTGCATCTCGATTCCCAGAAACCTCACCATGGGCACACCTTTGCCCGGCACCTTTGTTTCAGTGGTCGGTAACGGCCTGAAAAGACCCTTCTTCTCTTTCTCTTGTTCATCGTCTGGAGCTTCAACCCGATAGCGGTCTTCTTCTGCCATCTTATGCACTCGTTTTCCTACTAGTAACACGGAATAAAGGCTTTGCCTTGCGCAAGCGTGCTCTTTAGTCATCCATGGAGGCTTTTGCATGAAATATGAGTTACCTTTATGATGTAGTGAAACGATGAGCAAACGGCGGCCCTAGCCGTTCGACCGCTATGGAGAATGAGAATGTCGCGAGGAAGCAAGTCCAAAGTGAGCGATGATTCGTCATCGCCTGAAGCCGCGCAGACCCGGCGAAGGAAGATTGAGCACATCGAGATATGTCTTCAGGAGGATGTGCAATGCAAACGCTCAACAATGTTTGAACACATTGGATTCATTCATAATGCACTACCCGAGATTGACAAGAACGATATTGATCTCACAACGAATTTCTTTGGACTACGTGCGAATGCGCCTCTTGTGATTGCCGCCATGACGGGCGGCCATCCAGATACACTTGAGATCAACAGGCGTCTTGCAGAAGCCGCTGAAGAGATGCGGATTCCCATAGGTGTTGGCAGTCAGAGATCTGCAATCGAAGATCCTACCTTAGCTAATACCTTCAAGGTTGTAAGAGAGAGTGCGCCCTCTGTTCCAGTGATTGCCAATATTGGGGCAACCCATGTGAAGAGCGCACCTGAGGCCGTTCAGATGATTGAGGCCGACATCTTGGCAATCCATCTCAATACACTGCAGGAGGCGGTTCAACCCGAAGGCGACTGCAATTCCATTGGAGTCCTTGAAAACATAGCATTAATTGTAGACTCTGTTGACATTCCCGTAATCGTGAAGGAGACAGGAGCCGGAATATCGTCAAGCGTAGCTCTAGCCCTTGAGGAGGCAGACGTAGACGGAGTTGATGTGGGCGGTGTTGGTGGAACGAGCTGGGCCGCTGTGGAATACTATCGCGCTCTCCGTGAAAATAACCTCATCAAAGCGCATTTAGGACTTGACTTCTGGGACTGGGGAATTCCTACTGCCCTCAGCATCATAATGGTCGGTGAGGTTACTGATTTGGATATCATTGCTACTGGAGGGGTCCGTTCTGGCCTTGACATTGCGAAAGCACTCAGTCTTGGAGCTGTGGCCGCCGGAGTGGCACATCCATTCCTCAGACCTGCAGTAGAAGGAAGCACAGACCTCGTTGTACAGGAGATAAAGAAGTTCACAGAGGGGCTTCGAGTTGCTATGTACCTTAATGGATGTGAGATTGTTGAGGATCTTGTTGAACGTCCCCTTTTGCTCAGTGCAGAGCTATCTAAGACCTTGGAGTCTGTAGATATTGACTATCGGAAGCTCACTCGATTCTAGCTGTTCGTTCACTTGTGGCTCCTACGATATAGACCCATGAGTTTTCAATCTCCTTGTCATCCCTTCGAGAAAGATATGTGCAGAACGTTACTGAAACTGGTGCCTTCATCATCAGTCTGTTCAGAGCTCACCTATCCTGCGAAGGAATCTGGACCTCTCCCAAATACCATCCAACATCTGGACCGCCTCTTCGATAGTATCACCAACAGGAATTCCGTTGAGCTCAAAGCCTCGGATTATGATTCCATACTTCTCCAGATATGGCACATAGGCCACCACTGTCTTGTTGTACTTCTTGGCTACATTTGCAACCCTAGCTCCGATCTGAAGAGATATTCCGGGTGCATACGGGAGCAGAAGCAGCAATGCCGCATCGATGTAGTCGATTTCAAGCATAACGTCGAGGACACGCTCGTAGTCGACGTCTGATGCACTACCGGTCAAGTCACAGGGATTTTGGAAGGACGATATGCGTCTGTATGCTGCTGTCATCGCCTGCCTCATTCTCTCCTGATCCTCTTCTTTGAAGAGCGGAAACTCGAGACCATGATATGCAGCCTCATCAGTTGCAATAACACCGTGTCCGCCGCTGACAGTTAGAGCCCCTACCCTCTTGCCCATCATGGGCTTCACTTCAGACGAGAAGACTTTGGAGTAGGCCATCACATGGTCCTCATCTTCGGCCTCAATCACGCCATATTGTCTGAAGGCTGCCGATGTCACCTCCGAATCACCTGCAAGCGAAGATGTGTGACTCTGTGTGGCTCTGTGTCCAGACTCTGACTGACCACCCTTCAAGACAACAACTGGTTTCTTGGGTGCTATTTCGGAGCAGGCTTTGACAAACTCGCGACCTTCTCCTTTGGAGAATCCTTCGATGTAGGCAAGAATCACTCGAACGCGTTCATCTTGTCCGAAGTGACGCACAAAGTCGGTTACTCTAGTTTGGGCGGCATTGCCTATTGACACTGCAGCAGCAATGCCGAGGTCACGAGAAGCAAACTCCTCGAGTCTCTCCACAAGCCAGCCCCCGCTCTGTGAGATAATTGCAACATTACCGTGTCTTGGCCGTGCAACTCTCTCTGAGGGCAGGAAGAAAGTGTCTACTCTGTCCGGGACAAAGACGCCGATACAGTTCGGTCCTACCATAGTGATGTCGTATTCTTCAGCAATCTCAACGATTTCTTCTTGTAAACTTGCCCCAGTCTTCCCCGTCTCGCTGAAACCGCCAGATACAACGATGGTCGACTTTATGCCTAGTTCGCCCACTTCCTTCAGGACAGATGGGACGTACTTGGCCGGGACGGAGATGACCACTAAGTCGATCTCATCAGGACAGTCGGTCAGAGTGGGATAGACTTTGATACCCTCGACTCTTCCACCCTTTGGATTAACAGGAAACGTCTTCAATCCATTCTCAAAGCGAAGCTTGCGGAAGATTACATTACCAGGGCTGAATGGGTTTGACGTTGAAACACCTACAACGGCGGTGACTCTTGGATTTAGCATGACGTCGAGACCTAACACTGTTATCCCCTGTGAGCTTTAGTGGAGATTGCATTTGCTCCTTATATGGAATACGACTGTTGTCGTCCATAATTGGACTAAGGCTTCATTTGAGCTAGAATCTCTCTGAGTCTCGGCTCAGCCAGAATCGCATGCTGAAGTTTGCATAGCAGCTTCGCAGTTTCAGCAAAAATGACTTTTCTAGGAGCATCAGTCACTTGCTCCGCACTCTGGATTGCTTCCTGGCATCTCTGGTTTATTCTCTTGATGAGGCGCTTCTCGAGCTCAGGGCCGCCCCAGCCAAATCCATCGAATGCCGTCTGTGCGTCGCTGATCTTCTCGTCAGGGTTAGGTTCTTCGCCCTTGAGGATACCCTCAAGACCGGCAAAGTATCTCGCGACAGCTCGCTCAATCCTCTCTGTTTCGCCTGGATCCAAGTACTTCTCTGGTGGTCTATGCTTGGCAAGGTCTTGAAGCAGCCGTGCTCCTGGCGCTTCAGTAAGAAGTCCTTTAACAATTTTGACAAGTATTTGTCCGGGAATCTCTACTGCATCAGACATATGGGGGGATTGAGAGCGATACCTGTGAAGCTCCTTCATGACTTCAAACCAGAACATGGGAAGAAGGACATGACAACGCTTCGAATATTGGTTGATCATGCGGTTCGTCTGTCCGATCATACCCCACTCGTCGTCTTCGACTTCTGCTTTCTTGTAGGGCTCTGGTGGGGTTTCTGGTTCCGTAGGCACAATGGGCCCGGTTCCCTCGCGTTCTTTCGGTGATGTGTGTGTGAGAGGAGTAGCCCTTCCGGTAGTCTTGGGTCCTCCCTCAAGTATCGTGAGAATCTCCTGTGCCTCTTTCCCCATTTCCATGGCTTTGGCTTTCTGAGAGAGCTTGGGCAGCAGACTCTCAAGCTGTGCCATTCTCTTGATGATGAGTCCAAGAATGTTGGCAGTAGACTGAGGAATACCTTTTGCGGATGTGGTTTCTTCAATCCATCTACGGGTGCGGAGGAGTCCCTGCGTCAGCGAGTCAACACGATCAGGATCTATTGCCCCCTCGACTTGTGAACTGAGCAAGAAGTGAATCAGAGTGGAGTTGAGGGTTTCAACTAGAAGCACCCTGTCGATTAGGTCCTCCACTCGGAATTCTTCTGTCAATTCTGGTAACTCCTTCATCTACTCTGTTGGTGTGCTCGCTTCCATATAGTAGCTGAAAAGCTCTCGGAAGTCGTTGATAGCGCTAACGAGTTCCTTTCGGGATGTGCCCTTGGATCTCATGAACCAACTCTGTTTCAACGGAGATGGACCACTATGGAGATTGACTAGCTGAGTTGCTTCATTTATGAGTTGAACAAGCTCCGGAATCTTCGGTAGTCCGAGAAGCAACAAAAGATTAGTCGCATAGTCCCTCTTTTCATATTGAACATAGCATGGAGTGATGGCAGCTCCTGGTGCAATGAACTGGTCGAGAGCCTCTTTGAGATGCATACCATATTCTGCCTTCGAAATATGTCGCGGCCCGCTGAAGACATAGTAGACGCTCTCAGCATTAGGCTCCTCGCCAACGTCTGCATATGAACACTCCTTCACGGCATAATCGATCATAGTTCGGAGCTGTTTTGGCATACTCCCAGCATCGGGGATCAGACCAACATCCGTGTAGAGTGCAGGCACGACCACTGGATCCAGTTTCCGTGCGTAGTCTGCGAGATCTGTTGTTGGGAATACATCCTTATGTGTTTCATAGACGCCTGGTGAGAGCATTGCTTCGACAACATCAAGAGCAAGCGGATTGACAAGCTCTACAAAGGCCTGTTCGGTTCTCTCCTCAATCTCAGTCGCCTCATCGAGAGTTGAGGGTACCATTGTTTCGATTGAACCTACACTGGCTATGTCAACGTTAAGCTCTCGCTCAAGATAATCAACGCTATCGCTTCTTCGTGACTGGAGGATTCGTTTCAGCATTGTCCTGTTACTCAGGAGAATAGTTAGGTCTGCCCCACGTTCCTGTAGCTGTGCACGGAGTAGTTTGGAGACCGCCCATATGGAGTTGAGTGCCTCACTTGATTGTCCCTCAAAGGGAAGAATGCCGATTACATAAACGAAAATCCTGCGGCCTTCCTCTTCTTGGAATCGCTGCTTGAGGAGCTCAATCACTGCTGGCGTACCGCCACATCCAGTTCCTCCTCCGAGACTTGTGAATATGCAGAACCCGGAAACACCCTCGAATCCAAGGTTACTGAGCTGGTCAAAGATTATGTCCTTCGAGTCCATGACTGCCTGATAGCCGTCCATGAAACGGCCACCAACTCCAATCTCCGATGAACCGTAGAGCAAGGTGTGTTCCTTAGGAATGCCATATTTCGATCTGACCTTGGTAAGATCTGCTCTGTCGGTGTTCATCAGAAGATATCCTCTGACACGCGATGGTAGCTTACGGTCTCGGCTCGCCTTGAGGTACGAGCCAACTATATTCGAGCCTGCCTCACCAATGCCTATGGCGAATACCTCTGCCGCTTTCGTAGACTCATCCTCGGTCTTCTTTGAACTATCTCGAAACATGATATTATCCCCGTTTCTTAACCATTGTGTCCGCTATAACTCGAACTGCCCATGATAGATATGAGCTTATGTCCTCTCTGCTGTAGGTCTCGCGGATTTTCCGTACAGCGTCATCCAAGAATTCATCTCGCTTGTCTGCGCTCTCCGCTGGACTGAATCCGGCCATGAACATCTTCAATGATTTGTGCCAGTCGTCCATCTTCTCTGCTTTGTCGACCCATCCCTTGCGTAGTTTCTTGAGCTCGTTGAAGTGCTTGAGTGCTTCATCAAGAACCAGTGCTTCATTTAGCTTCGCTTCCAGTTCATACATGCGGTCCAGCGGGTAAATCTTCACGCTGAAGTCCTTTGGATGCTTCTCAAAGACACGTTCAATTGTTGAGTAGTACTCGCTCTTCTCACGTAATTCAGAGTCAAACTCTTCCGAATCCTTGTTAGCAATGCTCTTGATTACTGTGAGCATCTCTTCCTGCACGTTAGCCAATGTAAGACAAACGTCCAGTGCCTCGTTGATGTGCTTAGACTCTGCATCTAGTTGTACTGGTACCTGCTCAACCAGTGTGTTCAAGCGCGCCACGAACTCTGACATGCCTTCTTCCTCAAAGAGATGAATTGCATCTTTTATCTGACTGTATGCTTCATCCACTCTGCTTCTGATCTTCTTGTGAAGGTCTTGGGATGTTGTGAGATTGGCAAGTCTGTCAAAGTCCTCAGCAGCAGCTTCAAGGTCACGTGGTGGTTCCGCCTTGATCTTTCTGAGAACGTCAAGCTCCTTAGTGACTTCCACTCCGATGCTCTCTGCCTTCTCGAATGATTGCTCCAAGTCGTCGACTTCTTCCATGAGCAAGTCGATGACTTCAGAGCTGATCTTCTTCTCGTATATCTCGATCATTTTGCGAGCGATTGCCGGTAAGCTGAAGACAGTATCCGCTGCCACTCCAATATTGTTTAGTTCACTGATTGCTTCTTGGACATCTGGGGGTATCGTTACTCCTGCTCCCATGAGTTTGGCCGCTGCAAGTCGAATCTTGACCCGTAGACGATATCTGAGATTCTCCAACGAATCTTTCGCTTTTGCTAGAATCGAATCCTTGATTGTCCGCATCTCAGACCTCAATGCCCCGAAATCGTCCTTCTTGTCCAGAGTACTGGCGCCGTCTTCTAGATTCACGATTATCGGCATGAAGATCTCAGCATATTCTGGCTTGATGGTTTGGAGGTCTTCGATGATAGCGTTTACTTCCTGTTTGCAGGCATCTCTGAAAGTTGCCACGCCGCTTTCCACCGCATTCCTGAGATTGTTGAGACTCTCAACAAGATAGACTATGCTTCCTTCGAGGTCTTCAACCTTGGGCGCTTTCTTGCTCAGTTGTGCATAATCTAGCACCCTGTCGGCAGATGTTGCGAGCTCGTTGAATCTGGCCAAGTAGTTACGTATCTTGTCAGTCAGTTCCTGCTTAGCCTCATCGCGTATGGTCTTAGCCTTCAGGTAGATTTTGATCATACCATCAACGTCGGACTTCTCAAGTTCCTTTCTTGAGCTTGAAACGAACTTGCGTACACCTGACAGATCCTTTATTCCAGTGTCGTCGGGAACATCAGCTGCCTTCTCGACCTCATCGAGGGTTTCTTCTACTTGGTCTTTGAGAGCAATCTTGACTTGCCCCTCCCATTCAACCATTTTCTGATAGGAGGAGAGAAGTGACGCGACGTCCTCATTGTCGACCGAGAATACAGGAGCCTGAGGTATGACTGCTGAAGACGTGGGGATGCCCCCTTCAACTATCTTGCTGGTTACCTCATGCTTCATGTTGATGATCCTGTCCCTTAGCATGTTGGCAACTTGGAGCCTAGCAGTTTCGAGTTGGCTCTCCAAAGATAATAGAGTAGTAAGCGTCGTGGCTTTGGATGCATCTCTTGCTAATTCACGAAGCTTCTGAGAAAAGTCCATTGGAAGGTTCAAACCCAGTCTAGTCGCAGTTTCAACGGAGGCCTGGAGGGACTCAATATCCGACATTAGAGAAACACTGAGCATTCGTGAGACTTCATCCTTACGACCGTCAAGGTAAGTCCTCTCTACTTGGAGCTTCTTCATAAGAGATAGAATATCAGGAATCGGTAAGTGAGATACTTCGTCAACAGAGACTGTCGTTGCAACTTCGCTTCGATCTATAGTGATATGCCTCTCATAGGTTTCAACAAATCTCTTGTTTTCGTCCAAGAGCTCCTTTGTATCACGAGCCAGTTCCTGATGCAGGCTGCTGTATTTCTTCGTAAACGCATCCGCAAACTCGTACAAGTGCGCTGCATCCTTGAAGTCGCCTGCGCCCATCGCTGGAACAGAAACGGCCGAGAGTGCTTTTGCATCTGCTGGCTTTATCTCCTGGATTGTTGGTATCATGCCCGTTACATCACGATGTGTCTTACGGAAAAGCTCTGCGAAATCACGAATAAGACGCATGAAGTCTTCCTCAAGGTTTCCCTCAGTATTCTCGACTTTGGATTTGACCTTCCTCTTCGAGAAGAATCCGGCGTCTTCAAGCTCGTTTTCTGTCTTCGACAGCTTTGCAAAGACATCATAGAGATGCCTCACCTTTCTGTCTACTTGTTCTTCTAGTGAGGGATCAAGTAGTACTAGCATACCTTTCATTTCGGAAACACGGTCTAGTTCCCGTCGCCAAGTATTCGAGTCCAAATGCCTACCTCCTTTATGGGGCCTAGTCTTTCTCAGTGCACTATGTTTTAAGTGTGTTCTCCGTAGCTCCTCCCAGACTTGTATATTTCTATGACAGGCTGCTCCTATTGTGATAAAGCATTGTTTTATTAGCACACGAAAATGCCTTATGTTCTACATAGGACCCTGCGTAAGGGAAAGCTAGGCGAGTCGATAGAATGTCGAGCCCGACTGGAGGTTCAGCAGAGACAGTTCCTCTTCGTCATGAGACTATCACACTGCTTGAGACCGACGTCTTGTCGGTTGTACATGACGATGAACATGTCTATGCTGCTTGCAAGGATATGAAGGTCAGAGTATGGGCCAAGTCCAATTGGCATCTAGTTGCCACGCTAGGTGACACAAGTTCTGAACCCCTTGGGCTTCATATTGATAATGAGCACATCTACGCAACATGCGAGAAACGAGTCTATGTATGGAAGAAGCATACTTGGGGCATGATAGGATGGTTCGAGCTGAGCTACCAAGCTGCCACATCGATGATTCATGGAGAGTACCTTTACGTTGGCGCCAAGGATGGGCGACTTGTCTCGATTCGCAAAGACACACATGAAACAAGTTCATGGCAACTACACAACTCAGACATTTCATCACTGTGGGCAAACGCCGATATCATATGTACTTGCTCGAAGAAGGATAGGCCCAGAGTATGGAGATACAACGCGGACCAAGCCCCCTCTGAAGTAACTGAGCTTGAAGGAAAAGAGAAGTGCACAGATATCTCCGGAAGCAACGAACTCCTGATAGTAGGGTTAGGGACAGGCGAGATAAGACTCTGGGATCGAGTTGAATTTGACCTTGTAAAAACACTGAGCCTTGGCATTAACGAGCCAATCAGGCATATGTGGAATAACAACCAGTATCTTGTTGCAGTCATCGGCGCCAAAACCATTGGCATCTGGGACCTGAAGAGTGGGGCAGAGATTGGATCCACAGAGATTGAGGATGTCGATATCAGCTTCCTCAGTGTTGATGGCGAACATATGTACATCGCGACTGATGACGGAATTCTGGTCGAGCGTTTCTCTCTTGGGGAGGTCATTCTTGATCTTGACTCTGAGGCTGGCATGGAGTTTGGTGCGAGCCTATTACGTACTTCTCCATATGACGTGTTGGAAGGCGTTCTTGATTTGAAACAGAAGGGTGAATCTCTGCTCAAAGAGGGAGAGTATCACAACGCTGTGACCCAATTCGAGAAAGCACTCCAGCTACTGATTGACAATAGCCACGCACTTCTAGAGGTTCCTGAGGAACAAGAGAAACTCACGCGAGAGCTTAACACCAAACTTGGAAGGGCCCTTCTCCGGAGTAAGATTGTGGAGCTTCATGATATCAATGCCCGTATTGAGCAGATATCAGACGAGCTAGAACTGAAAGGTAAAACAGAAATAGAGGAGAAGGAACTCGAAAAGCTCTGGAGGGAGGCTGCATCTGCAGCCAAAGAGAGCCGTGTGCTTGCAGAAGCGCAGGCTGGAGATATGCTTGCTTACCAGTTGTCCTATGTTGCCGATAGCTTGGAGTCAGATCTTCAGGATGCCAAGCAGAAAGTTGAGCAATACCGTGACAAGGTTCAGCAGGTTGTCGCCTTGACCCATGGCATAATGAGCGAATGGCGCTGGATGGAGCGTCGGAGGACCACACTTGCTCAGAGGAAAGCGTTTCTTGAGAACGCCATCGAGAGGCTCGAAAAGCGGCTTGACGAAGTGGATGATGATGAAGAGGTTCGTGATATTCTCGAAGAGGCGATAGAAGAACACAAGCAGATTCAAGACCAGATATCTCGTATTCTTGAAGCCTCTGAGAACGGTGAAGAAGAAGAGATTACTGATAGGGATGAGGCCGTAGCGGCAGTCAACGGCCTTCTGAAAGTCATGCCAAAGAGGAGGAGCGCATTGCTCTCAATTGAGGATTCTGAGGAACGACAGCAGGAGAAGGAGCGTCTGAAAAGCGCCCTGCAACAAGCGCTTGAAACCGCAGAACAACACAGTCTGAAGGAAGAGATTCGAAACATTGAGAATGAACTCAATGCACTGGAAGGAATCGACTTGGCCAGAGAGCGCGTGTCACCACACGTAGATACCGAGGACACCGACCAACAGTAACTGCAGATTTACTTACCCTGCAGCCGGATACTCGTCAGAAATGCCTAGCTCGAAGAGATTGTCTTGACGCAATAGTTCGATCCACTCGTCAGCCAAGGGTTGGAGACCCGGGTCAATGGCAAAAGCTGTTTCTGCGGCCTGCAAGGCCTCATTGTAGGACTCCTCGATGAGGTAACAGACAGCGAGGTTGTACCAGGCTACAGCCGAGTTTGGGTTGAGGCTTAGGGCACGTTCAAGCGAGTGTTTAGCTTCCTCCCATCGCTCATGGGCGATAAGGGCAATGGCAAGAAGCTCCCAATCTCTGCTCCGCTTGGGTCTGATTCGAAGGCTCTCTTGCAGAGCGTCAATTCCCTCATCACTCTCATTAAGAAGCAGGTGAAGATATCCTTTTTCAGCCCATGCTTTTTCAGAACAGGGTTTAATTCTCACTACGTTCTCAAGCGCCTCCAAGGCTTTCTTCGGTCGTTTCAGTTCAAGGTTGCAGACAGCTATTCGCTCCCAGATGTGATAGTTGTCTGGGTCGATTAGTGCTCCCTCTTCAAGAGCGTCCACAGCCTCAGAGAACCTGAACTTCTTCATCAAGACAGAGGCCTGATCCAGAATACCGTTTACTGCATTGTTTTTGTGGTTGTTTCTTAACAACACTCAACACCCCAGGTTGTGAGATCCCATGTTCTGATGATGCCAGCCCAATTTAAACATAGAAAAACCTTGTTCTGATAGCAAAATAACCCAGAGGACAGAGCTAGCTTCAGCTCTGTCCATGGGCAGTTACTGGTCCCAACCAGTCAGGGTTATCTTGACGATGTTTCCCAACATCAAGCTGTCTGGAGTTACCAACTTGAGTGGCCAGTCCGGATCGGTTAAGAGCTCACCATCTGCCCATCCTGCTATTATGAGGCTGTTATTGAAGGCCGCCTCGAGGGCTGTGAAGGTTAGGTTTGCACCAGAGCCCGAGTACAGAGTGACGTTGTATCCCATCGATACCAGTGTGGTATTGAACTGGAAATGCTCATCATCGCCTCCATCCATGGCCGAGATGAGAGTCCAGAGCGGAAGCCCTGTGTAGTTGACAGAGTCGACTTCTAGAGCAATTCGGTGATGAGCGCAAGAGGCCGCAGCGTAGTAGGTATCATAGGTCATATTGAAGGACACCACGCCCTCAAGCTGCAGTTCCCATGGTGTCGTCGTGTCTTGTACTGCAATCTCCACGACATCCTTTGCCCAGAGGTGTCCCTCACTGAAGTAGTCCTCGTCGCAGAGGAAGATGATTCGGAGGGGACCTCCAAAGTCCGAAGAGAGAGGCTCACCGTCTTGCCCATAGGCTAGCAACATTGTAAAGTTTGCATAACCCGCCACCTCTCCTGTTTCGGGATCGAAAGCCTGTAGTGTGCCTTCTGCTTGGTCTTGAGTATAATAAACTGTAAAGCCGTCACCAGCAATTGCCCGTACTGAGTATTCAGCAGGCAGTCCCAGTTCCTGGCTCAAGAGGTTGTAAATGGGAACCCCTGTATAGTTGTAAGGCCCTTGCGGGTTTGGTGGTGTGACACCAGTCTTGACATAGCCGGCCGAACCTGTTATGGAACCGAACTCTTTAATTTCGTCCATTGAGTAGAATTTCGACTCGTCTCCCATTCTCAGGGTCAATGCTGATTCGGGTGCTGATATGATTTCGATTCTGGCAACATTCTGAACACACCGCGGTCCTGCAGCACTCCCAAGGAGCCTTTCAGTAGTACTGTTCCCGTAGTCGTTATTTGAGTAGTACCCATCCTCCGGGAGGAACATGATTCTGTAACCCTCCTCCCAAGTTGGAACCTCGGTGCCGTTAAACTCAAAGGCGAGAACCATGTCGCCTTGGTAGGAGTACCAGTCTTCATCAGGATAGACATTCCCGTAGGAGTACTGCTGGTTGTATCCGTCGGTTGCTGTGATGTTCAGCCACTGGTCTTCTGTCATCCCGCCCACAGCCTCGATAAGCACTGATACGTTGACACCCTTGTAGGTTCCTTGGCCTCTCACGTTACCAAACGAGTTCTGAAATGACCCTTCTCTCCCCACTGCAGGCAACGCTCTTAAATCACTAAGCGTGAGTTCTGTTGTTCCAGCAATTCCGATTACTTCGACAGACGGCCCCGTATCAGCCGGCGGTATCATCATGAGTCCGACAATTGCAGAACCCGCAACTACCAATACGACGACGAGTACTGCGTATAGCTTTGTGTTTGATTCCATTTCTGCTATCCACCTTTCCGTTATGTTTGGTTGTGCAGAACGGACTGAACCCGGTAATATACCTTGGGGATTCGCCAAGAAAACGGAGCTCTGGACTCAGCCTATCGGGTGACTAGACTACCGCGATTGCTTCAATCTCGACGCCGACATCCTTCGGAAGCCTTGCAACCTCAACAGCTGCTCTTGCTGGAGGATCTTTCATGAACCATTTGGCATATTCTGCGTTCATCTCCGCGAAGTCATTCATGTCCTTCAGGAAGACCGTCACTTTCACTACGTTCGGCAAGGAACTTCCGGCTTCTTCAACAACTGCCTTTAGATTACTGAGGACTGCATTTGTCTGTTTTGTGATTGAACCCCCGACAAGCTCACCAGTTCTTGGGTCCATTGGAATCTGACCCGAGCAGAACACAAGATTCTCTGTCTTGACTGCCTGTGAGTATGGACCGATTGCCTTGGGTGCTTTTGGAGTTGCAACGATTTCTCTAACCATATTGCATCATCTGGATTCTGTAGGAAGCTAGGCTTTAGTCTATCGGTCGGTCTGATACACAGATGTCAGGATTAGGCTGGTTTGAAGTGCCCTGTTTGTCTAGGTTTATATCCAGCTGAGCGTTTACTGACTGTGGGTTATGGCATGGTACGCGATCCTAAACCGGACATCGATTTAGAAGGTATCGATTCAAAGGAAGCAGCACGCGAAGCCATCGAGAAGCTCAGGGAGGCGATACGGTACCATGACTATCGATACTATGTTCTCAACGACCCTGTAATTGCCGACTCGGAATATGATTCATTGATGCGAGATCTTTCGGCTCTTGAAGAAAGGTTTCCAGAACTCAGAACTGACGATTCTCCAACCCAGAGAGTTGGTGGCGAGGCTAAAGACGAACTCGGGAAGGTGGAGCATCCAGTTCCGATGATGAGTCTAAAGGCAGTCTATGACGCGGACGAGGTCAGGACCTTCGACAGCACCTGTAGAGATGAGCTCAGAAAAGAGAATGTCGATTACTATGCCGAACCCAAGTTCGATGGTCTCGCTGTGGAGCTCATATTCGAGGACAATCATCTCATGGTGGCCTCGACAAGAGGCGATGGTCAGATTGGAGAAGACGTTACTGCGAATATCCGAACGGTTCCTCAGGTGCCGCTAGTTCTGCTGTCTTCAAAAGTGGAGCCGCCATCTCGTTTGGTAGTTCGTGGCGAAGTCTACATGACAAAGGAGGGCTTCGAGAGGCTCAATGAGATACGGAAAGAAGAGGATGAGCCTCTCTTTGCAAATCCGCGAAATGCAGCTGCAGGCTCTCTCAGACAGCTTGATCCGAATGTGACCAGCCGTAGACCTTTGAGCATCTTCTTCTACCAGGTTGTTGAGGCAGATGGTATCAAGATCGAAACACAGTTGGAGTCACTCGAACTACTGGCAGGCTGGGGCCTAAGAACGAACCTTGAACACAGCCGAATATGTGGCACCATTGACGAAATGCTGCAGTATCACAGAGATATGGAGACCAGTCGCGACGACCTCCGATACGAGATAGATGGGGTCGTCTTCAAAGTGAACAATATCGAAGACCAACAGCGTTTAGGCTCAAGAACTCGAGACCCCCGGTGGGCAATTGCTTACAAGTTCGCTCCGAGACAGGCTACAACCAAACTGCTTAGTATCGACGTTCAAGTGGGTCGGACCGGCCGGTTAACGCCCGTTGCCAATCTCGAACCAGTGAACATTGGTGGCGTCGAGGTGAAGCGCGCCTCTCTCCATAACCCAAGTGAGATCGAGCGCAAGGACATCCGCGTAGGAGACTACGTACTCATCGAACGTGCAGGTGATGTCATACCTCAAGTTGTGAAGCCGATCGAATCTCGGCGTGACGGTTCCGAGGTTTCCTTCGAATTCCCCCAATCATGTCCTGTTTGCGGAACTTCAGCGGTAATCAGTGATGATAAGAAATCCGCATTCTGTCCCAACGTTGACTGTCCAGCACAGATTCATCGCCGTATTGTACATTTCGCCTCTCGTGATGGAATGGACATTGAAGGGCTGGGCACCAAAAGAGTCAGACAACTGATTGACGAGGGACTATTGGAGAGTATCAGAGACCTCTATCAGCTCAAGCTTGAGGACCTAGTGGAGGTCGAGAGGTTCGGTGAGAAGAGTGCGCAGACTCTATTGGATGAAATAGAGGAAAGCAAAGAGAAGGACCTGGCAAGCTTCATCTACGCCCTTGGAATCCCCCGTGTTGGCGTGGCCACAGCTCGTTCTCTTGCGAGAGAGTTTGGAAACCTCGAGCGGATTCGCAATGCTTCTCAAGATGAACTGGAACAGGTGAGGGACATCGGACCAGAGGTTGCCTCAAACATTGTGCACTTCTTCGCGGAACCCAGAAACGCAGATTTGCTGGATTCTCTACTGGACGCTGGCATTAGTCTATCAAACCCCTATCTTGAAGAGTCGGGGCGACCGCTCGAGGGCCTTACCATTGTGTTCACTGGAAAGATGGAACACTGGAGTCGCAGTGAAGCGAAGGAGTTTGTGGAGCAACTGGGAGGAAAGGCGTCATCGAGTGTGAGCGGGTCGACCGACATAGTGGTTGCAGGGCCGGGAGCGGGGTCTAAACTGGCGGAGGCAAAGGAAAGAGGAGTCAATATAATGAGCGAAGGTAGTTTCCTGGATTTCGTGGAAGAACGCAAGTAGCTATTTGAGTGAGGTGACTCCCTTACGCTTATCTTGGTTTCGTATTCAATGCTCACAGCAGAAAACAGGTGCTGAATAGGATGCAAGAAGTCATCAGACCTCTCAGTCAAGATGATGTCTCCGAAATAGTAGAGATGACGAAGAACGTTTGGGGTGGGAATGATTACGTTCCAGTGGCATTGCAGCAATGGATGAAGGATTCGTCTTCATATCCATATGTCATGGAGAGAAGGGGAGAAGTTGTGTGTGCTGCAAATCTACGAATGATGGACGGGCACCGCACAGCTTGGATGGAGGGAATCCGCGTCCATCCAGATGTCAGAAGGGAAGGGCTGGGACACACAATGACAGGATACATGATAGATCAGGCGAAGAGAATGAACGCGAAACGGGTGCGTCTCATTACTGCCTATCGAAACAGAGCTGCTGTGAAGCTTGCTACAAGTGCAGGCCTGAAGCCCATAACATCGATGCAATCCTTCTGGAAAGGGGACGTCTCGGAGATCGAATGGCGTTTTGAGAACGCTACTGTCACTGAGATTGACTACACTACCTTGGCGACTGCTTTAGAGAAACAACCCGCGTTGATACCTGAAGGTGTTCTGATTTATCATTGGGATGCTGTTGACACTGACTGCATCGGGCTCGAATCTGCATCGGCCGAAGCGGGGTTTTGGGCAACAGAAGAAGGTGGAAAAATTATGGCAGTATCAACTGGCGTGGCTTTCGATAGTCGAAGAGAACGAGAGTGGTTTGCCACAATCTATCCGCTGGACACCTCTGCGTTTCTTCAGTCGTTCTCCCATCACCTATCACTTGCAGTGGAGAACCGCTGTGACCTAATCATCTGCACTCATCCTCCGCAATACGGAAGACTGTACGATGATGAAGAAGTGCTGAAACACCGAGATCATGAGATTGAAATCGCGCTGTTTGAGCGAATCTTGAGCGACTGATGTACTCACGATGCACCGGTGTTAGCCAAGAAGGTCATCGATTACTGGCTGGGATTTTTGCCTCGGTATTGCGAGCGTCCCAATAGTCTAGATACTCCTCTACCTCGACATCAATGCCCTCAAAGTTGGATACCAGAGTATCGAGAGCGTTTTCGTACTCTGGGACAATCTGTTGGATAGCAGTCGGTGCCCTGCTCCTTTTGAACTCTGCTCTGATTCTTCCTTGATACTCAGATATGGTTTGCCGCACTGACTCTCTGGACCTAGCGAAGCGGAGGGATATCTCTCTCTTTGCAGATTCTCTTCTCCACCAGTAGCTCTTCTGCGAGAAGGTTTCTCCCCCGATGTTGAATGCTTCATATACTTCAGGGGAATCGAATCCAACTGGCCAATAGACCGCTGAACAGGGATTTGACGCTGCAGTGAACCAGTGAGTCTGTTGGTTTCCCAGTTCAGATATCTGGCTGCCCGTTGCCGAGTAGCTATTCTCGTGACCTGCATGTTGACAGATGGCTGCAACTTCTTGATTCCAAGGGGTCCAGTCTTCAGGATGATGGCGCAGAATCCTTGCCATCTTTTCCCAGTTCATCTCTCCCTCCATCTCGAGAAGGTATTCGTTGGAACACTGAAGCCGATCATCACATCGTGATATGTATCTCATGACTTCATTACCGTATACACCAGCGAAGTCGAATTCCTCTTCTCCATCATACCATCCCATCTTCATTGCATGTTCCACGATGTCATCCGACCCACGATCCCACTGCCCATGGATGGTGTAACCGTTTGAGATAGCGCGGATGCTCCTCACACGCTCAGCAACCCATCTTCTCCTTGAAGTTTCGAGAACCCATGCCTCGTCTTGGTCGGCAATCATGAAGCTGTTGTGATACATCATCACTCCACCTAGCTCGCACACTCCTCCCTGCCCATATTCTTCTAGTAGACATGTAATCACATCTAGGGCCTCTTTTGCAGATGCAGCTCTCTCTAGGCCAAGACGAACGAGGTCCATTCCAAGCAGACCTGTTTCAGGCACTCCCTCTTTGGAGAAGACCGCCTCGTTACCAATCACAACTCCATGTTCGTTTGCACCCATCTCAGCTCCCCAGAGCCAGAAAGGACACGAAAGAAACACCGCATTAGTCTTGCTGGACTGAGGAATTTTTATGTAAGTGCACCGAAGCTCCGATTCTGTTTCATACTCTGTTTGTGGGATGATTCTGATGACCTGTGCCTCATTGGGGGGCCTATCACTGTTCTTTCCCCAGATGTTGGTCCCGTCTTCAGTGGCATTCCCCAGAGCTACTAGTGTATCACACAATTACTCCACCACATTGTCTTGAAATCACTTAGCTATGCTTCTCTTCTGATGATTGCTGAGCAGAATACTCCGCAGATACGGCTTGCAAGCGCAAATAGGGAAAGCTCTTCTCATCGAGCGCCCACGCGGCCTCAACTTCAGTAGGTACTTGTACTCCATCCATGTTCTTGTATTCAGAATACCGCAAAATCCATGGAACCTGGGCAAAACCCTCTTCTGTTTCTCGGTAACGTTCACTTGTTTTGAACTCGATTATTCTCCCGTCCGTATCGAATACAAAGACTCCGGAGGCTCTGATTTCACCAAGTCGGGCAGAGACCCTAACTGAGTTGTCGCTTTCCCCTTTCCATTCCAGTTCGTGATTGTAGATTATTGATGCGGGAAACCATGGAATCTCTGAGAGGTATCTCACAATCATCGATGTAGTGATCTCTGGACCGCTTCGATTCTCCATGCTTCTGGAGTAGGCAGGTTTCAGAAGCACGGACCCTTTCCCATCAATGAGTTTGTCCCTCGCAGAAACCGTGAATCTAGTCGCTGGATTCAAGAAGGCGCTCCAGAGGAATGCTAATTCAGAAACCAATGCATGAGAATCTGATTCGATAGGGAACCATCCCGACTGATCTCCCAGACGGAACTCGCCGAGTTGTGAAACCTGAACATGGTCCTTGAGATCTTTGCCTGGATCGAGCACATCGTTGGCGTAGGACCGTATTAGTGGTGGGAGTGAGTCCATGTCAACTCGCTCCATCTGTTGAGCACTCTTTGCCCTTTTGTGAAGGGCCCGTATCTCTCGTTCGAGCATAGACTGAAACTGCTTGTCTGTTCGTTTTGCGAAGAAGCAGAATACTGAAAGAGCCCCGATAATTACGGTTGCGAGAATGACTATTTCAAGCATGAATCACAACTCTGATCACGAGCTTCAATGCGACATAAGATATGAGTCTTCTTACCGTCGCGTTTGCTTAGAGTCTATCTCGGTGTTCGTGTAGCCACTCTTCAAGATACTCCGACTCCAAATCTGCAGATTCCTTCAGACCCTTGCCTGTCATTCCGTCAACGAGGGTCTTTGTGCTGATCACAGTCTTTCGGTCCTTGGATGCCAGTGTCTCGACGAACTCCGCCGCATATGCCATGAGTTCATCTTTTGGGAGGACTCTGTCAGCGAGACCAATTCGGTACGCCTCTTGTGCGTTGATCTTCCTTCCTGTGAGAAGTATATCTTTAGCATGGGCAGGACCCACAAGCGCGATAAGATTTGACGCAGCACCTGCCCCTGGGAATATCGACAAATCCACTTCTGGCAGTCTGAAGATAGCGTCATCCGAAAATAGTCGAAAGTCACATGCGGTTGCCAGTATCGCTCCGAATCCAACGGCATATCCGTTAATCGCGGCGACCGTCAGACAGTTTTTTGCATACCTGACATGCTGAATGCTGGTTTCGAGCAATTTGAAGAAGTCGTAATGTGACTTGCCTTTGAGTGATTGAACTGTCTTCAAGTCAAAGCCGGCACAGAATGACCTGTCTCCTTCACCGGTGAACAGAATGCACGCAATTTCTGGGTCATCAGTCAGCTTGGATACCTTCTTCTCGAAATCTTCGAGCATCTCTCTTGTGACCGAGTTCATCTTCTCTTCTCGGGATATGGTGACTTTCGCTACCTCATTCTGAATTTCGACTTTGATGGTTCCATTCAAGCTGGCTCTCTCCGGGAATCGTTCCGTGTCTGAACTAAGGTCATCAAAATATGTCTTCCTAGAACTGGCTCGTCCCAAGTGGCACCTAGACGCCTGCTTATCACTTGCAGGCTGAACAGTCTTCTTTTACATGTTCACAATGCTCTCTATGAACCTCGCAGATAAACCCAGCATCTCTGAGCACATCGATCAGTCTATTGATCTCTCGCGTCATCATTTCGTAGACCATCTCCCCTGCTTCACGGCCTTCCCATGCTTCGATGATGACATCTGCAGACTTGTCGACTTCCCCCATGAGCTCGTTGGGGATGGCAATCTGGTCGCCTCTTGATCTCTTGGAGCGTTTCAGCTTGTATTGGGTTATAGCAGGTTCCGTGACACCAAGCATCTTGGCTATTGTTTTCTGGGGAATCCCCCTGTCTATCATGATTCGGGTCAGTTCTCTCCTGATAGCAGGAATGATATACCACACTTCAACTTCTTGAGGCATCAACCAAGTCCGCTTTTTGCTCCTTCTCGGCATTGTAACCACCATAGTGACTTATCATGATTCAATTCGATATTGTTAAGGCGGGCCTAATAAGGATGGTGGCTATGGCACCCAGATGCGCGAGTCCCATAAACCGATACTCGTTCCAGCAGGAGGCGACAATCCCAGAGATGAGTGACTTGCCTGACGATGCACTCAAGGCTGTAACAAAACTCGTAGTAAATTCAGAGTATTTGATTGCACTGACAGGTGCTGGAATATCGAAGGAGTCTGATGTACCCACTTTTAGAGGAGAAGATGGACTCTGGCATGATTATGATGCGATGGATCTTGCAACTCCTCAAGCATTTCAGCGAAATCCGAATCTGGTTTGGGAGTGGTATTCATGGCGTCAGGGTCTGATTGCAGCTTGCAGTCCCAACCCCGCTCACAAGACCCTGGCGAAGTGGGAACAGGGGGGACTTCTAAGAGCTATCATCACACAGAACGTGGACGGGCTTCATTACCGCGCGGGTTCTCGAAGAATAATGAAAGTGCACGGAGATCTATGGGCTACAAGATGTACCTCCTGCGGATACAGCGGTCGTCTAAGCAGGCCAGCTGAAGGGATTCCCTCTTGCCCGGAATGTGGGTCCAGTCTTCGACCTGATGTTGTCTGGTTCGGTGAGAGTCTTGACCCTTCGGTGATGTCTGATGTATATAGTGAACTTCGTCGGGCCGATGTTTGTCTCGTGATAGGTACCTCGGCACTTGTTCAACCCGCGGCGTCCTTTCCGCTCACGGTCAAACGCAATGGCGGCGTAGTGGTTGAGATAAACATCGAAAGAACTCCCCTGACACAGCACGCAGATTATCATTTACGTGGGAAAGCAGGAGAGATCTTGCCAAGGATGGATGAGCATCTTCAGTCAAAAAAATGACTAGTCTATCTTCCTGTATCGCAAGATTACTTGACAGTTACCCCCAAAATCCATATGTCGGGAAGAGATAAATGTACGTGGAAGCGTGTTCGTGCAGAGGTAACGAGCAATGAAGGTTCTTGTGACGGGAGGAACAGGATTCATCGGCAGGCGATTGATACATCGGCTTGTTGAAGAAGGCCACAACGTACGTGCTTTCGTCCGAAAGACCAGCAACACACATGGTCTGCCCGAGGGTATCGAGTTTGTAGAGGGCGATTTGTTGGACCTGCCTTCACTCGAAGAGGCGGTCACTGGTGTTCAGGCTGTCATGCATCTTGCTGCATACTTCGACTTCTATCCTTCCGATGTTGAACTGATGTACAAAGTCAATGTTGACGGAACCAAGAATCTCATGAATGCTTGCGTCGGTACCAGCGTCGAACGTTTCATCTATTGCTCAACAACTGAAACAATTGGGCCGGTGAGGTACCCGCCCGCAAACGAGGATACTGAGTTGAGACCTCAGTTTGAATACGGGGAGTCTAAGATCCTGGCTGAGAAGGCGGTGCGCCAGATTGCAGAGGACACGGGGCTTCAGTATATCATCCTCCGACCTACGGGAGTCATGGGTGAGGGGGACCTCTACACTGCCTACGAAACCATCAAAGCCATCAATGACGGAGCGATTCCTGTTCTACCAGGTGATGGGGAGAAGCACATAATGTACACCCATGTGGACGATGTTGTAGAAGGGTTTGTCAAGTCTCTCACCAGCCAGAGCGCACTTGACAATACTATCATTCTCGCCCCCGATGAAGCCATGAAATACAGTGAGTTGATTGAGTTCCTTGGCGATTGCTTGGGTGTAGATCCCCCGAAGCGTCACGTTCCAACAACTCTGGCAAAGATCGGAATAGGCATGATGAGTCCGTTCAAGAATCGGGGGAAAACAACATTCCTCTGGCATGCAAAGACTGTAGAGAGCATGGATCAAGAGCGCTGGTATTCCAATGAGAAAGCCAAGAGACTCCTTGGCTGGAATCCTAAGTACACCATGCAAGAGGGGATAAAGAGGGCCATCAAGTGGTATTATGATAATGGCTACCTAGAGAAACCGACAGAGTAAAGATGGGTGCGCTCATCGGAGTCCTCTTTATAGTATCCTCTATCATTCTAGGATTCGCCTTTCTTGTTTTCTGTCACAGCACGGCAGATTTCATGAATGTCACCGTTTGGTGATTCACTGTTGTGACTCCAGGTGCTGCATTTCAGACTCATGTGGCGTGGCAATCATTGTAGGTTTCGCAGGGGTTGTGAGTTTATCCTCGATTTCCTTCGGTCCCAAAATCGATTCCCGTGATGGGCCATGTGGCAGAACAAGGATGCTTTCGAATAAACAGATGTGTTCTTACAGACGAGGAGGTTGGAAGCCGCCTGTCTTGTCCTCAAGATAGGTTGCCAGTTTCAAGGCCAGAGCTTCCTTGGCGCAACCAGTGATAATCTGTATACCGATGGGGAGCCCTTGTGAGGAAGTATCACACCGAAAAGTCACAGCAGGCAGGCCAACAAGACTGTAGGGGTGGGTGTAGCTCAGGAGGTCTAGTGGATTGAAATCCTCCTCATCAGACTCTCCATGCTCGAAGGCTGTTCTAGCAGATACGGGGCAGACAATAGCGTCATAGGTCTTCAGGAAACGGATAATCTTGCTACGGTAGACATCACGTTTGATTCCCCAGAAGAAGAACTCGATACCTAGCATTGCGTCAGATCCTCGTGCTTGCTGAGACCTATCCAACCAATCATCAGCCAAATCAAGTATTCTGGAAGGGTAGAGTTCCACTGGCTCCTCCTGTTCATGGATACTTGGCATTGTTTCTGGATCAATGTGTCGCGTGAAGCCATTCAGACCCTTGCTAAGACTGAGGAATTCGGTTGTGGCAAGTGGATACGTCTCGTGAATCTCAACATCAGCACTTGCAAGGACATCTGCTGCGTGATAGAGAGCTCTTTCAATCTCCTTGTCCGGTTCTACGAAGCCATTCTCCGCATAGTATGCTACTTTGAGGTCGTTCATTCCTAACTCGTCTGGTTCTTCAAGAGGCATAGGTACACACCTGGAGTCCCAGTTGTCGGGACCCATGATTACTGGCAGCACCAGCGCGAGGTCTTCGATAGTACGAGCCAAGGGCCCAATCTGGGTAGAATCTACGAAGCCGAGATATGGGGGGATTGTACCAGTCCTAGGAACCCGTCCGAACGTGGGAATCAGACCACAGACCCCACAGAATGATGCGGGCCACTTGATGCTCCCTCCCGTATCGGATCCAATGCCCAGATACGATCCTCCTCCTGCTATAAGAGCAGCCTCTCCTCCGCTGCTTGAGCCAACTGTCTTGTCTAGATCGTAGGGGTTGTTCGTTCTCCCGTAGATTTCATTTTCGGTCTCAAATCCTGCACAGAAAGCGGGACAGTTCGTTTTTCCAAGAATGACGGCGCCAGCAGCCTTCAGGCGCTCGACCACAGTTGCATCAAACGAAGGAACAAAACCCTCTCTCCCTTTGATTCCTCCAGTTGTGGTCATACCAGCGGTCTCTATGTTGTCTTTGATTGTGACCGGGAGGCCATGGAGAGGTCCCACCTGTTCACCGCGGGCTAGAGCGTCATCCGCCCCTCGTGCTTGAGCGATAACATTCTCTCGATCCAGGTAGACCAACGCGTTAATTCTGCTGTTGACTCTCTCAATTCTCTCTAACAGATCTGACACAAGACCCTCAACTGAGAGTGATTGCTGGCGAATCTTTCTCAGTATCTCGGAAGCTGAGAGGTAACAATGCTTGTCCATTTTACTCACGTGTTCCTTGCGCCTGTCGAAGGCCCCCTTTTGATACATATGGGTGTTTGTTTCTGCAGGTGTTTCGTTCATGACAATCCTGAGTGAATCCCCTTTAAACAGGCTTATGTGCCACTCAGGATTCTTCTCATGGTATGAGCACAGAGACCTTGGTCTATTGGATTAACAACACCCTCTATGTCAACGCCTCATCCAGATGCAGTAATAGCTGCGTGTTCTGCGTGCGAAACTTCACTGATGGGGTCTATGGATTTGACCTTCGCATGAGTAGAGATCCAACACCGGAGGAGCTTGTGCAGGCAGTACTGAGAAGGACCGCAGATGGCTTCAAAGAGGTCGCGATTGTCGGATTCGGAGAACCGCTTCTCAATCTTGAGAGCGTGCTCCAAGTCCTGAACGTTGTCACAGAACAACTAGGCCTTCCCACGAGGATGAACTCAAATGGACAGGGCTTGCTCCTGTATCCAGACCGAGATGTCCCCCTAGAGTTGGCGGAAGCAGGCCTCGACGAGATACAGGTCTCTCTCAATGCTCCAGACGCGGAGACCTACGTGAAACTTTGCCGTCCTGAGTTTGGTGTTAAGACATTTGATTCGGTGGTAGGATTTGTGAAGCGGTGTTCAGTGCTCATGGAGACAAAGATCTCTGTTGTGGAACTGCCCGGACTAGATATCGAAGCCTGCCGTCAGCTTGCAGACCGTCTCGGTGTTGGATTTAGGGTTCGTCAGTTCAAAGGCCCTAGACAGACTTCGGCTGACATCCGCCAGCTGCTAGACTCCTGATATGCAATGCCCTTCTGATACACACGAGTTGAGTAGGACGCCGGCATTTGCTTCTTGGAGAAGACTTCGGTTAGGTATATCTGGGATAGCCCTCTCCTTCTACACATGGATTTGACGAAGCTATCGGATCACATCTATGCAGACACCAGCGGAATCAATGGAGGGAACTGGGGGGCTATCTTGCTTGAAGATGAGATTGTATGGATTGATTCCGGAATGTTCCATCAAAAGACACGTAAGATGATGAACTGGCTAGAATCGCTGACCGGCGTATCTAGTAAAACAATGGTTCTCACTCACTGGCACTCTGACCACATCTTTGGAGCTCAGGGTCTTGATGTAAAACGGATTCTCAGTTCGAAGGACACAAAGAATGCTTGTATGCAAGCCTTAGATTCTAGCTGGAAACGCGACGAGCTTCTTTCTTACGCCAAAGAGGTCCGAAAGGAGCGTCCCGAGAACTGGGATGCGGTTCAAGACCTTGAGCTTCTGATTCCGACTGAAACCTTCGAGTCGTCTTATCAGCTGGATGAAGACATTCTGATTACGAAAGTTGGTGGGCACACAGCAGGCTCATCTATTGTCACTTACGGGCCAGAGAATGCAGTATTCACAGGAGATCTCGTGTTTAGCGAGGAATTCCCATACATGGGGGATAGTTCCTGTGCAATCGATCAATGGATTGATAGTCTTGAAGAGATCATCGACAAAGAATTTGACCTGATTATCCCAGGACATGGCCCGGTTTGTTCCAACTCTGAGCTAGCCAAGCACAGTGACTTTATGCAGCGACTTCGGGACTCAGTTGAGGAGGCGCTGTCAGACGGACTAGGTCCTGAAGAATACCTCGAACATGGATTCCTTCCTGCTTTCTATGAAGACACGAGGGGCCATAGAACGGCTTCCGCAGTAAGAAGGGCCTTCGAGCTATATCGCAATCATCAGTAGTTTGGATTCTTCAATGATGCTCTTGGAGTCATTTTTCGGTGGAGTGGTCTTCTAAAAGGATAAGCATTGCCTAGCAGCCCCTCTAGTAGTCCTCGAATGTGAAGAGGAAGCATCTGCAATCGCATCTATGGGCCCTGGATAATGTCACCAATGAGCTTTTTAAGAGAAATCGCACCGGAAAGGTGAGGCAGGAGATATGCAAAGCAAAAAGCACGCAATTTACTTGTCGCTCATCATGCTGATGAGCCTGAGTCTGCTTCCACCGATATCCTTCTCTTCCGTTGATTCGACTCTGGGAGGTAGCTCGGTAGAGCAGCTAACACCGGCTGAGATCATGCCGCGCAATATTCGAGTAGCAGTGTACGATGAGCCTAACACAACGACCCCTGAGTGGGGCTGGAGTGGACTCTATGTAAACGATTCTAGTGACATAGCACAGGTTCTGAGCAATGCCGGCTATGAGGTAGAACTCGTTACATTCGATGATCTGCTCGACCATGGGCTACTTGTGTCGGAGTTCGATGTCTTCGTCTTGCCCGATAATATGCCACGAGAGAACGTAACGATGTTGGCAAAGTCATTCTGGCTCTCTGGTGGAGGACTTCTGACTATCGATAGCTCAGCTCAGTTTTTGGGCTATGCAGGAATCATCCCCTCCGAGTCTGAAGGCGATGATGGTTACGGAACCTACTGGACCTACTCTAACTCAGAGATACAGGTTGTCAACACATTGCATCCCGTGACCAAGGGATTCTCTGTTGGAAACGAGATCAACATCACAATGCTCGACTGGGCCACATTCGACTGGTCCGCCATAACACCGACCACAGAGGGAGGCCACTATGTCAGACTTCTCCATGTTGATGGGATTCCCAACAGTGTGACCGGCCTCGCCTATGAGCCCGAGCTTCGAGGTGGACGAGTTGTTCATCTGCCCGGTTGGGCACAGAATATCAACGAGGACCGGTTCATTGTCGAAGAGATGGAGACCCTCTGGGTTGATGCCATAGAGTGGCTCTGTCCTGTTCCTAAGTCTCGAGTTGTCTTCGACTTGTCGCATCAGCCACGATTGGGCTTCGATCCTTGGGACGAGTATTCCAGTTTCCCAAACTACTTGGTAGACTTTCGAGATCACCTTGTCACACACTCATTCACAGTGGACAAGCTGTATCCCTCGGATGAAGGGAATCTCACAGCAGACCGACTTGCCCCCTACGAAGTTCTCATTCTTGTGAGTCCAGACTTCAACTATACCGCTGCGGAAATCACTGCCGTGGAGGATTGGGTCGACTCTGGCGGGTCTCTCTTGGTCCTTGGTGAGTCTGCGAATGTATTCGGTTTCAGCATTTGTGCTGACCAGCTGAATAACATGGTGAGCCCCTTTGGGATGCAACTTAATGACAGCTACCTAAGCGGTACCCATACGTTAGAACCCCTCTATACTCCTGTCAGAGATCGCGTAGATGAACTCACCGTGTCTGCAGTAGGATACATCAATCTTACTGGCGACGCCTTTCCGTTGATCGAGAAGGATGGCAATGTCCATGGTGCTGCTGTTGAACACGGTGACGGACGTATGATTCTGATGGCTGACATGAACTGGGCGGACATGAACCGTCTAGATCAGGTCGACAATAGGGACTGGGCACTCAATCTGATGAACTGGCTGGGTTCCGCAGCAGCAACCACATTGCTGTATTGCGATGATGTCGTAGCAGATGACTTCTACGAGACGCCTGCGGCGAAGGCACTGAACGAACTGGGAATCGAGTTCTTCTTGGTGACTTGGCGATACAATCTCAATTTAACCCTCGAGACGTACGACTGGGAATACGTCATAGTCGACGCTGTCAACTACGTCGTGGGTGACTCGAGTACACAACTCATCGAGCATGTTGAGAATGGCGGCTATCTTGCCATGGCAACTTATGCTTGGAGTTACTCCGGTTTCGAAGATCTTCTGAGCATGATGGGTGTTGCTTATGCAGATAATTATCCCTCGAACGATGACTTCTACATCTGGGATCAAAATCATCCAATCTACATGAACCCAGTTGACCTAGGCTCGACCTCGTTTGAGATCTCAGGTCCATACATGGATGATGGCGATTTGTTCCATGTGTTCGACAATGCAACAGCCCTGGGTGGTTCGAGTTCTCTGGAGCAGACCAATAAGTGTGCGCTCGCTGTTCGGAATGATCGAAAGACTATCGCGATGGGTTACATCTTCGATCAGCTGGATGGTGACAGCGATGAGTCTGGATATGCGGATAAGGATGAGATATGGCTGAATGTCATTGCTCATCTCTTTGGACCCACTATTGACTCACCGGCTGATGTTTCTTACACAGAAGATGAAACAGGCAATGTGATAACGTGGAATCCTGACAGCTATCATCCTGCAGAGTACATCGTCAGCAGGAATGGAACCGCCATCACCACCGAAGAATGGGCTGGCGGAAGCATTGAGGTCAGCATCGATGGTCTTACGGCTGGCAACTACAGCTATACGCTCACGGTTGTGGACTGGACTGGCAATGAGGCAAGTGATACAGTGCACGTCGAAGTCAAAGAGGCTGCAAGCATCATACCACCTGGCTTGTTGGATGACCCAATGCTACTGCTCATAGTTGCAGGTGTTCTTGTCCTCCTCATCGTCGTGTGTATTGCCAAGCGCAAGAAGTAGTACGGAACTATAGAGTGGCCGCCATTAGGGCTGGCCCTCTTCATACTTTTTTCTGGATGATTTCTGGGTCACGTAGGTGGTACTCTTCTGCATAGGACACTATGCTTATAGCCAAATCCTCCGAGCTTCAGCTAATTTCCATCAAGCGGAGGGAACGATGCTCTGTCATTTAGCAACGAATACCAAGACCGCGTCATTAGCTACCCTACATTCACCGAACTGAATGCAGCACTCTCCCAGTATTTTGAAGTCTTAGAGAGTTCGATGCAGTACAGTATGCCAACGTTCCTCTTTCGATGGCCTGATGGTCAGGTCCCCAGCATTGATGAACAGCGGAGAGTCTTTGATGAACTCGATGATAAGGCTGAGAGATTGGGAGTCTGGCCTGTTGTTCGTTGGTATGATGAGGACCAGGGGATTTACAACTCCCGCTTTGTACCTGTGCAGAAGGAGGGAAAATCAGATACCCGTATCAACTATGCACTGTTCATTGCCACCATAGCCTCCATCGCTCTGGGTGGTTTTCTTCAAGCGACAAGTCCGGTTTTTCTGAGTCTCTTCTATCCTCAGGGGTGGACAATACTCGATCTTGTCTTTGTAACGGTGATTTTCATTGCATCACTGATGGGGATAATATTCACACATGAAATGGGGCACTATCTTACTGCCAAGAGACGTGGTATCGATGCAACACCCCCTTATTTTATCCCTGGATTACCCCAGTTGGGCGGGACATTCGGGGCCTTCATCCAACAGAAGAGCCCGCCAAAGAGCCGGCGCGATCTATTTGACTTGGGAGTCGCTGGACCACTGGCTGGATTCGCTGTCACTCTCATCGTTCTCTTCGTGGGCTTCTTCCTGTCTGTGCCCGTCACAGCTGAGCAACTGGCGGCAATAGACGCTGCATTTCCAGATATGACCGGTTCGCTTCCGGTTCCACCAATCTTCTGGCTCTTGGAATTTGTATTCGATGATTTCATTCCTGCAGGAGGAACTCTCTACCTTCATCCGGTCGGATTCGCCGCGTGGGTCGGATGTCTGGTGACAGCATTGAATCTATTCCCGACCAGTCAGCTTGATGGAGGTCACGCACTGCGAGCCATAGTGGCTTCAGAAAAACACAAGTACATCGGTTGGGTGGCCATTGCGGTAATGGCAATCTCGGGCTATTTTGTCATGGCCATTCTTGTTGTACTGATTTCGCAGGGAGGAGAACATCCTGGGCCTCTGAACGACACAGTCCCCGTATCAAAGAGTCGGATTGCTGTGTTTATCCTGGCTATGATTATCCTAGTGCTGGCAATACCACCCATCGGACTTGATATCTTCTAGTCCGCTAGAAAACAAAGATGAGGAAGCTATCGGAGCTGTCAAGAACTCCGATGCTTCATCAGTTCTAGAACCATTCTTCTTCTTCGTAGTCGCCCCAGTCTTCACCTTCAGGAACGCGCATGACGCCCAGCTCCAAGAGCCGGTCCATGACCTTCTCTGCAGCTTCATCAATCTGAGGCTCAAACTTGGCACCTGTTATGACAAGCTTGCCCGAGCCAAAGAGCAGGATGACCACCTTTGGTTCGCGCATACGGTAGATTAGACCGGGAAACTGTTCGGGTTCGTAGAGAGTGTTCTCAAGTTTCATCGCTGCCAGCTCGAGGTTGAGCTCAGCTCCGAGACTCGCACTTGCTACAATATTCTGGACCACGATGATTGGCTTTCCCGTGATCTCAATCCCAGCCTCTTTGATGTTCTTCACAATTTTGTGAACGGCCTTCTTTGCTTCCTTCTCGCTCTTAGCCCCGGTGCACACCATTTTTCCACTATTGAAAATCAGTGTGGCCGTCTTGGGCTTTTTCAGGCGGTAAACAAGTCCTGGGAATTGCTCAGGATCAAACTCTACATTGGGCATCGTAGCGGCAATCTCGTCCAAGTCAAGACGTTGATTCAGTATGACAGAAGCCACTACATTCTCTATTTTTGTCTTCGGCTGTGGTCTTGGCATCCATTTTCCCCTGCCTTATATATGTCGAGCTGTCCCTATATAAGTCGCCTTTTAAAACTGACGAAAGAATCCATTTTTTGGGGGTGTGTCGGTCCGTTTCAGAGTCAGGCGAGATATGTTGTGACAAAAACACGGATATAGAGGACAGGTTCCAATATCACACATGACTCCAGTGACATCTGTTGAAG
This sequence comes from uncultured archaeon, assembly GCA_964558645.1. Classification (GTDB taxonomy): domain Archaea; phylum Asgardarchaeota; class Thorarchaeia; order Thorarchaeales; family Thorarchaeaceae; genus TEKIR-12S. Next base: position 268,212 of record CAZLEV010000003.1, read on the forward strand.
GAACATATACTGGATATGACGGGACAGAGATGTTCATGGTCAAGTGGCTGCCTGAGGGTCCCCCCCATGCTATGATTCTTGCGCTACATGGCCTTGGATCTCATGCTGGGCTGCTATCGTATGTCGCAAACCATTATGCAGAGAATGGATTTGAAGTACGAGTGCCGGACCTTAGAGGATTCGGCCATTATAATGGGTTGAAGGGTCATGTTGAAACTTTTCAAGAGTATCTCCTCGACATAGATGCTCTGGTGACTCGTCTTATGAGCAGACACACGGCACTCAAGCTGTTCATCCATGGTCATTCACTCGGCGCGCTATTTGCCTTGATGTATTCATTGGAACACCCTGGAACTGCGGCCGGCTATGTCACGCCCTGTCCTGCTGTTTCTGAAAGACTTGAAGTGAATACCTTCGTCAGACTACTTCTCAGATTTCTGTCTCGCCTGAACGTGAGGAAGCAGTTCGACAATGGACTGAACTACGACTTGATTGCAGCCAACCCTGAGGTGGTTGAACGCAACAGGAATGACCCTCTTCGGTGGGACAAAGTTACGCCACGTTTTGCTGCTGAGGGTTTCAGGGCGAAAGAGGTCACATTCGAATCGGCCCACAGGCTCACTGACCCCATCATAGTGCTCCAGACTGGGAATGACCAGATTCTGGACCCCGAGCTGAACAGAGATTTCTACACGCGAATCGGTTCTGAAGACAAGACTTGGAAGTTCTACGAGGGTTTATACCACGAACCATGGGAGGATGAGGGAGGAGAGGTCGTGCTTGAAGACATGGTCGAGTGGATTGAGGCCAGAATCTAGATTGATTCCTCGTTCCCTTCAAGGACGACTTGGTACAGGAGCGTAGCAGT